>QCEN01000030.1 GCA_003280575.1 Prochlorococcus sp. AG-355-P07 | reverse complement strand
TCAATTTCTTTCTAAATTCAGTTCCACTAAGTTTCATAATTTCATAATTAAATTCTTTAGCTTCTGCTGCTGTTATGTACCCTTTTTCCTTCGTATAAACTAAATTTTTTGAAGGAACAGTTTGCATCATCAATTCATCTGCACACTGATTCGCAAAATTCTGGGCGTCATATGGACCATAAAAATCTTCACCAGTTGATGACGACTTACAACCAGCCATATCCCTACCAATAATAAAGTGGGTGCAGCCATAATTTCTTCTTATTATCATATGTTGTAGAGCTTCTCTAGGCCCTGCCATATGCATTGAATAAGGCAAAAAAGCCCATTTTATTCTTTCATCAGATATTTCCCCTTCTAATTCTTTATAGGTCAAATATCTAACTTTTCCAGGGATATCATCTTGTTGAGTTGGCCCACAAGTTGGATGAACTAAAATAACTGAGTTAGGGGAGACATTATCTGAGAGTAGGGCATTAGTAAATAATTCATAATGTGCTCTATGAATTGGATTTCTGCATTGAAATGCTACTACATCATGATTTGATGGCAGTGTAGACCTAACTTCTTCTGGGGTTTTGCAGGGGAATTCTCTAATTGGTAGTTCGAAACCATAAACTCTTCCTCCTATATAAAATCTCCCTCTCTCGTTAAAAATCATCTTAACAGCAGGATGATCTAAAGAATTAGTACCATAACAAAGTTCAGCTTCTAAGGATTTGTTAGGCTCCCATATAGAGTTAACTTCTAAAACTGCTATATTTTGTTTTTTATAAGTAAGCAATATTGTCTCACCAGCTTTTACTTTTTCATTATTTGAATCAAATACAATAGGCAAGCCAAAAAGCAACCCGTTTGTATTTCTATTATTTTTAATTACCGAATTGTAGTTATTTTCATCCATAAAACCTTCCAATGGAGAAAAAGCTCCCACCATCAAAAGTTCTGCATCGCATGCATTTCTTTCGCTACATTCAAACTCATAAGTAGCTTTAGAGATAAGATCCTCTTTAAGATTTTTATCTTTGATAATTAAATTTTTTAGTTCCCCTCCATAAGGCGGTATTAGTCCATTAGTATCTGTTTTAGTTTTTTGTTGCAATTCCATTTTTAAATTGATAAAGAAAAATTTTGAAAAAAAAGAGGGGTTTAACCCCCTTTTTCTCTTAAGTAGGATTTATGCCTTTCTTCCGTAAAGCTCCCCAATTATTTTTACATCAAGTGGATCCTTTGAACCCATATCTGTATCTGAAGGTTGGATAGCTTCAAAAGTACCAGCAAATTCGTCTGTGTCAGAATCAACATTGTTGATTGAAAGAGTGATAACGCCAGTACCGTTTACATCAACTTTAATATTTTCTTTTGCAAGTTCTTCGTCATCTCCTCCTAATGCAACTAAACCTTGAGCATATTCAACACCAGTATTTTTAGCTCTTGCCTTAGGATCTAGAAAATCACCAGTTCTGTAGTTAGGTGTAAATGTTGAACCACTAACCTGAGTGCCTGGCTCAATAGATGAAGGCAAATCAGCTGTAAGATCCTTTGCTGAGAATGCAAATGGCACCTCTAAACCACCAGGAGTTAATACAGTAATAAGTTGAAAATCAATACCACCTTTTTCAGTGAAAGTTCCTGAATCTATATCTCCATAAACTTCTGTCACAGTGGTGTTATTTCTAGGACTAATAATTTTTGTAGAAACAAATTCTGCAGCTTTTCGTTTTGTCCCTGGCACTTTTACATAAACTTCTGTTGGATGCATGCATATTCCTTTTAGACTATCTCCATTCCCTAGAGATATTGATCCGATAAGAGATGAGTCTAATGTAGGGCAATCATTAGCTTTTCCTGTATTAACAACATCTGTGAATTGTGCATTTCCTCTTTCAGAAAAAGCAAATGTTTTAACAGGTAAGTAAGCAAAAGTTATACAAATTGAAATAACAAAAGCTAAAAAAGAACGAATTCTCATAATTTAAAGTTGCAGTAAAGTTCTGTGAAGATAGATTAAAGGTCATCTAATAAGTTCAGTAGGGATATTACAAGGGAAAGGACCATAAAAGATAGGACTTTTAAATCCTCGAAACAACCCGTAGCTTTTTAGATTTTAAAAAACTGGCATTATTTTAAGCTATTACATAATTTTTAATGATTAAGATTACAAAAATATTCAATTTAAAAAATTTTTTTTATTTTTTTCAAGAAATAATTTTGGTTATTAATTTATTTGCTAAATCAATTTTTGATGTTTTGTTAATGTAGTGTTCCATATTGTTCGTATCGAATAGCCAACCTTCATTTTGTGCCAAAAAGCCAAATCCTTGGCCTTCAAGATCAATAGGATTTGCGAATAGATAATCACACCCCTTTTGGATAATCTTTTTTTTAATTATCATTCGTGCTTCTTCAATAGATCCTGTAAAAGCACAAAAGCCTACAAAAATTTGGTTATCTTTTTTTGATTTACTAATTTTTTTTAAAATATCTGGGACTAGCTCAAAGTTTTTATTTAAATGAGCATTAATTTGATTTTTTGAAATTTTAGCTGTAGTATCAGAGTTTATC
>QCEN01000029.1 GCA_003280575.1 Prochlorococcus sp. AG-355-P07 | reverse complement strand
AAATGATGACTTAAAAGGGAAGTTTGTTTTTTCTATTGAATAGTAAGTTCTTACTAATAAATCTCTATAAAGATAAAAGGGTATGCCAACTGAATAAGCAATTAATATATTCTTTACTTTTAAAGCCGCTGAATAGTCAAAAGATCCTCTCTGAAAAACTAACAGTACTATTTGATTATTAAATGTTATGAAAAATGCGGTTAAAAAAATAGTTGTAAAGAAACAGTACTCTATTCCAGAGATTAATTTTTTTTGGAGGCCTATATACTCTTTATCACTTCTTAATTTAGAGAATTTAGGAAGTAATGGCAAAATTAAAGAGTTAGATAATATGCCTAATGGGGCTTGTATAAGAAAGTTTCCGTAAGCTAGTCCCGATGCTGCTCCTTGAAAACTTGAGGCGAAAAACATATCGATAAAAACATTAATTTGACTGAGACCTGATGAGATAGATGCTGGAATAATTAGTTTGAAAATCCGCCTTTCCTTATCATTAAATAATCGGAAGTTTGACTTTAATCTCAAGAGACCGATTTTATTTATTTCCGAAATTTGAACAACAAATTGAATTAAAGTTCCGGTCAAAGTTGCAAAAGCTAGTAGTCCCGTGTAATCAAATAGATGAGAATATGAATTTTCGCTGTTGAAAATCCAACTTAATAAAATAAAAAAAATAGTAGTTAGGCTTGTTATCGCTGGGCTTATACTTGTTAAAAAGAATTTTCTTTGGGAATTTAAGGCGCCAAAGCTTAAACCTATGAATCCGGACAAAGGAATACAAGGTGTAAGTATTTTTAATTGGTAAGTGGCAATTGATTTAGCTTCCGAACTTATATTGGGGGCTAATAATTCGATTAATAAACCGGAATTAAAGTATATCAATATAGCTAAACCAATTAATAATATTGAAAGTTTTATGCTTACTTGAGTTAAAAGAATCCCTCCATTTTTTTTGTTAAGCGGAGTTAGTACTGCAACGACTGCGTTATGTAAGGGACCATTAATCCCTCCAATGATTATTAGCAAAAAACCTGGAATTATATAAGCATAATTAAATGCGTCGTACGTTACCCCAACTCCAAAAGCAGCAGCTATAAATATTTGTCTTATACATCCAGCTAATTTACTAAGACTGGTACCAAATGAAATTGAAAAAACATTATTTTTTAAAAATGAATGCATTTGGATTTGTCTAAATTTTTCAAGAAGTTTAAGTTTCAATTATATTTGATTTTGAACTAACGACATATTTATGAATGATCGGATAATTGAATTTGATCCATTAATTGAAGGAGTTTTAATCAAGAGGTATAAAAGGTTTTTAGCAGATATAAAATTAGAGAGTGGAGAGGTAGTAACTGCTCATTGTGCCAACACGGGCCCAATGAAGGGACTTTTGAGTGATGGAGCAAAGGTAAGGCTAAGTGTTTCTCCTTCTCCAAAAAGAAAATTACCTTTTACTTGGGAACAGATATGTGTTTTAGATGCAAAAAATGAGGAGGTTTGGGTTGGTATAAATACTTTATTTGCAAATAAGTTAATCAAAAAGGTTATTGAGAAAAATTTGCTTGACGAAATAATAGGAGAAATTGAGACAATTAAATCTGAAGTTCCTTATGGAAAAGATAAAAAAAGCAGAATTGACTTTTTTTTAACTCCAAAATCTTCAAATCCTGATAAACGTAACATTTACATAGAGGTTAAAAATACGACTTGGATTAGAGAAAATGTAGCTCTATTCCCTGATACAGTAACGAAAAGAGGCCAAAAGCACCTCATAGAATTAAAGGATTTAATTCCTGAAAGTAAAAGTGTATTAGTACTTTGTATTACAAGAAAAGACGCTTGTTTTTTTGCCCCCGGAGACGAGGCAGATCCCTTATACGGCAATCTTTT
Source organism: Prochlorococcus sp. AG-355-P07 (assembly GCA_003280575.1). Taxonomy (GTDB): domain Bacteria; phylum Cyanobacteriota; class Cyanobacteriia; order PCC-6307; family Cyanobiaceae; genus Prochlorococcus_A. Next base: position 1,675 of record QCEN01000029.1, on the reverse strand, counting down.
TAGAGAATCTTTAAGTGCAGGAATGATAACGATTCCTTGTTCCTTTGAATTTCATAAAGACCACGTATCATGGAGAGGAATTAAACCTTTGAAATAAATAAATTCTTGATATTTTGAAACTTCTTAAAATAAAGTTTTTCAATCTAACAAATAATTTTTTGAGGTGCAACTATAAAATTGGTATCAACAACTACTAGACACTGATAAGTTTTTTGAATAAATTTAATTTTGAAAGGAAACAGTAAAACTGTTTTTTTGCAGATCTAATTTTTTTTTATGACCACTGCTTTGCAAACGCCTCAAAGGCGCTCTAGGTCCAAGCTTCAAGATGCAAGTCTTGTTAATGGGCCTATGCTCCTTTTGAGGAGTATTCGAGGATTTAGTTCAAACCGCTCTATGTTGTGGCTTGCAACTGTTCCCCTAGCTTTGTTTGGTTTTGGAATTTTTAATCTTTCAGCTCACGCAGCTGATTTACCTGAGTTGAATGCAGCTTTTCTTGCTAACAATTTATGGCTTTTGATCGCTACTATTCTAGTGATCTTTATGAACGCCGGTTTCGCTATGGTTGAGGCAGGTATGTGCCGTTCTAAGAACGCAGTTAACATTCTTGCTAAAAACCTCTTTGTATTTGCTCTAGCTGTAACTTCTTATTGGTTTATCGGCTATTCATTAATGTACGGAGGAAGCGTTGCTGACGGTTGGCTTTATTTTGGCGGCTTATTTTTTGATCCAACAGTTACTGCAGATATGGTGACTGATGCTGGATTAGTCCCAACTGTTGATTTCTTGTTCCAGTCTGCTTTTGCAGGAACTGCGGCAACTATCGTTTCCGGTCTTGTTGCTGAAAGAGTTAAATTTGGAGAATTTGTTGTTTTTGCTGTTGTATTAACTGCATTTATATATCCAATTGCTGGTAGCTGGAAATGGAATGGTGGTTGGCTTGATTCTTTAGGTTTTGTTGATTTTGCTGGTTCTTCAATTGTTCACTCAGTTGGAGCATGGGCAGGTCTTGTAGGAGCTATGCTTCTTGGACCAAGAATTGGCAAATACTCTGATGGGAAACCACAAGCTATGCCAGGACACAATATGGCCATAGCTACTCTAGGTGCATTAGTCCTATGGATAGGTTGGTACGGATTTAACCCCGGTTCTCAACTTGCTATGGATCAATGGGTTCCATATGTTGCTGTAACAACTACTTTAGCAGCAGCAGCTGGAGCTATTGGTGCAACTATTGTTTCAACATTAACTTCTGGTAAGCCTGACCTTACAATGATAATTAACGGTATCCTTGCTGGTTTGGTTAGTATCACTGCTGGTTGTGGTGATATGACTCTTGCTGGAGCCTGGTTCGCAGGACTAGTTGGAGGAATTATCGTTGTATTTTCTGTTGCAGCACTTGATGCCGCTGAGATCGATGATCCTGTAGGTGCATTCTCTGTTCACGGAGTTTGTGGTGTATGGGGCACTGTAGTTATCGGTCTTTGGGGTACAGCTGTACAAGGTGATGGAGCAGGTATGGGATTGTTCAATGGTGGAGGTATTACCCTTCTTCTAGTTCAAGCTCTTGGTGCCGCGGCGTATGCTATTTGGACACTAGTTACTTGTTGGATTGCCTGGTCTGTAATTGGAGGATTATTCGGAGGAATCCGAGTATCTGAAGAGGAAGAGACTC
>QCEN01000028.1 GCA_003280575.1 Prochlorococcus sp. AG-355-P07 | reverse complement strand
TCCTATAGTAATAATCAATATTCCAATAGGTTCACTAGGACTGAAAATTTTGAGATCTAAAGCGGCATTTAGAAAAATTATCATCAATAAACTAATTCCTTAAAGAAATTTATGGAAATCTAATTAATTTCTTCGTATCCAAAAAATGTTGCATTGTCAGAATTTTTATACCCATTAGCTGCTTCCTGAGGGTTTTGGCTGTCAATTTTTCTTGCTCTAGCATGAATCATGTTGAATGGAAAAATCACAGCTCCTACAAAAAAATGAAGAATTAAGAAATCTGAAGGTAGTCCATTTGTCCAATCAGGAAAAAATAGCAATGTCATCAATGATTCGTACATATAAATAGTCAAATAAACCTCTGACTATTATTACTGAACTTATCGCAATACTTTTAATTTTTAATAAATTGAAATTAAATAAGCTTTTAATAATTATCCGATTTAATTGAAAAGACAATTTTAAAATACTATGATGTTAATTAAATGTGTTCATTTATAACTGTTGTTAAAATTCTTTTTTGGATTACTTTTATTTATAATTTTCCAATTAAAACCTGCAGTAGGTTTTGCTTTTGATACCTCCGACCCTAGTGTTAGTTTGCTACAGAATAGGATCTCCAATAATTTCTCTAAGAAATATTGCAATGCTATTCAAAATGGTTTTTCTAAAGATGAAGCAATGAAATCAGCTATTGTAAAAACTGAAAACATTATATCTTTCTCTTACAATCCACAGAAAAAATGGATAGAGAAAAATGACTTGGCAAATCAAATTTCATTGCAAGTAGTAAATGAATGTGGATGGTCATTTGGATTAATTGGAAAGGAAGGAGTTGATTATTTTAAATCATATTTTCTAGAAATTTACGAAAAAACCACTCCTGATAAAAATTTTTCAAGATAGATTAGATTTTAATGAATAATATTTCAGATAAATTAGTATTGACTATAATTTTGATTACTATTCTTTTTGTGTTTGGATTGATTTTTTCAGTAAAGTCTCCAGAGAGAAAGATTATAGATTCGCCAATAATGTGGAAAGAAGACTATACTAGCATTTCAATTTTCAGCAATAAAATAAATTCATATAATAAAAGAATAATTTAAACATATATAAATTATCTACCAAAAAAAGATCCTACTCAACCACCATATACAAAAATATCTACCGAAGCTTAATAAATTTATTTTTTCATTATTTAATTTAAGTAGTTTAAAAGAACTGATGCTAGTTTTAAATCATCATTAAACCATGCTCGTATCGCCATAGCCCTTCGGGGATCGTAAAAATTTTGTTTTCTGTACCAACTAAGAACCTCCGAATCAGATTTCTTACCATTACATGACAAACAACATGGGACGCAATTACTTGTACTACTAATACCACCTTTAGACATTGGATGAAGGTGATCAAGTGATTCTGATGGTTTACCGCAATAAATACATTTAAACTTAGTAAGTTTATTAAGTGACTCTCTCCAATTTTTATTACTTATCTTTGGACAAAACTGATCAAGGTAAATTGCATCTTGTCTATGCATAATATTCTTGAAAGTTTTTTTTGATAATAACAGTTTTTTTTAAACTATGATTTAAAAAGATAAAATAAAAATTTTTTAAGTCTAATGTTTCTTATCAAAAGAATATTTTTTTACTCATTAAACTACTAGGATTTGTATTTAATGCCTTATCTATTAACAAAATTATTAGGGAGTGTTGATCATTTTATATTTAAAAGTTTTTATATCTTTTTGATATCCTTTTTTTCTAATACTTTCTCAGCGATTTCTGGAGGAGGAGCAGGACTATTACAACTGCCTGCGTTAATTTTATCTGGAATGCCTTATTATCAGGCTCTCGCTAGTCATAAATTAGCAACAGTAGCACTAGGAATAGGGGGTTCATTAAGAAATTACAAATCTTTAGGTAATGATATAAGTGTTGCTTGGCAAATTTTAATTTTTGGATTACCTGGAGTAATTTTAGGCTCTTCTATAGTTGAATATATATCAGAAAAGTATTTGTACTTAATTCTAGGAATAATATCAATATTATTAGCTTTTTACTCATTCCTTAAACCAGATTTAGGCTTATCATCTGGGAATAATGAGCTTAAATTTGTTCATAAAATTAGATTTTTAATTTTTATTTTTCTTATAGGCATATTAAATGGCTCTATTTCTTCAGGAACTGGATTGCTCGTAACAATACTTTTAATAAAAACTTTTGAAATGGATTTTCTACGAGCTATAAGTATGACGTTCTTCACTGTTGGGATTTTTTGGAATTTTGTCGGAGCTGTATTTTTAGCAAGAATAGGATCGGTTCCTTCAAATATTTTGATAGTATTAATAATTGGTTCCTTTACAGGAGGATATTTTGGGGCTCATCTATCAAAATTAAATGGAAATATTCTAATTAAGAAAACTTTCATAACAGTCTGCATTTTGGTTGGTATTAGCTTATTGATTAAATCCATAAAAAGTTTTTTATAAATTAATTGATAGTAGCAGTTCAATTTTGAAAAAAATCCTAAAACAAGTTTATTAGTTTAAAAATAAATTAATTATTTATTCATTATCAATGAGGCTAATTAATAACTCATATTATTAAATAATTCTTTTAGAGAGACCCTATTTTAAAAACCATAAAAAAAGGCCTCACATATGTGGGGCCGGGTGATGGGGAACTCTATTTTTAAACCAATTTCTAAAAAAAAGCAACCCCCTATCTGTAGTGCAAATAAAATACCCTTTAAACACTACAGATAGTGCTTTAATGATTTTCTTATATGTAAATTTAAAAATTCTGAAATAATTTTGTAACTTTAAAGTTTATGCGTAAATATCTTATTTTATGATTTCAAATGTTTTTGATAATTTTACTTGTTAAAAATGTCCTGCACAGTATCATTCGTAAGAACTTAGCTAGTAAAAAGCTTTAATGATTGAATTAACTTTACTAACTCTTTTGAATTATGTTGGGGATAATTTCTGTGAATATAGAAATCTAGGTCATGATAACTATAAATCTTTACTTCTTTCATACAGTGATGCAAGTAATAAATATGGACCATTAGAGGTTAAAAAGGTTATTGAGAAGTCAGAAAATTTTAAAGTTACGGCTGTTGCTATTGCTGCAATTAAGTGCCCTCAGCATATAGTTAAATAATGAAGTTTGAATTAAAAACTGAAAAAGAAAATTATTCAAAAGCATTTTCCATATTTTTCGGTGTAGTTTTTTTTCTCACTTTAATAATTTTCCTTTGTGATGTTGCATTTAAATTAGGAATCATATCTAGAAATCATAAAATTGAATACAATTGTAGACTTTTATCTATTGAAAAATCTAAACCTCATTTTAAGGAATTATCTAGGCTCTCTAATTTGAAAAGTAAACAACAAATTTGGGATTTTTGCAGAGAGGTTATTAAATAATAGTTAGCTAGATGCTGAAGAATAGAATTTTAATGCAAATAACCAGAATTTTCTTGAAGTAATAAGAAATATATTAGCAATAGCAACTTCAAGCAATATTTTCCACAATTGAGAAAGTCCTAGAAAAACTTCAGAAGGAATTGTAGTTATAAAAGCAATAGGAATAAAAACACTAAAAAAAATTCTTAATGAAAATGAAAATGAATTTAGAGGGAATCTTCCAATATAAAGAAATGACCTTA
>QCEN01000027.1 GCA_003280575.1 Prochlorococcus sp. AG-355-P07 | reverse complement strand
TTCATTTATTAGATTCCCTTTGTACCAAAGCACGGCCGTTTGAGTTAGACCATTTAGTGACTTATGCAACGATTGAACGACTAAATCAGCGTTTAATGATACAGCAGATTTTGGTAAATTAAGGTTTTCACAAAAAAGAAAATAAGAACCATGTGCTTCATCAACTAAAACAGGTAAATTTTTTTGATGACAAAGATCTATTAAAGGCTCTAGATCTCCTGCATAACCTTGATAAGAGGGACTCACAAGAATTACCCCTACAATTTTATTCTTATTAAAATTTAATTTTTTAAATACATTTTCTAACCAGATTTTTGTAATTGGTTTGTAATGGCCAGTCTCTGAGGAAAATTCTAGATCAAAGAATATTGGAAGTATATTCTGCATCGCACAGGTTTTAATAACACTTATATGAACATTTCTAGGCATCAGGATAGTTTCGCCTGGATTTGCCATTGCAATTACCGCTGATTGTATTAATCCAGAAGCTCCATTAACTCCAAAAAAACATCCTTTCGCCCCAAATTTTTCAGATAATTCTCTTTGAGATTTAGCAATTATTCCGCTTTGGGATATTGGTGAACCTATCTCTGGAAGTTCTGGCAAGTCCCAATATCCAGGTGGACTTTTTAATAATTTCACTATTCTATTTGGTAGAGCTGCCCCTCTGCTATGTGCAGGAAAGAAAAGTGACTTTTAAAACTTTTTAGTTAGAAAAGATGAAATCCTCATAAAGTATTAATAAGGTATATAGAATAAGCTGAGTGTGATTTTTCTTTGATTTTTTTAAAAAAATTTAATGGCACAAAGTTATTTGAAATACTCTGCAAAAGGTGACTTAATTTGGTTGCTTTTGAGACCATGGATTTTTATACCAAGAGTTTTATATATCCTTTTAACTTTTATTTTTCTTTTTTTAAGACTCTTTTTTCAAGGTAACAGTAAAAATAAAAATGTACAGAAAAATATCTCAAAATATCTCTTTGATGTAATAACAGATTTAGGACCATGTTTCATAAAATTAGGACAGGCACTTTCAACTAGACCAGATCTTGTTAGGCAAGACTGGCTTACAGAGTTAACAAACTTACAAGATAATCTCCCACCATTTGACCATAAAATTGCTTTAAAAATAATCGAAGATGAACTTGGGGCATCCGCTCAAGAATTATTTGATGAGTTTCCAGATAGTCCTATTGCTTCAGCAAGCTTGGGACAAGTCTACAAAGCAAAAAAAGATAATTCTTATCTAGCAGTTAAGGTCCAGAGACCCAATTTGCACTTTTTTATAAGGAGAGATGTCGTTATATTGAGGCTTTTAGCGAACTTATTTTCACCTTTTTTACCATTAAATATTGGTGTTGGCATAGGAGAAATAATAGATGAATTTGGAAAAGCACTTTTTAATGAAATTGACTACGAAAAAGAGGGTGAAAATGCCTTAAAGTTCGCAGATTTATTCAAAAATAATCCCAATGTTTTTATCCCTAAATTAGAGAAAACTTTTTCTTCCAAATTGATTATCACAACCTCTTGGATTGATGGAGTTAAATTAAGAGACAGAGCTTTATTGAAGCAAAATAACTTAATACCTTCTTCTTTTATAAAAACTTGTGTAATTAGTGGTCTACAGCAATTATTTGAATATGGATATTTTCATGCAGACCCACATCCTGGCAATATGTTTGCTTTAAAAGGAGGAAACGCAGATATTGGTAATTTAGCTTATGTTGATTTTGGAATGATGGATACAATTACAAATTCAGATAGACTTACTCTCATTAAAGCAATTGTACACATAATAAATGAAGAATATTTTCTTCTTGCAAAAGATTTCCAAAAATTAGGTTTTTTAACCGAAGATCAAGACCTTCAAAAACTTGTTGAACCATTAAAAGAAGTTTTAAACGGATCCCTAAATGCTGAGGTAGGAAATTTTAACCTAAAAAACATAACTGATAAATTTTCAAAACTAATGTATTCTTATCCATTTAGAGTGCCAAGTAGATTTGCATTAATAATTAGAGCAGTTGTTAGTCAAGAAGGTTTAGCATTAAGACTAGATCCTGAATTTAAAATTCTAAATGTAGCATACCCTTATATAGCCAAAAAACTTCTTACTGATAATTCTGAAGAGATTTTAGAAATTCTTTTAGAAGTTGTTTTTGATAATAAAGGTAGAATTCAAATAGAAAAAGTTGAAAGTTTATTGAATATTTTATTTAAAGATTCTGAAAATATTAATTCGGATCTCATTCCAGTTGCTAATGCAGGTTTGAAATTATTTATAAGTAAGAAGGGATCTGAAGTTCGGAAGAATCTTCTTTTAAGCCTTATCAAAGATGATAAATTAGAATTTACTGATGCAAAAAAACTCTTATATTTAATTAGAGATACTTTTAGCCCTTTTAATATTGCAAAAAGTGCAGTTCAAAATATTATTTCTCCAGTATAGTTTTTATTTATAATTTAAAATTTGCTTATGATTTTTAATTGTTTAAAATAAAACAAATACTTATTTCTAAAAAGTAAATAGTCAAAGACTTAATAAATCTGCAAATATAGAATGAATATATTGAAAAAAATTTTTTTTATTAATAAAAAAATTGAAAATAATGAAATCTTGAATTTTGAATTGATTGATGGTTATGAAGAAATTGCGAGAATAGTAAAAGAAGCGAGAATTCAACAAAACCTAACAATACAAGAACTATCAAGGATTTCAAAAATACCTGCACAAACAATAAATTCTATTGAAAATAATGCAAAAAATATTAGACCAAAGTTTCCTTTTATAAGATCCATCTTAATAAAACTAGAGGAATGCTTAATATTAAAAAAAAATACATTAGTAAAATTAGCAACCAAAGAAAGAGAAAATTTTAAGAAAGAAAAAACAAATTTTCTTATAAATAAATTTGACCTTATTAATACTTGGCAAGGTACTCTACTATATTTTTTTATATTAGTACTAACTTTATTTATATTAAAGAGAAATTTTATTTTAAATGTCAATATTATTGAGATTCAAAATATTGAAAACAAAAATATAGAAAAATAAACTTCAAAATTCTTATTTTCTGGTCCTTCCAAATTTACTTCCTAACTCACTAAAAATTGCAATATTGTCTTCAATTTCTTCTAAATTTCGATTCAACTTCCATTTCCAGTTATTTTTTGTGGTGCCAGGTATATTTAATCTACTTGAGTCATCTAGAGATAATATATCTTGTATGGGAGCTATAAAGAGATTGGCATCTGTTTTCATACCAATTTCAATTAAACTCCATGAAGGATCTTTTGAAAATTTATACTCATCTCTTATTCTTTTTTGTGAGTTACTTTCTAAAGAATCCCACCATGATATAGAAGTAGAGTTGTCATGTGTTCCTGTGTAAACAACCCAATTTTCTCCGTTTATATTCCTAGGTAAATATGGGTTGTCTTTGTTTCCATCAAAAGCGAATTGTAATATTTTCATTCCAGGGAGTTCGAAATTTTCCCTTAATTTTTCTACATCTGGGGTTATTACTCCCAAATCCTCTGCGATAATTGGTAGATATTCTGTCCCTAAATCAATTTTTAGTTTTTTTAAAAGAGATTTTCCTGGAGAACTTATCCATTTCCCATAAATTGCTGTTTTAGAGTTGCCATTCACTCTCCAGTAACCAGCTAAACCTCTGAAATGATCAAGTCTCAACAGGTCCATAAGTTCAAATTGCCTTTTAAATCTTTTCCTCCACCAATTGAAATTAGTGTTCTTATGTTTTGACCAAAAGTAAGTAGGGGTTCCCCATAATTGTCCTGTAGATGAAAAATAATCTGGCGGTACACCACTTTGAAATATTAAATCTCCATTTTTAAAAATTGAAAATAGTGATTTATTACTCCATACATCAGCGCTATCCCAAGAGACATAAAATGGCAAATCTCCTATTAAATTAACATTACATAATTTTGCAAAGTTTTTAATATCTTTCCATTGCTTATCTAAATGCCACTGTATTAATTTTTTAATAAGTATTTTTTCACTTTTATTCTTAGCCCATGATTTTAAAAATTTGTTATTTTTTAATTTAAATTCTTTAGGCCATTGCCACCAGGGAATCATATTAAACTCTTCTCTTATTACAGTAAATGTTGAATAATCTTCGACCCAAGAATTCTCACTAGTCCATTTATAAAAATCATTTTTTCTCTCCTCAGATTGTGAACTCCAACCCTGCAAAAGGAGGGTGCCTAATTTTTCTGAAAAAGTATTTGCTAGATTAAAATCAAAATAATTTTTATTCTGATTTATAAGTCCTAATTCTTCTTTTTTTGAAGTGAAGATAAAACCTTTCTCGATTAAATCATCCATATCGAGAAACCATGGATTTAGGGCAAAACTTGATGGTGAACTATATGGAGACCCTGTAGAATCAGTTGGCGTAATAGGTAAGAATTGCCAGTATTCAATCC
>QCEN01000026.1 GCA_003280575.1 Prochlorococcus sp. AG-355-P07 | reverse complement strand
ATCTAAAAATACGTTGGTTCTTGTATCTGAAATTCTCTCTGAAATAGAATAAAGTTGTTGTAGAGATGAAGTTAAATCAGCCTCCATATTGAAAGAAAAAGAAATTAAATCCTCAATTGATTCCCATGTTTGAACAGGTGCGGGGAGTTCATCCAATTTTACGCTCTGTCCTCTAGCGATTAAATAATCTGCAAATTTTTGTGCATGTTCCATTTCTCCTTGTGACTCATTTAGAAAATGTGACGCAAAACCATTTAAATCTCTTTCCTGAAACCAGAGGTATATAGAAAAATATTGCACATTTGCATATCTTTCCATAGTTAGATGTTCAAAAATGTTATCCAATAAATTTTTGTCAATTGGTTGTGCAACAGCTCTTCCAGATGGTCCAAAATTAATTAATTTCTTTACCTTTAGATTATTTTCGTTCATTACTAAAAAAGAAACTATATAAATAATACAACATTTTGTATAAATTAGTAATTAACTTACCCTTTAAATTAAATTAAATAATATGATAATGAAAATCAATCTCAATACTATAAATGAATTTAGAGTACAGTTTTTCTGAACTGCTATTAACTAATAAAATATATAAAAATAAAAAAAAGAAATGTAAAAAGAAAAAATGCTCAAATTGGAAGGGGGGAAAGTGTAATTGCTTATAATTTAAGTTTATAAATATACCTTATGTGCGCCAGGATATAAAAAATAGTGACTATTTTTATTTATAGAAAGAGAACATTTATCTCCAGTATTTAGAAGATTATTTATATTAGTTCTAACCCTTAAGATGTTGTCATTAATAGATACTTTATAAATAAGAAATTCTCCGAGAAATTCTTTAGATAAAACAATCGCATCACCAGATTCTGATCTTTTAATTGAAATATATTTAGGCGAAATTGACATGCTTTTGATACTTGTATTGATTAAATACTCCGAACTATTTATTTCCCCTAAACAAGAAATATATGAATTTCCATTTTTTCTGAGATTAATAATATTATTGCCCAAAATAAAACTACTAACAAATATGGTCTTAGGATTATTTAGAAGGTTAATTGGTGTATCAATTTGATGTATTTTCCCCTTATTCATAACGGCGACTTTATCACAAATTGACATTGCTTCTTCGGGATCATGAGTAACCATCAATCCACTTGCATTACAACCTTTTAGGATATTAGGGAGCTCACTTCTCAATTTTAGTTTGACATGCATATCAAGACTACAAAAAGGTTCGTCTAACAAAATAAAATTTGTCCCTGGAGCAAGAGCTCTTGCAATTGCGAGTCTTTGTTTTTGGCCTCCAGACAATTCATGTGGGTACCTTCCAACAAAACTATTAAGACCAACAACATTTAGTAAATAATCAACTCTAGATTTGTCTTTTTTGTTTTTTAAACCAAACATTACATTTTCCAAAACAGTTAAGTGGGGGAAAAGTGCATAGTCTTGAAAAACCATACCAATATTTCTTTTCTCAGGACTAAGAATTTTTTTCATACTTGAAATTTCCTTATCATTTAAAGAAATTCTCCCTTTAGAGGGATATTCGAAACCCGCGATTAATCTTAAAAGGGTAGTTTTTCCGCAACCAGAAGGACCAAGCAAACCTAACAATTCACCACTTTCAATTTTCAGGTTAATTTTGTTTAATATCCAATTTGAACATTCTTGCTTATCATATTTATGATGCAAATCATCAATTATTAACGCATCATTTTTCACCAAGTTTTTCTTATTCAAATATATTAAATTAGCAGAAAATATTCCCCTAACATATCCCTTGTATAATTTTATACACCATTTTATCTTCAAATTTAATGAGAAAGTCTGAAAGAGCAGAAATAATACGCAAGGAACTCAAAAAGCTATATCCATCGCCTCCAATACCCCTTGATCATACAAATGCATATACACTTCTAGTCGCCGTAGTTTTAAGTGCTCAATCAACAGATAAGAAAGTTAATGAATTAACAAAAAGCTTATTTAAGGTTGCAGATAATCCAGAAAAAATGATGCAGCTAGGTATTAATGGCATTTACGAATACATTAAATTTTTAGGTCTATCCAATCAAAAATCAAAGAACATTTATAACTTATCTAAACTATTGATTGAGAAGCATAATGGTATGGTCCCAGATTCTTTTGAGAAGCTTGAATCTCTTCCAGGAGTAGGTCATAAAACAGCATCAGTTGTGATGTCTCAAGTGTTCAAAATTCCCTCTTTCCCAGTCGACACTCACATACACAGGTTGTCACAAAGATGGGGTCTATCAAATGGAGATAGCGTAGTTCAAACAGAAAAAGACCTAAAAAAAATATTTCCCATTAATGATTGGAATACCTTACATTTGCAAATAATCTTTTATGGGAGAGAATACTGCACTGCAAGAGGCTGTGATGGGACAAAATGTTATTTATGTCGCACTCTTTACCCAAAAAGAAAAAAGAAATTTATATGCAAAAAACCCTAAGAAATTAATATAATAAAAAATTATTTAGTTTTTAAATCATGAAAATAGCAATTACAGGTGCATCTGGGAAAACAGGTTACCGAATTACTGAAGAGGCCGTTAAGAAAGGATATAAAGTTAGACAAGTTATTAGAAAGAATTCAAAAGTTTCCAAAGGTCTAGAGAGTCTGGAAACAATTAGAGTTTCATTAGATAATAAAAAAGAACTTGATAAAGCGTTTAACGGTATTGATGCTTTAATAATTGCTACTGGTGCGAGAGCATCATTAGATTTAACCGGTCCTGCAAAGGTTGATGCCTTAGGGGTATATAGACAATTGGAGAGTTGCAAAAGAGTTGGCATTAAGAGAGTTATTTTAGTAAGTTCTCTTTGTACTGGAAAGTTATTTCACCCATTAAACTTGTTTGGTTTAATTCTTATTTGGAAGAAAATAGGTGAAAATTTTCTACGAAATTCAAATTTCGAATGGACTATTATTAGACCTGGAGGGTTAAAGGAAAATGAAGATATTAAATCTGAAAGTATCAATTATTCAAAGGAGGATACACAAATTAATGGATCAATCCCAAGAAGATTAGTAGCACAATGTTGTATAGATTCTTTAAAAAACAAAGAATCCATAGACAAATTAATAGAAGTAACAAGTTCGAATGATAATAAAAAGATATCTTTTAAAAAAGCTATGCAAATGATTTAAAAGATGTAAATATATAGAATAAAACTATGAAAATAAACCCCAAAATTGACGCATTAACATTAATGCTTACGGATTTAAGAACTAGAAATGAGCCAATAAGACATAAAGCTGCATTTAAAGGCTGTCAACCAGAATTTCAAAGTCTTGTATCAAGATTAATAAAGCAATTAGAGGACGAATTAGTTGCTGAAAAGCTTACTAATCGTGATGGTTAAAATTGAGATTACTTAAATGAAATTAAGTTATCCAATTTTGCTTGTTCTGAAAGTTCATCATATCCTCCAAAAAATTTATTATCCAAAAATATTTGAGGGAAAGTATTATGGCTACTTTGAGCCATAATTTTTTGAAAGCTCTCATCATTGTCAATTAGAGCAACTTCATGAGGAATAGATAAAGAATTAAGCAACCTAATTGCTCTTTTAGACCAAGGACAATCCTTTAAAATATATGCTTTTACACGTAATTCATTAGTGATTAAATCATGATTCGAGATATTAATAATTTTCTGTTCAAAAGAAAGTAATAATATATCAGTACCTTTTTTTACAACACATCCCTCCTCAAGATGCCCGCCAAACACATTACATCCCTCATCTGCAAAACTCAAATGTAAATGAACATCTCCTTTATTAAAATGTCCGTTTAAAGAAACTATCTCTAGATTTCCTTCAAATTTATTTATCTCTTGATTACCTGGGCATTGAATACAAACTGTTCTAAGATTACCAACCACTCCAGAAACATACCCGTATAAATTATTCGATAAAGAATATTCTTTAATTGAATTTATCAAATCAGATTCTGGAGATAGCTTTAGGCTATGAGGCTGCATTAGATATAAGGAATAATTTTGTAATATAAAACATCATCATTCATAAAGAGAAGTTGAGTTTATAATCTTTAGGATTCAGATTTAAATTAAATTTTAGAATCTAGCATCAAAAACCATTTAATAATTTTTTATTAAAAATTTAAGCTTGTTGAGAGTGTAATATGTTTTATATACAAAAACTAATTTGTTATTAAAAAAAATCTTAAGAATTTGGCATTGAATATTCCCAATTTATTATCTATATCTCGCCTTTTCCTTGTATTTCCATTAATATTTTTTTTAGAAATTAACAGACCTTTTTATGTCTTTATATTATTTATTATTGGAGTTTTAACTGATTATTTTGACGGTTTAATTGCAAGGAAACTTAATCTAAAAACCAGATTAGGAGCTATCCTTGATCCCTTAAGCGATAAAGTATTCTATTTAATTCCTTTGACCTTCCTTTGTAAAAATAATTTTATACCCTTCTGGTCTTTGTCATTAATTTTATTTAGAGAATTAATTATCTCTAGCCTAAGGAACTCTACAAAAGACGGTTTGCCAGCA
>QCEN01000025.1 GCA_003280575.1 Prochlorococcus sp. AG-355-P07 | reverse complement strand
TGCCTCAATTTTCTTCATGATAAGATCTTGAATATTATTATTTTAATTGTTTTTTTGGAAAAGATCCATCATTGAAATATCAGAAAAACATTTAATATCAAGCCCTGCATTTATGGCATCTTCAATTAAAAATTTGGAGTTTTCCTCAGAAATAATTACTGTACTATTTGATAATGCTTCCCACTGATCATTTTCAAAGTGTGTTTGAAGCCATAACATTCCAATTGCACTCTTTGGTTGAAGGGATTTATTTAAGTTGTTATCGATAGTTATCAAACAAATGTCCATTAAATTTTGTCTTTGTACTAAACACATATAACCCCTTTGAATGGCGTTATGATTGTTACAACTGATACAAAAACAAGATTTCACAGGTTTTGACTTAGTCAATTGTAATACTTAGGCTTGTTGCGAATTTTGCGAATTTTGATCTTTTTATATAGGTTTAGTAAATAAGTTCTACTAAATAATGAATACAGCTAAATTAGATGATTCGACACAAAGACCATTATATGGTGAGAGAATTATTGAAGAGTCAAAAATAATTTGTTTTGAGAATCCAAATAAGAAAAGAATTTATGAAATTTCTATCCAGTTACCTGAATTCACATGTAAGTGCCCCTTTTCTGGCTATCCAGATTTCGCAAAGTTAAATATTGTTTATCAACCAAATTTGAGAGTCTATGAGTTGAAGTCTTTAAAGCTTTATATTAATAATTTTAGAGATATGAAAATATCACATGAGGAAGTTGTTAATAGAATTATGGATGATTTAGTGAACGCAGGCTCACCTCACTGGATACATTTAAATGCTGCATTTAATCCTAGAGGGAATGTTTCTATGCAATTAGATATTTTTAGTGGACAGAAAAAAAATTAAAAATTTTTAATTTCTTCTAATAATTCAAAAAATTCTTTTTTAAAACCAACTAAATTTTTATTGCTTAACCCTCCTATGGATAGCTTTTGTGATTCTTTATTTACAAGAATCCATAATTGGTTAGTTGGTATAAGGCTTATTACTGTGCCGAAAATAATTAAGATAAAAGAAAAGTAGATAAATGGTATCGAGGGATCATTTTTAATTATTAAGCCACTGCTGGAGATAATTTTTTTTAGAGATACTTTTGAAGAGTTAACTTCTAAAGGCTCGTCATTGATATAGAGATTATTCCCGGAAAAATTTTCTATATTCGAAATTTTAAGTGGACCATTTTCATTATCTATTGTTAAAAGGAAATTTTTTTTAGTCTCCGATCCTAATTCAACTAAAACTCCCCAAACTTGATTACCAATTTCTGGAATCTCCTTTAATTGTAATTGATAAAGGATATTATCTATTTCTAAAACAACATTTGATATTGCCCAATCTGCTTGATAAATAGTTAATCCTTTAAACCTGATTGGGTGATTAACTTTGGTTGTTTTTATTTCATTTAAATTTAGATCTTCAGAAGAAAAATTTAATTTTGAGATAAACTGTTTGGGCACACCATCACTTTCACGTTCTATAGAAAAATCGACTAATTTCACATTAGCTTTTGAGTTTGTGCTCTCATTAACAAGATCTAAAGTTTCTCCAGGCAGTAAATATTGTTCTTTTGATTGACTTGTAAAACTTCCATATGCTGAACCTATAAGTAAGACTATTAATCCGATATGTACAACTAAAGGACCGATTTTTCCAATTAACCCCTTTCTTGCAGAAATATGACTATTAAATTTGTATGTTTTCCATCCTTTTTTTTTAAGTAATAAATCTACTTTTGATATATGTTCTCCATCTTGATTGATTGGATGACTTGTAGCTAGTTGCAGTTTGCTAAATTTTTTTTCGCTCTTATATTCAATCCATTTTAATGAAGCTTTTAATGAAGGAATTTGCCTCCTGAAACTACAAGCCGCCAGAGAAATGCAAAGAAGAATTAATGTAAATAAAAACCAAAAGCTTGTATATATATGATCCAATTGAAGTTTTAAGACTTTTTCTCCATCTAAAAATCCAAAAATGGGAGCACTATCGAAATTATCAATATAGAATTCTTTATTACTACCTTGAGGTATAAAAGTGCCTATTCCACTGGCAATAGCAATGAAGATTATCAGCGATATAGCGAATCTTAAACTGGATATTTTTAAAATTAGATTCTTAAAAATAATCATTTAAATCCAATTTGAAAATAAATTTAACAACCCTAGGGAAACTAAAAATATCCCACTTAAAGTCGGAATTATTTGACTAAATTTTCTAAGAGCTAAAAATTGCTTTAAGTTTTCTGCAGTAGCTCCTGCAATGACTAATGGGGTTACTTGGCCTATCCCAAAGAAAAATAAAAAAATAATAGATATTATCGGGTTTTTAGCATGCGATACCCAAGCCAAAAGAGTTGCTAAAACTGGGGTAATGCAAGGTGAAGAAGTAAGTCCAAAAGTAGTCCCTATGGCAAAAGGCGCTATAAATGTTGGTATTTTATCTTCAATTATTTTTATATCAGGTCCATTCGGAAACTGAAACTTTAGAATTCCTAATAAATTTAAACCCATTATTATTGCTATTAGGGCAACAAATGAAGTGTAATAAGATGGAATTTGCCCATATATTTTACCTAAGAATCCACTCGCAGCGCCTAGTGCAACAAGCGAAAAAACTACACCTCCTGAAAAACTAATAAGTTTAAATTTATTTTTCTCTGTTCCGCCTATATAAGCAATAGTCACTGGCAGTAATGATAATGAACATGGCCCAAGACTTGTTAAAAGTCCTGCGCTGAAAACCAAAAATATAGTAAATGGACCAGGACTATTAAGACCGTTCTGCATAAGCAGATTACCCTTTTGAGATAATTCTGAAATAACTAAATTAAATGATTCGATAGCTTATATTTAATCCTTTAAATTCTAACTAATTAAGAATCTTTCGTGTACTAATCATACCAATAAATCCTGTTGACTCTAATGAACATCTAACTAACATCCCTGCAATAAAAAAAGAAGCTATTAATGAATTACCACCATAACTAATAAAAGGTAGTGGTAACCCTGTTGTAGGCATTGAACCTGTTGCTACAGCAATATGCATTATTGATTGACCTGTCAACAACACACCACATCCGATAGCAACTAATTTTGTATAATTGTTCCTGCACTTAAGACTAATTCTTAGGCTTATATAAGAGAATACTGCTAAAAATCCTAAGAATAAAGTGCATCCCAATAAACCAAATTCTTCCGCAAAAATGGCAAAAATAAAATCTGTATACATGAACGGCAGATACTGTAATTTTTGTATCGACAGTCCAAAACCTTGGCCAAATAGACCACCTGAACCCACAGCTAATAAACTTTGAACCAATTGAAATCCATTTTCTTGTTGATCTTTCCAAGGATTTATAAATGAAGTAACTCTCAGTTTTTGATATTCGTTATTAAGGATGCTGATACATCCAGTAATTAATCCTATTGAAGCAAATGAGCAAAGAGAGCTAAGTTTTACTCCTCCACATAAACCCATTACCCATAGGAGAATTCCAGTTAATGATGCAGTACTTAAATTAGGCTGTTTAAGTATTAATAAAATTAATAAACCAAAGGTTATTGTTGAAATTATTTTTTTATCATTCTTTACTAGATTCCAATGTGCGAAAAGATTAGAAGCTTCTAGAATTAGAAAAGGTTTAATTAATTCAGATGGCTGCAGACGTAAATTGCCAAGCACTAGCCATCTTGAAGATCCATTAACTGTAATTCCATTAAGATTGGTAAGGAAAATCAAAAAGAATAAAATATAAAAAATAATTCTTGAAAACTTTAAAAGATTTCTAATCTTTGTATTAAGTACGAAATAAAATATACCAATTCCTGGAATTGTCCAAATGATTTGTTTTTTTAAGAAGTAAGCCCAATTTCCCATTTCCCTACTAGCCACCCACCAACTTGATGATCCTAATATGCATATTCCTAATATTGACCAAATTCCAATGATGATAATGAGGATTTTTGCTTCATAAGGCCATATCGCCCAAGGCAAGGGAAATATAGACTCTGATAAATTGCTGAAATTTTTTTTGTAATTAGAACTAAAGGTTTTTTTTCTTTTAGAAATTCTTTTATATTTTATTTTTTCTTGACTTATCTCCAATTTTTTAGATGTATATTTACTATTGAGACGTTTAAATGAGATTTTGCCAAGTCTTTTATTAACGTTTTAAAGTGTTAACGCAGTTAAAAAGATGACTTTTCATAAATTTTATTTTTGAAGAATAAAGTAAAAAATGGCCTACAGATTCATTGTAATTCTTAAGAATTAATTTTTTATAAAAAAAAACTAGCTAAAAGGCACCTCTCCGTGATAGATTCCGTGAGTTTATATACTTACTTAAACCATTTAGAGGGGTTTTTAAACTATGTTCACATCAGTGGACTCAAATAGAAAAAAACTTGAGCATCCTTCTAATGAGAATGTTCTATTTCCTCAATCCCTGAATAATTCGATCAACAAAGAAAGTAAATCTGGCATTGCCAATCAAATAGATCATTTGCTTTCCCAAAATGATGAATACACAAAATTGCAATTAACAATTTTTGTAATTACTTTTATTGTTTCTATTTTATTAGCATCAATAACTGGAATTTTTCTAGGCTTTACATTTGGTTTTAGTATTTTTATAGGTGCAATTGCCGGCATTTTTTACCTACGTTTGCTTGCCAAAAGTATAGGGAAACTCGGTAAAGAATCATCAGGTGTATCAAAATTGCAACTATTAGTTCCAGTTTGCCTCTTTATTTTTGCGAGCAAGCTAGGATCTTTGGATATTTTTCCTGCGATGATAGGTTTTTTCATTTATAAGCCTTCACTCATTCTTTATTTTTCACGTTCTTAAGTAAATTTTTTATTCAAAACAAATGTTTTTTAATTCCTTGCTAACAAATTTTGGAGCATTAGAAGTTGGTCAACATCTTTATTGGCAAATTGGAAATATCAGACTTCATGGGCAGGTATTTTTAACATCTTGGATTTTATTAGGAGCGTTATTAGTTTTTATTTCTTTAGGAACTAAAAAAATGGAAAATGATCCTAAAGGCCTACAAAATCTGCTTGAGTTCCTTTGGGATTACATAAGAGATCTTGCTAGGACGCAAATAGGTGAAAAAGTCTATAGAGATTGGATGCCATTTATAGGAACTTTATTTTTATTCGTCTTTGTTAGTAATTGGGGAGGGGCTTTAATTCCTTGGAGATTGATTAAGTT
>QCEN01000024.1 GCA_003280575.1 Prochlorococcus sp. AG-355-P07 | reverse complement strand
AGACAAACTACTGAAGAAAAAGTTTTCCCAGGTTATGTCCTCGTAAGAATGATTTTAGATGAAGATACAATGATGGCTGTTAAAAGTACTCCAAATGTGATTAACTTTGTCGGTGCTGAAGACGGTAGAGGCAGCGGAAGATCGCGAGGTCATATCAAACCTAGACCATTATCAAGACAAGAAGTCAACAGAATCTTTAAGCGCGCATCAGAGAAAAAAGCTGTAATCAAGTTAGATATTGAAGAAAAAGATAGAATCATTGTAACTAGCGGTCCATTCAAGGATTTCCAGGGAGAAGTTATAGAAGTTTCCGGAGAAAGAAATAAATTAAAAGCATTACTTTCAATATTTGGGCGCGAGACTCCTGTAGAATTAGAATTCTCCCAAATCAATAAACAAAATTAATTTCTAATTGTTCTTGTTTATCGAGTAAAATTATGATTTTCTACTCCAGCTTAAATTCTCTAATCTAATGGCAAAAAAAATTGTTGCAGTTATCAAGCTTGCTCTACAAGCAGGCAAAGCAAATCCTGCTCCCCCTGTAGGGCCAGCTTTAGGACAACATGGTGTTAATATCATGGCATTTTGCAAAGAATATAACGCAAGGACGCAAGATAAAGCAGGTTTTGTAATTCCAGTCGAGATTTCTGTTTTTGAAGATAGAAGCTTCACTTTTATCACAAAAACACCCCCTGCTTCCGTCTTAATAACAAAAGCAGCTGGTATAGACAAAGGTTCAGGTGAATCCGCAAAAGGCTCTGTTGGGAATATAAGCAAAGCTCAATTAGAAGAAATAGCCAAAACTAAGCTTCCTGATCTAAACTGTTCTAGTGTTGAATCAGCAATGAAAGTAATTGAGGGTACTGCTCGTAATATGGGCGTCTCTATCACTGATTGAGTTCAACACAAAATTTCTCACTATTTAGGGGAGGTTAGTTAATAACCGTTTGGACCCAATATTATTATGAAAAAACTATCTAAAAGAATGGCGGCTCTATCAACAAAGATAGAAGATCGCATTTACGCACCACTTGAAGCTCTAAGTATTATCAAGGAAAATGCTAATGCAAAATTTGATGAAACTATTGAAGCACATATTCGTTTAGGTATTGATCCAAAATATACTGATCAACAATTAAGGACCACTGTTGCATTACCACATGGTACTGGCCAAAGCATCAAAATTGCAGTAATTACAAGCGGTGAGAATGTATCGAAAGCTAAGGCTGCTGGTGCAGATTTATTTGGCGAAGAAGATCTTGTGGAAAGCATCAACAAAGGAAATATGGAGTTTGATCTACTTATTGCAACTCCAGATATGATGCCAAAGGTTGCAAAATTAGGAAGAGTTTTAGGACCTAGAGGTTTAATGCCTAATCCTAAAGCTGGGACAGTGACTAATGACATTGCTAATGCAATAAAAGAATTCAAAGCGGGTAAGCTCGAATTTAGAGCAGATAAGGCTGGAATCGTTCATGTTCGCTTTGGAAAAGCAAGTTTCACAAAAGAGGCTCTACTTGACAACTTAAAAACCTTACAAGAATCAATTGATAAAAATAAACCAAGTGGAGCTAAAGGAAAATATTGGAAAACTTTTTATGTAACTTCAACAATGGGGCCTTCAGTTCAATTAGACATAAATGCTATACAAGATTACCAACCTGAAGGTTAACGCTTTGTAGTATAATTTAAAGTGCAATAATACGGCCAAAGAAAGTAGGTTGATTTAGTTATTCTAAATTGTTAATTCCTACCGAGGACTCGTCTTAAATTATTTCTTTTTGGATCTAATAAAAGCGGCCTCTTTAAAAGAACTTTGCCGCATTTCCTGCTCTCCCTAAATTACGATCCAAAAAACACCAATGGGCCGAACACTAGAGAATAAGCAACAAATCGTTTCTGAGATTAAATCTCTATTAAACGATTCGGAAATGGCTGTAGTTCTTGACTATAAAGGTTTAACTATCAAAGAGATGTCAGATTTGCGATCTAGATTGCAAACTACTAGCGGCATCTGCAAAGTTACTAAAAATTCATTAATGCGTAAAGCTATTGATGGAGATAGTAATTGGAACGATCTCGAATCTTTACTTTCCGGAACAAATGCTTTTGTCTTAATTAAAGAAGATGTTGGTGGTGCAGTAAAAGCTATCCAATCTTTTCAAAAAGACACCAAAAAATCCGAAACCAAAGGAGCTTTATTTGAAGGCAGACTTCTTAGCGATTCTGAAATAAAAGAAATTGCAAGTCTCCCATCTAAAGAAGTATTGATGGCCAAAATTGCTGGTGCTCTAAATGGCTTAGCAACTAAAATTGCCATCTCTATTAATGAAGTGCCTTCTGGACTTGCTAGATCACTTAAACAATATTCTGAAAAATCAGAATCTTAAATTCAAACCCTAATCAACTTTTAAGAAAATGTCCGCAAAAACTGAAGAAATTCTTGAATCATTAAAATCTCTATCACTTTTAGAAGCATCTGAGCTTGTAAAGAAAATTGAAGAGGCTTTTGGTGTATCTGCTGCAGCTTCTGCAGGTGTAGTGATGGCAGCTCCAGGAGCAGCTGGCGGTGACGCAGATAGTGGCGCTGCTGAAGAAAAAACTGAATTTGATGTAGTTCTCGAAAGCTTTGATGCAACTGCAAAAATCAAGGTACTTAAGGTTGTAAGAAATGCAACTGGTCTAGGTCTTGGCGATGCAAAAGCACTTGTTGAATCTGCACCAAAAACAGTAAAAGAAGGAATAGCTAAAGCAGATGCTGAATCTTTAAAGAAAGAGATTGAAGAAGCTGGCGGTAAAGTTACACTTAAGTAAGAGAATATTTTTTCAAGCCGATAGAATGTATATCGGCTTCAAAAATTATGAATATTAATAGTATTGCAATTGAAGCTGCAACAGATGGAGCCTGCAGTGGTAATCCAGGTCCAGGTGGTTGGGGTGGTCTAATAATTTTTGACGACAAAAGTGAATTAGAAATAGGTGGTTTCGAGCAAAATACTACTAATAATAGAATGGAACTCACTGCGGCCATAAAAACACTTGAGAAATTAAAAACTTATAAATTAAAAGACAACTTTAAATTAAGAACTGATAGTAAATATGTCATAGAAGGGTATACAAAATGGATTATTAATTGGAAGAGAAATGGATGGAAAACAAGCTCAGGAAAATCAGTTCAAAATCTTGATTTATGGCAAAAAATTGATCAACTAAGAATTAATGGTCTTGAAATGGAATATGTTAAAGGCCATAGCGGTGACAAACAAAATGATAGGGTAGATAAAATCGCGACCAACTATAGCAAAGGTATATCTCTTAAAAGTAACTCAAAAGAGTCTGAGACTTCAGTAGAATTTTTTGAAAAAAGTGCACCTACAGAAATTCAGGAATTATTTTCAAGAAATGAATTAATTCAAAAATTTGCAGAAAAAAAATACTTGTTAAGTTCACCAGAACTAACTAACTTATTAGGGGAAGAAAACCACTTAGAGATAAAAAAATATTCACCTTTTCAATGGCGTAATTGGATATTGATTCCTAAAGGTGAAAAATATTGGATAATAGAAAAAAAGAATCCTGATTTTTTATGAATGAACAAAAGGGGGTATTTAAAAATCTTTATAAAAACTTGGTCACTCCTATACTAAAGAAAGACTCTGGAATCGATGCAGAATATTTAACTAATTTATCTCTTAACCTTCTATCATTCAGTTCAAGAAAATATAATTGGCCATTAGTTTCACTTATCCTAAAAAATCTAAATGAAGAATTTTCTATAACTGACCAAAGGTTAACTCAGAAAATATGTGGAATAAATTTTTGTAATCCAATTGGTTTAGCTGCTGGTTTCGACAAAAATGGAAATGCTGCAAACATATGGAAAAATTTTGGTTTTGGATTTGCTGAACTTGGTACAGTAACTAAGTTTGCTCAAGAAGGTAATCCGAAACCAAGGTTGTTTAGATTAGCAGAAGAAGAGGCGGCATTAAATAGAATGGGTTTTAATAATAATGGTGCTGAAAATCTCGTTAAAAACTTTCTTGAACAAGGTATTGAGTTTAAAAAAAACAGGGAGAATATTTGTTTAGGGATAAATTTCGGGAAGTCAAAAATTACAGGTTTATCTCAAGCAAAAGATGATTATTTAACTTCTCTAAAATTATTAATTCCATATTGTGATTACGCAGCCATAAACGTTAGTTCTCCAAATACTGAAGGACTAAGAAAGTTACAAGATCCAATTCTTCTAAAAGAACTTCTTAGAGAAATTAAAAACTTACCTAATTGTCCACCATTATTTGTAAAAATTGCGCCAGATTTAGGCCTTAAAGATATTGAAGATATTTGCCAATTAATAAATGACGAAAACATCGATGGAATAATTGCTACAAACACCAGCATTGATAGATTAGGTCTTGAAAACAGGAAGATCAGGCAAACTGGATTATTACTATCACAAGAGAATGGAGGATTAAGTGGAAGGCCTCTACAAAAAAAAGCAAATCAAATAATAAAACATATACATAATATTGATAAAAAGATTATTTTAATTGGCGTTGGTGGAATAGATAGTCCTGAATCAGCTTGGGAAAGAATTTGTTCTGGAGCATCATTAATTCAACTTTATACAGGATGGATATATAAGGGTCCACAATTAGTACCAAATATACTTAAGGGAATTATAAAGCAACTCAATAATCATCAATTATCTAGTATAAAAGATGCAATTGGATCAGATTTAAATTGGGTTGAATAAAATTAGAGAATGAATGATGAACAAATCTGAACCTCATGATTACCCTACGTTAGCCATACAAGGATCAAACTTGAAACACGGTGGAAATGTATATGCAACTGCGAAAAAATTAAATTTATTACCATCCGAAATTATTGATGCAAGTGCATCATTAGTACCCTTTGATCCCCCTCAAATACTAATAGATTCAATAAATGGGGAAATTAAGAATCTTGGCTTTAGATATTACCCAGAAAGAAATTTGAGTGATCTGAAAGAAATAATCGGCAAATTTCATGGGATAAATCCAGACAATATATTGCCTGGAAATGGAGCTTCTGAACTAATAACCTGGGCAGGTTATGAAGCATCCAAATTCGGAGTAAGTTGTATTCCTTCTCCATCATTTGTTGATTATGAAAGATCTTTAAATTGTTGGAATAGCAATTTTATACATTGCGAATTACCAAAAAACTGGAATGATATTTTTCCTCAATCATTTCCGCTTCATCCAAAAGGTGATGT
>QCEN01000023.1 GCA_003280575.1 Prochlorococcus sp. AG-355-P07 | reverse complement strand
TCTTCGGCCAAACTGTCCTCTAATAAGCGCATAACAGCTCTTCTTAAAGGTCTTGCTCCATAAGAAGGGTTATATCCTTCTTCAACAAGTCTTTCTTTAAAAGCGTCTGTTACTTCTAATTTTATCCCCTTATCTTGTAATCTTGCAAAAACCTCTTGCAACATTATTTCAGCAATTTCTTTAACCTCATTTTTAGAAAGTTGCCTAAATACAATAATTTCATCAAGTCTATTTAAAAATTCAGGTCTGAAGTATTGCTTTAGTTCTTCATTAACTAATGATTTAATCCTGTTATATTGACTATCTTCGACAGAATCCCCAGAAAACTCAAACCCTAAACCACCACCCCCTTTCTCAATCACTTTTGATCCAATATTAGAAGTCATTATTAGTAGAGTATTTTTGAAATCTACAGTTCTACCCTTGGAGTCTGTTAATCTGCCATCCTCAAGAAGTTGCAGTAATAAATTAAAGACATCTGGATGAGCTTTTTCTACTTCGTCGAATAAAACGACAGTATAGGGTCTTCTTCTGACAGCTTCAGTAAGTTGTCCACCTTCATTAAAGCCAACATATCCTGGAGGAGATCCTATAAGTTTACTAACTGTATGTCTTTCCATAAATTCTGACATATCTAGTCTGATCATTGCTTCTTCACTCCCAAAGAAATAAGAGGCTAGCGATTTAGTCAATTCAGTTTTACCTACGCCAGTAGGGCCTGAAAAGATAAAACTAGCTATTGGTCTATTAGGGTTTTTTAAACCGACTCTTGCTCTTCTTATAGCTCTTGAAACAGCTTTTACAGCTTCATCTTGTCCTATTAGCCTTTTGTGAAGAGTTTCTTCCATATTGAGGAGTTTGACTGATTCGGTTTCAGTTAATTTTTGAACTGGTACGCCAGTCCATGAAGCAACAATGTGAGCTACATCTTCTTCATTAACCATAGGGTTTTGTATAAGTTTTGAATCATTATTTACAGAATTTGTATCTTCACTGGATTGGTCTTCCGCTGTAGATTCTTTTTTATTTTCAAGAACCTCTTTAATTTTTGCAGACAATTCCATCTCTTTTTCTCTTAATTGACCTGCTTGATCAAAATTTTGATCCCTCACAGATTCTTCTTTTTGTTTTTGTATCTGTCTTAATTCTCTATCTATTTGTTTAGCTTCTGGTGGAAGTTTTGAATTAATCAAACGAACTCTACTTCCTGCCTCATCAATAAGGTCTATAGCCTTATCGGGCAAAAATCTATCAGATATATACCGATCACCTAAGTGAGCAGCAGCTTCTAATGCGTCATCAGTAATTTTTAGGCGATGATGTTGCTCGTAACGTTCTCGAAGACCTTTTAAGATTTCGATTGTATCTTCAATAGATGGTTCCCCAACCATGACAGGTTGAAATCTTCTTTCAAGCGCTGCGTCTCTCTCAATATGTTTTCTATATTCATCGAGAGTTGTTGCACCAATACATTGTAGTTCTCCTCTGGCTAAGGCTGGTTTTAAGATATTGGCAGCATCTATAGCCCCTTCAGCAGCTCCTGCACCAATTAGAGTATGCACTTCATCTATAACAAGGATAACATTACCTGCAGATTTGATTTCTTCCATTATCTTTTTTAATCTCTCTTCAAATTCCCCTCTATATTTTGTTCCGGCAACCAAAAGACCTATATCAAGAGTTAAAACCCTTTTATCTTCAAGTATGTCGGGGATATCTCCAAGCTGTATTCTTTGGGCTAAACCCTCTGCAATAGCTGTTTTACCTACGCCAGGCTCTCCAATAAGAACTGGATTATTTTTTGTTCTTCTACCTAATATTTGAACTACACGATCTATTTCTGCATAACGACCAACAACTGGGTCTAATTTTGATTCACTAGCTAATTTTGTTAAATTTGTTCCAAATTCATCGAGAGTAGCAGTTTTTAAATTACCTTTAGTTGGATTTGCTCCACTCCCAACTTCAGCAGTTTCACCTAGCATCCTTATAACTTGAGTTCTTACCTTGGTAAGATCAATACTGAGATTTTCAAGAACTCTTGCTGCAACACCCTCACCTTCTCTTATTAAACCTAATAATAAGTGTTCGGTACCTATATAATTGTGACCTAATTGACGTGCCTCCTCTAGAGATAACTCTAGAACTCTTTTAGCTCTAGGAGTAAAAGGTATCTCCACAGCAACGAAACCAGAACCTCTGCCAATTATCTTTTCAACTTCTATTCTTGAGTCTTTGAGATTAACCCCTAGGGATTTAAGAACTTTTGCGGCAACACCTGTACCTTCTCCAATTAAACCTAATAAAATTTGCTCTGTTCCAACGAAATTATGACCAAGCCTTCTAGCTTCCTCTTGAGCAAGCATAATGACTTTTATAGCTTTTTCTGTAAATCTTTCAAACATTAGAAAAACAAATTTCTATTAATAACCTACCAGTAATATGTCAATTTTGTGTTCATAATGAGCTTTTGTGAATACCCAAAATTATATTTTATTGAAATAAATTTAACTTTTTTAGTGATATAGCAATAAATTACAGTAATTTCAAGTATTCTGGTTATCCGAACATTTTAAAATTTAAATTATTTAGTTGTTAATTTTTTTTCTTTTAGAAGAGCATCCGAACCGTCTTTATAATAATTTCTTCTTATTCCTACAGTAGAAAAATCAAAGCGACTATAAAATTTCTCAGCTGAAGAATTAGTATGTGAGACTTCTAAGAATAATTTATTAATATTTAATTTTTTACATTCTTTTATTAAATAGTTCATAAGGTAAGTCCCAAGCCCTTTTTTCCTAAATTTATGATTTACTGCAAAAAAATTTATTTGAGCTTCATCAAGAACCACATCAAGAACACATATCCCTACAACACAATTAGAAAGTAATATACCAAACACTTTTGTACCTTCTTTTTTAAATTCGTTAGTCCACTGCCTTTTGCTCCATAAGGAAATGGTATTTGAATCTAATTCAAAACATAAATCAACATCTCTTTCATTTATATGTTTAATGGATATCATTTTATAGTAGATAAATACTAAAAAAATTTAAAATAAAAGTCATTATAAAATATGACAAAATTAGATTTATCTTATTTAGAATATTCACATGGAAGAAAAAAAATCCTTTTTAAAACAAAATATTGATTTCGATAGTCCAAACAAAAACATCGTCCCTATTACTACATCAATTAGTAGTGATGGAAAGTTATATGTTGGTGGATGTTCTATTGAAGAATTAGTTAAAAAATATGATTCTCCTCTTTACATTTTGGATGAAATTACATTAAGAAAATCTTGTAGGGCTTATAAAAAAGCGTTGGAGAAATATTACCCTGGGGAATCACTGCCTATATATGCTTCTAAGGCAAATAGTTCCATTTTCATGAGCAACCTCGTTGCCTCAGAGGGTTTAGGACTTGATGCTGTTTCAGAAGGAGAACTATTAACTGCACTCAAAGGTGGTGTACCAAATGAAAAAATTGTTTTTCATGGAAATAATAAATCAGACAAAGAAATAGAGTTCGCAGTTAGAAATAATATTAACGTAATCGTTGATAACGATTATGACTTAGAAAGATTGGAAGAAATCTCAAATTCATCTAATCGTGACTTAGAGATAATGATTCGCTTCACTCCTGGAATAGAATGCCATACACATGAATACATAAGAACGGGATCATTTGATAGCAAATTTGGTTTCGGCATTGAATATTTAAATACTTTATTTCAAAGAATTAGTAATACCAAACATCTTAAATTAAATGGATTGCACGCTCATATCGGTTCCCAAATCTTTGAACTAGACCCTCATAAGGATCTTGGTGAAATAATGGTTAGTGTTATTTTAGACGCCAAAAAATATGGACATTACATTAAAAAACTGAATGTAGGTGGAGGTTTAGGTATTAAGTATATAGAAGATGACGACCCTCCTTCAATTGATGAGTGGGTGAGAACAATTTCCAACTCGGTTCTTAAAGCTTGCGAAAAACATAATTTAGATTTACCTACGTTGTTGTGCGAGCCAGGAAGATCTATTGTATCTACTGCAGGAATAACAATTTACAAAGTCGGGGCTTTTAAAAAAATTCCTGGGATTAGAACATATTTATCCGTAGATGGTGGAATGAGTGATAATCCAAGACCAATAACATATCAATCAAGTTATTCTGCATGTTTGGTTAGTAATCCTTTCAATATTAATTCCAAAAATAAATTTACTATTGCAGGAAAGCACTGCGAATCAGGAGATGTATTGTTTAAGGAGATAGAGTTAGCAAATTGCAAAACAGGAGATCTAATATGCGTTTTTGGGACTGGGGCATACAATAACTCTATGAGTTCAAATTACAATAGAATTCCAAGACCAGCTGCTCTCTTAGTTTGCGATGGTGAAGCAGAGATTATTCAAAAAAGAGAAAGTCCTTTAGATCTTCTAAAGTATGATGTCTTACCTGATCGCTTTATTAAACAAAATTAGGTACATTTAAATTAATTTTGTTTTTAATGTGAATTTCTGGGGGTTTATAAATTTAAAGCTTTTATTAGATGTCTTGTTTGCTATTGGGTTTGGCCTTTTATTATTTTCTAGAGTAAAGGAACAGAGGACATTATGGCTATTGAGAGGATATTTATTTTTAGTTTCATCCGCATGGTTCATACAAAGATATGCTTACCTCCCATTAACATCAAAATTAATTGATGCCGTAGTGCTCGCTTGCTCTCTTTCCTTAGCAATACTTTGGCAGGGAGAGCTAAGAAGATTAATGGAATTATTAGGCACGGGAAGGCTAGCCGTATTACTAGGGAATCCTCCAAAAGAATTTAGAGCAACATCTACTACTATTACTCAGTTAGTTGATGCTGCTGGTAAACTCTCAAAAAATAGAAAAGGGGCTTTAATAGTAGTAGATTTAGGTAGTGATTTAAGGCCAGAAGATTTTTTATATTCAGGGACAAATATTGAAGCTCAATTATCAACTGACCTTTTGATAAATCTTTTTGCAACAGATACACCGTTACATGATGGAGCAGTTCTTGTTAAAGGTAACAAAATAATATCAGCTGGGGTAATACTTCCTCTCTCGAGGCAAGGAATAAGTAGATATGGCACAAGACACTTAGCAGCATTAGGAATTACCGAAAGATTTGACAGGTGTATTTGTATAGTTGTATCTGAAGAAACAGGTACGTTATCATTAGCAAACCAGGGAAAACTTGAGAGGCCAATTACTAGCAGTCGGTTACAAGAACTTCTTGAAAATTTGATTGGGAATCAAAACTCTATGGTTAATAGTAAATCAACTTTAAATAAAAATGCCTTATCCCAAAAGAAAAAGCCTAATGATAATATTATCAGTGATATCAACGAAAAAGAGCAAATTAAATCAGAAAGCTTCACTAATATAAAGGATTAACGTATGAGTTTTGGGAAAATAATTTACAAGAAAAATACCGACTTATCCAAAAGAATA
>QCEN01000022.1 GCA_003280575.1 Prochlorococcus sp. AG-355-P07 | reverse complement strand
GAGATCGGGTGCCTCAGGTGAGGATACAATCCTTAAAGTTCCTTGCGGTACAGAAATACGGGATATTAAAACCGGTATTATTTTAGGAGACTTAACTAAAGATAAACAAAGTTTAACTATTGCCATTGGAGGAAGAGGTGGAAATGGTAATGCTTACTATTTAAGTAATCAAAATAGAGCCCCAGAATTGTTCACTGAAGGAAAAGATGGTGAGATATGGGAGGTTCAATTAGAACTAAAACTTCTTGCAGAGGTTGGGATTATAGGCCTTCCAAATGCTGGAAAAAGTACTTTGATTTCCGTTGTTTCATCTGCCCGTCCAAAAATCGCAAATTATCCTTTCACTACTCTAATACCCAACTTAGGTGTAGTAAGAAAAATTGATGGGAATGGTTGCCTTTTTGCGGATATTCCTGGATTAATATCTGGTGCTGCTGATGGAGTAGGTTTAGGACATGACTTTTTAAGGCACATCCAAAGAACGAAGATACTTGTTCACTTAATTGATGCAATTGCAGAAAATCCTTTGCATGATTTTGAAATAATTGAGCAGGAATTAAAAAAATATGGGAAAGGTCTTTTAGATAAAAAGAGGATATTAGTGTTGAATAAGATGGAGCTGGTAGATGATAATTATTTGAAAATAATTACAAAAAAGTTAGAAGATTTATCTAAAAAGAAAGTTTTAGTTATTTCTTCATCTTTAAAAAAAAGGTTTATCTTCACTGCTTTCTGAAGTATGGAAAAGTATCTAATTCAAATTAAAAATTTTTTTTAAAAAAAATACACTTGATTTAATAATGAAAATTAGTCATAAATAAGATACTACTTTAAACAAAATATGAATTTCTATAGTTGCTTTGATGAACATGGAAAAATAATAGCTAGATGTCAAACCATTCAAGATATTGAGGTTTTGAAGAAAATGGGAAGACCAATTGTAGAAGTAAAGGAAATGAAAAATGAGGAGTCTGTTGTATGTTCGCTTACAGGAAGTCCATCCGACTTTAATAGAGATTACTAATATGATTTAAAAATAAAAAAAGGGCTTTTAGAGCCCTTTTTTTATGGATTATCTATCAAAAGATAACTTAATCATCATAAACAAGACATTCTGGTTCATCCGGGTTGGCATCGCAGAATAGTTCCAAAGCATTAGGGTCATGTTTATCATCTGGATGATGATCTTTATATTCTTCTAGTTCTTTTAGCTCTTCAGTTAGATGTCTGACCTTTGGAAGATTGCCCTCTGCTTTTGCAGATTCGATTTCCGATTGATCTTTTTGGATGTGTTCGTCAATGGATTTCATTTTAAGCTTTTCGTACTTTAGTAGACATACATAACATAGTTAATTTCTAATGAAATTGCACTATCTATGAATTAAATAAGTGTTCATTACAACATCATTTTTTTTTTTGGAAATTGATTTATGAATTTTTTAGGACTCTAATCTCATTATTTCCCTTAGCGATGGTAAAACTGGGATTAGTTGATTTGGGTTTAAGGGGAATAAAGCTTTGTAGTAATCTTTTTTCCATTCATTGTCGAAGCATGTCCT
The DNA here is from genome assembly GCA_003280575.1 of Prochlorococcus sp. AG-355-P07. Lineage (GTDB taxonomy): Bacteria > Cyanobacteriota > Cyanobacteriia > PCC-6307 > Cyanobiaceae > Prochlorococcus_A. Next base: position 4,809 of record QCEN01000022.1, on the reverse strand, counting down.
ATTTACATTAGATAATTTAAAGAATTTTAATCTCCATTCAATAATCTTTTCGAAACTTGATAGTTCTTGTTCAGTACATTTGAAAAGTTTGCTGTAGATTAATTCCCATCTTATAAGCGTTGGAAAAAGGTAAATATCTGCATAAGTTAACTCTTCTCCAAATATCCAGTCCCCTTTATTTTTCTGTAATAAATTTTCAATTTCATTTATGGCTGTAAAAAGATTTTGACTCGCTTTTTCGTAAGCTGACTGGTTTCTGGCGAAACCACATTTATATACTCCATCATTAATGCTGTTATTAATTAAATCTAAAAATTTTTGATTACAGTCTTTAATAGTCAATTTTTGATATTTTGATTGAATTTTTATTGAATTGAGTAGTCTTATGATCTGTGAACTTTCATTAGACAAAATATTTAGTTCGTCTTTTACGACACTAATTAAAAGAGGTAATGTCGCTCTAAAAATAATCTTTTTATTAGCTTTTTTGTAAAGGTCAGAAAGTCTAGTACATCCCTCAATTTTGGCATTGAAAATCCATTCGCCATGCTCAACATCTGCTTTTAAAAAAATAACTTTAACTTTTTTAGATAAATTTTTTATTTCGTGGACGAGTAAAGTTCTTTGGCACCATGGACAAGAATTCCCCACTAATAAATAAATTTGTCCATTTTCATTATTAATATCGTATTCACTATCAATTTTTATACCTTTAGGCCTTCTATAATTACCATGTAAATCTGATGGTGCAAAGCCATTCATTAATTGGATCCAAAACCAAAACCAGAATTTTTTGGAGGCCTTAATTAGGTATTTATTTTGCATAAAATTTTATTTTTAAAGAAAAAATGACTGTTAAAAGAATACTTATCGTTTCTGGCACTCATGGGAATGAAATTAATCCTATTTGGGCAGTTAAGCAATTTAATAGAGAGGAAAATAGTTTAAATCAAGGTATTGAGTATGAGTACATAATAGGTAATCCCGTTGCCTATGAAAAAGGTCGCAGATATATAGATGATGATTTAAATAGATCTTTTAAAGAAATTAAAAATCATGATCAAGATAAAAATAATGTTTATGAAATTAATAGAGCTAATTTTTTAGTCAATCAATTTGGAATAAACGGATCTAAGCCCTGTCAAATTGCTATCGATTTGCATACTACTACTGCAAATATGGGGACATGTATTGTCATGTATGGCAGGAGATACAAAGATTTTTGTTTAGCTGCATTACTGCAGAACAAATTTGGATTGCCTATTTACTTGCACGAAAAAGATGAAGCTCAAACAGGCTTTCTTGTAGAAGCTTGGCCATGCGGTCTAGTTATTGAAATAGGAGCTGTAGCACAAAATTTTTATGATCCAATAATCATAGATAGATTCTCCCTAATAATTAGCTCCCTAAGGGAAGAGATAGATAAATTAAAAAACAAACTTATAGAACTCCCAAAGGAATTAGTAGTTCACGTTCATCAAGGGAGTATAGATTATCCTAGAGATGCAAAAGGAGATATAGATGGCCTCATTCATCCTGAGAGAATAAACCAAGATTGGAAAATGATTAAAAAAGGAGATCCATTATTTCTGGATAGCCAAGGAATAATTTACAAATATGACGGGGACCAATTGATTTGGCCTGTTTTTATTGGAGAAGTCGCTTATAAGGAAAAAAAAATTGCGATGAGCTACACAAAAAAAGAAGTTATTTGTTCAAAAAAACAATGGGTTCAAGAGTTTGAAAGTCTTTAAATTAAGAAACAGGAACAATAAAATCGCCGATTACTAATAAGGATTTTTTATTTAATAGATAAGTTTATTTAATATTAAATACTTTTATTTTTTTCGCTAATTCTTAAGCCTTATAAACTTAAATTCTTTCGCTCCAATAAATAATTGCTCCAAAAGCCTCTAATTGCAGTCTTCTATACTTAGCCTCCTTTAAGGAAACAACTTCTTTCGATCTTTTTCCGTTAAGAAGCCATTCGATTATTACCAAGTTAAATCCTCAATAACAAAGAAAATATTAAGACATGGAGGTTCTTTTCTTTAATATTGCAAAAAATAAGTTTACTTAAAGAAAAAAAAATACACATTTTTAGCGATTTTGGTCTAAAATCTTCAAAGCGGATTTATTTCCGTTTTTATTTACACGTCTCACATTAGAGACATACTTTACGAACTCATGACAACTATTCAGCAGCAGCGTTCTTCGCTGTTAAAAGGTTGGCCACAGTTTTGTGAGTGGGTAACATCAACTAACAACAGAATTTATGTTGGTTGGTTCGGCGTCTTAATGATTCCATGCCTACTTACAGCAGCGGCTTGCTTCATCGTTGCATTCATCGCAGCACCACCAGTAGACATTGACGGAATTAGAGAGCCAGTTGCTGGTTCATTCCTATACGGAAACAACATCATCTCAGGTGCAGTTGTTCCTTCATCTAACGCTATTGGTCTACACTTCTACCCAATTTGGGAAGCAGCTACTGTAGATGAGTGGTTATACAACGGTGGTCCTTACCAGCTTGTAATTTTCCACTTCCTAATCGGTATCTCAGCATATATGGGAAGACAGTGGGAGCTTTCATACCGTTTAGGTATGCGTCCATGGATCTGTGTTGCATACTCTGCACCAGTTTCAGCAGCTTTCGCAGTATTTCTTGTATACCCATTCGGTCAAGGTTCATTCTCTGACGGAATGCCTCTAGGTATCTCTGGAACATTCAACTTCATGTTTGTTTTCCAGGCAGAGCACAACATTCTTATGCACCCATTCCATATGGCTGGTGTTGCTGGTATGTTCGGAGGATCTCTATTCTCAGCTATGCATGGTTCACTTGTTACTTCATCTCTAATCAGAGAAACAACTGAGACTGAGTCTCAGAACTATGGTTACAAGTTCGGACAAGAAGAAGAAACATATAACATCGTTGCAGCTCATGGCTACTTCGGTCGTTTGATCTTCCAATATGCAAGTTTCAACAACAGCAGAAGTCTTCACTTCTTCCTAGCTGTATTCCCAGTTGTTTGTGTATGGTTAACTTCAATGGGTATCTGCACAATGGCATTCAATCTTAACGGTTTCAACTTCAACCAGTCTGTTGTTGATGCAAACGGTAAGATTGTTCCTACATGGGGTGACGTTCTTAACAGAGCAAACCTAGGTATGGAAGTAATGCATGAGCGTAACGCTCACAACTTCCCACTTGATCTAGCAGCAGCTGAGTCTACAACTGTAGCTCTTTCAGCTCCAGCTATTGGTTAAGCTTAAAGTTCTTTAATCTCAAGTCCCCTTTTTGGGGGCTTTTTTTTTTGTTTAATTTTCAATTGGTTTCATATAATGTTTATATAGATAAACATTTGATATTTTTATGAGTAGTAGTTTTGGAAAAATTTTTCGTGTTAGTACTTTTGGAGAATCACATGGTGGTGCAGTAGGAGTTATTCTTGATGGATGTCCCCCTAAGTTGAAAGTAAATATCAATCTGATACAAAATGAATTAGATAGGCGCAGACCTGGTCAAAGTGACATTACAACACCCCGAAATGAAGAAGATAAAATTGAAATATTAAGTGGGATAAAGGAAGGCTTAACACTTGGAACTCCAATAGCAATGTTGGTAAGAAACAAGGATCAAAGACCAGGAGATTATAATAATTTGGAGCAGGTATTTAGACCTTCTCATGCAGATGGTACATATCATCTGAAATATGGAATTCAGGCGAGTTCTGGAGGTGGAAGAGCATCTGCAAGAGAAACAATTGGGAGAGTAGCCGCTGGTGCTGTAGCAAAACAATTATTAAATAACTTCTGTAACACTGAAATACTATCTTGGGTAAAGCGTATACATAATATTGATTCTGATATTAATAAAGATAAGGTTTCTTTAAATAAAATAGATTCTAATATTGTTAGATGTCCTGATGAAAAAGTATCAGTGGAAATGATAGAGAGGATTAAGGAATTAAAGCGTCAAGGAGACTCTTGTGGCGGGGTTATTGAATGTCTTGTAAGAAATGTTCCTTCTGGTCTTGGGATGCCTGTTTTTGATAAATTAGAAGCTGATTTAGCAAAGGCTTTGATGTCTTTGCCAGCGACGAAAGGCTTTGAAATAGGTTCAGGTTTTTCAGGAACTTATTTAAAAGGAAGCGAACATAATGACGCCTTCATCAAGTCTGATGATATTAGTAAGTTAAAAACAACATCTAACAATTCAGGAGGTATACAGGGAGGAATAAGTAATGGCGAAAATATTGAGATGAAGATAGCTTTTAAACCTACAGCAACCATCGGGAAAGAACAGAAAACAGTAAATGCTGAAGGAAAAGAAGTTTTGATGAAAGCAAAAGGTAGACATGATCCATGCGTTTTACCAAGAGCAGTTCCTATGGTTGATGCTATGGTGGCTTTAGTACTTGCTGATCATTTACTACTGAATCAAGCTCAATGTGGCTTAATCGATAATTAGTAGTTTTTTGTTAAATAAATTATATTTATCTTTGATTTAATTATTTTTGAGCCATTCATATATTTTTGGATCAAATTTTTTTTTAATAATACCTTTATCTCCAATCACGATTGCTTTATATCCTAAAGATTTATAAGTTTTTACATCATTTATTGATAGGCCTCCAGCCGCAATGAAATCAATACTTTCAAAGTTGATTATATCTATGGAACTATCTTTACTTTTTATTGGATAAATTTTGATAATGTTGCAATTTAAATTAATCGCTTCCTGAAGATCTTTTAAATTTTTAATTCCGGGAATTAATAAATAATTTTTTGACTTCGAATAATTGA
>QCEN01000021.1 GCA_003280575.1 Prochlorococcus sp. AG-355-P07 | reverse complement strand
AAAACGTACTTTATTTTTGGATTTACTGCAACTGCTTCATTTGCAGGTATGGTCCAAGGTGTTGTGGTCCAAATAGTTATGAAAGAATTATTTTGAAAAAAATCTTTTTTGATATTAAGGTTTTCTTGGATAAAATTTAATAGAATTTCCTCAGGTATTTTAGTGATTTTTAATGAAACATAAATACTTTTTGAATAATGTTCATCAGGGTATTCTAATTCTGCTTCTGCAAGAGCAGTCATTGAACTTGGACTCCAATGCACAGGTTTAAGACCTCGATATATATAGCCATTTAAAAACATTTTCCCAAATACTCCAATCTGAGCAGATTCATAACTTTTCTTAAGAGTTAAGTAAGGGTTATTCCAATCTCCCCATATGCCCCACCTTTTGAAACCCTCCTTTTGATTATTAATTTGGATATGGGCATAATCTGTTGCTTTTTTTCTTAAATTTAGAGTGTCAAGATTCTTTCTTTCATCAGATTTTAAATTCTGAAGAACTTTTAATTCAATAGGTAATCCATGACAGTCCCAACCAGGTACGAAATGAACCTTAAATCCTCTTAAGGTTTTGTATTTATTTATTATGTCTTTTAAAACTTTATTAAGGGCATGACCCATATGAAGTGCTCCATTAGCATAAGGAGGGCCATCATGTAACGTAAATATTTCGCCTGGATTGCTTGAACCTAATTGGAAATCAATATTATTGTTAGCCCAAAAATTCTGAATCTCAGGTTCTCTAAAAACTGAGTTAGCGCGCATTGAGAAGTCAGTTTTTAATAAATTTAAAGTTTCTTTATAAGAAAAGTCTGATTTTTGTTCTTTGCTATTTTGAGATTTCATACGACGATATAAGAAATATTGGTGATCAGAAGAATTATTTAAATAAATCTAGTTCATTATATTCTTTCTTAATTGAACTGTAGTTTTTTTGAGATGTTTCAAATAATCAATTTATTTTATTTCAGACTTTTATATTATCATTTTTATCATTTCTTACCCACTTTTTTTGGGTTGTATTTTTATTATTGCTTCGAAAATTAAAAAAATTTGAAGGTTTCGTGAAATCACCAAACACTAAATTTAAAGACTCTAATACTTTCAAAAAGTTATTTTTAAACACCAAAAAGGTAATTAACTTTTTCTTTTCGTTATCTGTCAATTGGTACCATCTAGATAAAAAAAGCTCTACTAGATAAAAAATAACTAGTAATGTTAAAAAAAGGAAAATGATAAAAAATGATTCATCTAATGTTTTATTTTTAGTTATTAATATCAAACCTATTAATAAATTTAAAAAAGCTTTTATTAAGTCTTTTGGTTTGCCGAGCTCAAGATAAATTATCGGAACAGTTAGAAAAATGGTCCCAACTAAAAAATAAAAAGTTCCCAAATAAAATATTAGACTATTCATTAAACTAACTACTTATTTAAAGCATAAGAATTGATATAAATAAAAAAACTATCTATCAGAATTCCCTAAAGTGCGGTCGGGGAGACTTGAACTCCCACACCCGAAGATACGAGTACCTAAAACTCGCGCGTCTACCAATTCCGCCACGACCGCTCAAATAAAATAATAATTGAAAGAGGTTTATTTTAAAAACTTTTTTTCTTAAGTTGATTAATTTGACACATTAAAATTAAATTAAAAATCTCCTAAAAGAAATTTTTTATATTTGAGCATGCAATCAACTCAAAATATTAGTTATATTATCAAAAGAATAAAAGAAACGATTCCAAACCTAACCAGTAAAAATACAACGAAAAATACTAATTCTTCAAAAACATTTAATTGGCAAAAAGAGATTAAAAATTACGTAAATCCGCCAAGTTTTTGGAATCCAACATTAGGTTTATTCTTCGGCGGTTATTTTCTCGCTTTTCTTAGCATATGGCAATGGTATAGAGGCGTTTGGCCTTTACCTTTGCTCGTAGCCACTGCTTTTTTAGCTTTACATATTGAAGGTACAGTAATTCATGATGCCTGTCATAAAGCTGCTCATCCAGTTCCTTGGATAAATCAAGCAATGGGCCATGGCTCAGCTATTCTATTAGGGTTTAGCTTCCCGGTTTTTACGAGAGTTCATTTACAACATCATATTCACGTTAATCACCCCAAAAATGATCCAGATCATATTGTCAGTACTTTTGGTCCAATTTGGCTAATTGCTCCAAGATTTTTTTATCATGAGGTGTTTTTCTTTCAAAGAAAACTCTGGCGAAGATATGAATTACTACAATGGGGAATTGAAAGATCCATATTCATAACAATTATCTTGGCAGGTTTGAAATTTGACTTTATGAATTTAATTTATAATTTATGGTTCGGCCCAGCATTAATGGTAGGAGTCACTTTAGGAATATTTTTTGATTACTTACCCCATAGACCATTTCGATCAAGAAATAAATGGATAAATTCTCGAGTTTATCCAAGCAAATTTATGAATTTACTAATAATGGGACAAAATTACCATCTCATTCATCATCTTTGGCCTTCGATTCCTTGGTTTGAATATAAAGTAGCTTATGAAAAAACTAAGCCTTTATTGGATAAAAAAGGTTCCCCTCAGAGGGTTGGGATATTTGAAAGTAAAGAAGACATTTTTAACTTTATTTATGATTTATTAATAGGCGTAAGGAGTCATAGCAAAAAGAGGGGGAAAATAAGAAAAATCATAAATTTATATCCAGGCTTTAAAATGAAAAAAATTTTATTAAAGATAGTCAACAAAACATTTATTGGAAGCAACTAACCTTCTCATTCATTAATAATTTTTGGTACTTTAAAGTATTTATCTTCTCTCGATGGACCCAATTCTAGAAGTTCTTCATTGCAATCAAATTTTTTCTTTTCGTCTTTTCTAAATACATTAACAACCTCTATAGCTCTCGTTGTACACAAAACATCATCTGTAGCAATTTTTTCAAGTTGTCTTATATAATCCAATATCTTTTCTAATTGTTCTGCATGATTATTAATTTCATTCTCGTTAAGTTCTAATCTCGCTAAGTGAGCAACTTTTTTTACTTCCTCTTTAGTTATTTTTGTCATACCTTTAATATCTTTCTTATTAAATAATAGTTTATTAAGAACAACTTATTTACATATCCTTTGAATTTCAAATAATTTAAAAAATAATCACATCTTTTGAAAATCAATATCAATTAATAGCCTTAATTATTTTTCTCAGCTAATTATATTAGTAGATAGATATTGAAAAATAGAAGAAGAATTATTTCCAAAAAATTTTTTTTATCGGCACTCTAAACTTGTTGCTCCTGATTTAATAGGCTGTTACCTAATAAAAAAAAATAATGAGATAAATGAAGTTAAAGGGATTATTGTTGAAACTGAAGCTTATTCTCAGGAAGAAGAGGCCTGTCATGGCTACCGCAAAATGACTGAATCAAACAAATCATTATTTGGCAAACCTGGCACATTTTATATTTACAAATCTTATGGGATTCATCATTGTTTAAACATAGTTACTGATAAAGAAAATTTTGCGAGTGGTGTTTTGATAAGATCAGTTTTTATATCTAGTAAGAATGAAAGATTAGCTTCTGGACCTGGCCTAGTAACTAAAACATTCAGTGTAGACATTTCATTTAACTCACTTGAAGTTCTAAATAACAAATCTTTATGGATTTCTCCACGACTATCAATTCTAGAAGAAAAAGATCTTATTCAAACTACAAGAATTGGCATATCAAAGGCAAAAAATATAAAATGGCGTTGGTATCTCAAAAATAGTAGGAGTGTAAGTAAAAGATTAAAAGGTGACAGAACACCTAAATTTCAATAATCATTTATCTTTTTAAGCGTAATGCAAATTTGGCCTCATAAACATATACATACACTAGCTAATTTTTCAATTAAAGATTATGAGTCAGTATTTGAATTAGCTAATAGATTTGATGCACTAAAGAATGCAGGAACAAAAAAGATACCTGCTTTACAAGGGACTTTGGTAACGTCTTTATTTTTTGAAGCAAGTACAAGAACAAAAAATAGTTTTGAGCTTGCAGCAAAAAGACTTTCTGCTGATGTCCAAACGTTTGCTCCATCCTCCAGCTCTTTAACAAAAGGCGAAACAATAATTGATACAGCTATAACTTATTCTGCTATGGGGGCGGATACATTAGTTATCAGACATTCATCGAGTTACATAACCTTTGAGATCGCAAAAAAACTTGATGCAATAAATGCCAAGACTTCGGTTCTGAATGCGGGAGATGGATTACATAGTCACCCCAGCCAAGGATTACTTGACATCTATACATTGATAAAATTCTTTTCCCAAAAAACATTGAATCCAGAGGTTTTAAATTCCAAAAAAATTTTAATAATTGGAGACGTTAATCATTCAAGGGTTGCCAGGTCAAATCTTTGGGCTTTGAGTGCATTCGGCGCTGATATAATCTTATGTGGTCCAAAAACATTAATACCTGATGAATTTATCAATTTTTTAAAAACCCCCGCTCCAAATCAAACAGAAGATCCGGTTAAATCAAGAGGTTCCATAACAATTTCTAGATCATTGGAAGAATCAATAAAAATTGCAGATGCGATTATTGTTTTAAGATTGCAGAAAGAGAGAATGATGGAAAATTTACTAAGTAGCATTGATTCATATAGTTTGGATTATGGCTTAACCCCAGAGAAATTATCTTTAAATAACAAAGAAATTCCAATTCTCCATCCTGGTCCCATTAACAGAGATATTGAAATAAGTAGCAAAGTGGTAGATCGATATCCTAATTGCTTAATTAATAACCAAGTTGCAAATGGTATTCCTATAAGAATGGCTTTACTTTATCTATTACAAAAACACAACAAGTAAACTTACAATAACTTGAGACTTTCAGTAAAGAAACCATAAAATAATCCCAATCTTAAAGAATCTAATAAAAGTACTAAAAATTTCTGTTTCCTTTCAAATCTAAAATTTCTTCTTAGAACTATTAAAAACTCAATAAAAACTAGTGATAAAAAAGCGGCTACAGGATCCATGAGTTCCACAACGGCACTAACCATACCAAGGGAACTTCCAAAAAAGTAGCCGATTAAAAGTGTAATCAATGATATTGAATATCTTCTCCATGGATTTTTAGCCCAAATACTTAATGTCTGAATATTTTCCACAATATTTATCTGAAATTTTGTCTTTTGAGGTTTAACAACCATTTCGCAATAAACTAAGCCGCTTCTGAGTTTGATTGAATTTTAGTATTTCCTTCTATTAATTCAAGTAATGCTTCAAACTGAGCAATTAATCCTCTTAATTCGCCTGGTTCAGGGAAAAGGTCATCTTCTTTTATTCCTAAATGCATTTCTCTGAGCTCTTGCCTTAAATAGCGTATGTGACTAATGACTTGCTCTCTTTTAGTTTGCGACATGATAGAAATTTTTACATAAATATTTTAAGAAAGAATATTTTTGAAAAGGAGTATTTGCATATTTATGACTGAGAATGAAGATAAATGACATAACAAAAATTTGAAAAGATTATGAAAATTGAAATTATCATATCCTTGAAAATATGTACTTAATTCTTATATCAATTTTAAAAAATTACTTGAGGCTCTATTATTAGGGTATATTGACTTTACTCAATATGAAATTCATTTCTGAAAATAAAATAAGTGAGGAACTAGTAAATTCTTTTGATGAAGAAATGACCCTTGAGCTCGCTAAAAGGCTAGAGGAAGATAATTACAATACTCCATTTGATGGTTTAAAAGACTGGCATTTACTGAGGGCTCTTGCAATAAATAGACCTGAATTAACAACTAATTTTACACATCTCCTTGATCAGGAACCTTTTGATGAAAACTAAAAGTAAGGACTCTAAAATAAAGGTTCTTTTATTAATAACTGGGAGTATTGCAGCTGTAAGAATTCCATTATTAGTTAGCCAATTAGCGAAAGAAAATTATGAAATAAGATGCGTTTTATCAAAAAATGCAGAAAAATTAATAAAGCCGCTTTCTCTTTCTATTTTAAGTAGAAACCCGTGCATTTTAGAAGATGATCAATGGGCTGATAGTCAATCAACGCCTCTTCACATAGAACTAAGTAATTGGGCTGATATTTTAATCATCGCCCCTTTAACAGCTACAACATTAGCAAAATGGGTAACTGGAAATGCAGAGGGATTGATCCCAAGCATTTTAATAGGAAACATAAAGCCAATTATTGTTGCACCAGCAATGAATACAAAAATGTGGCTAAATCAAGCTGTCCAAAAAAATTATGAGAATTTACAGAATTACGAAAATGTTTTGTCTTTACAACCAAGTGAAGGCCTCTTAGCATGTGATGCCATTGGCATCGGTAAGATACCTCCAAATGATCTAATCCAATTAGCTCTTGAATTTGTAGCTTCACATAAACAAAATGAATATCGCAAAGATTTGCTTAATAAAGAAATTTTAATAACTGGAGGTTGTACCTCAGAGAAAATTGACGCAGCAAGACACATTACTAACAAAAGTTCTGGAGCTATGGGCCTACTTCTTTCTCAAGTAGCGAGGTTCAGAGGAGCACAAGTAAAATATATTC
>QCEN01000020.1 GCA_003280575.1 Prochlorococcus sp. AG-355-P07 | reverse complement strand
GGTAATACAAGTCCTCTTTTTGAAAATTCTATTAAAATAGCCCTTCAAATATTTAATGGTTTTAATAACTAATAAATGCCTTGCGTAATATCTTCTCCTTCAACTGATGTTGGGAAAACTACATTATCGCTTTTGATATCTTGTTGGGCGTTCTCAAAAGGTATAAAGGTACAAACTTTTAAGGTTGGTCCAGATTATCTTGATCAACAACAACTTAGTTCTATTGGCCAACCTATTTGTAGGAATCTAGATATTTTTTTAAGTGGTGAGGAATGGGTCCAAGAAAGTTTTTTAAAACATTCCTTGAAATATGAATTCTCATTAATTGAAGGAGCAATGGGTCTATTTGATGGATTAGGATCAACAACCTTTTCCAGTACCGCAAATATCGCAAAACTTCTCAATGTTCCAGTAATTTTTATTGTTAATGCAAGAGGTCAAGTAGCCTCTCTTTTGGCAACTGTCAGAGGTTTTAGAGATTTCGATAGTAAGTTGTCAATAGAAGGAATTATATTTAACAACGTTAATTCAGATAGACATAAAAAATTAATCAAAGAAGTTTTTAAAAATGAAGATATCAAAATTCTTGGTTTTTTACCGTCTGATTCAAAAATAGCTTTAAACAAAGCAAATTTAGGTTTGATATCTCCATTTGACAATAGTAGAGAAATTAATGTTGAGTATTTTGCAAATTATGCCGAAAGAAATCTTGATGTATTTTCTCTTATTAAATTCTTGAAATCACCTCAAAAGAAAATATTGAATTCTGTTAGTTTTAAAGATTATAAAATAGATAAAAGTAAACCCATAGCAATTGCAGAAGATAAAATCTTTCATTTTCAATACCCTGAAACTAAGGAGTTTTTGAGTGAAGTAGGTATACCATTGATTCCATGGAGTATTTATGATGATGAAGAAATACCTAATGAAGCTTTCTCTTTAATTATTCCTGGAGGGTTCCCTGAAAAATATGCTGATCATATAAGTAACTCTTTAAAAAGCTTAAATTCGTTAAGGAAATTCCGCAAAAATGGATTTATTTATGCAGAGTGCGGAGGGATGATGCTTTTAGGGGACTTCATAAAAGATGAAAATGGTAATAATCATAAAATGAGTGGCATCCTGCCTTTTAGATCAAAAAAAAGTAAACTTTCAGTAGGTTATAGATACATTGAGGGTTTAAAAAATACTCCGATCATTAAAGAAAATCAATTAATTAAAGGACATGAATTTCATTATTGGGAGATTGAAAATAATTTATATGAACTTGATTTAGGAAAAGCTGAGCATCAGAAGAAACTTTCTTCCCCATGGAAAATTAAATCTTGGAAATCTGAATACAAAGATGAAGGCTTTTTTGATGAAAAATTACATGCAAGTTGGATTCACTTACATTTGCCAAGTTCTCCAGATGTCGCAAAAAACTTTATTGATGCCACCCAAATAAATTTTTCAAAGAATTCTTAATTTATTATTAAATCGAATATTTTAAGAGGAGAACCTAAAAAGAACATTCCAGGCAAAGTGATTAATGGTCCTAAAAAACTCCCCACCATAACCTCAATTTTTGTATGGCCAAGGGTTTCTTTTAAAAGTAATTCAGATTGAGGATCTAGTTTTTTTGATAGTTTATTGATTTCTGCAGCTTGAATTCCAGCTGATTTTCTAACTCCACTAGCGTCATACATAACTATTAGTGCTACAGCAACTGATAATGCGAATATTGAGCTATCAAATCCCAATTCATAACCAATACCAGATGAAGCGCCAGTTATTAAGGCGGAATGACTTGAAGGCATACCACCCGTCTCGAACATGATTCCAAGTCTTATCTCACCTGTTGAAAAGAAATTAAATACAATTTTGAAAAATTGAGCAAGTAAACAGGATAATAAGCTCCAAAAAAGAACAGAATTATTAAAAAAAGGAAAAAACTCAGACATAAATTAAAACTTATTATCTGTCTCTATTTGTAATAAAGTCAGCTAATGATATTAAATATCTTGCATCTGCACCCCATGGTTCAATTGCTTTTTTTGCTTTTTCAACTAAATCATTTGCTCTTTTCTTTGATTCCTTCATCCCAAGTAATTTAGGGTAAGTAGTTTTGTCAGCCAAAAGATCCTTGCCTGCAGTTTTACCAAGCTTTTCACTGCTTGAGGTTAAATCAAGAATATCATCTATTATTTGGAAGGCTAAACCAATTCCCTCTGCATATGTAGTCAGAGCTTGTAGTAGCTTTTCGTTAGCGCCTGCGATCATTGCACCTGTTCTTACGCAAGCTTTTAATAATGCCCCAGTCTTATGAAGATGAATATATTCGAGAGTTTCAAGGTCAACTTCTTTACCTTCGCATTCCAAATCAACAACTTGCCCTCCTACTAGGCCTGGTGCACCAGCAACTAGAGATAATTCGCCAATTACATTTAATAATCTATTTGGATCGACTCCAGGGCTTCTTAAAGAGACCATTTCAAAGGCCCTGGTTAATAAAGCATCGCCTGCAAGAATAGCTATTGCATCTCCATATACTTTATGATTTGTGGGCCTACCTCTCCTCAAGTCATCATTATCCATAGCGGGCAGATCATCATGAATCAAGGACATTGTGTGGATCATTTCTATTGCTACTGCAGTAGGAACAGCAAGAGAGGGCTCTCCTCCTGCCAGTGAGCAAGATGCTAAACACAATATTGGACGTATTCTTTTCCCTCCCGCCAAGAGGGAATATCTCATTGATTCTCTTAATATTTCTGGATTTTCAGGACCCAACGAAAAATCAAGTGCTTCTTCTACAACTTTTTTTGTGTTTTTAAGATATTTTTCAAAATCAGAAATACTATTTATAACTTTTGTCATTTTAAACCTTTAGTAAAAAATTTTTTCATCTTGGAGTTTATGGCAAAAGGTCATTAAGAGTTGATGATAATCCAAATTGTTTTTGCCAGCTAAAAATAGTATTTACAAGTAACATTGTTACTGTCATTGGTCCAACACCTCCTGGTACAGGTGTGTAAGCAAATACTTTAGAAATGACATCCTCTAATAATACATCGCCACATAATCTGGTTTGATTTTTATCGGAACTTTTTAATCTATGTATTCCAACATCAATAATTACTGCTCCTTCTTTCACAAAACTCGAATCTACAAGATTGGGTTTTCCTGCAGCAGCAATAAGAATATCGGCTTCTCTACAGACTTTATTCAAATTTAATGTTTTTGAATGAGTCATTGTTACTGTTCCATTTAGATTCAATAACATAAGCGATAAGGGTTTACCAACAAGCAAACTTCTTCCAATAACAACAATTTTCTTACCTTCAATTGTAATATTTTGGGATTTTAATAAATTAATAATTCCTGCTGGTGTGCATGATCTCATAGCAGGCTCATTTTTCATTAATTTGCCAATGTTTATCTCATTTAATCCATCTACATCTTTGCTTGGATTAATATGGCTGATCAGTTTTTGCTCATCAAACTTCTTTGGGATGGGAAGTTGTAACAACATTCCATCAATATCCTTATCAGAATTAAGTTTGATTATTAATTGTTCAACTTCTTTTTGCTCAACACTATCTTTAAGATGAAAGACAACGCTCTTTATTCCAATCCTCGAACATGCTTTTTCCTTGTTATTAACGTAAACACCACTCGCAGGGTCTTCACCTATTCTTATTACAGCTAAGCCGGGAGCTCTTTTTGCAATTTTTTTATTATTAGAAATATATTTTTTTAATCTTTCTTCAATTTCAAGAGATAATTTTTTACCGTCTAATTTTAATGACATTTAGAAAAACATCTCCTTTTTACACCTAGCATGCCTATAATTTTAAATTATTCAAAGAGATTTATTTATATTCTGTGCAAAACATCACAACTACCTTTAAGAAATTTTTTTATCTGTGGGGGCGAAGTCAAGTTCCAGTAAAACAACCAATTAAAATTTCAAGAATAGATAATCTCATAATTTTTTTAGTATGCATCCTAATTTCAATAATTTCCTCTTATAAACTACTTCTTATATCGCCTTTAAATATTGCAGATATTTTTTCTTGGCTTTTAAATTTTACTGAAATACTAATTTGCTCCGGAATTTTGATACTTGTTTCAAAAAAAGAGAATCCCACAATTTCTTCAAGACAGATCTTCTTGATCGTTACTCTTCTTTTTGGGGTACAAGCTACGAAATTAGGCTTAGCTTCAAGCATAAGTCCACTATCTTTGATAATTCCACCGGCATTAATAATATCTCAAGGAATGGGTAGCATAACAGCTTTAACTTGGGTATCAATAGCAAGCTTTAGTTGGCCAGATCCAGCAGTTGCTATAAATAATAATTTATTTTTTATATTATTAGTTTGCGCTTCAGTGGTATCTATACTTGGTGGAAGAATAAGAAGTAGAGCACAGTTACTTCAACTATCAATTTTTGTCCCCATAGGATCCTTATTGAGTCAATGGATATTGATAGGTAAAGATAAAGTATCTCTTATCAATAACCAAGATTTTGTTTTAGCTAATGGGGATATATTTTCTGATTCCTTGCTATTGGCAATAGTAATGCTTTTTACTATTTTATTTATCCCTATTTTTGAATCATTATTCGGATTATTAACTAAAGCAAGACTACTGGAATTGGCTGATAAGGAGAAACCCCTAATTAGAAGATTATCACTTGAAGCTCCTGGTACTTTTGAACATACCTTACTTATATGTGGTTTAGCAGAGGAAGCAACAAGAATGATTAGTGGTGATATTGATTTAATTAAAACTGGAGCACTATATCATGATGTTGGTAAATTGCATGCACCAAATTGGTTTATAGAAAATCAGGATGGTTCAAAAAACCCGCATGATGAATTAGATGATCCTATTAAAAGTGCAGAAGTATTACAGGCACACGTAGATGAAGGATTGAAATTTGCAAGAAAAAATAGACTACCTAAACTGATAGCTAATTTTATTCCTGAACATCAAGGTACCCTAAAAATGGGATATTTTTTTCAAAAAGCTAAAGAAAAAAATCTAGATATTAATGAATGTTATTTTAGATACAAAGGCCCTATTCCTCAGTCAAAAGAAACAGCAATTTTAATGCTTGCAGATGGATGTGAAGCTGCATTAAGAGCTATGAATATTAATGCTTCTGATAAAGAAGCTTTGGAGACAATTTCTAAAATTATCTACTCACGTCAAAAAGATGGCCAATTAGATGATAGTAATTTATCGAAGGGAGAAATTTTTTTAATAAAAAGAGCATTCTTGAATGTATGGAAGAGAATAAGGCATAGAAGAATCCAGTATCCAACTAGTAAGAATAATACTTTTTCCTAATATCGTTCAGGTAATTTATAGCCTTATACTTCTTCGATGTTTTGGATTACACCAATATAAAAGAGCTAACGTACTTAATAATGTTGTTAAAAGAGTAAATCCGCCAATTCCATAGATATCTTGAAGGGTTATGAGCCTTATCACTGAATAAGGACCCATGCCAGAAATTACCATAGATAAAGATACTAGAGTTAACGTTACTCCCCATTTTCTCTCTGCTAAAAGAGCTGCTGAAGAGATAATTCCAACGATCGCGGCTGGCCATCCAAGACTTATGGCAAGAGTTATGTTTGCAACTTTTAGTGGAGGTCCATAACTTATTATTAATGCGATAATCGGAAGTGCAATTATATTGCTGATTAACCCAACCCAAGAAAGTGCCCAATATCCAACTAACCTTTCTCTCATTATTTACTGCTTAAACTATTATTTAAATCTACATTATTGAAGGACTATTTTTAATGCTACTTAATAATCCTAAGAAATAATTTAATTTGAAGGATTAGATAAAAATGTTTTCTCAGAATTTTCTAAATTATCAAATTGTGGGTGAATTGAATTTTTTTTCTCAGAAAATACAAGCCTATTTAATGCATTAACGTATGCGTTCGCTGCAGCAACCACTACATCTGTGTCAGCGGAATGTCCAGAATATATCTTATTATCCCTTCTTATTCTTATTGTTACTTCCCCCAAAGCATCAATACCTTCCGTAACAGATTTTACAGAAAATTCGATTAATTCATTAGGAACTTTGGCTAACTTATTTAGAGCCTCACATACAGCATCTACAGGTCCTGTCCCTAATGATACGGCAGTATCCTCAGTATTATCATCCGTGTTTAGAAGCGTAATTGTAGCTGTAGGTTTAGATGCATTACCGCAGCTTACTTGTACAAGTCTTAATTGAAATTTAGCTTCTGGGAGTTGTACTTGTTCACTTACAATTGCTTCTAAGTCTCTATCAGTAATTTCTCTTTTCCTATCAGCTAATTCCTTAAAACGAGCAAAAGCATCATTTAAGTCTTCCCGGCTCAAGTCATATCCCATCTCTTCTAATCTTGCTCTCACAGCACTTCTTCCACTAAGTTTCCCTAAAGATATTTTGTTGTCACTCAATCCAACAGTCTTTGCATCGATTATTTCGTAAGTTAGTCTATTTTTTAAAACTCCATCCTGATGAATTCCTGACTCATGGGCAAAAGCATTAGCTCCAACAATAGCTTTATTAGGTTGGACAGTCATCCCAGTTAGATTGGAAACAAGCCTTGAAGTTTTTGTTATTTCTTCTGTTCTTATTGCTGATAGAGGAGTTGGTGAATCTGGAGTTCTTTTGAAAAAACTATTAAAAAAACTCTTCCTAACATGCAATGCCATTACTAATTCTTCTAAAGAAGCATTTCCTGCTCTTTCACCAATTCCATTAATCGTACATTCTAGTTGCCTTGCTCCATTTTTTACTGCCTCTAGAAAATTTGCAACTGCTAAACCTAAATCATTATGACCATGAACGGAGATTATTGCCTCGTCAATATTTGGAACATTTTTATTTATATCAGCAATTAATTTTCCAAATTCACTAGGAGTTGTAAATCCAACAGTATCAGGGATATTTATTGTTGTAGCTCCTGCAGAAATTGCTCTTTGAATCACTTCGTATAAAAAATCAGGATCACTCCTCGAGGCATCTTCACAAGAAAACTCAATATCATCTACAAATGATTTTGCATAATTAACCATTTCGGGAACTATTTGAAGAACATCTTTTCTAGATTTTTTAAGTTTATGTTTAAGGTGAATATCACTAGTGGCAATAAAAGTATGTATTCTTTTCTTCGGAGCTGGTCTTACTGCTTCATAACACGCTTTTATGTCACCTTTGGACGCTCTAGCTAAACCACATATGATAGGACCATTTTCTTTTCCAACAGCATTGGCAATTTTATTAACAGCTTTAAAATCTCCAGGACTTGCAAAAGGGAATCCAGCCTCAATAACATCTACCCCTAACCTTGCTAATTGATGAGCAATAGCAAGTTTTTCCTCAAGATTCAAACTGGCGCCAGGAGATTGCTCTCCATCTCGAAGAGTTGTATCAAAGATCAAAATTCTGCCTGGATCTTTTGACATTTACCGAAAACTTTAAACTTATATTAAGTCAATTAAAAAAATTTGACTAGATGTTTATTCCGTAAATTACAGCTAAGGGATTATTACTTAAGAATATTGGTTAAATTTTTAGAAAAAATTTAACATTTATAATTTATTAAAGTATTGTTTTATGATTAAAGCTTCTTTTTTATAAAAGATAATTTTTTATAAAATTTCAGACAAAAAATATAAAAAATATGAATGGCCAATACCCAAAAAATAATATTTTCGGCCAGTTAGCGATAGTTTTACATGCTCATCTCCCTTATGTCAGAAAAAATGAAAAAAACTCTTTAGAAGAGGATTGGTTATTTCAGGCGATTTTGGAATGTTATATACCACTGCTTCAGGCAATAGAATCTTCTAAAAAAGAAAATCCTTTAAATACAAAACTTACTATTAGTTTGTCTCCCACATTATTATCACTTCTTGAAAATAAAAAAATTCAAGAAACTTTCCCATTTTGGATTAAAACAAGGAATGATTTCTTATGCGAGTTACCACAAAAAGAAAAAAATGCTTCTGCATTTTTAATGAATAATATCAATGACAAATACTCATATTGGGAAGAATGTTCCGGAAATTTAATTGAGAAATTTAGAGTTTTAAATAAATCTGGAAATTTAGATATTCTTACTTGTGCTGCTACACACGGATATTTACCTATCCTTAGGGAGAATCCAGAAACTGTAAAAGGACAAATTAATACAGCTATTAGGAGTCATGAAAATATTTTTGGAACTAAGCCCTTAGGTATTTGGTTACCTGAATGTGCATATTATGAAAATTTGGATGAAATACTATTCAATTCTGGAATTAGATATGCAATTTTAGATGGCCACGGTATTCTTAATGCTAGACCAAGACCTAGGTATGGGGTATATGCTCCAATCTGCTCAAAAAAAGGAGTTGCTTTCTTCGGAAGAGATAGCGAGTCAACCTTGCCTGTTTGGTCTGCCAAGAATGGATTTCCAGGAGACGGAGTATATAGAGAATTTCATAAAGATTTAGGTTGGGAATTACCTACCACGAAGCTTCAAGAAAAAGGTATTTCAAGTAAAAGACCTTTGGGTTTAAAATTTCACAAGATAACAGATGAAAACATACCCTTAGGTAAAAAAGAATTTTATCTAGAAACAGAAGCTATAAAGAGGGCTGAGGAGCATGCTGATTCTTATCTTCAATCAAGATTAAAACAATTAGAAAAATTAACATTGTCCTCTTCCTTTAATCCCTTATTGGTAGCACCATTTGATGCAGAGTTATTTGGTCATTGGTGGTATGAGGGACCTATATTTTTAAAAAATATTTTAAAGAACTCTAGTAGATATTCAATCAAACTTACAAACTTAAAAGAGTTTTTAATGTCAAGTCCTAATCTCCAAATTTGCGATCCTTCACCATCAAGCTGGGGGCAAGGTGGTTATCATAATTACTGGATTAATGATTCAAATGCGTGGATTGTTCCAGAAATTACTAAAGCAGGCTCAACATTTGTTAACTTGTGCAAGAAAAAATTAAAAAGTGACTTATCCACAAGACTTTATAGGCAGGCAGCAAGAGAATTACTTCTCTCTGAGTCCTCTGATTGGAGTTTTATTCTTAGGGCTGGAACCACCACTGAGCTTGCCAAAGAAAGGATAGAGAGACACTTATTTAGATTCTGGAAATTAGTTGAAATGATTAATAATAACTCTAGTGTTAATTTAAAATTTCTTGAAGATATTGAGGAAGAAGATAAAGTTTTCCTTGAAATTAATATTGATGATTGGAAAAAATAAAAATGCTAATTTAACTTAAGCATTCCTAGTTTTACTTTTAGTGGTGAATTAATAAACATCTTACTCATTACATAAATAAGTTTTGGAAGAGGAAGTGTATTAGTTAGAAAACCTACCCATTCTTTGGTAGATAATTTGAAG
>QCEN01000019.1 GCA_003280575.1 Prochlorococcus sp. AG-355-P07 | reverse complement strand
AAGAATCAAACATTCGATTGAATCCCTTCAGGAGGAACATAAAGCATTTCGAGCCAATTTCCTTCAGTATCCTTCATATAAAAAGATGCTGTTCCATCTCTATGTTCATGTAAAGGACCAACTTTTACTCCAGAATTTTTTAAATCATTTTGAATATTTTTCACTTCTTTTTTATTTTCAAAATGAAAAGCAAAGTGAGGTCCCGCAGCTTTGTAACTTGGACCTAACAACGCTAGTCCATCTTTCCCTTTACCAGCTTCTAAATAAGACCAATCTTTATCATCCCAAACCAAATTCATACCCAACTTAATATAAAAAGACTTCGCCCTCTCGAGATTCTCTACTCTAAGTGCAATGTGACCAATCCTATTTACTCTTTGTGTAAACTTCAAAACAAATCAATGAATTTATTCCTAATCTTAAGAATAAACTAAATTTTTGTTAATAATGAGTTTTTAACTATCCTGCAACCATTTAGATGCATCACAAGCATGATAAGTAAGTATCAATTTAGCTCCTGCTCTTTTAAAACTAAGCAATGTTTCTAAAACAATATCTTTTTCGTTAATCCAGTTCTTCATAGCAGCAGACTTCACCATAGAATACTCTCCACTAACGTTGTATGCAGCTATGGGTTTATTTGAAAAAGTACTCAATCTATAAACAATATCCAAGTATGAAATGCCTGGTTTTACCATCAAAATATCAGCTCCCTCGAACTGATCCAATGCAGATTCAATTAAAGCTTCTTTTGAATTGGCGGGGTCCATTTGATATGTAGACTTATTGTCTGGAATTATTTTTTTACTATTTTCTCTAGGAGCCGAATCTAAAGCAGTTCTAAATGGACCATAATAAGCAGATGAATATTTTGCTGTATAACTAATAATACCTACTTCACTAAATCCTTGACTATCTAAAGCAGTTCTAATTGCTCCAACTCTCCCATCCATCATGTCACTAGGACCAATAAAATCTGCTCCAGCTCTTGCTTGTGTTAAAGCTTGTTTTTTTAAAATTTCGATTGTTTCATCATTCAATATTTTTCCAGTTTTATCAACTAATCCATCATGACCATCACAAGAGTATGGGTCCAAGGCAACATCTGTCATTATTGCCATTTCTGGAATCTCATTTTTTAATATTCGAATAGTTTTAGGTATTAAACCGTCTTCATTAAAACATTCTGCTCCATCTTGAGTCTTTAAGCTATCGTTAATTTTTGGGAAAAGCACCACACACCTTATTCCCAAATCCCATGCCCTAGTAACCTCCTTTATTAATCCATTAGTATCCCATCTATAAGTTCCAGGCATTGCTGAAATTTCCTCTTTAAAATCTTTTTCATGAATAAATAATGGGTATATAAAGTCCGACGCTTTTAGGTGATTTTCTCTAACCATTTCTCTAATTGCCTCAGTTCTTCTTAATCTTCTGGGACGGATAATCGAATTCATTTGAATATTATTTAAATTGAAAAATGTTTATTTAATACATTAATCGCTCGCCTCGCACATAAATCAATCAGAGACTTATTTTGTTCAGGAAAATTAACTTAAATTTTTTTAAAGTAGAAAAAAAAGTTACAAAAATATTTTGCACAATCTTCATTTTTCACAAATTTAGGTCATTAGGAGATATTATCTTCTAGTTAAGTATTAATTTTAAGGAGAGCATTTTGAAAATAATTAATGGAATTCATCTGAAAAATGTAAGAGGCGATATTCTTGGAGGCATTACAGCCGCAGTAGTGGCTTTACCTCTCGCTCTTGCTTTTGGGAATGCTGCATTAGGACCTGGGGGAGCAATTTATGGACTATATGGAGCAGTAGTAGTTGGTTTTTTAGCGGCATTATTCGGCGGCACACCTGCTCAAGTTAGTGGACCTACCGGTCCCATGAGTGTAACTGTTGCAGGTGTAGTAGCAGGCTTAGCAGCAGTAGGGGTTCCAAGAGATCTTTCTGCAGGACAAATTTTACCTTTAGTGATGGCAGCGGTGGTTATTGGCGGCTTACTGCAAATATTATTCGGAATTCTGAAATTAGGTAAATACATCACTTTAGTTCCATATTCTGTTGTTTCGGGATTTATGTCTGGTATTGGAGTAATAATTATTGCGCTTCAGATTGGACCATTACTTGGAATTAGCACTCGAGGTGGAGTAGTCGAATCTTTAACTACTGTATTTTCAAATTTCCAGCCCAATGGTGGTGCTATTGGAGTAGCAATAATGACACTGGGTATAGTATTTCTTACTCCAAGAAAAATAAGTCAGTGGGTTCCTTCTCCTCTCTTGGCTTTATTGATAGTTACCCCAATATCAATATTAATTTTTGGAGATGGAGCAATTGATAGAATTGGAGAAATTCCAAGAGGAGTTCCATCTTTAAAATTCCCAAGCTTTAATCAATATTTCCCAATTATTTTCAAAGCAGGATTAGTCTTAGCAGTACTTGGGGCAATTGACTCCTTACTGACATCTCTAGTAGCAGACAATATCTCTCAAACAAAACATAATTCTGATAGAGAACTTATTGGTCAAGGAATAGGAAATGCAGTTGCAGGTCTGTTTTCAGGTTTACCTGGAGCAGGAGCAACCATGAGGACGGTTATAAATGTTAAATCTGGAGGATCAACTCCCATTTCTGGGATGGTTCACTCTGTTGTGTTATTGATAGTTTTAGTTGGTGCAGGACCTTTAGCTGAGCAAATTCCAACTGCATTGCTTGCAGGAATTCTTATAAAAGTAGGTCTAGATATTATTGATTGGGGATTCTTAAGGAGGGCTCACAAATTATCTTTAAAAACATCAGTAGTGATGTACGGCGTACTTTTAATGACTGTTTTTTGGGATTTAATTTGGGCAGTTTTAGTCGGCGTATTCATAGCAAATATGCTTACTATTGATTCAATAACTGAAACTCAATTAGAGGGTATGAATGAGGATAATCCTTTATCAGAAGATGATCAAGCAAAAAATGCATTGCCTGCTGATGAAAAAGCACTTCTAGATAGGTGTTCAGGTGAGGTAATGTTGTTTAGACTAAAAGGACCACTTAGTTTTGGAGCAGCTAAAGGAATATCTGAGAGAATGATGCTTGTGAGAAATTACAAGGTTTTGATATTAGATATCACTGATGTACCACGACTTGGAGTCACGGCGACTCTCGCAATAGAGGATATGATGCAAGAAGCAAAAAATAATTCCAGAAAAGCATTTGTTGCTGGAGCCAATGAAAAAGTAAAAGATAGATTAGCTAAGTTTGGAGTTGAAGGCATTATTGAAACAAGAAAAGAAGCTTTAGAAACTGCTCTGAATGAATTAGCTTAGTAATTTATGGAAATAAATCCAATTTTGCAAAATGTATTAGCCCCGCCAGTTCTTTTCTTTTTGATTGGAGCAATTTCAGTAATCTTTAAATCTGATTTAGAAATACCAGCACCATTACCTAAACTCTTCTCATTATACCTGCTACTAGCTATTGGATTTAAAGGAGGTATAGAGATACAGAAAAGTGGTTTTACTGATCAAGTATTGCCTACTTTAAGCGCTGCGATACTAATGTCACTAGTAATCCCGCTTATTGGATTTTTAATTTTAAGATTTAAGTTTGATGTCTTTAATTCAGCTGCAATAGCAGCAGCATACGGTTCAATTAGTGCTGTTACATTTATTTCCGCAGAAAGTTTTTTGGAAAGTCAAAAAATAGCTTTTGATGGGTTTATGGTTGGCGCCTTAGCCTTAATGGAATCTCCTGCAATAATTGTTGGATTATTACTTGTTAAATTTGCTGCTCCCAAAAATAGACCAAAATCAAGAAAAATGCATCTAAGCGCAATATTACACGAATCACTCTTAAATGGATCAGTTTATTTATTGCTCTCAAGCTTAATTGTAGGATTTCTCACTGCTTCTAGTAATCCCTCAGGAATTACAAAAATGGAGCCCTTCACTGGGCAATTGTTCTATGGAGCAGAATGCTTCTTCTTGTTAGATATGGGAATAGTTGCTGCTCAAAGATTGCCGAGACTGAAGAATGCAGGGTCGTTCTTGATTGGCTTTGCCGTTTTTATGCCTTTATTTAATGCATTTATTGGTGTTTTCGTTGCAAGATTTTTATCTTTAGGACCTGGCAACGCACTTTTATTTGTGGTTTTATGTGCAAGCGCATCTTATTTAGCAGTTCCTGCTGCGATGAGGATGACAGTTCCAGAAGCTAAATCCAGTTATTATATTTCAACTACACTAGGTCTAACTTTCCCATTCAATATAGTTCTCGGCATTCCCATATATATGACTTTAGTAAATACCATTATCCCACTTTCCCCCCTATAAAAATGAAAAGATTAGATTTGATATTTAGTGAAAGAGAACTAGATGCAATCATTAAGACATTAGAAAAAGCTAATGTTCCTGGATATACAGTTATGAAACACGCCACTGGCAGAGGGCCTGAAAGAGTTGTTACTGAAGATATGGAATTTACAGGATTAGGAGCAAATGCTCATGTAATTGTTTTTTGTGAGCAAGAATTAATAGATAAAATGAGAGATAACATCAGGGATGATTTAAGCTACTACGGGGGAGTCGCTTACATTTCTGAAGCAACACCCCTTTAAATTAATGCAGAAATATTTATTTTTAAGAATGAATCCAGTCTACTCTTATATTTTTTCTACTATTTAAATATCTATCAATTGACATTGCGGCAATACATCCATCAGAAGCCGCAACAACTGCTTGCTTAAATGGTGTATTTCTTATATCTCCAATAGCCCATACTCCATCAGAGTTTGTAGACATAAAGTCATCAACAATAACTCCTCCGTCTTCTTTTAAAGCAATTTGATCCCCTAAAAAATCAGTAATAGGCTTTGAACCACTCATATAGACAAAAACTCCATCTAAATTTAAATTGATAGGATTTTCTTCTTGCTTATTTTTTACAACAACTCCATTTACACCCATATCATCACCCAATATTTCCAATAATCTTGTTCTGCTCCAATGTTTTATATTTGAACTATCCATCAATTCCATAGCTTCTTCATTATCTGATTTAGGATCACTTGATGTAATCCAATGCACAGTTGATGCAAATTTAGTTAGAACAGTTGCCTCTTCAATTGCCTCCTTGTTCACTCCAACAACAGCAACTTCTCTATTTTTATAAAAAGCCCCATCACATGTAGCACAATAACTTACTCCTTTGCCAAGAAAATCCGCTTCACCCTTAAATGATGCAGGCCTACCCATAGCACCACTTGCAAGTACAAGTGCTTTAGCTTTGAAAGTGCCTTCTGGTGTATAAACCATTTTCCATTCTCCACTAACGTCTATTCCAAAAACTTGTGCTCTTCTATAATCTGTGCCGTATTGCACAGCCTGTTCTCTCATTAGAGTAAGTAATTTCTCTCCACTTATATCAACCGGAACGCCTGGATAATTAGCTATTTGATGAGTTATTGCTAAGGCGCCAACAGATGGATTTTTATCTAAAATTACTGTCTTTAAGTTTGAACGAGATGTATAAAGTGCGCAAGTACATCCGGCTGGGCCTCCTCCGATAATAACTACATCTGACTCAATGATTTCCAATTTAATAAAACTCCTTTTTAGTAGTTAATTAGATGAGCTCTTGGTTAGAAGATATCTTTAAAGTAAATATCTAACCTTGTGTATAGATATAAGTTAAAAGAAAAAAGAGAAAAAAGCATAATATAGAAACAAACTTACATAGGAAAAAAATAAAAAATTAATTATCAAAATGATCAGTTACGTGAAATGTTCTGTATTGATCTATTATTAGGTCATATCGATAAATAAATTGCTGCAGAAACATTATATTTTTCATGACCAACTCTGACTATCTTTTTAAAGCTGCAATTAAGAAAGTAACCGAAAAACTAAACGAGATATTGGTTGAGAAAATTGAAGAAGCATCAAATATCGCTCAGGATGCTCCAGAAATTCTCAAAAAAGAATTTGATAGCTTGAAAGAATCCATCATCGACGAAGCCTCAAGAATGGAAAAAGCCGAAAATATTCAAGAATATGAGTCCAGAAATACTTCTCAAGATTCCAAAATAAAAAAAGCTTTAAATGAAATTGAAGATATTAATAAACAAATTGATCTTTTTAATAAAACTATAAATAATCAAATTAAATGAGTTTTCAAATTCTTCATTATCGTTTAAAAAAATTGAAGAGGGGCTTTCTTATTTGGATAACTCTGATTTCGCTTTTAATGAATTTGTGGATTGACAATATCAGATTTACAATTTTCCAAACTAAGAGCATTGAAAAAAGTAGGGTCCAAATTAAAAGAGCTAGGTGGTTTACTAATCAATTAATTAAGCTTGGTTCAGCATTTATTAAAATTGGTCAATTATTATCAGCGAGACCTGATTTGATTCCTAATACCTGGATACAGGAATTATCTAAATTGCAGGATCAAGTTCCTAATTTTTCATTTGTGCAAGTTGAAGAAACTATAAGAGAAGAACTAGGGGCTAAGTTTAATCAAATACATCAAATAATAGACGATCCGGTTGGATCAGCATCATTAGCTCAGGTTCATAGGGCAACTTTAAAAGATGGTAAGAAAGTAGTATTTAAAGTTCAAAGACCTAATTTAAAAGAATTATTTATTATCGATTTGGGCATAATGCAGCAAATAGCAGGATTGTTGCAGAAAAATAAGAATTGGAGTCGAGGTAGAAACTGGGTTGAGATTGCTAAAGAGTGTAGGAAGGTTCTCATGAAGGAGCTTGATTTTAATTGTGAGGCACAATATGCGGCAAGATTTAGACAGCAATTTCTTGATGATGAAAATGTTGAAGTTCCTGAAGTGATTTGGGATATGAGCAGTGAGAAAGTGCTTTGTTTAAGTTATCTTGGAGGAACGAAAATAAGCGATTTAGAAAAATTAAAATCACAAGAAATTGATTTACCTAAAATTGCAGAAATAGGTGCCATCAGCTATTTAAAACAATTGGTAAATTACGGTTTTTTTCATGCAGACCCTCATCCAGGGAATCTAGCAGTTTCAAATGAAGGTAAATTAATTTTCTATGATTTTGGAATGATGGGCAATATCTCAAATAATCTTCAAACAAGATTAGGAGGGATGGTTAAGGCTGCTGCATTAAGAGACGCCTCATCACTTGTTAGTGAATTACAACAAGCTGGGCTAATTTCAAAAGATATTGATGTAGGACCAGTCAGAAGATTAGTCAGATTAATGCTTAAAGAAGCCTTAACTCCACCATTTAGTCCAAATATTATTGAAAAACTATCTGGAGATTTATACGAACTTGTTTATGAAACACCTTTTCAACTACCAGTAGATTTAATCTTTGTGATGAGAGCTTTATCAACTTTTGAAGGAGTTGGTAGAATGCTTGATCCAGGGTTTAACCTTGTATCAGTTACCAAGCCTTATTTAATAGAACTTATGACTTCAAATAATCAAACTCCCAACGATTTAATTAACCAATTTGGAAGACAAGTAGGTGAACTAGGATCTAAAGCTGTTGGAATTCCCAAAAGAATAGATGAAAGTTTAGAAAGATTAGAGCAGGGCGATTTACAATTACAAATAAGAATGGGAGAGTCTGATAGGCAATTCAAAAAAATGTTTACTGCTCAAAAAACTTTAGGACATTCAATTCTTATAGGAAGCTTATCTATTGCTTCAGCTTTACTTGTTACCAACAAACAAAATAATTTAGCATTGTTGCCACTTTTTTTTGCACTACCAATAAGTATTGATTGGATTAAATGCCAATTAAGTATGAGAAAAGGCTCACGTTTAGAAAAGCTTAAGCGATAAAAAACTATATATTTTTGGGACCTAAACCTAAAGCGCCAGCAAATCGTGATTGATTTCCCAGTTCCTCCTCAATTTTTAAAAGCCTATTATATTTTGCAATCCTTTCACTTCTGCTCAAAGAACCTGTCTTGATCTGACCAGATCTAGTGGCGACAGATAAATCTGCAATTGTTGTATCTTCAGTCTCACCACTTCTATGACTAATAACACTTGTGAAACCGGACATTCTAGCTAACTCAATAGCTTCCAAAGTTTCAGTTAATGTTCCAATTTGATTTACCTTTATTAGAATTGAATTAGCAGATTTTTCCATAATCCCTTTCCTTAATCTTTCTGTATTAGTAACAAATAAATCATCACCTACAAGCTGAACTTTATTTCCTAATTCTTTGTTTAATTCTGCCCAACCCTCCCAATCATCCTCAGCTAAACCGTCCTCTATTGAAACAATTGGATAATTAGAAACTAATTTTGAAAGATATGAAATCATTTCAGAACTATTTAAACTATTCCCTTCATATTTATAAATGCCATCACTATAAAACTCAGTACTAGCAACATCTAAAGCTAAAGATACTTGCTCACCAGGCTTGAATCCAGCTTTTTGAATTGCTTCTAATAATAAGTCCCCTGCTTCTTCGCTCGATGACAAATTAGGTGCAAATCCACCCTCATCGCCTACAGCAGTAGATAGACCTTTTTGATCAAGTAATGATTTTAATGAATGAAAAATTTCAGTACCCATTCTTAATGATTCACTGAAATTATTAACTCCATGTGGGACAAGCATAAATTCCTGAAAATCAAGACTATTTGGTGCATGAGCACCACCATTTATTACATTCATCAATGGGACTGGAAGAAGATTGGATAATGGATCTCCAAGATACCTATATAAGGGAATGTCTAAAGCATTTGCTGATGCTCTAGCAGTTGCTAGACTTACTGCAAGGATTGAATTTGCACCAAGTTTAGACTTATTAGGAGTTCCATCAATTTCAATCATTAAGTTATCTACAATAGTTTGATCTAAAGCTGACAAACCACATAAAGCAGGGGATATTGTTTCATGAATTTTATTAACAGCATTTAAAACACCTTTCCCCATATATTTTGAACCGCCATCTCTTAATTCATGTGCCTCATGAGCACCAGTACTAGCTCCGCTGGGAACAATTGCTCTACCACTTGCACCACATTCCAAAAATACTTCTGCCTCTACAGTAGGATTACCTCTTGAATCAAGGACTTGCCTTGCTTCAATAGTATCAATAAGAAAATCAATAGTTTCTTTCACAATTTAATTATTACTATTTAAATCCTATTAATAGCTGAACTATTTGGCTAATATCTGAAATATATGTGTTAATCAAATATAATGTTTAATTTGTTGACAATTTAGATATTAGTTAACTCTTTTATTAATTCCAGAGTCCCCAAAAACCCCTCTAATAAACAGATTTTTCAAATTCATCTTACAATTTAAAAATTATTGGATGATTATTAATGCAGATCCTATTTAGAATATTAATTAATGATCAACTATATTTTTTATAGTTTTATGAGAGAAACACTTACATCCAGTCCTGAACTTTTTAGCGATATCAGTTGGAATCTTCTTTTATTAGGGGAAGAAACTGCAAAAAAATGGGATCATAGCGAATTTAATATTGAACACATTATCCATACATTGTTCACATCAAGTGAATACTTTGCCTTCATTGAAAAATTATCAATCGACCAAGATACAGTTTTAGATATAACAGAAGATTTTTTAGAAGAGACACCAACAAATGAATCGGATATTTTTACTATCGGAGAAGATTTAGAAATTTTATTAGATAATGCGAATCAGATTAAAATTCAATGGGGATCGAGATTAATTGAAATACCTCATTTACTAATTGCTCTTGGAAGAGATTTAAGAATTGGAAATTACGTTTTTGAAGAAAGCAACCTTTCAATGGAGAAATTAGAAGAAGAGTTAAAGTTTTTCCCAAATATTAATCAATCAAAGGATTCCTTTAATTATGAGAACGTAATTGAAATTAATAATCAATCTAATTTTGAATCAAACAAAAAGACTTTAGTTAAAGAAGAAAAAGTTGAAAAAGCTATTGTTCCACTACCCAAAAATGAACTTCAAATTGAAATAAAAAAAGAAGTAGGAAAAGATGAAAATGCCCTTTCAATTTATGGAAAAGATTTAACAGAATCAGCTAAAAAAGGCGTACTGGATCCGGTTTTAGGAAGAGAAAATGAGATCAATAATTTAATGAGAGTACTCTGCAGAAGAAACAAAAATAATCCTATACTTATCGGAAATTCTGGAGTTGGCAAAACCTCAATTGCAAAATTACTTGCACAATTAATCGTAGACAAAAAAGTTCCTGATTCTTTAAAAGACTTAAAAATTATTTCACTTGACTTTGGTGCTTTAGTTTCTGGGACAAAATTTAGAGGCCAACTAGAGGAACGACTGAGCTTAATAATGCAGGAACTAAAAAATCCAAGCCAAGGAATTATTCTATTTATTGATGAAATTCACTCAATATTAAGTTCTGACAGAACTACTACCAACATTAGCAATATCTTAAAACCTTTACTGGCTGAAGGAGAACTTAGATGTATCGGTACAACAACACCTGAGAAATTTCGTGAAACTATTGAAAAAGATCAGGCATTGAATAATTGCTTTCAGAAGATAGCTGTTAATGAACCAACAGTAGAATTAAGCGCAAAAATACTGCAAGGTATCAAAAAGAAATATGAATCACATCATGGCATAAAAATTTCTGAAGAGGCTGTAAACTATTCTGCAAAATTAGCCGATAGATACATCAGCAATAAATGTCTCCCCGATAGTGCAATAGATTTAATTGATGAAGCTGCTGCACAGTTGAAAATCGAGTCTAATAATATGCCTCAAATCATTCTCCAACAAGAGAACAAACTTAATACTATTGATGAAAAACTGAATAATTTGCATGGAGAAAATATCGAAGCTCAAGAAAAACTATTGAATAATAGACAACAATCAGAGGCAAAATTGAACGTTCTTTTGGAAAATTGGAACAATTTACGTGAAGAAATGGAGAAATTATCTATTTTAATGAAAGAAGAAGATAAGCTAACCAAACAAATTAAAGATAAATCAAATCGCGAAATTGAAAATGATCTAAATTATTTAGAAAAGCTTGAAGAAGAGTTAAGTGAAATAGAGAATGACATAAAAAAAGTAGAAGAAAACTTTAGTAAAATAAAGAAAAATAGAAATTTCCCTTTTAAATATCAAGTTGAACCTGATGATATTGCCGATGTTATATCAAAAATTACAGGTATTCCAATTTCTAAAGTAGTTTCAAATGAACGTAAGAAATTAGTAAATCTAGAAACAGAACTAAGTGAAAAAGTTATTGGACAAAAAAAAGCCATAGAAGCTGTTTCTGCTGCAATTAGAAGAGCTCGAGTTGGCATGAAAAGTCCTAAAAGACCTATTGGATCTTTTTTATTTATGGGTCCAACTGGTGTTGGCAAAACAGAATTAGCAAAATCCCTTGCAACAGCTTTATTTGATGAAGAAGACGCACTTTTAAGATTAGACATGAGTGAATATATGGAGAAAAATGCCGTAGCAAGACTTTTGGGAGCTCCTCCAGGTTATGTTGGTTATGAAGAGGGAGGTCAATTAACTGAAGCTGTAAGACGTAAACCCTATTCAGTAATACTTCTTGATGAGATAGAAAAAGCACATGCAGAAGTATTTAATATCCTTTTGCAAGTCTTAGATGAAGGAAGATTAACGGACTCTCAAGGAAGGACCGTAGATTTTAAAAATACGGTAATCATTATGACAAGTAACCTAGCTGGCAAATCTATACTGGAGTATTCACAAAAGATTTCTAAAAGTGAGGGAAAGTTAGAAAAAGATCAACAAACTCTAGATGATTCAATTAGTAATGCATTGTCTTCAATTTTTAGACCTGAATTTTTAAATAGAATTGACGAAGTGGTAAAGTTTGATCCATTATCTATTGATGAACTTCAAAAAATAATCATTCTTCAAACAGAAGATTTAAAGAACCTGCTACTTGAGCAGAAAATAAATATAGCTATAGACAAAAAAGTTATCAACAAAATTGCAAACGATTCTTACGAACCTGAATATGGTGCTAGGCCACTTAGCAGGGAACTTAGAAGACAAATAGAAAATCCCTTGGCTGCAAAACTTTTAGAGGATAACTTCAAAAATAAAAAAAATATCACAATTAAACTTAACCCTGCTAAAAAAGATGAGATAGTTTTCAAACCTAGCTGAGGAGTAAATCAATAAGCTAAAATAAAAACTAAAGCAAAAAGCTTAATTTCAAAAAAAATTTTGTGACAAGTCCTACTACTAATAAAGAACCTCTAAAAAAGGATTCTCCTGAAGTTGAAGAGCCTAAAAAAAAGAATAATTTTTTTAGATCTACTTACGATGAGCTTAAACTTGTCGTGTGGCCTAACAAACAACAACTATTTAGCGAATCAGTAGCAGTTATAATTATGGTATCTTTTTCTGCTGCAGCCATTGCTTCTGTTAGCAGATTCTATGGATGGGCAGCCTCGCAAATTTTTGGTTGAATTATCTCCCGAATATCCATTAATAAAGATCTTAATTAAGCTTCCTGAAAAAATGAGTA
>QCEN01000018.1 GCA_003280575.1 Prochlorococcus sp. AG-355-P07 | reverse complement strand
GGCATTTATAGATAGCACCCTTTGTTTTACTATTCTTAAAACTACAAATAACTTCAATTCAAATCTCAGAGAATTTTTATTATTAATATTTGGATCTCTAACTTTTTTTGTAATCTATTTTTTTCTTACAAAATGCCTAAAAGTAAATGGATTTAAATTTTATAAAAAAAAGATTTAGTTTTCAAAAAAACTTTCCAAAATCTCTTCTAATTCTAAAATTTGTGAGTTTGTTATTAAATTGATCAGTGGAATACTGTTAACACCATCACCTACTTTTACATTTATTGCTTTCAAACTTATTTTCGCAGCCTCCAATGGGCCTTGATCTTTATTGCTGATGCATTCAATAGCAAGATTTCTAGCTAGGCCAGCATCTCCAAGATATAAATTCCACTTTTCTATTTTAATAAAAACCTTTTCTGAAATAATATTTTCTAGATC
Organism: Prochlorococcus sp. AG-355-P07; assembly: GCA_003280575.1. Lineage (GTDB taxonomy): Bacteria > Cyanobacteriota > Cyanobacteriia > PCC-6307 > Cyanobiaceae > Prochlorococcus_A. The sequence goes on along the minus strand of QCEN01000018.1, from coordinate 12,939 downwards.
ACTAATTCGTATCTGAGAGTCCATAAATTAAAATTAATTAAGTTGATTGTTTTGAAGTATCTTTAGGTTTTTTCATAATTACAAATAGTAAATGGGAGGCTAAAAGAATTGACCATAAAATTGCAAAATTATTAAAAAAAGCGATTTCATATTTAATTTCTTTTAAAAGCCAAGTACCACTCACTATCGCAGTAAATATCATGCAATGAATAACAAAATTTACTATTCGAGAAAAATGTTTATAGATGGGATCTTCTAAATCACCATTTCCGTACCACTTTATAGGCATATTAATAATTAGATTGTTAATAATAGATATTTTACCTGAAATCTAGTTGACTAAGAGACCCTGAAACAGAGATATTACATAATTATGCGCCTGTAGCTCAGTGGATTAGAGCACCTGACTACGGATCAGGGTGTCGGGAGTTCGAATCTCTCCAGGCGCGTTTAAAATTATGAAATATTCTTTTTATATTTTTCTAAAAAATATCGTCTATATTATGGTTATTAGTTATCAAATACAATGAATATCCTTCAAAATCTTAAAGAAAGCGATCCAGTAATATCTAATTTTATTAACTCTGAAAAAAATAGACAGGAAACTCATCTTGAGTTAATCGCAAGCGAAAATTTTGCATCAATTGCCGTCATGCAGGCTCAAGGATCAGTCCTTACGAATAAATACGCAGAGGGATTACCTCAAAAAAGATATTACGGGGGATGTGAATTTGTTGATGAAATCGAAGAATTAGCTATTCAAAGAGCGAAAAAATTATTTAATGCAAATTGGGCTAATGTGCAACCCCATAGTGGAGCACAGGCAAATGCAGCTGTTTTCCTAAGTTTACTTAAACCTGGCGACACAATCCTGGGGATGGATTTATCTCATGGTGGACACTTAACACATGGATCTCCAGTTAATATGAGCGGAAAGTGGTTTAATGCAGTTCACTATGGTGTAAACAAAGAAACTAGTGTATTAAACTTCAATGAAATAAGAGAGATAGCATTTGAAACAAAACCAAAATTAATCATATGCGGATATTCAGCTTATCCAAGAACGATCGATTTTGAATCATTTAGAAAAGTTGCTGATGAAGTCGGTGCATACTTAATGGCTGATATTGCACACATCGCAGGTCTTGTAGCAAGTAAACTTCATCCAAATCCAATTCCTTATTGTGATGTAGTAACTACAACTACTCATAAAACATTAAGAGGCCCTAGAGGAGGACTTATCTTGTGTAAAGATTCAGAATTTGGAAAGAAATTTGATAAATCTGTTTTCCCAGGGACTCAGGGGGGTCCCCTAGAACACATTATTGCAGCTAAAGCAGTTGCATTTGGAGAAGCCTTACAGCCAGATTTTGTTAATTATTCCCAACAAGTAATAAAAAATGCAAAAGTTCTAGCTTCAACTTTAATAAATAGAGGTATTGATATTGTTAGTGGAGGCACTGATAATCATATTGTTTTACTCGATTTAAGAAGTATCAATATGACTGGTAAAATTGCTGACTTGCTCGTTAGTGAAGTTAATATCACTGCGAATAAAAATACTGTTCCATTTGACCCCGAATCACCTTTTGTAACCAGCGGACTAAGGTTGGGTACTGCAGCTTTAACTACTAGAGGATTTAATGAGAATGCTTTTGCTGAAGTTGGCGAAATTATTGCTGATAGATTACTTAACCCAAACGATCCAACCATTGAAAGTAAATGTAAAGAAAGAGTATTAACCTTATGTAGTCGTTTTCCTCTTTATGAAGGCAAACTTGAAGCATCAATTAAATGAGTCCTAATTCCAAGGGAGTTGAAATTCTTTGTATTGGAACAGAGCTACTTTTAGGAAATATTATAAACACAAATGCTCAATGGATTTCTGAACAGCTTTCGCTATTAGGCTTAAATCACTTTAGGCAATCAACTGTAGGTGATAATTGTGATCGAATTATAAAAGTAATTCAAGAAATATCGAATAGAAGTAATCTTCTAATTACAACGGGTGGATTGGGACCCACCCCAGATGACTTAACTACTGAAGCAATAGCGAAATCTTTTAATGAATCTCTTTTTGAAAGACCGCAATTATGGGATGAAATTAAACAAAAATTTCCAAACTCAAAACTCAAAGACGATTCCTCTAGCTTAAGGAAACAATGTTTCTTCCCAAAAAATGCTCAAATAATTCATAACCCTAGGGGCACTGCCCCAGGAATGATATGGGAACCAATAAAAGGATTTACTATTCTTACTTTCCCCGGAGTACCTAGTGAAATGAGAACTATGTGGGAAGAAACTGCGTACGATTTCATTAAAACCAAATTCTCAAATAGTTATTCTTTTTTTTCAAATACTCTTAAATTTGCAGGAATTGGAGAATCTAGCGTTGCAGAAAAAATTAATGATCTATTAAATCTTAAAAACCCAACGGTCGCTCCATATGCAAACTTAGGAGAGGTTAAACTAAGAATCACAGCACGAGCAAAGAATCATCTAGAAGCAAAAAATATAATTAAACCTGTAAAAGAAAAATTAAAAAAAGATTTTTCGAAATTTATTTTTGGAGAGGATAATGATACGCTTCCTAGCGTTTTAATAAAAGAATTAACCAAGAGAAATGAAACCCTTGTTTTTGCTGAATCCTGTACAGGAGGTCTACTATCTTCAACACTTACATCAATATCAGGCTCCTCTAAAGTTTTTCAGGGCAGTATTGTTTCCTATAGTAATGAGCTTAAAAATTCATTATTAAATATTTCTGAAGAGAGGCTTACAAAATATGGAGCTGTTTCTGAAGAAGTTTGTGAGACTATGGCAGTTAATGTCAAAGAGAAACTTGGAGCAGATTGGGCAATAGCAATTAGTGGAATAGCTGGTCCTAACGGAGGCAGTCAAGATAAACCGGTTGGACTTGTCTATATATCAATTTCTGGACCGAATAATCATATTACTAATATAAAAAAAATATTTAACTCAACCCGAAATAGAATAGAAATTCAAACACTAAGTGTAAATGTATGTTTGAACAGCCTCAGATTAATCCTATTATCGAATAGTAAGTAACTATTTCTACAAATTGAGTCAAGATACCTTATTTGATAAAGTTTGGGATTTACACAAAGTTTCAAGACTTCCAGGTGGATCTGATCAAATATTTATTGGTCTTCATCTTATACATGAAGTTACAAGTCCTCAAGCATTTGGTGCTTTAAAAGATAAAAATTTAAAAGTAAAATTCCCTGATAGAACTGTTGCTACCGTGGATCATATTGTGCCAACAGACAATCAGAGCAGGCCTTTCAAAGATAACCTTGCAGAGCAAATGATTGAAACACTAGAGAAGAATTGCTTAGAACATAAAATAAGATTTTTTAATATTGGTAGTGGTAATCAAGGAATAGTTCATGTAGTAGCACCGGAATTAGGCCTAACTCAGCCAGGATTGACAATAGCTTGCGGAGATTCACATACTTCAACTCATGGAGCATTTGGGTCAATTGCTTTTGGGATAGGTACAAGCCAAGTAAGAGATGTTCTTGCAACTCAAACTATCGCCATGAACAAATTAAAAGTAAGGCAGATTTGGTGTGATAATCAATTATCTAATGGTGTTTATGCTAAGGATTTAGTGCTCCATATTATTAATGAACTTGGTGTCAAGGGCGGAGTAGGTTTTGCATATGAGTTTGCAGGGCCTGCGATCGAGGCATTATCAATGGAAGAGAGAATGACTATATGCAATATGTCGATTGAAGGAGGAGCGAGATGCGGTTACATAAATCCTGATGAAAAGACCTTTAATTATATTAAAAACAAATTATGTGCCCCAAAAAATGAAAATTGGGATAAAGCTCTTTTATGGTGGAAATCATTAAAAAGCGATGATAATTGTATTTATGATGATGTAGTTAAACTTGATGCCTCTAAAGTAGAACCAACAGTAACTTGGGGAATAACTCCAGGTCAAAGTATAAGTATTAATCAACAAATCCCTTCTTTAAATGACTTGTCTTCCAATGACCAATCAGTTGCAGAAGAAGCCTATGAATATATGGGTTTTAGGCCAGGACAAACAATAAAAGATACTCCGGTAGATGTTTGTTTCATAGGCAGTTGTACAAATGGGAGAATTAGTGACTTAAGAGTTGCTGCTAAAGTGTTAAAAGACAAAAAAGTATCTAAGAATATAAAGGCATTTGTCGTACCCGGTTCAGAAAAAGTAGCCGCTGAAGCAAAACAAGAAGGTCTTGATAAAATCTTTATGGAATCTGGATTTCAATGGAGAGAGCCAGGCTGCTCGATGTGTTTAGCAATGAATTCAGATAAGTTGATAGGTAATCAAGTAAGTGCTAGTTCTAGTAATAGAAATTTCAAGGGTAGGCAAGGTTCGCCAACGGGAAGAACTCTTCTAATGAGTCCAGCAATGGTTGCTGCAGCTGCAATTAACGGCAAAGTAAGTGACGTTAGAGAATTTATAAACAAATGAAAACAGAATTTAATCCCCCAAGTGGAAAAATTTTACAAATAAGTGGGAAATGCATCTCATTGATTGGTAACGACATTGATACTGATCGAATAATTCCTGCGCGTTTCTTAAAGTGCGTCAATTTTGATTCCTTGGGCAAATCTGTTTTTGAAGACGATCGAAAAACTTTAAAGGGTAGGCATCCTTTAGATCTAGAGGAAAACAAAAATGCCTCAATACTTATTGTAAATAGCAATTTTGGATGTGGCTCCAGTAGAGAACATGCACCTCAGGCACTTATGAGATGGGGTATCAAAGCAATAATAGGTGAAAGTTTTGCTGAAATTTTTTATAGCAATTGTATTGCCATTGGAATTCCATGCTTTACTCTTCCTAAAAAATCAATAGAGGATATTCAAAAATATATTGATAATGAAAGTTTATTTTTAGAAATCGATCTAAAAAATTCATTAGCTAAATCAAAAGATTTGAATTTTATTCTTGAGATAAAAGAGAGTTCAAGAAAAATGTTTTTATCAGGAGAATGGGATGCTACAGCTACATTACTTGAAAACGCAAGCTTAGTAGAAAAGAAATTTAAAGAGCTACCCTACACAAAATTTGGAAATATATAAACAGTGTTATAGGGAAAGCTTAAGACTTAAGAAGATATAAATTTCAAGATTTTATGGCTTAATAAAATTTGGGAATTATAATTCAAAACTAATCTTGTGGGCTTTCTAAATCCTTTCTATTAGGTGTCCTAGTTGGATCACTCGCTAAAAATCCGAAAAGAAAGATTCCTACAAAGAAAAAAACGATTGTGTATACAGAAATTTTTAGGGCAAGCATGGAATTACAATTGCTAACAGATTTATATCTTATTAAATTTATATTTAAATTATGGTAAAAGGTTTACTTTTTGTATTTTTGGAAAATTTTGAAATACTTTAGGCTAATCATCATGATCATCCCAAGGATCAGTAAGCTTTGCAGCTTTAGGACCAAAAGCAGTCCATAGACCAAAACCAGTTAAAGCTAGAAGTACTGCTAGAATTGATACTGCTACGGAAACTGCAGGATCAGGAGCGGATGATAAAGTTTGCATCAATTTTGCTAAGTTTGTAAACAATTTATGTATTACTTCTTATACAATAACGAAATAATATTCGATTTTGTGAATTAACATGGGTCAAAAAACAGCCTTAGGAAGTCTTTTAAAAGCAATTGGCAATTCAGGTCAAGGAAAAGTTGTACCTGGTTGGGGAGCAGTTCCTGTTATGACAGTCATAGGACTTCTACTTCTTGTTTTTTTAGTTATTCTTCTACAAATCTATAACCAATCCCTACTATTACAGGGTTTCTCAGTAGATTGGAACGGAAATTAACTTTATTAAACTCTCTCAAGCAATTATTTTTTTCTTCAGAAAACTTTAAAATATATCTATGATTTTGTCTTGTTTACATAGTTATATTTAATTTGTATATTTATAATTCTCTATGAAAAGAGATTTAGAAATAAATTATGAATGAAATATATTTAATTGGATTGGGAAATCCTGGAAAAAAATACTCAAAAACTAGACATAATATAGGATTTTTAATACTTGAAAATCTCTCAAGAAAATATAATTCAAATTTTTTACTAAAAGATAAACTCAAAAGTTCTTGCTCAGAATTTAAGATCAATAATTTTACTTACAGATTATTTTTACCTAATACCTTTATGAATAATAGTGGTGATGCTGTTAGAGCAATAGTTGATTGGTACAAAATTAATTTAGACCAAATTTTTATAATTGTTGATGATAAAGATCTTCCCCTTGGAAAAATAAGATTCAGAAAAAAAGGAAGCTCAGGTGGACACAATGGGCTTAAAAGTATCATCGAAAAATTGCAAACTCAAGAGTTTAATAGAATAAGAATTGGTATTGGCTTACCTCAATCAAATAAAGAAATAAAGAATTTCAATACTATTTCTCATGTTTTAGGAAATATTTCTTTAGAAGAAAAATCAATTTTGGATAAAGTATACAAGCAGGTAATAGAGTCACTTGAGCAAATAAGTATTAAAAAAGAAGAACACATAATGAATGAATTAAATTCTTTTGATAAAGATCGAATTTAAAAAATGCGATCAAAACCTGAAACAATAGCCCATTTAAGTGTTAAAGAATATTGCTTTTCAAAAAAGCAAATTAAGGGAGTTGTGGAAGCTAGTCAGTTTAAATGGACTTTCACTTGGGCTTTTAATAAAGGGTTATTATTTATAAAACCACCTTTGGGAAGAGCATTAATTGAGGATGCATTATTAAGATTTTTATTGAAAAAAGATTATGAACTAGAGGCAGGCAATGAATATAGTTTCACTATTTCAGCCAAGTTTTAAAATCTATATTTTGATTTAACGAAAATTTTATTTTGCAATAATCCTCTAAGATTATCAATGCTGATATAGCATCAAGATTTTTATTAAGAATAAAAATCTCCCTAGGTATTAAAGACTTCAAACCGCTAATCGGAAAAAGTTCGAAATATCTTGATTTAGCTCTAAAAGTAGTATTTTTTTCTTCAAAAATTATTATTTCTTTTTTGAAGAAATCCATTTTTTTAGCGATCTCATTACTGGTTGTTCCATTGCCAATTATGATTTTTGATAAATTTTTAACAGTATTTAAATTTCTCACGAAACCCTCAATTAATTCACTTTTAAGAATGATGGCCTCATAAACTTTTTTTTCACTTACATCAGCCAAAACTAATCCACATTTACTTTTTCCAGGATCAATACTTATTATTTTGGCCATTTAAGAATCTATCTTTAAAATATTAATTTCAACAACTATAGGTTCTGCAGTTTTACTATCTCTTAAAGATACTACTTCTAACTTAAATTTTATATTTCGATTATCTTTGAGAAAGTCTCTAATTTTTTTAACAAAATTTCCATTAGTATTAATTTCATTAGCTTGTGATCCTCTTAATTTGATTTCATCTCTTGTTTTTCTAAGTAGTGATTGAATTTTAAAATTAATAGATTTAAGATTCAAATCATTTTCTCCAAAAATAGAGCTTGTAATAACATCACCTTTTCTTACTATAAATTTATTAACTATTAAATCAGGTGATACAAAAACATAATTATCCCCTTTTAAAACATTTGTTGCTGATTTAATTAATAAAATCCAATTGCCGCCTTCAGTTGCTACACTTTCAATTTTTGAAATATCACTAGGTTTCCACAAAAGAATGTTTTTTGATTCTTCATTACTTGGGATAACAATTTTCTGAACAAATTTATCGGCTTTATTAAATATTTTTGCTAAGTCTAATTTTATATTTGAACTAGGTTTTATCTCCGCAATAAATAAAGTTTGCCCTCTTTTAATAACAATATTCCCTCTCCTAAAATCATTAATATTATTTTTTAATTGATTTAATTCATTTTCTTTTTGAAAAATTTTCCTTTCAAGTTTCTTTCTTTCTTCTTGCAAAGGTACAAGAGCTTTTTTACTTTCATCTAAAGTTCTTTGCAAAAAGGGAATATCAACAAAAAGTCGTTGTCTAAATTCTTCACTAAACAAAATCAACAACCCTATTGATATCGAACTAATAAAGCCACCAGTTATAACAGTTATTATGGTCGCTGTTTTCTTTGGTCTTAATTTTAAGATACTAAATCTTGATTTACCGATTTTTGTACCAAGAAGGTCCCCAAACGGTGCTATTAGTCCTCCTAGTAATATTAGAAAAACAATTAAAATCCAAGCCACAGTATTTCGCTTACTCGACACATCATAGTTAATAATGTATCAATTAAATCTTTTTGCAAGAGCTATTGGATCAAATACTGTGATCTTTTTTCTTTCAATAATAAGGAGTCCTGAGTCCTTTAAATCCCCCAATAATCGGGTAATGGTTACTCTTGTTGAGCCAATAGCTTCAGCAATAGCTTGATGTGAGAGTCTTAAATCTATTGTAATACCTTTTTCACTAGCAACACCAAAGTCTCTACAAAGAACCATTAAAAAACTTACTAAACGAGAAGACATATCTCTATGAGTAAGAGTTTCTATCATTGTTTCCGTTTGTAGGATTCTACTTGAAAGCCCCTGCAACAAAAGCAGTCCTACTGATGCATCTTCCTCAATTGCTCTTAAAACAGAATTCGCAGGAGCTGTTATCATTTCAACTCTTGTAAATGCTATCGCATGATAAAAACGATCAGATCTATGACCTGTTAGGAGAGATAAAACACCAAAAAGACTATTCTCTCTTAAAAGAGCGACAGTTATCTCTTCACCTGACTCATAAACCCGTGAGAGCCTTACTGCTCCTCTTCTTATCAAATAAACCCTCTCTGCAGGATCACCAGGGAAAAATATTGTTTTAGATCTTTCAACCATTTCTGTGCTTGCACCCTCTAAACCTTTAATTACTTCCATTAAAGTTCTATTAATTGGAAAACGTTCTCCAACAGAGTTAATTTTTCTTTGTCCGGACTGTTGCGAATTAAAGCGGCTGAATCCTCTAGAAGCGGGTATCATAAATTATTTGACTATTAAAAAATTTAAGGAGACACCTCGAAATATCTTGTATCAACAGTAACAATTTTAAATTCTTTTTTCGTTTTTCTATCAACTTCTCTAGGTAAGTTTCAAATTTACCAAAGCTTTTTTAAGTAAAATTACACTATATGCAGTGTAAATTAATTCAACTTATACTGGATATAGAAAAGATATCTAAAAATAATGGTAAACAGTTCAACTAGTAGTTATTCCAAAGGTGAACTTGATGTTGTAAATATAAATGCTTCTAATAAATTTAATTTAAAGAAATTTACACAAAACGGGCAAATTCAAATTTATCAATCTCCTTATAGAGGAAGTTATTCCTCTATTATCAGAGATTGTCTAAGAAATGCTGCGCTTGGTAAAAAAGTACTTTTAGTACAATTTATGAAAGGAGGAGTTAACCAAGGGGTTGCTAATGCAGTAAATCTTTGTGGCAATTTAACTTGGGTAAGATCATCAAATTCCCTTGATCAATATAATTCTGAAGAAATTGAAAATAATGAAAATTTAAAGCAATCTATTTTTGAATCCACTAATGAATTATGGAATTTTTGTAAAAAAGAATTACTCTCAAGTGAGAATGATCAAATCATACTTGATGAAATTTTTCTTGCTATTGAGATGCAAATTATCGATAAGGATGATTTGATTTCAACACTTGAAAACCGATTTATATCGGGAGATGTAATCCTTACTGGTACATGTATTCCAAAAGATCTATTATTAATGGCCAATCAAATTACTGAACTTCGCTCATAAAACAATGCTAAAAAATGATCTCTGGATAAATCAAAAAGCATCTGAAGGGATGATAAATCCATTCCAATCAAATTTGGTGCGGCATCTTGAGCCTGATAATAAACGAAGGCCGGTTTTGAGTTATGGATGTTCTTCTTATGGCTATGATTTAAGACTCTCATCAAAAGAATTTCTAATTTTTAGACATATTCCAGGTACTGTTATGAACCCTAAAAAGTTTAATTCTAAAAATTTAGAAAATACTGTTCTTCATCATGATGATGATGGAGACTTTTTTATCCTTCCCGCCCACTCATATGGTTTAGGAGTGGCCTTTGAAAAGATGAAAGTTCCCGAAAATATCACTGTAATATGTATAGGCAAAAGTACTTACGCAAGATTAGGGATTATAGTTAATACTACGCCTGCAGAAGCAGGATGGGAAGGCCATCTAACATTAGAGTTTAGTAATAGTTCAGGCGCAGATTGCAGAATTTATGCTAACGAAGGTATTTGTCAGCTACTCTTTTTTGAGGGTGACCCTTGTTCTACAACATATGAAGATAGAAAAGGTAAATATCAAAATCAACCAGAGAGGGTAACTTTAGCAAAGATCTAAAATGAGTAAAGTTAAACTAATATCGCTAACCCCTGATGCGGAAAAAACAATGGCTTACATTGCAAGAGTTAGTAATCCAAAAAATCAGACAAATGAAGACTATTCAAAATTATTAAGTTATTGCATCAAAAATGAACATTGGAGTGTATTTGAACAGTCATTTATGACCCTACAAATAGAGACTAACAGAGGAATTGCTGCTCAAATTTTAAGACATAGATCATTTACTTTCCAGGAGTTTTCACAGAGATATGCAGATAGTTCTCAATTGGGGAATATACCTGTGCCAGAGTTGAGAAGACAAGATTTTAAAAATAGACAAAATTCTATACCTGACCTCCCTGACGAGTTAAAAAAAAGATTTAATACAGAAATTTCATTACACTTTAAGGCTGCGTCAAAATTATATGAAGATTTACTTGCTGAAGGGATAGCTAAAGAATGTGCGAGATTTGTTTTACCATTAGCAACTCCAACGAGAATTTACATGTCTGGATCATGTAGATCATGGATACATTATATTCATTTAAGATCGGCTCATGGTACTCAAGAGGAACACAAATCTATTGCCCAAAATTGCAAATCTATTTTTAAGCAAAGTTTTCCTATAGTATCAAAATCTCTAGATTGGTAATAATCATCCATGAGCCCGAGGATTAACCTTATTATTTTCATTTTCTTTGATTACTGAAAATTCAGCATTAAGAAATCTTTCTTGAGATTCGGCTTCTCTATCTAATTGGTCAATAGAATTTCTTATTTTTATTTCTTCTTGTTTACCAATAAAAGTAGATATTAATTTTCCCTTTTTATCAAAAAGATTAACTTGAGGAATACCATTAACTTCCAATTTTCGGATGTAATTATCCCATTTTTGATTATCAACATTTAAAAAAACAAAATTAATATCTCTTTCATATTCCTCTTTAAGAGCAGATATTTTTGGAGCCATTTCTTTGCAAACCTCACACCACTCAGCATAAAATTCGAGAAAAGTAGGCTTATTGTTTTTAAAAGCTATTTCAGGATCAATGGATGATTCTCCAAAACTCTTAAGCAGATAAGTTGATTGAAAAAAGAGATTGCTAAATAAAACCAAAGAAATAACGACAACAGTAATTAACAAAACAATTATTGCTTTAAGATTTGCATTTAAAAGATTTTCACCTCCCTTGGATTGCATTATAAAACTTACTAACTAGGAATATCTTAAATAATTTAAACCAATAAAGAGAATTTAAATGCTTTACTTTTTAATCAACTGATAAAATAAGAATAGAAAAATGTTCAAAATATTCTTGATTTCTGAAATCTAATTATGCAATCAATCTTTGGAACTGATGGAATAAGAGGAAGATTTAATGAAGACATTACATATTCTTTGGCTTATAAAGTTGGATATGCTTTGGGTTCTAATTTAAAAAATAATGATAGTAATCCAATATTAATTGGAAGAGATACAAGGATTAGTGGAGATATTCTTCTTCAAGCGATAACAAAAGGTATAAATGCAAGTGGAAAAAAATTTATAAATCTTGGGATTTGCCCCACCCCAGCTATCCCATTACTAATCAAACAAGAGAAACTCAGTAGTGGGATAATGATATCTGCAAGCCATAATCCACCAGAATATAATGGAATAAAAATTTTTGATCATAATGGTCAAAAAATTACCAAAAATTTTGAAAATAAAATTCAAAGATTTATTGAAACTTCAGATCAAATCATAAGAATTCCCACAAAAATTATCTCTTTAAAAACTAATGAAAACCTAATGGATATTTATATCAATAGTCTTATGGAAACAATGGGCGGAGAAAACTTAAGCGGTATGAAAATAATATTAGACACATGTTATGGATCAGCGACAACCTGTGCCAAAAAAATTTTTCAGGATCTTGGAGCTGACGTCAGAGTAATAAATAACTCTAAGAATGGATTAAAAATTAATATGAATTGTGGTTCTACTAACCTCGAACCGTTAAAAAAAGCATTAAGAGAAAGTACTGCAGATATGGGATTTAGCTTCGATGGAGATGCCGATAGAGTAATTGGATTGGATTCAAAAGGCAATGTATTGGATGGAGATCATATTCTTTTTCTTTGGGGTAGAGAACTTATGGAACAAAAGATTCTCACAAATAATTTACTCATATCAACTCAAATGGCAAATTTAGGTTTTGAAAAGGCTTGGAATAAAATTGGCGGAATTTTATATAGAACTAATGTAGGAGATAAGTACGTTCATGACGCAATAAAGGAAAAAAGAGCAGATTTAGGAGGAGAGCAGTCTGGTCATATTCTTTCAAAAATTAATAACTTCTCTGGAGATGGGATATTGACTGCACTTCAAATTTCTAAGTATTGTAAAAAGAAAAATATCACTTTAAATGATTGGCTTAAAAGTAGTTTCAAGCCTTTTCCTCAGAAACTAACCAACATTAATTTAGAATTTAATATAAATAAAATAAATCCTAAAAATAAATTTTTAATTGATCGAACCATAGAAAATTTGCATGAAATTTATGCGGATAATT
>QCEN01000017.1 GCA_003280575.1 Prochlorococcus sp. AG-355-P07 | reverse complement strand
ACATCAGTTTCATATGAGACATTTGAACCATTTTCTTTAAGAAAGTTTCAATATTTCTTAGATAATCAAATCTCACAAAATGTATTTAGGGCAAAAGGAATATTATGGTTTATGGAAAGTGAAAGGAAACACATTTTTCACCTATCTGGAAAACGATTTTCTCTAGATGATGAAGAATGGACAAAAGAAAAATCTAATAAGATAGTATTAATTGGGAAAAATTTAGATCATCAAACTATTAAAAATCAACTTTCATCATGTAGATTTAATACAGATTAGATTACTCATATTAGGGTTTAATTAATTTTTGAAAATACTTATTAAAAGATTTAAAAAAGCATTAACCGAATTAAAACTTTTATATTTTACTTCGTTTATTGTTGCACTCCTAGTTATCATTCCAATTTCCAATTTTCTTATTGAAGGAGGTCAATATGTTGTAAGTGGGAATTTTTCATTAGGTATTGCTGGAGGAGAAGAGGTTCTAGAGACTTTAAAAGTTTTAGTGCTGACAAGTTTTTTTGGAGGAGGATTAGGCACTTTGAATGGATGGTTACTTTCAAATTGTGATTTTAAGTTCAGAAGAGTTCTTCGAATTTGTCAGCTAGTTCCACTAGCTGCCCCAGCATATCTTATGACAGCTGTTTTGCAGGATTTGGGAAGTATTTTTGGGTATCAAGTAACAGGTTTATGGTGGGGGGTATTAATACTTTCAATTTCTACTTATCCATATGTATTCATTCTTGCTAACGAAAGTTTTAATAAATTTGGAGTCAATCAAATCAATGCTAGTAGAGGATTAGGAGTTGGGCCATGGAGGAGCTTCTTTAAAATCGCTTTTCCAATGGCGTTACCAGCACTAATTACAGGGATAAGTTTAATGTGTATGGAAGTAATGAATGAATTAGGTACATTTGCATTATTAAATATTCCAAGTATTTCTACAGGAATATCAGAAAATTGGATAATTGAGGGTAATCCAAAAAGTGCTATTGGATTATCTTTAGTAGCCTTGCTAATAATTTTCACTTTAATTATTTTTGAAAAATTCTCGAGAAGAAAATCAAAGAGGTGGAGTGAAAATCCTGCATCAAAAGATTCTCAAGGTTGGGAATTAAAAAAAACTAGAGCTCTTTTAGCTATAACCGTATCTTTATTTCCTCCAATTTTCTCTTTTGGAATTCCATGTTTTTGGGTTCTGCTCAATATCGATCAAATTCAAAAAGGATTATCTATAGAATTACTTACCCTATCATTTAGAACCATAAGTCTAGGATTTTTTACTGCATTAATAACGATGCTATTCTCTTTAATAATTTCCTTAGCCAGACGCCCAAATAAAAGCTTATTAATAGAAATAATAACAAACCTTGCGGGAATAGGTTACGCTATTCCAGGAACTGTATTAGCTTTATCTTTAATAAGCATTTCTTCTTCGAGATTTAATTTTATTGCTATTTGCTTACTTATTTGGGGTTATCTTGTCAGATTTCTAACTATTTCAAAGGGTTCTATTGATTCAAGTCTTGAGAGAATCTCTCCTAGTCTTGATGAAGCAGCACTTGGACTAGGAGAGGATTGGCTGGGTATCATCAAAAGAATTCATCTACCTCTTCTCCAGGGACCAATATTCGTAGGCTCACTTTTAGTTTTTGTGGACACGATAAAAGAATTACCCATAACCTTTATTTTAAGACCATTCGATTTTGATACATTATCTGTGAGAATATATCAATATGCTGGAGATGAAAGAATGGTAGAAGCAATATTACCAGCCATACTTATAATGACTTTAGGCTTTATCGCATCAATGACATTGATCCCAAGTTTAGAGAAAAAAAACTAAATTCTTTTAGAAAGTTTTCTTATTAAAAAAGGTAAACTTAAAAACAAATCTGCCGAGGTTGATATAACCCTAAAATAAATTAAGCAAATGAGAATTATATTTTGTGGGATACTTTTGCCAACAAAAAAAAGGAAGCAGGCTTCAAAAACACCTACTCCTCCAGGAGCTGTTGGGACGACCAATCCTAAAGACCATGACAACGAAAAGATTACTAATAAAAATATGCTATTAAGAGTATTAGTTATATAAAAAGTATTTAAGCAAATATAAAAACCAATAAATTTAGATAAAACAAACCCAATTTCAAGTATTAAAGCTCTAGTAGGGAAAAAAGAAATTATATTTATTCTCTCTTCAAATTGGTCTTTTGAATTTGCAAGTCTCAAAACCTCAAATACTTTTCCTTTAAGAGACCCTATTCTTTTTAAAACAAGATAAATTAATTTCCTATTTAAAAATACTAAAGGCAAAATTAAAAAAAAGTAAAGTGGTGAAAAAAGTACTCCTAATGATGCCAAAAGAAAAGATCCACTCAACATAAAATAAGGTTCTATGAGTGTCGAATATAGAGCAATCTGACGATTACTTATTTTATTTACAAAATTAAATCTTTCAACAAAATGCCAAATACCTCCTGGAACATATTTAAGAACATTTGTTAAAACATAAAAAGGAACTGGATTATTATTGTTTAATTCTTCCCCGAACCACTTAACTATATATTTCCATGCATAAGCGTTAAGGTAAATACTTAAAACACAAAATAAAAATGATAAAGATAGATTAATTCCATTTTTTTCTAAATTTATATCAAAAGAAATTTGATCAAAATTATAAAAAAAATAGATGCAAAAATATAATAAGCTAAAGAGAAAGAAAATACTCTTTAAACTACCGAAATTAATATTTTTAATAAATTTCAGATTTGATAGATAACTTATATTGAATCTCATTTCCAGTTTTCAAATGCTACAAAGTTTTTACTTGATTCTTTTATTATTTTTCTTATTTCGTCAGTAGATATATTATGCTCAAGTTTTAATCTCAAAACTTCGTCATTTTCTGGTTTCATAGTTACTGATCCATCTAGTTTCAAAGTCTGTTTAGCTTTTATATTTCCTAAAATAGTTGCACATTCTCCACTCCTTCTAAGTAATTTCCACCTTGATTGGGTTCTCTCACGAACTCCAATAGTATTGGAATAATTAAACCATAAGCCCCTAAAATATTCTTTCTTCTCTATTGGTAAGATTGCTTGAATAGAAAATCCAATCCTATTTTTTTTCATATAGATAGCATGATAAGAAACGTCATAAGCTCCCTCAAATCTAAGTTTCTCTACAAAATTGGATATATCTTCAGGTGTTTGGTCATCAATCCATGCTTCTTGAACAGAAATCTCTTCGCAATTTGGATTAATTCGTTTATTAAAAGAAGAATCCTTGAATGAAGAAATTTTATAAACTCTAACCAAATTAGGAAATGAAAATTTTAGATTACCAATTCCTACTCCATAAGAATTAATCGAATATTTTAAAGGAGGTTGCATATAGTCGACTAAATTAGAAAGTAAAGCAATGCCAGTTGGTGTAGATAGTTCGCCCTCTATTGAATCAAAACTTGATAAAACCTTAATATTTTTTTTTCTTATTAGCTCTATTACAGCAGGTGATGGTACAGATAATTTTCCATGCTCAGTTTGAACAAAACCTTTACCCAACATTGGTTCATTTTCTTGTTTCTCTTTGGCCATTTTGTTCTTTTTATCCTACAAGTGTTATATCTTAACCTTTTGACTCGCCTTTAGTAACCTTTTTGGTAAATGAAATTGTTTTTGAAAACATTTGAAAGCCTGTAATGAGCATCCATAAAACCCCAAGGGAATTCAATAAAACGTATATTAATTCTCCATTATCTCCGAGCCATTCGCCCTCATGGAGCGACATTAACCAATGAACTTGGTCTCTAGAGTAACCTAATAAATCTTTTGAAACCCTATATAGGAGTCCGGTTATTGAAGATATAAATAATGGAAGAAAAACCCATGGCGCCAATGCCTTATGAAATTGCCTAGAATTAGATAATAATTTCATTCCTGTTTCCCATAGTTATTGATAGATTAAAGATAGCCAAATCCATAATGGCTATTTTGATGATATTTATCTACTCCTATTATTTATTCCAATGAAACATTTTGCAGATCTTTTATTAAATAAAAATAATTCCAAAACTTATGATCAAGTACCTTTTATTCAGAGGAGAAGAGGAATTGAAATAAAGTCTGCACGTGAAATAAATTTGATGAAAAAATCTAGCAGGATAGTCGCAACAGTTTTGAAGGAAATTAATGACTTAATTAAACCTGGAATGAGTACAAAAGATTTAGATGATTATGCAGAAAAGAGGATAAGAAGTTTTGGAGCTGTACCAAGTTTTAAGGGATATCATGGTTTCCCTTCTAGTATTTGTTCAAGTATTAATAATGAGGTTGTCCATGGAATACCAAATAAAAATAAAATAATTAAAAATGGCGACTTAGTTAAAATTGATACAGGTGCATTTTTAGATGGATTTCATGGTGATAGTTGTATATCGATTTGTGTAGGAGAAGTAACTACAAAGGCCCAAAAGCTTAGTGAAATCGCATCTAAAGCTTTGTATGCTGGGCTCTCGAAAATCAAGGCAGGAAACACGCTTCTCGATGTGGCTGGGGAAATTGAAGATATTGTCAAAAAAAATGGGTTTAGTGTTGTTGAAGATTACACGGGCCATGGTGTTGGAAGAAATCTCCATGAAGAACCCTCTGTATTTAATTTTCGAACAAAAGAATTACCCAATGTAACCCTACGTGAAGGAATGACTTTAGCTGTGGAACCAATTGTTAACGAAGGAACTAAATTTTGTAAGACGTTAAATGATAGATGGACAGTCATAACAAAGGATGGAAAATTATCGGCGCAATGGGAGCATACAATAGTTGTCTTGAAAGATGGTATTGAGATATTGACAGATAGAGATTTCTAGGTTCTAAGATTTGTATTTGTAAATAATTTGGCAATACAAAAAATTAAAAAATTCTTTCAATGGGAAAAGTAGATAAGTTAAGGGATTAGGACTTATTATTATTAAATAATTTTTTGAATAAGCCAAATCATAAATCTTCTTAGAAACAAATTTGGGATTCATAATTCCAATAGGATTAAGTTCTGATTTAAAAGGCCCTAATATGATTTTCTTAATAATTAATTTTTCTTTAGTATTTTTGTCGAGAAGATTTTTTTTGAAAGAAACCAATTGACCAATAAGGGATTTACTTATCTCATATGATGGATTTAAAGCTGGTAATATTTCTGCTTCAGATGTATTAATCCAAATCTCTTTTTTTATTAGTGAGTCATTTGTTAAAGCAATATCTTCAAACAAATTTAAAAATTTGAATTTGCTTAATGCATTTACTTCTATTGAGTTCTCATAATTGGAACTTTTTCTACTTAAATTATAAATACCGTGGTTTAAAATTAAAATATCTATCTTTTTAAGATGCTTTTTTAATGTCGATTCTTTCCCACATTCCCAATTAACCCATTCATTAGGAGATTCAAGATTTATTTCAGAATCTTTTTTACTATGAGTAAATCCAATTACTTTATAGCCTTTCTGACGAAACAACTTTGTTAGTTCTTTTCCTAGAGACCCCGAAGCTCCAGTAATGCCAACAGTCTTTTCTTTTTTCATTGAATTTGTCATTTTGTTTGGATTTGATGAAATACCAAAGAATTAAAATAAATTTACCTAAAAAAAATAATTATTCATTTATTTGATTAAAACTCATAAATAAATATTTGTTTAGTTATTGAAAAAATATTATCTTTAACCTATTGATAAATAATTTTATTAATTATGAGTGATATATTATTGATTGGTTCATGTGAGCCATTTAGTGGTAAGTCTGCATTAGTTCTTGGAATAGCAAAAAGACTTTTGCATGAGAAAAAAAAAGTACGTATCGGTAAACCACTAGCCACATGTATCGAACTTACTAATCTACCTTCAATATCCTATGAGGGTTTAATAGATGATGATGTTAAGTTTATTGGTTCAACATTAAATATCGAAGAGGAGAATTTGATTTCTTCAGTAGGATTATTGGATAATATATCAGCTGAAAAAAGAATCTCTAATAAAGACTTACTCCCTGGTAAAGGTTTTGATCAAATTGAAGGATTGGTTAATGATGATTTTGAAGGATTGAATATTCTTGAAGCGGCTGGGAGTCTTCATGAAGGTATGATTTATGGTTTAAGTCTCCCACAACTAGCAGAGAGCTTAGGTGCAAAAGTCTTAATTGTGAATTTATGGGAAGATTGTAAAAGCGTAGATGCCTTACTTGATGCAAAAAAACAGTTAGGAGAGCATTTAGCTGGAGTTGTTTTAAATGCAGTTTTACCTCAAGAAGTCGAAAAAGTTAAAAGTGAAATAATACCTTCTCTTGAAGATATGGGTATTGAAGTGTTTGGGGTGTTGCCTAAATCACCACTGCTTAGAAGCGTTACTGTAGGAGAGCTTGTAAGAAGATTAGATGCCAAAGTAATTTGTTGCCCCGAAAAAGACCAATTACTTGTTGAGACTTTAAGTATTGGTGCAATGGGTGTAAATTCTGCAATGGAATTTTTCAGGAGAAGACGAAATATGGCAGTCGTGACTGGAGCCGATAGAACTGATATCCAACTTGCGGCTTTAGAAGCTTCAACTCAATGCCTTATCTTAACTGGTTTGGGAGAACCCTTATCACAATTGATTCATAGAGCAGAGGAATTGGAGGTGCCAATTTTAAAAGTGGAATTAGATACTCTTGCCTCGGTAGAAATTATTGAACATGCTTTTGGTCATGTCAGAATACATGAGTCAATTAAAGCTTCTTATGCATTTCAATTAGTTCATGAGCATGTAGATCTAAAAAGAATTCTCGAAAAAATAGATTTTCCCTGCAATTTCTCAGATAAATGCTAATTTCAAATATAGGAACTATTTTATTTTGAGTCGCTCTTTAGATCTACCTGCAACACAAGGCGTTGATGCTTTAGCGCAAGAACTTGCAAAACTTCAAGATAACGGCAAAAGGAGGATTGCTTTTCTAGGAAGTAGGCATGTTCCAGTCGTTGATATTCATTTGATTGAGCTGATAGCGAGGTCTTTAGCAGAAGAGGGACATAATATTCTTACATCTGGATCTCAAGGTGTAAATGCTGCGGTTATTAGAGCTGTTTTAGATATTAACCCATCATTATTGACTGTTTTATTACCACAAAGTCTTGATAGACAAATCCCTGAAATTAAGGACCAACTTGAGAGGGTTATGCACTTAGTTGAAAAAAGTGAAAATGATGAATTACCTTTGCCTCTAGCAAGTAGCCTTTGTAATCAAGAAATTATTACGAGATGTGATCAATTAATTTGTTTTGCCTTTCACGATAGTGAAACTTTACTAAATAGTTGTAGATGCGCGGAAGAAATGGGGAAAGTTGTGAGTTTGTTATTTTTTGATTAAATAAATCTATTTATCCTTTTTAAAATCTAATTTATGCTATTAATGATCTTGCGCTTAAATATTTAGTATGGCAGAAAGTTTTTCATTTGATGTAGTTTCTGATTTTGATAGACAGGAATTAGTTAATGCTTTAGATCAAGTAAAAAGAGAAATTACTCAACGTTACGATCTGAAAGGAACCGATACTGTAGTTGATTTAGATAAAGAAAATATTCTCATAACTACGAATAGTGAATTAACTCTAAATGCTGTAAATGACATAGTTAGACAAAAGGCAATAAAAAGAAACTTATCTTTAAAAATTTTCGACTATGGTGAACTTGAAATAGTTAGTGGCAATAAAGTGAAACAGACAATTTTATTGAAACAAGGCATTAAACAAGAAATAGCAAAAAAAATCAGCAAAAATATTAGAGATCAAATAAAAAAAATTAGTGTCAGCATCAATGGAGAAACACTAAGAGTCTCTAGTAAGAGCAAAAATGATCTTCAATTAGCAATTAAGATCGTAAGTGAATTGGAAGAGTCTTTGAATATTCCTCTGAAGGCTAATAACTTTAGATAAAATTTGAATATTAATACTTTAAGATATGGCAGATCATCCCGAATCTCTTATTGAGTCATTGCTTCTAAAGGTAAAAAAATATCCTCGCTTTTCAAAGGAAGAAATAGAAAAATTTTGTTGGATGGCAGTGCATGAGCATAAGCATGGTGTTTTGCCCTCAGAATATGATATACGGGAAATTGATGAAAGTCTTTATTTAGAACTTTTGCAAGCATTTAAATCTAAAAATTAAAAAATTTATATTTTTATCTAGTTTATAATTATTAAAAAAATATTTTAATTAAATGCCCTATTAATGCACTAATTAATTTGATTAAATATGATTATTTATAAAGAGAAATTTTAATGTCAACATCTTTTAAAAATGTCACCCCAACTGGTCCTGGCGGTACCGCAACATTATTGATCGTACTATCTTTCACTGGCTTTCTTTTACTAACGCAGTCACTCTTTGTAGTTCCCTCTGGGCAGGTAGCTGTAGTAACAACATTAGGTAAAGTAAGTGGTCCATCTAGGAGAGCTGGTTTAAATTTTAAACTACCATTTATTCAGTCTGTATATCCATTTGATATAAAAACTCAGGTTCAACCTGAAAAATTTGAAACTTTAACCAAGGACCTTCAAGTTATTAGAGCTACAGCTACTGTCAAGTATTCAGTAAAGCCTAATGAAGCAGGAAGGATCTTCTCTACAATTGCAAGTAGGAATAGCGATGTTTATCAAAAAATTGTCCAGCCATCTTTACTAAAAGCCCTCAAGTCAGTCTTTTCTCAATATGAGTTAGAGACTATAGCTACAGAATTCGCAGTTATTTCTGAAAAAGTAGGTGATACCGTCGCTAAAGAACTAAATTCATTCGATTACGTAGACGTTAAAAGTTTAGATTTGACTGGATTAGAGATTGCCGAAGAATATAGAGCAGCTATTGAACAAAAGCAAATAGCTGGTCAACAATTATTAAGAGCAAAGACAGAAGTAGAAATTGCGGAACAAGAAGCTCTTAGATATGAAACATTAAATAGAAGTCTTGATGATCAAGTTCTTTTCAAATTATTTCTAGACAAATGGGATGGTAGTACTCAAGTTGTTCCAGGATTACCAGGATCAGAAGGAGGTAGCCCACCAGTAATTGTTGGTGGTAAAAGATAAATTATTTTCATCTCCACTCCCTATAATTTGTATTTGCTTTTTTTCTTAAATGCAAAAATAATTAGCTTTTAATTTTTTATGGCATTGAAGCATTGGTCAAATGCCTCTATTGTTTTATCAATTTCTTCTTCACTATGGGCCAGTGATGTGAAGCCAGCCTCGAATGGACTTGGTGCAAGATAAATACCTCTTTGTAGCATCTCTGTATGCAACTTACCAAAAAGTACAGCATCATTTGTTTTTGCTTCTTCAAAGTTCCTAACTGGCCCATCACATAAGAAAAATCCAAACATCCCACTTACGCTCCCCCCGTTAATAGGGATGCCATTGTTATCTGCAGACTGAATTATCCCTTCAATCAGTCTTGAAGTTATTGCATCTAGTTTCTCGTAGGTACCTTCTTGTTTTAAAAGCTCAAGAGTTTTTATACCGGCAGTCATTGCGAGTGGGTTTCCACTTAAAGTACCTGCCTGATAAACAGGTCCTGAAGGAGCTACCATTGCCATAATTTCTTTCTTGCCTCCATAGGCCCCAACAGGTAAGCCACCTCCAATTACTTTACCAAGTGTAGTTAGATCAGGAGTAACACCAAATTTTTCTTGGGCGCCTCCATAGCTAATTCTGAACCCAGTCATGACTTCATCAAAAACTAATAAGGATCCATTCTCAGTGGTTAGTTCCCTTAATCCTTCTAAGAATCCAGGCTCAGGAGTAATAAAGCCAGCATTACCAACAATAGGCTCAAGTATCACTCCCGAAATGGCATCTGGATTTTCGGAAAATAATTTTTTCACTGCTTCAAGATCATTATAGGGAGCAGTAAGTGTGTTAGCAGTTGTTGTTCGTGGAACCCCTGGAGAATCTGGTAAGCCTAAAGTGGCTACTCCTGATCCAGCTTTAACCAAAAACATATCTGCATGACCGTGATAGCAACCGTCAAATTTAATAACTTTATCTCTTCCAGTGTATGCTCTCATAAGCCTCAAAACAGCCATGCAGGCTTCAGTACCACTATTAACAAATCTAACCATTTCTACTGAGGGGACAGCATTTATAACCATCTCAGCAAGTTTGTTCTCTAAGACGCAAGGTGCTCCAAAACTTGTACCTTTTTCAATCGCTTCCTGTAAAGCAGTTGTAACTTCGGGGTGCGCATGTCCACATATTGCGGGTCCCCAACTTCCTATATAGTCAATATATCTATTTCCATCAATATCCCAAGCAAAAGGGCCTTTAACTCTATCGAAAACAATTGGCTGCCCTCCGACAGACTTAAAAGCTCTTACTGGAGAACTTACTCCCCCAGGCATTAATTCTTGAGCTGCAGAGAAAATTTCTTCTGATTTGGTGCAATTTAATATGTCAGTCACAATTTAACTAAATAATGCTTTGATAAAAATTTGTCATGTTCTAAATTAGAAATAAGTAAAAATTTTGTCTATCAGATTGAAATTCTACATTATGATATTTTTATTGCGATAGTTTGGATTGTAAATTGTTAATTTTTAGGAAATCATGATAGAAATCATGGTCAACTTTGATAAGTCTTTATTAATAAGCGTTTTCAGGTATTGAGAGGATTTTAATTTATTTTATTTATATATCGAAAAAATTTTCCTCATCCTCAAAAATATCTTCATTTATATCGTTCAAGTTAAGATCAACCATTACGGGGGCATGATCACTTGGTTGTAAATTTCCTCTAGGTGAGCTGTCTATGACACAACTTTTAAGTTTTGATGACAATTCTTTGCTTATGTAGATATGGTCTATTCTCCAACCTTTGTTTAATACATATGCGTTATTACGGTAATCCCACCAACTCCAATGACCAGTATTCTTTTCAAAAATCCTGAAAGCATCTATTAATCTTTTTTGCAGAACATTATTTAGTGCATTTCTCTCCATTTCAGATGCCATTATTCCTCCTTCATATTTCTTTGGATCATGAATATCTAAGTTAGATGGGGCGACATTAAAATCACCCATAAGACAAATTATTTCGCCATTTTTTTCTTGCTCATCTAAAAATGAAGCTAAAGAGTTTAACCAATCAATTTTGTATCCAAACTTATTAGACTCCAGAGATGATCCGTTTGGAACATAAACATTTATGATTTTGATACCATTTATTTCAGCAGAAATTAATCTTTTTTGATCTTTGAAAATTTCGATATTTTGATTAGAGTTGTTAAAACCGTAGAATCCTTTTTTAACATTTTTTGCTTTTATTTTAGAAATAATAGCAACACCATTGTATGATTTTTGTCCATAAACCTCCACTGAGTATCCTAATTTTTCAAAAGGTTCAACTGGAAAACATTCATCTATCACTTTTGTTTCCTGCAAACATAGAATATCTGGATTGACTTGATTCATCCAATCTATTATTTGTGAAAGTCTGGTTCTTATAGAGTTAACATTCCAAGTTGCTATTAACAAATTTCTACCAAATTATGTAAAATTAAGTTAGCAAAAATTTTTGGCATTAAAGAATTTTGAAATTAAATAAAATGAAAATTTATTTTTGCAAAATATTTCCAAAATTTACTACATTATTATTCTTTTTAATTCCTTTATTTTTCTTGAAAGGTGATTTCTTAAATGCTGGAAATCTATTTGATGAATTAGAAATCGATACAACAACTAAAAGAGATGAAAATAGTTCAGACATCCCAACCAATCCATTTGAAATTGTGGAAATGATCAGGAGACAGAATAGTATGAATGATGCAACTAATCCTTCTGATGCTATTGATGATGCGTTAAAGTCATTTAATAGTTTTGATGAAAAACAAGAAATTTAATACTAAAAATTTTCATTCTAAAATTTTAATATGTTAAAAAACCCTATCCCTCAAGTAACAAATCAATTGCAATACAGAGCAATTGGGATTGTTAACGGTAAATTTACACCACATGATAACGAAAAATTAAATAGAGGCTTTTTAACTGATAATAATGGCGAAAAAATTGAAACAGTAGTACTAGGTAAAGCATTGTCAATTTTAAAAAAGTACATTAATTTAAAGAAAAGTTATTATTGGGTTGTATATCCAAAAAATAAAAATACGGAAAACTTGCATTTGCAGGTTGCAGGTATCTGGGATCCATACCAATTGAATGATTTCCCAAATGATTCTTCCGAAACTAACTTTTCTAAATTATTAGAAGAACTAGATTTAAAAGATAATTATTTTTCTGTAAGGGGAGAATTAGTTTTTGTTAATACTAAAAAAAAAGAAGTTGTCATTAAAATAGTCTCTGATTCAAAGTTAAAGAATTCAAAAAATAAGAATTTTAAATTAATCATAAAAGGGGAGCTATCTCTTGAACTTCTTAATAGTTTTGTAAGTTTAGATATTACCAGAGAGGGCAATGCTTTGAAATTAATCAAGTATGAACTTATTGAAAAAGATCTTTCTGAAAAAAAACTAAAATGAAATCTTAATTTTCATGGCAATTTTACCAATCAAGAAATATTTAATTTATGGAAGATGTTCTAATTGAGTGTTCTCCTGGCATCTCTGGAGATATGTTGTTGGCAGCTTTTTATGATTTAGGTGTACCTAAAAAAGTCATTGAACAGCCACTTATTGTTCTTGGATTAAAGGATCTTTATCATCTAGAGTTTAAAGAATCAAAAAGTTGTTCAATTCGGGGGATAAAGGCAAGGGTTGAGAATGTTGATTGCAGTCCTACTAAAAGAACTTGGAAAAGTATTAAAGAACTTATTTTAAATGGGCACTTAGAAGATAAATTAAAACAAATAATTTATGGAGTATTTGAATCCTTGGCAAATGCAGAAGGAAAAGTACATGGCATCAAATCTGAGGATGTTCATTTTCATGAAATTGGAGCTATAGATTCATTAGTTGACATCATAGGAGTATGTGCTGCATTAAATTACTTAAATCCAAAGAAAGTTTATTGTAATGAACCAATGTTGGGTAAAGGTTTTGTTCAAACTGAGCATGGAAAATTATCTGTACCATCACCTGCTGTAATAGAGCTAATAAGAAAAAAAAATATTAAGGTTTTATCAAGTTTTGATTCAATAGAGGGCGAACTATCTACACCAACTGGCATTGCTTTACTTTCTAATTTAGTCGACTATATGCAACCTCCTTTAAAATATTCGATTAATTCTTATGGAGTAGGAATTGGTAATCTAAAATTTTCATTTCCTAATTTGGTTAGAGTTTATAAAATTTCTTCATTCAAGGATTCTTCTTTTAATAAACGAATTAATCCAAATTGCGAAGAGATTTCTGTTCAAGAAGCATGGATTGATGACCAAACACCTGAAGATATATCCAATTTTGTAGAGAAACTTAGATTTGAGGGAGCTTATGACGTTTCTTATCATGCTATCTATATGAAAAAAAATAGGATTGGATTTTCTATTCAAGCAATCTTACCAATAGAGAAGAAAGAATATTTTAGGGGCTTATGGTTTAATTATTCCAATACTATTGGAGTTCGTGAGAGAACCCAATCAAGGTGGAAATTACTTAGAAGGAGTGGAGAATGTGCAACTATTTTAGGAAATATAAAAGCTAAACAGACTTTGAAACTAGATGGATCAGTAACTATGAAACCAGAAAATGACGAAGTTTTGAGATTAAAACTTGAGCATAATATATCTACTGACGAAATAAGAAAAATAATAAAAGAATCAAGTAAAAACTTTGTAGCATTTGAAAACTGGAAATGAGATTCAATATAAGTTATCTATCAAATCTGAAATTTATTAAAAATATTAATTTCGGTAGTTTAAAGAGTATTTTCTTTCTCTTTAGCTTATTATATTTTTGCATCTATTTTTTTTATAATTTTGATCAAATTTCTTTTGATATAAATTTAGAAAAAAATGGAATTAATCTATCTTTATCATTTTTATTTTGTGTTTTAAGTATTTACCTTAACGCTTATGCATGGAAATATATAGTTAAGTGGTTCGGGGAAGAATTAAACAATAATAATCCAGTTCCTTTTTATGTTTTAACAAATGTTCTTAAATATGTTCCAGGAGGTATTTGGCATTTTGTTGAAAGATTTAATTTTGTAAATAAAATAAGTAATCGTCAGATTGCTCTATATTCGACACTCATAGAACCTTATTTTATGTTGAGTGGATCTTTTCTTTTGGCATCATTAGGAGTACTTTTTTCACCACTTTACTTTTTTTTAATTTTGCCTTTAGTATTTTTAAATAGGAAATTAATTTATCTTGTTTTAAAAAGAATAGGGTCTCTTAAAGGAAAAGTATTTGAGGTTTTGAGACTTGCAAATTCAAAAGACCAATTTGAAGAGAGAATAAATATAATTTCTTTTTTCCCTACTAGAGCTTTAATACTTGAAATTGGGTTTGTTTTATCTAAATTTATTGGTTTTTATATTTGCTTAAATACTTTTTATATAACTAATACTCTTAATAGCATATTTTTATTAGTAATCTTTTCGTTGTCATGGTCTTTAGGATTGGTCGTCCCAACAGCTCCTGGAGGAGTAGGTGTTTTTGAAGCCTGCTTCCTTTTTTTTGTTGGCAAAAGTATCCCACAAAATATAATTCTCATTTGCTTAATTTATTTTAGGGTTATATCAACCTCGGCAGATTTGTTTTTAAGTTTACCTTTTTTAATAAGAAAACTTTCTAAAAGAATTTAGTTTTTTTTCTCTAAACTTGGGATCAATGTCATTGATGCGATAAAGCCTAAAGTCATTATAAGTATGGCTGGTAATATTGCTTCTACCATTCTTTCATCTCCAGCATATTGATATATTCTCACAGATAATGTATCAAAATCGAATGGTCTTAAAATAAAGGTTATGGGTAATTCTTTTATCGTGTCCACAAAAACTAAAAGTGAGCCTACGAATATTGGTCCCTGGAGAAGAGGTAGATGAATTCTTTTGATGATACCCAGCCAATCCTCTCCTAGTCCAAGTGCTGCTTCATCAAGACTAGGAGAGATTCTCTCAAGACTTGAATCAATAGAACCCTTTGAAATAGTTAGAAATCTGACAAGATAACCCCAAATAAGTAAGCAAATAGCAATAAAATTAAATCTCGAAGAAGAAATGCTTATTAAAGATAAAGCTAATACAGTTCCTGGAATAGCGTAACCTATTCCCGCAAGGTTTGTTATTATTTCTATTAATAAGCTTTTATTTGGGCGTCTGGCTAAGGAAATTATTAAAGAGAATAGCATCGTTATTAATGCAGTAAAAAATCCTAGACTTATGGTTCTAAATGATAGGGTAAGTAATTCTATAGATAATCCTTTTTGAATTTGATCGATATTGAGCAGAACCCAAAAACATGGAATTCCAAAAGAGAAAATTGGAGGAAATAAAGATACGGTTATAGCTAAAAGAGCTCTAGTTTTTTTTAATTCCCAACCTTGAGAATCTTTTGATGCAGGATTTTCACTCCACCTCTTTGATTTTCTTCTCGAGAATTTTTCAAAAATAATTAAAGTGAAAATTATTAGCAAGGCTACTAAAGATAATCCAATAGCACTTTTTGGATTACCCTCAATTATCCAATTTTCTGATATTCCTGTAGAAATACTTGGAATATTTAATAATGCAAATGTACCTAATTCATTCATTACTTCCATACACATTAAACTTATCCCTGTAATTAGTGCTGGTAACGCCATTGGAAAAGCGATTTTAAAGAAGCTCCTCCATGGCCCAACTCCTAATCCTCTACTAGCATTGATTTGATTGACTCCAAATTTATTAAAACTTTCGTTAGCAAGAATGAATACATATGGATAAGTAGAAATTGAAAGTATTAATACCCCCCACCATAAACCTGTTACTTGATACCCAAAAATACTTCCCAAATCCTGCAAAACAGCTGTCATAAGATATGCTGGGGCAGCTAGTGGAACTAGCTGACAAATTCGAAGAACTCTTCTGAACTTAAAATCACAATTTGAAAGTAACCATCCATTCAAAGTGCCTAATCCTCCTCCAAAAAAACTTGTCAGCACTAAAACTTTTAAAGTCTCTAGAACCTCTTCTCCTCCAGCAATACCTAATGAAAAATTCCCACTTACAACATATTGACCTCCTTCAATAAGAAAATTGGAAATTGGAATGATAACTAGGAGTGCAACAATAAACGAAGTAAAATATAAAAGTTTTAATTCGGTTAATGCTTTTTTAAATCTTTTAATAAGTATTTTCAAAAATTAATTAAACCCTAATATGAGTAATCTAATCTGTATTAAATCTACATGATGAAAGTTGATTTTTAATAGTTTGATGATCTAAATTTTTCCCAATTAATACTATCTTATTAGATTTTTCTTTTGTCCATTCTTCATCATCTAGAGAAAATCGTTTTCCAGATAGGTGAAAAATGTGTTTCCTTTCACTTTCCATAAACCATAATATTCCTTTTGCCCTAAATACATTTTGTGAGATTTGATTATCTAAGAAATATTGAAACTTTCTTAAAGAAAATGGTTCAAATGTCTCATATGAAACTGATGT
>QCEN01000016.1 GCA_003280575.1 Prochlorococcus sp. AG-355-P07 | reverse complement strand
TTTAACCCCTCTTGCTGTTCTACCAAGTGGTCTTAATTCATTGCCATCTAGTCTGAAATGAATCGCCATGCCTGTTTTAGAACCTATTAAAACACTATCACCTTCTTTTGATAATCTGACCCAGGTTAGGGCATCTCCATCTTCAAGATTAATTGCTATTAGCCCATTTGAACGAATTTTTGAGAAAGCTGAAAGTGCAGTTCTTTTTATAAAGCCAGCTTTGGTTAGCATTAATAAATAACGATCGTCAACAAAAGAATCCACAGCAACTAGTGAAGTTATTTTTTCTTCTCTTGGAATTGGGAGAAGTTGAACTGATGGAGTCCCTTTTGCTGTTCTGCTACTCATAGGAACCCTATATGCTGGGAGAGCATAAGCTACTCCTCTATCACTGAAAAGCAAAAGAGTATCATGATCGTTACAGCTTATAAATAATTTCACGTCATCATCTTCTTTGGTTTTTGTGCCAGCTTTACCTCTTGAACCACGACTGGTAGATTCAAAATCATTAACAGGCATTCTTTTTAAATAACCTGCTTCAGTTAATAGAACTACTGATCTGTCATTAGCTATTAGATCAATATCATCTAATCCGCCGCCTAAATCTAGTATTTCTGTTTTTCTAGAAGAAGAGAATCTTTCATCGATTTTATTAAGTTCTTCAAGAATAATTTCGAAAATTCTTTCTTTACTATTTAATATTTGCTGATATAGTTTGATTTTTTGGGTTAACTCATTATGTTCCCCTTTGATTTTATCTGCTTCAAGGGCTGTTAATCTTCTTAATTGCATCTGCAGAATTGCATCTGCCTGAATGGAAGATAATTTATGGTCGTTTTGTAATTTTTCTCGAGCTGATATTGAATCTTTCGCTGACCTTATTAGATTTATAATTTCATCCATAGCATCTAAGGCCAATAAAAGACCCTTTACAATATGATCTCTTTCTTCTGCCTTTTTTAATAAAAATGCTGTTCTTCGCCTTATTGTCTCAACCCTAAAATCTAGAAAAACGTCTAACATTTTCCTGAGTGAAAGTGTTGTGGGCTCTCCTTTTACTAAAGCAAGGATATTTGCACTAAAGTTATTTTGAAGAGGTGTTAACTTGAATAAATTATTTAAAACTACTTGTGGGTAGGCATCTCTTTTTAGTTCAATAACAATTCTCATCCCATCACGATCACTTTCATCTCTAATATCAGAAATACCCTCTAATTTTTTTTCATTAACCAAATCAGCAATTCTTTCTATCAATGCCGCTTTATTGGTTTGAAATGGAAGCTCTGTAATTATTACTGCATCTTTCTCTACTCTACCAATGGATTTTATTTGCTCAATATTTGCTACCCCTCTCATTGTTATTGACCCCCTTCCTGTTTTGAAAGTTTCTCTAATACCATCTCTGCCTAAGATTTGACCACCTGTGGGGAAATCAGGACCCTTAATTATTTCAAAAAGTTCACTATCTTCGATTGAAGGGTTTTGGATTATTGATTTAAGACCATTAATTAATTCGCCTAAATTATGAGGTGGAATATTTGTTGCCATTCCTACTGCTATTCCAGATGAACCATTTAGAAGTAGTTGAGGGATCCTAGCAGGTAAAACTGTTGGCTCTTGCTGTGAACCGTCAAAATTATCAGCGAAATCTACAGTTTCAGATTCAATATCCTCTAATAAACTTTCATCCGTAAGAGACTGTAAACGAGATTCTGTATATCTCATTGCTGCTGGAGGGTCGTTATCAACAGAACCAAAGTTTCCATGGCCATCTATAAGTGGCATCCTCATAGAGAAATCCTGAGCCATCCTAACCAAAGCATCATAAACAGCAGTATCGCCATGCGGGTGGTATTTACCAAGTACTTCTCCTACAACTCTTGCACATTTTCTGTATGGTCTACCGCTAGTCAAACCAAGTTCATACATTGCATAAAGAATTCTTCTGTGAACAGGTTTTAATCCATCTCTTGCATCTGGAAGAGCACGACCAACTATAACGCTCATTGCATACTCGAGGTATGAACGAGACATCTCATTTCTTAGGTCAGTCTGAATAATTCGGTCGTTATCTTCGCTTAATCCTGAGTTATCGGAATTTAAAATATCAGACATACAATAATCCTTTCTTTAATAATAATCGCTGATTGTCATAATGAATAAAAAAAAAGATTTATTTAATTCCCAAATACTCACATTTACACACAAATCAAAATAAAACCTGTTGTTTTTGAATAAACCTTGGCTTATTACCCCTTTAGTTGTTAATTTAATCAGAATAGAAGAAAACTATCGTGAATATTGAACTTGGTTTAAATAAAAAGGTCAGACGGGCTTATGGCATCGATGAAATAGCTTTAGTCCCAGGTAATAGAACACTTGATTATGATTTAACTGATCCTTCATGGTCAATAGGTGATTTCAAAAGAGAAGTCCCTATTGTCGCTAGTGCCATGGATAGTGTTGTCGATGTCAATACTGCTGTAGAGCTCACAAAATTAGGTTCCCTAGGGGTTATTAATATGGAGGGCATACAAACACGATATGAAAACCCTGACGAAATATTGAACCAAATAGCATCAGTCGGGAGGAATGATTTTGTTCCATTAATGCAGAAAATATACAGTGAACCGGTCAAGGAGGGATTGATTCTACAAAGAATAAATGAGGTGAAAGAAAAAGGAGGTATAGCAGCTTTTAGTGGGACTCCCCAAGCTGCTATTAAGTTTAAAGAAACACTTAATAATTCCAAAATAGATTTATTTTTTCTTCAAGGAACAGTTGTTTCTACTGAACATCTTGGTATGGAAGGTAAGGGAACCTTAAATATTAAAGATCTCTGTCGATCTATGAATGTCCCAGTTGTAGCAGGTAATTGCGTTACTTACGAAGTTGCAAAACTTCTCATGGATGCAGGAGTCGCAGGATTGATGGTTGGGATAGGACCTGGAGCGGCATGTACATCAAGAGGAGTATTGGGAATTGGAATCCCTCAAGCAACTGCAATTTCTGATTGTAGTGCGGCAAGAAATGATTACTTTAAAGAAAGTGGTCGTTATATTCCAATTATTGGTGATGGAGGAATTGTTACTGGCGGAGATATCTGTAAATGTTTAGCATGTGGAGCAGATGCTGTAATGATCGGATCCCCAATAGCTAAATCCTCAAACGCTCCAGGAAAAGGA
Source organism: Prochlorococcus sp. AG-355-P07 (assembly GCA_003280575.1). Taxonomy (GTDB): domain Bacteria; phylum Cyanobacteriota; class Cyanobacteriia; order PCC-6307; family Cyanobiaceae; genus Prochlorococcus_A. The sequence goes on along the minus strand of QCEN01000016.1, from coordinate 20,865 downwards.
TTTCACTGGGGTATGGCTACTCCAAGTCAAGTATTGCCCAGGGGCACAAGAATTGAAGTTGGTTCTACAGGATCTTTAGAAAGAATAATTAAAGGCCCTGCTTTACTTGATGATGGGACACATAACTTATTAGGAGCCATTAGAACCTCAATGAGTACTCTTGGGGCAAAAAATATTAAAGAAATGCAAGAAGTTGAAATAATTATCGCACCATCGCTTCTTACAGAAGGTAAGGTTTATCAAAAAGCTCAGCAGCTTGGGATGGGTAAGTAATTCATTTAGAGCAAAATTATGAATCCTTAGTGAATTAAGTATTAATTTGAAAAATTTTCTAATTAGGAGTTATTATTAAATGATGGGGGAAACCCCATACTCCTCACACACTAAATCGCCCGATTAATCGGGCTTTTTTAGATATTTTGTTACTTATATTATTTAATCTGTAATGAAATCATCACTTAAAAGAATTGCCTGCTAAATTTTCAAAAAGGAATACTTAAATTATGTCATCAGCTCCAGCCGTAACTGATTCTTCATTTGACAAAGATGTACTGCAAAGTGATCTACCAGTATTGGTTGATTTTTGGGCACCATGGTGCGGTCCATGTAGGATGGTCGCTCCAGTTGTAGAAGAAATCTCAAAAGACTTTGAAGGGAAAATTAAAGTTTTTAAATTAAACACAGATGAGAATCCAAATGTTGCCAGCCAATACGGAATCAGAAGTATTCCTACATTAATGATCTTTAAAGGAGGTCAAAAGGTTGATACCGTTGTTGGTGCTGTGCCAAAAGCAACTCTTTCCAGCACTTTAACTAAGCATTTATAAATTTAAAAGCTTTGCATAAAATTGGGCTAATAGATTATGGAATGGGTAATATTCATTCTGTAACAAAATCTCTAGAAAGTCTTGGAGAAGAAATTATACTAATTAAAAACTTTAATGATTCCAAGCTTTGCAAGGCGATAATACTTCCTGGGGTTGGAGCATTTGATCCAGCGATGAATAATCTCATAAATACAGATTTGATTACTGATTTGAAAAATTGGATTAAAAGTGGGAAATCCTTTTTTGGGATATGTTTAGGTCTCCAACTCCTTTTTGAATCTAGTGATGAGGGAAAAGTTCAAGGGCTTGGAATTTTAAAAGGAAAAATAGAAAAAATACCCAATATTGTTAATGAAAGAATCCCACACATGGGTTGGTGTCAACTTTTACCTACAAAAAAAAATACTTTATTTGGGATTGAAGAATTAAATAATTGGGTCTATTTTGTACATTCCTATCATGCAATCCCAGATGACTTAAATATTATTGCAGCTCAGGTTGATTATGGCTCTGAAAAATTAACTGCAATGATTGAAAATGATAATTTATTGGCTTGTCAATTTCATCCAGAAAAATCTGGAAAAACCGGTGAAAAACTTTTGAGAAGATGGCTGAGTAATATTCAATAACAGATTCTTAGGGATGAAAACTAACTTAAGATTAATAGGTGGAAAAAAACTCCAATGTCCAAATAATTCTTATACCAGACCTACAACTTTGAGAGTGAGAGAGGCTATATTTAATATTTTGAACAAAAGAGTTGAAAATAGTAACTGGTTAGATTTATTTAGTGGAACAGGAGCCATATCTTGTGAAGCCTATAATCACGGGGCAAGCAAAATAATTGCAATTGAAAAAAACAAAATCAACTCAAAAATTTGCTTAGAAAATTTACTCTTGTTGGAGAATATAGAGAATAGGAGAAATGATATCGAAGTTATTTGTAAGGACGTTTTGAAATGGACAAAACCTAACTATGAGAGAAACTTATCATCTAGAAATATGAATTTAAACAAATTAAAATTTGATTTTGTTTATATAGATCCTCCATACGATGCTGATTTCCATGAACTGGTTTTAAATCAATTGTTTAATTGTAATCTTTTAAAAAAAGATTCAACAGTTATTTGTGAACATTCTCCAAACCTTTTTATTAAAAAAAGTACTTTGTGGGAAACTATAGATGTAAGAAATTATGGGCAAACTAGATTAACATTTTTAATCAATGTCAAGCATACCTGAACCTCTTCTGTATTGATTCCATGCACTTACGAATAATCCAAGAAGAGTTATTGGAACTAAACCTAAAACAATTCCACATAGAAGAGGCTCGATCATTTTTTTGCCTTTTTTAAATTTCTTACTCACAATTGTTACATAGAGACTATTTTTTGTGTCAACATCTTCATCAACTGCAGCAGAAAGAGATTTTAAGAGAGAATTCTTAAAAATTGTTTTTGTGGTATTTGGAGTTTTATTAATTTGTTTTTCAATATTTTTCGTAAATCATCATGAAAATAACAAATATATCATTGAAACTCTTGAACTTAATGGCTCTGCTGAGGAAGGAGATGCTCTTTTTAAGATAAATTGTGTTGGATGTCATGGAATTACAGCAAGAGGATTAGTGGGCCCAGACTTACACTCAATAACTCAACGTTTGAATGATAAAGAGATAATAAAACAAGTTACTGGTGGACTGACTCCTCCAATGCCAAGTTTTGAAATTGATCCTGTAAATATGTCTAATTTATTAAAATATCTTCATAGCCTTGAATGATTTTGGAAAAAAATTTTTCTAATTTAAAGGTAATTTTAGTTGAACCAAATGGCCCTTTAAATGTAGGGAGCGTTGCTAGATTATGCAGTAATTTTGAAGTTGATGAATTAAGAATTGTTTCTCCTAAATGCGATATATTTTCTTTAGAAGCAAAAAAAATGGCTCTTAAAGGTCAAAAATTTCTTAAACATTGTATGGTTTTTGATGATCTTCAAAAAGCAATCTTTGATTGTGATTTGGTTCTAGCATCTTGTGGAAGGATTGATGTAAATAAAGATTCATCTTTTGTATCTTCTGAAGATATATTTGATTGGACTTTATCTTTTAAGAAGATAAACAATTTAGCAATTATATTTGGAAGAGAAGATAGAGGTTTAACTAATAGTGAATTGCTTCTAGCAAATAAAACTTTTAATATTCCAACTTCTCACAATAATCCTTCATTAAATCTTTCTCACGCTGTTTCAATAGTTTTGTATGAATTAAATAAGTCTTCAAAAAATAATTTAAACAATGAATTAAAAGTTTTTAACTTGGCATCATCGAAAGAAGTACATGATACATTTGTAGAGATAGAGGAAATGCTATTGCGAGTTGGATATCTCTTAAAACATACCTCCAAAGCAAAAATCAGTAAATTTAAGAATTTTATTTTGCGAGCAAATACATCAATTCACGAAATAAATGTTTTAAGAGGAATTGTCCATCAAATAAACTGGTTTTTGAATAATTCAAAAAAAAATAAGTAAGTATAATTTTGATTAGTTATTTTCACTTCTAGTTTTAATTTGATAGGGATATTTACTAAAAACATTTTCTGAAGTAGCATCTATTGATTATTTGAATATTAAAGAAAACAAAAACTGTGACTACAACGAAGAAAAGAAGAGTTTTTCCTTTTACAGCTGTAATAGGTCAGGAAGAAATGAAATTAGCTCTTTTGTTAAATGTTATTGATCCAAGAATTGGAGGAGTTATGATTATGGGTGATAGAGGGACTGGAAAATCTACTACAATTAGAGCTCTAGCTGATTTGTTGCCTGCAATAGATGTCGTTAAAGACGATCCTTATAATAGTTCTTTGAATGATCCTGACTTGCAAAGCAAAGAAGTTTTGGAAAAAATTGTTCAAGGAGAAAATCTAGAGATTATTCAAAAACAAGTACCAATGGTTGATTTACCTTTAGGCGCTACTGAAGATAGACTTTGTGGAACTATAGATATAGAGAAAGCTTTGAGTGAAGGTGTTAAGGCCTTTGAACCTGGGTTATTAGCTAAAGCTAATAGGGGGTTATTGTATGTTGATGAAGTGAATTTGCTTGATGATCATTTGGTTGATGTACTTTTAGATTCAGCTGCTTCCGGTTGGAATACAGTTGAAAGGGAGGGAGTCTCAGTTCGACATCCTGCGAGGTTTGTTCTTATTGGTTCAGGAAATCCGGAAGAAGGGGAATTAAGGCCTCAGCTATTGGACAGGTTTGGAATGAGCGTTGAGGTCAAGACAGTAAGAGATGCTGAATTAAGAGTTCAGGTAGTTGATCAAAGGACTTCTTTTGACGATAATCCTGATGAGTTTTCACTGAGTGTTGAAAAACAGCAGGATGAACTTCAACAAAAGGTAATTAAAGCTCAAGAAATTTTAAATTCTGTTCAAATGGACGATGACCTTAGATTGAATATTTCTGCAATCTGTGGAGAATTAGATGTTGATGGTTTACGGGGAGATATTGTTACAAATCGATCGGCAAGGGCAATTGCAGCTTTTGAGGGTAGAACTGAAGTGCAAGAAGATGATATAGCGAGGGTTATTTGTTGTTCTTTAAGACATAGATTAAGAAAAGATCCTCTAGAACAAGTTGATTCAGGTGAAAGAGTTATTCAAGCTTTTTGTAAAGTATTTGATTTAGATGAAAATGAAAATCTTTCAAAATTTCAATTAACTGCAGAAGCTTAATTACAGTGAGAATAATTGGGATTGACCCTGGATTAGCTAGAGTTGGGTATGGGATTATTGAAATAGAAAATGAAAAGAAGATAATATTAGATTGTGGCGTTATTGAGACAGGTAAAGATAAAAAAGAAGAGGATAGACTTTATGAGATATTCAAAGATCTTAATGAATTAATAAATAAATGGAATCCAAATGTAGCGGCGGTAGAAAAATTTTTCTTTTATAGATCAAGTACTACTATTAGTGTGGTGCAGGCTAGAGGCGTGATTATGATGGTATTGGCTTCTAAAAAAATTAATGTTAGTGAATATTCTCCTGCTCAAATAAAGTTAACAATTGCAGGGTCTGGAAAAGCATCTAAGAAAGAAGTTCTTGATGCTGTTATGTATAACTTAAAACTTAAAAGACCACCCAAACCTGATGATTCGGCAGATGCATTGGCCATAGCACTCACAAAATTAAATGAAGAAGGCATAAACTGAAGATTCAATATGAATATCTTAGAAAAAAAGAAATTGGAGAGGGATACGTTTAGAAAACTTAGAGATGAGATTTCTCTTAATCAAAGAGAAAATGTAGAAAAAAACGTAAAATTATATGTTGATTCATTTATTAAGGAATATAAAAACATTGATTATATAGCTATATATTGGCCTCTAAAAAATGAAGTAGATATTAGAAGTCTCAAAGAAAAAATTTCTCTAGCATTGCCTAGATGTAAAGATAAAAAAGAGTTGTTATTTTATCCGTGGAATGAAAGACCTCTTACGAAGGACTATGAGGGGATACTAAGTCCAAATAATTCTTCCCCATTAAGTCATTTGCAAATAAGTTTGATACTTGTTCCATGTCTTTCTGTCGATAAAAATTTAGTAAGATTAGGTTATGGAGGAGGTTATTTTGATAAATTAAGAAGAGACAAAAATTGGAGGAATGTTCCATGCATAGGAGTATTAACTTCTAATTGTGTAAGTACGATTCCATTAACCAGAGCTAAGTGGGATATTCCCTTATCAGGTTTCATCACAGAAAAAGAAATATTTGTATAATAATAAATTCATAATCGGATTATTAATAGTTTTCTAAAATGGAAAATCAAGAAAAATACAATAACTTATCAAAATTAGTTGAAAAGTTGAAGTCATCAGAAGATCCAAAAAGAAAATATGAATACATTTTGTGGCTAGGCAAAAAATTGAAAGAACCAGATAGTAAGATCCTTGTTGAAGAAAATAAGGTTAAGGGATGCGTTTCAGAAGTTTTTGTTAAAGCAACAATTAAAGCCGGTAAATTATTTTGGGAAGGTTATTCTGATGCTCTTATCTCAAAGGGTTTGTTGGCATTTTTAATTAGTGGGTTAAATGAGTTAACACCAAATGAAGTTGTTGAAATAGATAAGAAATTTATAGAAGATACTGGTTTGAAAGCGAGCTTAACTCCTTCTCGATCAAATGGTTTTTTAAATATATTATTGAAAATGCAATCTCAAGCAAATAAATTTTTGTAGGTCTATTGATATAAAATTAAACTCAAAGTAAAAAAAATAAAATGAGACAATGCAAAATTGGCATAGTAGGTTTTGGAACTGTAGGTTCAGGTATTTATAAAATACTAAGCTCTGAATTAGATTCACATCCAATTCTTAAAGAAATAGAAATTGTAAAAATAGCAGTTAAAGATCTTAATAAAAAAAGGGATATTGAGCTAGACAATAATTTATTAACTGATAATCCCTTTGAATTAATTAATGACCCCTCCATAGATGTAATTGTTGAAGTAATGGGTGGGGTTAATTTGGCAAAAGATATTATTTTACAATCATTAAAATCTGGTAAATCTGTTGTTACAGCAAATAAAGCAGTCATTGCCAGATATGGAGAGGAAATATATGAAACTGCTTGTAAAGAGGGAGTTTATATCTTGTCAGAGGCAGCAGTTTGCGGGGGGATTCCTATAATTGAACCCCTAAAAAGATCATTAAAAAGTAACAGCATAAAAAAAATGGTTGGGATAATAAACGGCACAACAAATTTTATTCTCTCAAAGATGACAAATGAAAAAGCTGATTATAAAGAGACCTTGAAATTGGCCCAAAGCCTCGGATATGCAGAATTCGATCCAACGGCAGATGTTGAAGGGCATGATGCTGCTGATAAAATTTCAATTCTTAGTGAACTAGCATATGGAGGAAAAATAAAAAGAGACAAGATAAATTCCGAGGGAATTAGTAAAATTAATCTTAAGGATATCGAATATGCTAATAAATTAGGTTTTGAAATAAAACTTTTAGCTTTCTCAGAAAGACAACAAATTAATAATAAAGATTCACTTCCTTTGAATATTTGGGTAGGCCCTTCTTTGATTCCAAAATCTCATCCATTAGCTACAGTTAAGGGAGTTAATAACGCTTTATTGATAGAGGCTGATCCTCTTGGAGAAATAATGTTGTATGGTCCAGGCGCAGGGAGTGGCCCAACTGCTGCATCAGTAGTATCAGATATATTAAATTTGCATGCCGCCTCAGTAAAAAATAACAATTTAATCGATCCATTATTATCTTTTGATTTCTGGAGAAATTGTCACATAATTGAATCATCTCAAATAAATAAAAAAAATTATCTTAGAATAATTTGCCTTGACAGTCCTGGGGTAATAGGAAAGATTGGAGATATTTTTGGAAAAAATAATGTATCAATCGAATCAATTGTTCAACTAGATGCTAGTGAGGACAAAGCTGAAATTGTTGTTATAACTCATGAGGTGAATAATGGAAATTTTGAAAAATCCAAAGATGAAATAAATTCGCTAAGTGAAGTCAAAATTATTGCTAGTCAATTAAGTTGTATTTAGAATAATAATTTGCAAATATCCTCATAGCTTGTTAAACCGAAGAAAGTAAGTATTTTGTTTTAACACATTAATGATTCTTTCAAAATTTATAAACAATAAAAATGAAAATAATAATTTAATTTTTTCTAAAAATCTTTATAAAGGTGCTTGTGTAAAAATTAAAAATAGCAATAAGACTTTTCAAATTACTGGTATAAATATAGATAAAAAAATTTGTTGGGTGAGAGAATGGCCTTTTGCTGACGATTCTAAAAAAACGTTTACTTTAGAAATAAGTCAAATAACCTTGCAAATATTTTGCTCAAATCAATCTTCAGAATAATTTAGTAATTAATCAATATGAAAAAAAAAGTACTTTTATCAATTTTTATTATTTTAATTTCTTTGTTTCAGAACTCTTGTGGCTCAAAAAGAATATCTAAAAAAATCATAGTAGCAAGTTCTGGAAAAATCGAATCTTTAGATCCCGCACGAGCAAATACTCTTAAAGCAATTCAACTAATAAGTTCTTTGGGAGACACTTTATATGAATTAAATTCCAAAGGAGAATTAATACCTGAATTGGCATCAGAAATGCCAATTATTTCGAAGGATAGACTTAAAATAACTATCAATTTAAGAAAAAATGTGTTTTTTCACGATGGAACTTCATTAAACTCAAATGCAATAAAATTTACATTTGATAGATTCAAAAGAATTGGGACTATGAATTATATTTTAGGAAATAAGATTAAATCAATAGAAACACCAAGTGAATATTCAGTAATAATAAATTTAAACAAACCATCAAGTTCTTTAAATGGTTTACTTACATCAGCTAATTTAACACCAATATCTCCTACATTTTATAAAGAATATTCTGATAAGTTTCTAAATGAAAAATTTGTTGGCACCGGCAAGTATGTCCTAACCAGTTTTTCTAATGAAGTGCAATTAATTGATCCAAATTTAAATTATTGGGGTGAAAAGCCTTTAAATAACGGCATTAATTTTGTGGGATATTCAAATTCATCTTCTCTTTTTGGTGCTTTAAAGAGTAAACAAATTGACGTGCTTTTATCAAATTCAATTGATGATAGTCAGAGAAATAGCCTAAATAATTTAAGTAAAAACAAAAAGTTTAAAGAGGGGAATAGTCCTTTCACTGAATTAAGTTTTATAAGTCTCAAAACTAGTTCTTATCCCTTAAATAATCTTAATTTAAGATTGGCTTTAGCAAAAAGTCTTAATAGAAAACTAATTAGTGAAAAAGTAAGTTATGGTTTAAGGTTTCCATCTAGATCAATTATTCCTCCTATATTAAAAAAAGATAACCAAGATCTCTGGCCTGAATATAATTATTTAGAAGCAAGAGAGTTATTGCAAAAAGAAAATTATTGTGATGGAAACATACTTAAAATCCCTCTAACTTATAGATCGAATGTGCCAGCTGATAAATTAATTGCCCTGACATGGCAGCAAGAAATAAAAAATTCTTTGAAAGATTGTATTGATATTGAACTTAACGGAGTTGAATCTACAACAGTTTATAAGAATCTAAGTCAAGGAATTTATACAGCAGTAATACTAGATTGGACTGGGGCTTATTCAGATCCAGAAGCCTATCTTACGCCTCTGCTAAGTTGTACTGAAATAGTTGATGGGATATGTAAAAAAGGAGAATCAGTTTACAGTGGTAGTTTTTGGGGATCTAATAAGGTGGAGAGTTTATTTCTTGAGAGTGAAAAAATAAGTGGAAATAAAAGACTGGATAAACTTCTTGAAATTGAAAAAATAGCAGCAAATTCAATCCCTTACATTCCTATTTGGATATCCTCTCAAAAAGCATGGTCTCAAAATAAAATATCAAAACCTATTTTTAATGGTGCAGGAATAATTTCATTGAGTGATCTTGAGTTAATTGATGAGTAGGAATATAAATAAACTATTTAATTATTCCTTGTTTAAAATTATATTAATACCAATAATGTTATGGATAATTTCTTCATTAGTATTTATTTTATTAAGAGTTGCTCCAGGTGATCCTGTTGATGCCATTCTTGGATCTGGAGCCGATGAAGTTTCCAGGGAAATTCTAAGAAATAAATTGGGTCTAAATGAATCTTTAATAAATCAATATTTTCACTACATTAACAATATTTTGCACTTAGATTTTGGCCAATCTCTTAGTAATCAAGAGCCAGTTCTTAATATAATTCTTAAGTCATTGCCAGCAAGTCTAGAGTTAGGCTTCTTTTCAATATTAAGCGCTATGCTAATTGGATTCCCATTGGGATTACTCGGGTTAAGAAATAGAAGTAAAAAGACTGATTATATTGTGAGAGTATTTGGTATTGCTACATATGCAATTCCTCCTTTTTGGGGAGCAATGTTAGCTCAATTATTATTTTCTGTGTATTTTAATATTTCTCCAATAGGGGGTAGATTCCCAATCTTTCAGCTACAACCTCAAATTACAGGTTTTCTAGTTTTAGATAGTATTCTTTCAAATAATTTTATTGCTTTAAAAGAATCCCTTTATCATCTTGCTCTTCCCTCTATTACCCTGGGCTTTCTATTAAGTGGCATTTTTAGTAGGTCATTAAGATTAAATTTGGACAAGACTTTAAAAAGTGATTATGTAAATGCTGCAATATGTAGAGGAATATCGAGAAGGAAAATTTTTTTAAACCATGCTTTACCAAATGCTCTTCTGCCAATTGTCACTATTTCTGGTTTGACAATTGCTTCTTTATCAGGAGGTGCGCTATTGTTTGAAGTGACTTTTTCATGGCCAGGTATTGCTTTAAGATTACATGAAGCAATTACTCAGAGGGATTATACCTTGGTTCAAGGTATAGTAATTTTTACCTCTATGATCATAGTTTCTTTGAATCTTTTTGTAGATATATTAATAGCCTATTTAGATCCAAGAATAGAATACTAATTTTTCGAAACTTCTTTTATAGTTTTAAGATCTAAAAGATGGAAATCAAGTCCCATTTCTCTTTGGTTTTTAATTACACTCGGGATCTTTTGGTTCTTAATATTATTTATAAATTCAACTATAAATTTCGAAGATAAGTCTTGCACCGAAATTGGATTTGAACCAATGAAAGATTCACTTATTTTGAAGACATCATTATTTTCTAGATAGTTATTTTTTATTCTGATGGGAGAGAAATGACTTGCCCCTTCAATAATTAGAAATCTATTTAATGGATTATTTAAAGCAGAAAAAACTGTAATCTGTTCATTTATTAGTGGCGTAATAAGGTCATATGTGCCACCTATAAATAAAGTTGGAATATTAATTCCTGAACTATTTTCTTTTGGCCATAATAAACTACCAAATGAATTAAAGCCTATTATCGCAGTAGCTTTATTTGAGTTATTTTTCTTAAGAAATGTGATTTCGCTTAATTGACATTGAATCAATTTAGATAAATTTGTTAATGCGAAGTCTTTGAATGCATAATCACATCTTTCAACAAATTTATCAGTAGGCTTATTGCCCTCATATAAAAGTGCTATTAAAGCACCTAGTGAATGTCCCATTAAGATATAAGAATCATTAGCTAATCCAAAATCCCCATTCCTGTGAGCTTTTAATACAGCATCTAAATCTTTGATTCTATATAAGAAAAAGTCTGCACTTCCTGGAATTGCTCCTCTACCATCGAGTACTTCTTTGAAGGATTCTAAATTACTACCTTTATGATCTATGAATGCTATTGGCCAACCCTTTTTAGCCAGTACGTTGCCTATCCATCTGAAATTATTAATTTCGCCTCCAAGTCCTGGCATAAAAATTATTAATTCTTGATCAACATTCATTTTATTGCTTTTCCATATCTCAATTTCAAAAGGTTTTACTCGGTGAGGAGCATAAATTTGTTTGTCAATCTTTATTAGATCTTGAGTTGATTCTTTTTCAGTTTTTTTAAATGTATTTAGTCTAGTTCTTTCAAGATTATTTAATTTCAATATAAGATCTTGTTGCATTGCTAATTCATTTTTCCAAAATGAAATTATTAAAATTAAATTATCGATATCTAGTGAAATTTCTTCTGAAGGTAATGACTTTATTATGTCTAAAGTTGAAACTTCTTTTTTCTCTTCTAATAAATTTTCTATAGTGTTATAAATTTCTATTCCATTATTGTCATTAGGAACTGTGATGGTTTTACTTAATTCTGTAAGAATTTTACGGCCCATCCAACTTCTTAACACTTCTCTATTTAATCCTTCTTCCTTGAATACTGGAAATTCTAAAAATTTTGATAATTCAAAAAGTTTTATGAATCCATTTTTTTTTAACCAATCTATTAATTCTGTTGAGTCATCTTTATATTTTTCTAATTTTGATAATTGTTCTATAGTGAGGGGGATCTTCATCTCTTCAAACTTAATATTTATTTTTTCAGCAGCCTTTGAATCATTATTAAAAAATAAACCACAAAAACTTAAAAAAATAATAAAAATGTGTTTCACTTGTGATTAGTCAAAATAGTTTTCAAATAAGTAAAAATTGGTGGAATCAATTTCCATATTCTTTGAGGTTAATAACCAAAATAAGATTTTATGCTGCATTTGGAGCAGGAGGTGTTATTTATTTAACATCACTCATATTCAATAATATTGGATTGTCTGCAACAAATATTGGTTTGGGATTCACCATATCAGCAATAGTAGGCACTCTAACAAGGTTTTTTACAGGTAATTATCTAAATAAAACAGGTCAAATAAAATTTCTATTAATTATTTCATCAATACTTAGTATTACTGCTAGCTTATTTCTAATTTTTTCAAGAGATACTATTTTATATATAATTGGGCAATCGTTTGTTGGTGCTGCCGCAGGTATATATTGGCCAGCTGCTGAGTTTGGAGTTCCTTATTTTTGCCATCCCATAGATACAAGAAAAGCTTATGCTCTTGTAAGGAGTTCTGAGGCTTTAGGAATATTTTTAGGGGTATTCTTAGGAGGCTTTATGACTAATTTTATGTACTCCAAATCAATTTTTATAAATGATATATTTTGTATGTTTGTTGTTATTTATTTAATATCGAGTTCTCCAATAAAAAGAAACATAAAAAATTTCCAAAAAAAATATTTAGATCCAATAAATCAGGGGCAATTAAAATGGAATAAAAATTCCATATTAATAATCACATCTATTTTATTGATAACTACTTCTTTAGCTTTGATTCAAGTAACTTTGCCTTTGGATCTTGTTAAAGGTGGATTTTATCGTAATGCAATAAGTAAAGAAATTACAAGTCTTATAATTTCTATTCAGTTAATTTTGTTGTTGTTTTTACAATGGCCTGTCGGTTCATGGATATCAAAGAAAGGAAGATTATTTGGATTAAAATTTAGTTTAATGAATTTCTCATTAGCTTCATTTTTATTATTTATTTCAAGTTATTTAAATATCCCAGCTTTTTATTTGATTTCTTTTTCATTGATATTAATCAGTTTAGGGACTGCTTCTTTTCTTCCAACATCAACAGATGTAGTTTTCAGAATAGCTCCTTCAAACAAAAAAGGGTTTGCACTGGCACTATTGTCTCAATGTTTCGCTATGGGTTATTTTCTTGGACCTTTTGTTTCGGGACGAATATTAGACGTATATGGTTATGCTTCAATAATCTGGCTTTCTATCTCATGTTGTTGCTTTATTTTATTTGCAATTATATTAAAAAGATTATTTTAATTAACCTTTTCTAATTCAATAATTCTTCTTTCTCTTAGAAATAAGAAAAAAGGTGCAGAGAATGCAAATGCAATAAGAAAAGTTCCAATATAAACAACCCACATATTCTTTATATTCAATTTTTTTGATTCATTTACTATCCATAAAAAAATAGCGCTTGCACCTACTAATAGGTCTCTAGAAATTGACTGAGCAGCAGGGTTGGCATTTGCTAGGGAAATGAAGTTATTGATATCAAAACTATTTCCATATTCTCTAGCGAATTCTAAATTTGCCATCATTGGAAGAACAGCACCTAAAATAGAAAGAAAAAGGTAAAGATAAGATAGTATTTGTTTTTTATCTTTTAAAATGTTAAATGAATTCACTGGTCAAGAATATATCCTTTAATAATAGTATTTAAGAGCTTATGTCTGTTGAAAAGAATAATAAATTTGAAGAGTATAAATATAAAAAAGGAAATTTAAATTTTGCTGTAGTTGGTCACGTTGAGTGGATAAATTTCTTGAAGGTCGATCAATTACCAAAACCGGGAATGATTTCTCATTCCGAGAAGTCCCTTGAATATCCAGCTGGTGGAGGTTCTGTCATAGCGAAAATACTTTCAGAATTGACTTTAAATCAAATTCATTTTTTTACAGCTTTAGGTAATGATGAATATGGAGATAGATGCTTCAAAATTCTTTCAAATATGGGAATAAATTTACATGTGGCATGGCGTGACAAACCCACTAGAAGAGGGTTTAGTTTGATTGACTCTAATGGTGAGAGAGCAATAACAGTTATTGGAGAGAGGTTGTCTCCTAATTATAAAGACAACTTAGAATGGAGCATTTTTAAAAAAATGGACGGTATTTTTATAACTGCATCTGATTCGGAAATTTTTAAAATGGCTAGATCAGCTTCAATACTTTGTACAACTCCAAGAGTGGGATTGAATACAATTAATTATTCAAATGTCCTTCTTGATGGATTAATAGGCAGTAATCTTGATCCTGGTGAAGTTTTTTCTTTTTCTGAATTATCGGTAAAGCCCAAATATATTATTAAAACTGAGGGGGAGAAGGGTGGCATAATATTTCCTGGAGGAAGATATGAGGCTCTTAAAAACAATAAATTAAAGATTGATTCATATGGATGTGGCGACTCTTTTGCGGCGGGAATTCTTTATGGAATGGCATCTAAATGGGATATAGATAAATGCTTAAATCTTGCTAAAGTATTAGGAAGAGACGCTAGTGAATTTTTCGGCCCATATGCAAATAATAATTAAAAATAATTGATCTAAGACCTTCATGACCAACTTAGATAACAAAAATAAAAATCTTCTAGTTGAAAACATTATTGTTTTCTTTTTATTTACTGTCTTTTTAGTTTTTAATTCTTTGAAAACTCTTTCAAGAATTTTAACCTATGGAATCATTAAAAAAGAAGTATTAACCACTAAAAGTAACTTGGGTGTAGATATAAAAATAAAAATTAAATAAGTTATGAATTTGTTTTTAGTTTTTTTGATATTAGGAGTTATTTTTTTTGTCTACAAAAAAATTAAATATAAAAAACCAAAGAACTATAAATTAGATAAATTTAAAAATAAACTGCAGAGTACGCAAACAAATATTGAAAGAATCTTTTTAAGGGAGGAAGAAAAAACCTTCTCAAATCCTAATATAAATATTCATATTGGAATCTATGATAATGAAGATAATATAAATAGAAAATCTAATATACATAGAGCAAGGCTCTCAAAATTTAAGAAATCAAAATTAAATGGTGAAATGATATTTCAAGACGATAAACAAAGGATCTATAAATTTAATAATGGTAAGAAAGTTTTCTTATAATTTTAATTTCTAACTGCACTCAAGACTTTCTCTTGTTGAAACGCCTGTTGTTGGGTTGATCCCATCAGCAATTTCACAAAGATTTCTTTGATCTTCGCTGTCAAGAATGGCGTAAGAAAAATCTGCTCCTTCTATTTGAGCTCCTGCAAAACTGCTGCCTGATGCGATCATATTAATTAAAACAGCATTTCTAAGATCTGTTTTTTGGAAATTAACTCGATCAGAAAGAGTATCTGTCAGGTCGATGCCATTTAAATTTGAACCTTTCAAATCAGATAGGGTTAATGTAGTTCCATGTAAATCAACATCACTAAAATCGGCGTCTCTGGCTACTGCACCAGCTATAGAAGACAAATGAAGATCCTCTCCATGGAAATCAAATCCTGTAATATTAGATCTTACATAACTTGGGACTTCATCTCCCTCTCCTTTAACAGCAACATTAGCCCCAGCGAAAACTGGAGAGGATAAAACTAAAAAAGAAAAAGTTATGCAAAAAAAATATTTTAAAAACCCAAAAAATTTCATATTAAAAAATTTAGATAATATTATTTTATAATAATTAGATAACTATTTAAATCGATAAATAAATTTGGAACTCCTTTTTAAAATTATTTAACACTATAAATTTTAAATCTAGGTTCGAGATTGGTTATACAATCAAGAAGTTTTTTGTTATCTTTGCTATTCGTAACCTTGAATTCAGATTCAACTGTACCACTTTTATCTCTTATGGCTTGATTAAGAACTATAGAACCGTTTTTGTCAGATACTGATCTATGAAAAGTTCCTCTTGGTATTCTCAGAATATATCCGCAAGATTCTAATCTAACTTTATAAAAAGGATAATCCCAACCAAAATTTACTAGGAAAAATGTTCTTCCTCCAGAGATAGCCAATAGATTATCTTCTTGATTGTGATGGATATAAAATTGCCAATTATTAAATTCTTCATCATTTGGAGGGCTTACTGCAGGCCCACTGTGAATAACTAGATCTCTATAATTTGATTCATTAACACTAATATCAAAAAATCTGACATCTTTTGTATCCCGAAATTTTTCATAAGATATCAATTCAAACATTTTTGACTTGTTTGATTTGATAACTGGAATTTCTAAACTTGAGTTCAATTTTCTTTTAAAGTTAAACAAATAAAAACAGATATATTTTTACAAGAACGTATCAATTAACACTAAAAGAGAAACATTTTTTTATTGTTCTTTTTTTATTAATTTAAATGGTTAAAAATTTAGCTTTTATTTAATTTCAAGAGGTTTAATTTTCCAGGATAAAGTATTTTTTAAATTGTTTTTTCCTATAAAGTTACCTGTAATTACAGAAGTTAAATTAGATTTTGAAGAGGATACCAGTGTTAAATATCTTTCGTCTATTAATCCTTTCCCGCTTGGATCAAAACCTCTCCAGCCGGCACCTGGAATGTATAACTCAGCCCAAGCGTGTAGATCTAACTCAGAAGGTAATGGATCCTCAAAATGATAACCACTTACAAACCTACTTGGGATGCCAATAGACCTACAAGCTTCAACCATTAGCATTGCTAAATCTCTGCATGAACCTACACGTTCTCTAAGCGTTCTGCTTGCTGGCCATGCTGGACCTGTGTGTCTTTTCGTATATTTAACTCGATCTTGAATGATCTCTATTAGTTGGTAGGTAAATGATAATGCATTATTAATACTCCCTGCCAAAGCTTCTTGGGCAAGTTCAACTGCTGAGGGATCGTGTTGTCCATTTGGCATCCACCCTTCTAATGCACCCTGCAAATCTCTATTTATAATGCTTCTACAAAAAGGTAATGTTAAATCTCTATTTTTAACACCATCAATAATATTTGGATGATTAATAGTTTCCACTTCGCTAATTGATTCAATAATTAAATTATCTGTTAATCCATTGAATCTTATTCTGTTAATCTCTTCGCCACTGGCAGCCAATAATGGATAAATAATTTCTGGTTCAGGGATTATTTTTAATTCAAAATTCTTTAGCTTTTGGAACCCATTTGATCTCGGCTTTATACATAATCTATGCTCGCCTAATTGAACAGGGTCTTCATATTTATATTCCAGTTTGTGAACGTATTTAATTCTCATTAAAAAACTTCTTAATTAATAAAATATTTTTCTTGAATGAGATCATTTAATTTATTTAAATCCATTTGCAATGAATCGATTGCCTCATGTAAACCATCATTAATTATATCTTCAATCCTGATATAACTCCACTTTGCTTTAAGCAAACCTCTCATGCATTCTAATTCTGAAGGATTTTCATTAGATGGAGAGACATCTATCGTTTTAAGTGTATTACTTATCCCATCAAGACAGTATCTTACTGATCTCGGAAAAATTGGATCAAGTAATAGAAATCTGGCAACTGAATTAGGCTTTATAGAATTCTGCACTGCTTTCCGAAACATTTGATAAGCTCCAGCTGAACGTAAAAGAGCAATCCATTGCAGCTCATCAAGAACTCCTCCAAGTTCATCTAAGCTGGGTAATAGTAAATAATATTTAACATCTAAAATTCTTGATGTTTTGTCGGCTCTTTCGATTAGTCTTCCAAGAATGCTAAATCTCCAGGCAAGATCTTTGCTTAAAGTCGCATCTGTAATTCCATAAAAAAGCTGACATTCCCTCCTTATTTCACTTAATTGTTCTTGTCTTGGTTTATTCCATATTGCTTCTCCTTCTTGCATATTCCAATATAGGATATTTATCTGTTCCCACATTTCTGTGGTCATGACATCTCTGATTTGTCGTGCATTTTCTCTTGCCATTTGAATGCAAGAAATTATACTGTTTGGGTTTAGACGATCTCTTATTAAAAAATTAATAACATCATCAGGTTTTTTTTCTGGAAATCTTTTATCAAAAGATTCTCTGTCACTTGAAGCATCAATTAAAGGGAGCCAAGGTTCTGCACTTCCTGGCGGACAATCTAATGACATTGCTTCACTTACTTCCACGAAACGAGATATGTTTTCTGCACGTTCTAAATACCGATTGATCCAATAAAGAGATTCTGCTACACGACTTAAAAGCATATTATTTACCTACAACCCAAGTATCTTTGCATCCTCCACCTTGAGAAGAATTGACGACTAATGATCCTTTTTTTAATGCTACCCTTGTGAGACCACCTGGGCTCACCCATGAATCTTTACCTCTCAAGATATATGGTCTTAAATCAACATGACATGGATATAGTTCTCCATCACATAACGACGGTACAGTAGATAATTCTAACGTTGGTTGTGCTATGAAATTCCTAGGATTTTTTTTTATTTTATTAGCGAATTCTTCTATCTCACTGGTTGTTGAGTGAGGTCCAATTAACATCCCATAACCCCCAGCTTCTGCTACAGACTTAACAACAAGTTTTGATAAATTTTCTAAAACATACTCTCGATCCTTTTGGTAATGACAAATATACGTTTCTACATTTTTAATAATAATTTCTTCATCAAGATAATATTTAATCATTTTTGGGACAAATGAATAAATCATTTTGTCATCTGCTATTCCAGTCCCAGGTGCATTTGCTAAAGCAACATGACCGGCTTTGAAAACATCAAGTAATCCGCTAACACCAAGGCAGGAATCTTTCCTGAAATTAAGAGGATCCAAGAAATCATCATCAATTCGTCTGTAAATGACATCTACTCTTTTTAATCCAGAAGTGGTTTTTAAATATACATATTCATCATTACAAACTAAGTCATGACCCTGGACTAGTTGGATGCCCATTTCTTGAGCTAAATAACTATGTTCAAAATAAGCACTATTAAAAATTCCAGGAGTAAGTAGAACTATCTTGGGAGTATCTGTCCAAACTGCAAGTTCTTGAAGAGTTTTTAAAAGATATGATGGATATTCATCAATCGGTTTTACTATCCTGCCAGAGAAAAGATTAGGAAAAATATTTTTCATAACTAATCTATTTTCTAAAAAATATGCAACCCCAGAAGGGCACCTTAAATTATCTTCTAAAACATGCCAATCTCCATTTCTGTCCCTTATTAAATCAAGTCCTGAAATTTGACACCATTTATTTAGTGGAGGTTTGAAACCTATCATTTGTGGTCTCCACCCTTCTGAACTTTCTATTAATTCTCTTGGAATTATCCCATCATTAATTATATTTTGAGAATTATAAATATCATCAAGGAATAAATCAATTGCCTCAAGCCTTTGTTTCAGGCCTTTTTCTAGTGTTATCCAATCATCTTTACTTATTATTCTTGGCAGTGGATCAAAAGGTAATATTCTTTCAGTCCCTTTTAAGCCAGTATCATTTAATCTAAAAGTAGCACCATGTCTTAGTAATAATTTTTTTGCTGCTGAATGATTTCTATTTAATTCTTCAATTCCCATATTGTCTAAAGAGGAAAGAAGTGGAATCAATATTTCTCTAGCAGAATTAACGTTATCCTTGAAATATTCATCAAAACTATTTTTAGGGCGATAACCTGAAAACATCTATTTCTTCGTTTAGTAATTTTTACTTGAGCTTAAGATCTTTATTCGTATTTATGGCTACCAAAAATAATATCTCTTAAGTCTATCTATTTCATTATTTTGATCATTGAAGTATATTTCTTAAAAATCTAAAAAGTATGAGTTCTACTAATTGGCAATTTGTCTTTTTTAGATATTTCGCAAGCTTTCTTTTTATCCTCTCTCACAGTTTGTTGGTTCTTGATCATCTACCAATAGGGGCAGCACTCCACGGGCTTGGTGAGGTTTTTATTGCGCCTTGGGCTTTTAGGGAAAGGGCATGGGATCTTGTGGTAATTGCAGTTTTATTTTTCTTCTTTGATATCTGGGGACTTATAAACACTCCTTGGAATTAATTGGTATCATTTATTTACTAATTTAGAAAAATGATATTAAAAATAAAATATAATTTTTATCAAATTTTTAAACTAATATCTCTTTTACTTCTTACAAATATTTCAAATTTATATGCACATAATTCATATAATGGTGGCTGCAAAGAACATTGTGCACAAAAAGTTCAAGAAACTATTTTTGAAAAAAATACAAAAAATATTAATGACCAAATGGATATTGAGAGACAAAATTCTTGTTTAAATAAATCTCTTTGCAGAGGATAATCACCTAAAATTCCCTAATCTATTTAAATTGGATCCTTATTAATAACTATAAAGTGAATAATTTTTTATTATTTAGAAAATCCAATTAATTAAATAGCAAATGTCGACAAAACCTCCTTTACCTCCTTTTAATGCCGAAACAGCTATTAAAAAAGTGAGATTGGCAGAAAATGCTTGGAATACGAAAGATCCAGTGACTGTATCTCTAGCTTATACAGAAGATAGTTTTTGGAGAAATAGAAGCGAATTTATAAGAGGAAGAGAAGAAATTGTAGAATTTTTGAAACGAAAATGGACTAACGAAATTGGTTATAAACTAATTAAGGAATTGTGGGCATATGATTCAAATCGAATTTCTGTTCGATTTCAATATGAATGGCATGACGAAGAATATAATTATTTTCGAGCACATGGCAACGAAAATTGGGAATTTTCTGAAACTGGTTTAATGCGTAGAAGAGAGGCAAGTATTAACGATATTTCTATAAACAAAAAAGATTGTCTTTTTACATGGGGAGAAGGTCCACGTCCGGAAGATTTTCCTGGCCTAACGGAACTTGGTCTTTAAAATTAATAAATATTAAATTGAAAAATTAAATTGAAAATATTAAAAAACTTTAAAGTAAGTTGATAGTTCATATTTTGGGAATTTTTTCCGAAAAATAAACTTATTATTTATGTTATTTGATTTAGAGGATTAATGATCTTTACAAGGTGAACATTCTTCACAATCTGTACAATCACAAGGACAAGTACAACCGCAACTGGGGC
>QCEN01000015.1 GCA_003280575.1 Prochlorococcus sp. AG-355-P07 | reverse complement strand
CTATTTAAACCACCCTTTTTTCTTTGGTTTAATCTCTTCTTTAATAACTTCTTTTTTTCTACCAAAAAATCCCTTTTTTTGGACTGGTAAATTCTCTTCAACAGGTTTAGATTTTCTGTTAAATAAGCCTTTTTTAGTTTCTTTTTTAATTGATTCTTTTGTGTCAGAAATATTTATTTTTTTAGGATTTGATTTTGAATTTTTGGGTTTACTATCTGCGAATAAAGTTTGATATACAAAGAAACCAAAAACAGCAAAGAAGCCTAATGCCTGTACTAGAGCAGTTCCAAGATTATCAAACATTTAGGCCTCAACTTTGTATAGTGATGCTTTTTTTTCCGCTTCTATACATTTTTTATCATCAGATAAGCATTCAATTTCTGCCTTCTTTTCAGTATGGGAACTGCAGCCACCAGCATTTGCATTAGTTATTGAAAATAAAGTTAGTACCCCTAAAATTAAGACACATGAGGTGTTAATCGGTTTCATAAGTTTTATTTTTATTATGGAAAAATAATTTCGCAATTGCGAAGATAATCTTCTCTTCTATTAAAAAGTATCCCTTTTTTATATTTCTATTTGTAGTAATTAACTAAATCGAAAATTAATATTGCTAGTAATGAAAAACCTAAAATGAAAGGTAAGTAAGGATATTTATTTAATATTTTGTTTAGTTGATTTTTCGATGTTTCTTTTTCCTTTTTCTTTTCTCTAGGTGGTAACCCTAACTCTTCCCTTCTCTTAGCTTCGCCCATAAATTTTCAAACCATTTAAAACTATCTTATATACTTATTAATTGTAGTAGTAGATTGTTCTAGATTTGAGTTATTAACAGTTAATTTAGTTTAAATTTTGGATATATTAAAATAGTATAAAAAAATTACATGATAGAAGTAGTTTGGTCAGTAAATATAATGATTGCAATTCTTATTATTGGTGTTGCCTGGGTTCTTTATTACATATTTACTTATGATCAAAAATTTACTTCCTAGATAAATGTCAGATAAAGATCTAAGTAATTTTCTAAAAAAAATTGAGCAACTTAATCGAATTGCTGAGCTAATAAAAAATAATCCTAGTAAAAAGTTATCCCTTTCAAAATGTAAGAATCATGATGAAGTAATTAAATTAACCACAGAATGGGGTTTTGATATTAGTAAAAGGTGGGGAGAATATTAATTGATTTTATTACCAGTATTATTAAAATTACCATCAACTTCAAATTAAATTCCTAAGATTAATTAGTATTTCTTGTATTGAAGTTATGAAAGAAATCGGAGAGATAAAGTCTCATATATATAAAATAGCTGCTGTTACAGATAGAGGGCAAAAATTAAATAAATTAATTTCTCCTATGTATGAGGAAAAATCTAAAGAAATGGATGAATTGATTGATGCTCTTAAAGACTTTAGTTTTGAAATATCAGAAAAATTATTGTCTGGAGAGTGGGAATTGATTTTTTCTAATGTGGAATTATTTCGAAGTTCTCCCTTCTTCCTTGCAATTGAAAAGGCATTAAATGATGAAATTAAAAGTAATCTTTTTTTTAAATTACATCAATTGCAAGTAGGATCCTTTGGCATATCAACTATTGGGAGAATTGCTCAAAAGATTGATTTTGACAAAAAAGAATTTATATCTACTTTTGACACAACAATATTTGGGCTAACAACAATTCCTATTTTAGGTTGGTTCAAATTATTGCCTACTTTTGGTGGAAGAGTAATAACCCTAGCAAGTGATTTAGTTTTAAGAAATAATTTACTTGATATGAACTTACAAAAGACAAAAGTTTCTAAAGTTGATGGACTTAATAAGATTCCATTATTTAGTGAATTACTTATGGATAGATGGTATCCAGTTAAAGAGGTATGGAATAAGTTACCTTGGAATAAAGAATCGCCAAATTGCCAGCTTTCAATTGTATATTTAGACGATGAAATGAGAATTATGAAGGATATGTATGGGTCTATTTTTATTTATATAAGGCCTTCAATTTCCTTGTTGAATTCAAATAAAATCTTTAATGATTAATTAAAACACTGAATAATATTTTTGTAATTTATTGAATAAATCTACATAAATTTATTTTAAAGATTAATTAATAAAAACATCTCACATCTTAAATACAAATAGATTATGTTCATAATGAACTTTTTTTATTATGCTTAGAAATCAAGAAAAAAATTCAGTAGTCAGAGGAATATTCCTAATTGTAGGTTGGGGCTTAGGTCTAGACAGATTCTACGAAGGAGATAAAAAAGGTGGCTTTTTATCAATCATTGGTTGGAGTATTACATTTTTTAGCTTTATCTTTCTTAAATGTTCAGGTTATGAATATGTTGAGGGTGTGAAAAATTATTCAGATTATTCCCCTAACCCATTAATAGTACTACCTTTACTGGCAGGAGCATATGGTGGCTTTCTAATAATTAAGAAGGCATTTAGATTAGCAAAGCAATTTGAGAATGCTGAATAATAATATCAGCAGGCAAATTCAAGATAATAATCCAGATCCTTTCAAATAAAATTTAAATAAAAGAATTACTAAAAGGTTTACTATTGTTAAAGCTACTAAACCATTTCTATTTTTCACATCTAATTTCTTAACTAAATTAGAAAGATAAACGACTGGATTTTCTGGCTCTTTATTATCCAAATTTTATTAAACTATTAATTTGACAAGAAAATATCACAATTTCATTTGAAGAATCAAATTGTAAAGATGAATCTCCAAAAAGAAACAAATAATTTCTAACCCATAATTCCTGCATTTCTTAAAAACGCTTTACCCATATTGCCAATTACAAAAAATAGAGACAAATTAATTAACAGGATTATTAATAATGCCAACATTTTATAGTTTGGATTAGTTGAAATGCCATCAAATCCATTATTAAGAAATCTTTTGAAAAGTGATTTGTCAATTTTTAGTTTTTGTTGCTCAGAATCCAGTCTTACACTTTCCTCTGAAGAATCTTGATTACTTGCTTTCTCTAGAAATTCTGTAAATGCCTTAACATTTTCTTCTTTTTTATTCCCCTCATTAAAATCTTTATTGTCTTCATTCAAATTTGAGGACGATTCGATTGAATTATTTTGCTCAGGATTAAGTTTTGAATCTTCCAAATTGGTAGTAAATGCTAGGATTATATTACACCATAAAAAAACCCACTCGATCTATTGAAGAGAGGGTTAGCTAAGGATAAAGTTCTTTTCTAAATAATAATTTATATTAATTAAATTCGCGGTTGTAGAGTTAATGAAGTTTTAATTTAAATTATATTCAAAGTGATTTTTTCTTATATATGTTAGATGCGAATACAAAAAAAGCATGTAAAGATGATCCCTCAATAAGAGAAATTAAAATTAGAAATATAGAACATGCTATTGAACAAGCAGAGCTGATGATAAAAGAATCAAAAATGAGCCAAGAAGAATTAATCTTCTTAAAAAGAAAAATATCAGACTCAAGACAGGATTTAGAGATACTTTATTTAATGAAAATTCAATGAATATAAATTAGTTAATCTTTTAAAAGAATTTAGTTTTTGCAGAGAAAATTAATTTGTATATTTGAAGACTTATAAAGTTTAAAGAGAATGTAAAAATTTATATAAAATTTATAGTTATGTCTAAAAATAATCTATATATACCTTTAAAGGTTGTTCCATACATCTTCATTTCGATTATTGCTATTGCAATAACAGCCGCTACATATGTAATTACTTAGTTCTATCTGCTTTGTAAAGTTATTAGATATTAAATAAATTAAAATATTTGTAATAACTAATTATATGAATAAAGTCAAAATAGCAATTTTTACAATACCAATAATCATATTTTCACTTATTGGGATTAAAAAATATATTTATATAAATCAAGTTAAAGATTTAAAAAATAAAGAAGAATCATTCTTAAATGAATCTATTCGTGTTTTAAATGAATGCTTCGATCTAGAAAATAAAAATAAAAGAACTCTTAATAAATCAATTGAATTAATTGAGTATTGCTTAGAGGAATTTGGATATAAAAAATGATTTCAAAACTTGAATAGTGAATTTCTTTAATACTCCCCTAATATGAAAATAAAAAATTTTAATTAATACAAGAATCTTGATATGTTCCATAATTTTTTATTAAAAGTATTTCCAAATTTAATTTTTTTAAAATGACTAAAGTGAAATGTTCTTACTTAGGAAATTTAAACTGTGAGGCTATTCATTTACAATCTGGAAGTCTTATCAGAACGGATGCACCTCTAGATCACTGTGGTAAAGGTGAAAGTTTCTCCCCAACTGATTTATTAGCAACATCTCTAGGCACTTGCTTGCTAACAATTATGGCAATCAAAGCTAAATCAAAAGGATTTGATTTGAAAGGTATATATTTAAATATTGAAAAAATAATGACACAAAATAGCGAGAGGAAGATCAAAGAACTAATAATAGATATTTTTATACCAGAATGTACTTCTAGTGAAACTATTGATTTTTTGAAAAAAGCTTCCAAAGAATGTCCAGTTACAAGAAATTTATCTCAAGAAATAGATATTAAAATTAGTTGGCATCATTAATTAATCTCGAATATAGTAAATACGTAAAAAAAATGAAATACTTTATTGGAATAATGATTCTGTTATTTGGAATATTTGTAATAACAGATTTAGCATTAAAGACTAGGTATACAAGAAAAAGAATTTCCAAAGGAAAAAGTAAATCTTTTAAATTTTATTATTGAATATTAAAGGAATAAATTTATTTTTATACAAAGACTAAAGACATATTTTAATTTTATTTATTCACTATTTTTTGGTCAATCAAACTTATCAAAGGGATCATGAAATTTACATTTATTCCAACAGTGCACCATGTATAAATAATAAGAAAAAAAATTTTTATAAATAAATTAGGGGGTAAGGTGAAAAATATTTTGAAAAATCCTCCAATGAATAATACCAATATGCCAATTTGAAAAAGACCTTTGATTATCCATTTAAGTCCACTTTTTTTAATGTTTATATAAAACCAGAAAAAAACAAAACTACATAACAATAAATATACAAAATTTATGATCATCTTTTTAGAAAAATCTAATAAATTTGCGATTATCAAGGCATGGTGACGATTATCACTTTTATATCCGCTATTTTTTTTTTAATGTAAAAGTTATACAAAAAACAATAACACAAATTATTTTTTTTTTATTTTTATCTTAAAACATTTTCGATTTTAGTAAATCAACTCTTTTTTTATTCACTCCCAAATCACTTTCTCCAACTCTTGATTCTGATCTTATTGATAAGATGTTTGATTCAGGTAGAAAGGATACCTCTAAGTCGTCTACATACTTCATCCATTTACTTGTTGCCTCAGCATGAAGATAATCGCCATCAATTTCAACAATCTCAGTTCTTGGAGTATTTTCGATAAATGTTTTAATCTCTTCAAAAGGTTTCTCAATATTGTTTACCTCCCATTCTTCTCGTACACAATGAGCAATCTCTACACAAGGCTTTAGTTCTATATGTGAGGCAAATGATGAAGAAGGAAATAAAAAGCTTGAACAAATTAAAATTGCTAAAAAAAGTATTTGCATTAACAGAAGAATTTAACAACTCATAATCTAACGAATCAAATTACTAATTTGAAATGACGTTTCGCATAATTTTGTATAAATCATTTATGAAATTACATTCAGGGATAAAAAAATATGTATTTTAAAAAAATCCCAAAAAAAAAGATCTCCCCTTTTGAGAGATCTTTTTAAAATTGATTTATTTCAAGTGTTTCCTTGTTTCCACTGAAATAAAACAATTCCTCCTACACACAACACCAATATCACATCAAAATTTAAAATATGTAATACCTCTTGGACCTCTATTTTAACTGTCACATCCCAAATGAATAAAAAAAGTACTCCAACATTGCAGTCGAGTACTTTTTAAATATCAGAAAAAAAGTGTGTGAGGAGTTTCTGATATATTTAATCTACTCCGTAGGTAATTTAAAAGGCTACAGTATAAATTACTAATTATTTAAATGCTTTAGAAGAAAATTGGACGTCAGTAACAAAAATAATCAAAAACATTAAAAATTCATGAAAAGCATTTACAAAAAAATCATTTTTACTATCTTGGCAATTTCTCTTTTTTCAGTAATAGTGGGCGTTGTCAAATATTCGCTTACTTATATTGAAAATAATCCCGAAAAATACTTACCTACACAAAAGTAAGACAAAAATTAAGTATAAATTCACTTCAAAAAATCTATAAAGTGTCTTAAGTATGTCCTACATAGACAGCTTGAGTCGTGAAAATCAAAAATACTTCAGTTCTTAATCAGAATAATATTCATTTGAGTCAATTCAAAAATAAGCATAAATATCAAATACTTGAGAATTACTGGAAGAAAAGAAAGAAAGAATGTGAAAAAAATCTTTCAAAATTTTGCTAACCGATAATTATGAATTTTATTTTTTCTTTTTTATTAGCATCTGTGATGTGGGTACAAGTTCCACAGTGGGAAGCTGACTGGTCAAAATGTGCTGTAGATGTTCCCGATTCCTCATGTCACTGGTACGTAGCTGCTCCCGATAATACGTTTGGGGAAGGATTTAATTGGGAAAACGCTCTTTGGTTTGATGCTAATGGATTACAGGATGTAGCTAAAATTGAGAAAGAATCTGTAGTAGAAAAACTTCAAAATAACTAAAGTTTCTATTTCATCAATTAACTTTTAAAAGTATTTAAATCTAGTTACTTAGTGGTTAACTTTTGATTAATTAAAAAATTTTTATGCGTTTCAAAGTAAGTCTCAAAAAAAATGGAAAGGAATTTGATGAAGTTGTTATAGCTAATAATAAAAAAGAGGCTATGGAAGTAGCTTTAAAAAACAATCCAGAAGCTCAAGCATTAAACTCTGATTGGACTTTTAAGATTTAATTATTTGCGAAGCTTAGGAATCAAAAGCGATGCAACACAAATAACACTAATTGCAGGCCCAGGCGAAAGATTAAAGACTATAGAGAGAATAAATCCCAGAAGTGAGATGCATAATCCAAAAAATGAAGACCTCATCATTGCAATTCTTAAACTATGAGCCTTATTTAGCCCTAACAAAGTTGGCGTAGAAAGAAGAGCAATTACAAGAATTACTCCTACTGCTGACATTGAACTAACAATTACTAATGCCGTCGTAAAACTCAAAGCAAGATTTAATAAAGAAACATTTATACCACTCGCGGATGCACCTTCTGGATCCAATCCCACATAAACAACCTTTTCATATCCAAAAGTCATCAAAAGTATAAATACTAAAAAAGCAATTATTGTTCTAAGTAAATCTCCAAAATTTGCTGTCAATAAATCGCCAAATAATACTGCCTCCAAATCAATCCTTATTCCGAGTAAAGGGATTATAAGGACCCCAAACCCAAGCATTCCAGCGAGAATAGTATTCATAACTGCTTCATTCCTCCAGATAATTCTTTTGGGAATTTATTTGAAGCTTTTTCTAAACCAACCATTCTTAAATATTTTCTAGCTCTTTCTTTAACATCAGCTTTTGTTTTCGCTGGGAAAACAGTATTTAAGGCAAACTCAATATTTTGAATAGTTGTTAACCACGGCATCAAAGCGTAATTTTGAAAAATTACACCTCTATCTGGACCTGGACCTTTTATGGCTTGTCCGTCAATAACAATTTTCCCAGATGTTGGAGCTTGTAAGCCTGCTATTAAATTTAGCAATGTTGATTTGCCACAACCAGAAGGACCTATTATTGATACAAATGTGTTCTTCTCTATCTTTAGGTTAATATCTTTGATAGCTTCAAATCCACTTATATTTCCTTTGGAACGAAAATCAATAAACTTCTTTTCTTTAAAAAAAATCTTACCTAAATTGAATAATTCAAGGTGAGAATAATTTTCATTAGAGGTAGATTTTTTTGATGATTTTTTATTCATTTAATCAATAAGTTTAGATACTGTAATCGAATTTATCTTGAAGAAATCCAAAAAATTGATCCAAAATAAATCCCGTAAAACCAATAATTATTATTGCAACAAATATATTTTCAAGAGATAAATTATTCCATTCATTCCAAATAAAATAACCAATTCCTGTACCCAATAGCATTTCTGCAGCAACAATCACAAGCCAAGCTGTTCCCATTGATATTCTCATCCCTGCAAGAATGTTTGGCATGATTGCTGGCAAAATAACCCTCCTAATAGTTGTTGATTTACTTGCTCCTAAAGATTTAGAAACTCTCAAATAATCAGGATTAATACTAGCTACACCAAAAGCAGTATTAATTAATGTTGGCCAAATACTTGTTATGAAAATAACGAAAATGCCTGTTATCTCTGAGTTTCTAAAAACAAAAAGTCCTACAGGAAGCCATGCTAAAGGGGAAACAGGTTTTAAAAGTTGCACATATGGATTTAAAGAGGACTGAGCTAACTTCGACATCCCCATTAGAACCCCCAAAGGAATAGCGACTAAAACAGCTAAGCTATATCCAATTAATACTCTTCTTAAGCTTATAAGTAAGTTAGTTCCAATTCCTAAATCATTTGGACCATTATCAAAAAATGGATCTGATACCCACCAAATTAATGATCCTATTGTTTTAAATGAACCTGGGAAATTCTTGACTAATAAACCTTGTTGAGCAATTACTTGCCAAAGAATGATAAAAATTAAGAGGCTCAAAATTGCTACTGCAAAAGTAAGCCGTGTAGAAATAGCTTTGTTCATCACCTAGATTATTTAACTAGAAATTCAGAATTGTTGTATTAAAAAATACTAATAAAAACAATTTTTATAAATTAAAAACCGTCCCTTTTAATTTGATCCTTGATGTATTTCATTGGGTTACTAGGATCAAACTCATCGTAAGCAAGAATTTCTTTTCTAAATCTTGCAGTTGGTGGATTGCCACCCATTTCTCTTTCTAAAGCTTGAGCTTCGTCTGTCAAAAATATTGAAGCACTATTAGGATTAAAATCTCCTGCTTGAATTGCAGCAACTGCACCCCCTAAATCCCAACGAATTAATTGAGATTGAATCCAATGAGAGAAACTTTGCCAAGGATAAGGCTTAAAGTCGATTCTGTCGGGTACATTTTGTTTCTTACCTAATCCATCGTCAAATTTTCCTGTAAGAACAGCTTCAACAACTTCTGTAGGTTGGTTTAAAAATCCTCTTCCAGAGATAGCTTTTGCAACTTCTTTTCTGTTAGAAGGAGTTGATACATAAGCAGCAGCATCAATAATTGATTTATTAAGAGCTCTGAAAGTTTCAGGATGTTCTTTTATCCAGGGTTCACCTGCTGCAAAAGCACAACATGGATGGCCTGGCCATAATTCTTTAGTAAGAAGATGTATAAAACCTGCATCTTCGTAAACCGCCCTTTGATTAAAGGGATCAGGCATTAAGTATGCATCAATATCACCAGCAACTAATTGTGCAATACTATCTGGTGGTGGAACAGGACGAATCTGAACGTCTTTATCTGGATCAACTCCACCTTTGGCTAGATAATATCTTAATAAAAGATTATGCATTGAATATGGGAATGGAACCCCAAAAACGAATCCTTTCATGTCTGCAGGACCATTAACTTTTCCCTTATGACGGTTAGCAACAGTAATAGCTTGTCCATTTATATTTTCAATGCTTGCTAGTTTTACACTAAATGGTGCAGTTCCTAATCCAAGAGTCATGGAAATTGGCATAGGAGCAAGCATATGGTAAGCATCTAATTCACCAGCAATTGCAGAATCTCTAACTGCTCCCCAACTTGGCATTTTGACAACTTTCACATCCATACCAAACTTGTTGTAGAACCCCATTGGTTCGGCCATAATAATTGGAGAAGCACAAGTTATAGGTATGAAACCAACTCTTAAAGTTTGTTTCTCTAAATTGTTGACATTAATAGGGGTGTCATCAATTGGTTGTTTAGCAGGTTTATTTTGGTTGGAACAAGCAACTGTAATTAAAGCTGCCCCAGCAGCCAAGCTAGATAAAAATTGTCTTCTACCCATAGGAGAAGAGGCTTTTGTTTTAGCAAAGAATTTACCTGCTTGTGGTCCAAAGGCTGCTTGAAATGCTTGATCTAACCCTCCAGCCTCTTTAGCTAATTCTCTAAGCAATTGTTCTTTATATGGATCACCATTAGAAGCGTTTTTATAAAATAAAAGATCTCTCATCTCTGCAGTTGAGATAGCATCAGCAATTTCATAAGCCTCATTTTTGATAAGCCCCATCCTAGAAAAATCCGAAATTATTTCAGCAGGGTCTTCAGGCATATCTGACATAAAATTCTCGTGATCATTGCCAATTGGTCTACACTCTATACAGGCACAAAAATAACCATGATTATTTGATGGATTTAGAAAGTTATTTTTTAAAAATGTGTTATTAGTTGAAACTTTATTTTCTTGAATCTGATCTGAAGTATTACATTCAAAACTATATTTTTTAGTAAAATTGCCAGCTGGATTAATCATTTAATAATTTTTAACTTAACGGTTAAATTATTTATCCAGAGTTATTTTTGGGATGTATAAATAAATACTTTTTAAAAACAATAAGTATAAATATTTTTAAATGAAAATATTGCGCAATTTACAAAAAAATAGTTTAAGAAATCAACCATATTAGTTAGGCTGATTTTTATTTAATTATAAAAATGATTATCATTTTCACTTTGTATAAATATAATTTTTGAATTTCTAGTTAGCTTAAAAAATTTATTAAAGATTAAATATTTAGGCTATAAAATCTGATTTAAGATAAAACAATTTTCTATAAATTTTTCAATTTAATCTAAAAATTTCATCTTTGATAATTACCATCAAACGACTATTTGCTTGATAATTTTTATTAGGAGGATTTAATTGATTTTTAATTAAAAAAATAAAAGTATATATCAACGGTAAAAATAATGATGAAGCAGCAACTAAAGCGATTATCTGGTTTAATCTAATAAATGGTTTTTTTACAAGATCCTCTCCGCACAAGCCACAAATCAAATTACCTTTTGAGGATTGTTTTTGAAATTGATATTTAGGATTGCAATATGGGCAATAATATCGAATCATTTTTAAATTTAATTTATTTAATCATTATCTATAAAACTAGAAGAAAGTCATCTTATTAAAAAAAGAGGGCTAATTTAAGCCCTCTTTTATCTCTTACTTATTTTTTTACTAAAGTTAATAACGTACCTAAATCATGGATCCTTGTTACTAACTTCTTTTAAGCTAATGCTCACCAAAATTAACTAATTGTCTTTAACTGGGGCAAAAACTCTAGAATTAAGCTTGTTTCTTAAAGGGCACCTAAACGATGCAGAAGAAGGAAGCTTAGACATTAATAAAAACTAATTGGAGCAGTTAATTAAATTAGTTCGGTTTATTCCGAAATTTCAGGCAGGCTATCGATCATTTTGAAAGACCTCCTAGAACTCAACAATATAAAATTAGGAAAATATTTCTCTAAAGACAATCCGTTTTTATACGCATTGCTTTTTAATTAAAAATGTCCGAGAGTAGTAATCAATCGTGCTAATTTTTTTGAGATATTTTTAGTAAGTTTTGCTTATTTCTTTTGATATTTAATTCGTCTATCTTAATTTAAATAATTGAGGAAATCTTTTATGAATCATTCGAAAGAAGTTAGTAAAACTGAAAAATCAAATCCCATAGACGAATATTTTCAATGTCTCTCATATTGCGATATTCACCCAAAAGGGATAGATAATGACTGTGAGGTCATTTGTATGGAAAGACATTTAAAAGCTAACTATTGGTAATAAATAAATTTCTACTTTTTACTTAAATCCCTTTGAAAAAAGGTTAGTACGAACTTTAAATTTCCATACATTCACAACACCTTTTGCATTAACCGCTGCAAGTGCACAATCATCGGGTCTCCATGATATTACCCCTACCAAATCACCGGCGAATGCAGCCCCAACTGGGTCTCCATTGCCGTCATTTTTTAAGAAACTTGCTACAACAGAACCATCCCTAGATCCCGAGGCTACGAGCATACCTTTATTTGAAAAGGCTAAGCTCGAAATGGGTTCTGTATGGTGACATAGCTCTCCTGGCATAGTCCCTTCTGGACCATTGCCTGTAAAGCTCCATACTGTAATTCTTTCACTGCCACTTGTCGCTAATAATTTTCCGCTGTCATCAAAAGAAAGATGACTTGGTTTTCCAGGGTATCCAGTCATTTCAGCATCCATTCCTGTTGATCTTCTCCAAAAATGAACTGAATTGTCTTGACTCCCACAGGCGACTATATCTCCATCAGGGCTTAATTCCATAGAGACCAATGATCCTTGCCACTCCAGTTTTTGATTCGTTTTATTATTGACAATGTCAAAGAATGTCACTCTGCCATAGCATGCAGTTGCGAGCTCATTTTTATTTGACCATGTTATTGCACTTACTGTGCTTGGATGGTCTTCTGAGATCCATTTCTCTTCTCCAATTTCATTAAAAACATATACTTTTTTTGAGGAAGCTATCGCTAGAAATAAACCGTCATTAGACCACTTGAGGTGTTCTACCCAACCTTTACCAAGATTAAGTGTTTTAATTACTTTACCTTCGTGGCAATTACAAATTTGAACATTTCCATCCTGACCTGATGTTGCAAAAATCTCACCCTCTGGATGAATGGCCATTGCTAATAGACCACCGGAGTGTGTATTTTCTTTTTTCCAAATAATTTTTCCAGTATCTCCTTCGAATGCAAAAAGACCTCCTGCCACGTCGCCAACAATAAATTGTTTACCTTTAAGAGCCCAGCCACATGCAATGGCGTAATCGTTAACTTCTGCTGTCCATCCTTCATGGAACATGCCTCTTGGGCTAAATGGTTCTATATCAGGCATTTATCAAAGCCTTCTTGCATCTCTTTCTCATTTAGATTTCTACCGATAAAAACAAGTTGATTTCTACGAGGTTCGTTACCCCATTCTTTGTCAGGTTGTGCAGTAAATAACATGTGTACCCCCTGGAAAACTATACGCCTTGGGTTGCCTGAGTAACTTATGAAACCTTTAGTTCTGAATATATCCACCCCTTTTTCTGAGAGAAGCCTTCCCATCCAAGTATTTAGTTTTTCTGGGTCAACATCTCCAAAACGCTCTATAGCAATTGAGCCTACTTCATCATCATGTTCATGCTCTGCTTGCCAGAACCTTTCAGCATTAAATGGAATCTCTTTATTTTCGTCACTTTTAATGACTTTCATATTAAATTCTTCAGCAGTGTGCTGTGTAAACAAACCTATTTTTGTTGGCTTTTCTATGTTAAGGATGAAGGATTTATTTCCTTTATCCTCCAATTTTAGATTTACATGTTCTCCATATGGGACAGTATTTCCAGGCTCCAAAGTATTAGCATTTTCTGCATAAAGTCTTACGGAGGATTCAGCACCATCTTTAAGTTCTTCCTCACTCTCACCTTGGTTAACGAGAGCTACTAGGGACATTTCTGGATCGGGCCCTTCTTCTAGCATTAATTCATATTTACCTGCATCTAGATCGTAAACACCCGTCCATTCAAAGGGATATTCTGGTTCAAGAAATGTTGGTCTGCGTTTAAGGATCTGATCGAGATCAAATGCACTTAGATTTAAGACTGTTTCAATTGGTACTTTGGCATTCTCGGCTCTAATAATGCGAGTCATTCGATTCATATCTCTCAATCTTGATTCAAGGGTATCTAATGCATCATCAGAGACTAAATCAGTTTTATTAAGGACAAGAACATCTGCAAATGCCACTTGTTCTGAACTTTCTTCACTCCTGCCTAGCTGTTGATCAATATGTGCAGCATCAACTAAAGTCACAATTCCATCAAGAGTAAATTCAGAACTAATCTCTTCATCCATGAAAAAAGTCTGAGCAACTGGACCTGGATCTGCTAATCCTGTTGTTTCTACTAAAACATAGTCAAACTTATCTCTTCTTTTCATAAGGTTGCCAAGGACTCTTATTAAATCACCGCGAACAGTACAACAAATGCACCCGTTTGACATCTCAAATACTTCTTCATCGGCATTAATTACGAGACCTTGATCTATACCTACTTCACCGTATTCATTCTCAATTACGGCTATTCTTTTCCCGTGCTCTTCACTTAAAATTCTATTAAGCAAAGTAGTCTTCCCTGAACCTAAGAATCCAGTGAGGATGGTTACGGGAACTTTATCTTTGATGCTCATTTACTGATTTTTACCAAATAAACAATAGTTTAATAATAGTAATAATAAGAAATGAAAACCGTTTTTATTAGAAAAATTTAATCTGAAAGTTTGTACCATTCAGACTCAAGATTGGAGCCAGATTCTTTATCGCAGCTTCCACCTAATGAATCAACAATTGTACAAGTGTTGTGAACTGCAACGCTTATAGTATTTCCTTTCATCATTAAACCATCAACGAATATTTGACTAGAAGCTAAAGGAACTGAACTTTGTCTACTTAAGTTCCTTAATAACTTAGATGCTGGAATTTGTTCTGGAAATATTGCCTTAACATTTTCTTCCTTTAGCATATTCAAAGTAGAACTAATGTTTTCAGGTCTTAAGCTTGATGAGTCGCCAAGAAAGTCTAGTAAACTAACTGTTTCAAATCCGAATGCAGAACCATAATAATCCATAGCTTTGTGTTTGGAGACAAGCACCCTGTCTTGCTCAGGTATTGTTGAGACCTGGTCAACAATCCATCCATTTAGACCGCTGAGTAAAGATTCAGTTGAATCAATTCTTTCATTGATGGATTTTCTATCTTTTCTGTTAAAAATAGAGATATCCTTTTTTAGGTTTTTTGAGATTACTTTACTCATTTTTATAATGTTGGTTGGATCATGCCATACATGAGGGTCTAAACTTCCATGTCCATGATGATGGTGGTGATGATGCCCACCTCCCTCATCTGGAACTTGCGCGATAGGCTCTACATCATAGTTGGATACATCTTTAAAGAAGTGTTCATCCGCTTCAAATTCAAAAGGCATATGCTCAGTAAAGAATGTATATTTACCACTTTTTTTGATCTCTACATTAAATACTGTATTCTCTTTACCCTGATCAAAATTAAGTGATATTGCTTTTGAACTTGCAATTAAAACATCATTATTAGCTTTGTAGATAGAATCGTCAGATTCTAAAAGTTCCTTTGCAAGTTCTTCAGATTCTTCAATGTCTCCGGACTTGAGGATAACCATTTTCATAGCAGGATCTGCATATTCACCATCAACTTTTGCAAATGACCACCTATATGATCCTTCCTTAAGGTCAAAAGTTCCTGCCCATTCAAAGCCTTCTGAGCCATGTTCACTATGGCCTCCCATATCTGGTTCTTGGGCAACTGGTTCAATATCATTTTTCGCTAGATCTTTGAAAAAATGCTCATCCGCTTCAAATTCAAATGGCATATGTTCTGTAAAGAAGGCATAATTACCATCTTTTTTAATTTCTACGTTAAATTCCGTGATATCTTTCTTTTGATCAAATTTTAAAACGAAGGCTTTGTCACTTGCAGAAAGAATTCCATTATTACTTTTTTCAATATTTTGATCAGATTCTAATAGCTCTTCTGCTAATTCTTCAGATAATTCAATATCATCTGATTCAAGAATGACCATTTTCATAGCAGGATCTGCATATTCGCCATCAACTTTTGCAAATGACCATTTGTAGTTCCCTGCTGAAAGTTCGAAAAGACCAGCCCATTCAAAAGCTCCGCCCTTTTCATTAGATGGGTTCTCAACTTCGATAGCACTAACACCAACCACAACAGTATTTGACTTTTCTTCCCAGTTTTTCATAGTGGGAGTCATTTCTTTACCTAGAGTGAAAACTTTATCTGCGCTATTTAGTAATTGAGCTTGTCTTGGATTAATCTTTAGGTCATGAACATCCTGTTTTCTATCTACTAAGCATGTAACTTTGTCAGAGGGTAGTGCAATAGATTTAACTAAATCACAAACTAGTGGTTCAACTGCAACATAAGATTTGCCTTTCGCCAATACATCTTGCGCAAAACCAGAAAATATTAAGGATCCTGCGATAAAGGAGTTTTTGATGATTGACTTTGCTGGAGCTTTTTTATTTAATAAAACTTTTTGGAAAATTGACATAAAAAATTTATTGACATTTCAAAATGATAATCATTTTCATTTTTACTGACAACCAAAAACATCAAATGTTATGAAAATAATATCAAGCTTGTATTATTGTTAAGCTTATTAAATGTATTTTAAAACAGTTGTTAATGGCTACTTTAGTCGCTGAAAATTTAACCTATTCATACACTAAAAAAAGTAAGCCAGCTTTAAATAAGGTATCGGTTGAAATTAAACCTGGAACTCTTACAGCGCTAGTTGGACCAAACGGTGCTGGTAAATCTACTTTATTAAAAATATTACAAGGACAGAATACTCCAGATAAAGGCGAAATAAAAATTGATGGTGAAAATTTATATAGATCTAGAGCTCTTGTGGCACTTATGCCTCAAAGAAGTTCTATGAATTGGAAGTTCCCCATCACAGTTGAAAAACTGGTATCTCTTGGTCAAATAAAGTATTCAAAATCAAGAAGTAATAACCCATTTCAAATTAAGACTCTTCTTGCATATCCTAATTCTTGGATTAATAAATGTTGTGAATTAGAGGCGACAATGCAGAGAGTAGGCATTGCAAGTTTGGCTAATAGAAGACTCGATTCTCTTTCAGGAGGACAGCAGCAAAGAGCTCTATTAGCAAAAACTCTTATGTCCCCGGCAAAAATATTTCTTTTAGATGAACCTTGTGCAGCTTTGGACCCACCTGCAAAGGAGGATTTTCTTAAAATTGTTCGTCAACTTGCGGATGCGGGACTTTCTTTGATCGTAAGTAGCCATGATTGGGGCGATTCTTTAAATAACTATGATCAAGTAATCGTTCTTGATAAAAGTGTTTTGGCTGTTGGTAGTCCTGACCAAATAAAAGATAAATTAGAGGCAATAAACATTAGCTCTATAAACGAAAATAATTTCTGTGATTAGAGAATGTTCCTTTTTAATTCTGAGCTTGATAACAGTTTTGGCAAAGCCCGAAATACTCGAGGGTATGAAACAACAATTGGAATTTCTTTGGATTTGTTTTGGGTGTATGAATATCTTTTACCGGGCATCCTTCCATTTTTGATGTCTCACCACATTGAACACAGGTCAAATGATGAATATCTCTATCTACGGGAGTGTACAGAACCTCTCCAGTTGGGAGATGTCTAGAACGTATTAAGCCATGCTTTATCAGAACTTGAAGATTTCTGTAAACAGTCGTCAGTCCCATAGACTTTCCGCTTTCTATCAATTGTCTATGCAACTCTTGACCAGTCAATTCATCCTCGCATTTATTAAGTTCTTCAAGAAGTTGTTCTTGTCTTTTGGTAATGTCAGACTTAGTTACCATTGTTTCCAAAATCTTTTTTTGTCCCGTATTTTTGATCATACCGAATCATTCGAATAATGTCTTTTATTAATAACAACTGGTGGCTGGTTCCATTAATAATAACTATATTCTCAGGGATTTTATGCCCAGCTATGGGAACTGTATTAATCACTCATAAGAGATTATTGCAAGTTAATTTAATCTCTCATTGTGTGTTGCCTGGACTTGCTCTCGCATTAGCGCTTGGAATTCACCCCTCAATAGGTGGTGTTATCAGTGGTCTTCTGGGCTCAGTAATTGCCGAAAGTTTAACTAATAGAAAAAGTGAAAACTATGAAGCAGTTATGAATACTATTCTCGCTGGAATGCTTGGGTTTGGGGTCCTTATAATCCCTTTACTCGGAATAAGGATTGATTTGGAGGCAGTATTATTTGGCGATTTATTGACAGCAAATTTTGGAGATTTACTTAGAACAATAATTGCTTTTTTAGTATTTATACTTTTGATGACTTTTGGATATGAAAAGGTTGTTTATGTGGGATTGGATCCAGAAGGTGCATCCGCGAGTGGTATAAATGTTTCTTTATTAAATCTTGCTTTGAGTTTTACGACGGCATTAGTAATTGTTAGTTCAATGTCAGCAGTAGGAGTAATTCTTGTAATTGCTCTTCTTTCTACGCCAACTTTGTTAGGGCTAAATAAGGCTCATAGTTTAAGAATTGCAATGATGAGGTCTTCATTTTTTGGATTATGCATCTCACTTCTGGGATTTATTCTCTCTATAGTCTTTAATCTTTCGCCTGGGCCTGCAATTAGTGTTATTTGTGTTGCATCGCTTTTGATTCCTAAGCTTCGCAAATAATTAAATCTTAAAAGTCCAATCAGAGTTTAATGCTTGAGCTTCTGGATTGTTTTTTAAAGCTACTTCCATAGCCTCTTTTTTATTATTAGCTATAACAACTTCATCAAATTCCTTTCCATTTTTTTTGAGACTTACTTTGAAACGCATAAAAATTTTTTAATTAATCAAAAGTTAACCACTAAGTAACTAGATTTAAATACTTTTAAAAGTTAATTGATGAAATAGAAACTTTAGTTATTTTGAAGTTTTTCTACTACAGATTCTTTCTCAATTTTAGCTACATCCTGTAATCCATTAGCATCAAACCAAAGAGCGTTTTCCCAATTAAATCCTTCCCCAAACGTATTATCGGGAGCAGCTACGTACCAGTGACATGAGGAATCGGGAACATCTACAGCACATTTTGACCAGTCAGCTTCCCACTGTGGAACTTGTACCCACATCACAGATGCTAATAAAAAAGAAAAAATAAAATTCATAATTATCGGTTAGCAAAATTTTGAAAGATTTTTTTCACATTCTTTCTTTCTTTTCTTCCAGTAATTCTCAAGTATTTGATATTTATGCTTATTTTTGAATTGACTCAAATGAATATTATTCTGATTAAGAACTGAAGTATTTTTGATTTTCACGACTCAAGCTGTCTATGTAGGACATACTTAAGACACTTTATAGATTTTTTGAAGTGAATTTATACTTAATTTTTGTCTTACTTTTGTGTAGGTAAGTATTTTTCGGGATTATTTTCAATATAAGTAAGCGAATATTTGACAACGCCCACTATTACTGAAAAAAGAGAAATTGCCAAGATAGTAAAAATGATTTTTTTGTAAATGCTTTTCATGAATTTTTAATGTTTTTGATTATTTTTGTTACTGACGTCCAATTTTCTTCTAAAGCATTTAAATAATTAGTAATTTATACTGTAGCCTTTTAAATTACCTACGGAGTAGATTAAATATATCAGAAACTCCTCACACACTTTTTTTCTGATATTTAAAAAGTACTCGACTGCAATGTTGGAGTACTTTTTTTATTCATTTGGGATGTGACAGTTAAAATAGAGGTCCAAGAGGTATTACATATTTTAAATTTTGATGTGATATTGGTGTTGTGTGTAGGAGGAATTGTTTTATTTCAGTGGAAACAAGGAAACACTTGAAATAAATCAATTTTAAAAAGATCTCTCAAAAGGGGAGATCTTTTTTTTTGGGATTTTTTTAAAATACATATTTTTTTATCCCTGAATGTAATTTCATAAATGATTTATACAAAATTATGCGAAACGTCATTTCAAATTAGTAATTTGATTCGTTAGATTATGAGTTGTTAAATTCTTCTGTTAATGCAAATACTTTTTTTAGCAATTTTAATTTGTTCAAGCTTTTTATTTCCTTCTTCATCATTTGCCTCACATATAGAACTAAAG
The DNA here is from genome assembly GCA_003280575.1 of Prochlorococcus sp. AG-355-P07. Classification (GTDB taxonomy): domain Bacteria; phylum Cyanobacteriota; class Cyanobacteriia; order PCC-6307; family Cyanobiaceae; genus Prochlorococcus_A. The sequence goes on along the minus strand of QCEN01000015.1, from coordinate 5,515 downwards.
CCTTGTGTAGAGATTGCTCATTGTGTACGAGAAGAATGGGAGGTAAACAATATTGAGAAACCTTTTGAAGAGATTAAAACATTTATCGAAAATACTCCAAGAACTGAGATTGTTGAAATTGATGGCGATTATCTTCATGCTGAGGCAACAAGTAAATGGATGAAGTATGTAGACGACTTAGAGGTATCCTTTCTACCTGAATCAAACATCTTATCAATAAGATCAGAATCAAGAGTTGGAGAAAGTGATTTGGGAGTGAATAAAAAAAGAGTTGATTTACTAAAATCGAAAATGTTTTAAGATAAAAATAAAAAAAAAATAATTTGTGTTATTGTTTTTTGTATAACTTTTACATTAAAAAAAAAATAGCGGATATAAAAGTGATAATCGTCACCATGCCTTGATAATCGCAAATTTATTAGATTTTTCTAAAAAGATGATCATAAATTTTGTATATTTATTGTTATGTAGTTTTGTTTTTTTCTGGTTTTATATAAACATTAAAAAAAGTGGACTTAAATGGATAATCAAAGGTCTTTTTCAAATTGGCATATTGGTATTATTCATTGGAGGATTTTTCAAAATATTTTTCACCTTACCCCCTAATTTATTTATAAAAATTTTTTTTCTTATTATTTATACATGGTGCACTGTTGGAATAAATGTAAATTTCATGATCCCTTTGATAAGTTTGATTGACCAAAAAATAGTGAATAAATAAAATTAAAATATGTCTTTAGTCTTTGTATAAAAATAAATTTATTCCTTTAATATTCAATAATAAAATTTAAAAGATTTACTTTTTCCTTTGGAAATTCTTTTTCTTGTATACCTAGTCTTTAATGCTAAATCTGTTATTACAAATATTCCAAATAACAGAATCATTATTCCAATAAAGTATTTCATTTTTTTTACGTATTTACTATATTCGAGATTAATTAATGATGCCAACTAATTTTAATATCTATTTCTTGAGATAAATTTCTTGTAACTGGACATTCTTTGGAAGCTTTTTTCAAAAAATCAATAGTTTCACTAGAAGTACATTCTGGTATAAAAATATCTATTATTAGTTCTTTGATCTTCCTCTCGCTATTTTGTGTCATTATTTTTTCAATATTTAAATATATACCTTTCAAATCAAATCCTTTTGATTTAGCTTTGATTGCCATAATTGTTAGCAAGCAAGTGCCTAGAGATGTTGCTAATAAATCAGTTGGGGAGAAACTTTCACCTTTACCACAGTGATCTAGAGGTGCATCCGTTCTGATAAGACTTCCAGATTGTAAATGAATAGCCTCACAGTTTAAATTTCCTAAGTAAGAACATTTCACTTTAGTCATTTTAAAAAAATTAAATTTGGAAATACTTTTAATAAAAAATTATGGAACATATCAAGATTCTTGTATTAATTAAAATTTTTTATTTTCATATTAGGGGAGTATTAAAGAAATTCACTATTCAAGTTTTGAAATCATTTTTTATATCCAAATTCCTCTAAGCAATACTCAATTAATTCAATTGATTTATTAAGAGTTCTTTTATTTTTATTTTCTAGATCGAAGCATTCATTTAAAACACGAATAGATTCATTTAAGAATGATTCTTCTTTATTTTTTAAATCTTTAACTTGATTTATATAAATATATTTTTTAATCCCAATAAGTGAAAATATGATTATTGGTATTGTAAAAATTGCTATTTTGACTTTATTCATATAATTAGTTATTACAAATATTTTAATTTATTTAATATCTAATAACTTTACAAAGCAGATAGAACTAAGTAATTACATATGTAGCGGCTGTTATTGCAATAGCAATAATCGAAATGAAGATGTATGGAACAACCTTTAAAGGTATATATAGATTATTTTTAGACATAACTATAAATTTTATATAAATTTTTACATTCTCTTTAAACTTTATAAGTCTTCAAATATACAAATTAATTTTCTCTGCAAAAACTAAATTCTTTTAAAAGATTAACTAATTTATATTCATTGAATTTTCATTAAATAAAGTATCTCTAAATCCTGTCTTGAGTCTGATATTTTTCTTTTTAAGAAGATTAATTCTTCTTGGCTCATTTTTGATTCTTTTATCATCAGCTCTGCTTGTTCAATAGCATGTTCTATATTTCTAATTTTAATTTCTCTTATTGAGGGATCATCTTTACATGCTTTTTTTGTATTCGCATCTAACATATATAAGAAAAAATCACTTTGAATATAATTTAAATTAAAACTTCATTAACTCTACAACCGCGAATTTAATTAATATAAATTATTATTTAGAAAAGAACTTTATCCTTAGCTAACCCTCTCTTCAATAGATCGAGTGGGTTTTTTTATGGTGTAATATAATCCTAGCATTTACTACCAATTTGGAAGATTCAAAACTTAATCCTGAGCAAAATAATTCAATCGAATCGTCCTCAAATTTGAATGAAGACAATAAAGATTTTAATGAGGGGAATAAAAAAGAAGAAAATGTTAAGGCATTTACAGAATTTCTAGAGAAAGCAAGTAATCAAGATTCTTCAGAGGAAAGTGTAAGACTGGATTCTGAGCAACAAAAACTAAAAATTGACAAATCACTTTTCAAAAGATTTCTTAATAATGGATTTGATGGCATTTCAACTAATCCAAACTATAAAATGTTGGCATTATTAATAATCCTGTTAATTAATTTGTCTCTATTTTTTGTAATTGGCAATATGGGTAAAGCGTTTTTAAGAAATGCAGGAATTATGGGTTAGAAATTATTTGTTTCTTTTTGGAGATTCATCTTTACAATTTGATTCTTCAAATGAAATTGTGATATTTTCTTGTCAAATTAATAGTTTAATAAAATTTGGATAATAAAGAGCCAGAAAATCCAGTCGTTTATCTTTCTAATTTAGTTAAGAAATTAGATGTGAAAAATAGAAATGGTTTAGTAGCTTTAACAATAGTAAACCTTTTAGTAATTCTTTTATTTAAATTTTATTTGAAAGGATCTGGATTATTATCTTGAATTTGCCTGCTGATATTATTATTCAGCATTCTCAAATTGCTTTGCTAATCTAAATGCCTTCTTAATTATTAGAAAGCCACCATATGCTCCTGCCAGTAAAGGTAGTACTATTAATGGGTTAGGGGAATAATCTGAATAATTTTTCACACCCTCAACATATTCATAACCTGAACATTTAAGAAAGATAAAGCTAAAAAATGTAATACTCCAACCAATGATTGATAAAAAGCCACCTTTTTTATCTCCTTCGTAGAATCTGTCTAGACCTAAGCCCCAACCTACAATTAGGAATATTCCTCTGACTACTGAATTTTTTTCTTGATTTCTAAGCATAATAAAAAAAGTTCATTATGAACATAATCTATTTGTATTTAAGATGTGAGATGTTTTTATTAATTAATCTTTAAAATAAATTTATGTAGATTTATTCAATAAATTACAAAAATATTATTCAGTGTTTTAATTAATCATTAAAGATTTTATTTGAATTCAACAAGGAAATTGAAGGCCTTATATAAATAAAAATAGACCCATACATATCCTTCATAATTCTCATTTCATCGTCTAAATATACAATTGAAAGCTGGCAATTTGGCGATTCTTTATTCCAAGGTAACTTATTCCATACCTCTTTAACTGGATACCATCTATCCATAAGTAATTCACTAAATAATGGAATCTTATTAAGTCCATCAACTTTAGAAACTTTTGTCTTTTGTAAGTTCATATCAAGTAAATTATTTCTTAAAACTAAATCACTTGCTAGGGTTATTACTCTTCCACCAAAAGTAGGCAATAATTTGAACCAACCTAAAATAGGAATTGTTGTTAGCCCAAATATTGTTGTGTCAAAAGTAGATATAAATTCTTTTTTGTCAAAATCAATCTTTTGAGCAATTCTCCCAATAGTTGATATGCCAAAGGATCCTACTTGCAATTGATGTAATTTAAAAAAAAGATTACTTTTAATTTCATCATTTAATGCCTTTTCAATTGCAAGGAAGAAGGGAGAACTTCGAAATAATTCCACATTAGAAAAAATCAATTCCCACTCTCCAGACAATAATTTTTCTGATATTTCAAAACTAAAGTCTTTAAGAGCATCAATCAATTCATCCATTTCTTTAGATTTTTCCTCATACATAGGAGAAATTAATTTATTTAATTTTTGCCCTCTATCTGTAACAGCAGCTATTTTATATATATGAGACTTTATCTCTCCGATTTCTTTCATAACTTCAATACAAGAAATACTAATTAATCTTAGGAATTTAATTTGAAGTTGATGGTAATTTTAATAATACTGGTAATAAAATCAATTAATATTCTCCCCACCTTTTACTAATATCAAAACCCCATTCTGTGGTTAATTTAATTACTTCATCATGATTCTTACATTTTGAAAGGGATAACTTTTTACTAGGATTATTTTTTATTAGCTCAGCAATTCGATTAAGTTGCTCAATTTTTTTTAGAAAATTACTTAGATCTTTATCTGACATTTATCTAGGAAGTAAATTTTTGATCATAAGTAAATATGTAATAAAGAACCCAGGCAACACCAATAATAAGAATTGCAATCATTATATTTACTGACCAAACTACTTCTATCATGTAATTTTTTTATACTATTTTAATATATCCAAAATTTAAACTAAATTAACTGTTAATAACTCAAATCTAGAACAATCTACTACTACAATTAATAAGTATATAAGATAGTTTTAAATGGTTTGAAAATTTATGGGCGAAGCTAAGAGAAGGGAAGAGTTAGGGTTACCACCTAGAGAAAAGAAAAAGGAAAAAGAAACATCGAAAAATCAACTAAACAAAATATTAAATAAATATCCTTACTTACCTTTCATTTTAGGTTTTTCATTACTAGCAATATTAATTTTCGATTTAGTTAATTACTACAAATAGAAATATAAAAAAGGGATACTTTTTAATAGAAGAGAAGATTATCTTCGCAATTGCGAAATTATTTTTCCATAATAAAAATAAAACTTATGAAACCGATTAACACCTCATGTGTCTTAATTTTAGGGGTACTAACTTTATTTTCAATAACTAATGCAAATGCTGGTGGCTGCAGTTCCCATACTGAAAAGAAGGCAGAAATTGAATGCTTATCTGATGATAAAAAATGTATAGAAGCGGAAAAAAAAGCATCACTATACAAAGTTGAGGCCTAAATGTTTGATAATCTTGGAACTGCTCTAGTACAGGCATTAGGCTTCTTTGCTGTTTTTGGTTTCTTTGTATATCAAACTTTATTCGCAGATAGTAAACCCAAAAATTCAAAATCAAATCCTAAAAAAATAAATATTTCTGACACAAAAGAATCAATTAAAAAAGAAACTAAAAAAGGCTTATTTAACAGAAAATCTAAACCTGTTGAAGAGAATTTACCAGTCCAAAAAAAGGGATTTTTTGGTAGAAAAAAAGAAGTTATTAAAGAAGAGATTAAACCAAAGAAAAAAGGGTGGTTTAAATAG
>QCEN01000014.1 GCA_003280575.1 Prochlorococcus sp. AG-355-P07 | reverse complement strand
CATAAACTTTTAAAATCTAAAATAATTTGTTCTAGTGGATCTGCATGTAGTAATGGTGAACCATCTCACGTTTTACTAGCCTTAGGAAGATCCTTTAAAGAAGCAGAATCTTCAATAAGGTTAAGTATTGGATTAAGCACTAATTCAAAAGATATAAAAAAAGCAATTCATATTCTTACAAATACGATCAGATCATTGCGCTAGAAATTATTGGCTTTATTTTAATTGAGCAATTCTTAATTTTCCACTTCTAGCTCTTTTATTGAGTTCGACTTCTTGTTCGGAAGGAGTTATTGGCTTTTTTGTCAGGTTTTTTAGTCTTTGATCATTTTTAAAAGAATTTTTAACTAGCCTATCTTCCAGGGAATGAAAACTAATAATAGAAATAATACCTCCTGGCAAAATCCATTCAGGGACAACTTCCAAAAATTTTTCTAATACTTCAATTTCTTTATTGACAGCAATTCTTAGTGCTTGAAATGTTCTTGTTGCTGGGTGTATTTTTTTATATCTTTGTTTTGGTGGAAAGCAGCCTGCAATAGAATAGGCTAATTCTTTTGTCCCAGAATATTTCCCATTTTCCTTCAAATCCATTTTTATTTTCCTAGCAATCTTTCTTGATAATCTTTCTTCTCCATATTTATAAATTAGGTTAGCTAGATCTTTTTCATTTAAAGCCTCAATTAATTTCTCTGCATCAACCTCAAGAAAAGGATTCATGCGCATATCAAGTGGACCATCTTTTTGGAAACTAAATCCTCTTTTAGGGTCATCAATTTGGTTGCTATTTACTCCAAGATCTGCAATCACAAAAGAAACTTTTTCTTTTGGCATAAAATCCGCAAAATTTGTAGCCCTAATATCAAGCCTATTTTTAAATTCATCAAGTTTTTTTGATGCTGATTTTCTTGCGAATGGATCTTGATCAAGTCCAATTATATTTAAATCCGAATATTTTCTCAATAAATGATAAGAGTGCCCGCCTCCGCCTAAAGTTGCGTCTATTCCTTTAAGTTGGTTGTTATGGATTAATGGGTAATGCTCTAATGAGGCCATAATCTCATCCGTCATAACTGATTTATGATTGAAAAAAGATGAATCAGATAGGTCAGTTTGCATAACTTTCGACTAAGATTTATTTAGAAGTTAAATTTCGAATGGCTCAGCTAGAGACTAGAACAGAACCAATGGTGGTCAATTTTGGCCCTCACCATCCCTCAATGCATGGGGTTTTAAGATTGGTTGTAACTCTTGATGGTGAGAATGTCATTGATTGTGAGCCAGTAATTGGATATTTACATAGGGGAATGGAAAAGATAGCTGAAAATAGGACAAATGTAATGTATGTCCCTTATGTAAGCAGAATGGATTATGCAGCAGGAATGTTTTATGAAGCTATTGTAGTAAATGCTCCTGAAAGATTAGCTAATATTCCAGTTCCTAAAAGAGCTAGTTACATCAGAGTTCTAATGCTAGAACTCAATCGTATTGCTAATCATCTTTTGTGGCTAGGTCCCTTTTTAGCAGACGTAGGAGCTCAAACTCCATTTTTCTATATTTTTAGAGAAAGAGAAATGATATATGATCTCTGGGAAGCTGCTACTGGACAGAGGCTGATAAATAATAATTTCTTTAGAATAGGTGGTGTAGCATGTGATCTTCCATACGGATGGTTAGAAAAATGTATAGACTTTTGTGATTGGTTTGGACCTAAGATTGATGAATATGAAAAATTAATCACAAATAATCCAATTTTTAGAAAAAGAATTGAAGGTCTGGGAACAATACAAAGAGACCAGGCAATTAATTGGTCATTGTCTGGGCCAATGCTTAGAGCTTCTGGAGTTTCCTGGGATTTAAGGAAAGTTGATAGTTATGAATGTTATGAAGATTTTGATTGGCAGATTGCTTCAGAAAAAGAAGGAGATTGTTATGCGAGATATCGAGTGAGAGTCGAAGAGATGAGACAATCACTAAGCATTATTCGCCAAGCGTGTAAAATGATTCCAGGAGGTCCAACAGAAAATTTGGAAGCTCAAAGAATGGCGACTGAAGATAAGAAAAGTGAAATATTTGGTATGGACTATCAATATGTAGCTAAGAAGGTTGCTCCAACTTTTAAAATTCCTAACGGAGAATTGTATACAAGACTAGAATCTGGTAAAGGTGAAATAGGTGTATTCATTCAAGGAAATAATGAAGTTACCCCATGGAGATTTAAAATCAGAGCAGCTGATTTAAATAATCTGCAAATATTGCCTCATATTCTTAAAGGTGCCAAAATCGCCGATATTATGGCAATTCTTGGCTCAATAGATGTCATTATGGGTTCTGTTGATAGATAAGTTCTTTAAATGAAACCCGCTGACTGGTTGATGTTGCAGAAGAAGGTAAGATTCGGTGATTGTGATTCTGCAGGTGTAATTCATTTTCATAACTTATTAAAATGGTCGCACGAAGCTTGGGAAGAGAGTATCGAAATTTATGGAATTCCATATAAAGATATTTTTCCAGATTTTTCTATACGAAAAAGTCAAATTATTTTTCCCATAGTAAACTGCGAAGCAAACTTTCTTGCGCCTATAAAAATTGGAGATTATTTAAAAGTAAAAATTGCCCCTCATAAAATCAATACACATTTGTTCCAAGTAAATAGCTTTTTTATAAAAAATGGAAATAAAGTAGCAGAAGGAAAAATAATACATTGTTCTTTAGATGTTGATTCAAGAAATAAAATAGAACTTCCCGATCAGTTAGAAAGATGGATAGAGGCTTCAAATGTAAGCACAAATTTAAAAGAATGCTAATTATTATTTTTTAAATTTATAGTTTATTTTTTCTGCACTGGTAATATTTTTAACAATCCACTTTTCAGGTTTTTCATGTTTAGGCCAACTTTGAGAAAATTTTTTTAATAAATTTAATGAATTTTCAATATTTTTATAATTTGTATGTTCTTTATATTCCACAATTATTTTAATTTTATTTCCCCATAATTGGTCGGATACTTTTGCAATATTGAATTTATTAATTGGGATATTTTCTTTCATAATGAAATCATTTAATCGAGATTCAATTACTTTTGGAAAAACGATTTCTCCTCCTGAATTAAAAGCGTTATCACTTCTTCCAAGAAAGTTTAAATATAAAGAATTATTTATTTGATTAATTTCACCCAAATCACCGGTTTGCCACCACCCATTTTGATTTTTGAAATTTTCAGTTTTTGAAGAGTCTTTTATTTCGATTCCAATTCTTGCTGATTTTATCTCGATTAATCCTTGTGCGTTAATTCTGATTTTTGTATCAGGTAGTATTTCGCCAACATTTTTAAAACCCATTAAGAATTCTTTTGGTTTTAAACTCGTAACCATTGCTGCTGTTTCAGTTGAGCCGTAACAAGGTGCTAATTTTATCTTTTCTTCTATACATTGTTTTGCAGTTTCCTTTGAAATTGAAGCTCCACCAACCCAAATTAGATCAAAAATTTTTAGCCAACTAATACCATCTTTTTGAGCTAAAAGTCTTTTTAATTGGGTAGGTACTAATGATGTAATCAAGTGTTTTTTGTTTTTTTTTGATTTAATTGTAAAAAGTAAAAGTTCTCGAGTTTTTTTTATTAAATTCGGAGAAATATTAATACAATCACATCCCCAAGTTTGACTTCTAAAAATTGGCATTAATCCACTTATATGGTTCAGAGGTAAAGTATTTAAAATTAAGCACTTTTGCAGTTCAAATCCTTGTTCATTTAGCCATTGACCTGATGTAGCTGCAGATAATTTAATATTATCCAAATGGTGAAAACATTGTCTTGGTTTTCCTGAACTTCCACTACTGTTTAAGATAATTGCTGGCCCATTTTCAGAAATTGAATCCAATAAATATTCGTCTTTATAAAATTTGTTTTTTACATAAATGATTTTATTCTCTCTAATTTTTTCAAGAATTTTCTCAACAGATTGAGTTTCGTTATTTTCAACTTCAATAGTATGAATTTTATTTTTCATAGGAGATCCCATATCTTTTTTGCGTCTTTTAAAAATAGAGACGAATTAGGGAAATTTTTCATAGCTAAACCAGGAACTTTTGGAGTTGGGCCTTGTAATTGTAGAGACGATAAATGATAAAGCCATCTCTTTCCTATACCAGTTTCAAATGAGGTACTTATAGATATTAAAGCTTTTTTATTTTCTAATTCTCTTAAAAGCTTAACTGGATTTTTTTCTTGAGAAGGCCTTCGAATTTGCCAACCTTTCCACTCATCAATCAAAGTTGGAAATTTTAAAAGTGATTCGTCTAAGGCTATAGGGATTTTTTTGTTGAGTTCTGTCAGTCCATCAATATCATCAACACAGAGAGGTTGTTCTAACCAATCTATATTTTTGATATCCTTCAAAATATCAGCCCATCTATAAGCTATCTCTCTTCCCCAAGAACCATTAGCATCTATTCTTAACTTAATATTATTCCCTATTTGGCTTAAAATTTCTTCTAAGATTGCTTCTTCTTCATTGTTGTTTTTTAATGCTACTTTCCATTTTATGGTTACTGATTTTTCAATATTAGATTGTCTTTTTTTAATTTCATTTAGATCTGAAATTACATTTTCAGGATTTAAAAGTATGGCTGTTTTATCAATTTCATCAAAGAAATAGTTTTCTTTGAAAATTACTCTTCCACTTATCTCAGCTAATGCAGAATTTATTGCAGATTGAATGCATGGGTGAAAAATATTTATTTGCTCAGATAAACTATTTACTTCTACACACTCAGGGATCATATCTAGTTGTTTCGAACACTTTTTTAAGTCTTCGTCTGGAAGTGGTGACACTTCTCCAAACCCAATTTTTTTATCATTGCTTTTCAATTTAATTATCCAACCCGATTTTGTAAGGTAAGTTGTTTTAGAATTTTTTAATTTAGTGGTTAACTTGAAGCTATAAGATTTTTTTTGAAATATTAAGTTCATTTATTTAACAAGTAATTTAATATTAATCCTGTGATTAAGCCAACTCCATTAAGAGTTTGAAATTTTATTGCGACGAATTTGGAATTTTTTGTTGCAGAAGGTTTTTTATATGAAGATCTTAATAAATTTATAAGTCTTATTGCTTGAGGAAAACTAATCAAATAAAGGATACAAAACACTGGAATAAATCCAGTTATTATAGTTAAAAGTTGAAAAATATATATTGTAAAAATTATCCAAGGCACAAATTTAGAACCATTTTTTGCTCCTAAGCGAACTAAAGGTGAATTTTTCCCATGCTTTTTATCTTCGGAAATTTGATGAAAATGAGAACAAAATAATACAAGAGTTGTTGCCAATGAAGGTCCTGAACCAAGTAATAAAGAAACTTTCCAGGGAATATCTTCGAAGTAAATATTAGAAGGATTTAACGCAATTAAGACTGCAGAGTAGGCAAAAGGTCCAAATGCAAGCCAGCATAATGGTTCTCCTAAACCTTGATAGCCAAATCTAAAAGGAGGCCCTTGATATAAATATCCTAAGAAGCAGCAAGATGCCACCAAAATCAAAATGTTTATACTTGTTGATACTGAAATAATTGAAATTATTAATAAACCAATAATTAAAGATGTATATGCAATATAGAAAATTATTTTTTTATTATTCACAAGATTTACAATTGAATGGAATTTAAATTCATCGATTCCTGTTTCTGCGTCGAATAAATCATTAGTGAGGTTTTCCCAAAGTAATATAAAAATTGCGGCTAAGGTAAATGCAATCAAATTATTAATTTTTACATTTTCATATTCATTGAGTATGTAAGCCCCTGTTATTAAAACCGGAAGTATGGCAACAGAATAAAGAGGCCATTTTATCGCTTTTTTCCATAATTTTTTTTTATCTTCGTCAATTTTATTTAACTCACAAAAATCGATCATTATTAAATGTAGTTTATAAATTGAGTTACATTTTTTACTTTATTGCATCATTTTTAGTTATTTTCAATAAGTAATGAAAAATGATTTAAACTTAACAGATTTTTTAAAAGATGTATTTTCTTCTTTCGATAAGAAAGTGGAGAATTCTGGATTAGTAAGTATTTGTGTTGAGATTCCTTGTATTGATTTATTACAAGTATATGAATTGTTTATAAATAAATATTCGTTTTCTTCATTTTGGGAGGAATCTAATGGTATTTCATATATTGCTTTTGAGAGATGTAAATATGTTACTTTGGATGGTCCAAAAAGATTTGAGTTGGCAAAAGAGTTTAATTCTGAGAATTTTAAAAATTTGATAAACTTAACTAATGAATCACATAATTCTGGACTTTCAAAAATAATTTATTTATTTTCTTTTTCTGAAAACTTGAATAATAAGAATTTATCTTGTGATGTCCCTAGTTTGGAAGCTATCTTACCAAAAATATTAATTATTAAAAGTAATAAGAATTGCTGGTTAAGAATCAATGGTCATGTTGAGGGTAAATCATCATTAAGAACATTAATTGAAGAAATATGGACAATTAGAAATCAAGTTATTAATTCTGGCTCAGAATTAATAAAATCATCTGGTTATAATACTAGTTTTGATTTACCTAATATTGATGATTTCTTGCACTCCTTAGAAACTTCTAATACAAGTTTGAAAAAAGTATTAAATAGAGGAATTCAATTAATAGAAAAAGGTTTTCTCGAAAAGATAGTTTTAGCGCATAGGATTAAAATAAAATTTAAAAATAAATTAGATTTAATACAAATTTTAAAAAGATTAAAAAAGAATCATCCAAATACATGCATTTACGTTTGGAAAAGAAATAGTAAGGATATTCTGTTTGGAGCATCTCCAGAAAAATTATTTTCTTTTACTAAACCTAATTTAACTTTGGAGGCTCTTGCTGGAACTATCTCTACTAATTCAAATTTTAAGAAACTCTTAAAAAGTACTAAAGACTTAAAGGAACATAATTACGTAACAGAGTATTTGATTAAATGTTTAGAAGTTTCAAAAATAAAAAACTTTAAAAAAAGTGATATCAAGGTAAATTCATTTGGAGATATTTCTCATTTGCAAACACTCATTTTCTCTAAAGTTGAAAATATATGTCCTTTTGAATTGCTTAAAAACTTACATCCATCTCCGGCTGTTTGTGGTTACCCAAAAAATGCAGCATTGGATTGGATAAATACTCTTGAGTCTTTCCCTAGAGGAAATTATGCCTCTCCAATGGGTTGGGTTGATTCATCAGGAAATGCTTCATTTCTTTTAGCAATAAGAGGAGCTAGGTATTTTGAAGAAAATATTGAATTTACTGCCGGTTCAGGTATAGTTTCAGGCTCCGTTTTAGAGAAAGAAATAGATGAGATTAAATTAAAATTTGAATCTATAGTAAAACAAATATTTTTCGCTAAAAGTCCTAGATAATTTCCAATAATTTTTCAATAACTTCCTCTGAAACATTCTTATTGGATAAATTTTCTATTTCTCTTAAACCTGTTGGACTAGTTACATTAATCTCGCTAAGCATTCCATTTATTACATCAATACCCACAAAAAATAAACCCTCATCTTTGAAGTGTTGAGATAATTCTGAGCAGATACTTTTTTCTTTTTCTGTTAATAATGTTGGTTCAGCCTTGCCTCCCATCGCTAAATTGCTCCTAAAATCGTCTCCTTGAGGAATCCTATTTATTGATCCAATTGCTTCACCGTTTACGATAATTATTCTTTTATCACCCTCTATGACTTCAGGAATAAATTTTTGCATCATAACGGGTAATTCTTCTTGAGAAGTGATTAATTCAATGATTGATTTAATACCTGGAGAATTTTTATTTACCCTTATAACACCTTGACCACCTTTTCCTCCAAGAGGTTTTATGACTACTTCATTATTTATATTTGCAAAATTAATAAGATCTTTTACCTTACTCGCAACTATTGTAGGTGCCATTAAGTGGCTGTATCTCAAGGCCCCTAGCTTTTCATTCCATGCTCTTAACGATGAGGGTTTGTTGATTACTTTTACTCCTTTTCTTTCTGCAACTTCTAAGAGATGGGTTGCATATAAATAAGCCTCATTTACAGGAGGATCTTTTCTCATCCAAATGCAATTAAATTCGGCGAGAGGTATGCAATCATTATTTTTGAAAGAAATCCATGGATTTACTTCAACTTTTATGGAAGATGCCCATACTTCATCACCTCTAGCTTCAAGGTCCTGAGGAGTACAACTCCAGATTTCAATATTTTTTTTTGATGATGCTTGCATTAAAGCAGCAGTTGAATCTTTTAAGGGATTGATATTTTTTATTGGATCTATCACAAATAGAAATTTCATAAGTTCTAGTTTATTAATGCGTCTAATTTATTTTCATTTTCTAATGTGTAGAGATCATCGCAGCCTCCGATACCCTCATTATTTATAAATATTTGTGGCAATGTTCTTCTACCATCAGCTCTTTCAATCATCAAAGCTCTGGCATCTTCGTCGCCATCTATTTTATATTCTGTAAAATTAATATTTTTTTTCTTGAGTAGTGATTTTGCTCGAATACAGAATGGGCAGTATTGCCAAGTATAAATTTCAACTTTGGACATTTTTTTAAAATAACACTCAGTTTATACTATTAAATAAAAGTGCCTGTTAGATTATAAATAACGATTAAATTCTATTTTGATAGATATTACAGATTTCAAAAAAGATCTTTCGGAACTAACAGAGCGCCTGGGTAATGCTCAGGATTGTCTTTGACGTTCCAAGATTAAAAGCGAAAAAGAGAGAGTTAGAGCAAATTTCTTCTCAGCCTGAATTTTGGGAGAATCAAGAAGAAGCAAAAAAACAAATGTTAATCCTAGATGATGTTAAGGCCCAACTTGAATTGTTGGATAAATGGAAAACTTTTATTTCTGATGCTAATGCCTCTCTTGAGCTTTATTCTTTAGAACCAGAAGAGGAAATGATTTTGGAATCCAAGCAGGGCTTAAAGAAATTAAGAGAGAATTTGGATAAATGGGAATTTGAAAGATTGTTATGTGGTGAATACGATAAGGCAGGAGCAGTAGTTTCTATTAACGCAGGTGCTGGTGGAACAGATGCTCAGGATTGGGTAGAGATCTTATTGAGAATGTATTCAAGATGGGCCGATAATAATCAAATGTGTTTAATTATCAATGAATTATCTCAAGGAGAGGAAGCAGGTATCAAAAGTGTAACTTTTGAAATTGATGGAAAATATGCATACGGATATTTACAACATGAAAAAGGAACTCATAGATTAGTAAGAATTTCTCCTTTCAATGCTAATGGTAAAAGACAAACCAGCTTTGCTGGTGTGGAGGTTATGCCAAAATTAGATGACAATATTTCACTTGATATACCTGAAAAAGATTTAGAAATTACAACAAGTAGATCCGGTGGTGCTGGAGGACAAAATGTTAATAAAGTAGAAACAGCGGTGAGAATTGTTCATTTGCCTTCAGGGATTTCAGTAAGATGTACACAAGAAAGATCTCAATTACAAAATAAAGAAAAAGCTATGTTACTTCTTAAGTCTAAACTGCTAGTAATTGCTAAAGAACAAAGAGCTGCAGAAGTCGCTGATATTAGAGGTGATATTGTGGAAGCTGCATGGGGCAATCAAATAAGAAATTATGTTTTCCATCCTTATCAAATGGTAAAAGATCTCAGGTCTATGAAAGAGACTAACGACTTAGATAGTGTTTTAAATGGTGGACTTGAACCATTTATTCATGAATTATTACGAATGAATATTTCTTCTAAAGAATCTATTAAATAACTAATGAAAAATAGAAACGAAAATATAGAAAAAAAAGTTGCTCATCCAAGCTTTATAAAGCTTGCTATGCGAAATATGGTAAGGAAGGGTTCAAAAAGTATTTCTCATTTTTCAATAACCTTTCTAGTTTTAATTGTGATATTAATACTTGTAGCCACAATAGGTAAGCCTAATATTCCTGTATAAGAATGTATGACAGAAAAAATTATTTCTGAAATAAATTTAGATTTGGTTTTTAAATGTAATCAATTTTCTCAATTTTCAAATAAAATAAAAGATTCTAAAAATAAGCTTATTTTTGAATCTAATTTTTGGGAGAAAGTTTTTTTATCTTGGATAAAAATAATATTACAAAAAGATGATTATAAATTGCCAAATTTCTTTTTTGAAAAAAAATCTTTTTCATTAGGCTTACAGATAATATCTAATCAAGAAATTGCTTTTATGAACCAGAAATGGATGCAAAAAAATGGACCCACTGATGTTCTATCTTTTCCAATCATTTCTGATGAATCTCTAAATAATTTAGATCATTTAGAGTTAGGAGATATATTTATATCACTAGAGATCGCACTTCAGCAATCTTATGAATATAAACATTCAGTCTATAAAGAAATGCTCTGGTTGGCTAGTCATGGATTTTTACATCTTTTGGGATGGGAACATAATAATGATCTTGATTTAGAAAATATGTTAAATTTTCAGGATTATTTAATTAAAAAATTAGATTAAAAATCTATGGATAAAAAAATAAACTCTCTAAAAAAAAGAATAGAATCATATAAAACTTCAAGTAATTTATTAAAAAGTTTTAAGTATGCTTTTAGTGGAATTAGTTACGTATTAAAAACTTCAAGAAATTTTAAAATTCAATTAATTTTTGCAGTTACAAGTTTAATGATTGGTTTTTTACTGCAAATTAGTCAAAGTAATTATGTAATTTTGATTGCAGCAATTATGTCTGTTTTAATATTAGAAATATTAAACACATCTATTGAATCAATAGTTGATTTAGTCGTGAAAAAAGAATTTAGTAGTTTGGCTAAAATTTCAAAAGATACTTCTGCAGGAGCAGTGTTATTAGCTTCCATTAATTCTGTTATTATTGCTTTATATATTTTTGTTCCTAAAATTAAGTTTTTATTTGAATCTATATAAATATGTTTCTTGTTATTGATAATTACGATAGTTTTACATATAACCTTGTTCAATATTTAGGAGAACTCTCTGTTGAGCATGAAATAACTAGAGAATTAATAGTTAAAAGAAATGATGAAATTACTTTAGATGAAATTATCAAACTAAATCCTTGTGGCATCCTATTATCTCCAGGTCCTGGTAATCCAGATCAATCTGGAATTTGTCTGCCAATACTAAAAAAATTATCTAAAAATATACCAATATTAGGAGTTTGTTTAGGGCATCAAGCTTTGGCCCAAGCTTTTGGAGGTAAGGTTATTGTTGGGAAA
This sequence comes from Prochlorococcus sp. AG-355-P07, assembly GCA_003280575.1. Classification (GTDB taxonomy): domain Bacteria; phylum Cyanobacteriota; class Cyanobacteriia; order PCC-6307; family Cyanobiaceae; genus Prochlorococcus_A. The sequence continues at coordinate 14,302 of QCEN01000014.1, read as the reverse complement.
GAACTTATGCATGGTAAGACATCCAAAATATTTCATAATAAAAAAGGTTTGTTTGAAGATATCGAGACTCCATTTGTGGCGACTAGATATCATAGTCTTATAGTTGATTCAACTTCATTACCATCTTGTTTCGATATAACTGCGACTTTAGAAGACTCAACTATTATGGCTATTTCTCACAAAGAATATAAGCATTTACATGGAGTACAGTTTCATCCTGAAAGTGTATTGACACAATTTGGTCATAAATTAATTAGTAATTTTCTAAAAATGGCTGAACAAAAGTAAAATACAAAAAATTAATATTATGATTTTTCAAATTAAAAACATTTTCTTTTTTATATTATTTAGCTTTTTCTTACCTAACCCATTATTGGCAAATAATTTAGTAATAAAAAGTCTGGGACATAGTAGTTTTTTAATTAAAAGCACAGAAAAATCGATTCTTATAAATCCCTTTAAATCAATAGGTTGTGCAAGTAATTTAAAGGAGCCAAAAGAAGTTAAAGCAGATTTTATTTTGGCTAGTTCTAGGCTTCCAGATGAAGGATATAACCCTTATGATCAATTAATGTTTGTTGAGCCAGGAATCTATCAATTTGAGGATATTTTATTAAATGGAATTTCTGTCCCACATGACAGACTTGATGGGAGAAGGTTTGGTATGGCAACAGTTTGGAGTTGGGAGCAGAGTAATCTTAAGATTGTTCATATGGGAGGCGCTGCTGGTGATATAGATATTAATAATCAAATTATTTTGTCTCGCCCAGATATCTTATTTATTTCAATTGGAGGAGGAATAAAATCCTATGATGGTCAAGAGGCTTCAAGAATCGTCAAGCTTCTAAAACCTAATATAGTTATTCCTGTTCACTTTGCGCGTGACAAAAAAATTAATAAAGAATGTGATTTCTCAAATGCTGATTTATTTATCGAAAATATGAAAGATTATAAAGTCAAATATGTGGGAGAAGATTTTCAAATAAAACCTAAAAGAATCGATCAAAATACAATTTATATTTTTAGGAATTAATTTATTAAATCTAAGACTTTGTAATTTTCCCAGAAAAAAATCATTTGTTCTTTAGTTCCAATACTAACCCTTATTGACTTACCAATATCTTTTTTGTTTTCCATACTTCTTATAAGAATACCTTTTTCTCTCATCTGTTGTATTAGAGTTTTAGGATCTTTTTTGGGCCATATTAAGAAATAATTACCACCACTAAAGTGATTTCTGATGTTTGTTGATTTAAATTTATTTAAAATCCATCCTCTTGCTTTCTTTACTTCTAAAACATAATTATCAATATATGATTTGTCTTCGAGTGCTGCTAATGCTGCTGTTATAGCAAAGCTATTTACATCATATGGTCCTGTAACTTTGTTAATGTACTGAATTAAATTTTTATTGCCAAAAGTAAAACCTATTCTTAAACCAGCTAAACCTGCTGTTTTCGAAAGAGATTGGATTATTAGTATATTTTTATTCTTTTCAAAATCTATCGATTCAAGAAGACTATCTCCATTAAATTTTTCATAAAGTTCATCAACAATTATCAATGAATCTTTTTTGATCTTAGCTAAGTTAATTATTTCTTGAGCACTTAAAACTGTTCCTGTTGGATTATTTGGATTACAAATAAATATTAACTTTGGAGTATACTTTATAATTTTTTCACTAAATTCTTCGATGGGGAATTGAAAATTTTCACCAATATAAGTACAAGTTATTTTTTTCATTCCTCGCAATTCAGAACAAGGAGAATAGTAACCGAAAGTTGGATTCGTGGTTAAAAATATTTGATCTTTTTCTCCAAAACAATTGAAAATGGCATTTATTGCTGCGTCTGCTCCATTAAAAATTCCTATTTCATTATTATAAAATTTTCTTGAATCAAGATATTTATCACATAAAAATTTTTTTAGTAAATTATATTCTGGATAAATTGAAATCTCATCCAATTTTATTGCTTGTAATGCCTCGAGAACCTTAGGACTTGGACCTACAGTATTTTCATTAAAGTCTAAGCGGAGTAAATTTCTTCTATTTTCTAAAGGTGCAGAGTAATACTGCATTTTTATTATTTCTTCTCTTGGTTTTGGGAAAAGATTATTTAATGGATCAAAATCATTCATTACATTCTTTCTAAAGTTTCAATTCCTAGAAGCTCTAAGCTTAATTTTAGTGTTTTTGCAGTTAGGTCACATAAATTAAGTCTTGAAATTTTTATAAATTTTTCTTCTTTGAGGATTGGTACTTGATCATAGAATCTATTAAAAGTCTGACAAAGCTCAAAAAGATAATTGCATAGTCTATTTGGCATTAGGTCTTTTTCAATGGAGATTATGACTTCATCGAACCTAAGTAATTTTCTGATAAGTTTCCACTCAGATTTATGTTCATAGTTTATGTATTGAAAATCCTTAGAGTCATAAACAAAATCATTTTTTCTTTTAATTCCTGATATTCTTACAAGCGTATACAACAAATAAGGAGCAGTATTGCCATTCAGGGAAAGCATTTTATCAAAACTAAATTGATAACTAGTAATCCTATTTTGACTTAAATCTGCATACTTAACAGCGCCTAATCCAATGATTCTTGAAGTATTTGCAATAAATTCTTCGGTCTCATAACGATTTTCATCTTCTAATCTTTTCAATAAATCTTCTTTTGCTCTTCTAACAGCTTCTTTTAATAAATCTTTTAGACGTATTGTTTGACCTTCTCTTGTCTTTAGTTTTTTGCCATCAATACCTTGAACTAATCCAAAAGGAACATGGTCAACTTGACACTTATCTGGGATCCATTTTGCTTTTTTTGCAACTTGAAAAACTCCAGCAAAATGATTTGCTTGTCCATGATCTGTTATATAAATAATTCTTGAGGCATCATCACCATTTGGAGCTTTATTGAATCTGTATCTTATGGCAGCAAGATCTGTGGTGGCATAATTAAACCCACCATCTTTTTTTTGAATAATAAGGGGTAAAGGTTTGCCTTCTTTATTAGTCATCCCATCTAAAAATACGCATTTTGCTCCTTGATCTTCAACAAGTAATTTTTTTAAATGCAGATCCTCTATAACTGACTTTAAGAAGGGATTATAAAAAGATTCACCTCTTTCTTTTATTTTTATTTTTAAATTTTTATATATTTCATCAAATTCTTTTCTCGATTGATCGCATAACAATTTCCAGGCTTGAATCGATTTATTATCTCCACTTTGTAACTTAACTACTTCTTCTCTAGATCTTTTTTGGAATTCAGATTCATTATCAAACCTTTTTTTTGATGCTTTATAAAATTCAACTAAGTCGCTTATCTTGATCTTTCCTATTTCTTCTAAATCAGTTGAATATAAATCTTTGAGCTGAGTAATAAGCATTCCAAATTGTGTTCCCCAATCACCAACATGATTTAGTCTTAATACTTCATAACCTCTTAACTCGAAAATTCTGGATATTGAATCTCCTATTATAGTTGATCTTAAATGCCCTACATGCATTTCTTTAGCAATATTAGGACTTGAAAAATCTACAATGACTTTATTTGATAAGCCATTATCTAAATCTTTTTTAATTTGAGGTACTCCAGCCCTTTGGCATTGAATATTTAATTTAATTTCATTTATGAGAACTTCATCTTTTAATTTTATATTTATAAATCCAGGTCCAGCTATTTCTAGACTCTTACATAATTTTGATATGCTTTTATCTTTATTTAAAAGGTAAATAAAATCATTAGAAATATCTATTGGATTCTTCTTATATATTTTGGATAAATTTAAACAAACATTACATTGATAATCACCAAATTCCTCCTTCGATGATTGTGTAATTAAATTTTTTCTAAGAACTTCGAATTCTTTTTCTTTATCATTTTTTTTAAGACTATCTAAAAGAGTTCGTTCAAAGTTATTTGTTAATTCTTTTAAAATGATTAGCATTATTTATTCAATTATTTATCTATATGATTAATTAATATAACGCATACTTAAATCAATCCAATTACTTTTGGTAATTGAAGAACTTGTTGAAATTAAATCAACACCTTTTATTAAATATTTACTAATTTCTTCAGGGTTTATTCCAGAAACTTCTATTATCAAATTTTTATTGACTTCTTTTTTTAAGCTATTAATTGATAACTCTCTTAATTCTTGAACGTTTTTTTTGATTGTTTCAGGACTAAGTTCATCTAATAAGACACTATCCGCTCCTGCTAATACTGCTTCTTTTGCCTGTTCGATATTCTCTGCTTCAATTATGATATGAGTTGTAAAAGGCGAATTTAGGCGAATTTTTTGAACTGCATTCTTAAGATTATCAGTCCATGCAATATGATTTTCTTTTATCATAGCCGCATCGTATAATCCCATTCTATGATTCGATCCTCCTCCGCATTTGAATGCATATTTTTCAAATATTCTTAAGCCAGGAGTCGTTTTTCTAGTATCTGCTAATTTTATATTCGTGCCTTCTAACTTTCCCACTAGATTTTTTGTATATGTTGATATTCCAGATAAATGCATTGCTATATTTAAGCTGATCCTTTCACTAGCTAGTAAACTTTTTGGAGGTCCATATATTTCTAATAGTTTTTGATCTTTAACAAATTTATCTCCATCAGAGATATTAAATTTTGGAATGATTTTTAAATCAACTTTTTTAAAAATTTCTTTTATAATTTCAACCCCACAAAATATACCCTCCTCTTTTGCAATCCAAAATGCATTACCATTCTCTTCTGTAATAGAGGAACTTGTTAGGTCTCCCTTGCCTATATCTTCATCGATCCAATTATCAATGATTTTACTTATTGTTGGAGTATTCAGATCCACTAAACTAAAAATAAATAAAAAAATTCAACTTAAGTTAGAGAATCAACTATAAATCAATTTGCAATTTAACTCAAATTTATTTACCGATACAAAACTTAGAAAAAATATTATCTAGAAGTTCCTCTGTTAATTCTTGACCAGTTATTTTAGATAAGTTTTGAATACCATCTCTTAGTTCTATTGATAACAAATCAAATGGCAATCTATTTTTAACTATTGCATCAGTATCATTTAAATTAGATAGGCAAGCAGACAAATTTCTGAGATGTCTTTCATTTAAAAATATATTGATATTTTCTAATTGTTTTAATCCGCATTTTTTTAAGATTGTGTCGAATAATAATCTTTCGCCATCATTATTCTTAATGCTCATAAGAATTGTGTTTTTTAACTCATTTGAATTAATATTTTTAGAGTCAATTAAATCTTTTTTATTACCCACAATAGTAATTAATTTTTCTTTGGGGATTTCTTTTATTATTTTTTTGTCTTCTTCATTAAATCCTTCTTCAAGACTATAAATATAAATTATAAAATCAGACTCTTTAATTTTCCCAAAACTTTTTTTAATTCCAATACTCTCAATTTGTTCATTTGTTTCTCTTATACCAGCAGTATCAATTATTTTCATTGGGATGTCATTAATAGTTAAATTCACTTCAATAACATCTCTTGTTGTTCCAGGAATATTAGTTACGATTGCTTTCTCTTTTTTTGCAAGCAAATTTAGTAAAGAACTTTTACCAACGTTTGTTTTACCTATGAGCGCAATGGATATCCCATTATGAATATATGAATTTCTTTTTGAATTTTCAATAAGTAACTCTATTTTTCCTCTCACTTTTTTAATTTTTTTTTGATACTTGGTGTAATCAAAATCTGTGAAGTCTTCTTCAAAATCAACTCTCGCTTCTATCTCACAAAGTTGATTTATAAGGTCATTTTTAATATCATCAATTTTTTTCTTTATTTCTCCTTGAACCCCGCTAAAAGCTAACTCTGCTGATCTGATATTGCTTGCATTAATTAATTGATTAATTGACTCCGCTTGAGTAAGGTCTATTTTCCCATTCAGAAAAGCTCTTTGACTAAATTCTCCTGGATTTGCAAGTCTAACTCTAGAATTATTTGATAATAGTATCTTGAGAACTTTATTTACTAAGATAATTCCCCCATGGCAATGTATTTCAACTACATCCTCTCCTGTAAAGCTATTTGGTGATTTCATCACTAAAATTAAAACCTCATCTATAAATTTATTTTGTTTATTTTCCTTAATAAAACCGTAAAAAACTCTATGTGATTCCCAAGCATATTTTGATTTAGTATGAACAATCTTTTTGCAAGAATTTATTGATTCTTTCCCTGATACTCTTATTATCGCAACTCCTCCTTTTCCTATACTTATAGCTGAAGCAATTGCAGCTATGGTATCTTCAGTAGTTATTGTCGAATCCATCTCTCGCTTTGTTATAGATTATTAAGTAAGATTATCAAGAATTTAATTTTGAATTTTTCTTTCTGAATGAGATTTAAAAGAGATATTACCTATAAAAAAATTTTATCATTAATTAGGAATCAGAATGGAAGTCCTTTCTTTAATGCTAAAGGTTTAGCTATAGGAGTGTTTAGTGGCTGCTTTCCCTTCTTTGGGTTTCAGACCCTAATAGGGGTATTTTTTGCAAAACTAGCTAAGGGAAATATTGTTCTAGCTGCAGTTGGCACCTGGATCAGTAACCCCTTTACTTATATTCCACTTTATTATTTTAATTATAAAGTTGGTTCAATTTTTTTTAATACTTCTTCTAATGAAATTATTGAAAAAAGTTTGGTTATTGATGACTTATGGAAACAAGGTAGAATTTTTTCCCTAAAATTACTCTTAGGTTCTTCTTGTGTGGGTTTTTCATTAGCTTTGATTTGTGGCAGTATTATTTTCTTTATTTATAAGATAAAACTCAAGAGATAGATTGTAATGATTTTAAATTAACTTTGTCCAACTCTAGCTATATCTAAAACATCTGCCATTGATTTAATTTGGTCAATTGTTTTATGAAGTTGATTATAACTTTCTAGACCTACGCAGAGATCAATAATAGCTGGTTTGCCATAAGCAGTTTTAACATTGGCATCGCTGACATTTATACCTTTATCAGATAAACGCATAAGAATATCTTTAAGGACTCCAACTCTATCGATTACTTCTATTCGGAGCTGAATTGGGAACTTATTATCTCCAATTTTATTATCTTGATTCCAACCAACAGGTAATCTTCTCTCTATTGGAATTGGTATTACATTTTCACAATCTGCCCTATGTATGGTTATGCCGTGGTTGCCGAGGGAGACAGTTCCGATAATATCCTCGCCTGGAAGTGGGGTACAGCATTTACCTATTCTGTAATCAAGACCTTCTATCCCGGAAATTGGTGATTTAGTCGTTGTATAAGGTTTATTGGTGGATAAATTACTATTACTTTTAAGAGATTTTGCTATTTCAGAATCAGAATCATTTTTAATGTCCTCTGTATGTAATTTTATTTCTTCTCTTAGTCTGTTTAATACTTGATGTAAAGTTAAACCACCAAAACCAAGTGATGCAAGAAGGTCTTCAGTATTTTTCAAATTGCATCGATTCGCAACTTTTTTCATAGCATCACTAGAAAGTAATGTTTCAAAACCATTTCGACCTACTTCTTTTTCGAGTAAATCTCTACCTCTTTTAATCGTCTCATCCCTATGACTTTTCTTGTACCATTGGCGAATTCTATTTTTAGCAGTTGGCGTAACTACAAAGTTAAGCCAATCCAAGCTTGGATTGGCATTATTATTTGTCAAAATTTCTATGAAGTCACCATTTTGAAGTGCTGTAGATAATGGACAAAGCTTTTCATTAATTCTTATTCCATTACAGTGATTTCCAACCTCAGAATGAATTCTGTAGGCGAAATCAATTGCTGTAGATCCTTTTCTTAAACCAACAACGTCTCCTTTAGGTGTAATTACAAATACTTCTTCATCAAATAAATCTTCTTTAATTGAAGCTAAATAATCATTATGATCACCTTCATTATCCTCTTGCTGCCATTCGACTAGTTGTCTTAGCCAATTAAATCTTTCAGCATTGCTTTTAGCAGGAGAACCACCCTCTTTATATTGCCAATGAGCAGCAATTCCATATTCTGCTATTTGATGCATAGAAGTAGTTCTAATTTGTACTTCAATAGGTCGATGTCTTCCAATTACTGAAGTATGTAAGGACTGATATCCATTGGGTTTGGGTAAACCTATATAGTCTTTAAATCTGCCTGGAATTGGTTTGAAAGTATCATGTACAACAGCTAAAGCTCTATAACAACTATCTGAATTATCAACGATAATTCTTAGAGCAGCTACATCATAAATTTCATGAAACTGTTTTTGCTGTCTTTCCATTTTACTCCAGATGCCATAAAGATGTTTTGGTCTTCCAGTTATTTCAAAGTTTTTTAAACCTGCTGCTACTAAGTTTTCTTTCATAACATTAAGAGTTACTTTTAATCTTTTTTCTCTATCACTCCTTTTGACAGCGATTTGATCTTTTAGATCTTTATATTCTTTAGGTTCCAGAAATTTAAACGCTAAATCTTCTAATTCCCATTTAAATCTATTTATTCCTAATCGATTAGCCAAAGGTGCATAAATCTCTCTTGTTTCTCTGGCGATTCTTTTTTTCCTCTCATCATTTAACCATTCAATTGTTCTCATGTTATGAAGTCGATCTGCCAGTTTTACTAAAACAACTCTGATATCGCTAGCCATAGCCATAAACATTTTTCTAAGATTTTCAGCTTGTGCTTCAGTCCTGTTATTAAAGTGAATTCCTCCTAATTTTGTTACACCCTCCACAAGTATTTTTACTTCTAATCCAAAATTTGTTTCTATTTCGGATAAATCAACACCAGTATCTTCAACTACATCATGTAAAAGTCCTGCAGCAATAACAGATGAACTAGCACCTATTTCTTTGAGGAGATTTGCTACGGCAACTGGGTGGATAATGTATGGCTCGCCACTAGCGCGGAATTGTCCATCATGAGCTTTATAAGCAAGTTTAAAAGCCTTTACTATAAGGTTTTGATTATCATCATTTTGTTTATTTGATTTTTCAAAATTATTAATATCGTTAAGAAGCCAATCGGGTATTTTTATTTGATAATTCAAAGATTGACTTTCATATTTTTTATTTTCAGGCAAAATAGTTTTGGAAACTTCAATTTCGTTTTTTTCTTTTGAATTTGCAGCTGCCTCAGACATTTTATATTGCTTTAGGTGTATTTTATTTAGGTCTAGAAAAATTTGCTATAAAATCATGGAAATAAATAAAGAAAAAATTCTTATAGTTAAAAATCTTACTGTTAAATATGGTTTAATACAGCAACCTATAATCAAAAATTTTGATCTTGAAATAGATAAAGGAGATCATTTGGCCATAATAGGACCTTCTGGATGTGGAAAGACTACTTTTGCAAAAACAATATTAAATATATTACCTGATAAGGCCACTTCTAAAGGATATTTATCGATTTCTAGTGTAGATCCTAGGAAAATAAATAATAAAGAAGCACAATTATTTAGAAGAAAAAATTTTGGATTTATCTATCAAGATTCTATAAAAAAGCTAAATCCACTGATGAGAGTTGGGGATCACTTATATGAATTGTTTAAAACTCATTATCAAACTAAATCATCTCTACTTATTAAAAAATTAGTAAAAGAAGTTTTTCAAAAAGTAGGAATTGAAGAAAGCAGACTTGATTCTTTCCCGCATCAATTTAGCGGTGGAATGAGACAGAGAGTTTCTATAGCAATGGCTCTTGCTTTAAAACCTAAATTATTAATAGCTGATGAACCTACAACAAGCTTAGATAGTAGAACAAGTTTTGAAATTATGAATGAAATAATTCAGTTATGTAATGAGTTCGATACTACTTTAATTTTAATTAGTCACGATATTAATCTTGCAGCAAAGTGGTGTAAAAAAGTTGCAATAATTGAAAAAGGATCGATTGTTGAAAAAGGAAATATATTAGATATTTTTCAATCTCCAAAATCAGATATTGGGATAAAATTAGTAAATGCTACAAAAATAATATTAGAGTCAAATACTAAAAATAATGTTCGAGATGAGGTCGTTTTAGAGGTAAATAACTTAAGACATTGGTATAAATTAAATTCTTCAATTTTCATAAATAAATGGAATAAGGCTTTAAATGAAGTTAGTTTTAAATTATATAAAAATGAGACCCTTGGCATAGTTGGTTCCTCAGGAAGCGGTAAAAGTACATTATGTAGGGCTTTAATTGGACTTCTGAAAGTAAGAGGCGGTGAAATAAAAATTTATGATAAAAAGCATGCTTCGAAAAAAAATAAATCTTTTAAAAAACATAACAATATGCAAATTATTTTTCAAGATCCTTTTTCAAGTTTGAATCCGAAAATGAAAATTAAAAATATTTTGGAAGATATATTTTTTATTCAAAAAATTTCAGATAAAAGAAAAATTGAAAAAGAAATAAAATTCATGTTTAGAAATTTAAGACTTCCTTTTAAAAGTGAATTTTTAAATTCTTATCCTAGCCAATTATCTGGTGGTCAATTGCAAAGAATTTCATTAGCCAGAGCGCTTTTGTTGAAACCAAAAATTTTGATTTGTGATGAGAGCGTTAATATGTTAGATGCTTCAGTAAAAATAGAAATTCTTGAATTACTTAGAGCCTTGCAAGAAAAAATGGATTTAACCATTATCTTTATCACACATGATTTAGGTATTGCTAAAAGATTTTGTAATAGGTTGCTAGTAATGAATCAAGGAAAGATTGTTGATGAAGGAGAAAGTTCTACAATATTCACTAATACTAAAAACTCCTATACAAAATCTCTTATAAATTCTTCTTTAAATCTTATTTAGCTTTAAGAACGTTTAGTAATTTTTGAAAATCTAATGGTAATTCTGCTTCAAATATCATTTCTTTACCATTGATTGGATGTATAAGGCCAAGCTTAAAAGCGTGTAATGCTTGGCCCTCTAATTTACATGGAAGTTTTTTGCATCTTCCATATAAAGGATCACCCACAATAGGATGATTAATATGAGCGCAATGAACTCTTATTTGATGCGTTCGACCAGTATCTAATTTGAAATTCATTAATGAGTAATTACCTAATCTTTTTTTTAATTTCCAAAAAGTGCAGGCATACCTTCCTGAAGTTTCATCAACTACTTTATATTTTAATCTATTGAATTTATCTCTACCAATGTGCCCCACTATTTGACCTTCTTCTGAATTAGGTGCTCCATGTATTACTGCAATATATTCGCGTGAAGCTATTTTTTCTTTTATTTGTTTCTGGAGATTGACTAATGCTTCTTGGCTTTTTGCTACAACCATACATCCTGAGGTATCTTTATCTAATCTGTGAACAATACCAGGTCTTAGTTTCCCATTAATGCCTGGAAGATCATTACAGTGAAAAAGTAATCCATTGACTAAAGTTCCTGATTTGTGTCCCGGGGCTGGATGAACAATTAGTCCTGATTGTTTATTGATTACTATGATGTGCTCGTCTTCAAAAAGGATATTTAAATCCATTTTTTCAGGTTTCAAATAAATAAGAGGTTCTGGAGGAGGCATCCATATTTGAATATTGTCGCCAATCTTTAATGGGGTCTTTGCTTTCGCGGTCTTATAGTTTACAAGTACTAAACCTGAATTTATAAAATGTTGAATTCTTGCTCTACTCTGTTCTGGCCTTTTACTTACCAACCATCTGTCTAGCCTCATAGGAAGAGGAAGCTCATAAATAATTTCTATAAGCTCACCTTCTCCAATGCCGAAAGAATTTTGATTATTTAATTCCATATTGGGACTTCTAAAGCAATTTTACCCAGCATTTGATTTCTATAATCTTCCAATAACTTATGAGACATTCTCCTTTTATCGCCTGAGGTATGTTTTGAAGCTGCTTCGTCGATCCAAGCAGAAGGACTATTAAAGCCTTTGGTAATATCAACTCCATATCTATTAGATATTTGTTTAATTGAGATATTCGCATTCTTATCTTTGTTGAGAGTGGATATAATTTTGATAAATCCAATTGCGACACTCTCTATTTCATAAGCAGCTTCACCAATATCGTCGCACAGTGCAAGATTAAGTGCTGATTTTTGATCTTCTAAATTTGGAGGTATAACACCAGGAGCATCTAGCAGATCTATACCACTTTCTAATTTTATCCATCTTAAATTACGAGTCACGCCTGCTTTCCTTGCGCTATCTACAACTCTTTTTTTTGCAATTCTATTAATTAATGCTGACTTTCCTACGTTTGGGAAACCAAGTGTAAGGGCTCTGATTGGCCTAATTAGCATTCCTCTAGAGAGTCTTCTATCGTCGATCGAAGACCTAGAATCTTTAGCTGATTTACAAATTTCTTTAATCCCTATTCCTCTTTTAGCATCACACCAAAGAGGATATTGATCTTTAGCATTAAACCATTTATTCCAACTATTGATTGTATTGGGGGAGATCATGTCTGATCTGTTAATAACAAGAATATGTTTTTTATTATTTATCCATTTATTTAAGTGTGGATGTCCTGTTGACAAAGGAATTCGTGCATCTCTAACTTCTATAACTAAATCTACTTTATTGATAACTTCAGATAATTTCTTTTCTGCTTTTGCGATATGGCCTGGGTACCATTGGATTTTGGGTATGTCCACTTCAATAAATAAAATAAAATTTTGTATTCCTTTTAGTTTTTATAAGTTTCAAAAGTATTTACTTCTAAAGTTTAGTATAAAATTAATTACTAAAAATTTTTTTATAATCGTTAATTCTTAAAGTTTATTAAGGCATAGGTAACAGTAACTACTTTTTAACCCAATAAGCCCAAATTAACGTTAGGGTCTTGAAATTATAAATATAACTCGTTTAATGTCAAAATTATCTCTTTCCAGTCTTGATAAGACACATTTAGAAGGAAAAAAAGTTCTTGTAAGAGTAGATTTTAATGTTCCATTAAATGAAAATGGTCAAATAACCGACGATACGCGTATTCGTGCAGCGATCCCAACTGTTGAATATCTTATTAATCATTCTGCAAAAGTTATTTTAGCTGCTCATTTTGGTAGACCAAAGGGTCAGGTAAATGAAAAAATGAGATTAACTCCAGTAGCAGCAAGATTAAGTGAATTGTTGGGGCAAAATGTTGCACTTACTAACAGTTGTATTGGTGATGAAGCAGTTGCATATTCAAATAACTTATCTAATGGAGGTGTTCTTTTACTTGAAAATGTTCGTTTTTTTGGTGAAGAGGAAAAGAACGACCTGGAGTTTGCTAAAAAATTAGCATCACATGCAGATATGTATGTAAATGATGCTTTTGGTGCTGCTCATAGAGCGCATGCTTCAACTCAGGGTGTTACAAATTATTTAAGTCCATCTGTAGCTGGATTCCTTTTAGAAAAAGAATTGAAATACCTACAAGGAGCTGTAGATTCCCCAAAGCGTCCATTGGCTGCAATAGTTGGAGGATCAAAGGTTAGTAGCAAAATAGGAGTACTTGATTCTTTGCTAGATAAGTGTGACAAAATCATGATTGGTGGAGGTATGATTTTCACTTTTTATAAAGCTAGAGGTCTAGACGTCGGAAAGAGTCTTGTAGAAGAGGATAAACTCGAGCTTGCTAAAGATTTAGAAGTAAAAGCAAAAGCAAAAGGAGTAGAATTATTATTACCCACTGATGTTGTTTTGGCTGATGAATTTTCTCCTGACGCCAATAGTAAAATATCTCAAATTGATGCAATTAGTGGGAATTGGATGGGTCTAGATATTGGTCCAGATTCCATTAAAGTTTTTCAGAATGCTCTTGCAGAATGTAAGACGATTATTTGGAATGGTCCAATGGGAGTTTTTGAATTTGATAAATTTGCAAAAGGAACAAATTCAATAGCTACGACTCTTGCGGACTTAAGTGCCTTTTCTGAAGTTTGTACAATAATTGGTGGTGGAGATTCAGTTGCAGCAGTTGAAAAAGCAGGATTAGCTGAGAAAATGTCTCATATATCTACTGGAGGTGGGGCTAGTTTGGAACTTTTAGAAGGTAAAACTTTACCAGGTGTGGCTGCGTTAAACGACGCTTAGGCTATATCTTATCAACAATATCTATGCTCTTTGTGAAAGTAATCATTCCTTCAGGATGAGCTATGATTCCTGACCAAATTTGTATCTCTGGTTTTGAAGGGGCCCTTGTTATTTTAAAAATCCCTCCAGACGCCAGTGGCTCCAATAATATTTCTTGTTCAAACAATGAATTAACTTGATGAGGTTTTATAGCTCCAGCAATAATCACTTCTTCAAGAGGCTTATTTAGAATTATATCGATATCGTATTTTGAACCAGTAAGAACTC
>QCEN01000013.1 GCA_003280575.1 Prochlorococcus sp. AG-355-P07 | reverse complement strand
GATAAATCTACTTTTCTTTTTGCCAAAGTTGATATCAAAGATGAAAATTCCAATAAAATTAAATATTTACCTGATTTGGAAGATCTTAATTTTCTCATTAGAAATATTTTAAAAATATCAAATGAAGGATATCTAGAAATCATAAGTCAATCTATTCCAGAAAAAAATCCAATTCTCTATACAGAAACAAGTTTTAAAATACCTTAATTAAAGTTATTCACATAAGCTTCAAAGACAATCATTTGAAATTTTTGTGAAGATAATAACTTGTGGTTAATTAAAAATTATTTGACTATCTTTAATCTATAAGTATTTGATATTGAATTAAGCAATTGGACAATAAAAAACTTATTTTAAAACCAGGATTAGAGGGTGTCCCAGTTACTAATTCATCTATTTGTGATATTGACGGCAACACAGGCAAATTATTGTACAGAGGCTACTCCATTGAGGAACTATGCAAAAAAAGCAGTTTTTTAGAAACTGCATACCTATTAATTTGGGGTGAATTACCCACAGCTATTCAACTTAGAGATTTTGAACAAGAAGTTCAGATGCATCGAAGGTTAAGTTTTAGAGTCAGAGATATGATGAAATGTTTCCCTGCGACAGGACATCCTATGGATGCTCTTCAATCTAGCGCGGCTTCTTTGGGGCTCTTCTATTCGCGCAGGGCAATAGATGATCCTAATTACATCTACAACGCAGTCATAAGGCTAATAGCAAAAATACCCACAATGATTGCTGCGTTTCAACTTATTAGAAAAGGACAAGACCCAATTCAACCACGAGATGATTTAACTTACTCATCAAATTTTCTTTACATGCTGACTGAAAAAGAACAAGATCCTATAGCAGCAAAAGTTTTTGATAGGTGTTTAATTCTACATGCCGAACATAGTTTAAACGCCAGTACATTTAGCGCTAGAGTAACTGCAAGCACTCTTACAGACCCATATGCTGTCATCGCCTCTGCAGTAGGAACCCTTGCTGGCCCATTGCATGGAGGAGCAAATGAGGATGTGATTGCAATGTTAGAAGAGATTAAAACCACAGACAATGCTGGGTCTTTTTTAGATAACGCAATTAAAAATAAAAGTAAGATAATGGGCTTCGGCCACAGAGAATATAAAGTCAAAGATCCAAGAGCAATAATTCTTCAAAAACTGGCAGAAGAGCTTTTCATTAGATTTGGAGCAGATGAAATGTATGAAGTTGCTAAATCTCTTGAGGCAGAGGCAATACCAAGACTCGGGCCTAAGGGTATATTCCCTAACGTGGACTTTTATTCTGGTCTTGTTTATAGAAAACTTGGTATTCCTCGTGATTTATTTACTCCAATTTTTGCCATATCTAGAGTGGCTGGTTGGTTAGCTCATTGGAGAGAGCAACTTGGAGCAAATAGAATTTTCAGACCATCGCAAATCTATACAGGTTCAGCACCAAGAGATTGGATCAGCCTAGAAAACAGAGAATAATATTTGCAGCTTTTCATAAAAAGCACACATATTGTTTGTGAAGAGTTAATCTATTAAGTAAATAACAAAAAAATTTTGGAATACGGATTAGATCTCGAATATAGTTTTAATGAATTCTTAAAGGGTTTTGGCCTTTCCAGCGAAATCGCTCATATAATCTGGCTCCCTCTCCCTATGCTTTTGGTTTTGGTGGCGGCAGTAGTTGGAGTGTTAGTAACAGTTTGGCTTGAAAGAAAAATATCCGCTGCTGCTCAACAAAGAATAGGTCCCGAATATGCAGGAGCGCTTGGCGTCCTTCAACCAATTGCAGATGGTCTTAAGTTACTTGTAAAAGAGGATATTATTCCTGCTAAAGCAGATGGAATTCTGTTCACTGCAGGACCTATATTAGTTCTTGTTCCAGTGATTCTGTCCTGGCTAATTGTTCCTTTTGGACAAAACCTTTTAATAAGTAACGTTGGTATTGGAATTTTCCTATGGATCGCTTTAAGCAGTATTCAGCCAATTGGACTTCTCATGAGCGGATATGCATCAAATAATAAGTATTCTTTATTAGGAGGTTTAAGAGCAGCAGCTCAATCAATAAGTTATGAAATTCCTTTAGCTTTATCTGTACTGGCTATCGTACTAATGACAAATTCTCTAAGCACTATTGACATTGTCAACCAACAAAGTGGTGCTGGAATCCTAAGTTGGAATATATGGAGACAACCAGTTGGTTTTATAGTCTTTTGGATTTGTGCTCTTGCAGAATGTGAGAGACTTCCATTTGACTTGCCTGAAGCTGAAGAAGAATTAGTTGCAGGATATCAAACTGAATATGCAGGCATGAAATTTGCGTTGTTCTACCTTGGTAGTTACATTAATTTAATCCTTTCAGCTTTATTGGTATCAATACTTTATTTAGGAGGATGGGGTTTCCCTATTCCAGTTGAATTAATAGCTAAGTTTCTAAATTTGCCAATTAATGCACCCTTCATACAAGTTTTCACTGCATCAATAGGAATTGTAATGACTGTATTGAAAGCGTATCTTTTAGTTTTCATTGCAATATTATTGCGTTGGACAACTCCTAGAGTAAGAATAGATCAACTATTAGATCTAGGATGGAAGTTTCTTCTTCCAATTTCTCTTGCTAATCTTTTGATAACTGCAGGATTAAAACTTGCTTTTCCGCAATTCTTTGGTGGTTAAATTTAAGTAAAATTACTTAAATTAAAAATTAATCCACTAAAATAAAGTAATTAAGTAAATTCTTCAATATGAAAAATTTCCTTCAACAAGTTAATAGCTACATTAAAGAGGCTCTCAGTGCTGGCAAATATTTATACAATGGCTTATCAGTAACTTTTGATCATCTTAGAAGAAGACCTGTCACTGTTCAATATCCATATGAAAAACTCATACCCTCTGAAAGATATAGAGGAAGGATACATTATGAATTTGATAAATGTATTGCTTGTGAAGTTTGTGTGAGAGTATGTCCCATTAACCTTCCAGTAGTTGACTGGGTCATGAATAAAGAAACAAAAAAAAAGGAACTTAGAAATTATTCAATTGATTTCGGGGTTTGTATTTTTTGCGGAAATTGTGTTGAATATTGTCCTACTAATTGTCTATCAATGACAGAAGAATATGAATTAGCTACCTTCGATAGGCACAATTTAAATTTCGATAATGTCGCACTTGGGAGACTTCCAACAAATGTAACAACAGATCCATCAGTAAAACCATTGAGAGAACTTGCTTATCTACCCAAAGGAGTAATGGATCCTCACGAAATCCCAGCTTCAGATATCAGAGTTGGTAAATTACCTGAGGAAGTCTATGATTGGATGAAGCCATCCCCAACTGAAAATAAAGATAAAATTTCTAATTCCAATAATTAATTTTCATTAATTCATGTCCATTGCAATAACAACTCAAATTATTTGTTTTATAGTTTTATCTTTAATAGTTCTTGTAGGAGCGCTTGGGGTTGTATTGCTAGAAAGTATTGTTTATTCAGCCTTTCTTCTTGGAGGTGTTTTCATGAGTGTTGCTGGATTGTATCTTCTTCTAAACGCAAGTTTTGTTGCTGCAGCACAAGTTTTAGTTTATGTGGGTGCAGTAAATGTACTAATAATTTTTGCCATAATGCTTGTTAATAAAAAAGAAGATTTAAAGCCCATAAATGATATTAAATCAAGGAGAATCATATCAACATTAATTTGTGTAACTCTACTCAGCCTTTTAATTAGAGTTGACTTGACCAATGTATGGAATTTAGCAAGCCCACAAAACTCCATAGGAGAAGAATCAACTATTAGAATCGGTGAGCATCTGTTTAGTGATTATTTACTCCCATTTGAAGTAGCTTCAGTTCTACTTTTAATGGCAATGATTGGGGCTATTGTTTTAGCTAGAAGAGATGTAATGACCAAAGATATTTCAACTGGATTACCTGTTGACCAAGAGTTAATTGAAAAATCATCAGAACCATTACTTACTAATAAAAATTAATCTTCCAAGTTTTTTATCATGAATTTAGAATCAATTCCTCTTCAAGCTTTTTTAATAGTATCTTCAGTACTATTTTGTATTGGTGTTTGGGGATTATTAAATAGCAGAAATGCAGTTCGAGTACTAATGAGTATTGAATTATTGCTCAATGCGGTAAATATAAACTTGATGGCTTTTTCTTCTTATATTGATAATAATTTAATTCAAGGACAAGTTTTTACAATTTTTGTTATTACTGTTGCTGCTGCAGAAGCAGCAGTTGGATTAGCTATTCTTTTATCTCTTTACAGAAATAGGGTGACTGTAGATATGGAAAGTTTTAATTTATTAAAATGGTAAAAGCATTAAATGAAACTTTCATTAGTGCTTATTATATATCGTTCTGATAGTTCTATAGCTCTAGAGGCTTCCAGATTCTGTGAAGAAGTCCTTAAAGAAAAAAATATTAAATCAATAAGAATAGAAAGTGATTTTAATAAAGACAAAATTAAAAAATATCTTTTTAATTCAGAATTAAATCCAAATATTGGCATAGTTCTTGGTGGAGATGGAACCTTACTAAAATGTGCCAATGCATTAGCAGATTATGATATTCCCTTATTAAGCATTAATACTGGTGGAAATTTAGGATTTCTTACTCAAGAAAAAGACTTTTTATTTGACAAATCTTTTATTGAAATTCTCGAAAAAGAAGCATATATAATTGACCAACGTAATAGATTAAATTGTACTGTTTGTATTAATGGGACAAATCATGAGAAAAAAATTATAAAAAGCTACGACGCATTAAATGATTTTTATTTTAAATCTGTTGAAGAGGATATTTCACCCACCAATCAAATACAAATTGAAATCGATAATGAAAAGGTGAATGAATATAAAGGTGATGGATTAATTATATCTACATCGACTGGTTCAACAGCATACTCAATGGCTGCAGGGGGGCCAATAGTACATCCCAGTGTAGATGCAATGATAATTAACCCTATATGCCCAATGAGTTTAGCAAGTAGACCAATCGTTATACCTAATACGAGTAAGGTAATCATTAAACCAGTAAAAAAAAGTAAGGGAGCAATCAAATTGTGGAGAGATGGTTCAAAATGTATGACCATTAAGGAAACTTATTATTGTGAGATCAAAAAAGGTAACTTACCCTTCAAAATAATAAAGTTTAAACAAAGTGCTAACTATTACAACACCTTGATAAAAAAACTTGATTGGAAAGGTGATTTATCATTAAAAAATCAAAAAAATTAAATGGCCTTAGAAATAGAAAGACGTTTTCTTATAAAAAATGATAAATGGAAAGAATTCATCACTGAAGAAATTTTTATTGAACAAGGATATTTATCAAAAAGCTTAGATAGTTGGATTATTAGAATAAGATTTACAGGTAAAGACTTTAAAATTGCTTTCAAAAAACATATTAAAAGCTTTACCAACTTTGAATTTGAATACTCCATTCCACAAAAAGATGGTGAAACTATAATGTCAAATCTTTCAAATACAATTAAAAAAGAAAGATACTTTTTAGAAGTTGAAAAAAAGTCTTGGATTATAGATTGTTTTAAAGAAAAAAATTTTCCACTTGAAATTGCGGAAA
This sequence comes from Prochlorococcus sp. AG-355-P07, assembly GCA_003280575.1. Lineage (GTDB taxonomy): Bacteria > Cyanobacteriota > Cyanobacteriia > PCC-6307 > Cyanobiaceae > Prochlorococcus_A. Next base: position 21,919 of record QCEN01000013.1, on the reverse strand, counting down.
TCGAACTTGCTAATGAAACGGAAGACTTAATTCTTCCATCTTTCATATCAAAAGAAATTACTGGGCTGACACATTACTCAAATTTCAGTCTTGCAAACAAACCTTTTTCAACATGGAAAGATGACATTTGACAACTTTCAAAAATCACTAGTCAAAAGAGTCACCTTTAATTTATATTTTTTTATATTCAAAACAAAATTTTTCTTTTACAAATGTATGGTCTCTACGACAAGGAGGGTGTATTAAGATTTGTTGATTCAGACAAAGATGCTTGCATCGCATATGCTGAACTTTTCGAATTAGGTTCTACAAATTATTGTTTAATGGATCTAGCTAATGATAAAAAAAAAGTAAAAGATACTAATCTTGATCAGAGTCTGGGAGTGAACAACAATTAAATCCATCTCTGCAAATCTTTCCATTATCCATAGCCCAATTCAAAAGTGCTACTCTGTTTTTTGAACCCGTTTTTGTAAACATATTACTTACATGATTATCAACAGTTCTTTTGCTGATGGTTAGTTTTACCGCAATTTCTTGATTTGTAAGCCCATCAGCCACGAGATCTATGATTTCCATCTCTCTTGTTGAGAGACCCATCATATCAATGTTGTTTACTTCTTCGTCAACCATTTGCATTTAAACAGTTCCTTTTTTATATTAATTAAGTTTAGCAATCTCAGTACACTTGTTAACTAAGTAGGAAACAAACGAAATTGAAATCAAAACTTCAGGAGACTTTAGAAAAAAAATCTAAGGTAATAACGGCGGAATTAATGCCGCCAAGAGGTGGTAGCCCCGTAAGATCTCTTAAGATAGCACAACTTTTGAAAGATAAGGTACATGCTGTTAACATTACCGACGGAAGCAGGGCTGTAATGAGAATGTGCAGCTTGGCAATGTCCAAACTATTACTGGAAAATGGGATAGAACCAGTAATGCAAATATCTTGTAGAGATCGTAATAAAATTGCTTTACAATCAGACATCCTTGGAGCGAATGCTTTAGGAATTAAGAACATTTTATGCATTACCGGTGATTCAGTAAAAGCAGGAGATCAACAAGATGCAAAAGCAGTCCACGAGTTTGAATCGGTTAGATTGCTTCAACAAATTCAGGCCTTTAATAAAGGAATTGATCCTACTCTTGGAGAGCTTTCCGATAAAAAAACATTTATATTTGCAGGGGCTGCAGCTGATCCTAGTTGCAGAAATCAAAGAAGTTTAGAAAATAGAATAAGGAAGAAAAAAGAGGCTGGAGCTAGATTCATACAAACTCAAATGGTGATGGAAAGAGAAAATTTGATTGAATTTTGCAAAAAAATTAGCAACCCTCTTGAAATTCCTGTAATTGCAGGTGTATTCCTATTAAAATCTTATAAAAACGCTCTTTTTATAAACAAATACGTCCCTGGTGCAAATATCCCTGAAAATATCTTAAATCGTCTTAAAAATGCTAAAGACCCTTTACGAGAAGGTATCCAAATTGCTGCTGAACAAGCTAAAGATTTTATCAATATCGCAGATGGTGTCCATCTAATGGCAGTTAAATCAGAACATTTAATTCCTGAGATTCTTAAAAAAGCTGATCTTAATCTGGAATATTAATCAAATCAGTACCTAACAATTCTGCCATTGCCTTTTGCTGTGGAGATGGCTCAGTCATATCAGACCTTCTAGAATCTGTTATCAACCAATCCAAAGATGCATCTTTCAAATCGAAGTGATCTCCATTCTTACCAACACAGTAACGGCCAAATACTAATTTATCGACCAATCGAACACCTTTACCAATTTTGGAATAATCAAAAATAATGGAATTATCAATTGTTGCACCTTCGCAAATACAACAACTTGGTCCAATCATTGCAGGTCCAATAATTGTTGCGCCATCTTCTATTCTTGTCATTCCACCAATGTACACTGGGCCAGTAATATCTACTTTTTCCCAATTAGCAGCCACATTTAATCCGGTGAAAACTCCAGGTTTAATTTCCTTACCAGGTATCTCTACTTGTCTTACCTTGCCTTGTAATACATTTCGAATAGCACTCCAATAATCAGGAACTTTTCCAATATCTACCCATTCGAAATCCATTGGCAGTGCAAAAAATGGCAAATTCATGTCAACTAGTTTAGGGAAGAGATCAGCACCAATATCAAATTTTTCACCCGATGGTATGTAATTAAAAATTTCAGGTTCAAAAAGATAAATACCTGTATTAATAGAGTCACCTAAAGCTTTGTCTACGGATGGCTTTTCTTGAAACGCCTTTATTCGACCATTTTCATCAGAGACTACTACCCCATAGCTTGATACTTGATCTCTAGTTACTTTTTTAGTTATTAAACTTGCAATTGCCCCCTTTTCCTTATGTTTCTTAACAGCTTCAGTCAAATCTAGGTCAACTAATGCATCACCACAAAGAACAACAAAAGTTTCATCAAAGAAGTTTTGAAAATCTTGAATTTTTTTTAGTCCTCCCGCTGAACCTAAAGCATCACCAATTAATTCCCCGTCTTCAATTCTACCTTCGAAACTATATGCAATCTCCACACCGAATCTTTGACCATCCCTAAAGTAATTTTCAATTTCTTCGGCAAGGTGAGAGACGTTAACCATTATTTCTTTGAACCCATGCTCTTTTAAAAGTTCCAAAAGAAACTCCATTACAGGTTTTTGCAAAATCGGTATCATTGGTTTTGGAATAATATGAGTTATGGGCTGAACACGTGTACCTTTCCCTGCCGCAAGTATCATTGCCTTCATGAATTCAAAACCTCTTTTAAAAGATTATACGTTATTACAACTAAGGTTCTAAACAGCAGAATTAGAGGTATTTGCGACATCAAGATTTTCTATAGGCAGTTGAGCTAAACCTCCATCAGGAATAATTCTTTTAATTTGAATTGGTCCGTACAACGAATTAATTTGTTTGATTTCAATTTTGTTTTCAGATGATAAAAATAACAAAGCCCAAAAGACTCCTAAACGATCTTTATCTAGATCATTTTTAACAACTTTCTGCCATTTCTCAACTAAATATTCAAAATCTGTCCACTGCAATGCTTTTTCCCATCCATCAATAAATCTGCCTAATGCTTTAGTTGTTTCTGGTAGTTTCTCACGATGTGCTAAAGATTTAACTTGAGAAATTAAGGCCCTATCAGAGTATTTTTTACTTCTTTTTCTCTTCATTAGCAGAAGATCTTGGGTTTCTATAACTTCGGCAATAGACTCTAATTGGCTTACCAGTTCTCCTAATGTAGTTGTGCGTTTAAGTATTGGTTGTGCTATTGATCTTCTCCTTAGATATTTTTCAGGATATTTAGGAATATCAAATTCTTGATCAATCCAATCTTGATCATTCACATCAAAATCATCTTCAAAATCTGATGAATTTTCATTGAAAACATCAGATTCCAAAACTTGAGCCTTCAAATTAACAAGAACAGAAGCTGCAAAAAATGCCTCACTTGTCTCAGATAAGTCCTTTTGCAATGAAATATGACTACTAGAAGTTTTCCCGAAAGTATATGAATATTGTTCTAAAAAACTATCAATTACACTTATTACATCAATATCCCATGGATCAAGATCACCTTTTCCAGCTGCATCTTGAAGAAATTTTATCAACAATCTAGGGCCTAATTGTTGCCTATCAGTAGGATTTAAATAGGATATTTTAAATTAGCTAATAACTACTCCTAAGATATCTTTTTATTTATTTAAAGCCAAACAATATTGCATTAATTTAAGAAACTATATTGTTGGAGCCTTTAAGATCTCATTTTTTTTAGTACCTGAGAAAATATTTGTTTTAACTGCACTTTTGACTGCAGTTAAATCCCTATCTACTAAATTATTAATTGATGCGAGATAACTTTCAGTAACTAATCTAGGGTATAAACCTATCCCAATAATTGGTAATAGTAAACAAGCAATAATATAAACCTCCCTTGGTTCTGCATCGATGAGTTTTCGTTCTTCGGTCAATTTTGGATTTTCTTTACCAAAGAAAATTTCTCTTAACATTGAGAGTAGATAAATTGGAGTAAGTATTACTCCTATAGCAGCTAAAGATGCCATAACTATTCTAAACGGGAGTGTATAAACTTCATCAGTTACAAATCCTGTGAATACCATCAATTCGGAAACAAATCCACTCATTCCAGGCAATGCAAGTGAAGCAAGGGAGCAAGCAGTCCATAAGGCAAACATTATTCTCATTTTTTGTCCTACACCACTCATTTCATCAAGTTTTAGAGTTTTTGTTCTATCATATGTCGCTCCAACAAGAAAAAACAAACTAGCCCCAATTAATCCATGACTAACCATTTGAAGCATAGCTCCGCTTGTCCCTAGACTACTAAAACTACCTATTCCAATGAGAACGAAACCCATATGACTAATAGAACTGTATGCAATTTTCCTTTTAAGATTTCTTTGAGCAAAAGAAGTTAATGCAGCATAAATTATGTTAACTACTCCTAAAACTATTAATAATGGGGCAAATTGAGCATGTGCAACGGGTAGTAATTGTGCATTAAATCTCAAAAGAGCATATCCTCCCATCTTCAATAAAATACCTGCTAGAAGCATATGTACAGGAGCTGTTGCCTCTCCATGAGCATCTGGAAGCCAAGTATGAAGAGGTACTATAGGTAGTTTTACTCCAAATGCAATTAATAGCCCAACATAACAGAGTATTTGGAAATTTTGACTGAACTCTTGAGATGCCAAGTGAGAAAACTCAAAGTTAGGGATTTCTGTACCATAGAAACCCATTGCCAATGCGGCTAAAAGGATAAATATAGAACTACCAGCAGTGTAAATAATGAATTTTGTTGCTGCATATTGTCTATTTTTACCTCCCCAAATAGCTAATAATAAATATACGGGGATTAGCTCAAGTTCCCAAGTTAAAAAGAACAAAAGCATATCTTGAACGGCAAAAACTGCAATTTGCCCTCCATCCATTATTAATATCAAAAAGAAAAATAACTTTGGTTTGAACTTTACAGGCCAAGCAGCTAAAACAGCCAAGGCCGTTATAAAACTCGTTAATAAAATTAATGGCATAGAAATACCATCAGCACCAACAGACCAAGTAAGACCTAAATCAGGCAACCAACTTACATTTTCTTTAAGTTGAACATTTTCATTATTAATATCGAAGCCGTTTATATATGAACCTACAGTTATTAAAAAAGTTATTAATGCAACAGATAAAGCAAACCATCTAACCTCTTTACCATCTCCTTTATCTGGGAAAAAAGGTAGAACAAACGCACTTCCAATTGGGAACAAAATTGAAGCTGATAGCCAAGGGAAAGTAGAAAGTCCAGCCCCCAAAGTTCCTAACATTTGTGTAGTAAAATTTGCAAAAAAATAGGTACTCAATTTAATAAGAAATTTATCTTAAACAAAGTCTAGAAATTATCTGTATTTTTTCACCCCAATGAACAGTGAAGACACACAATTGTAATTAAGTTACTTGCGGAGATTGAAAGCCAAATATTGCAACTAGTAGGATTACTCCTCCAAAAACAATAAGAGCGTAAAATTGAGCTTTACCAGTTTCGAAATATTTTAACCCTTCTCCACTTCCTAAAGTTACAAGTCCGGTAAGATTGACTACGCCATCAACAACCTTAGAATCAACTTCTAAAACTTCTTTAGCTAGCTTTCTACTGCCCTTAACAAAAAGTTTTTCATTAATATCATCTAAATACCATTTATTTGATAAAAATTTATTAACGGTAGGAAACTTTTCTGCAAATAAAATTGAAAGATTAATTTTTTTCCTAAAATATGCTTGATAAGCTATAAAGATTCCAGCTGATGCAATAAGTACTGAAGCTATTGCTAAAGGCAAAAATTCTTTTAATTCAAAGGATTTTGCGGCAATCTCTGCTTCTTCGGGATCTAATAAATTTGCAATTTTGCTATCCCATGGAAGTCCCATAAAACCGATAATTAGAGACGGTACAGCTAGAAATACTAAGGGAAATGTCATTGACCAGGGTGACTCATGAATAGAGCCATGTTCTTCATGCAGTTCTTCATTTTCTTCATCTTGGTTTATTTTAGAGGCTATTAGAAGCTCTTTTTGCAATTCTTTATTCTCTCCTCTGAAATCTCCTTCAAATGTCAAGAAATAAAGCCTAAACATATAAAAAGCAGTCATACCAGCTGTTAGAAGTCCTATAAACCAAAAAGCTGGAAATGATATAAAAGCATTTCCGAGTATCTCATCTTTACTCCAAAAACCTGCCAATGGTGGAATACCACTAATTGCTACGCAACCTATTAAAAATGTTGTTGATGTATATGGCATTTTTTTTCTTAAACCACCCATTAATCTCATATCTTGAGCTAATACAGGCTGATGGCCAACTACTTCTTCCATAGCATGTATTACTGAACCAGATCCCAAAAATAGCATTGCTTTAAAGCAAGCATGAGTCACTAAATGAAAAATTCCTGCTACTGGCGCTCCACAACCCATTGCAAGCATCATATACCCAAGCTGAGACACTGTGCTGTAAGCTAAACCTTTTTTTAAATCCATTTGGGTCAAAGCTATAGAGGCACCTAAGAAACAAGTTATGGTGCCTACTAAAGCAATAATGAACTGAATAGAGGGGAATATTGAGTACAAAGGTTGGAGTCTTGCTACTAGAAATATTCCTGCAGCAACCATTGTTGCGGCATGGATAAGTGCAGAGATAGGTGTCGGACCTTCCATCGCATCAGGCAACCACACATGAAGAGGAAACTGAGCAGATTTTGCCATTGGCCCTAAAAAAACTAAAAAACAAAGCAGTAAAGCTGCCCAAATAGGTATCGAATTGTCAGATATTGATTGAGAAATTCCAGTAGCTATTTCATTAAAATCAAAACTATTTGTTGCCCAAAATAGGCCAAGAATTCCTAGTAATAATCCAAAATCTCCCACTCTATTAACAACAAATGCTTTTTGTGCAGCGTGGGCAGCGCCATCCCTGTCATACCAAAACCCAACCAACAAGTAAGAACACATCCCAACTAATTCCCAAAAAACATAAATTTCTAATAAATTCGGACTAACTATTAATCCCATCATTGAACTACTGAATAATGCTAAATACGTAAAAAATCTGACATAACCTTTGTCATGCTTCATATAACCATGAGAGTAGATCATTACCAGCAAAGTTATAGTCGTTACAAGAGCAAGCATTACACTACCCAAAGGGTCAAGGACAAAACCCATTGGGATTGTAAAATCCCCAGCGTTGGCCCATACAAATAATTTTTCCACTGGTTGATAACCATTAATTTGTTCAATTAGAGCCTTATAACTAATCACCGCAGATATGCCAATAAAAGAAATAAGACCTACAGAAACAATTTCTCTGGAATTATTAATTTTCTTGTTAATACTTATTAGGCCTAAACCAGAAAGGACTGCTCCAATAAGAGGAAAAACAGGAATTAACCAGGCAATTTCTGAAGCTTGAGGCATGTTCAAAAAAACTTATAGTTTGATTTTAAACTGTCAATTGAAAAATTCCGACAAAAATGATGAATTAAATGTTTTAACGGCAATATTTATATACTGATGGGACCACCAAAGCACCCATATTGCAATCAATATTCCGAGTTGAGATAACTTAAAAAATTCTTTAATTTTAAATTCTTGCCTTCCTTCAAGTATTGCCATAAAAGGGATTATGGAAGTACTTTTTCTAAACTTTTCAAACTCTTCTCCAAATCTATTTGATAATCTCTTATCCCCATGCCAGATTGCAAAAAGATGATGCAAAACTAAGCCAATAGAAGTTACTAATGTGAATGAAGTACCAATCCATAGAGTATGAGCAAAACACCAAATTATCTGACCAAATGCTTGTGGATGTCTCGTGATTCGCATTATCCCAGTTCCATAAATTCGTACTTTAGGTTTTAAAACCGAAGGAATTTCTAGCAAATTGTAAGTAGCGGGATATAAAAATAAAAAACTTATTGCAGTTAAGAACCAAACGACTATAAAAACAAAATTATTGCCCTGTAAATTCCATAATCTGATTCCGTCATATCTATGAGCCAAAAAATAACTAATCAAGATAATTGCAGATGGCAAACTTAAAAAAACAAAACATAACCGCCATAATCTCGGACCCATAATAGATTCTGCTTTGATTCTTAAAGCAGCTCCCCCACTATGAATTACCGCAAAAATCAAAATCAAAAGTAAGATTATTAGGGAAGTTTTATGAGTCTCCATATATTTAAATTGTTCAAATAATTTTTGTTCTTAACAAGAATGCTCCTAAGCATTAGAATTATAAGAAATTGTAGGCATAATAGATGCCAGAATTACCTTTTACACTCGACCAATTAAGAATATTAAAAGCTATAGCAGCTCAAGGAAGTTTTAAAAAAGCTGCAGATCTCTTGTATGTAACCCAACCTGCAGTGAGTTTACAAATACAAAATTTAGAAAAACAACTTGAAATTACAATTTTCGACAGAGGTGGTAGGAAGGCACTACTGACTGAGGCAGGAAGACTATTACTTGAATATTGTGAACGAATTTTAAATCAATGCGACGAAGCTTGCAAAGCTATTGAAGATTTAAATAGCTTAAAAGGTGGAACTCTTGTCATTGGAGCGAGCCAAACAACGGGTACCTATTTAATGCCGAGAATGATAGGACTTTTCAGACAAAAATTCCCTGATGTATCAGTTCAACTTCAAGTACATAGTACGAGAAGAACTGGTTGGAGTGTCGCCAATGGACAAATTGACTTAGCCATTATTGGCGGACAATTACCAGGAGATTTAGAAAATTTGCTACAAGTAATTCCATATGCCACTGATGAATTGGCATTAGTTTTACCATCTAAACATCCACTTTCGAACAAAAAAGAGCTTCTAAAAGAAGATTTATACAAATTAAATTTTGTAACATTAGACTCACAATCTACAACAAGAAAAGTTGTTGACAAACTTCTCCAAGATTCTGGGCTTGATATTCAAAGATTAAAAATTGAGATGGAACTCAACTCTCTTGAAGCAATCAAGAATGCAGTTCAATCAGGTTTGGGAGCATCCTTTTTGCCTGTTGTTTCGATTGAAAGAGAATTATTGGCTGGATCAATACACAAAGCATTCGTTGCTGATTTAGAGGTTAAAAGAGAACTTAAATTAATTACTAATCCGTCACGGTATTCATCAAAAGCATCAGAAGTATTTAAGAAAAACATTCTTCCACAATTTGCTAGTTTAGAAAGCCCTTTGAGGCATATATAGTTTAGATCAAAACTGAATTGCTTCTTTGTTAATACCTACCCCGCCGTCTTCGGCTTGTCCATCGCCTTTTATTATAAATTTATTTTCATTTACATCAGTTTGATAAACGCACTTAACTATTGGCTTATCTCTTATGGAACCAATATAAGCAAAAGTATTCATCCTTTGCTTACATTCTCTTACATCTTCATTACTAATTGCGCCCTGTTTTTGTAATACTGTCCAATTCTCTCTTCGAATCACACATCCTGGCTGAAGAGCTGGTTGCGTTACAAAACTCGTAGATGGATTTAGAGTCGTATACATTTCAACATCAATTACAAAAGCACTAGCTCCCCATTGTCTGCAAAATTCAGGGTCTGGAACAGCCATATCTAATTGTTGTTGACTTGCTATATTTCCCTGGCCGCCATCGGTTGTACTGGTAATAGCACTCCCGATACCAACTCCTAAAATTAACACTCCAGCGAGTACGGCAATGGTTCCTGTACTAAAGTTGATCTTTTGTTCAGAAGAAGCAGGCAATCTATTGCTTCTTTGATCATACGCATCCATATCCCGTGGATTTTGAGGATAATAACTTCTATTTGAGCCTCTTCTTGGCCTTCTATTTGATGGTGGTCTATTCACAGTACTTCATTAGTCTTTGGTAAACCCATCGAATAATTCATTACTCTACAATCAGGGTTATAGCTGAGCCGACCATTTTGAAGCAAAAATTTAATTAAACCTTCGATTTCTGATCCTATTTTTCGAAGTTCATAATCATCTAGATCCTTCCCTGCTCTATCTTTTATTAATTCTTTGAATTTTTCATTTATTCTGTTTAGAGAATCTTCGTTCCAAATAAATTCGTTATCAGGATCTAAATCAAGAGTTAGTTTATTGGGATGAAACTTTAATTCTTCATCTACCACTTCGGCAGTAAAAATTCTTACGTGCCTAGTAGTCGATTTTAAAAGCATTTTTTCCATAATTTTACGAAATAATCAACGAAAAAAACTAATATGTTCTAACTTTAATGTAGCTTATTAGTAAGTGTTAATTTATTTCTTGATTTAATAATGCGTGTTGTAATTGCTGGTGCTGGTTTAGCAGGTTTATCTTGCGCTAAATATTTAGTAGATAATGGTCACATTCCGATTGTACTTGAAGCCAGAGATGTTTTAGGTGGAAAAGTTGCAGCATGGAAAGATGAAGATGGAGATTGGTATGAAACTGGGTTACATATATTCTTTGGAGCATACCCTAATATGTTGCAACTTTTTAAAGAACTAGATATTGAAGACAGACTCCAATGGAAAAGTCATTCAATGATTTTTAATCAGCCATCAGAGCCTGGAACTTACAGTAGATTCGACTTTCCAGATATACCTGCTCCAGTTAATGGTGTATCAGCAATACTAAGCAACAATGACATGCTTTCATGGAATGAAAAGATTCTATTTGGATTAGGTTTAGTGCCTGCAATGCTGAGAGGCCAAAAGTACTTAGATAAATGTGATACAAAATCATGGACAGATTGGCTAAAAGAGCACAATATACCCGAAAGAGTCAATGATGAAGTTTTTATAGCGATGAGTAAAGCTCTTAATTTCATTGGACCAGATGAAATATCATCTACAGTTTTACTAACAGCATTAAACAGATTTCTACAAGAAAAAAATGGTTCTAAAATGGCATTCCTTGACGGAGCTCCTCCAGAAAGACTATGCCAGCCAATGGTTGATTATATTACTGCTCGTGGTGGCGAAGTTCATATGAATAGTCCACTTAGAGAAATTAATTTAAATGAAGACAGCACTGTAAGAAGTTTTACTGTAGCGTCTTTAGATGAAAAGGAAAAGAAAGAGCTTACTGCTGACGCTTACGTTAGTGCAATGCCTGTAGATCTTTTTAAATTAATGATTCCTAAACAATGGAAAGGTTTGGATGCTTTTTCTAAATTGGATGGTTTAAATGGTGTACCAGTAATTAATATTCATTTGTGGTTTGATAAGAAATTAACAGATATTGACCACTTATTATTCAGCAGATCCCCACTTTTAAGTGTTTACGCAGATATGAGTATTACATGCAAAGAATACGAAGATCCAAATAGATCGATGCTTGAATTAGTTTTCGCGCCAGCAAAAGATTGGATTAACAGGAGTGATCAAGACATCATAGATGCAACCATGAAAGAATTAGAAAAATTATTCCCAACACATTTCATAGGTGACAATAAGACAAACCTAAGAAAATATAAAGTAGTTAAAACTCCAAGATCCGTTTATAAAGCAGTTCCAGGATGCCAGGAATTCAGACCTAGTCAAAAATCTCCAATAAAAAACTTCTTCCTAGCTGGTGACTATACCATGCAAAAATATTTAGCATCTATGGAGGGAGCGGTTTTAAGTGGTAAATTATGCGCAGATTCCATCAACAAAGAGTATTCCAAAACCCCTCAAAATGCCTCTTAAAAACATTTTAAAATTCACTAATTCAACCAAAACTTTTTGAAAAATTCAATTTCTCAACTAGATCAAGCATATGAAATATGCCGAAAAGAAACTCAAAAATGGGCTAAAACCTTTTACTTGGGAACTCTGCTCCTACCAATAGAAAAGAGAAAAGCTATTTGGGCTATTTATGTATGGTGTAGAAGAACAGATGAGATAATGGATAGTGTAGAAGCTTCAACTAAATCGCAAGTTGAGCTTTCAGACAATTTAGATGCATGGGAAGAAAACACAAAAAATGTTTTTAAAGGAAATATTAAATCAGAATTAGATTCAGTTTTATTAGATACTATCGAAAAATATCCACAAAGTATTCAACCATATCTAGATATGATAGAAGGTCAAAGAATGGATCTAAATAAATTTAGATACAAAGACTTTGATGAATTAAAACTCTATTGTTATAGAGTCGCAGGGACTGTTGGTTTAATGACTCAGAATGTCATGGGGATTGATAGCGCCTATACATCAGCACCATGGAGTGATAAGCCTGACCCCTCTGGTGCAGCTGTGGCTCTAGGGATTGCAAATCAATTGACTAATATATTAAGGGATGTCGGCGAAGACATCCAAAGAGGGAGAATTTATCTCCCACAAGAAGATATTGAAAAATTTAATTATTCTGAAGAAGAATTATTAAAAGGCGTTATTAATTACCAGTGGAAGGCGCTTATGAACTTTCAATTGAAAAGGGCTCGCGATTGGTTCCAAAAGTCTGAAGATGGGATAAAGTGGTTATCTTCTGACGCAAGGTGGCCAGTCTGGACATCTTTACGCCTTTATAGAGGGATATTAGATTCTATTGAAAGGCTTGACTATGATGTATTTAATAACAGAGCTTTTGTAAAAAATTCAGTTAAAGCTTTTGAAATACCAATATCTTTTTTAATTTCTCGAATTAAATAATTAAGCAGGTGTCTTTTGGTTAGCCAACAAATCTTTTAATTTGGATAATTCTCCAGCCCATCTTGGATCAGGAGCTTCAAGATTAGGAGCATCACTATGAACAATTTTCTTATAATCTTTCCTCTTTTTATTTTTGTTTAGATTTCCGTTATTTCTTTTATTTGAAGCAGAGTCTTTCTTTTCTGACAACTCTACCCTTAATTTAGAACCATTAAATTCAAAACCATTTAACTTTTGAATTAATAAATTAGCATTATCTTCATTATTAGTTGTTGCGAAACCAAACCCCCTGCATTCCTTAGTTTCCTTATCTAGAACTGCTTTGAATCTAATAGAATCAGAAACTGACTTTAAAAGTGTATCAAATTCTTTTGGATTAAATCCTTGTGGTAAATTGCCAACGTAAATGCGAATACTCATAAATTTTTAAAAATGATTTTGAAGTCTGAACTTCTAAACAAAACTAAGCTATGTGTATTTAATCACATTTTGGCGCATTTTGTTTAATCCATTGCTTTGCTTTATAAATAGCTTCATCAAAATTATTCAATCTCTTATATGCAAGTTCCTTAGAAAGATACTGTAAAAGCTCTCCTAAGATAGGCCCATCCTTAATTTTCAAACTTTTTTTGATTATGTCACCATTAACTAAGTTTGAAGGATGAAATAATTTATCATCGTTATCACGCCATCTTTGAAGCCAATCTAATTGTAAATTTTGAGGTAAATAGAAAATAAAAGATGGCAGAAACATCTCTAATTCTTTATGTAATGCAAATCTATCTGATTCAGTTAATTGAGCGATATTTTTTTTCTCCAACAAAAGGTGCCATTTTCGTAATAATTTAGTTTTTGCAATTTCAGCTTTACTAAATTTAAATTGCTCTAGAGATAACTCATCTAAAATTTGGGATAAAAAAAATAATGGTAAAAATTTCTCTTTTTCGTACTTATTAAGTTCCGCATAGTTAATTTTTTTTAAATCCAAAAAAAAAGAATTTTTATAAAACTTATCAGATCCAAATATATTGAATTTTTTTACCAAATTAACCGCCTCAATTGCATTTTTTCCATTTACTATTTTATGTATTTCATAATTAATCCTCTCTTTAGCAACAAGATATAATTTCTCTTTATTTTTTTTTATAAAAGTAATTAAATTGAGATCAATTTTAAAATTCAATTCTGAAACAAATCGAAAACACCTTAATATTCGCAAAGGATCACTTACTAAATTTTTTTCAGAATAAGTTCTAAGCAAAGAATTCTCTAAATCTTTAAGACCATTTAATGGATCAAACAAACATTTCTTATCAAATAAAAAAGCAATTGAATTAAAAGAAAAGTCTCTAGAACACAAATCTCCCTCTATCGTAGATGAAGCCTGATTAGCAATATCAATATCAATATGATTAAGAATAATTCTTACAACTTCTCTTTTTTTATCTAAAATTAAAAATTTTGATCCAATATTATCTGCAATCTTTATCCCAATTTCAATTGCATTGAAAGGAACCACAATATCAATATCTACCTTTTCAGTTTCTCTTCCCAAAATAATATCCCTTATGTAACCACCAACCAAATATGACCCTTTAGGTAAAAAACCTAGGATAAAATTCAAATTATGAAATTTTATACTTGTTTCTAATTTATTAATTATTAGTGTATGATCTGTGAGAATACTACTTTTCATTTAATTTATTTATTATGTGCATTTGCATCAACTGTAGATGGGTTGATAGATGTATCACATATCATGATGTTGAGAATAATCATGGTGTTGATCATATTTGTGATCTACCTGATTTTAAAGCAAAAAAACCATTCATTCATGTCAATATAATTAAAGATAATAATGGTGATTATAAAACTGATTGGGATGTTCAATCTTGTGAAAGTTTTGAAAATGAATTTGGTAAATGGTCTAAATGTAATCCAGGTAGGGAATTACCTGTTTAAAGGTAATAAATGACAAATAAACTCAAACAGAGAGAAAATTACCCTACATTAGTGATTCATAGCACAGACAATTCTTTTTGCTTTGGGTACAGAAAAAACAATAACATTGAATCTGATGAATTTTTTATCAAAAAATTTGATAATGACCTTTGCAATAACTTAATTTATGATCTTAACAAATTCATTTCCAAAGAAAATTTACAAAAAATCAATAAGTTATCCGTCAGCATAGGGCCAGGAAATTTTAATGCTTCACGACTTATTGTAGTTTTAGCACGAACTATCTCACAGCAAATAAATTGTCCTCTAGAATGTTTTAGTTCATTTGAAATAATGGCAAAAAGAATTGCATCAAAAAATAATATCTTTACTAACAAAAAATCATTCTGGATTTACAAAAAATTAAAAAGAAAGGGTTTCATTGCAGGTAAATATGAAATTTGCCATAACGAAAAAACCTCCTCAGATCTAGTTATTCGAGAAACAGTTTTACCAAAAGTTGTTAAAGAAATTGAGAGTAAAGAACTTTTTTTTGAGGCTATATATGATGATAAAGAAGATTTAAAAGAACTATTAAATTTATCAAATAAAAATTTATTAAATTCAAATGTAGATTCCTGGAAAAAAGTTTTGCCTCTTTACCCTATGTCTCCAATTAACTAAATATTCATCCAATCAAATTATTTATTTTATCTTGAAGAAGCATTGTTACAGAATACAAATCATCTCTAGATGAACTTTGTGGAGGTTGAACAGGTTTTCCCACTTTAATAAGTATTTTTGAAAATAAAGGAATACAGAATTTAAATCTTATTAGTCTATGTGAATTAACAATTGCAACAGGCAATAATAATTTTTGATTTTTAAAAGCTAGTAATGCTGCCCCTTGTTTAGGCTTATTCACTCGACCATTTTTTTGACGAGTGCCATCAATAAATATTCCAATAGAATTATCATTTGATAATTTTTTACATGCTGTTTTAATTGTATTTTTATCAGCAATTCCTCTTTTTACAGGATAAGCTCCACAAGCCTTGATAATAAAGCCAAGAAAAGGAATTTTAAAAAGCTCTGCCTTGGCCATAAAAGATATATTACGCCCGAGGGCATGGCCTAACAAAGGAGGGTCAAGTAAAGAACCATGGTTAGAAACCATGATAAAAGAATCTCTTTGAGGAATATTTTCTTTACCAATTAAATGACCTTTAAATACAAATTTATAAATAGGAAATACAAAAAGCTTGCTAACTAGTTCGTAGATTAATTTTTGAATAGCATGCTTTTTCATACAAATTAATAAGATATTTGATCAGAAGATGAAACTTGAGAAATTTTTACATCTTTAAGATGTCTTTTTACTAAACCGCTTAGTACGTTAGAAGGGCCAATTTCAACAATATGAAGATCACTATCTTTTGCCATTAAATCCATAGTTTCTCGCCACCTCACTCCATTACACATTTGCTTTTCTAATCTAACTTTCAGCTCTTTTGAATCACTGCAGAGTGAAGGTTCATAATTACTTATGACTGGGTAAGAGGGATTTTTAAATTTAATCTGTTTTAAATACTCAGAAAATTTTGATGAAGGTTCATTCATAAATGGTGAATGAAATGCACCTGAAACATTTAATTTCAAGAATCTTTTACAAGAAATTTCTCCCGATAAATAATCTAATGCTTCAGTTGATCCTGATAAGACAACTTGGGAAGAGCTATTATCATTAGCAATTACAATATCATCAATTTTTTGTATTAATAGATCAAGTTGATTTCTATCAAAACCAATTACTGCTGCCATTGATCCTTTCCCAGCATTTACCATTAATCGAGACCTTTCTTTAATAAGAGAAACACAATCTTCGAATGAAAAAACATCCGCACAATATAGTGCAGTAATTTCTCCTAGACTATGCCCAGCAACATAAGTTGGTTTAAATCCATTTATCTTTAATGCATCTAATAAAATAGATTCAACTAAAAAAAGACAGATTTGTGTATTTCTTGTGTTATTTAAATCAATAAAAGGATTTGTTGGTTCAGTATCTAACTCACAAATTTCAAATAAATTCCTCTCAAATATCTCAGATGCATAACTAAACCTCTCTTTTGTATTGGGCAAATTTTCAATTTGTTTTGCCATTCCTATTTTTTGCGAACCCTGTCCAGGGAATACCCATGCAACTGTCATAATGCTCCTTTTTTTTTAACCCCATTTAATGAGTGCTGCACCCCAACTTAACCCAGCACCAAAACCGCTTGTAGCAATAATATCATTTTGTTTAATTCTATTATTTCTAATAGCTTCATCTATCACTAGTGGAATTGTTGCTGCTGAAGTATTACCATATTTTTCTAAATTGCTAAGAATTTTTTCTCCAGGAATTTTTAACCTATCTCCCACAGAATCCAATATCCTTTGATTAGCTTGATGCAATACAAGCCAATCAACTTCATCAGATGTATAGTTCATTTTTTTAAACAAATTTTCAAGAATTATCGGAACTTCTCTAACTGCAAATTTATATACTTCCTGACCATTCATATGAATTGGAGAAAAAGCTCCACTTATAAAATCAATGTTATCAATTATTGAATCCTTATTATTTTTTGATGGAAGATTAAGAAAAGAACCCCTTTCTCCGTCAGTTCTCATATCAAAGCCAATTAAATTATCAAATTCATTAGTGGCCTCAATAGCTAATGCACCTGCACCATCTCCAAAGAGAATACAACTTCTTCTATCATTCCAATCAACAAAGCTGGATAGTTGATCTGCTCCTATAACAATTGCCCTTTTAAAAATACCTCCTTTTAAAAATTGTGAGGATGTAATTAAGCCAAATAAGAAACCACTACATGCTGCAGTTAAATCGAAAGCAACAGCATTAGCGGCCCCTAATTTTGCTTGAATGGATGGAGCTGATCCAAATAAATCATGAGGAGTAGAAGTAGCTAAAACAATCAAATCAATCGATTTAATATCCCAATTAGCCATTTCTATAGCGGTTAGAGCCGCCTTATAACCCATCTCAGTAACATTATCTCCTAAGCTAGAAATTCTCCTCTCAGAAATGCCCGTTCTAGATTTTATCCATTCATTGCTTGTATCAACCTTTTGACTAATTTTTTGATTAGTTAGAATTTGATCAGGTACATAACTTCCGCTTCCCTGGAATGATACTCCAATCTGATTAAAATTTATTCCTTCCAAAAGAGTTTTTTAGTTACTTATATTAGTCAAACATAAATTTGACTCAATATGTTTTATGAATTTAAAACTTGAAGCTTTTGCAGTTGATTTAAATTGTCCATAACACCATGATTAACTGCAGAGTGAGCCAAACGAAGAGCACTAACTACTGATAAAGATTTGCTACTTCCATGTCCAATAACGCAAATACCATTCACCCCAAGTAATAAAGCTCCTCCATGTTCGGCATGATCTAACCTTTTTTTAATTCTGAGTAGATTACTTTTTAAAAAAGCAGAACCAACTTTCCCCCGCCTTCCACGTGGCAGCTCAGATCTCAAAATATCCAATAAAACTCCTCCAACAGATTCAAGAAATTTCAATAATATATTTCCAGTAAATCCATCACAGACTACTACGTCGAAACTACCTGATAATACATCTCGGCCTTCACAATTCCCTCCAAAATCAAAACTTTTTTCAGAAGATAATAATTCAAATGTTTTTAGGGATAAATCATTACCTTTGCATTCTTCTTCTCCGATATTTAAAAGGCCAATTCTTGGTTTTTTTACTTGTAAGACATCTTTTGCATAAATATTACCTAGAAGAGCAAATTGATGCAGATAAGATGGCTTACAATCAGTATTTGCACCTACATCTAAAACTAATACCGGGCGAGTTTGATCCCTTGTTGGAAATAATGCTCCTATAGCTGGTCTATCAATCCCTTTCAATCTGCCAATTCTAAAAATGGCAGAAGCCATCATTGCACCTGAATTACCCGCTGAGTAAACAGCTTCAGCTTTATTATTTCTCACTAAATCCATAGCAACGTTTATACTTGCATTTTTCCTTCTTCTAACTGCAGTAGCTTCTTCGTTCATGCCAATAGGCTCTCCACTATCAATTAATTCAAGACGATTGTTCTCTATCTCATTTTTTAATAATTCTGCTAAACCAGTTTTTTCTGCAGCACCTTTAACTTTTTCAATTTTGCCTACAAACTTTATATTTATTGGAAATCTACTTATAGCTTCGAGACAACCCTCAAGAATTGGACCAGGAGCATAATCTCCACCCATCCCATCAACTGCTATCCAAATTCTTTTAGATTGAGAATCCTCCACCTTATCTAAAACATTATCATTATTTTGTAATCTTTTTAATGGGTCAAAAACTAATGGCTGTAATGTATTTTTAGCTATTGAACTAGCATTTGAAACTACACTGCTAGCAGTATTAACAACAGATTCAGCACTTGAAACTACATTACCTGCAACATTACTAGCAACATTACCAGCTGTGCTTACAACAGAACCAGCACCAGAAACTACATTACCCGCCACATTACTTGCCGTTGCGGCAGAACTAGCAGCAGTATCTACTATAGAAGTCACAGCCGAATTTCTTTTGTACCAAATAACTAATCTTCTAATAGCTCTGGACTTGTTAAGTTTTTGCGCTGTTTCTTTAACCATTTATTTACCATCAAAAGGTGCAATATCTACAATTCGTTGAAAAAGATATCCTGTACCCCTTGCTGTCAAAATTAATTCTGGATTTGCTGGATCAGCCTCCAGTTTTGATCTTAATCTTGATATGTGTACATCCACAACTCTTGTATCTACATGTCTTTCAGGTGTATATCCCCAAACTTCTTTCAAAATTTCTCCTCTACTAAACGGCTCGCCTGACCTGCTTACCAAAAGCTCTAAGAGACTGAATTCCATACCAGTTAATCTTATTCTCTCATCGCTTTTAAACACTTGTCTTCGATTTGTATCAATTTTTATATCAGTAACCAAAATTAATCCTGAATTAGGCATTCCAGGAATTTGTTCTTTGTCAATTCTTCTTAGAACGCATCTAATTCTAGCTTCTAATTCCTTAGGACTAAATGGTTTCACAACATAATCATCAGCCCCTAATTCTAAACCGGTTATCCTATCTGCAACATCTCCTAATGCAGTTAACATTACGATTGGAACATCAGAATCTTTCCTTAATTCTTGACAAACTCCATAGCCATCGAGCTTTGGCATCATAACGTCAAGAACGACTAAATCAGGATCATAATCTTTAAATAACTTTAGTGCTTCTTTACCATCACTTGCAGTTACAACTTTGTAGCCAATCATGGAGAGACGCGTCTCCAGAATTCTTCTAATACTTGCCTCGTCATCTGCGACAAGAATTGTTTCTTTAGTTTGACTAGATAGAGCCATTTGTTTCTATTAGCTAATCAGTAAGAGAATTAATTATTATCCTAATCTAACTTGTAGAGGGGCAATATCCCAAACATTCAAGTTCTAATACTTTATTCAAAAACTAAATGTCTAGCAAATTGTCGACTTTTATTTGTCAAAATTGCGGAACTGAAACTTCTCAATACTTTGGGAAATGCCTTAATTGCAACTCATGGAATTCGATTGTAGAAGAAATAAAAATCAAGAGATCTAAACATCAAGATATTAAAAATAATAAGAAATCTATTCCTTTTAATGAAATTTCATCAAAAAAAATTTCAAGATTTACGAGTGGTTTTAAAGAATTTGATCGAGTTCTTGGAGGTGGAATAGTACCTGGATCTGTTGTCTTACTTGGAGGAGAACCCGGTATAGGTAAAAGCACAATAGTTCTTCAATCAGCAGGAAAAATATCTCTCAACGAGCAAGTTTTATACATAACTGCAGAAGAATCCTTAGAACAAGTAAAAATTAGATGGGAAAGATTAAATCAAAACAGTATTGATTTAAAAATTTTTGCAGAAACAAATTTATCCCTCATTATTGAAGAAATCAAACGCGTAAATCCAAGTTTCGCAATTATTGATAGTATTCAAGCCATCCATAATCATGAAATGGAAAGTTCACCAGGATCGGTTTCTCAAGTTAGAGCATGTTCGTCAGAGTTGCAAAATCTTGCCAAAGAAAATAATATTGCTCTTCTAATAATTGGTCATGTAACAAAGGATGGTGCTTTGGCTGGCCCTAAAACTCTTGAGCATTTAGTTGATACAGTAATAAACTTTGAAGGAGATAATATTTCATCTCATAGATTACTAAGAAGTATAAAAAATCGATTTGGATCGACCTTTGAAATTGGAATTTTTGAAATGCTTGAGGAGGGTTTACGAGAGATAAAAAACCCAAGTTCTATTTTTACAAATAAAGAAAATATTTCAGGTGTTACAACTACGATTACAAATGAAGGTACTCGACCATTAGCAGTTGATATACAGGCATTGGTAAATAAAACCTTTTACAGTAACCCAAGACGAACTACAACTGGAATTAGCATAAATAGATTGCATCAAATTCTTGCTGTTATTGAAAAACACGTAGGGATAAAATTATCTGAATTTGATTGTTATATAGCTACTGGTGGAGGTTTTGAGATTAATGATCCCTCATCTGACTTAGGTGTAGCAATATCAATTTTATCAAGTTTGAAAAATATTCCTCCTTTGGCTAGTACTTCATTTATTGGTGAATTGGGTTTGAGCGGTCAAGTTAGAAAATCGAATAACCTCCGGACAAAGATAGAAGAAGCTGTAAGACTAGGCATCAAAAATATCGTAGTGCCAAAACTAGAGGAGGAAATAAATAATAATTTTCAAAATTTAATAAATATTAAGGAGATATCTAACATTAAAGAAGCAGTTGATTATTCTTTATCAAAAGAAAAAAAATCAAAGGTACATATCAATTGAGCTTCTGCCTGAATTTTTCAACCAATTCTCAATATCTAGATACCCACCTGGATAAAGTCTTACTGCTTTAGACCAGACTTCAGCAGCTTTATCAAACCAAATATCTCTCTGATCTAAATCACCATTTTGCTCAGCATATCTTCCCCTTTTTTCATAAATTAAACCTATATTTTTCAAGCATGATGGTTGTTTGGGATTTTCTACTAATGCTTTTTCATAAGTTTCAATAGACAAATCCTCTTCACCATTACTCATATATATAATTGCCATATTTTTTAAAGTCTCGCCCCTATCAATTTTATTTTCTTCAAGAAGTAAACTCTCTTTGTAATACTCTAATGCT
>QCEN01000012.1 GCA_003280575.1 Prochlorococcus sp. AG-355-P07 | reverse complement strand
CTAATTACAGTGAAGAGAAAGATAACATTATCATTGTAGGACCTTTACCTGGCGATACTAATAAAGAAATAGTTTTCCCTGTACTTTCCCCTAACCCATCCACTAATAAAGAATATCACTATGGGAAATACTCGTTACATATTGGAGGCAATAGAGGTAGAGGTCAGGTATACCCAACTGGAGACAAGAGCAATAATGTAGTATTCACCTCTTCCACCTCAGGAACTATAAATTCAATAGAAACAATTGAAGATGGTAGCTATCAAGTCAATATAGAAAACGATAATGGTGAAATAACTACTGAAGCAGTGCCTGTTGGTCCTCAACTTATCGTAAAAGCGCAAGACAAAATTAATATAGGCGACCCTCTTACTAATGATCCCAACGTTGGTGGCTTTGGGCAATTAGATGCTGAGGTTGTACTTCAAAGCCCTTATAGAGTTATTGGATTGATTGCATTCTTTATTGGTGTAGGCTTAACACAAATTCTTTTAGTATTAAAGAAAAAACAAGTAGAAAAAGTACAAGCAGCAGAGGGTATTTAACTTTCTCTAAATGCTTATACTTCAAGCTTTTATACAATCTCCAGGAGAAACTTTTTTAAATTTAGGATTTATAACTATTAGATGGTACGGACTTCTTATTTCGGTTTCAGTTTTAATAGGTCTATTTGTCTCTAAAAAACTAGCAAAGGCAAGAAATATTAACCCAGATTACATTAGTGAAATACTTCCATCATTAATAATCTCTTCAATAATTGGAGCTAGAGCTTATTACGTAATTTTTGAGTGGAGGCAATATAGCGGAGAGAACTTTTTTACTTCTTATGAACTATTCAGTAACATCATTCAAATACCTTCTTTTCTTGCAGTTTGGGAAGGAGGCATCGCAATCCATGGAGGTCTAATTGGAGCATTAATATCTATTATCTATTTCTGCAAGTCGAAAAAAATTAATTTAAAAACCTTTATAGATATATTAATACCTTCGATTATTCTCGGGCAATCAATAGGAAGGTGGGGGAATTTTTTCAATAATGAAGCCTTTGGAGTTCCTACAAATTTGCCTTGGAAATTATTTATACCTATCCAAAATAGGCCTTTAGAATTTATTAATTATGAATTTTTTCATCCTACATTTCTCTATGAGTCATTGTGGAATCTTTTGATTTTCATCTTCCTTATTATGACCTTTAATAAACAAAATAAAACAGATTTTTTCAGGCCTGGCTTTATTAGCTGTCTTTATTTAATAAGTTATAGCTTTGGAAGATTCTGGATTGAAGGTTTAAGAACTGACCCACTATGCATTGGAGGACTTCCACCTTTCTGTGATGGCGGTATAAGAATGGCTCAATTTATAAGTATTTTTCTATTTTCTTCTGGATTAATTGGAATATTTTTTTTAAGATTGAGAACATATACTGGAAAAAATAGAAAGAATGGATAACAAAATATCCTTTATTGGTGTTGGTCCAGGCGATCCAGAATTATTAACTTTAAAAGCATTAAAAAAAATAAAAATTGCAGATGTCATTATTTGGACTGATTCTCTAATTCCTGAAAAGATTTTAGATTCTACTAAAGAAGGTTCTGAAAAAATAAAAACGAGTTCACTTAACTTAGATCAAATCACCTCAATTATGATAAAAAAATTTCAGGCAGGGAAAATTGTTGTAAGGTTGCATGATGGAGACCCTTGTCTTTTTGGAGCAATTAGAGAGCAAATCGAAATTTTAAAAAACGAAAAAATTGAAATCGAGGTTGTTCCTGGAGTAAGTGCTTTTCAAGTTGCTGCTGCATATCATGCAGCTGAGTTAACCATCCCTGACGTAACGCAAACAATAATTTTAACTAGAGCAGGAGGTCGAACAGGGATGCCCGAAAAAGAATCTCTGAAAGATCTTGCAAAACACAATTCCTCTATATGTCTATATCTAAGTGCTAGGCATGTGAAAAGGTCTCAAGAAACTTTACTAGAGTTTTACCCTCCAGAGACTAAAGTGATTGTTGGATTTAGAGTATCTTGGGATGATGGTTGGACATCATTAATAGAATTAAAAGATATGGAAAAATTTTCTATTGAAAAAAAACTTATTAGAACAACCATTTACATAATAAGCCCAGCAATTAGTAATTCTCAAAAAAGATCTAATCTTTATAATCCATCTTATAGGCATCTCTTTAGGAATAAATAATCTTAAAGTTGATAGAAAAATATTAATTACTATAATTAGTAAAAATTTACTCACTTTGGAAGAAATAAAATCTTTTACAGAAGGCAATCACAAAAGAGAAGATTCTTCTTTATTAAGAATTGGAAATTTTATTAAAGAGGCCAGGTTAAGTAGAAATCAATCTATTGAAGAATTAGCATCTGATTTAAAAATCGGAGTTCATCAACTTAGGGCCATAGAAGAAGGCGATGAAGAAAAGCTACCTGAAAAAGTATTTGTCAAAGCAATGGTTCGACGGATTTCGCAGAAACTGAAACTTGATACAGAATTTATAATGAATGAATTCAAGACAGAGAGGAAAGAAGTAACAATTGAAGAAATTGTTGAAGAAGTTTCGAAAAAAAATGATAAATCTAGACAAATTAAGACTTTTAATCCAGTAGGTTTCGGAATATTTATATTAATTTCAGGCTTTCTAGGACTAATCGCCTCCTCGTTAATTTTCAATTTGTTTTCAGACTCTTTTCAGAATCAAAATCCAAAACAAGAACTGATTAAAAAAAACTAAATAACTTTTAAATCCAAATTCTTTAATTCTTTAATTGCATTACGGCATAGTCCTAAGTTCCATTTTTCAAGGAGAAGATCCTGGTTTCTTTTTAAAGGTACAAGTTCAAATGTAATAATATTTTCCTGCAATTTTATTTGAACTGCAGAGATCACCTTATCAGGTCTTTGATCAAGAGATGCTGCTAGTCTCAAAATTAATGACATTTCAAGAACTAATGTTTTATCCTCTTTAGATATTAAATTTTGCCAAGACTCATGTCTTTTCTTCGGTAGAGTCTTTCTATGGTACCGAGCGATCGAAGCAATAATATTTGTTTCTGCTTGAGAATATCCTAATAACTCGCAATTTCTTATTAAATACCATGAGTGTTTGTGATATGAACCAATATTTACGTATTTCCCACAAAGATAAAGATTAGAAGCTGCCCACAGAAGTTCTTTAGCTTTAGAGTCATTATCGCTATGAAAGATATTTTTAGTTTGGTCATAGATTTGAAATGCAATCTCGATAACTTTCTCAGCTCTTGTCTTATCTACTCCAAACTTTTTGGCCTGATGGACTATTGTTGTTTTTCTAATATTACTTTGAATATTTAATTCGTTTTTTATTATCCCTTTACGAAGCATCCAATCAACAACTAATCCCTCTCTAAGCGCCCTCTCACTTATAGTTAATTCATTAAAGTTCAACATCTCCATTGCGGTGTTTAATATCAATGCTCCTGGAACAATTATTTCTGCTCTTCTCTCACTTAATGAAGGTATTTTCTTGATTTCCGAAACTGGCAATTTAATTAGTTTTTCCAATACATTCCGTAAACTTTCCCTTTTAAATTTATAACCATGCAACTTTTGTTTTGATTCTCCTAAATCATCTGAAATCAAATTTCCTAATGAGGTTGCAGTGCCACTTGTTGCAATCATAGATAAAGGCTTATCTCCCTTAGATCTACTCTTTATTTTTCGAACGGATGGTTCTAAAGATCCTTTAATAAAAGTTGTTAGAAAACTCGTTCTTTCTAAATTTAAAGACTCTTTATTTAAAAAATCATTCTTAAGTCTTACCGCACCAATTCTTGAACTTGTAAGAGCTGTTGCATCTTTTTTATCTGCAAGTATTAATTCTGTAGATCCTCCTCCAATATCTATGATTACAAAAGTCTGATCTTCAAAAGCCATACCAGAAAGAACACCAAGATAAATTAATCTGGCTTCCTCAGAACCACTTATCATTTCTATTTGAATATCAGTTTCATCAAGAACTCTTCTGATAAAATCTTGACCGTTTGGAGCTTCCCTAACTGCACTTGTCGCTGCTGTTGCTATTTGTTTTACTCCATTACTTTTACAATATTCCTTAAATCGCTTAAGAGTAACTAATGCTCTTTGGATTGATTCTTCAGTAAGATTTCCCTCATCATCTCTTTCTCCAAGACGAGTGGTTGATTTATCAGTGAATTTTATTGAAAATGATTTTAATTCTAGATTAATTTCTGCTACCAAGAGATGTGTAGAGTTAGTTCCTATATCGATCGAAGCTATTAAAATTTGCTTTTCTGGTGAATATCTTAAATCTTGTTTCTTTATCATTTCTTTTTATAAGATGCAGATATCTTTAATCCACTAATAAATATACCCAAGATTGATTATTAATTAATAGAAATCATTAAATCCTAGTAAGATTATTTAAAGTTATGAAATATACAATAGGTTATATGCAGAATAAAAATCGACAAATTAAATTAAGCCCTTTTTTTGAATTATTGAGGTGGAATAAGCCGACTGGAAGAATGATCTTACTTATACCTGCTGGGTGGAGTTTATATTTAACTCCTGGTGCTAATCCAACATTTTTAATGTTGTTTAGAATAATCCTTGGAGGGCTATTAGTAAGTGGATTAGGTTGCGTAGTTAATGATATTTGGGATAAAAAAATTGATCAAAAAGTTATTAGGACAAAAAATAGACCTCTAGCCTCAAATAAAATCAGTCTTAAAAGGGCTTATTCAATTCTTTTCTTTTTGATTTTATGTAGTTTCTTTTTAACTTTGTCACTACCTCAACATGGCAGGATTCTTTCAATTTCACTCGCTTTTTTAGCTTTGCCTATTATTTTAATTTATCCTTCTGCTAAAAGATGGTTCAAATATCCTCAATTAATCTTATCCATATGCTGGGGTTTTGCTGTCTTAATTCCCTGGGCCGCAAATGAAGGCAATTTGAATAGTATTGTTTTATTGTTTTGCTGGCTAGCTACTATTTTTTGGACTTTTGGCTTTGACACGATTTATGCTTTAGCAGATAAAAAATATGATATCAAAATTGGAATAAATAGTTCCGCTGTTAACCTCCAGAACTATACAAAAGTAACTATCCAAATTTGTTATTTTTTAACTTCTATTTTTCTCGCATTATGCGGATTTATTAACCAAATGGATTTTATTTTTTGGCCAATTTGGCTTATAACGGCAATCTTAATGCAGAGAGATATACTAAAAGTATTTCCTGAGGAAAAGCAATCAATAAAAAATATTGGGAATCACTTCAAAAATCAATCAATTTATGGAGGAGTTCTTTTATTAGGA
Organism: Prochlorococcus sp. AG-355-P07; assembly: GCA_003280575.1. Taxonomy (GTDB): domain Bacteria; phylum Cyanobacteriota; class Cyanobacteriia; order PCC-6307; family Cyanobiaceae; genus Prochlorococcus_A. The sequence goes on along the minus strand of QCEN01000012.1, from coordinate 22,583 downwards.
ATTATTATTGCCTCATAAATTCTAAATATGGTTTCCAGATTAAAAAAGGGTGATCTAATAGATATTTTAGCTCCAGGATCCTTTATTGATGAAGAGGAAAATTTTCAAAAAGGCATCGAAATCTTAAAAAATTGGGGTTTGGAAATTAATGAAAATAATTCCCTGTCAAAAAAATTTGGTTATTTTGCAGGTGATGATTCTACTAGATTTGAAGAACTGGAAAAAGCACAAAATAGTAAGTTAATCATTTTTGCAAAAGGAGGTTGGGGTTCAGCAAGACTATTAGAAAAAGAACCTTTTTGGCAACATGGTTTAATGCTTGGATTCTCAGATACATGTTCTTTATTACTATCTAAATATTCTCAAGGATTTATAGGTTCTATTCATGGGCCTATGGTTACTGGCCTTTTCAAAGAACCAGAGTGGAGTCTTGAGAGATTAAGAAATTTACTTTTTGAGGGTTATGTCGAGGACATAAGAGGAATTCCTTTAAGAGGTGGGAAAGCTAAAGGAGAAATTATCGTTTCTAACTTAACTATTGCCACTTTTTTAATTGGTACTACTCACTTTCCAGATTGCAAAGGAAAAATAATAATTTTTGAAGATATTAATGAAGATATTTATAAAATTGATCGCATGTTGACTTACCTCAGGATGACTAAAACACTTACTGAAATTGCGGGTATTGGATTCGGAAGTTTTTCTGATGATTCCTGCGAACTTGAATGGAAAGAGTTACTAAAAAAATGCATTATTGAAAGACTCCAAGAGTTTGATTTTCCTATTCTTTTTGACCTTCCAATAGGCCACATATCGGGGAATGCTTGCATTCCTTTAGGATACGAAGCCACCTTAAATGGTGATGATGGAATTCTTAGTATCGATAAACATTTTTAACTATAGGTTCTTCACAAAAAGTTTTGCTATTTTCAAATCTATAGGTGATGTAATCTTTATATTTGAATAAGTTCCTTCAATAATCTTCACTTTCCAATTAAGCATTTCGAAAAGTGAGGCATCATCTGTGACTTTCCATTTTTTATCAATTGCCATATTATGAGCTTTTTTTAATCTATCTACTAAAAAGCCCTGAGGAGTTTGCGCTGCCCATAAATAATTTCTATCTGGTGTTTCTCTAATAAAACCTTCATTATCAACAATCTTTATTGTGTCAGTTACCTTAGTAGCCAAAATTACAGCTTCATTTTCATCTAATTGCTTGGCACAAAGGTCTATCAGTTCAGGATTAATTAGACATCTAGCACCATCATGTATTAAAACTTTTTTAGCATCTTTTGGTAACGCTTTTAAACCATTAAAAACCGACTGTTGTCTGGTTTCACCACCATTAATCCAATGAACTTTTTGGGCAAAATCCTTTGCTGAATTTAATAATAAATTTTTATCTTTCGGTTGCCCAATTATTCCAACCCAGTTTGTTGAGCTTGCAGAAAATACAGATTTAAGCGTCCAATAAATCAAAGACTCTCCCTCTAAATCAATAAGTAATTTATTTTTTCCAGCTTTCATTCTGCTACCACTCCCTGCAGCTGGTATTAAAAAATGCACAATAGAAGGTCTTAATATTTTCTAGACAATTATAAATAAAAGCAATATCTTTACACAAATAGTACTACGATTGAAAATTATAAAATTTCATAATGTCCAATACAGATTCATTATCAGGCAAAGTTGCTTTAATCACTGGAGCTAGCAGAGGAATTGGTAAAGAAATTGCTTTAGAACTAAGCCGCTTAGGAGCAGAAGTTTTTATTAATTACTCTTCTTCTGATGAAAAAGCTGAAGAAGTTGTAAATTCAATAAAAAATTCGGGAGGTAAAGCTCATAAATTAAAATTTGATGTATCAAGAGAGGATTCTGTCAGTTTAGCTTTTGAAGAAATAATAAAAATTAATGGCTCCATTGATATTCTTATTAACAATGCTGGTATTACCAGAGATGGACTATTGATGAGAATGAAATCGGAACAATGGGATGATGTATTAAATACAAACTTAAAAGGAGTTTTTCTTTGTACAAAATATGCTTCAAAATTTATGATGAAAAAAAGAACTGGTAGTATCGTAAATATTTCATCTGTTGTTGGAATAATTGGTAATCCTGGTCAAGCAAATTATTCTGCAGCTAAAGCTGGAGTTATTGGATTTACCAAAACTTGTGCTAAAGAATTTGCTTCAAGAGGTATAAACGTAAATGCAATAGCTCCAGGCTTTATAGAAACAGAAATGACTGAAAAACTAAATACTGAAGATATACTAAAAGTCATTCCTCTAGGGAAATTAGGAAGTTGTTCTCAAATTGCAAATTTAGTATCTTTTTTAGTTTCAAGCAATGCTGGAAGTTACATTACAGGACAAACAATTAGTATTGACGGCGGAATGAGTATTTAATTAAACACTTTCATAAGGCTGGCCCAATTCGTCTCTCAACCTTCTAATTTTTTGTAATAGTTTTAGTCTTCGACTTCTAGCAGTTAAAGTCAAAAAAAACCTTAAAGGAAAATATATTAGTGTCATAGCAATCGCGAGGATTGCGGTAAGAGTAAAAATAAGATTATTTGTTTCATCCATACCTTAAAGATACTCTTAATTGAATTAATTTGTATGTCCCATTAAAAGAAATTCGGCTTTCCCCACTTAATTAGATATCCCTTAAAAATGATTCTATGGGAGATTAGAATAAGACAAAAGACTTAGTAAACATGGCAAAACAGTTAAGTTTTTCTAATGAATCAAGAGAAGCGCTAGAAAAAGGTGTAAATTTTGTAGCTAATGCAGTAAAAGTAACTATTGGGCCGAAGGCAAAAAATGTAGTTATAGAGAGAAAATTTGGTTCCCCTGATATAGTAAGAGATGGGTCTACAGTTGCTAAAGAGATTGAGATTGAAAACCCTATTTCTAATTTAGGTGCGAAATTAATAGAACAAGTTGCTTCCAAAACAAAAGAGAGTGCAGGTGATGGAACAACAACAGCAACTATTTTGACTCAGAAGATGGTTCAGGAGGGATTGAAAAATATTGCTTCAGGTGCCAGTCCTATGGAGTTAAAAAAAGGTATGGAAGTAGGCCTGGCATTTGTTTTAGAAAAATTAAGTTCCAAAAGTATTTCTTTAAGTGGTTCTGATATCCAAAAAGTTGCAACAGTTAGTGCTGGAGGTGATGAAGAAATTGGATCTATAATTTCTAAGGCAATGGATATTGTTACTTCCGATGGTGTAATTACCGTTGAAGAATCTCAATCACTAGAAACAGAATTAGATATAACTGAAGGAATGTCTTTTGATAGAGGTTATAGTTCTCCATATTTCGTAACAGACCAGGAAAGACAAGTTTGTGAACTTGAAAACCCTAATATATTAATAACTGATCAAAAAATTTCAACTTTAGTTGATCTTGTTCCAATACTTGAAGAAATTCAGAAGTCAGGCTCGCCTTTTCTAATTCTTGCTGAAGATATCGAAGGAGAGGCTTTAACCACTCTGGTTTTGAATAAGAATAGTGGGGTGTTAAATGTAGCTGCCGTAAGAGCACCGTTATTTGGTGAGAGAAGAAAAGCAGCCCTTGAAGATATTGCTATTCTTACTGGAGCCAAGCTAATTAGTGAAGATAAATCGATGACATTTGATAAGGTATCGATTAATGATTTAGGCAAAGCAAAAAAAATTACTATCACAAAGGATAAAACTACAATTGTTGCCTTCGAAGACACTAAAGATTTAGTTAAAGCGCGAGTAGAGAAATTAAAGAGAGAAGTTGATATAACTGAATCAGATTATGATCAAGATAAAATCAATGAAAGGATAGCCAAACTAGCCGGAGGAGTTGCTCTTATCAAAGTTGGAGCTGCTACAGAAACAGAGATGAAGTACAAAAAGTTGAGAATCGAGGATTCCCTGAATGCTACGAAAGCTGCTATTGAAGAAGGTGTTGTTTCTGGAGGTGGACAAACTTTAATTGAAATATCAGATGACCTTTTAAATTTAAGTCAAACTTCTTCCGATGATTTAAGAACAGGAATCAATATAGTAAAAGAAGCCCTTTTGGAACCTACTAAACAAATAGCAAAAAATGCTGGTTTTAATGGTGATGTAGTTGTAGCTGAAATTAAAAGACTTAACAAAGGCTTTAATGCTAATTCAGGTAAATATGAGGATTTAAAGGAAGCAGGAATATTAGATCCAACCAAAGTAATAAGATTAGCTCTTCAAGATTCAGTATCTATTGCGGCTATGCTCCTCACTACAGAAGTTGCGATGGCTGACATTCCAGAGCCTGAAGCAGCTGCTCCTGGAGGGCCAGGTGTAGATCCTATGGGAGGAATGGGTGGTATGGGCATGCCAGGTATGGGTGGCATGGGTATGCCAGGAATGGGTGGTATGGGCATGCCAGGTATGGGTGGCATGGGTATGCCAGGTATGGGTGGTATGGGGATGCCAGGTATGATGTAGTAAGCTAACTAGCTTTTTTATCTTTATTAATCCACTTTCTTAAACTTTTAATATAAGGTAAGGGTAGTTTAGAGGTTTTAACATAATTATTTGTTTGTTTTGAATCTTGCTTAGTATTAAAGACTTCATTATTTTTAGAAATTTCTAAGTAATTTGATTCGCACTTTATTTCTTCTAAGTTTTCTAAAGTTTTAACAGATTTAAGGCTAATTTGTTCTTGGTTTTGTTTTTGATTTTCTTCTTTGGGATCTTCATAAGTTAAAGATATTTGTTCTTGGTTTTGTTTTTGATTTTCTTCGGGCTGATTTTCTTCGGGCTGATTTTCTTCGGGCTGATTTTCTTTTTGCAGTGAACTATGGATTAATAAATCATTTAATGAATCAATCCCAAATCTATGTACCCACTTAAGAACAACATTATCTTTAAGCAAAAAATTATTTTCTAAAGAGGCTTGTTTAAAAACTTCTATTAGATGATTTTTTAAAAGCATAAATTTATTAATTTAACTTTCTATTTAACAGAGGCCTTATGATAATCAAGGAAAAAACTGTTAAAGAAAATAAAATTGATATACAACTCTTACAAGTTAAATCACCATATGGGGCATGTAAAGCCACTAATTCTAAATCCATAGTTTGTGTATAGGCAGTCCTAATTGGTTCAATAGCAAAAGTTAATGGATTTAATGAAGCTAACCATCCCAGCCAATTTGGCATAAAAGAGATTGGAGCTAAAGCAGTACTAGCAAAAAGAAGAGGTAAGTTTATTACAAATATAAGAGCGATTAATTCAATATGTCCGGGTAAAACAAACGCTAAACATAAGCTTATTGATGTAACAAAAAGAACTAATAAAATTAGTGTTGTAAACACAATTCCTAAACCATATAGGTTGGGCCATCCATAACCCAAAATATATGAAACAACCATTATTACAATACTCTGAACAAAGCTCAAGATTGTTATGTAAAAAAAAGAAGATAAAACTATGGATAATCTACTGGTTAAAGGAGCCACAAGTAATCTATTAAGAAATCCAAACTCTCTATCAAACATTAAAGGAAGGCCAGAGTTTAGGGCTCCGCTAAAAGCAGTAAAAACAATAAGCCCTGCTCCTAAAAAATTCCCATAAGAATCAACTCCTGGTAAAAAACCTTCAGGCGCTTTAGAGAATAATGCACCAAATAAAAAAAGCCAAATTATTGGTTGTAATATTCCTGCTAAAAGAGTTGATGGTCTTCTTTTTAATTGAATAAATAATCTCTTTGTTAAGGCAAATGTTTCTTGATATAAAAAAAATAAATTATACTGTTGTAATTCCATAATTAGCAGTAATTACTATTCATTATAGTTAGTTAACCAAAAGTTTTTTTATCGCATGGATTGCTTTGATTCTTTTTTTAGGTCTCTTTTCCCTGCCATAGAAATTTCAGCATCCAATAATGTTTTCCCGGTTGCCTGAAGATATACATCATCCAAGCTTGGCTGACTTTGGGTAAGAGAAAAAATTTCAAACTTTGAGAAGGCCAATTCCACTTTTAACTTCGTAAGTAAATCTTTTTTCTTATCTGCTACGAAATTTATCGAGAAACCTTGAGCTTCATTTATTATGATCTGACTAATCCCATCTATTGAAGATAAAATTTGACATATATTTTTTGCTTCTTCCTTATTACTAAATTCTCTTACTTTCAAAGTTACTCTATCTCCTCCTAATTTATTTTTGAGCTCTGCAGGAGTCCCTTGTGCTATAACTCTTCCATCATCAATTATCACTAATCTGTCTGCCAATTTATCTATCTCATCAAGATAATGACTGCTTAAAATAATGGTCATTCCATTATTTCTCAAATCTTTCAAAAGTTGCCATATAATATTCCTACTTTCAATATCTAAACCAACTGTAGGTTCATCCAAAATTAATACTTGGGGCAAATGTAAAAGTCCAGCTGCCAGATCTATTCTTCTTTTCATTCCCCCTGAATAAGTTCCGCACTTACGATCAATCCAGTCATTCATTTCTAATTGATCTATTAATTTCTCTATCCTTACAAATTTTTTATTTTTGTTAATGTGATATAAATCTGATTGAAAATCCAAAAGCTCTCGTCCAGTTAATATTTTATCAAGTGCAATGTCTTGGGCAACATAACCAATTAATTCTCTAATTTTCCTTGAATTTTTTATCAGATTAATATTATTTATAAAAACTTCTCCACTATCAGGCTCTATTAAAGTAGCGAGTATTTTTATAAGTGTTGATTTGCCAGCACCATTTGGACCTAGTATTCCAAATAATGTGCCAGCTTCAATTTCCATCGATAAATTTTTTAATGCATTGATATCTGAATAAGATTTTGAGAGCCCTTTAACTTTTATATAATTCATCAAACTTGCTATTTATTTAAAAAACATTTTACATCTAATTTAATTACTAAGCAGGGATAAAATAGATAAAAATATTTGCATAGATTGCTGCTCAAATTCTACGGATAGTTGGGTTCTGGAAATTAATAGCAAAAGACAAATGCCAAACATGTAGAGAATAGACCACCTAAAAAGAGACTTTGCTCTAGAAAGATCATCAGGAGATTTCTTTAATTCATTTATTAATTGCAAAAGTCTTCCATTAAATGGCAATAACATAATTCCGTATAAGAAACCCCCTTCAGGTAAAGCAAAGACTCCCATAATACTCATTAAAACTGTTGCCCACCCGTAACGAGAAATCGCCTTAGCAGTGAAAACAGATCCTTTAACAGATGGGAGCATAGGTATACCAACAGATGCGTAATCATCCTTCAACAAAATTGCAAGTGCCCAAAAATGAGCTGGGGTCCATAACATTACTAAACCAAACAACCACCATCCACTAAGACCTACATGTCCTGTGGCTGCAGACGCTCCAACTAAGGGTGGTATCGCACCAGCAACTCCTCCGAAAACAATGTTTTTTGTTGTACGAGGTTTCAAAATAACTGTATATAAAATTACGTAGCTAAATAAACCAAGAAGAGTTAAACCCGCAGCCAAATAATTTACACCACTTACTAAAAGCATCGAAGCTGCCAAAGTACATGAAACGGCGGCTAAAAATACAGTCTCAGATGACAACTTTCCAGATGGCAAGGCTCTTTTGCTAGTTCTTGTCATCCTTCTATCTAATTCCATTTCCCACAAGCAATTAAGAGCTCCTGCAGCAGCTGCTGCCAAAGCGCCTCCTCCTAGAGTGCAGATAAGTTTCGGGGAAGACAAAGGCCATTCCTCTGTTAAAGCCATTCCTCCCAAAGTTGTGGCCAGTAAAAGTGGGATTAATCTAGGTTTCGCTACTTCAAGCCAAGGTGGCAAAGTTAATCTTTTTCTTGAAGGTACAACTTCATCCCTAATTGAAGATTTATAATTCAAGTTTTCTAAGTTACTATTGTTCATGAGTTGATACCGACCGTTTGGGGGTTAAGGGAGTGGTTTAGACCTTTTTTAGTAAAAGGATTTCTAAAAATTAAAGTTGTTAATATCGCAATAAATAAGGAGGCGTTAAGTTGATGACCGATAATAAAAATAGGTTCATTCAAATTTGTTTTAAGACTTAAAACACCCAAAGTAATTTGGGAAAACAAGAGAAAAATAAGTGTTGTGAGATATTTCCAATTATCATTAAGCAAACTTCTCTTATAAATCGCAATAGCAATAATCAATAAAATTGAGAAAGCAATTGGAAAAGCAAATAATTTATGAGTATCTAGAATTAGGCATTGTTTATTAAAAGATAAGCAAATATGTGCTGACCAGGTTGATGAAAGTCTTACTCCAATAAAAGATTGAATCAGAGAAAGTAAAAGAGGAACAAAAAATAATAATCTCCACCAAAATAATGGCTCTTCAATGTCGTCATTTTCTAAATTTTGATTTATTGAAATTGTTGTAATGAGAAGTAGAAAAGCTATTAAAAGATGGCCAGTAACAGTATATGAATCAAGCAGATTTATTACTGTTAAAGCTCCAAAGGATCCTTGGACAATAACGAGAAAAAGTAATAATGAATAAGTTTTAGGTAACCACTTTGGAATTTCATTTTTCCAAATAATTGAAAGCGCAAATTTAAAAAGAATTAATATTCCAACCAGAAAAGCATCTAAACGATGAAACCACTCTAGAAATACTCTTAGGTTCATATGTTTAAAAGGCAAAAAAGATCCATAACATAATGGCCAATCTGGACAGGCAAGTCCCGCCTCCATGACTCTCGTAGCACCCCCAATTACGATTAGTGAGATAAGTGCAAATACACTATGAATTCCCAACCTTTTAAAAATTGTCAGATATTTTGATTTATATAATTGGTTATTAATCAAATGGATAATATCTATTATTTTGCATAATAAATTAGATTCAAAAACCAAACATTAATTAAAAATTAATATGTTTAATTTAAAAAATAATTTACTAATTTAATCTTTTTTCCCTGACAATATACTCTAAAAAGTTATTAATAATACGCCTTTTATTTCATAAATCTTAAGAAGTTGTGAATTTAAATGTTTTTCTTTTAACAAAGTATGCAGGATTAAAAAAATTGAATATCTTTAGAATATAAATAAAATTTTTATAGATCAATTGTTAAATAAAAACATTTATTTAATACTAATTATTTCACTCGTTTTTGCTATATCTTTTTTGATTGGTTTTAATGTAAATTTGCTTCCAGCGGAAGCAAGTATTAATGCACCAATTTACGATGAACTTTTTAGAATTCTTTTCATCACTGGATTAATTATTTTTATAGGAATGACAGTAGCTGTTATTTATAGCTTATTTAAGTTCAGGAAAAGAAATGATCAGATAGGCGATGGTATAGCTTTAGAGGGAAATTTAAGCTTAGAAATTGTATGGACAATTATTCCTTCAATAGTTGTTTTGTTAATAGGTTTATATAGCTACAACATCTACGATCGAATGGGAGGGATGAAAGAACTAAATCATAACCACGAAATTATGAGTTCTAATTCTGAAAAAATATGGGCTGGAATAAGTCAAACTTCTGATAATGAAATAGCAATAAATAATTTATCAATTGAAGTTTCAGCTATGCAATTTGCATTTCTATTCAATTATCCCAAGGGCAATTTCATATCAGGAGAACTACACGTTCCTGTTGATCAAAAAGTATCAATGAAAATGGAATCTAAAGATGTCATTCATGCTTTTTGGGTGCCAGAGTTCAGAATTAAACAGGATATTATTCCTGGGCAACCTACTATTCTAAATTTCACTCCTACAAAAGTAGGAAAATATCCGATAATTTGCGCAGAATTATGTGGCCCATATCATGGAGGGATGAGAGCCACCATAATTGTTGAAGAAGAATCTGATTACAACGAATGGTTTAACCAAAATAAAAAACCAGAGGTAAATTTATGACAATATCAATTGATCCACAAAAAACTAATAATGAAAGCCTTCAACCTAAAGGTTGGCTTAGATACTTTAGTTTTAGCCTTGATCATAAAGTAATTGGGATACAATATTTAGTCTGCGGTTTTCTTTTCTATCTAATAGGAGGAACCTTAGCGAGCGCTATAAGAATTGAACTAGCTAGTCCAATGTCTGACTTTATGCCGAGAGATGTTTATAACCAAGTTTTAACTCTACATGGAACAATAATGATATTCCTTTGGATTGTGCCTGTAGTTAATGGTGCTTTTGGAAATTATTTAATTCCATTTTATGTAGGTGCAAGAGATATGGCATTCCCAAGATTAAATGCCGTTGCTTTTTGGTTAATTCCTCCTTCAGGTTTGATGCTGGTAGCAAGCTATTTTGTTGAGGGTGCTGCTCAGGCTGGATGGACGGCTTATCCTCCTTTGAGCATAACTACTCCCCAATCGGGACAAATTATTTGGATTCTGAGCGTTCTATTACTAGGAGGCAGTTCTATCTTTGGTGGAATAAACTTTATCGCGACCATTATCAAATTAAGAAGGCCAGGATTAAAACTTATGCAATTGCCAATGTATTGTTGGGCAATGCTTGGAACAAGTCTATTAGTTGTTTTGTCAACTCCTGTTTTAGCAGGCACTTTAATTCTACTTAGCTTCGATATCATCGCTAATACAGGTTTTTTCAATCCTGTTTTAGGTGGCAATGTCGTAGTTTATCAGCACTTATTTTGGTTTTATTCTCATCCAGCTGTGTACATTATGGTCCTTCCTGCCTTTGGTTTAGTTAGTGAAATACTTCCTGTACATGCTAGAAAACCACTTTTTGGATATACAACAATGGTTTTTTCAATAATGGGGATAGTAGTTTTAGGCTTAGTTGTTTGGGCGCATCACATGTTTACGAGTGGAACGCCCCCTTGGATGAGATTATTCTTTACTATCGCCACAGCATTTATTGCTGTACCTACAGGTATAAAATTTTTCAATTGGGTTGCAACATTATGGGGAGGTAAAATTTCCATAAATAGTGCAATGTTATTCTCTTGCGGATTTATTATAAATTTTGTTTTTGGAGGTATTACAGGAGTTGCTTTGGCACAGGTACCTTTCGATATTCACGTACATGATACCTATTTCGTTGTAGCCCATTTTCATTACATAGTTTATGGAGGGACTGTTTTTATTATTTTCTCTTCCATTTATCATTGGTTCCCAAAAGTAACTGGAAAAATGCTCAATGAAAAATTAGGAATTTTACACTTTATCATTACTTTTATTGGATTTAACTTGTGCTTTGCTCCTCAACATTGGCTTGGTTTAAATGGAATGCCAAGAAGAGTTGCAGAATATGATCCTCAATTCCAGTTCGTTAATCAAATTAGTAGTCTTGGGGCTCTTTTGATGGCTATAAGTACAATTCCTTTTTTAATTAACGTATTCCTTAGTGTGAGAAATGGAAAAAATGCTGGAGATAACCCTTGGAATGCTCTTACACCTGAATGGTTAACATCTTCTCCACCTCCAGTTGAAAATTGGGAAGGAGAAGCTCCATTAATTAAAGAACCATATGGTTATGGTAAACAAATTTCTGAACAGAAATAAAAACACATGACAACACTAGATAGCTCAAAAGAAATTCAAAAAAATAATTCTGAAGTTAATGAAACACATGAAGACTTCAGAATGTTTGGTCTTATAACTTTCCTAATTGCGGACGGAATGACTTTTGCTGGATTCTTTGCAGCTTATTTAACTTATAAAGCAGTAAATCCATTACCAGATGGTGCTATTTATGAATTAGAACTACCAATACCTACTCTCAATACAATTTTGTTACTTGTTAGTAGTGCAACTTTCCATAAAGCTGGCAAAGCACTTTTAAAAGATAAAAACTCAGATTCCCAAAAATGGTTATTTTTTACTGCTTTTCTTGGAATTATATTTTTAATATGTCAATTATTTGAATATTTTCATTTACCTTTTGGATTAACCGATAATTTATTTGCAAGTACTTTTTATGCTCTTACTGGTTTTCATGGATTACATGTCACTTTAGGCACTTTAATGATTTTAATTATTGCTTGGCAATCGAGAATCAATGGAGGAAGATTAACCAGTCAAAATATGTTTCCATTGGAAGCTGTTGAATTGTACTGGCATTTTGTAGATGGAATATGGGTTGTTTTATTTATTATTTTGTATCTTTTATAAAAAACTAAATTTCAAAAATTAAATATATTTTTTATTAATTTATATTGCCACAGATCTCCTTTTTAGTGAGAATATATAATTATGAATTTGTCAGATAATGCTAGAAGGAAAAGAACTTCTTGAAAAAGCAAAGTTATTAAGTAAAAAATCTGAAGATGAGATAGCAAAAGGTTGTGGGTACGTAGGTCCAAGTGGAAGAATCTTAAGAAAAAGTTTTTATAGGGCGCTTATCGAAGCTAAGGGTTACAAAATAGGAAAGGGTCGTTTGGGGAAAAATGGCAATAGAGCTTCAAGAGGTAGACAGACAGAATTCAAAACTAAAGTTCATGGCAATGGGAACCTATTAATTGGTCATGCCTACACCAAAAAATTAGGCCTAGAACCTGGTCAGGAATTTAAAATCGATCTTAAAAAAGATTCAAAAACAATTTATCTGATTCCATTAGATTAAAATATATATTTTACCAACCGTTTTCTTTAAGCCACTCGGAAGAAATATTATTAGAAGATAAATCTTGATTACTATTTTTATTAAATAAAAGTAATTTCTCTACATATTTGATTAATGCATCTGCCTCAAGGTTTACGCTGTCACCGATATTTAATTTATTTAGATTTGTGTTATGCCAAGTATGAGGAATTATCGCAATAGTAAATATTTCTCCTTCCCGCTCATATTTTGCAATCGTAAGACTTATACCATTTACACAAATACTCCCTTTATTAACTACATATTTTGAAAAATTATTATTTTTCCACTTTATTGATAAGAGCCAAGATTTCTCTAATTTTTGAATATTCTCAACTGTTCCAAGGCCATCAACATGTCCGCTGACTATGTGCCCTCCTAGACGGTCAGACACCCTAAGAGCGGGCTCCAAATTAACAATCTGATTAAGGTTCGACTTTACTCCTAAAGTTGTTTTTTTTAATGTCTCCTCACTAACATCAACAGTAAATTTATTTTGAAAAATCTCTTTAACTGTCAAACAAATTCCATCAACAGCTATGCTGTCACCGATTGCCATATCAAATAAATTATCTAGAATTTCAATTTCTAAAATATTTTTTTCTTGTCTTAGTTTTCCAACTGATTGAATTATTCCTGTAAACATAGGTTTAAGAAAAATATTTTTGCAAAATTTTTATTTACTTTAATTTACTTTAAATGATTTTCAACTATAAATAAATTAAAGAGTAAATAAATAGAAATTGATCATATTTAGATGATTATTAATTCACAAAAAAGATCATTTGGTAAAGGGGCGAAAGTGAGCTCATTCACTTTAGGGACAATGCGAGCAACTGAAAGTCTCGAAAAAATGTATAGCATAATAAAAAATGCACATTATGTAGGAATTAACCATATAGAAACAGCACCCTCTTATGGTGATGCTGAATTACTTATTGGTAATTCAATAAAAAAATTAGCAATAGAAGAGAATATAAAAGAAAAAAATTGGGTGATTACTTCCAAAGTTTTACCAAAGGGTGATTTTGATTTTTTAAAAAATAATTTTAAAAAGTCTCTTAAAAATTTAAATCGCGAGAAAATTAATAATCTTGCAATTCACGGACTCAACTTAAAACAACATTTAGATTGGGTTCTTGCAGGAGAGGGCAAGAAATTCATATCTTGGATACTTGAGGAGGAACTAGTTGATCAAGTCGGTTTTAGTTCTCACGGAAGTTATTCACTAATTAAAGATGCAATTAACTGTGAAGTTTTTACTTTTTGTAGTCTTCATTTGCATTATTTAGATCAATCTAAGATTGTTTTAGCAGAGGAAGCTATAAAAAAAGGTATGGGAGTTTTAGCAATATCACCTGCAGATAAAGGCGGCAGATTGTATTCTCCAAGTGATATTTTGATAGAGGCCTCTAAGCCTTTTCATCCACTAGAATTAGCGTATCGATTTCTTCTAGCAAAAGGCATTACAACTTTATCCTTGGGGGCGACAAACAAAAAAGATTTTGAATTTGCGCATAAACTTAGAAACTCATTCGAGAAGCTTACAAAACTTGAAAAAAGCGCCCTTAATAAAATTGAGGAAGTTTCTAATGAAAGATTAAACTCAACCAAATGTGAACAATGTAGATCTTGTCTTCCATGTCCAAATGAAGTGCCTATTCCAGAAATACTTCGTTTAAGAAATATATCTGTTGGTTATGGCCAATTAGAATTTTCAAAAGAAAGATACAATTTAATAGGAAAAGCTGGCCACTGGTGGGAAGAAAAAAATTCCTCATTTTGTCAAGAATGTAATAAATGTGTTCCTAAATGTCCTACTAAATTAGATATACCAAATTTATTAAAGGAAACTCATAACTTATTAATTGAAAATCCTACAAAAAGATTATGGGGATAAGGACTCATTCCAGATATTTTTAAGTTTAATTTTTTGTTCATTTGTTAAGACAGGGAAAGACCAACTATTTTCCCAACATTTCTCAGAAGGTCCTGAGATGGGGAGCACTTCAGTTTTATATTTACTTTGCAAATAATCACTATTGAATGGAAGATACCAACCCTGGCTTACTAATTTATCTACTATTGATTTATTTTCTAAAGATTTAATCCATTTAATTAATATTGCATTATTTAGATTTGATCGACTAAGTAGAAAATGCCACATCAAAGGTACGCCTTGGCTAGGGAAAACTAAAGAAAGCCTTGGATCTATTTTTAAATATTTTGAACAAAGACTATAAGGAACTATTGCAACAATAGCATTAGAATTAATTAACCAATTGAGCATATTTTTATCATCAAATAACATTGCTTGGCTTTTGAGTTTTTTTAAAGAATTAGATGAATTAATTTTTTGAGCAATTGACAATATTATTCTGGGACTTTGTGGAAAAATAATTTTCCCAGTTAATTTTTTAGAAAGAAGAAAATCCCAAGATGTTCTTGCTGAATTTATTAATTCTTTATTATTTTTAATGATAATTGTATAGGGTACTACGCCAATAGGAAATAATTTACCCCTCTGATTTTGATTAAATCTTCCCAAAAAATCTATCGACCTTTTATCCAAATTTTCGAACAGTGCATATTCATTTATTTTTTCAAACTCTGAAAAATCTATGCTAGAAATCCATCCATCATTTATTAAAGTAAAATCAGAATTGAAAATTCTGTTTCTATTTTTTTGTAGACGAATATTTTCAAAATTAATTTTTTCCTGCTTCCAATCTTTTGGAATCGTATTTTTAAAAGATTCTGGATAAAAAGAATTTTGTAGTGCAATGTTTACTTTATTAGGTAAATTACTGCAAGAGTTTAAGAAAAATAAAATCGAAAGCTTACCACAATTTAAAAATTCTCTTCTGGTTGCAAATTTTGAAAACATTCAGCAATCCTTCTCTAAAGAAATTTGACCTAAGCCATTCATCATTTCCAGATTTTGTTGACACAATGAAACTATTTCTTCATTTTTAAATCCATCTAAGAAAGCTAGCAATGATATTCCACCTGCCCCTACACCTTCTTTTACATGACCTAATTCATAATCCTTTAATTCTTTGTATTTTGAAGATTTGAAATTTAAAGGACTGGCTAAACCTACTAATTTGACATCATATTTTTCATTAATTAGATTTACCAAATCATTTAGAGAATTATCTTTCACAAGCCACCCAGTTGTCGCAATAAAAACATCTTCAATAAATTCATCTTTATTTTCTTCATCTAAAAATTCTAATGCAAGCAAAATAACCGCTAGCATCTGACTTCCTCCAGACAAAATTACAGGTTGTTTTCCTAACCTAGCACCAATTAGAAGACCCATTGAGAAAGCTTGGAAAGGATCACCTACCGCCGCGACAACATCAAAAGAGTCGAAATCAGCCTTGAAATTTGCATTGAAAAGTCCTCTTTCAACTACTTCTCTTCTTAATTCCCTTGGAGCTTTAAATAAACTACTCCCTACTAAATTAGATACCTGCAAACCAAAAGCTTCCATTACTGCCTGAGCAGTTGTGGTGCCCCCCGGTACAGATTCAGAAATTAAAACTGGTTGTTTTAAGGATTTGCCTATCTCAAGACCTTTTTCATAGAGGTTTAAAACTCTCTCTTTAGTCATCGATTTACCAGTAGTAAGACAATTTGATGGGCCCAAATTTCTATCTTCTACAACCAAATGATTAAAATAAGGCTTTAATCCTATTCCCAGAGGAACAATAACTGGATAAATATTTATAAGCTTTGAACAAACATGACTGATTAGGGCAGGAGTTACTCCTGCATTGAGAAGAGGCAATTTATATTTATGATCTTTTGAAGCACCCTCAAGCAAAAATTCGGCATCTGCGAGCGCAGTTGTTCGCCTTGATTTTGCATTAATACCTGCTGCGGAAATTCCTGGAATTTGAGATGTATTAGTGCCAGCAATTATAAGAAATATTTTTAAATTTTTAATATTCTTTTTCAGTATTTCTATCTTATTAAGTTGTCTTTTTTTATTGGATTCATTACCAAAAAAATTTATCCCTAATTCTTTACTGTACATTCTTACTTTTTTTAATTATTAAAATCAACTAAGCTATTTAATAATCTTGGAGGATCTGGGATGGTTAATTTAAATCTAGGAAAAAGAGAATAGGCAACTACATGTACAGTTAAAACATAAACTATTTCTTGAAAAATTATTAATAAAATTGCACCTATTTGTATGCTCAAAATTGAGGGATATAAAGGTAAATTAAATAATCCAATGAACTTTTCTATTAGACCATAACTCGCTCTAGTAATTAACACCCAAAGATTATCTCCAACCAACGTAGATAATGCTATTACTCTTATTAAGAAGCCAAGGGTTCCAATAACAACTCCCCCAGTTAAACTAAGTTTCCAACTCTTTTCTTTAAACCAACACCAACCTAACCAAAAAGCCAAGATCCCATAAGGAAATAAAAATAAAGTTCCTCTAACAGGACCCATAATTATAAATAAAAGTAGAAATTGTATTAAAAGTCCTTCCAATGCAATTTTAGTTCCTCTTCTCAAGTGCAACAAGATAATTGGGAGGGGTAAAATCAACCTTAATAAAGCTCCCCCAATTGGCAGATAATATAATGCAACCCATAATAAAGATGAAAGAGATGCTAAGTAAGAGGTCTCTACAATATTTAATGCTTCAGTTTTTGTTGTTATTTTCATTTTTTGTTGAATATTTTTAGTTAATTTTTATTCATACTTTTACTTTTTGAATCTAAGATACGTTCAATCTTTTCTATTTCAAAATTTACCTCAGAATTACTCAATATGGAACTTAACTCTTCCGTGGTTTTTGAATCTAGTGCTCCAGTGGGTTCATCTGCTAACAAAATTGCAGGGTTATTGATAATAGCCCTTGCTATTGCAACTCGTTGTTGTTGACCTCCGGATAATTGGTTTGGCCGATTATTCATTCTTTCTGCAAGGCCAACTTTTTTTAAGGCATTCTTTCCTCTCTCTAATCTTTGATCAGACTCAATACCAGCATAAATCATCGGCAAAGTTACGTTTTCAAGTGCAGTTGCGTCTGAAAGAAGATGAAATTGTTGAAAAACGAAGCCTAATTTTTGGTTACGTATTTCCGCGAGCTCATCATCAGATAAATTCTCAATTGGAATACCATTTAATTTATAAATACCTGCAGATGGTCTATCTAGGCATCCAATAATATTCATAGCTGTGCTTTTGCCTGAGCCACTAGCTCCCATTACAGCTAAATAATCACCCTTATAAATTTCTAAGTTTACGCTGTCTAGAGCTTTAACAGTTAGATCCTCTTTCCCATATGTTTTTGATATATTTTCTAAACTCGCGACTTTTTTTGACATTTATTGAAGAATTCTTCTAGGAAATATTGTTTGCAGTAGCAATAATATCTTGTAAGAAAGGAGTTTCAGAAACTGCCGTATTAGCTAATTTAAAAAGAGGATTAGAAAGGATCCCTCCAAGAGCAGTTACTGCGACGCAGGTATAAAGTGCAATTCTCAAGGGAGGTAACCCTTCAATTCCCCAATTAATTGCAGGATATGATTTGACTATTTCAGAAGCTTCTTGTGGTTCTTTAACAACCATCATTTTTATCACTGATATGTAGTAATAAATAGATATAACTGAAGTTACTAATCCAACTATTACTAATAGATATTGTTGATTTGCCCAACCTGCAAAAAACAAGTATATCTTTCCAAAAAATCCTAACATTGGAGGTAAACCTCCAAGAGATAGAAGACAAAGGCTTAAGCCTAATGTAATGAGAGGATCTTTTTGGTAAAGTCCTGAGTAATCAAGAATTCTGTCAGAACCAGTTCTTAGTGAGAAAAGTATTACACAAGAAAATGCGCCCAAATTCATAAATAAATATGCAGCTAAATATAGAACAGCTGCTGATAAACCATCTTGTGTGCCAGATACTATTCCAATCATTACAAATCCGGCTTGTCCAATAGAACTGTAAGCTAGCATCCTTTTCATTGAGGTTTGAGCTAGAGCTACAACATTCCCTAGAACCATGCTCAATATGGCCAAAATGGTAAATAAAAGTTTCCATTCTTCGTCAAAAGAAGAGAAAGTTGTGCTTAATATTCTTATTGCAAATGCAAAGCCCGCTGTTTTTGAACCAACAGATAAAAAAGCTACTACAGGGGTAGGTGAACCCTCATATACATCAGGAGTCCATTGATGAAAGGGAACAGCAGCAATTTTAAATGCAACTGTTGATAAGACAAATACAAGAGCTAGCGAAGTAATAAAGGATGGCTTATTGATAATCTCTAAGCCTATTGTCGCTAAGTTTGTTGAACCACTTAATCCATAAAGAAAAGAGGATCCATACAAATAAACAGCAGCTGCAGCTGAACCAACAAGAAGGTATTTTAAGGCCGCTTCTGAACTTCTTGGATCTCTCTTGAGATAACCAGAAAGTAAGTAGCTTGCAACAGATAAAGTTTCCAGAGATATAAATACACTAATAAGGTCAGTAGATCCACACAAAAGCATTGCTCCAAGGGTGGCCGAAAGAACTATCGCAGCAAACTCGCCAATAGGGCTACCACTTTGTTCTGTATACCGCCAACTTATAAGTAAAGATACTAAGGTTGATAAAGATATTATTGCTCTAAATGCGATTGATAAATTATCTGAATTAAAGGACCCAAGGAATGCGCTTTCTATCGGATTACTCCATTGAAATGCCAAACTGACAAGAGAGCTGCCAATTGATAAATAGCAAATTATTGGTGCCCATTTTGATGCAGTTTTTTCTCCAGCTAAATCTACAAGAAGTGTTCCAACAATACCTATTAAAATAAAAGCCTCTGGAATAATGGCTTGAGCATTTAAATTAATTGTAAAGATTTCGTTGGGCACTTTATTAAATTGGATTAAATTAGATGTTTGATTGTAAGGGTCTAAGAGTTAATCTTAACTTGATTATAATTTGTGGGAATGATTTTTGAAATTTTCAGAAGAAATTACTTGAAAAAGCTTCAAATAATCATAATATGCCCTAACTGAACAAAAACACCAATTTTTGAAATAAACCTTGGATCACACACTTGTTATTGTTGAAAGTCCCACCAAAGCAAAAACTATAAGAAAGTTTTTGCCCTCTAATTATGAAGTTCTTGCTTCAATGGGACACGTAAGAGATCTTCCAAAAGGAGCTGCAGAAATACCTGCTGCGGTTAAAAAGGAAAAATGGTCAAGGATAGGAGTTAATACAACAGAGGATTTTGAACCACTTTATATAGTTCCAAAAGATAAGAAAAAGGTTGTCAAAGAGTTGAAAGATGCATTGAAAGGCGCTACCCAGCTATTACTGGCAACTGATGAAGATAGAGAGGGAGAGAGTATTAGCTGGCATCTCCTGCAAATACTTAAGCCTAAAATACCAACAAAGAGAATGGTTTTTCATGAAATTACGAAGAAGGCAATTAATAAAGCTTTAGACCAAACAAGAGAAATTGATATGGAACTTGTTCAGGCTCAAGAAACAAGAAGAATCTTGGACAGGCTTTTTGGATATGAATTATCTCCTTTACTTTGGAAGAAGGTAGCCCCCCGACTATCTGCTGGTCGTGTTCAATCAGTTTCTGTAAGACTTCTTGTTAGGAGAGAGAGAGAAAGAAGATCCTTTAAAAAAGCTACTTACTGGGGGATTAAAGCTTCTCTAGTAAAAGATAATATTACTTTCGAAACTAAATTATTCAGTTTAAACGGTCAAAGAATTTCTAACGGCTCAGATTTCGACGAACAAAGCGGTAAATTAAAAGAAGGAAACAAATCTTTAATAATTGGAGAAGAACAAGTAAATGATTTATTGAAGACGTTTTCTTCAGAGGACTGGTTAGTCTCAAAAATCGAAAAAAAGCCAACCACTCGTAAGCCAGTTCCTCCATTTACAACTAGCACATTACAACAAGAAGCAAATAGGAAGCTTCGTTTGTCTGCAAGAGAAACTATGAGATGTGCACAAGGCCTATATGAGAGAGGTTTTATAACATATATGAGAACTGATTCAGTTCATCTCTCCGAACAAGCCACAAGAGCTGCTAGAGAATGTGTCAGTTATATGTATGGAAAAGAATATTTATCACATTCACCAAGACAATTTAATTCAACTGCAAGAAATGCTCAAGAAGCACACGAAGCTATTAGGCCGGCAGGTGAGATATTTAAAACACCAAAGGAAACTAATCTAACTGGTAGAGACTTATCACTTTACGATTTAATTTGGAAAAGAACTGTAGCCAGTCAAATGGCGGAAGCTAGGTTAACAATGATTAATGCTGAAATTAGCGTAGGGGACGGATTATTTAAATCGAGCGGGAAAAGTATTGATTTCGCAGGATTCTTCAGAGCTTATGTCGAGGGAAGTGATGACCCAAGTTCATCTCTTGAACAACAAGAAATTATTCTCCCAAACTTAACAACTGGAACATGTCTTGAAGTTAATAATAAGGAATCTACTTTTCATGAAACTAAACCTCCTGCAAGATATACAGAGGCTGCATTAGTTAAAGTTCTTGAAAAAGAAGGGATTGGAAGACCCTCTACCTATGCCAGCATTATTGGGACCATAGTTGATAGAGGTTATGCGAATATATCTTCTAATACTTTGGCTCCAACTTTTACAGCTTTTGCTGTTACTGCTCTATTAGAAGAACATTTTCCTGATCTAGTTGATACTACTTTTACTGCAAAAATGGAATCTTCATTGGATGAAATATCTTCAGGCAATCTTGAGTGGCTACCATACCTCGAAACTTTTTATAAAGGTAAAAATGGTTTGGAGGTAAAGGTTCAGAAAACAGAGGGTGATATTGATGGTAAAGCTTATAGACAAGTTGATTTCGAAGACCTACCTTGCGTAGTCAGAATAGGCTCTAATGGACCTTGGCTAGAGGGTACAAAAATTGATGAATCTGGTAATGAAATTCAGGCTAAAGGTAATCTTCCAATGGATATTACTCCTGGAGATTTAGACATAAAACAAGTTGATCAAATCTTAAGTGGGCCATCGGATCTTGGAACTGATCCAAAAACTGGGGAAAAAGTCTTTTTAAGATTTGGCCCTTATGGACCTTACGTTCAATTGGGAAATAACGATAAAGATAAAGCTAAACCAAGAAGAGCTTCATTACCCAAAGAGATGAAAACTGATGATCTAACTCTAGATGAGGCTTTAGTACTTTTAAGTTTGCCTAGATTGTTAGGAGTTCATCCCGAAGGAGGAGTTGTTGAGGCTGATAGAGGAAGATTTGGCCCGTATGTCAAATGGATTAAAAATGAAAATGAATCTGAAAACAGATCCTTAAAGAAAGAGGATGATGTTTTTACAGTTGATATAGAACGAGCATTAGAAATTCTTGCGATGCCAAAAATGGGTAGAGGTGGTCAAGAGGTACTTAAAGACTTTGGAAAACCGAAAGAATTTAAAGAAAAAATTCAAATGTTAAATGGAAGATATGGCGTCTATTTAAAATGTGGCAAAACTAATGTTTCGATTGCAAAAGATACTGATATAGAAAAATTTACTATAGATGACGCAGTATCTCTTTTAGAAGAAAAACTAAAAGATAAAAAAGGCGCAATTTTAAAAAAAACGAACATTAGTAATAAAAAAACTACAAGGAAAAAGAAAAGTTAGAAAAAATATGATTTTTAAAAAAAAAGAATTTTTTTTATTAATTTTTTTAATTTTCTTGCAATCATGTTCTGGAGGTAGGATTGGAAATTTTCTTGAAAGTAGTTTTAATGATTTAGAAAAAATAAGCAAAAATGAAGATTTACAAAATAACTTATTAAATAAAAACGATATAAATTTAGAAAAAGAAACCAAAAAATTTGATGATAAAAAAAATAAAAAAATTAAAAAAGTAGAAAAGCCAAAAAATGTTCCAGAAAATAAAAATGACATAAATTTAGAAGAAGAAACCAAAAAATTTGATGATAAAAAAAATAAGAAA
>QCEN01000011.1 GCA_003280575.1 Prochlorococcus sp. AG-355-P07 | reverse complement strand
TCTGGGGCAGCCTCAAGGCCAATACAATCAACATTTTTTAAATATTCGAGGGCATGTTTCCATAATCTCACTCCATATCCATTATTTCGGAATTCTTTTTTAACGATAAATAAACCTATAAAACCATACGAGGAATTATATTTTATACATGCGATAGAGCCTATAGGATTGTTGTCTAGACAAGCTACCCATACCCCTTGTTTATCTGTATTTCTATAAATTGATACGTCATCCATTCCAGGAGAGAATCCTTCTAACCTTGCCCAGTTTGTGACTTCTGGTATTTCATTAATAGATATCAATCTAATTGAAAATTTTTCCCTCATAAAAATATACTAACCAAGAAAAATTTGAATTTTTAAAGATAATATTAATAAATTTGATTAATTCTTATAAATCATTCACTTTGATTTAAGTGGCTAGAAACCTTAGTTTTTTTCAATTTATCCTCTGATATATTTAATACTATTCATAGGAATAAAATGAAAATTTCTGATAAATTTCATTTAGAAGACATTAATAAATTAAAAAATACAGTTCTCACTGGTAAAACTGGAGATATAAAATGGCGGATACAAAATATAAATATAGTTTCTAAACTTTTGGATGAAAATAAAAAAGAGATAATAAAATCACTTTTTGTTGATCTAGGTAAATCTGAAATTGAAGGGCTTTCAGAAATCCTTTTAGTGAAAGAAGAAATTTCACTTATAAAAAAGAAACTCAATTCTTGGATGCGACCAAAAAAGATTGACACACCTTTTTATCTTTTTCCATCATCCTCCAAAGTTATTTATGAACCTCTTGGGTGCGTCTTAATTCTTGGTCCTTATAATTATCCATTACTTTATGTTTTAAAGCCATTGGTAAATATTTTCTCAGCAGGGAATACTGCAGTTATAAAACCATCTGAGAAATGTCCTGAGACCTCAAAACTTATTAAAAAGCTTACTTCAAAATATTTCTATAAA
The DNA here is from genome assembly GCA_003280575.1 of Prochlorococcus sp. AG-355-P07. GTDB lineage: Bacteria > Cyanobacteriota > Cyanobacteriia > PCC-6307 > Cyanobiaceae > Prochlorococcus_A. The sequence continues at coordinate 55,921 of QCEN01000011.1, read as the reverse complement.
GATGTGCTAATGACAGTAGAGGGTGATTATAAACAATCCATAAAATTAATTGAACAAAATTTTGACCACATATTTTTTACAGGAAGTACTGAAACTGGAAAATCTATAATGAAATTAGCTGCAAAAAACTTAACTCCATTAACTCTTGAGTTAAGTGGAACAAATCCTGTAATTATTTTCAAGAATGCAAATTTAGAAGTGGCTGCTAAAAGAATTGTTTGGGGCAAATTTTTTAATTCTGGACAATCTTGCATGGCTCCGAATCATATATTTGTAGATAAAGAAATTGAAAATATTTTTATAGAAAAATTAAAGAAATACATAGTAAGCTTTTACGGACACAATCCAATTGTTTCCGAAAACCTGTCAAAATTAGAGAAAGAACAATTTACATCAACTGTAGAAATTCTCAAACGATGTAAAAAAGAAAAAAGAATTTTATTTGGGGGGACTTTTAGTAAAAAAAAGTTGAAAATATCTCCTACAATTTTGAGAACTAAATTAAATGAAATAGATATTTTGCAGAGAGAACTATTCAGTTCACTTCTTCCAGTAGTTGGAATAAATAATAATGAATCAGCTTTAAAACAGATTAGTCAAGCATCAAAACCACTAGCAATCTACTTATTTGGAGGCAATAAAAAAATCCATAATCATATTACAAAAGTAACCAGTTCAGGAACAATTTGTATAAATGATGTGATGTTACCAGTGCTTATTCCCAATTTACCGTTTGGAGGCGTTGGGCAAAGTGGTATTGGTAAATTTCATGGAGAAGAAGGGTTTCGAAATTTTTCAAATCAAAAATCTATTACTTTTAAAGGTTTTTTATTTGATTCAAACCTACGATACCCTCCCTACGAAAGAGTAAAGAAATTTTTGAAGTTTATTTTTCAGGTTTAAATTACTTAAAATTGTTTTCAAAAAACTAGCGATTTTAAATTTAAAGATTATCTTTAAATAAATAATGAGTTTTATGAAATTTGCATTTTTAGTAATTGCCATACTTATTAATTTTTTTAATCCCTCATCGATAAAATCAGTTGAAAAATCATTTTCAGCAAAAAATAAAATTGAAAATATTGCTAAAAAAGAATCAATTACTGAAGAAAAAACTGAAATAAAAAAAATTCATATAGTAAAAAGTGGAGATACGATATCAAGTATTTCAAAATTCTATTCAATAAATAAAGATTTAATTATTAAATTGAATAACTTAAAAGATGAAAATTATATCTTTGTTGGCCAAAATCTTATTATCTCCGAAACTACTGAAAATCTTGCAAAACAATCAGATTTGATAAATAATTATCATATTGTTCAAACTGGTGAAAATCTTACTGAAATATCAAACAAATATAATTTAAAAATAATCGATCTGATTGAGATTAATAATCTTAATAATCCTGATTCCATAAAAGTTGGTCAGAAGCTCTTAATAAGAAAAAAGAACAAACTTAATTCAGAAAATCATGAAACAACTGAAAATAAAAAAAATAATGACTTACTTGAGTTTGATAAAAAAATTTATGGTCCCATAATTATCCAAAGTAAATCATATGAAGATATTAAAGGTAGAAAAGTTTTAAAAGTACTTAATCAAGAAAATAAAAAACTGATTCTTTCAATCAATTGTGATACAAATGAATTAGACGTAAGAATACCTGGCAGGAAATGGATGGGAAGTAAGCCTGCTAAAGAAGAATTCGAAAATAATTTAATAAATGATTTTTGTTAAAACATTTAATTAATATGTGTGAATAATTTGTCTAAGAATATTTATGATGAGTTATTCTACAAAAAGTTAAATTAATAGTAATGTCAATTTCAAGAGGAGATCTCGTAAGAGTAAAAAGACCAGAATCATATTGGTACAATGAAATAGGTAAAGTTGCTTCAGTTGATACCTCAGGTATTAAATATAACTGTGTAGTAAGATTCGATAAAGTAAATTACGCCGGGATAAGCGGAACTGATGGTGGAGCAAATACAAATAATTTCGCTGAAAGTGAATTAGAGAAAGCTTAAATAATTGCCTGAATTACCTGAAGTAGAAACTGTTCGCAGAGGTTTAGAGCAAAAACTTAATAACTTTATTATTAAAAAAGTTGAAGTCTGTAGGGATTCAACTGTTGCATTTCCAACAAACAAAAAAGAATTTATTATAGGACTTCATAACTCACTCATTTATAAATGGGACAGAAGAGGGAAATATTTGATAGCTCAATTAAAAGAAGTTCCAAAAGAGAATACTCAATTTCCTCTAGAAAATTCACCAAATAATGGATTTCTTGTAGTTCATCTAAGGATGACTGGCTATTTCAAACTCATCAATAACTCTACGCCGCCCTGCAAACATACAAGAATAAGATTTTTCGATAAAAATAATAATGAACTTAGATACATTGATGTGAGAAGTTTTGGTCAAATGTGGTTGATTAAGCAAGGGTTATCACCCAATAAAATAATTAAAGGATTAGGCTCATTAGGACCAGAACCTTTTTCTAGAGACTTTAATACAAAATACCTTAAGAAAGTTATTTCAAAAAGAACAAAATCTATAAAAGCTATTCTATTAGATCAAACAATAGTGGCAGGCATAGGTAATATTTATGCTGATGAAAGTTTATATTCTGCTGGCATCTCACCTTTTAGGGAAGCTCAAACAATAAAGAAGAATGAGTTAATCAAACTAAAAGAATCAATTGTGACTGTATTAAAAAAAAGTATAGGTTCTGGAGGGACGACATTCAGTGATTTTAGAGACTTGGAGGGAGAGAATGGGAATTTTGGGTTACAGACAAATGTTTACAGGAGAACTGGTAAAGAATGCCATAAATGTGGAAATTTAATTGAAAGGCAAAAAATTACTGGAAGAAGTACACATTGGTGTCCTAAATGCCAAAAATAAAAAAGGGCTTACTCAAAAAGAGTAAACCCTTTTAAATATTTTTACCTGGCATTGAGCTATTTTCTCAAGGGGCTACCCCCTAAATATTTTCGCCGCTGATGCGTTTCACAACCGAGTTCGAGATGGATCGGAGTGGTTCCACATCGCCATGAACACCAGGATAGTGTGAACCTTGAGAACTGCATAGAAAATTATGTAAATTAAAAACAATAAATTAAGTTTATTTGGTCAAGCCCTCGGTCTATTAGTACTCCTCCGCTGCACTTGTTACCAAGCTTCCACGTAGAGCCTATCAACGGGTGTTCTTCCCGTGACCTTACTGGCTTAAGCCATGGCAATACTCATCTTGAGGTGGGCTTCCCACTTAGATGCTTTCAGCGGTTATCCACTCCGCACATGGCTACCCAGCGTTTACCGTTGGCACGATAACTGGCACACCAGAGGTGCGTTCCTCCCGGTCCTCTCGTACTAGGGAGAAATCCTCTCAATATTCCTGCGCATACACCGGATATGGACCGAACTGTCTCACGACGTTCTGAACCCAGCTCGCGTACCGCTTTAATGGGCGAACAGCCCAACCCTTGGGACCGACTTCAGCCCCAGGTTGCGATGAGCCGACATCGAGGTGCCAAACCTCCCCGTCGATGTGAACTCTTGGGGGAGATCAGCCTGTTATCCCTAGAGTAACTTTTATCCGTTGAGCGACGGCCCTTCCACGCAGAACCGTCGGATCACTAAAACCGACTTTCGTCCCTGTTCGACTTGTAGGTCTCACAGTCAAGCTCCCTTCTGCTTTTGCACTCAACGACTGATTTCCAACCAGCCTGAGGGAACCTTTGTGCGCCTCCGTTACCTTTTAGGAGGCGACCGCCCCAGTCAAACTGCCCATCAGATACTGTCCGCTTCCCGGATAACGGGTAAGCGTTAGAACCCTAGCTCTAAAAGAGTGGTATCTCACCGATGACTCAATAATACCCACAAGCACTATTTCAACGTCTCCCACCTATTCTGCGCATTCAGAGCCCGAGCACAATATCAAACTACAGTAAAGCTTCATAGGGTCTTTCTGTCCGGGTGTATGTAGTCCGCATCTTCACAGACAATTCTATTTCGCCGAGCCTCTCTCCGAGACAGCGCGCAAATCGTTACACCTTTCGTGCGGGTCGGAACTTACCCGACAAGGAATTTCGCTACCTTAGGACCGTTATAGTTACGGCCGCCGTTCACCGGGGCTTCAGTCGCCAGCTTCACTAAAAGCTAACCAGCTTCCTTAACCTTCCGGCACTGGGCAGGTGTCAGCCCCCATACATCGTCTTGCGACTTAGCGGAGACCTGTGTTTTTGGTAAACAGTCGCTTGCGCCTCTTCACTGCGACCAGCTCTCGCTGGCACCCCTTCTCCCGAAGTTACGGGGCCATTTTGCCGAGTTCCTTAGAGAGAGTTATCTCGCGCCCCTCGGTATTCTCTACCACCCCACCTGTGTCGGTTTCGGGTACTGGCATTTGTGTCTTAACGGGTATAGGGCTTTTCTTGGAAGCATGACATCACCAACTTCGCTGCCGTAGCAGCTCGTACTCACGCCTTAGCTCAAGATGTTTTCTCCATCTCTCGAAGCCTTGAACGCTTGAACCAGTAACCAACATCTGGCCTGGCTAGCCTTCTCCGTCCCCCTTCCCAAAACACATCTGGTACAGGAATATTGACCTGTTATCCATCGACTACGCCTTTCGGCCTCGCCTTAGGTCCAGACTAACCCTCCGCGGACGAGCCTGCCGGAGGAACCCTTAGGGTTTCGGGGCATGGGATTCTCACCCATGTTTTCGCTACTCAAGCCGACATTCTCACTTCTATGCTGTCCACGCCCGCTTACGCTAACGCTTCACCCTACATAGAACGCTCCCCTACCATAAATAAATTTATCCGCAGCTTCGGTACAACGCTTAGCCCCGTTCATTTTCGGCGCAGGATCGCTCGACCAGTGAGCTATTACGCACTCCTTTGAGGATGGCTGCTTCTAGGCAAACCTCCTGGTTGTCTGGGCAATCCCACCTCCTTTATCACTTAGCGTTAATTTTGGGACCTTAGCTGGCGGTCTGGGCTGTTTCCCTCTTGACTATGGAGCTTATCCCCCACAGTCTGACTGCCTAGTTACACACAGGGTATTCAGAGTTCATATCGATTTGGTACCGCTTTCGCAGCCCGCACCGAAATGGTTGCTTTACCCCCCTGCTGGAGCACTAGACGCTACGCCTAAACGTATTTCGGGGAGAACCAGCTAGCTCCTGGTTCGATTGGCATTTCACCCCTAACCACAGCTCATCCGCTGAATTTTCAACTTCAGTCGGTTCGGACCTCCACTTGGTATCACCCAAGCTTCATCCTGGCCATGGTTAGATCACCAGGGTTCGGGTCTATAAACACTGACAAACGCCCTATTAAGACTCGCTTTCGCTGTGGCTCCACCATTTCCGGTTTAACCCGCCAGTGCCTATAAGTCGCCGGCTCATTCTTCAACAGGCACACGGTCACCCGATTAGTCGGGCTCCCATTGCTTGTAAGCTCACGGTTTCATGTTCTATTTCACTCCCCTCCCGGGGTTCTTTTCACCTTTCCCTCGCGGTACTGTTTCTCTATCGGTCACACAGTAGTACTTAGCCTTACGAGGTGGTCCTCGCAGATTCACACGGAATTCCACGTGCTCCGTGCTACTCGGGATACAGCTAGGTCAACTTATCTTTCGATTACGGGGCTTTCACCCTCTGTGGCACGCCATTCAAACGTTTCTTCTAGACTTGTTGATCCATATTGCTGTCCCACAACCCCGATAGTCAAGACTATCGGTTTGGGCTATTCCCCGTTCGCTCGCCGCTACTGAGGGAGTCGTTATTTACTTTCTCTTCCTCCAGCTACTAAGATGTTTCAGTTCGCTGGGTTAGCTCGCACCAACCTATATATTCAGTTGGCCGTACATGGGGTTGCCCCATTCGGAAATTCCCGGATCAAAGTGTGCTTCCAACTCCCCGAGACTTATCGCAGGTAACCACGTCCTTCATCGCCTCTGTGTGCCTAGGTATCCTCCGTGAGCCCTTTGTAGCTTGACCAATAACTTCATAATTGAAGCATCAGCTTAATAGAATTGTTATTAATGCATTCGCACAAATAATAAATCTGCATCATAAAAGATGCTTATTGTCTTTAAAAATAATCTATGCAGTTGTCAAGGTTCTCTGAAAACAATGAAATTAATTCAATGAGTCCAGCATCTTAATGGTTTCATTAGGAAGCTAGATTCGTTCAGAATTTGATCACTACTCAAAACAATTCCTTAAATAAATATTATGGAAGAGGTGGTAATCAGTGGAGGTAAGCGGACTCGAACCGCTGACATCCTGCTTGCAAAGCAGGCGCTCTACCAACTGAGCTATACCCCCAACATAGAGAGATGGGCCATCCTGGACTTGAACCAGGGACCTCACCCTTATCAGGGGTGCGCTCTAACCACCTGAGCTAATGGCCCAGGAAAAGTAATGGGTGTGACCTAGAAAAAACTTAGGAAATAAAATCCTTAATAAATTAAGAACGTGAGATACCGATCGACCTAAGGTGACAAAATAATAATATTAAACATTTTGTTGTCTCCCTGTTAGGAGGTGATCCAGCCGCACCTTCCGGTACGGCTACCTTGTTACGACTTCACCCCAGTCATTAGCCCCACCTTCGGCGTCCTCCTCCACAAGGGTTGGAGTAACGACTTCGGGCATGGCCAACTTCCATGGTGTGACGGGCGGTGTGTACAAGGCCCGGGAACGTATTCACCGCAGTATGCTGACCTGCGATTACTAGCGATTCCTACTTCACGTAGGCGAGTTGCAGCCTACGATCTGAACTGAGCCACGGTTTATGGGATTTGCTAGCTCTCGCGAGTTTGCTGCCCTTTGTCCGTAGCATTGTAGTACGTGTGTAGCCCAGGGTGTAAGGGGCATGATGACTTGACGTCATCCACACCTTCCTCCGGTTTATCACCGGCGGTCTTTCTAGAGTGCCCAACTAAATGCTGGCAACTAAAAACGTGGGTTGCGCTCGTTGCGGGACTTAACCCAACATCTCACGACACGAGCTGACGACAGCCATGCACCACCTGTCACTGCATTCCCGAAGGCACCCTCAAATTTCTAAGAGGTTCGCAGGATGTCAAACCCTGGTAAGGTTCTTCGCGTTGCATCGAATTAAACCACATACTCCACCGCTTGTGCGGGCCCCCGTCAATTCCTTTGAGTTTCACACTTGCGTGCGTACTCCCCAGGCGGAACACTTAACGCGTTAGCTACGACACCGAAGGGGTCGATTCCCCCGACACCTAGTGTTCATCGTTTACGGCCAGGACTACAGGGGTATCTAATCCCTTTCGCTCCCCTGGCTTTCGTCCATGAGCGTCAGTAATGGCCCAGCAGAGCGCCTTCGCCACTGGTGTTCTTCCCGATATCTACGCATTTCACCGCTACACCGGGAATTCCCTCTGCCCCTACCATACTCAAGCCTTTCAGTTTCCACTGCCATGATGGAGTTAAGCTCCACGCTTTAACAGCAGACTTGAAAAGCCGCCTGCGGACGCTTTACGCCCAATAATTCCGGATAACGCTTGCCACTCCCGTATTACCGCGGCTGCTGGCACGGAATTAGCCGTGGCTTATTCCTCAAGTACCGTCATATCTTCTTCCTTGAGAAAAGAGGTTTACAGCCCAGAGGCCTTCGTCCCTCACGCGGCGTTGCTCCGTCAGGCTTTCGCCCATTGCGGAAAATTCCCCACTGCTGCCTCCCGTAGGAGTCTGGGCCGTGTCTCAGTCCCAGTGTGGCTGATCATCCTCTCAGACCAGCTACTGATCGAAGCCTTGGTGAGCCATTACCTCACCAACTAGCTAATCAGACGCGAGCTCATCCTCAGGCGAAATTCATTTCACCAATAGGCATATGGGGTATTAGCGGTCGTTTCCAACCGTTATCCCCCTCCTGAGGGCAGATTCTCACGCGTTACTCACCCGTCCGCCACTAACCCGAAGGTTCGTTCGACTTGCATGTGTTAAGCACGCCGCCAGCGTTCATCCTGAGCCAGGATCAAACTCTCCGTTGTGTTCAAATCCTTTTGTAGATAAATCTACTCAAATTGAATTGCATTCTCCAAATAATAAATAAGATTGACTTATATTATTTAGGTTCAGCCTCCTTAGATAACCTAAGGATTACTTTGAGTGCACATTAAAAATATTTTTAAGTGACTTTCCAAGATCTCAGATCCGTTGGTTTTCAAAAGACTAAAAGTTAGCAATTGAAAACAATTTGTATATTCTTGACGGGACCTCACACCTTTATTGCAAATACATCTAAACAATTATCAAACCAAAGTTTGATAAAGTTTTGACGCAATAAAAGCATCAGTTCCTAAGTTTTTAAATTTTCTAGGTGCGGAGTTAAACAATAAATGAGTAACTCATTTTGAAGGTAATCCCTTCTTCTGGCTGAAAATACTGATCGAAATCATTACTCCAAAAAATTCATACATTTACCAAAAATCAAATTTAAGGTGATTGTTTGAATAATGCAAAAAATTATATTTTTGCCCAGAAGAAAATACTAAACCATCTGACAGTAATTTTGCAACCTTTTATACAAAAATTTTTTATTAATTTTTTTTTGTTCAAATTCTCTTTAAAGAACTACGCTTTAAATAGAAGGATTAACATGTAATGGCAGAAAGATTTAGTCAAAAAAATTTAAGAGTACGACCAAGTTCAGATGAGGAGAAAATTGTAACAAATGCAAAAAAACACTTCGAAAAGACTCTTGTTGAAATATCTGGAGAGCTAGTAGGGAGTGTTGCTGCATTAGAACACCCAACAAAGGATAAAAAGTTAAATTATGGAGAAATATTTTTAAGAGACAATGTTCCAGTAATGATTTACCTCATTACCCAAAAACGGTATGAAATTGTCAAAAGATTCCTAAGTGTTTGTCTTGAGTTACAAAGCACTAGTTATCAAACTCGTGGAGTGTTTCCTACTAGTTTCGTTGAAGAAAATGGAAAGCTCATAGGAGACTATGGTCAAAGATCAATTGGCAGGATTACTTCAGCTGATGCAAGTTTATGGTGGCCAATTTTATGTTGGTATTATGTCAATAAAAGCGGTGATTATGCCTTCGGAAAAAGTCAAAGCGTTCAAAGAGGTATTCAACTTTTATTAGACCTAGTTCTTCATCCAACATTTGAGGGTACTCCCGTACTTTTTGTTCCAGATTGTGCCTTTATGATTGATAGACCTATGGATGTATGGGGAGCACCTTTAGAAGTTGAAGTTTTACTGCATGGATGTTTAAAAAGCTGCATAAACTTAATGGAATTAAGTCGGGCAGATCATGTAAGTAGACTATTAGATCAGAGACTAATTCTCACAAATCAATGGGTGAAAGATTTAGGAAGTTTTCTCTTAAAACATTATTGGGTTACAAGCCAAACAATGCAAACCTTAAGAAGAAGGCCGACTGAACAGTATGGAGATGATCAACACTTCAATGAATTTAATGTCCAACCTCAAGTAGTGCCCTCATGGCTTCAAGATTGGTTAGAGAACAGAGGTGGGTATTTGATAGGAAATATTAGAACAGGAAGGCCTGACTTTAGATTTTACAGTTTAGGAAATTCTTTAGCTTGTGTGTTTGGGGTACTTCCTCCTGCAGAACAAAGAGCTTTATTTAGATTAATCTTACACAATAGGCAGCATTTAATGGCTCAAATGCCTATGAGAATTTGTCATCCTCATATGGATGTTGAAGAATGGCAAAACAAAACTGGTTCTGATCCAAAGAATTGGCCTTGGAGTTACCACAATGGTGGACATTGGCCTAGTTTACTTTGGTTTTTTGGTACAGCTGTTCTTCTACATCAAAAGCAATTTCCTTCAGATGATGTAATTCTTATGGAAGAAATGAAATCTTTAGTAGAGGAATCTTATTGGTGTCAATTAAATCAATTACCTAAGCAAGAATGGGCAGAATATTTTGATGGGCCTACGGGTACTTGGGTAGGGCAACAATCAAGAACTTATCAAACATGGACGATTGTTGGTTTCTTATTAATGCACCATTTTCTAAGACAAGAAAGCAATGACTTAGATATGTTCACAATTTAAATCTAAAATAAACCAAGCGTTAGGGATTTATCAATTGGTAAGCAAGCACCAATGCCCAGATAAATTGTTAGAAAAGTACCGAACAAGAAAACTGACATCGCTATTGGTCTTCTAAAGGGATTAGAGAATTTATTAACGTTTTCAATGAAGGGTAAAATCATCAATCCTAAAGGAATTAATGTTTGAAGTGCTATACCCAAAAGTTTATTAGGGACAACCCTAAGTATTTGAAACACAGGATAAAGGTACCATTCAGGAAGGATTTCTAAAGGTGTGGCAAATGGGTTTGCTTTATCTCCCAACATTGCAGGGTCAAGAACTGCTAATCCAACGACGCAAGCAATAGTACCTAAAATCACTACTGGGAAAATGTATAGTAAGTCATTTGGCCAAGCTGGTTCTCCATAATAGTTATGACCCATACCTTTGGCCAATTTTGCTCTTAATTTCGGATCAGATAAATCTGGTTTCTTTAACGTAGACATTTGGATCAAGAAGATAATAAAAGTATAGGAGTTTATAAAGGACCTGAAATACCTTGTTTACGAATCATTAGAAAATGCATCAACATGAATACTGCCAAGGACCAAGGCAAAACAAAAGTATGGAGACTATAAAATCTAGTAAGAGTAGATTGTCCAACACTTTCTCCTCCTCTAAGTAGTTCAACCATAAAATCACCAATTACTGGTATCGCTGCTGGTACCCCTGAAACTATCTTAACTGCCCAGTAACCTACTTGATCCCAAGGCAAAGAATATCCTGTTACGCCAAAAGCAACTGTTATGACTGCCATTACAACACCTGTAACCCAAGTAAGTTCTCTTGGCCTTTTGAAACCACCGGTGAGATAAACTCTAAAAACGTGGAGGATTAACATTAAAACCATCATAGATGCACTCCATCTATGAACTGATCGGATTAACCATCCAAAACTTACGTCTGTCATTAAGTAACTAACTGAACTATAAGCTTGTGTAACTGTTGGCTTATAGTAAAAAGTCATTGCAAAACCTGTTGCAAATTGTATAAGGAAGCATACTAGTGTTATGCCTCCTAAACAATAAAAAATATTTACGTGAGGGGGTACGTACTTGGAAGTTACGTCGTCAGTTATGTCTTGGATTTCAAGTCTTTCTTGAAACCAGTCATAAACGGATGAAGAATTCGCCATCCAAAAAAAAATTAGCTTTGATATAAAGAGCTTACTTAAAATTCTTATACTTGGTGTTAAGACTTAACCCAATGAATTCATCTTTTAACAAATTTTTAACATTCAAAACAATACTCACTGTATTAGTGATCATTGTTTTTTCTACCAATTTTTTATTAACTGAAAGAGTACATGCTCTCAGTGATAGCAAGCAATTAGTCCTTGACGCTTGGACCTTGGTGAATGAAGGTTTTTATGACCCAGAAAAGTTTGATGAAATAAATTGGAAGAGAATCAGACAAAAAACATTACAGAAACAAATTGAAACAAGTGAAGAGGCTTATTTCGCAATTGAAAACATGTTGAGACCTTTAGAGGATCCTTACACAAGAATTTTACGCCCAAAAGATTATGAACTCCTTAAATCAAGTAATTTTGGTAGCGAAATTAATGGAGTTGGACTTCAATTAGGAGAGGATGATGATAGCAATAAAGTTAAAGTTGTCTCTACTCTTGGCGGCTCACCAGCAGAAGAAGCTGGGATAGTTAGTGGGGACTTTATAGAGAAAGTAGACGGAATTTCATCAGAAGAATTAGGCCTTGCAAATACTGCATCTAAGTTAAGAGGTGAATCAGGAACCAAAGTTTTAGTTGAAATATCTTCTGAATCAGGAGAAATTAAGGAGGTAGATTTAGAAAGAAGATCAGTTGACCTGAGACCAGTGAGGACAAAAAGATTAAGAGAAGATTCTCACACAATAGGATATTTGAGGATAACTCAATTTAGCGAAAGCGTACCCAAAAAGGTTGAAGAAGCTCTTCAGGAATTAAAAGAAAAAGAGGTTGAGGGACTAATCTTGGATCTAAGAAATAATTCGGGCGGACTAGTAAGCTCAGGTATCGCGGTAGCAGACTCTTTATTAAGTGAGAAACCAATAGTTGAAACGAAAAATAGAAATGGAATAAAAGATGCAATTACGTCTCAAAAAGAGACATCTTATGATGGCCCAATGGTAACTTTGGTAAACAAAGGGACAGCTAGCGCTAGTGAAATACTTGCTGGATCTTTACAGGATAACGGCAGATCAATTCTCATGGGTGATCAAACCTATGGGAAAGGCTTAATTCAATCCCTAAAAAGTTTGGGAGAAAATAGTGGGGTAGCAATCACAGTTGCTAGTTATTTAACTCCTAAAGGTAATAATATTCAAGGTCAAGGTATTACACCGGATAAATTATTAGATCTTCCTGAAGCTAGTGAATACGGAAGTGCTGAAGATAAGTGGGTGAGAAATGCAGAATTATTTCTAGATTCATTTCTAGAAAAAGAAGAAGTTTCAATCCAAACTCCTGAAATAAGCAATGAAGAAATATAACCCTGAAGCAGCAAAATTTAATGAATGAAAATTTAAAAATACTATGAGTATCAAAAGAGTTTTTCATGACCCAATTCACAAAGAAATAGTATTTGATTCAGGGAAACCGGAAGAGTTAATGATTATGGAATTAATTGATACAGTAGCTTTTCAAAGATTAAGGAGAATAAAACAATTAGGGGCAGCATCATTAGTATTTCATGGAGCAGAATCTAGTAGATTTACCCATTCAATTGGCGTTTTTTGTATAGCAAGAAAAATATATAAGAGATTAATTGAACTCAAATCTTCTTTTTATGAAAATAAATTTGTTTTATATGCAGCAGCTCTTCTACATGATTTAGGTCATGGACCTTTGAGTCATACAAGTGAAGCAATATTCGATCATAATCATGAAAAATGGTCTCAAAATTTAGTTAAAAATTATTCTCCAATCAATTCAATACTAAAAAAGTATGACAACGAATTACCGGAACAAATATGTGAATTATTTGAATCAAAACAACTATTTTCAAACCCTTTAAAAACGTTGATAAGCAGTGAAATAGATTGTGATCGTCTCGATTATCTTTTACGCGATAGTTACAATACAGGTACCAAATACGGCTTGGTAGATTTAGAAAGAATTATTTCAGGTCTTACTTTTTCACCTGATGGTAATATTGCAATCAAACCAAAAGGAGTTATCGCTGTTGAGCATTTTTTAGTACTAAGAAATTTAATGTATAGAACCATTTATAATCATAGAATAAACGAAATATCGACATGGATTCTTGAAAAAATAATATTTACAGTAAAGTATAATTTTGAAAAAAAAATTTGGATAGATAGATCTCTCCATAAATGGATATTTTCACCCAAAAATCTCGATTTTGATGATTTCATAAAAAATGATGATATAACTTTCTACTATCATTTAATCAGATGGAAAAATGAATCTTTCGAGCCACTCTCTAAGTTATGCAAAATGTTTATTGATAGAGATTTGTTAAGGGCATCAGACATAAGTTTTCTTAATAAAGTAGACAGACTAAAAATACTTGCATTTGCAAAAAAATTATGTGAAAAGAACAATTTTGATTCAGAAATATTTTGTGGTATCAGAGAAAGATCATTTAATGGTTTCGAATCTAACAATGCTTTAAAAATATGGGATGGAACTTATCAAGACTCATTAGAAAATAGATCAGAATTAATAAAAACTTTAATGAACTCTAGGGAAACTTCCCTTATAATCTACCCGAATCTAATCAAAAGTGATATTACAAATCAAATTTCAGTTTTAAAAAAATAATTCCTAAATTAAGTTCAATGAACATTATTTTAAATAATACTAAAAGTAACTATTTTGAAATTTTTTCTTGGGAAGATTTGGATAATATCCATGAAAATTATAGAAAAAATTTTTCTATAAAGGGACCTGTGGAAGCAAAAATTTTATCAATAAATGAGTCAATAAGTATTCATGAATTATCAAAATTAAAAAATCATTTGGACAATCTTAATATTTTTTCTCTATGCATTTACTCAAATGAAAGAAATACAATTATAGCGGGGAAGTCTTTAAAGATAAATTCAACCTTTCTTAAAGAGCAAGAGGTTAAAAATAAGTTACTCTTATTCAATCTAAAAGAGAGTGACGATATTCTTCATAAAGGAACAGTTAGATCAGGCGACAGAATATCTTCAAACGGAAACCTATGCATTATTGGAGACGTTAATCCGGGAGCTATAGTTTCCGCTAAGAAAAATATTTACGTTTGGGGCAAACTTTTAGGGATTGCTTTCGCAGGTAACACTGGAAATAATAATGCCTCCATAGCATCACTTTATTTAAACCCTTTACAGTTAAGAATTGCTGATGTAATAGCCATTGGACCAAAGGACAAGCCCCAAAATCATTACCCTGAAATTGCCCTAATAGATAAACAAACAATAATTATCAAACCTCTCTTAATAGAAACTAAAAATTAATCAATCATTTGAAATAAATTAATTAAAACTTGATAAATTTAAGAATTACTTAATCTTTAAAATATTTAACTTTCTTAAAGGTAGCCTTATTATTTGAAAAATTCTTAAATTTCGTGGCGGAAAATACTCGCACAATATTAATTTGTTCAGGAAAAGGTGGAGTTGGTAAAACAACTTTAACCGCAAACCTAGGCATAGCACTTGCCAACAGCGGAGCAACCACTGCTGTACTAGATGCTGATTTTGGCTTAAGAAATTTAGATCTTCTTCTGGGATTAGAAAATCGCATAGTATATACCGCTCAAGATGTTTTAGACAAAAATTGTCGCCTTGATCAAGCATTGGTCAGACATAAACAGGAACCTAATCTAGCTCTTCTACCTGCTGGAGATCCAAGGATGCTTGATTGGATGAAGCCGGAAGATATGAAAAAAATTAGTGAGTTATTAAGTGAAAAATTTGATTTTGTTTTAGTAGATTGCCCTGCAGGAGTAGAGGATGGTTTTAAAAATGCACTTGCAGCTTGTAAAGAAGCTATAGTTGTGACTAACCCAGAATTGTCTGCAGTACGAGATGCCGATAGGGTAATAGGTATTCTTAATACATCTGATATAAAACCTATTCAACTTGTAATCAATAGAGTTCGCCCTAACATGATGGCTAGTCAAGAAATGCTATCTATTGAAGATGTACAAGGGATCCTATCTTTACCTTTATTAGGTATTGTTTTAGAAGATGAACAAGTAATAATAAGTACAAACAGAGGAGAGCCACTAACCCTTACTGATGGTAGATCTCCTGCAAAAAGATGCTACCTGAATGTTTCTCAAAGACTTACAGGAAAAGATGTGCCAATTATCGACCCAAAAAATGAAGGTAAAAGTTTTAGAGATAAATTTATGAGATTAATGCAAACAAAGGTTTTTTAAAATGATGACTCTCAGAGATCTTATAAACAAGTTACTAGGCAGAGAAACGGCTAGTGCTAATACTGCTAGAGAAAGATTACAGCTTGTATTAGCTCATGACAGAGTTGATATGAGTTCTTTAACCACTGATCTTTTAGATAAAATGAGAAAAGAAATTCTTGATGTTGTTGCTAAATATGTTGAGATTGATTTTGAAGAGGTCGCAGTAAGTTTAGAAACTGAAGATAGAATGACTGCACTTGTTGCTAATTTACCAATCAAAAGAACTATTTCAGGAGAAATAAAATTTAAAAAAACTGATCAAACTGTTAAGACTGATAAAGATATCAAATAGTAATAAATAAAAAAAAAACTAAAGAAACTGATAATTGATCCTCCGAAAATGTAAGATAGTAGGATTGCCGGCTTAGCTCAGCGGTAGAGCAGCGCTTTTGTAAAGCGAAGGTCATCAGTTCAAATCTGTTAGCCGGCATTTTGGTTATATTTAATCCTTATTTATTTTTCTTTAGAAAATAAAAAAATCAAACCTAATAGAGCAATAACAGGAAATATTCTTATTTCAAGAACATACTCTAAAAAGGATGCAAGGGGTTCAAATATCCAATTAGTAAAAAATTGAATTAATAAAACAAAAAATAATAATAAAAACATTAAGATAATTCCTTAACTAATACTTCGCCTTTTCTAATCAGCCTCCAATCGCCAAACTTCTTCCAAGATATAATAGTACTAGCTTTTCCACTACTTTTTTCCCATGGAATTGGCCCCAGAATCTCTAGAGAAGGGAAATCTAAAGCAATACCTTCAGCTGTAATTGATCCTGTAAAGCCTGAAATATTTGCACTTGAAGTTAGCAATGGTCCTGTTTCTTGCATAAGAGATTGAGCAATAGATGAATTTGGGATTCTTAAGCCAAGAGTATGATCTTTGCTTGTGAGAAATTCATTCTGCCATTCTGAAGCAGGAAGAACCATAGTCAGAGCTCCAGGCCAATATTTTGACGCTATTTTTTCAAAATCTTCTCTTGCTGATTCGTGAACATAATCGATTAGTTGTTTATATTTTGCTCCCATAAGGATTAGAGGTTTATTTCTATCTCTTTTTTTAAATTCATAAATAATTTTTGAAAATTTTGGCAAGCATCCAATTGCTGGTAATGTGTCTGTGGGAAAAATTATAGGCAGACCATTTCCTAGCGTCTTCAAAGCTGATTTGCAGTTTATTAAATTCATTTAGATTATTAACCAATAATTTATTTATATCTTCCAATGGTAAACCTACCAACACCAGAAAGATCATTCACAATTTCTACTGAATTAAATTTACTTTTGATAAATAGTTGTTTTACTTTTTCGCCTTGATCAAAATGGTTCTCTATAATAAGCCATCCTTTTTCTTTTAAGAATAATGGTGCTTTTTGAATTATTTCCCTAATATGCTTTAAGCCATCTTCCCCTCCTAAGAGTGCGATTTTTGGCTCGAAATTTTTAACTTCTTTAGGCAATTTTTCATAAGTATCTTTAGGTATATAAGGCGGGTTTGAAATAACGAGATCTATTTTTCCTTTTAAACTCTCAAAAGGGGTCCACCAATGTCCACAATAAAATTTGAGATTTGTTTCCTTACAACAATTTAGATAATTTTCAGTTGCTATATCTAGTGCATTTTGATCAATATCAGTTGCTATTCCGTCCCACAATGGATAAGCCAATGCCAAAGCAATACTAATAGCTCCTGATCCAGTTCCTAATTCAGCAAAAATTAATTTTTGTGATTGCTTTCCAAAAATTTTAAAAACAATATCAATTATTAGTTCTGTCTCCGGTCTGGGAATAAGCACTTTATCCGTGACTTTAAGTTTCAAATCCCTCCAAAATGAGACCCCACAAAGGTATTGAATAGGCGAGGAATTTAATAAATGATTATCCCAAATAAATTCTAATTGTTCTAAATTTTTTTTTAAATATAATTTTCTTTCAGGATTTATCCTCAATAAATTTAGCTCACTATTAGAGATACCGCCAATACAGTTTAATAAAACTGCAAAAGATCGATGATCTCCACCTTTAGATAATTGTTTTTTTTTCCAATATAAAAACTCTTTTACAGAAATGCTGAGCATTTATGAAAGTTTAGCGTTTTGGGCCAAGCCTACCTTTACTAGAATCTGAATAGAAGCTTGATTTTTCGCCATCTTGAGTAGAAATAAATAAGCCTATGAGGAATATTGTTGGCACCCCTACAAATAATAGACTAGCTACGAATCCAAAATTAGTTGTTTCCATTTGGTTAACTGTTCAATTAAGTATTATGACTATAGACATATAATTTTAAATAAAGTGGAAAAATAAACAATTTTTATCAACTGATTAACAGTCTTAAACAATTAGCGAGGTAATTTTTTATTTTCACTAATCTTTTTTAGTTCCTCTAAATTTGATGGGGGTGATTGTGGTTTAGTTAGTATTACTGCAGAAGATTTTATTAATGTTTGGCATGCAAGTCTCCAATTTTCGGGTCTATTTTTAAGTTTTTCTTCTTCAGCAGAGCTAAGAGGGCTTAAAGAATTTTTGTTTCCTCCCTCAATCGAAACAAAACAAGTACTACACTGCCCTGCTCCACCACAATTTCCTAAAATCCCTTTTAATCCATAAAGCTGCAAGTTCTCTTTCATTACTAATTCCCTTAAGTTTTCACCAGGGTTACATTGAACATCTAAACCTTCTCGAATGAATCTAATAGTTGCCATTTTTTTTGTTATTTTTCTTATTTTGGCGTTTTACTTTGAGAATTGTGACCAAAATATTAACAATTTTAAGTCAAAAATTTCTCCTAACTTCAGTGATACAAATGGATTTAGCCAATTTTTGCAAGAAAATAAATTTATTTACAAAAATCCCTCAAAGCCAAAAAAACCCTTACTATCGTGATGTTTAGCTGTTTAATCAGCATAGTTACTAGAAATTAACCGATGGGATTGCCTTGGTATCGAGTTCACACAGTAGTTATTAATGACCCAGGTCGACTACTTGCTGTGCATCTTATGCATACTGCATTATTAGCCGGCTGGGCCGGTTCTATGGCTCTTTACGAATTAGCCATTTTTGATCCTTCTGATGCTGTTCTTAATCCAATGTGGAGACAGGGAATGTACGTAATGCCATTCATGGCAAGACTAGGTATCACAAGCAGTTGGAATGGATGGGATATTACTGGTGCGACTGGAGTTGATCCTGGTTTTTGGAGTTTTGAAGGAGTTGCAGCTGCACACATAGTATTCAGTGGACTATTGATGCTCGCTTCTATCTGGCACTGGACATACTGGGACTTAGATCTATGGGAAGATTCAAGAACAGGTGAACCTGCTCTCGATTTACCAAGAATCTTTGGAATTCATCTCCTTCTTGCTGGACTTACATGTTTTGGATTTGGAGCATTTCATTGCGCAAACGTTGGGATATGGGTTTCAGATCCCTATGGTTTAACTGGTCATGTCGAGCCAGTAGCTCCATCATGGGGAGTAGATGGATTTAATCCTTTCAACCCAGGAGGAATAGTTGCTAATCATATTGCAGCTGGACTAATGGGTATAATTGGAGGTATTTTTCATATTACTAATAGACCTGGAGAAAGACTTTATAGAGCCTTAAAACTTGGAAGCCTTGAGGGAGTTCTTGCAAGCGCTCTAGCTGCTGTGCTTTTTGTTTCTTTTGTAGTAGCAGGAACTATGTGGTACGGCTCCGCTACAACCCCAGTAGAATTATTTGGTCCTACCAGATATCAATGGGATTCAGGCTATTTCAAAACAGAAATTAATAGAAGGGTTCAAGCTGCTATTGATGATGGCGCAACTAAAGAAGAAGCATATGCATCTATTCCAGAGAAATTAGCTTTCTACGATTATGTAGGTAACAGTCCCGCTAAAGGAGGATTATTCAGAGTAGGAGCTCTAGTTAATGGAGATGGTTTACCAACTGGTTGGCAAGGTCACATTACTTTCCAAGACAAGGAAGGAAATGATTTAGAAGTTAGAAGAATACCTAATTTCTTTGAGAACTTTCCTGTCATACTTGAAGATAAAGAGGGTAATGTAAGAGCTGATATTCCATTTAGAAGAGCTGAAGCCAAGTATTCATTTGAGCAAACTGGCATTACTGCAACTATCTATGGTGGAGATTTAAATGGTCAAACATTTACTGATCCTGCAGTAGTTAAAAGGTTAGCAAGAAAAGCTCAGCTTGGAGAAGCATTCAAATTCGACAGGGAAACTTACAAATCTGATGGGGTATTCCGAAGCTCACCAAGAGCATGGTTTACATACGCTCATTTATGTTTCGGATTGCTATTCTTATTTGGCCATTGGTGGCATGCTTCAAGAACCCTGTACAGGAATTCCTTTGCTGGTATTGACGCAGAAATTGGGGACCAAGTTGAATTTGGTTTATTCAAGAAACTTGGTGACGAATCCACAAGAAGAATCCCAGGAAGGGTTTAAACTAAACTTTATTAATTAATCTTATGGAAGCTTTCGCTTACGTTCTTATCTTAACTCTCGCAGTTGTCACTTTATTCTTTGCTGTCGCCTTTAGAGATCCCCCTAAATTTGATAGAAAATGATCTTTTTTAAAAAACCTCTTTAACAAGAGGTTTTTTACTTTTCATAATCAAGATATTAATCTACTATTAGAGTTATAGTTAACCTTATTTCACTATATGCAGTGTCCAACCTGTCAAAATACAGATAGTAGAGTTTTGGAATCAAGATCTGCTGATAGTGGTAAGAGTGTTCGAAGAAGAAGAGAATGCTTAAATTGCAGTTTTAGATTTACTACGTATGAAAGAGTTGAAACAATGCCAATATCAGTTATTAAAAAAGACGGGAGTAGAGAGTTATTTGATAAGCAAAAATTATTTACTGGTATATCTAGAGCTTGCGAAAAAACTACCTTCACTAGTGAAGCAATTATTAATTTTGTTGATGGTATTGAATCACTAATAATTCAAGATTCTAATAAAGATATAAAGTCATCACAAATTGGAGAGTTAATTCTTAAAAGTCTTAGAAAAGAAAACGAGGTCGCTTATATACGGTATGCTTCAGTTTATAGAAAATTTAATGGTGTTAAAGATTTTATCTCAACTCTTGAATCCCTCAAAGGAAGTTCAAAAAACCAATTAGCTTCAATTTTATAAAATTCAGCATCCTAAAGTGTAGAATACATAACACATATGTTTTTGCTGTTAGTTTGCAGGCTAATAGCATTCCTTTCTAACTACCTTAGGTAGTCTGCGATGCAAAAAATGAACGAAAATTCCTCCCAAACTATAAAAGAACTTTCTGAAGATAAAGAAATTAAAAATTTATCTGAATTAGATAATGATTCAGTGTCCCAAAATCAAGAAGATTTATCGTTCGAGAAGAGTGATATTCCTTCAGCCGATTCTTCCTCAAGCAGAACAAATGCGGACTTTGATAATGCAGGATTCACACAAGAAGAATTTGCATCACTTTTAGGAAAATATGACTATAACTTCAAGCCCGGCGATCTAGTAAAAGGAACTGTTTTTGCCCTAGAACCCAAAGGGGCCATGATAGATATCGGTGCAAAAACCGCAGCTTTTATGCCCGTTCAAGAAGTTTCAATAAATAGAGTTGAAGGACTAAATGAAGTTTTACGGCCTTCAGAAAGCAGAGAATTTTTCATAATGAGTGAAGAAAATGAAGACGGCCAATTAGCACTTTCTATCAGAAGAATTGAATACCAAAGAGCATGGGAAAGAGTTAGACAATTACAAAAAGAAGATGCCACTATTTATTCTGAAGTTTTTGCAACAAACAGAGGAGGAGCTCTAGTTAGAGTAGAAGGCTTAAGAGGTTTTATCCCAGGTTCTCACATAAGTGCTCGAAAAATTAAAGATGACCTAGAGGGTGAGTACTTACCTTTGAAATTTCTTGAAGTTGATGAGGAAAGAAACCGATTAGTTCTAAGTCACAGGAGAGCATTAGTTGAGAAAAAAATGAATAGACTTGAAGTTGGCGAAGTTGTTGTTGGTTCTGTTAAAGGTATAAAACCCTATGGAGCTTTTATTGATATTGGAGGTGTTAGTGGTCTATTGCATATTTCTGAGATTAGTCATGAACATATTGAGACCCCTCATAATGTTTTAAATGTTAATGACCAAATGAAAGTTATGATAATTGACCTTGATTCAGAAAGAGGTAGAATTTCATTATCTACAAAAGCACTTGAACCTGAACCAGGTGATATGTTAACTGATCCTCAAAAAGTTTTTAGTAAAGCTGAAGAAATGGCTGCGAAATATAAGCAAATGTTATTTGAGCAAACTGACGAAAATGAAGAAATACCCGTAGCTTCACCTGAAAAAATATAAATTTACTTTTATTCAGCAGGGATATCTCAAAATCAGGGCTATTTATACTATTGAATATTATTTAATTTACAATAATTGATTAGTAATCACAATCTAATTTAGGATTATATTCAATATTACAAAATTATAATTAAATGAGTGATTTCATTTTCACTTCTGAATCAGTAACTGAAGGCCATCCCGACAAAATATGTGATCAAATAAGTGATGCTATTTTGGATGCTTTATTGGCAGAAGATCCAGAAAGCAGAGTTGCATGTGAAACTGTAGTAAATACTGGTCTTTGTTTACTAACTGGAGAAATAACTTCAAAAGCAAAAGTTGATTATATAAAACTAGTTAGAAATGTTATTAAAGAAATTGGATATGAGGACCATAAAGCGGGGGGCTTTGACTCAAATAGTTGTGCTGTTTTAGTAGCACTTGACGAGCAATCTCCAGATATTTCTCAAGGAGTTAACGAAGCTGATGATATCAATAATGATTTGGAAAACAATACCGGGGCTGGTGATCAAGGAATAATGTTTGGATATGCATGCGATGAAACTCCTGAATTGATGCCTTTACCAATTAGTTTGGCTCATAGATTAGCCATTCAACTTGCCAAAGTAAGACATGAAAAAGTCCTTAATTATCTCCTCCCTGATGGTAAAACTCAAGTAAGCATTGATTACAAAAAAGGGATGCCAGTTTCAATTAACACCATCTTAATTTCTACTCAACATAATCCTGAGATTGATGGAATAACAAATGAACAAAAAATTCGTCAAAGAATAAAAGAAGATTTATGGACAAATGTTGTTATTCCTGCCACTGAAGATTTAGAAATCAAACCAGACATTCACAAAACAAGATTTCTAGTTAATCCCACAGGTAAATTTGTCGTAGGAGGGCCTCAGGGAGATGCAGGCCTTACTGGCAGAAAAATTATTGTTGATACTTATGGAGGATATGCTAGACACGGAGGTGGAGCATTTTCTGGCAAAGATCCTACAAAAGTAGATAGATCAGCTGCTTATGCAGCACGATACGTAGCTAAAAGTATTGTTAAAGCAAAATTAGCAAGAAAGGCTGAAGTACAATTAAGTTATGCAATTGGAGTTGCAAAGCCTATTTCTATTCTCGTTGAAACTTTTGATACTGGTGTTATTTCACAAGCTAACTTGACTGAGCTTATTAAGAAGCACTTTGATTTAAGACCTGAAGCAATAATAAAAGAATTTAACTTAAGAAATCTACCAAAACAAAAGGGTGGAAAATTTTTCAGAAAAACAGCATCCTACGGACATTTTGGCAGAAGAGATCTTGAGCTACCTTGGGAAAATGTTGAAGAAAAAGCAGCCCAATTAGTAGAGGCATCTAAAATATTTTTGTTGTAAATTTAATCTATGCCTGAAAATTTCTATGGTGGGTTAGATTTTGGAACCAGTGGTGTAAGAATATCCATAATTGATCTTCATAAGGAATTGGTATATTCAAATTCAGTTCCATATCTATACAGTTTCAAAAATCCAAATTCTTGGATCAATTCTTGTGAAAAACTCTTAGATAATATACCTGTTGACATAAAAAGCAACCTTAATAAATTGGCTATATCTGGCACCTCAGGGACTTTGATAGCGTCAAATTTAAAAGGGGAACCGATGGGGGAAGCAATACCATATGACCAAGCATGTAATGAAAATAAGATCCCTCTTCAAATGTTAACTTCTGGAGAAGATCATTTACGAACTCCATACAGTAGTCTTGCAAAAGCATTGCATCTAGTAGATAAATATGGAACGAATATACTTTTAAGACATCAATCTGATTGGATAACCGGCTGGTTTTTAAAAGATTGGACTCATGGAGAAGAAGGCAATAATCTCAAACTTGGTTGGGATCTAAAAAAAGGATCTTGGCCAAAAAGCTTTCTTAATACTTCATGGCAAAAATGCTTGCCTGAAATAATAAAAAGTGGAAACATCATTGGAAAAGTTAATTCTGATTTAGCAAAAAGATTTGAATTGAACAAGAAATTAGTATTGATCTCAGGTACCACTGACTCTAATGCAAGTTTAATAGCTGCAAATTTAGGGAAAGAAGATGGTCTGACGGTTTTAGGAACAACCATTGTGGTTAAAAAAATTATTGATAAGCCAATAAAAGAACGAGGAATCACAATCCATAGAGTCAATGGGGATTGGGTTTGTGGAGGCGCTTCAAATGCAGGATGCGGTATACTATCAAAATTCTTTTCTGATTTAGAAATAAAAGAGCTCAGTCGACAAATAAATCCATCGAAAAACACTTCTTTAAATCTTTTGCCTCTTAATTGTAAAGGCGAGAGATTTCCCGTTAATAATTCTAATTTAGAGCCGATACTTGGTCCAAGGCCAGTAAGCGACTCACTTTATTTACATGCATTATTCGAGGGGCTAGCTAAGATCGAATTGAAAGGATGGGAAAAGCTAAGTGAACTAACAGGTTCACTTCCAAAAAAAATTATTACTATTGGTGGAGGTTCAAAAAACCCTCAGTGGAGAAAAATAAGAGAAAAAATTATCAATATACCAATAGTCTCATGTAAAAAAACTACTTCATTTGGTTCTGCCTTGTTAGCGATTAACTCAAAATAAATTTTTTTTGGATATTTGATGAAGATATAAAATTTTTTTAATTAAAAGGGTTTCACAAACTACACATCTTAATTTAGAGTATATAGGTTAGAGCCGGGATAGCTCAGTTGGTAGAGCAGGCGACTGAAAATCGCCGTGTCCCCAGTTCAAATCTGGGTCCTGGCACCTTTTAAACCTCTTCTATGAAGGGGTTTTATATTTTCCAGAATTGTAGAAACTTAATTTTTCTATTTTATTTCTAGAATTTGAAATTGTTAGTTTTCCACTCTGCAGACTTGACCAATCACGCCCAAAATTAGCTCATCTCCATTTGGATCTTGCCAATCAGCGAAATCATTGAAATTACTATTAATTTCATCTATAGAGACATCAACGTCTCTGAATGATTTTTCAAAACAATTTATATCCATTGTATAAAGAATATCCTTTGTAATTTCACTTTTTGTTTTGGGAATAAATTTACTCAATACTCTCACGGAACCGTCTTCATTCCTTTTTAAACTTTGCCTATCCCATAACTGTTCTCCATATTCACTTTTAGGGACTCCAACCCATTCATGAGGCAAAGAATATGATTTTTTTATTGAAATACTAAAATAAACAATGATCGAAAGGACTAAACAAAAGATATTTCTAAAAAATATTGAATTGACTTTATTATTAGATTCAATCATAACTTACTTATGGAATTCAAAACTTTTAATGGGAGGAAATATAAAATAAAAATTTGTAAAAATTTTTATTGATTAGTATTTCTATTATAGATAGAATCAAATATTAAAATTTAGAATTTACTTCCAATAAATTTATTAGAAAAATAATGAATAAGATACAGAAATTTCTATCAGTAGTTTTTTTTATTGCAATATTTGTTGTATTGATTTATTTAATCCAAAATTATGGGATTGAACCTCTTCGGAACAAAATAGAAAGTATGGGGATTTGGGCTCCCTTTGGAATATTCATACTTAGAGGAGTAAGTATTATTTTACCTGCTCTACCAAGTTCAGCATATTCTCTGCTAGCTGGTTCTTTACTAGGATTTCAAAAAGGTTACATTACAATAATCTTTTCTGATATCGTTTTTTGCCAAGCTGCTTTCTTTATTGCAAGAAACTATGGTCGGGTTCCTGTACGTAATTTAGTAGGACCTAAAGCAATGAATAAGATTGAAAGTTTTAATCAGAACCAACTAGAGGAAAATTTCTTTCTTATGACTGGTTTACTAATGACTGGCCTTTTTGATTTTCTAAGCTACGCAATTGGTATTGGAGGAACTCGCTGGAAAGTATTTACACCAGCATTATTAATTAGTCTTCTAATCAGCGACTCTATACTTGTAGCAGTTGGAGCTGGAGTTAGCCAGGGAGCAGGATTATTTCTTGGAATTGCTCTATTGGGAATGTTTGCTTTGGCTACTCTTTCAGGATTGGCAAAAAATAAAATGCCTAAATAACAAAACATATGATAATTTTGTAATCAAAAAAAAATATGACATTTTCGCAAACAATAACTATATAAATAATTATGCATGCAAGAATAGAAATCGATTAATTTTTAAAGTTATTAGATGACTCCATTTAGACCAACTTCATATGATCGCCCTGGAGAACAAATATCAACTACTCCCTCTGGATTAAAAGTAACTTCTGCAAAGAGATTAATGGTGGATTCAATGGTAAGAATGATTCAAAAAGCAGAAAATCATTCCGTAGAAGATAAACTTGACGAAGAATCTAACAATAATTAATCAATTCATTGATAAAAGTATAGGAGAGTGGAAATCCATTAGAAGTACTCACACTTTAGCTTTTCAGGAATTTGAAAACTCAACTAGTAAAATATACATAAAACATATCAACAAAAAAAATAATAAAGTCGTTGAAATTTTTAAAAATTATAAATTTAGTTTAAACCTGGAGAGCATAGCCATTTCTATAAACTGGCAAGCTATTAGTGATTGGGACAATGATGATATCAGTGAGGGAGACGAAACTGTTCTGATTTTTTTACCGAAAAATGAAAATTCAGGAATTGTTTTAAGAAATAAAGGTTATGCAGAATCCTTTATTTCATCATCCAATTATTTTGTTGATGAACAAAATAATTTACACATTAAAACTATTTATAAATCAACAGTTTCTGAAGAAAGAATTTCCTTTTTATCTACTCATGTAAGATCCAGATTTTCTACTATTAGAAATCTTGGAAATAATTCAGTTATACAGACGTCCCATACTTCAGAGATAAGGAATTTAGCTAATTTAAAAGATTAATTATCCTTTCAAATTGATACTCTGTTTCAGATATTAATTTAGGAAGAAAGGCTTTATTTCCAAGCATATTATTAACTGTTGAATTCAAATCAGAGATAGTTGCATCTCGCATTAATTCAAAAACCCTTCTTGCATTTCTTAATGGTACCCCAAGAGCAAGATAAGTATTTTTAAGATCCTTCAAACAACTTTTTTCTAAAACTGATTCGTCATTAGAAATTAAAAGATAAGCAACAATCCTTAGGATTATTTCTCCATCTCTTAAACAAACGGACATCTTGTTAGTTGTATTTAAAGATATTTTTGAATTAAGTGAATCTTTATTTTCGCAAATCATTGCTGTCACAGCGTCTGCTGCGATTGCATGTGAATTATTGGTTATTGAGGTTATTGCATCTAATCTTGAGTTTGCACTATTGATAAATTCTTTTATATTGCTTAAATCATTTAATTTCTTTTCGGCTGACAATATTTGATTATTCTTTGAAACTGACATTCCTGAAGTAAAAATTTAAAGACCGATCTTAAGAATAATACAAAGCTAGTAAAAACAATATAATTTCAAACTTAACGCAACGCTTCTTAATTAATAACTTCATTCCAAAGTGATAGTTGAAATAATTCAAATAAAAAATTTTTTTTCCGCTAAAATAAAAATACGTTTTTAAAAAGGTTTTGGATCAACAGGATTTAAAATTATCAAAGAAACTTATTTCCTCATACAAAAAGAGATTGGAAAAAGAAATTCTCGACAGAAGTATGAAATTAAAAATGCCTCAAAATAAATTTGAAGAAATAATTAATAACAATAATGAACTTATAAATTTAAAAAAAGCGTTAGAAGATCTAGAAACGAAATCTGAATTTCAAAGTAAAGTCTGATTTTTGAAAAACCCTTCCAAAAGTGTCTCAAACCAACAATTTTCTTTTTAAGTCCCTAAACAATCAACAACTACAAGCAGTAAAGCATGTTTATGGACCACTTTTAGTAATAGCAGGTGCAGGTAGCGGAAAAACTAAGGCGCTTACACACAGAATTGCAAACCTTATTGAAAGTAACTCTATAGATCCTTATAACATTCTAGCAGTCACTTTCACTAACAAAGCTGCTAAAGAAATGAAAGCAAGATTAGAGGTTCTTCTAGCCCAAGAATTAGCTTTTAATCAATTTGGTCAGCCTTGGACAACTCTCAAAGAAATTGATCAAAATCAATTAAGAACAAACGTTCACCAAGAGAGGCTTCAGAACCTTTGGATCGGTACTTTCCATTCATTATTTTCAAGACTTCTAAGATACGATATTGAAAAATATACTGATCCAGAAGGCCTAAAATGGACAAGGCAATTTTCAATTTACGATGAAACAGATTCTCAAACATTAGTAAAAGAAATTATCATTCAAGATATGAATCTTGACCCAAAAAGATATGACCCTAAAAAGATTAAAAGATTAATAAGTAATGCTAAAAATCAATGCTTAACTTCTAATGATCTTTTAGAAAAAGCAGATAATAATTTTGATAAAACAGTTGCAGAAGCCTACAAAAAATATAGGATTTCGCTCTCAAAAAATAATTCTTTAGACTTTGATGATCTTCTACTTTTGCCTGTTTTCTTATTGAGGCAAAATGACATAGTCAGAGATTACTGGCACAAAAGATTTAAACATATCCTAGTTGACGAATATCAAGATACAAATAGAACACAATATGAACTTATAAAATTAATTACGGCTGGAAATACTGAACCAAAAAAATTCTTCAATTGGGAAGATCGGTCAATTTTTGTAGTTGGGGATGCTGATCAAAGTATTTATAGTTTCAGAGCAGCTGACTTCAGAATTTTAATTGGTTTTCAAGAGGATTTTAAAACTTCAATCAAAGACGATACAAAATCATCTTTAATTAAATTAGAAGAAAATTATAGGTCGTCATCCAATATACTTGATGCTGCAAACTCACTAATTGAAAACAACTCTGAGAGAATTGACAAAGTTTTAAAGGCTACTAAAGAAAAAGGGGAACTTCTAAAGTTACTAAGCTGTGATGATGAAATTTCTGAGGCAGAAGCAATTACCAATAAAATAAAATCACTCAATAACTATAATCAAAAACCAATTTGGAAAAATTTTGCAATTTTATATCGAACCAGAGCTCAGTCGAGAGTATTAGAAGAATCTCTTGTAAGGTGGCGCATTCCTTATACAATTTTTGGAGGACTGCGTTTTTACGATAGAAGGGAAATTAAAGATGCAATAGCATATTTGAAGGTTCTGGTTAATTCTTCAGATAACGTAAGTCTTTTACGAATCATAAATGTTCCTAGAAGAGGGATAGGTAAGACTACCATTCAAAAACTTAATGAACTATCTAATAGGTTGAATATCCCATTATGGGAGGTTCTTAATGATAAGCAAAGTCTTGAAGAAACAATAGGCAGATCATCAAAAGGAATTAATAAATTTACTGAAGTTATGAATGATTTACTGTGTTACCTAGAAAATTCAGGTCCCGCTCAACTACTACAACTTATATTAGAAAAAAGTGGTTATTTAAGTGACTTGCTCTCTAGTGGGACTGAAGAATCAGAAGATAGAAGAAACAACTTACAAGAACTAATTAATGCTGCTACTCAATATGAAGAAGAGACAGAAAGTGGAGATGTAGAGGGATTTCTTTCTACAGCAGCCTTAACAACTGATAATGATACGGAGAAAAATAATCCTAATTCTGTAACTCTCATGACTCTACATAATAGTAAAGGTTTAGAATTTCAAAATGTTTTTATAACGGGGCTAGAACAAGGTCTCTTCCCTAGCCATAGATCAATAGATACTCCCTCACTTCTTGAAGAGGAAAGAAGATTATGCTATGTAGGTATTACTAGAGCTAAAGAAAGAATTTTCTTAAGTCATGCCAGAGAAAGAAGATTATGGGGTGGAATGCGTGAAGCAACAATTCCTTCAATATTTCTTTCGGAAATACCTGAAGATTTAATGGATGGCGAATTACCACAAACTGGTGGTGCTTCAATTAGAAGAGATTGGCATCTTGATCGTTTAACTAGAGTTGATCGAAACAATCCAAATGAATTTGTAAACAAACCAATAAATGCAGTAAGGAAATTATATTCAGGTCCCAGTAAAGGGAAAAGCTGGATAGTTGGAGATATGCTAATTCACTCAAAGTTTGGTAAAGGTGAAATCATACATATTTTTGGGAGTGGGGAAAAAATATCTTTAGCAGTAAAATTTGGTGATAAAGGAAGTAAAATTCTAGATCCCAGATTAGCGCCAATTCGTTATGTAAGTTAAAACTCATGAACGATATCTCTGATTACATTCAAGGGGAATTAATCAAAACTCCATTTAATCTATATAACCTAATTGCTAAATACATAGAATCTAATAGCGATACAAAAGTAGCTTTTGTTGGGGGTTATTTAAGAGATTTATTAATTAGTAAATTCCACAAAAAATCGTTTTCTAAACCTGTAGATATTGATCTTGTTATTGAAGGATCCTCTATTTCTCTCGCAAAATTTATAAAAAAAAATATCGTAAACGTAGATTTATGTTTAATCAAGGAATTTAATTTATACAATACTGTAGAAATAAATATTAATGACTATAAAATTGATATTGCTTCTGCGAGAAAAGAAATTTATTCTGCTCCAGGCTTAAATCCCAAAGTAAATAAAAGTACTATTGAGGAGGATCTTAAGAGGAGGGATTTCACAATAAATTCAATAGCCTTCGAGGTCTCAACAAAGAAAATCTATGATCTTTATGGAGGAATTTCTGATATAAAAAGTAAAAGATTGAACTTACTTCACTGTAATAGTATTTCAGATGATCCAAGTCGATTAATTAGAGGTGCAAAATATGCTTCAAGGCTAGATTTCAATATTTCAAATAATTCCCTCAAACAATCTCAAGAAACAGTTAGACAATGGCCATGGAAAATTTCAGAAACTCATCAGAAAATGATTTACCCTCCTGCACTAGGAATAAGAATAAGGATGGAACTAGCTGAAATATGTAAACACGATAATTTGACTGATGTAATTTCGATAATTCATAAATGGGAAATTATCTCAATCTTAAATGAAAATATTAAAGTCGATAAAAGGTTTTTAAGAGGACTAAATTGGATTAAGAAGTTAAAGGGAAATCATATTCTTTACTTATTAAAAGATTCAGAAGATTTAGAAAAAGCATGTCAAAGATTTTTGGTAAATAATAGTGAGATAAAAATATTAGAAGATTATTTAGATATCAAAAAAATATTAAATACAAACCAAAAAAATTTCAATCATTTTTCTCCATCAAGTTGGACAGAATTTATTGAGGACAGAAACCTTGATGATGATACAGTCAAATTATTAATTTGCGATGGAGGACCGTACTGGCGTAAATTGTTTAAGTGGTTATTTATTTACAAATTCATAAAATCAAAAAAAGATGGAGAAACATTAAAAAAAGAAGGATGGTACCCAGGGAAGGAGATGGGAAAGGAACTCCAAAGATTAAGATATTTGGAAATTGATAAATTAAATAGAAATTAATTACATTTTTACAACCTCTCCAACCTTGTACCATTTATCCTTTAGAACATTTTCATATTTACGATTGCAACTAATCAACAAGGGGCCACATGTTTGAGGATCTAATAGTAATGATATTCTCTCTTTAAAAGTCTCTTGATCTAATGAATTTTCGTTTAAAAAATTAATTATTCTTTTTTGCTTATTTAGTTTATAAATTTTGTCAAAAATTTCTTTATTAGATTCAAAGAAAGTACTTTTAACATCTTTTCTTATTAAATCAAATACTCCAGGATAAGCTTCAAATGCAAATAAATCTAATAAAACTTTTAGTGGCTCAAGATTATTGCTTTGCCTATATAAATTAGATGATTCAACCATTTCTTTAAGATGTCCAATAAATCCATATCCAGTAATGTCAGTCGCGGCACTAACTAATGATTCTTTAAATTGATTTTGCAAAAGATAAATTTCATCAATCAAATATTGCTGACTCTTTACTAAATTATTAATTATTTCAGAAGAACCACCTAGCATATTAATATTTTGCATTTGACCGGCAAAGTAAATCCCAACGCCCAGAGGTCTAGACATCATGAGAATATCTCCAATATTCATTCCAGATTTAAGCCATGGTTTTGCGCCATTTTTTAAAATGCCCTGAACTGTTAAAGAAATATCTATTCCCAATGAATAAGGTTTATTTACTTGACTTCTTGCCTCGAAAGTATGGCCTCCAAGTAATTCACCTCCATGATCCTCAACTGTTGATTTAATACCTTGAAGTGATTGAGAAAAGAGGTAACTCTGAAATTCTCTTTCAACTTTTGGTAATGAAATTAAAGCCTGCGCGGATGAAAGTTTTGCTCCGCATGCCCACAAATCTGAGCAAGCATGCAAAGTAGTAATTTTTGCATTAAGCCAAGGATCACTTACCAAAGCAGGAAATCCATCTACACTTTGCAAGATAATATCTTGCCCATTTTGATATATCTCAACTGAATCTTCAGGTGATGAGGCAAAAGAATTTAAATTAGAATTTATTAATGATTTATTTAAAACAAACTGAGGAATTTTTGCTGCACATCCTCTGCAATCATTCAATGAAATATTTTTTTCACTACTTTTCATAATTAGCCTTTTTGATCTGAACTTTCTAATAAAGTTGAGATCAATTTTATGCTTTAAAATCCAAAAAATAAAAGAAGGTCCGAAAACAAAATTGCGATAAATAGCAAAAGCCTTTGGATGATGGCTTGGAAATATATTTACTATTTGTAATCCGATCTTTTGAGGAAACCACTTTTTTAATGATCTACCTTCTATATCTTTTTTTAGATTTTGTACTAATGTATTTATAACTTTTACTGCAAAAACTCCCGATGCTGGTCTTTTTGCTGAACCTACAACTGCACAATCACCAACAGCAAAGATTCCAGAGAAACTTTTTATCTGCAAATTCTGATTTGTAATTATTCTGCCATAAGAATCGGAATCTAATAATTTTTTTTGTGCCCATAAAGGAGATGTATTTCCAGTACATAAAAGAATCTTGCCATAATCAAAATTAAGTTTTTCAACTAAATCAATATTGGAATTCCTTAAACTTTTTAGAATTGCATTATTAATTTTTCTTGAATCACATAATAGTTTTAAAGGTCTATCTCCCCATCTTTTTCTCAAAGCATATGATACTTCAATTGCTGCAAGGCCACTCCCAACAATTACAAATGGAAGTTCATTAACTGAATCAAAAATGTCCTCTTTTATTATTGAGTCATAAGCCCTTAAAAAAGGTTTAATTGAAAAAGCATTTCGATTTTTAACTAGTGATTCAAATTCTTTTGGAATTATTGTTTGACTTCCATAATTAAGCACCAACTTCGAATAATTAATTGAAGGTCTATTACTTAGAACAATTTTCTTTAAATTGAAATCAATATCCTTTACTTCTTCTTCTATAAAAGATACTTTTGCATTTTTTGCTAAAGCTTTTATATCAATTAAACTTTCTTCCAAAGTGATTGATTTTGAAATCACCGATGGGAACATAGCCGAATAAACCAAATGAGAATCTCTAGATATAATTGAAACAGGAATTTCTGGCATTAATTTCGGAAACATTAACCATTTCTTCAATAAAGAAACATTTGAGTGTCCTCCTCCAATTAGTACCAGATGATTAAAAGTCATTTACATCACTATGAATAAAGAACATTTATTACCAATTGAAAAATCAAGATTAGGAGTGATTGGTGGAAGTGGATTTTATTCAATGGATCAAATAGAGTACTTAAGAGAAATAGAAATCAATACTCCCTATGGTAAACCTTCTGATTCAATAAAAGTATATAATCTTGGAAACCTAGAGATAGCATTTATTCCTAGACATGGCAGAACACATAGTTTAAATCCTTCTGAAATCCCTTACAAAGCTAATATTTGGGCTCTTAGATCAATAGGAGTAAGATGGATTATTGCTCCGTCAGCAGTTGGTTCATTACAAGAACAGATAAGGCCACTTGATATAGTGGTCCCAGATCAATTTATAGACCGGACAAAAAATAGACCCGCAACCTTCTTTAACGAGGGAGCTGTTGCTCACGTAACTATGGGAGATCCCTTCTGCACAAATTTATCACGTATATTAAGTGAAATCGGAGAAAAAAATATTCCTGGTGGTAGACAATTGCATAGAGGCGGTACCTATCTAGCAATGGAAGGTCCCGCTTTCTCAACTAGAGCAGAATCTAATTTATATAGGAGTTGGGGATGTTCAATAATTGGAATGACGAACCACACAGAAGCAAGATTAGCTAAAGAAGCTGAAATAGCTTACTCCTCCTTATCTATGGTTACTGATTATGATTGCTGGCATCAAACTCATCAAGAAGTTTCTGTAGAGATGGTTTTGGATAATCTTAGATCAAATACTGAAGTGGCTAATAAAATAATATTTGAAGTGGCTAAATTAATTGAAAAAGAAAGACCAAAAAGTAAGTCTCATTTTTCATTAAAAGATGGATTGATAACCCAAAAAGAAAATATCCCAAGCTCCACAAAAGAGAAACTTAGGATATTTACTGATTCTTATTAGGCTTATTTGATGTTAGTGATTATCAGGTCAAAGTAAAATTTGTTAGCCTCCAGCTCCAACTCCTTGGTATGAACCATAGAAGAATATACCTAAAACGAAGATAACTGCAATTCCACCTGCTGTAGCAACAAGCCATAGAGGAAGAGTTCCTTCAGTCCATCTTCTTTCCCATGCAACTGCTGGTCTACCGTCGGGAAGTCTATCTGGAATTCTTCCATCAGGTCCTTTTAATTTACTCATAGTTTTAATTTAATTGAAAAAGTAACTGGAAAATAAAATTCCCAATACAAAGACTGATAGTAAGCCTAAATAAAGGCTTGTACGATTAAGTTCAACTGGAACTTTGTTAGGATTTTCGTTTACTTGCATGATAGTTAAATTTATCGGGCTACGAATTGCATTGCAGCAATGGAACCCAAAAAGAATACTGATGGAATAGCTAAAGCGTGAACTGCTAGCCAACGAACAGTAAATATAGGATAAACGCGGACTTCCGCAGCCTGCATTGGTGCTTGAGAATTAGACATAGTTATTTTGTTCTTAAATCAAGTTGAGACTTCGCATCAAATCTTTGCGTTACAACAGGAGCTTTTGCTTCAGATGCCTGAAAATAACTATCCGGACGAGGAGTACCGAAAGCGTCGTAAGCCAAACCTGTGTATACGAATAAGAAGCCTGCTATAAAAATAGCTGGTAATGTTACTGCATGAATAATCCAGTACCTAATACTGGTGATTATTTCAAAGAATGGGCGTTCACCCGTTGAACCTGCGGCCATAATCACAAATGTTTACCATATGATCTTACAGTGTAAAATCATAAGTTCGCGAAGAAATTTACAGCTTGGTTACAGACAGTTGTTAAATTCATCCAAAATTAAGATTTTTTTTATTATTTTCTTAAGTTATTAAAGATTTAGCCATTCCACTTAAGGATGTAACCACGCTCACCAAGTATGAATCCTTTTTGATTATTTAAAGACTCCTTATCAAGAAAAACTATTTTTATATAATTAGTTGGCAATGCAGAAGCAAGAGGATCTGAATTCCAAGTTTCACCTTGATCTTCACTTACTATTAAAGTACCATTACCACCGCCAGCCCATATGTTACCTTTTGGATCCCACCCCATATCTAAATAATTGTAACCATTAAGAATAGGAATTATAGGCTTTGACCAACTTTCTAAATTATTAGGATCTTCATTAAATCTAATTTCCGCACCTCTTGAAAGCATCCATAAACTTCCCTCTGGATTGAAACCAATGCTTTGAACTCTCTTACTACTCGCTCTTTGGTGAGCAATCCAAGTATTACTATCACTATCAAGAGTAGAGAAGAAATTTCCAAGACTGCTTACGCTCACATAATCACCGCTAGATGTTCTTCTTAAATCTCTTATTCCTCCCTGTTCCGAAGGGTCTGATACTTTTGCCTCCCATGTTTCACCGCTATTGGAAGTTTCATAAATAGCCGCTGAGGTTGTCGCCAATTGAGCAACTCCTTCATCAATAGTAGAAACTAAGAAAGGTTGGCCTGGTAACTTCCCAAGTGAAAGCCTAGTCCAATTTTTACCTTCATCGAAAGTATGCATTACTAGAGAGGGTTGCCCTATTAACCAACCTTCAGAACCCTTAAAATCAATATCGAGAAGGCGAAAGTTCTCTTCAGCAGAAATATCTAATGATCTTTTTTCCCATGTTTCACCACCATCAGTAGATTCCATAATCAATCTGTTTGATCCAACTAAAAACCCATGATTATCATCTATAAAATCAACATCTAAAGCATTAGCCTGATCTTCAAACTGAATTGTTTTCCATGGACTGCTTTCATTCATCTTGACACCTGTAGATGAACAACTGCTTAAAACAAAACAGAGAACTACAGATAAAAGAAGGTTAGGAATACTGGTAAAAAAATTTTTCATTTAATTATATTAATGCAAAGAGTACAAAGAAAGGAACATTGCAGCAGCAAACGCCAACCCTCCAAAAATCAATATATTTTTTTGTCCAGGAGGTAAACTATTAAATCCAAATCCATAAACTAAATTCTCTTCAAATCCACTAGGTTTTGCTCTAGATCCAATATCTTTATAAAAATTTTTACCGGCTCGACAAACAGGGCAAGCAAAAGTATTCCCATCCAACTCTGAAAAAGGCGTATTTTTAGGTATGTTTAATTTTTTATTTCCTTCAGACGGATCATAAATATATCCACAACTTCTACATTCGAATCTATTTTGTTCTAGATTAAGTATAGGTTGTTCAACATTTACGCCTGAGGAGTTTTCAGAAAGTTTCTCTTTCTCAGAGTCTTCAACAATTTTGTTTTCCTCAGATGCTGGTTGAATGTTTTCACTCACGGTTTATTATTGTTCTTTAAGAACTTTAAAAGATTTTGCTTAATTAAGCGACTTTTATTCAAAATTAATTTTTTAAGATGTTTTTATTAACAGGCTATGAATATTTTTTAGGTTTCCTTCTAATTGCCGCAGCCGTTCCAGTATTAGCTCTAGTTACTAATCTCATCGTTGCCCCAAAAGGAAGAACAGGTGAAAGAAAACTTACATACGAATCTGGAATGGAGCCTATAGGAGGAGCATGGATTCAATTTAATATTCGTTATTACATGTTTGCCTTGGTTTTCGTTATATTTGATGTAGAGACAGTATTCCTTTATCCTTGGGCTGTTGCCTTCAATAGATTAGGCTTATTAGCTTTTATTGAGGCTTTAATTTTCATTGCAATACTTGTTATTGCCTTGGCATACGCATGGAGAAAAGGTGCTTTAGAATGGAGTTAAAAAATTGAATCCACAATTATCGCCAAAAGCAATAAGAGAAATCCGAGAAGGAACTTGCAATCCTCTTGGTGCACCACAAGTTACTACAGATTTAAGCGAAAACATTATATTAACAAGCTTAGATGATCTTCATAATTGGGCCAGACTAAGTAGCCTATGGCCTCTCTTGTATGGAACAGCTTGTTGTTTTATAGAATTTGCTGCCTTAATCGGATCTAGATTTGATTTTGATAGATTTGGATTAGTACCTAGAAGTTCGCCAAGGCAAGCAGATTTGTTAATAGTTGCAGGAACAGTAACCATGAAGATGGCTCCAGCCCTAGTAAGGCTTTATGAACAAATGCCTGAACCAAAATATGTAATTGCCATGGGTGCTTGCACCATCACAGGGGGAATGTTCAGCGCAGATTCTACAACTGCTGTAAGAGGCGTTGATAAATTGATACCAGTTGATTTATATCTTCCAGGATGCCCACCAAGACCGGAAGCAATTTTTGATGCTGTAATTAAATTAAGAAAAAAAGTTGGTAATGAATCGTTTTTAGAGCGAACAAAAACGGAGCAAACTCACAGATATATAACCACTGATCACGAAATGAATCTTGTTTTCTCAGAAAATACAGGTGAATATCTAAACAAAACTTCAGCTAAAGTTATTCCTTCCTCCAAAAAAGAAAAAATTACTGAATTACCTGAAAAAACTGAAAAAACTGAAATTATTAATTCTGTAGAAGATTAATGGAAAAAGACGGTTTAGCCAAATCCTCAGATACTTCAATAGAAAAAGAAGGTTTTATAAGCCAATCTTTATCTAAAGATGGAATTCCAAATCAATCTTTATCTGATGATCACATAGGTATTGAAAACATTTCTGTGGAACCAAACAAATTATATGAAGCAGTATCTGCTTTGAGGAATTACGGTTTCAACTATCTCCAATGCCAAGGAGGATATGATGAAGGACCAGGCAAAAA
Organism: Prochlorococcus sp. AG-355-P07; assembly: GCA_003280575.1. Classification (GTDB taxonomy): domain Bacteria; phylum Cyanobacteriota; class Cyanobacteriia; order PCC-6307; family Cyanobiaceae; genus Prochlorococcus_A. The sequence continues at coordinate 17,688 of QCEN01000011.1, read as the reverse complement.
TCTTGTTAGTTTTTATCATTTTATAACTGTCGATGATTTACAAAAAATCGAACAAATTCAAGAAGTCAGATTAAAAGTTTTCTTAAAAAGAGATTCTGATTTATCAGTTCCTAGTTTATATAAAATTTTTAGAGGAAGTGATTGGCAAGAAAGAGAAACATACGATATGTATGGAATAAATTTTATTGACCATCCCAATCCTAAGAGACTTTTAATGCCTGAAGACTGGAGAGGTTGGCCATTAAGAAAAGACTATATTCAGCCAGACTTCTATGAACTTCAAGATGCTTATTAGTTTAATTTCTTTAATTTGCGGTATACAAACATTACTGCCCTCGCAAGCCTTCTCGGATCATGTCTAAGAGTTGGAGTTATTCTTCTTGAATATAATGGTGCCTCTAAAACATAATAACCTTCAGATAATAATTTTTCCTTATTACATTTGACAGGTTCTGCCCCTCTAGTTTCGTAATAGTCTACTAATGGAGACTTTTCAAATTGGACCTGAGATAAGATTGCGTTAAAAATTCTAGTGTTAACTCCAAAATTTGATAATTGCTTTTCTATTGATTTGATATGTTGATAAACATCAAGTCCATCTGTTTCCCCAGGTTGAGTCATCAAATTACTTATATAAATTTTGGGAGCATTACTTTGCAATAAAGCATCCACTATCTCTGGTACTAACAAATTAGGTAATAAAGATGTATAAAGACTACCTGGTCCAAGTACGATCAAATCAGCCTCTCTTATAGATTCTAAAGCACTTGAGAGAGCTGGAGGATTTTCTGGAAGGTAACCAATCCTTGAAATTAATTTTCTAGATTTACTGATCTTGCTTTCGCCAAAAATTTTTTCACCATCCTCTAATTCGGCCCACAACATAACATCAATATTTGTTGCCGGCAAAACTTGACCTTGTACCGCCAAAACTTTACTAGAAGCTTGAACTGCTTTTTCTAAACTACCTGTGATTGTGGTTAAAGCTGACAAAAATAGATTTCCAAAGCTATGACCGTCTAAGCCACTTCCTCCTGAAAATCTATACTGAAATAATCTAGTTAAGATAGGTTCTTCGTTCGATAATGCAGCCAAACAATTTCTAATATCTCCAGGAGGTTGGACTCCTAATTGTTTTCTAAGAATTCCACTACTTCCACCATCATCGGATACAGTTACGATTGCAGTAATGTTACTGCTGTAATTTTTTAAGCCTTTTAATAAGGTAGATAATCCTGTTCCTCCACCAATTGCGACAATATTAGGACCTCTATTTAATTTACTCTTAACGCGTAATGCATCAACCAAAAATGTATTTTTTTCGGGAACAAGCGCTTTTTGAATAGAATTAATACTTCTATTTTGTCCAATCCCTATTAATAAAAGTCCTATAACAAAAATTAAAGGTCCCAATAATGAAACCGGCAAGATACTAGTTAAACCTGCCATTAACCAAAAAAATATTTCAATAAGCCAATAGAGTGGCCTTAAATTTGTCCAAATTGCAAGGCCTAATAATGTAGTTAAAAATCCTATTGCAGATGTAACCATCCATCTTTTAATGACTAGTCCTGGCAAAAGCCAACTTAAAATTCTTATAATTTTGTTTAAAAAGACAAAATTAGATTTTTTAAGATTTTTATAATATCTTCTAACTCTTTTTTTACGCTTATTCATTAAACCCTCTTAAATTATTTTTCTCAATTTTAAAAAACTTCATAGTATTCATTATAAATCAAATTCATACATCCTTTTTTTATTTCCAAAAATAGGCAATATGTAATAGAAGATCAGTTTTCTTTTTATAGATTTTGAAAAAATCAAAGCATGCAGTTAAAACAACAAATCTCTCAATAAGCTGGGGGAAAGTCAATGTGCTTGATAACCTAAATTTTGAACTTGATGAAGGAGAGAAATTAGCTATAGTTGGGCCTTCAGGTTCTGGTAAATCAACAATTCTAAAAATATTAGCTGGCCTGATTTTGCCTACCAAAGGGGAATTAAGGATTTTTGGTGAAAAACAAAAATATTTGAGACTAGATCAAAATAATCCTCCTGATGTAAGACTAGTTTTTCAAAACCCAGCATTGTTAGGATCTTTAACTGTAGAAGAAAATGTGGGTTTTCTACTTAAGAAAAACAAAAACCTAACTAAAAAATTTATTCATGAAATAGTAAGTGAATGTTTAGCTGAGGTTGGATTATTTAATGTTGAGAACAAACTTCCAAATGAATTAAGCGGAGGAATGCAAAAAAGGGTGAGTCTTGCTAGAGCTTTAATTACTGATCAAACACTTAATTCAAATACTAAGCCTTTATTACTTTTTGATGAACCAACAGCAGGGCTAGATCCAATAGCCTCATCAAGAATTGAAGATTTAATTAATAAGACAAATAATAAAGCCAACGGATCATCTATTGTGGTTAGCCATGTTCTTAGTACTATAGAAAGGACTTCAGATAAAGTTTTAATGCTTTACGGGGGGAAATTTAGATGGGCAGGTTCAATTGATGAATTCAAAAAGAGTAGTGATCCTTATGTATTTCAATTTAGGCATGGGAAACTTGATGGTCCAATGCAACCCAAAGACATTTAAAAATTATGCGTAGAAGCTTACGAGATTCAATAGTTGGTTTTTCCTTATTAGGAGGAATATTAATATTCACTTTTTTTTCTTTTTGGCTAAGAGGATTAAGGTTATCCTCCAAAAGTTGGCACCTTTTTGCTGAATTTAATAACGCGAGCGGTTTATCAAAAAAGTCTGCAGTTACTTACAGAGGAATTTTAGTTGGATCAATTGAAGATATTTCATTCACAAATGAATCAATTAAAGCAAAAATAGTTTTAAACAATCCAGATATTATTCTTCCTAGGCCAACATTTGCGAGAGTAGTAACTAATTCTTTCCTTGGAGGAGATGTGCAAGTCGCTTTAGAAACTAGCGAAAAATCACTACCTAATAATATAGAAAAACCAACATCCGAAAATTGCGATACCAAATTAATTATTTGTCAGGGAGACACTATAACCGGGAAACAACTATCAAGTCTCTCAAATATAGCTAATAAAATAAGTCAACTTTTAAAAGAATCAAATCAAGAAAACTTAATTGAAAACATCGTTAACTCAATGGACCAATTTGACAGAACACAAGAAAATCTTGATGAATTAATTTTTTTATCGAAACAAGAACTAAAAAGAGTTGAACCTCTAATAAAAGAAATTACAATTGCTGCAAATCAGTTAAATAACATTTTGTCTACTGTTAATGATAAAGAAACACTTAATGACATTAAATTGACAATTAATGCTGCTAGATCCATATCAACCAAAGTAGATGATATGAGTGATGATTTTGAAAAATTAACACAAGATAAAGAATTAACTAAATCTTTAAGAGATTTAACGATTGGACTATCAAAATTCCTTAACGAAATTTATCCATAAGAAATATTTAGAATTCATTGATAGCATTTAAAGCCATAGCAGCGATTGCTTTATCTGTAGCTTTTGGCAATTGGACGTATTTCCCTTGAGCAGCCTCTGCTAATTCTTTACCAAATCCACTTGCTATAAATTTTCTCTCTGTATCAATTACTAAGAGTTTTATACCAAGCATGGGATATTTTGCAGCGATATCAAGAACCTCCTGTTTTAAATTGACATTTTCATTTGCGTTATCTTCAACCTCATTTTGTCCTAGAGATAATCCTAATGGTACATTTCCTCGGCCATCAGTGATCCCCACAACAATAACTTGACCTATATCTCCTGTTGAAAGAGCATTTTTTGCTACTTTTGCTGATTGTGTTAGTCCATGGGCCAAAGGCGATCCTCCACCACAAGGCATTGTTTCTAATCTTCTTTTTGCTGAGGTTATTGATCTTGTTGGAGGCAAAAGCACTTCGGCCTGATTACCTCTAAAGGGAATAAGAGCTACTTCATCTCTATTCTCATATGCCTCTGTTAAAAGTCTTATTACAGCACCTTTGGCACTTTGCATTCTATTAAGCGCCATAGACCCACTTGCATCAACAAGAAAAATGACCAAAGCGCCCGCCTTTTTTTGAAGAAGCTTTGCCCTAAAATCGTTCTCTTCTATAACTATTGATTTATTAGGATTCTTTAATCTTCTCGATTTTTGATAAGGAGCAGCAGCACGAAGCGTAGCATCTACCGCAATTCTTTTTACTTTACCTCTCGGAATAATAGGTTTCACATACCTTCCCCTACTGTCACTAAATATGACTGATCTACTTCCACTATTTCCTGCTTTTGCTTTAGCTGATGAAAAAAGCAATAAATCAGCATCAACCATACATGCCTCAGGATCTAAAATGAATTCTTCAGGTATTTCGGGAGTAGATTCTTCCTCTCCATTAGAATTATCTTCTTCTTGTTCTTGGTCTTGCTCATTATCATTTTCATTACCCTCAGGTTCAGACTCTTCATTATTTGATTGAGGTGGAGGAGGGGGACTCTGTTCCTCTGGAGGTGGGGGTTGAATATCATCATCTTCTGGAGGTATTTGCATTGCTCGTGGGAGAATAACTAACCTAACTGCGACTTTTAGATCTTCAGAATTTACATTCTCATCGCCTCGAAGAGCTGCATTAGCCTTTGCTACTTTTACTGCAAATAATTCTGACCTATGCCCTTCTACTCCTCCTCTAAGAGCTTCATTCACTAAATAGGTTATTTGCTCTTTTGTTATCTTGACATCCTTTAACCATTGCCTTGCTAAAATTAATTGAGTGGATAAATTATCTGATTCTTCCGACCACTTTTCTGAAAATTTAATGTTATTTTCTGCGTGCGATAAAACAGATTTTGTAATCTCAACTCTTTGAGCATTATCAATAGATTGATCTGCGGAAAGCACGATGGCAAAACGATCTAAAACATGATCTCTTAAAGCACCTTCCTCAGGATTATAAGTTGCTATTAAAAGTGATTTACAAGGATGAGAAAGGCTTAGACCATCTCTTTCAATATTATTTTTCTCTCTTCCTGTGGCTTCAAGAATTAGATTTACAATGCCATCATCCAATAAATTTATATCGTCTACATAAAGAACACCTCTATGAGCCTCTGCTAAAATTCCAGGTTGAAAAACTTGTTCCCCCGTACTTAATGAGGCAGCGACATCAATTGATCCAACAAGTCTATCTTCAGTTATGCCAATGGGAACTTGAATAAATGGAGCTTCTCTTACTTTTTTTGGAATTTCTTCAATTTGATTCAAATAATCACTTCCAATTAACTCTTCTAACAATTTATTAGTACTAATATCCCATTCCGCTGGTTTATCTGGATCTAGGTTCCTTCCAATAGGTCTTAATGTAGTATTAATATTTCCTTTAGTTAACTTTTCAAGTATTGATTCAATATCTAATACCTCTACAGGAGGGAGTAAAGTATGCAAACCCCTTGCTAAAACTGACTTACCAGTACCTCTTCCGCCAGCGATAATCACTCCTCCTAAACTAGGATCAACTGCTGCCAAAAGCAAAGATAATTTCAATAAACTATGACCTGTAATTGCCGCCAAAGGGAAAGCTCTAAAAGAATCCTTCGACTTCATTAAATCTTTTACTTCTCCTTTTTCTTTTAACTCGGGGTTCAAAATCACTTTAAAAATGCCTGATATAGAATTTATCCAATAACTTTGTTTTATGTAGTGGAATTATCAAATCTTAATATCAAAAATGGACTATGTATATCCCTCGGAGCAAATATTGATAGTAAATTCGGAAGCCCTCATGAGTCACTATTAATTTGCAAACCAAAAATAGAAGAAATAATAAATGAGTGGGGAGATCGTGCCAACAAGAAAAAAGAAGAGAAAATAAAATTTCATGCAAACTTTTTTTGGTCTTCAATTTATGAGACATTACCTCATGGAGTTGAAAATGAGCAGCCAAATTATCTAAATGCCTTATTGCTTATAAAAAGTAATTCTTTTCCAAAACCATCAAATAAAAACGCGAAATTACTTTTAAAAGAACTAAAAAAGTTAGAGAGATTTTTCGGACGAGAAAAAACGCCAAAGGGGAAGAAATGGCTATCAAGATGTCTCGATTTAGATATTCTCTGGTGGGAAGATTTTCATACGGTTGATGAAGAATTAACATTGCCTCACCCTAGATTCATGAATCGGAATTTTGTTATTACGCCACTATCTGAAATCTTAAGTAGAAGCCAAAAAATCAAAAAGTTTGATGCTCCAAAATGGTCTATATAAATGATTTACAAAACCAAAAAATAACTGTTAGGCTATTTTTATTTATAATTATGGACAAAAAAAACCTTATAAGAAAATCCATTTTTAAAGAAAAAATATCTAAGTTAAAGTCAAAAAAATTTAGTTTCGAAATAAGTAGAATTGAGCTTCCAAATGGACATGAAGGTGAATATGGATACATTAAGCATCCTGGGGCAGCATTAGCCGTACCTATTACAAAAAACAATAAAGTTATTATTCTAAGGCAATATAGATTTGCTATTTCAAGGTATTTATTAGAATTTCCAGCAGGTACATTAGAGATAGGTGAAACACCTATTAATTCAATTCAAAGAGAGATACAAGAAGAGACTGGATTCAATGCAAACAAATGGGATGAATTAGGAACTCTTGTCCCTGCTCCTGGTTATTCAGATGAAGAAATTTATTTATTTTTAGCTCGTGATTTAAACAAACTCAATTCCGAAGTTAAAGGGGATTTAGATGAAGATATAGAAGTAACAATTTTAGATCCAGAAGAACTAGATAATCTTATTTCTAATGGGGATGAAATGCTTGACGCAAAAACAGTGACGGCTTGGTTTAGAGCTAAACAATTTTTAGATAAATTATGAATAAACCTAGAATACTTTTTTGGCATAGAAAGGATTTAAGAATATTTGATAATCAAGCTTTAATCAAAGCATTTTCATTATCAAATGCTATTACTTCAACTTATATATTTGATGAAAATTACCCACACGATTTTAATGCAAATTCAAGAGCTTGGTTTCTAGGAAATTCACTTCAAGAATTAGGAAATAATTGGAAAAAAATGGGTAGTAGATTAGTTATGGAAGAAGGAGATCCGGTATTATTAATTCCTCAATTAGCAAAGAAAATAGATGCTAAATTTGTTTTTTGGAATAGATCAATCGAACCTTATGAGATTAATCGCGATTTACAAATAAAAAAAATTTTAAAAGAACAAAATATTCAAATTATTGAAACTTGGGATCACTTATTAGTAGAACCTTTAAAAATATTTTCAGGGAATAATAATCCTTATTCAGTTTTTGGACCTTTTTATAAAAACCTTAAATCAAAAATGAATTTATTAGGTTCATATGAACAAGATAAAGTTAGTTTCCAATTTAAAGATATAGATAATAAACTCAAAGATAAGACAATAAATTCATCTGATTCGGTTCTAGAGAAATTTATCAAAAATATCAAATTCCCTGGTTCGAATATTTGTCCATGTAGACCTGGAGAAAATGCTGCAGAAACATTATTAGAAAACTTCATTAATGAAAAAAAAATATATTCTTATAATTCTGCAAGAGATTTTCCTTCGCATGATGGGACATCTTTTCTAAGTGCATCTCTCAGATTCGGCACCATCAGCATTAGAAAAGTTTGGAACGCCACATTAAATTTAAATTCAGATTTTGCAAATCAAGGAAATTACCTATCAATTGAAACTTGGCAAAAAGAACTTGTTTGGCGTGAATTTTATCAACATTGCTTATTTCATTTCCCAGAGCTAGAGAAAGGTCCATATAGAAAAAAATGGGATCACTTTCCATGGCAAAACAATAATGAATGGTTTCAACATTGGAGCAACGGAGAGACCGGAGTACCTATAGTTGATGCAGCAATGCGTCAACTAAATAATACTGGCTGGATGCATAACAGATGTAGGATGATAGTCGCTTCATTTCTGGTAAAAGATCTTATATGCAATTGGCAAAAGGGCGAAAAAAAATTTATGGAGACTTTGGTTGATGGAGACTTAGCTGCAAATAATGGGGGATGGCAGTGGAGCGCCAGTAGCGGTATGGATCCAAAACCACTTAGAATTTTTAATCCATACACCCAATCAAAAAAATTTGATCCTATTTGCAAATATATAAAATATTGGATTCCTGAATTATCTAAAGTGTCAAATTCAGAATTATTAAACGGAGAAATATCTAATTTAGAAAAAAATAATTATTCAAGCCCTATTGTCAATCACAACATACAACAAAGATTATTTAAATCACTTTATGCTCAAATTTGAATTTCCACAATACAATTCTTCAAAACTTTATTTAAATTTTCTGCTACATAAACTTGCTCTTCATAAGAAATTTCAGGAAACATTGGAAGACTAAGAACTTCTGTACAAATTCTCTCTGTATTAATGAGTTTTGTTCTAGAAAAATTTTTATTTTTGTAAGCTATTTGTGCGTGTATTGGAATTGGATAATAAATAATTGAGTTAATCCCTTTTTCAAAAAGTTGTTGTTTTACCAAATTCCTTAAGGAATAGTATTTTTTGCAATCAGTATCAAATAAATTTGAAAAATCTTCATTTAAAAAATATTTATCGTTTCTTAATTTGATGACAAATTGATTCCAGGAATGGGAAATTGAATCAGAACTAATTTTTGGAAAACTAATAAATGGATTTTTTTCTAATAACTTTAGGTAATTATTAGCAATTTTTTGGCGATTATTAATCCACTTAGAAATATATTTAACTTTAATGTTTAATATGGCAGCTTGAATGGTATCAAGTCTGCTGTTATATCCAATTTGGGTATGATGATATCTTATTGGGCTGCCATGAACAGCAAGTTCTCTAATTTTTTTTGCAATCTTCTGATCTGAAGTTGTTACTGCTCCACCATCTCCAGCAGCTCCTAAATTTTTAGTAGGGAAAAAGCTAAAACAGCCTATATCACCGATACTACCAACTTTGGAATTTTCCCACATTGTGCATGTTGCCTGAGCACAATCTTCGATTACTTTTAAGTCATATTTCTTGGCCAAAGATTTTATTAAGGTCATATTCACTGCATTACCAAATAAATGAACTGGCATAATTGCCTTGGTATTAGAATTTATTTCGTGTTCTATTAGTTCAGTATTAATGAGATAAGTTTCTGGATCTATATCTACCAAAACAGGATTAGCACCAACTGCACTAATAGCCTCTGCAGTTGCAAAAAAGCTAAAAGAAGAGGTAATAACTTCATCACCCACACCAATATCTAGTGCGCGCAAAGCTAATACTAAAGCATCAGTTCCACTATTACATCCAATAGTATTTTCAACACCAATCAGATTTGAAAAACTCTCCTCAAATTTGGCAATTTCTTGTCCTCCAATATACTGGCCCCCTTTTAAAACTTTGGAAACCTCACTCTCAATTTCTGAGCCAATTTCGTGGTATTGCCTTTTTAAAGTAAATGGAGGTATCTGCATAGTGAATATATTAACCCTAAACCATATTTCTATGGGTAAAAAAAATTTTTAATTCATTTAAACCAACTTGGTTCTTTACCAGGAGTCCATTTTATATTGCAACCTAAAGAAGGCATCTGATTTGAAGGATAAGAATTATCTTGATTCAAATCTTTTACAGCAGATCTCAAATCTTTTCCAGATAGAGGGATATTATTACCTGGTCTACTATCATCTAATTGGCCATGATAATACAATAAAAAATCTCCATCTCCTTCATTTGAAAAAAGATAAAAATCTGGGGTGCAAGCCGCTTTTAATTCCTTAGCAAAATTTTGATTTTCATCATATAAGTAAGGAAAACTCCATCCCTGTGATTGTGCTTATAATCGCAAATTTTTAGGAGAATCTGAAGGATGAGTGATAATATCATTACTAGAGATTGCAACTGTTTGAACCTTATTTTCAATTTCTTTACTTAAGGTGAAAATTTGATTCTCAATATATTTAACAAATGGGCAATGGGCACAAATAAACATTAAAAGTAAATGCCGATTATCTAGATTATGAGAATTAAAATATTCATTTTTTGAAGAATTAGCATTTAACATTTCGAAATTCGGTAATTGAAAACCTAATTCCAAAACCATAGAATTTGTTCTTACCATGTTCGAGTTAAAAATTCTTTGATATTTGAAAATTATTGTACATTTTGCAGTAATCCGTAAAGATAGGTACTTTCATATAGGAGAATAATATAAATAATAAACAAAATGCTTCTAAATCTAACTGGCAAAAAAATTCTTGTTACGGGAATTGCCAACAATCGTTCAATAGCATGGGGTATCGCTCAACAACTTTCAAAAGCTGGGGCAGAACTTGGAATCACATATTTGCCTGATGATAAGGGAAGATTCGAGTCTAAAGTTAGAGAACTAACTCAACCTTTAAACCCATCGTTATTTTTGCCTCTTGATGTTCAAAATCCAGCTCAAATAGAAGAAATCTTTAAAAATATAAAAGACAATTGGGGGCAAATTGACGGATTAGTTCACTGCCTAGCATTTGCAGGACGCGATGAATTGATTGGAGATTATAGTGCTACCACTTCAGAGGGTTTTGATAGGGCTCTAAATATAAGTGCTTATTCGTTAGCACCATTATGTAAAGCAGCAAAACCACTTTTTAGCGATGGTGCTGGAGTTGTCTCATTAACTTATTTAGGTTCAGAAAGAGCGATTCCTAACTATAACGTGATGGGAGTTGCTAAAGCAGCTTTAGAAGCTTCAGTAAGATATCTTTCTGCAGAACTTGGTCCCGGAAAACAAGTCAGAGTTAACGCAATAAGTGCTGGCCCTATAAGAACACTTGCGAGTTCTGCTATAGGTGGCATTTTAGATATGATTCACAATGTTGAAGAAAAGGCTCCTTTGCGCAGAACAGTCACTCAAACAGAAGTAGGTAATACAGCTGCTTTTTTATTAAGTGGTCTCTCTAGCGGCATTTCAGGCCAAACAATTTATGTTGATGCGGGTTACTGCATTAATGGAATGTAAACTAAGTTTTTTGCATAAAAATGTCATCTCAAAGGCAATCTAAAATAAAAAGAAAAACGAATGAAACAGATATTTCTGTATTTATAAATTTAGATGGAAATGGGATTTCTGAGATTGATACCGGCATACCGTTCTTAGATCATATGCTTCATCAAATATCCAGTCATGGTTTGTTCGATTTAAAAATAAAAGCAATTGGAGATACCCATATTGATGATCATCATACAAATGAAGATGTAGGAATCGCATTAGGCAAAGCATTTTCAAAAGCCTTAGGAGAAAGAAAAGGAATAAGCAGATTTGGGCATTTCTTTGCCCCATTAGATGAAGCATTAGTTCAAGTCACTTTAGACTGCTCTGGTAGACCGCATCTATCTTATGATCTTGAATTAAAAGCCCCAAGAATAGGAAATTATGATACTGAACTAGTAAGAGAGTTTTTTATTGCCTTTATAAATAACAGCGGTATTACTCTGCATATTAATCAAATACGAGGTAGTAATTCACATCACATAGTTGAGGCTTGCTTTAAAGCTTTTTCAAGAGCAATGAGAATGGCTACCGAAATAGATCCAAGAAGATCTGATTCAATTCCAAGCAGTAAAGGGATGTTAGAAAAACAATAAAATAGGAATTTTTTCGAATCAGCCACAATTCAGTTGATTTTTGGCGAAGATATAAACAGTAATAATATTGTTGTGACTAATTTACAAGATAAAAAAATTGATAAATTTAAAATTTTTAATAAAGAAGATTGGTCAAGTGCTTACCAAAATGTAGAAAAGGAGCTTACTAAAGAGCCTCTAAAAATTAGCAAAGGTAATAATATTAAAAATTTAAATGGAACATTATTAAGAAATGGACCAGGAATATTAGAGAGAGGTGGACAATGGGTTCATCATCCATTTGATGGTGATGGAATGATAACATCCATAAAATTCGAAAATGGTCATCCATTCTTAACAAATAGATTTGTTAAAACTAAAGGCTATTTGGAAGAAGAAAAAATAAATAAATTTATTTATAGAGGTGTTTTTGGAACACAAAAAAATGGAGGAATTTTAAATAATGCATTAGATCTAAAATTCAAAAATATCGCTAATACTCATGTCATTAAATTAGGAGATGAAATTCTCGCATTATGGGAAGCAGCAGGTCCACATGCAATGGATCCTGATAGTCTTGACACTATTGGTTTAACAACATTAAAAGGGGTACTCAAGCCCAACGAAGCATTCAGTGCTCATCCCAAAACAGACCTAAACTCAAATGCATCTTCAGAACTTTTAGTCACTTTTGGAGTACAAACCGGGCCAAAAAGTACCATTAGATTAATGGAATTTGATAATGCTGGTACAAATTCTGGAGAGCTTATTTTTGATAGAAAAGATACATTAAATGGCTTTGCATTCCTTCATGATTTCGCAATTACAACTAATTGGGCGATATTTTTACAGAATGCTATTGACTTCAATCCTCTTCCTTTTGTCATGGGCCAAAGAGGAGCAGCACAATGTCTAAAGTCAAACCCAAATAAAAAGGCAAAGTTTTTTATCATCCCCAGAGAAAGTGGATTATTTAGAGGTCAGCCTCCTTTAACAATAGATGCTCCAGAAGGATTCGTTTTTCATCATGTAAATGCATATGAAAAAGATTCCAAAGTCGTTTTAGATAGTATTTTTTATGATGATTTCCCATCAGTTGGTCCAGACGAAAATTTTAGGGATATTGACTTTGATAAATATCCAGAAGGAAAACTGAAAAGATCAATTATTGATCTTAAGAAAGCAACTTCTGAACTTGAAACTTTAAGTGAACAATGTTGTGAATTTGCTGTTGTTAATCCTAAAAACTTAGGATTAAAAGCAACTTTTAGTTGGATGGCAAGCACATCTCAAAAGATGGGGAACGCTCCACTTCAAGCAATAAAAAAAATAAATTTAACTTCTAAGGAAGAGATTTCTTGGTCAGCAGGTCCAAGTGGATTTGTTAGTGAACCAATTATGGTCCCATCAGAAAACTCTTCAAAAGAAGATGAGGGATTTTTATTTATACTTCTATGGAACGGAGAAAGAAGAGGAAGCGATTTAGTGATATTAGACGCAAAAGACTTAAAAGAATTAGCTGTTTATGAATTACCCATTTCAATTCCTCATGGCCTTCATGGATCTTGGGTTAATTGAATTTAAGAAAAAATTTCAATTAAATCTGGAATAATTTTTTTTAATGCTTTACCTCTGTGACTACAAGAGTATTTAATATCACTATTCATTTCTGCGAAAGTTAATCTGGTGGAACTCTCCTCAAAAATTGGGTCATACCCAAAACCACTTTTTCCTCTGGGGTTGACAATAATATTGCCATGACATTTGGCCTCAGATTCAATAATCACTTCACCATTTGGGGAACAAACACAAATATTAGCAATAAAGAAAGCACTTCTATTTTGAACTCCATCAAGTTCTCTTAAAACTCGTTCAATTCTCTTCTTATCATTTTCTGCATATCTAGATGAGTAAATCCCAGGCTTACCACCTAGTGCTTCAATACAAATTCCTGAATCATCTGCTATTGAAAAATTATTCGTTTTTCTCGAAACTTCACTCGCTTTTTTAATTGCATTATCTCTAAATGTCAGTCCATCCTCTTCAACTTCTAATGCTTCTGGCTGGAGTAACAATTTACAATTAACCCCAGCAAGCAATTTCTTATATTCTTCAATTTTACCTTTATTCTTACTCGCTAAATATAAATTTTTCATCCTTATTTTCCTGCCAAATTTATAAATTCTTGACCCCACTCTAATACCTCAATTAGATAAGATTCTTTTGGTGCTTCACAATATAACCTTAAAAGAGGTTCGGTTCCTGAAAACCTAAAAAGAAGCCAAAAATTTTTATCAATTCTCAACTTTAATCCATCGATCTTTGAGATACTTTTTAACTTATGATTATTAATATTCTCAGGAACATTATTTATGATAAATTCTTTTACGTTATTTTTTTCTGACTGATTTGGAAATTTAATATCAATTCTTTTATAAAAACTTGGCCCAAAATCTTCTTGAATTTCATCTAGGGTTTCATATAAAAATTGAGATTTTTCAGCAATTCCATTTAATAAAACCATCGCTGCATATAGAGCATCTCTTTCAGGCATAAAGTCACCAAAACCAACTCCCCCAGATTCCTCTCCTCCTATAAATATTTTTTCTTTAATCATTTTTTCAGCAATATATTTAAAGCCAACTGGAAGTTCAAAAACATCTCTATTTTGACTCTCTGATATATTTTTAATAATATCTGAACCACTAACAGTCTTTAAAACTGGATAAGAATTATTTTTAATTTCTCCCAAATAGCTAATAAAGTATGGGAGTAAATCTTGAGTACTAGAGTATCTTCCTTTTTCATCAATTGCCGCAATTCTATCCCCATCACCATCAAATATAATTCCTAATGTTTTCACCCCATTTGTTGAATTTTTCATTAGTGTTTGTTTTAGATCATCTGCATAATTCAAAAGAGGTTCAGGAGGTTTTCCACCAAAAAAAGGATCAGCATCTTTCCTGATTTCTGAAATAACTTCTAAATCATTAGAAGCAAAAATCTCAGCCATACAATTTGCAGCTGAACCATGCATAGAATCTACAAAAATTCTCAATTTCATTTTTTTTAATCTCTTGGAAATATAGTCAATATCAAAAAAGGATTTAATTCTATCTAAATGCAATTTCTTAATATCAACCAATTGATTAACACCATCTATTTTTTCAATTGAATTTCCAAGCATTAATCTTTTTTCAACTTCACTTGTAAAAGATTCGTCAACAGAACATCCATTAAAGCTCTTTATTTTCAGGCCCAGCCAATTATATGGATTATGACTAGCTGTAATTACTAACGCTCCTAAACAACCCATCTCTTTGGCATAGAAACTGCAAGAGGGTGTCGTAACAAAGCTATCAGATAAGATCGGTTCGAAACCACATCCTCTTACAAAAGGCACTATTTGCTTAGCAAATTCACAAGCCATAAATCTACGATCATATCCAATAATAATTTTCTTTGAATTAACTTCTTTATAGTATTGATAATGCAACTCCTGACATGCAGCGACAACAACTTTTGATAAATTGGACAGGTTAAAGTCAAAACCAATAATTCCTCTCCAACCATCAGTTCCAAATTTTATCTTATCTAATTTATCAGCTTTCAAATTTCAAATTTCCTTGATTTCTTTTAATTATCTATACTAATTTATATAAGTAAATTTTAAAACCGCCCTTAAAAAATAATTTGAATTCTCTTCATTTAAAAAGTTTTACAAGATGCAAAAGAAAAGCATGGCTTGATTTTAAGGGTAAAAAATCTTATGAAGTTTGGTCTCCTCATAAAGCTATAGATAAAATTAATCAATTTCAAATTTTCTCTGAATTTTGTAATGGTGAAATATATACAGGATTAAAAGCCTGTGAAAATGGTTATCAAGGGGTAATTGGATTAAAAATCAAAGGGAATATTTTCCAAAATATAAACACAGAGATACTTCCACAATTACTTGTAAAGACTAAAGGTAAAAGTAAATGGGGACAATATAAATATCTACCTGCTGTTTATAAGTTAGGCCACAAAACAACTAAAGAACATTTATTTGACTTAGCTTTTAGTTCTATGCTGATGGAATCTTTTCAAGAATCTAAAATTGAGAAAGGATTAGTAATTTCATTTTTTGATAAAAAAGTTAAAGTTGAAGAAATTTATTTAAATAAAAAATTAAGAAAAAAAGTTTTAAATGTTTTATTAAATTTGAATGAATGCTTGGAGGGATCTATACCAGAAATAACTCAAGATAGAAAAAAATGTAATATTTGTTCCTGGCAAAAATTTTGTAACGAAGAAGCAAAAGAAAATGGATATCTAACAGATATAGATGGAATAGGTTCCAAAACGGCCTCATTACTCAAAGCAAACGGAATAGGTAATACCCAAACATTAGCTTCGTATAGCGAAAAACAACTTGGAGAGAAATTATCTAAATTCAAAGATCAGAAGTATGAAAAAGCATCCATATTTGTAAAGCAAGCACAAGCATATATCTCAGGAGAACCATATTTCATTTCTAATAAAAATAATACGGAAGATCTATTAGAAAAAATTTGTTCGGGATTTTATATATTTGATATTGAGTCAAATCCAGATGAAAAGCATGATTTTTTATTTGGAATTTTAAAAGTAAATAATTTGTCTATAAAAAAAGAAGATCTTATTTATGAACCAATCTATAATCTTAAAAATAATAAAGAAGAATCTTACAGGCAAATTATTGAAATACTTTTTTCACAAAAGGAATGGCCAGTTTTGCATTATGGAGAAACTGAAAAGATAGCAATAATTAATATTACTAAAAACCTAAATTTTAGTGTTAAAGAAATTGATTCACTTGCCTTAAGATTTATAGACTTACATACCTTAATAAGAAAGTCTTGGATATTACCACTTAAAAACTATGGTTTAAAAACTGTTTCTAATTGGCTTGGATTTGAATGGATGCAGAAAAATGTAAGTGGCCCGAAAGCCCTTTATTGGTGGATTCAATATCAAATTACAGAAAACGAAATATTTTTAAAAAAAATTACCCAATATAACAAAGATGATTGTTTGGCAACTCTACAAATTGCAGAATACTTAATCAAAAATCAGTTAAAGAAAAATTGATCCTACAGATTTATTAATAAAAATTTTTCCAAAAATTTTTGAAAAAAAATAACTTCCTTCCTCTAAATATTTTCTTTTTATCATTGCTAAACCTTTTATTTGAGAATCTGATTTAAAAAAACTAGTGATTTTGCCTACAGAAATATCCTTGGCAGAATTTAAATATAAATTTTTATCTTCAGCGTCTAAATTCAAATTAGATTCAAATGATTGCCAAATTCTTATTTCCTGTTTTAAAGAAGAAACATTTTTTATTTTTGACATTGTTTCTTGCCCTAAATAACAACCTTTATTAAAATCTATAAGATCTTGCAATCCAAGCTCAAGAGGATTATTTTTTCCGTTTATTTCCATTTCTAATGACGGTATCGCCTGATTAATCTTCCAAAGTTTTAGATCATTAGGATTTAGTAAATTTAGTTTATTTTTATATATTTCAAATTCTTTATCTTCTGTTTTGAAGAAAATAGGCTGGTAAGTTCTCCATGAACTAAATTCATCAATTTCCTGAATTCTATTTATCAAGAAAGGTTCACTTAGAAGTACTTCGTCCGATGGAAAAATAATTTGATTAAAGTAATCAATTATTTCATTAGTGTTACCCGCTAAGATAATTACCTCTAAGTTCCTTTCTAAAAAATTTATTTCAATTAATGACCTTAGAACTCCATTTGGAGTTAACCAACAAGTTTTGATAACTTTATTTTCTGAATCAAGAATATTACCAGTTGTTATTCCATTTAAAAATTTTCTTGCATCTTTTCCACTAATAGAAAAACAATCAAATTTTTCAAGCCAAAACTTTTTTTTTATATCTTGCATTTTGAAATAGTTATAAAAAGTCTTTTATTGTAAAAAGACTCTTTAATTTAACATTTTCATTTTCAAGGGCTTCTAATCCCCCTTCTTGCCTATCAACTATAGACAAAACTTCCTCAACAACATAATTATTTTCGC
>QCEN01000010.1 GCA_003280575.1 Prochlorococcus sp. AG-355-P07 | reverse complement strand
GAACTTTTGATTTAAGTCAATCAAATTTGTTGCATCAGCCTTCAGGGTATTTACAGATTTTAAATTTAACCTTTCTAAATTTGATTGAAGTATTTTCAATCTTTTTTCTGATCTATCTACAGCTAGTATTTCAGCACTATCATTCGATAATTCTGCCAAGTGCGTAGATTTACTTCCTGGCGCTGCACAAGCATCTAAAATCTTTTCACCTTCTTTTGGATTTAAAAGAGGTGCTATCCACTGGGAAGATCTATCTTGAATTGTCCAAAGCCCATCACTATAACCTGGTAAATTTTTAATAGCTCTTGGATTAGACTTTAATGTAATTCCATTATTCAAATCTTTAATAATTTCAGCATCAATTTTATTTTCATAAAGGACTTTTAAAAATTTATCTAATTCAGTTTTTAGTGGATTAATTCTCAAATCAATCGAAGGTTTTTTATTAAATGCCTTAACTATATTTTCACCCTCGCTATTGCCTAACCATTTATAAAGATCATTTACAAGCCATAATGGCAATGACTCAAGATATGAAATTCTTTCTTTTTTATCAGAAGATAATTTTGGAAAAACTTCATTTTTTAATTTTCTAGATGCATTCCTCAATATCGCATTCACAGTTCCTGCTAAACCCTTCAAATCTGTTTTTTTAGCTACTTCTACAGTGGTAGAAATTGCTGCAGGAAATGGGATTTTATCCATTTTTAATAGTTGATATAAACCTACATGTAAAAGCCATCTTAATTTTGGAGGCTGCTTTTTATGAGTAATTTTTGATGTATGATCCACCCAAAGATCTAGAAATTTTCTATACCTTATACATCCAAAAGATAATTCAGTGATAAAAGCAATATCAAGAGGATTAAATTGATAATTTTTTAAAACCTTATCGAGAGCTTGATCAGAAAAATCACCAGAACTAACTTTTAATAAGATTTCCCAAGCTGCTTTCCTTTGTAAATACCCAATGCTCAAAATATAAACTTAATTAAATAGATAACTTTAATATACAAATAATTTAAAAATTTAAACTACTTTTTCAATTGAGGAATTGAACCAAATAAAACCTAAAATAGAGATAAGTGTTAGATTAAATCCTAAAAAAAGAAAGATATTTAAAGAATGAATTCTTTCCCGAAAAAATAATTTTTTCTCGTCTTTATACTTCATTAATAAAATAAAAACTTAATCAGGAATTTAAACGGCAACCTATATTTATAGATCCTGCATCAAGCATTCTTCCTAACTTAATTGCTGTACACTCCTCTAACGTTGTAAAATTAGCTTGATGGGTAGTTATCCAATCTAATTCAGAAAAAGTGATAATGCCAGTCAAATTACTTTTCAAAAAAATTATCCCAATATTCATTGTTTTCTAAAATTTTTAACAATTTAACATTGGGCTGTAATATTTCGTAATAATATAATATTCTTTTAATTTTTCAAAATTAGCTATGGATTATAAGTCTTAATTTATTGAATATTTCTTAAAAAATTATCGGCCGTTTTTAAGTGATTATTTAATTTTTCCTCTGACATTTTATCGAGATTTCTCGTTAACATTGCCAGACGATATTGCTTTCTAAAAAAGCTTTCATTATCTTTAATAAATTTCCAAAATAAGCCATCCCATATTTCACACCATGGACCACTTTTAAAATTTGACATTTTTTTTACATAATTAGAGCTTGATATATATGGTTTTGTTGAAAAGATACCTCCATCACTAAATTGACTCATTCCGTAAACATTTGGGACCATAACCCAATCGTAGGAGTCAATAAACATTTCCATAAACCATTTATAAACTTGATTGGGGTGAATTCTACAAAGAAGCATGAAGTTACCAATAATCATTAACCTCTCAATATGGTGACAATAACCATATTTAATAATATTTTTTATCACAACGTCTACTGGTTCAATTCCTGTATTTCCTTGATAAAAAGATTCTGGAATTGGCTTATCATCAAAATTCCAAAAATTACTGTTTCGCATCTTTGTCCCATACTTTTTATAGACGAGGCAAATAAATTCTCTCCATCCAATTATCTGCCGAATAAAACCCTCTAAAGAATTAATTGGAACATTATGATTTTTTGCAAAAAGTAATGCTTTATTTACTACTACTCCTGGAGTTAATAAACCGCTATTTAAAAGAGGAGAAAGTAAACTATGCCATAGAAAAGAATTTTCTCTAGATATAGCATCCTCATAATCTCCAAATAAGAAAAATCTATGTTTAAAAAAATCATTTAACCATTCATCAGCCTCATCAAAATTAGTTGGATATAAAAAGTTATTACTTTCTCCAAAAAACTCAATATCAAAATTGGCTAATGACCTTTCTGCATTAACTACAAATTTATTTTTTTGTAATTTAGGTGTATCAGGTATGTTTATTTTTTTCGGTAATTTTTTTCTGTTCATTTCATCGAAACTCCATTTACCCCCTTCTGGGGTATCATCAGGATTAACTAATATCTTTTGGCTCCTTCTTTGATTCTCATAAAATCTCCCCATAAGAGGCTTTTTTGCATTTGATGCAAATAAATCTTTTAAATCTTCACTGCTCATAAACATAGGAGAAGGCAGAATATTTAGAGCTAAATTATTACTTTTAATAAAATTATTAATCCTCTTCATTATTAAAAAATCATGAGGGTCAATGAGATTTATTTTCTGATATTTATTTTTAATAAATTCCGATAAGTAATCAACTGTAGAAACATTATTCTTGTTTTCGATATATAAAACTTTAAAGCCAGATATTTCTAAATAATTTTTATAAGCGAGCATAGATGCTCTATGAAAAACTAACTTATTTTTATGATTAATTAATTTATGAAATTTATCATTTCCAAAAAATAATGAGTCTTCCAAAATCAAAACTTCACAATTTATTTTTAAGATTGGGCTTTCTCTAAAAAGTTGATTCGGGAAAATAATTGATACTTGTTTCATCTTTGCGACTTCCTGTTACTGCATCTTTTTGAACAGTAGATAACATCATCCCAACAGTTTTTCCATTTTTTACGCCACTCAAACGGCCTATTGCAGACAGGACAAGTTTTAGTAGAAATATTTTTCAAAATTTATAATTTTCTTTTATGAGTAGATTTAAATCTAGTTGAATCTTTAAGGGCCATATGTTTTGTATTTCTTCCCGAAACTCTTTTTCTCCAGACTTTGAAAGATTTGGGTTTTAGATTTTGACGCATTATTTTTATCGCATCTTCCTCTTTTAAACCAAATTGGTACTCGATAGCTTCAAAGGGTGTTCTATCTTCCCAACACATTTCTATTATTCTGTCTATATCGATACTTTCCATATTTATTGTTCACATTCTGAGGTGCAAAGTTTTTCAATATTGGATCTACCTGTAATTTGAAGTCTATATTTTGCCCAATATCTGTAAACCAATCTCAATAATGGAGATAAGAGCTTAATCTTCAAGGGATAATAAACCCAACCCAAACCAACTAATTCATAAGAATATGCAAGTACATCTAGTCCCCTAATGATTTCACCATTTTCAATAATCCCATGCAGGTTTGACATAGCTTCAGAATATGAGATGTCATTAAAAAGGCTTTGATCATAATCCTTACTATTAATATCTATAAATGCAATTTGATTTAAGGTATCTCTTTTTTTAAGAAAATTTGTTTCTCTCAAACAAAGTGGACAACCACCATCGAATAAAAAGGTTAATTTATTTTTCATATTTTTATTCAAATATAGAAATTAAATAACTTTTTTGTGGAATAAAAGATTTTTTTTAGAGTACAAGCTTTATAAAGCCTTAATAATTGCCAGCTCTAATTTAGTGAAAATATATTATCTTATAAATTAATAAGCCATTGATTAAGGGATACATCAATGGTTTAAAACTTTTTATGATCAGTCATCTAGAAGATGAACGCCCTCTCCTACGTCAGGAGTGAATTTACAATATTTTTCAAAAATAAGTCCTACACTCCTCATTTTTTCTCCTAATTCATCGTTAAATTTATTCCATTCTTCCGATTCACGATCAGGTAAATCCCACCCTTGTTTTTCTACCATACTTGTTATTACTGTATAGTCCCATTCTATGTATGCCATTTAATTAATTTAAACTACCAAAATATTATAAACCAAGAGATTTAATAGGTAATCAATATTTTTTGAATATAATTTAAAAGTGTGAAAAATTATAAATGTCAATTTTGCCAAGAAGATTTGAACGAATCAAAAGTGTTTTAGATTGCAGAATGAAAAACTTGACTGTTTTAGTTGAGGATGTCAATAAACCACATAATTTATCTGCGATATTAAGGACATGTGATGCGGCAGGAGTTTTCGAAGCAAATTTTATTAGCAAAACGAATGCCATTAAGACTTTTAATAGTACTGCTCAAGGAAGTCAAAAATGGGTAAAACTGAATAATCATAAAAACACTATCACGGCAATATCTGATTTAAAAAACAAGGGTTTTAAATTATATGGAACGACTCTTAATAGTGAATCAGTAGATTATAGAAATTTTGATTATTCTCAAAATACATGTTTTGTTTTAGGGGCAGAAAAATGGGGACTAAGTAATGAACTTATATCAATGGTTGATCAATCAATTTTTATACCTATGAGAGGTATGGTTCAATCTCTGAATGTTTCAGTTGCTGCTTCTATATTATTATTTGAAGCTATTCGCCAAAGAAAAAATAAAGGTATATTGCCATCTAATGGAGAAGGATTAAATATGGATGAATATCAAAAAACACTTTTTGAATGGTGTTACCCAGAATTAGCTGCGGTGTATAAAAAATCAGCTAAAGAATATCCAAAGTTGAATGATCAAGGAGAACTTGATCCTATTACAGATAACTAAATTTATTCTGAATTTTGACTATCAAAAATTTCTTCAAGGTCCTCTCCTATAAAAGAAAGACCTAAAACTAAAAAAAACATTGCCAAACCTGGGAACAAAGCCGTCCACCAGATACCTGTAGGCAAAGCGGCAAGAGCCAGATTTAAATCACTTCCCCACTCCGGGACATCTGCAGGAACGCCAAGGCCTAAAAATCCTAAACTTCCTAATACCAAAACAGCATCTGCAGCATTTAGGGTAAGCAGAATAGGCAATGGTGTTATTACATTTGGGAGAATATATTTAAAAATAATTTTTTTAACATCAGCTCCTGCAACTTGAGCTGCCTCCACATAAGTTTCGGATTTAACCAATATTGTCTGATTTCTGATTAATCTAAAATATTGAGGAGAGTAAACAATACACAATGCTAAAGCCGCGTTAAGGATACCCTTACCCAATATAAAAGCCACAACAACTGAAAGCAAAATTACAGGTATTGAAAAAATAGTATCCATTATTAGTGATAAGCATTTATCAAAAAAACCACCAAAATATCCACTTAATAATCCCAATGGCAAACCCAAACTTAATGAAAAAAGAATAGCTAAGAATACAACTTCTATCGCTAATGATGATCCTTGCAAAGTTCTTAAGCAAACATCTCTTCCTAATCTATCTGTGCCACACAAATGATTTAGAGAAGGAGGGGCAAAGATATCATTACTTATTGTTGAAAATGAATAGCCAAAAAAATTATTGGCCTCTAAAAATTTCATTATTAAAACAACAAGAAGATAAAAAAGTACAATTAAAAATCCAGCTTTTCTGATATTTGCGCCGACACGATTAAATGAGTTAATATCCAAAATCTTTTTTAAAGATATAAATGAAATATACCCAATTCTTTTAAAAATAAATAGCTATAAATTTTAAATTAAAAGAAATTACTGGTTTAATTTCAAGACTGCCATAAAAGCTTCTTGAGGGACTTCAACTTTACCCATTGCCTTCATCCTCTTTTTACCTTTGGCTTGTTTCTTTAAAAGTTTCTTTTTCCTAGAAATATCCCCTCCATAACATTTAGATAAAACATCTTTTCGCAAAGCACTTATGCTTTCACTTGCAATAATCCTGCTACCGATTGATGCTTGAATAGGTATTTTAAATTGTTGTTTTGGAATAAGTTCTTTTAATTTCTCAACTAAACTTCTGCCAATTCCATAAGCCTTATCTTTATGAACAATAGAAGTTAATGGATCTGCTCTTTCTGAATTTATTAGAACATCTAATCTAACAAGGTCATTTTTTCTATAGCCAATCAAATGATATTCCATTGATGCATAACCTTGGGTTCTACTTTTCATTTGATCAAAGAAATCTGTAACAACTTCTGCTAATGGAATTTCATAAATCAAGGTAACTCGATCTGTTGTTATGTATTTCATATCTATGAATACTCCCCTTCTTTCCTGACATAAACCCATTAATGTTCCATTAAATTCATTGGGAGCATAAATTTCCATTTTCACATAAGGCTCTTCTATTGATTCTCTAAGTTGTGGATCAGGAATTGTAGAGGGATTATCAATAAAGATATGTTCCTGTTGATTTAAATTAACTTTATAAATAACTGATGGTGCCGTTACGATTAGATCCAAGTCATATTCTCTTTCTAATCTTTCTTGAACAATCTCCATATGAAGAAGTCCTAGGAATCCGCACCTAAATCCGAAGCCCATTGCGCTACTGGTTTCGGGCTCATATTTTAAAGCTGCATCAGATAATTGTAATTTTTCTAGTGATACTCTTAAATCTGGGAATTGATCAGCATCAGTGGGAAATAAGCCACAAAAAACCATAGGATTTGCTGTCTTATATCCAGGCAAAGGATCATTGGCAGGAGAATTTAAAAGAGTAATCGTATCTCCCACTCTCGCATCAGCAACTGATTTTATAGAAGCAGCTAAATAACCAACTTCTCCTGCATGTAATTCATCAACTTGCTGCTGATCAGGCGCCATTATTCCTATCTCATCTAGTTCATAATTTTTCTTACTTGCCATTAATAATATTTTTTCCCTCTTATTTAGAGACCCAGATATCACCCTGAAATAAACAATAACTCCCCTGTACGGATCATAATAAGAATCAAAAATAAGTGCCTTTGTAGGTAGTTTAATTTCATTTTGAGGAGGAGGTACTCTTCTTACGATTGCTTCCAAAATATCTTTAATACCAACTCCAGTTTTTGCTGAACAATTTATTGCATTAGATGTATCAAGTCCAATAATTTCCTCTATTTCTTGTTTTATTTTTTCAGCATCAGCTCCTGGTAAATCAACTTTATTTAAAACAGGAATTATTTCAAGATTATTTTCTAAGGCAAGATAAACATTAGCCAAGGTTTGAGCTTCTACTCCTTGACTTGCATCAACAACAAGTAAGGCGCCTTCGCAAGCTTGAAGAGATCTACTAACCTCATAAGAGAAATCAACATGCCCTGGAGTATCTATTAAGTTCAAAACATATTCTTGGTAATCGTCAGCTTTATATTTCATCCTAGCTGCCTGTAACTTGATAGTGATTCCTCTCTCTCTTTCAAGATCCATACTGTCCAAAAATTGTTCTTGCATATCCCTTTGCTGCACAGTACCAGTATCTTGAAGCAACCTATCTGCAAGGGTAGATTTACCATGGTCAATATGAGCGATTATGCAGAAATTTCTAATTTTTGAAACCGATATATCAGTCATATAGAAAGAAAAATTCTCCTCTTATTACATCTTGGTTAATATTAGCTAATAAGAATTATGGATGGAAACCAAAAATGGAATTATTTCTTTTTTTAATTTCTTTTATGAAGATACTGTAATTTTCAGAGACTGATAGATCTGGATAAATTAAGTCATTTATTTTTTTCTGAAGATTATGCTTATCGTTTAAAAATAAAATAGATTTTTCTAGAACCTCAACCATAATTGAAACCGCAGTACTTGCTCCCGGAGAGGCTCCCAACAAAGCAGATAATGATCCATCAGATGTATTTACAATCTCAGTTCCAAATTTCAAAGAACCACCACCTTCGGTTTTTTTAATTATTTGGACTCTTTGACCAGCATTCTTTAAATACCAATCAGAAGGATTAGCTGATGGCATCATATTCTTTAAATTCTCAACTCTTGAGTTATGATTCTTTAATGATTGTGATATTAGGTAATTAATTAAATCGTTGTTATTGAGACCAACGTCTAACATAGAAAAAATATTATTCTTTTTAATTGAACTAAATAAGTCAAAGTATGAACTTTGTTTAAGAAATTTCGTTGTAAATCCAGCAAAAGGTCCATATAAAAGAAGTTTTTTATTATCAATCCATCTGGTGTCTAAATGAGGCACAGACATTGGTGGCGATCCAATATCAGCTTTACCATAAACTTTTGAGTTATGTTTTTCTGTTAGATCTTTTTTCTCGCAAATAAGCCATTTCCCACTAACAGGAAATCCCCCATAACTTTTTGCTTCTGGAATTTTTGATTTTTGTAAATAATTAATTGTTTTTCCACCAGCACCAAGAAAAACGTAGCCAGTTCTAATTGAAATTTTTCTACCTTCAGAAATGATTTCTAGTTCCCATTGTTTTTTATCAATTTTCTTTAAATCTACTAATTCTGTTTTGTATCTAATTTCAACATTTTTGTTTAAGGAAACTAATGACAAATACTCTTTAGTTAAAGCCTCAAAATTAATATCAGTTCCTCTACCTATTCTGGTAGCAGCAATTTGAGTAGATGGATTTCTATCTTTTGTTATTAGAGGAGCCCATGATGAAATTTCATCAAAAGATGTAGAAAATTCCATATCGATAAATTCAGGATTTTCGGTCATTTTCTGAAATCTTTTTTTTAAAAAAGAAATATTATCCTTACCAGAAACAAAGCTAATATGAGGAATAAATTTTAGAAAATTCTTAATATCAATTTTCCCTGATTCATATAATGAGGCCCACAAAGACATGGATGTTTCAAAAGAACGATTTATTGAGAGCGCTTTGTCTATTTTAAGATTTCCTTTTTCATCTATAGGGGTATAATTTAATTCGCAATTAGCCGCATGTCCTGTACCTGCATTATTAAAAGCGCCAGTACTCTCACTTCCTGGAGCATTTAATTTTTCTATTATAAGAAATTTTATATCTGGTAAAACTTCTGAAATTAAGAGGGCTAAGGTACTACTCATTATCCCTGCTCCTACTAAGACTGCATCAAAGTAACTATTGTCATTAGTGGGATTTTTAGATGAAGTCACAACAGAAAATTATCTTTTTTGCAATTAATCAGATTTCTTTCTAGGCTTATTATAAAGTTAATCCAAAATTATGAGTACTGAAACACTTTCGCTAACAAACGAAAATGTAGAAAAAGTCCTTGACGAGCTAAGACCTTTTTTAATTTCTGATGGAGGTAATGTAGAGATTGCAGAAATAGATGGACCAATTGTCAAAGTCAGACTTCAAGGAGCATGTGGTAGTTGCCCTAGTAGCACAATGACTCTCAAAATGGGTATTGAAAGAAAGTTGAAAGAAATGATTCCTGAAATAAGCGAAGTTGTCCAGGTTTTATAAAATTTTTAACTGAAATATATTATTTAGTTTTTAATTCCTTCAACAAAGATGATTCCATATCAAGGCAATCAATTGGAAGTCCTTGACCAATAGCGATTAAAAGAGGTGCAAGAATTCCTAAAGTAAAAACTAAATTTGATTGGCTTACATCATATTTACTCAAAGTAAAAGTTATCAAATAAATAATTGAAAAATAAGCATGTAGTGAAAAAAATTCTTTTGGCTTTAACACCGGCCACCTTAAAGTATTTCCCAAAAAATATAAAAAACCTGTCATAAATAAATAGTTACATTAAGATTAAACCAAATATAAACATAAACCTTTTTAGAGACTATTTACAAAAAAAATTTACCTAAGATAATAATTAAAAAAACATTAAATCTTCGTTTCTTTTTGTAAAAGCTAGACATGCAGTTAAAAATACGCTTATAATAATTTGGTAGCATTCGCTACTTTTTCGTTCACCCTCATCTGAGGGCGCAGTTCGAGTCATACCATGGAACGGGGGATGGCCGTGTTGTCACATCGAAACATGACTACTTTAACTTACAGAGGTAAAAACTACGTTCAAAACAAAGAAGCTGCTAAAAAGCAACTTGTTGAACTTACCTACAGAAGAAACGTATACACCAATAGATTGGATGACGCTTCTTCAAGTAATGAAAAAGCAGAATTAAATTACAGAGGTGTTAATTACACTAAATAATTTAATTAAAAAATTAAAAGCCCCTTTTTCAGGGGCTTTTTTTTTGGCTATATTTATCAAGAGTCCTTTAAAAAAATATGTCTGAAAGTTGCTGTAATACAAACATATCGAATAAAGCACATAATCAATTCGATCATAAAGATGCGATTCAAGAAAGATATGGCTCAGCCGCACAAGAAAAAGAAAGTTGTCTTTGTACACCAGTTGGGTTTAATCCCGTTCTACTTGAAGCAATTCCTCAAGAGGTTATAGAAAGAGACTATGGGTGTGGTGATCCAACAAAATATGTTCAAAAAAATGATATAGTCTTAGATCTTGGAAGTGGTAGCGGCAAAAATGCTTTCATTTGTGCCCAAATAGTTGGAAAAGAAGGAAAAGTTATTGGAGTTGATCAGAATCCTGACATGCTTTCTTTATCAAGATCAGCCTCTAAAGAAGTTACAAAAAATATAGGGTTCAACAATACAGAATTTCTAGAAGGTTCAATTGAAAAACTTGATGAATTAGATAAAGATTTAAATCCATTAATCGCAGATAAATCAGTTGATATTATTTTAAGTAATTGCGTTTTAAACTTGGTAAGTCCAGAATCTAGAAATAACCTTCTAAATAACATAAAAAGAGTTTTGAACGATAATGGAAGAATTGCAATAAGCGATATCGTCTCTAACAAAAAAGTTCCTTTAAGATTGCAAAATGATCATGATTTATGGACAGGATGTATTAGTGGAGCATGGTATGAGCCAGATTTTATAAGTGATTTTAAAGAACTAGGATTTAAAAATTTAAAATTTACAGAAAGGAGTGCTGATCCTTGGAAAGTAATTGAAGATATTGAATTTAGAACAGTAACATTAGTGGGCAATATTTAAAAAAATTCAAGAGTTGAAAATATAATATAAATTTCCATGAGAAATAATCTAAGAGATCAAATACCCGCATTAAAAAATAAGTATTATTTCAACTATGGCGGTCAAGGACCATTACCAAAATCTTCTTTAGAAGCAATAGTTAAAACTTGGGAAATTATCCAAGATTTGGGACCATTTACCAATGATATGTGGCCTTTTATTTACAAAGAAATATTGACCACAAAAAGAATCATTGCGCAAAAATTAGGGGTCAATTCAAAGAATGTAGCTTTTACCGAAAATATCTCGTCCGGTATGATTTTGCCCTTTTGGGGAATAAAAGTAGAAGAGGGAGAAGAGTTGTTAATAAGTGACTGTGAACATCCTGGAGTAGTGGCTGCAAGTCGAGAGTTTTGCAGAAGAAATAAATTAATATTCAAAATTTTGCCAATCCAAAAAATTAAAAATCTAAACGACGAAAATATAATTTTAGAGATTTTGAAAAATCTAAATAGTAAGACTAAGATCCTAATTATTTCTCATATCTTATGGAACTTTGGATATAAAATTCCTTTAAAACAAATTTCTATCGAAATAAAAAATAATCGAGAAGATTCTTATTTACTTGTTGATGGTGCTCAAACCTTTGGGCACATAAATATTGAAAAAGAAGTTTTTTATTCTGATTTATATTCAATAACCTCTCATAAATGGGCATGCGGACCAGAAGGACTTGGAGCCATTTATGTCTCAGATAGATTTATTCATGAAACAGATCCAACAATAATTGGTTGGAAATCATTAAAAAAAGAACAAGGCATTTATGAGCCTTCAGATAATCTTTTTCATGATGATGCAAGGAAATTTGAAATAGCTACCTCTTGTATTCCTTTACTTGCAGGGCTACGTAATTCTTTAGATCTTTTGGATAAAGACTGCCATGAAAAAGAAAAAAACAAAAATATTAAAAAATTAAGTGGAAAACTTTGGGATGAATTAAATCAATCAAAAGGTGTTAAATTAGTTTTAGAAAAAAAATATTTAAATGGGATTGTTAGTTTTAATATCGAAAATATTAAAGATAAGGATAAATTTGTAAAGAAACTTGGAGAAAAGAAAATTTGGATTAGAGTTTTAGAAGATCCAAAATGGTTTAGAGCATGCGTACATCAAATGACTACAGAAGATGAGATTGATTTACTTGCTAGAGAAATAAAAAAATATTGACTTAAAGATCTATTGATATAAAAATATATATTTTACCAAGGTATCTCCGAGTTGTCCCAGGCAATAAATTTTCCTGTAGATTCTGGTGATTGATTTTTAATAATATTGATCAAGAATTGGGAGGATTTTTCTTTACTAAATAATTTATGTTCTGGAACAAATTTATGAAAAGGTCTAGATAAATCAGTATCTACTGTTCCTGGATGAAGCAATGTGATAGTAGCCTTTGGGAAACGTCTAGCCCATTCAATACTTAGAGATTTAAAAAACTGATTTTGCGCAGATTTTGCAGCTCTATATGAATACCAACCTCCAGTTTGATTATCTCCAATGCTACCAACTCTTGCACTTATACTTGCAAAATTAAAATCAAAATCTTTTGGTATAAATTCTTCAATCGCTTTAGCTAATAAAATAGGAGAAAAGGCATTTATTGAAAAACTCTCCATCATATTTTTTTTATCAAGATGTTGTAGTCTTTTTTCTGGTTGAAGAGAATCACTATGAAGTCTACCTGTAGCATTAACAACTAGCCTTAATTTTGAAGGATGATTTGATATTTTATTTTTCAACTGCAAAAGGGATTGAGAATCCTCAATATCTAATTCCCAAAAAGGATTAAATTCACTTTTTCTTCCACACAAAACAACATCTAAATCTTTTTCACTTTCATTTAGATCTTTAGCTATTTGTGTTCCAATTCCACCTGCGCCTACAACTAAGGCTAAGCCTTTCATTTAATTTAAAATAACTCCAACGATTCTAAGAAACTTTTCTTGTGATTTGCGTAAAGATCTTTCTTATTTGGTTAGGAAATTTTATTAAGATTTATTTTTTTGTTTTAATATTTTATAAGCTATTTTTCTATCATCAAAATTAATAACTTTATCATTGAGAATTTGGTAGTCTTCATGTCCTTTTCCTGCAATTAAAACAATATCTTTTTTTTTTGCAATTTTAATAGATTCATTTATTGCTTTAAATCTATCAATTTCGATTATTATTTTTTCTCTTTTTTTTATACCCATCAAAATATCATTAACTATCTTCTGGGGTTCTTCTGATCTTGGATTATCTGAAGTTATAAAAAGCTGATCAGACAATTCTTCAGCTATTGATCCCATTAAAGGCCTTTTACTACGATCACGATCTCCGCCACAGCCAAAAACAGTTATTAGTTTCCCTTCACAAAGTTTTTTAATTGATTGCAAAACTTTTTTTAATCCATCAGGAGTGTGGGCATAATCAACAATTACTGTTGGAAGAGATCTTGAAACATCATTATTATCAATTTGTATTTTCTCCATTCTCCCAGGAGCACCAGGGAAAGATTGTATTAACTTTGATAGATCTTCTAAAGAAAAATTAAGTTTATACAAAATTGTTATTGCTTGAATCGCATTCATTAAATTAAATTCACCGACAAGTGGAACAAAAAGTTGAATTTTTTCCCCAGGTGTATGAAAAATACAGGTGGAACCACTTTCAGTAAATTTTTTATCTGTCACGAAAAAAAAATCATCATTTTCAAATTCACTTTCAGTAATCTTTGTAGAGACTAATAAAGATCTTTTTTCAAGATCAGATGATAATTTAGATATCCAATGGTCATCATAATTTAATACACAATTCCCATCTTTTTCTTTCAAGTAAGGTGGGAAAAATAATTTTCTTTTTGTTTGAAAATATGATTCCATATCTGAGTGATAATCAAGATGATCTTGAGTTAAATTGGTAAAAATAGCCGCCTCGAACTCGCATCCTGATATCCTGTTTTGAGCAATAGAATGAGAACTTACCTCTAATATGGCGAATTCAGATTCTGCCTCAACAGCATCATTTAATTTCTTTTGGAGTTTATCGGCAAAATCAGTTGTATGAAGAGCCGCTTCTGAAAAGCCAGGCCATCTATTGAACAAGGTCCCAAATAATGCAGTCTTTTTCCCTAATTTTTTTAAAAGATATTCCAATAAAAAAGTAATTGTTGTTTTCCCATTTGTACCCGTAACACCAATAAGTTTAAGTTTTCTTGAAGGTCTATTCCAAAACTCAGCGACTATTTGACCAAAAATATAATCTAAATTATTCTCTACAACCAAAATCCTTTCTCGATCAATAGATCCAATTTTCTCTTTTGCAGCAGACCCAATAATGGCAGCCTCTGCACCATTTTCAATTGCCTCAATACAATATTTTCCTCCATCAACATTTAAACCAGGCATGCCTAAAAATAAAGTTCCTTTTTGTACTTCTTTAGAGTTAAAAGAAATATTATTTATTTCATGATCGATTAAATCTAATGAAGGAATAATTCCTACCAAATCTAAAAGTTTATATAATTTTATAGATCTCATATGAAAAATTATTCCTCCAGAATAGTACTAATATTTTTTTGAAACCAATTCTTTAATTGATCGTCTTTTAATCTTGGAGAAATGCGAGGCAATTCTATAATCTCCTCGGACCTAATTCCTTCAACAGCAATAACAGGTACTTCATAATCATATTTTTTATATTTATCTTTATATAAATCGACCCTATCAATATCAATTTCTTTAAGCTCCTCTAGATTAGGGAATAACTCATTAAGATTTATTTTTGCAAGTTTATTTTTTAATGAATCACAAAGGCAACATCCCTGCCTAACAAAAACAAATATTTTCATTCATTTAGTCAGGCACAGGGTCACATCCACAGGGAGTTAAGGGATGACATTTGCTTAATCTTCTTAAAGTTAACCACCCTCCCTTCCAAGGACCATGTTTAGTAATTGCCTCATATCCATAAGAGCTACAACTTGGAATAAATCTACATCTTGGTCCGAAAAAAGGAGAAAACCACTTTTGATAGAACGAAATCATAAAAAGAAGTATAGAAGTAATTGATTTATTAATAGTTTTGAACACTTTAATGATGTAAAATAATATTTCAGTAGTAATTAGTTTAATTGAATTTAATCAATTATCCAAATTTATTGCAAATTTCTATTTAATTTAAAATTATGTCAAGATACCGCGGCCCCAGATTAAGGGTTACGCGTCGCTTGGGAGAACTACCAGGTCTCACCAGGAAAGCTTCAAAGAAGTCTAATCCTCCAGGTCAGCACGGCCAAGCCCGTCGCAAGCGATCAGAATATGCTATTCGTCTGGAAGAAAAGCAGAAACTTAGATTTAATTATGGAGTTTCTGAAAAACAACTAGTTCGTTATGTAAAAAAAGCTAGAGCTCAAGAAGGATCTACAGGAACTAACCTACTAAGACTTTTAGAAAACAGACTTGATAATGTTTGTTTTAGATTAGGTTTTGGAGGTACCATTCCAGGCTCAAGACAATTAGTAAATCATGGCCATGTAACCGTTAATGGAAAGGTTCTTGATATTGCAGGTTATCAATGCAAATCAGGCGATGTAATCGGAATTAAAGAAAACAAAGCAAGCAAAAAACTTGTAGAAGGCAATATAGAATTCCCTGGTTTAGCAAATGTCCCTCCTCATCTTGATTTAGACAAACCTAAATTAACGGGGAAAATAAATGGAAAATGCGATAGAGAGTGGGTGGCTCTTGAAATAAACGAACTACTAGTTGTTGAATATTATTCAAGAAAAGTTTAATACCACTTTTCTTTGGATTATTAAATCTCTCATTAAAAAAAATGAGAGATTTAATTTAATTCTTATTTTTAAAAATAATGGGAAATAAGGAAAATAATAAAAAAAAACCAGGTTTTAAGACCTTATCTATTCACCATGGGGAAACATTTGCAGAAAAAACCGGATGCGTTATGCCTCCTATTTTCTCTACATCTACTTTCAAACATGGAAATAAAGATAATTTCGACTACACAAGATCAGGTAATCCAAACTTTAGAATTCTAGAAAGCGTCCTTAAATCAATAGAAGATTCAAAATACTGTACAGTTTTTGGATCTGGAATTAGCGCGGTAACTGCAATTTCATCAACACTAAAATCAGGTGACAAGATACTCTGCGAGTCAAATCTCTATGGTTGTACAGTGAGGATGTTCGAAAAAGTTTTCAAGAAATTTGGACTAGAAGTTTTATACACAGATTTTACAAACGAAAATAATATCAAAAAGATTTCATATTTCGAGCCAACCTTGATATGGCTAGAAAGTCCAACTAATCCACTTTTGAAAGTACTTGATATTAAGGCGATTTGTGATGAAGCGAATAAACTACAAGTCCCAGTAGTTGTGGACAACACCTTTTCAACGGCACTTATTCAAAAACCATTGGACCTTGGTGCAACACTATCACTCGTGAGCACAACAAAATTCATTAATGGACATAGTGATGCACTTGGTGGAGCAGTACTGACAAATAATGAGGTATGGAATAGTAAGATGCTTTTCTCTCAAAAAGCTCTAGGGCTTCAACCATCTCCTTTTGATAGTTGGCTCATTACGAGAGGAGTAAAAACTCTACCTTTAAGAATCGAACAACAAACGCAAAGTGCAAAATTCATTTCTGAAGAATTAGAGAATCATAAAATAATTAGTAAAATGATTTATCCTTTTAATAAAAAACATCCGCAATTTAATTTAGCAAAATCGCAAATGAGATCTGGAGGTTCGATGATCACCATAAAATTAAATTTAAATAAAGAGGATACTTTTAAATTTTGCAAATCTCTCAAATATTTCTCGCTAGCAGAAAGCCTTGGAGGAGTTGAAAGTTTAATTTGTCACCCAGCAACAATGACTCATGCTTCTGTTGATGATGAAACAAAAAATCTTTTAGGGATAGATGATGCTCTTGTCAGATTATCGATTGGATGTGAAGAAACAAATGATTTAATCTCAGACATATTATTTGCTTTAAATAAATTCTGAAAATTGAGAGATTTACTTAAAAACCCTATATGGAAAAATTTAGAGTTGGGATATTCTATTCCTGATAGTATTCATGCTGTTTCTGTAGCATTACCAACTTGGAATGATGTAATAAATTACGAGGAAAAAAATCAAGAATGCATGAATTTATTGAAGTCCATTTACCCAAGATTCGGGATAAACCACATAGTGAAAAGATTATGTGAAAAATTAAAAAAGGAAAATTACTATAACAATAAAAGCATCTGGCCATATCCGAATGAAAGCATAGCTTTTAAAGCAAAAAAATACATTGATAGAAATACTTCTGAACAATTCTCATTAATACAAAAAAGAGATAATTTAGCATTCTTAGTAACTGAAAAAGAAGGAAGTATTTATGCGAAATCTTTTTGGCAACATACTGGTCTTGGTATATCTTCAAGGGCTGCTGCTATAGAACTAGGTCTTGAAGATTCCCCTCCAAAATCCTACGTAAATGAATGTTCTCAAAGGATAAAAAATAGAATTTCTAAATCTACAAAAATTAACTCTAATAATATTCACTTAACTTCATCTGGAATGTCTGCATTGCATACATCATTAGAAATCATATATAAATTATTTCCAGCTAAACCAACACTCCAAATTGGTTTTCCATATGTAGATGTACTTAAATTACCAATGAATATCTTTCATGGAGCCAAGTTAATTACAGAAGAAAATTGCGAAGATATTGAATTAGAAATCAAAAGAATAAATCCATCAGCATTAATTATTGAACTGCCGAGTAATCCAATGCTCAAATGTGTAAACATTAAAAAAATTTCAAAAATAGCAAAAAAATTAAATATTCCCATAATTGTTGACGATACAATTGGCTCAAATTTAAATATAAATTCCTTAGAACATGCAGATATAGTTTTTACTTCACTTACAAAAATTTTTTCAGGTAGTGGTGATATTCTTGCGGGATCATTAATAATAAATCCAAAAAGTAAATGGATTGATCAATTTAGAAATGCATTAAACGAGATTAATCTTCCAACACTTTCCGATGGAGATACAGTTCATCTTGAGAAAGTTAGTAGAGATGTAAATCAAAGAGTTTTTGAACAAAATAAAGCATGTTTAGAATTAAAGAAAAGATTAGAGACCCATAGCGAAATTAAAAATATTTTCCATCCTGAAAATTGTCCAAATTTTAATTCTTTACTAACTTCTGATGGAGGATACGGCTGCTTATTATCGTTTGAATTAAATGGAGGATTGAATAAAGCTAAAAATTTTTATAATTCTCTTCGAGTATCTAAAGGACCTAGTTTAGGTACAAAATTTACTCTAGTTTGTCCTTATGTTTTACTAGCTCATTATGACGAGTTGGATTGGGCTGAAAGTTTTGGTATACCCTCGCACCTTATTAGAGTATCAGTTGGATTAGAAAACCAAAATCAATTATGGGAAAGCTTTTCTGAAGCACTAAATAATTTCTAAATTTCTAGTATTTACCGTATAGAAACTTATATACTCTTTTTCTGAATAATAGTTAGTATTAGTATATATTTTCTAAATATATAAATGGCAAAAATTTATGAGGACAACAGTTTTGCTATTGGAAACACTCCATTAGTAAAATTAAAATCAGTTACTAAAAACGCTAAAGCTACAGTACTTGCAAAAATTGAAGGAAGAAACCCCGCTTATAGTGTCAAATGTAGGATTGGCGCAAACATGATCTGGGACGCAGAGAAAAGTGGGAAGCTTACAAAAGACAAAACTATTGTTGAACCAACTTCTGGAAATACAGGAATTGCTCTAGCTTTTACTGCTTCAGCAAGAGGATACAAACTGATTCTTACAATGCCAGAATCCATGTCTATTGAAAGAAGAAGGGTAATGGCAGTGTTAGGTGCTGAAATTGTTTTAACAGAAGCATCTAAAGGTATGCCTGGAGCAATAGCAAAGGCTAAAGAAATTGCAGAAAGTAATCCTTCTCAATATTTCATGCCAGGTCAGTTTGATAATCCAGCAAACCCCGAAATTCATTTCAAAACTACTGGACCAGAAATCTGGGACGATTGCGATGGTGAAATTGATGTTTTAGTTGCAGGGGTTGGAACTGGGGGAACTATTACAGGAGTCTCAAGATACATTAAGCAAGAGAAGGGCAAGAATATTACTTCTGTAGCTGTAGAACCATCCCATAGTCCTGTCATTACACAGACAATGAACGGAGAAGAGGTTAAATCCGGACCACACAAAATTCAAGGAATTGGAGCAGGATTTATTCCTAAGAACCTTGACTTATCAATTGTTGACAAGGTTGAACAAGTAACAAATGACGAATCAATAGAGATGGCTCTTAGATTAGCTAAAGAGGAAGGTCTATTAGTAGGAATTTCTTGCGGAGCTGCTGCTGCTGCTGCTGTTAGATTAGCTGAACAAGATGAATATGCTGGAAAGACAATTGTTGTTGTTCTACCTGATTTAGCAGAAAGGTATTTATCATCAATTATGTTTACTGAAGTTCCAAGCGGAATCATTCAAGAACCAGTCAAAGCCTAAATCTATTTTTTCTCCAGTATTGAATCTGGTGAAATATACATCGCATCGCCATAAGAGAAAAATCTAAATTTTTCTTTTATGGCTACCTTATACAAATCTAATAATCTTTCTCTACCAATCATTGCACTCA
Source organism: Prochlorococcus sp. AG-355-P07 (assembly GCA_003280575.1). GTDB lineage: Bacteria > Cyanobacteriota > Cyanobacteriia > PCC-6307 > Cyanobiaceae > Prochlorococcus_A. The sequence goes on along the minus strand of QCEN01000010.1, from coordinate 40,799 downwards.
CTAGAAGTAATAATGAACTTCTAGGAAGATGGAAATTAGTTAATAATCCATCAACTACCTTAAATTTATAACCTGGCTTAATTACTAAATCCACGTATTTCGCTATGGGAATAAAGTCATTAATTTCGTGAGAATAACAACTTTCAAGAGCTCTTACGCTAGTTGTACCAATAGCAATTATTCTCCTATCTGTTTTCTTTATTCTTTTTATTTCCTCCACTACTTCCTCATTAACACTTACCCATTCTTTATGAAGTTTTAAGTTACTTAAGTCTTCTTGATCAATTGGTTTGAATGTTCCATAACCCACATGCAAAGTTATCGGTAATATTATTACTCCTTTTTTTTTTAGATTTGAAATAAGACTTTTGCTTAAGTGTAAACCAGCTGTTGGTGCAGCAACTGCCCCCGGATTAGTTGCGTACTCAGTTTGATAACTTTTCTCATGAAAAGATTCTTCTTCGGATTTTTTTATATAAGGAGGGAGAGGGATTTCCCCGTATTTATCAAGAAGGTCATTCATTGAATTGAGACTAGTTATATTTCCCGGAAATTTAATAAATCTCCCTCCAGTTTCTTCATCAACCCCATAAACTATCAAATTAATATCTTGTGCAAAAGGAGATTTTAATTTTAATTTTCTATTTATTTTTAACTTTTTCGCTGGCTTTGCCAAACATAACCAAACACATTCAAAGGATCTTTCTAAAACTAATAATTCGACTAATGTCTCATTTTCTAATTCAACCTTTAACCTAGCTTTCATTACTTTAGTATCGTTTACAACTACAAGATCGCCTTCTCTAAATTCATCTAAAAGATTCTTGGTAAATTTATTAGTTAAGCAATTGTCTTCTAAAACACTGTTTCTAACTATCATCAATCTTGATTCATGTCTAATTGAAGAAGGTTTACTTGCAATTAATGAAGGATCAAGTAAATAATCATAAGCTTCAAGCTTATAATCTCTTTCTTCATTATTAATTTGAGAAATCAATTAAATTTAGGAGACGAGAGTCTCTGGCTCATTTTCAATTAGGGAAGCCAAGTCTTTTAAGAATGAAGCTCCATCAGCTCCATAGATCACTCTATGATCAGCTGTTAGATTTACTTGCATTATTTTTTTAACAGATATTGAACCATCACTATTAGCAACAACGGTTGGTTTCGATGATGCTATGGCTAAAATAGCACCGGTACCTGGAGGAAGAATTGCGTCAAATCTATCAACTCCAAACATACCAAGATTAGATAAAGTGAAGGTTCCTGTTGAGTATTCATCAGGTTCTAATTGTTTTGATCTTGATCTTTTTACGAGATCTTTCCATTCCCTAGACAATTCAAATAAATCAGTATTGCATGGTTCTTTTAAAACTGGAGTTATTAGTCCACCATCTTCCATTGCGACAGCAACAGCAATATTTATATTCTCTGGATAAGAAATTCCTTTTTCTGAAAAACTTGAGTTAACTTGAGGATGTTTCTTTAGTGTCTTTGCAACTGCCTTTACTAGCAAAGCAGTCATAGTCACTCCATTCTGTTTTACTTTTTTGTAAAAATTATCTAATTTATCTGTATTGATGGAGTATCCCACCCTAAAACATGGAACATCTAAACTAGATTCCATATTTTTATTTACCGCTTTTTGAAGAGTATTAAATTGAACCGTTTCTCCGGGATTACCAAAACTATTTCCTGCAGTTTCTGGTTTACTTTCAATTCCCAAATTTGCACCAGGAATACTTACAGGAGAGCCACCTTCACCTATCCACGGTACAGAGACGGGTTGGCCATTAGCTTTTAAAATATCATCGGCTTGAATCCTCCCGTGAGGTCCGGATCCATTAACCTTTGCTAAATCAACACCCATTTGAGAGGCAAGTTTTTTAGCTCTTGGAGATGCAATCACCCTAGAAGAAACATTACTTGTAGCGGCATTAATTTGCTCACTATTAAAAGATGGGGCTGCCTTTTCACTCTTTAATACAACTACTTTTTCTTGTTTTTCAATAATTTCACTGTGGGCCACTGGTTTTTCTTCAGCCTTATTGCTTACCAATTCAAGTTGATCCGAACTAGAAGAAACTGCGGGTTGATTTCCTTTATTTTGTTCTTGAACAGAAGCTACCTCATCCTCATTTTCTACAATAAGACCAATAGTCTCTCCTACTGGTGCAGTGCTGCCGGCTGGCATTAAAACAGCCGCAAGATATCCATCTTGAAAAGATTCAACATCCATATCTGCCTTATCAGATTCAACAACCAATACGGATTCACCTCTTTCAACTTTATCTCCTGGATTTTTCAACCATTCCACAATCTTGCCCTCCGTCATAGTAGAACTCAAGGCAGGCATAAATATTTCGTGAGACATAAGAAAATTGTTATTGCATAAGTTTCAAGGGATTTCTACCAAACTTCCTGAAGTTATTATGATTAAAAACCCTTTAAACTATTGTTTTAATTATACGAAATCATGTTCACGGTGGGAACTCTTAAAACTTAAGAAAGTAATAATTTAGATCGACTATAATTAAAGTTTTTCTCAATTAAAGTTTATTTTTATAAAAAATAATCATTCTTTTCTCTAATTATTATCTATAGATTGAATAACTCCATCTTTAACAGTAATCGATACTTGCATTTTTTCAATAAGATTATCGCCCACAGTGACATCACAAAAACTATCCACTTGACCTTGATCAACAATTTCATCCATTTTTAATTCGCGAACTTGACTCTGTTGTTGAAGCAGATTTCTTTTTTGTTCTTCAATTTCATTTCTTTTTGCAGCGACTTGTTGTTGCACCTGACTAACCTGTTCTTGAACCCTTGGATCAAGAGGATTAACAGATTGGGATCTAATACTATTAACTATTTGCTGCCCCTCCTGCTCAAGTTGAGATAATTGCTGGTCAATATTTGAAATTGCTTTACTTAATTCTTTTTCAGCATCTTCCTTCCAAATTGGTGTAACTACAGCTTTAATAGCTATTGAGCGCTTTATAGATATTGAGTTTTTTGTTTCCATAAAAAATTAAATTACCTTTTCAATATAGATAGAACAAATCAAATTTTCTTACTTAATTTGTTTTCATACATATTTTCTATTTGTAATGAATACTTTTTTTCTATTTCTTTTCTTTTTTGTTTAAGAGTTTGTGTTAACAAACCATTTTCTAGAGTGAAGGCATCAACAAAATAACAATCTAATATTTGTTCTTCTAATCTTGCTCCTAATCGACTTTTAAGCAAATTATTAATTTGTGATTTAAAAAATGTACCAATATTCTTATTCAGGTTTAATTTTGAAAGGTCTTCTTCCAAAAACTTGTTTTTAACCAATTCGATATTAGGCACGACTAGGGCTGTTAAACATTTCTTATCTTGTCCTACTAGTTGAATCTGATTAATAAATTCAAAACTAAGGATTTCAGTCTCTAGAGGATTTGGTTCTATATTTTCACCACTTGATAGCACTATTGTATCCTTGGCTCTTCCAGTTATAAAGAGGGAACCATTTGGTATCAGATAACCTAAATCACCTGTATCAAACCAACCATCCTTGGATAAAACATCTTTTGTAGCTAATTTATTGTTAAGATAACCTCTCATTACTTGTGGTCCCTTAACAAGAATTTTCCCGACTTCTCTGAACTTCAGAATCTTTTTTTTATCGTCGTTTACAATTTTGATTTCAGTAAATGCTAGAGGCTGACCGGATGATCCTCTAACATTTAATTCTCTTCTCCTACAAGTTAATACTGGACTAGTTTCTGTGAGTCCATATCCCACCAAAACATCTACACCCAAAGATTCAAAAAAAAGATCCACATGTTCTGGCAATGCACCTCCGCCGTTAATGGGAAATTTCAGTTTTTCTCCGCATAGTTGTCTAAGAATATTCGGCCATAAAAAAATAGTCGATAACTTATGTAAAGGATATCGGCTAATAACAGAACCTAATAAGGGGATTTTTGATATAAAAGTTATTTGATTGATATCTAAATTTCTTATCTTTCTTAGACTTATTTTAAAAACTGAACTATTACTTATCAAAAACTTAATAAGTTTTTGCTTCTTGGAAGGCATTTTTTTCAACGCCTGAAAAAAACCATCATGTATTGCCTCCCATAGTCTAGGTACAGTGGCCATTACAACAGGTTTTATTTGTGTAATATCATCTTTCAAAAATTTAGGAATTGTATAGTATTGAGAACAACCACATGAAAAAAAGAAGTATTCAGCACTCCTCTCATAAGAATGCCAGATAGGCAACACGCTTAATACGGAGGTTCCTGGTTCTGGATCAGCGATATAGGCTAAATTGACTATTTGATGTAAAAAATTTGCATGAGTCAAGGGGACACCTTTAGGTTTTCCAGTTGTCCCGGAAGTGTAAAGAATAGTAGCAATATCCTCTATTTTTGGATAAAATTTTTCAAGATTATTATTTTGTGAATTTTCTTTTTCTGTTGCTCTTATAAATTGATTCCAACTTGTTAAACTTTCAAATTGTTCATCTTCTAAATTAATTATAAATTTCAGTCTTTTTTTTAATTCTTCTTTGTTGTTTAACTTAAGCCAAATCTCCTTAGATTGAACTATTAGACCTACTGAATTAGAGTGCTCAATAATATAGTCTAATTCTACTGAAGGAGAATTAACACCTCTAACTGCATTTATACCTCCTAAACGCATTAAGCCTTGATCAACTACTAGCCATCTTGGAGAATTTTCTGATATTACAGTAACTACATCCCCCTTTACTAAACCATAATTTTTAAAAGAAAAAGAGACTTTAGTTATTAAATCAGCCAGCTCAGAATAAGAAAATTTTTCTTTGTATTTCCCTCTTAAATCGCAAACAGCTAAAGTATCACCACATTTAAATTTCAATTTTTCCCAAATTTGATCTACATGATTAAGCTTCTTAATAAAATCTCTATTTTTAGCAAATTTATCTTTTTTAGAAATAGTTTTAGCCGAAGGCCAGTATGCTAAATCACCCATATTAAATTGATTTTGAAATTTTAATTTCTATTTTGATACAAAATCAAAATTAAATTCTTCCTGAATGGTTTTTTTAACAATTCTCTTAACTTCTTGAATATTTAAATTTTTATTATAGTCAATCATATTTGCCATAAGACAATTTTCTATTCCGCAGGGAACAATTTTATTAAAGTTTTCTAATTCGCAGTCAATATTGATTGAGAATCCATTTATTGTAATCCATCTTTTACAACCAATTCCAATTGAAGCAATTTTCTTATTTCCTATCCAAACACCAGTGAACCCCTCTCTTGAATGACAATCAATATTAAAAGTTCCAAGAATTTTTATAATAGTTTCTTCAATTTTTCTTAAATACCAATTTAAATCTTTTTTAAAATTTTTCAAATCTAACACCATGTAAGTCACTAATTGTCCTGGCATATGACAAGTAACCTCGCCACCTCTATCAATCTTAAAAACATCATGATTATCATCATTCAAAGAAAATAATAAATTATCATAATTTGATCCTCTACCCAACGTATAACAGAGTTGATGCTCACCTATCCAAATAAAATCAGGGTTAGAGTTATCTAAAATCAATGCCTCCTGATATTCTTTTTGTAATTTATAAACATCATTAAAAAAAGAAATATTATCAGGTTGTTTAATTATTGCTGTTCTATTAACCATATTTAAGTAGATTTAGATAGTAAGTAAATATTTTTAGATTTGTTATGAAAATTTTAATCCATGGGAAAAATCTTGAGCTCACTGGAGCATTAAAAGAATATACAGAGGCGAAGATAGAAAAAGCAACACATCACTATAAGGATATCGTTAAAGAAGCCGACATACATCTCTCAATAGAAAAAAATCCAAGAGTCTCCTTCCAGACTGCAGAAGTTACTATTTTTGCAAATGGCACAGTAATTAGAGCCGAAGAAAAAACTGAAAATCTATACTCAAGCATTGATTTAGTTTCAAATAAACTTTGTAGAAAATTACGAAAATATAAAGAAAGAAACAGTAAAGTAATCCATAATAATAAATTTAAAAATAAAGAGTCTTTCTCAATTGAGAATACAGAATCAAGATTTTTAGATAAAGCTTTACTTAAAGAAGGAATAGAAGCAAGTCTTCCTGAGCCATCTATAAAAAATAAATACTTTGAAATGAATCCAATTTCATTAGAAGAAGCAAGAAAACAATTAGATCTAATTGATCATGATTTTTATGTTTTTCGAAATAAAAAAAATAATGAACTTCAAGTCGTATACAAAAGGAATCATGGAGGTTATGGACTGATTCAATCCAAATAAACTTTAAATGCCTAATATTGAATATGAATTAAACGAAAAAATTCATGCCATTATTATTAACCCGTATTTAACCTGGGAAGATTTCTGCGCGAATTGCGATTTAATAAAAAAATATAATATCAAGAATATTTCTACTTCTCTTAATTATTTAGATGATTTTAAAAATCGTTTGAACAATTACAGTGCAAACATAAACGTACTCATTTCTTACCCTTTAGCAGATTTACCAGTAATATTTATTCAAGAATTAGTTAATTATGCAAAAGATAAAGGTGCAAAAGGAATTGAATATATCCCAAACTTTATCAATTTATCCAAAAGAAACTTAGAAACTTTCGCTGCTGAAATTGAGCAAGTGAAATTATCTGGATTACCAGTTTCAATAATCATAAATAAATCAAAACTACAAAAAGAAGTTTTTTACAATGCGATAGAAATATCTTTGGAATTAGGAATAAAAAATTTTCAATTCGGGGACGGATTTGGGCCTCCTATTACATTAAATGATGTAGCGGAAATATCAAAAATAACAGGCTTCCAAAATCACATCAAAGTTGTAGGTGGTATAAAAAAACTGACACAAGTTATTGACTTGTTTGATAATGGAATTAGTTGCGTTGGAACTTCAAATTTTTGTGAGATTTTTCAAGAAGCAAAGGTTATTTAAATGTCTGGTTCTGGTGAGTGCAGACTAGAAGGTCTCTGTATTAAAGCTTCTCCATTAGGCGAGAATGATAGATTAATAACTATTCTTACTGATGAGAAAGGGATTGTTCGATTAGCGGTACCTGGTGCTAGACGTCCTAAAAGTAGTCTTGCCGCAGCTACTCCATTAACATATTTAAGTATGCAAATTTTTGGGAAAAGAAATCTAAAATCTGTACGTCAAATTAAAATTTTAAAAAGCTATTCTGGTCTAGGTAAAAATATTGAATGTCTTGCAGCCGCTCAAGCGATAACTGAATTAACTTTTTTATTAGTAGGCAATAATGATAAGCAACAAAACTATTTATCTTGTGTTCTTGCACATCTAGATAGGATTTATTTGTATGAAGAATCTAAAGAAGAAGATATTAAAATGCTCTCAATGAGTATTCAATCTTTAATCCATCTATTAGCCATTGGAGGTGTAAATTTACCAATTCAACATTGCTGTAAAACTGGAGAACCTATTATTCCGCCTTTAGGAAATTGGGAATGGAGTTGTTATTATTTGCCAAGTGAAGGTTTTTCCTCTATGGAAGATCCTCAAAGTAATTTAAAAATAAATGCATCTGAAGTTGCTCTATTACAGAGACTTCTTTTCCCCGAATTACCAATTAAATCTAATGGAGAGTTATTGGGCCCTAAAAAAGTATGGCTTAAAATATTATTTATTATTGAAAGTTGGATCTCTACTCAATTAGAAAAAGATTTATCTTCACTAAAAATGTTGAGAGAAATATATAGTTAACATTTTCATAACTATGAATTAATTTTAAAATTATGGTCTTGGGTGCTCTGACTGTTAATTTAATAAGTAGTTAATTCAATCAATGTGGTTCACGTTGCCTGGTTAGGTAAGAAATCTCCTTTTTGTGGAAATGTAACTTATGGTAATTCAACTACTGAGAAATTAAAGACCAGAGGTCATAAAATTAGTTTCATTCATTTCGACAATCCTTCTAGTTCAAATTCATCAAAGCCATTATTTCTGGCAAATGATCCTGATGTAAGTCTTCCATATTTAATTAAGTCCCAAGTTTATACAATACCTTCACCAAGAGCAGAAAAAGAGCTAAGGCTATCATTGGAAAGATTAAAGCCTGATTTAGTACATGCAAGCTTAACTTTATCTCCGTTAGACTTTAGACTTCCAGAGATTTGTGATGAAATTAATCTTCCACTCATAGGAACATTTCACCCACCATTTGATGCAAAAAATAGAAATTTAACTGCAAGCACTCAACAGTTAACATATCAACTTTATGCACCCTCTTTATCAAAGTTCGATAAAATAATCATTTTTTCCGAACTGCAAAAAAATGTTCTTTATAAATTAGGCGTACCCAAAGAAAAGCAAATAATTATTCCAAACGGTGTTGATGAGAATATTTGGAAACCTTTTTGTGAAAAAAATAAAAAATATGATCAGGTAAAAAACAAACTTGGAAATGAAAGAATCTTTTTATATATGGGTAGGATTGCCAATGAGAAAAATATCGAGGCACTTATACGTTCTTGGCGCCAAACAAAAACTCAAAATTGTAAATTAGTTATTGTTGGAGATGGACCAATGAAGCCAACACTTGAAAATAGTTTTTCTAACCTTGGTGATGAGAAATTAATTTGGTGGGGTGCCGAATTAGATTTAGAAACTAGGGTAGCAATAATGCAAATAGCAGAAGTATTTTTCTTACCAAGCTTAGTAGAAGGTTTATCATTATCACTTTTAGAAGCAATGTCTGCTGGTACTGCTTGTGTAGCTACAGATGCCGGAGCTGACGGTGAAGTTTTAGATAACGGAGCAGGAATAGTAATTTCAACTGATAACGTGGCCGCACAATTGAAAACTATAATTCCAATTCTTGTTGATCATCCTTCATTCACAAAAGATCTTGGGGAAAAAGCTAGAGAACGTATAATTGAGAGATACACAATTACTAAAAATATAAATTCACTTGAAAAAGTTTATATGAATTTAAAAGATAATTTTAAAAGCTAACGAAACTCTTTACTTCGATTACTAGCTGAAACTATTGATTCAATTAATGCTGACCTTACACTCTTTTTTTCTAATAACCTTAAAGCAGAAATAGTTGTTCCCCCTGGAGATGTTACTAAATTTTTAAGCTCAGAAGTTGTAAGTTTATTTTCTTTTATTAAACAAATAGTCCCTAGTATCATTTCCATGACAAGTTCCTCTGAAATTATTTTTGGTAATCCCCCGCTTAACCCTCCATCACTTAATGCTTCTATAATTAAAGCAATAATTGCAGGACCTGATGATGTCAAAGCTAAAAATATATCGAGGTAATCTTCAGTAAATTCGTAAATCTTACTTGTATTTTCAAATAATTTTTTTGTAAATTGTTTCTGATCGTTTGTAAGATTTTCGCCCCAAGCAATTCCTGTTAAACCTTTTCCAACTATTATTGGAATATTTGTAACAACTCTCACACATTTATGGTTAGGAAATTTTTGAGTAAGTCTATTTATTGAAACGCCAGCAAGAATTGAAACTAACAAATTGTCCTTATTTGATATTTTATCGGCCGCACTTATATCTTTAAGATGCTGAGGTTTTACCGAGAGAAGTTTAACTTGGCAATCCCAAATTATTTTTGAATCTTTAGAACTTGATTTAAAGGCATTTATATTATATTTATAATTTTTTTTTATATTTTCTAAACTTTTTTCAGAATTTACAACACAATAAACATTCTCTGGCTGAATTAAATTTTTGTCTAATAGAGGAGTTATTATAGCTTTTGCAATATTTCCAAACCCAATAATCGCAATTTTGTCAGTCACAGATTAATCATGAATAAGCACTTAATTTAGAATTAACCCATGCAGGTTCGGGAGCAGTGTTATTTTCAAAATTATATTGTGGACTGTTGTTAGAAGGCACATTTGAAGGAGAAGCTTCTTCAGATGAAGAACTAGTTACATTTACACAACTTGGAGCAAAAAGGAAAATACTTTCACCCACTCTCTCTTGATGTCCATCAATTGCATATGTTCCCCCAGCAATAAAATCAACCGCCCTTTGAGCCTGATCAGGGTCCATCATAGTTAAATTAAGAATTACAGTTTTTCTCTCTCTTAATGCTTGAATAGCTTGAGGCATCTCATCAAAACTTCGAGGTTCCATTAAGCTTACTTCTGAAGATGAATTTGAAATCCCAGGCATTCCAACAACTTTAGATGATCTATTATTATTCATAAATTCGAAAGGATTTGAATTAGCAAGAGCATTTGGATTCCTTTGATTTTGTTTGAAATCATTTAATTCATCCTCTGAAGGATAATCCAATTCATCAAAATCATCATCGAGATACTCATCCCCTGCAACAACTGCCTTTAATTTAGAAATAAGTGACACCTTTTAAATCCTCATAAAATAATTACTAAGGTTTAAGAACCTTAAGTAATAGATTCATTTTTTAAATGAATAAACTACCTATACCTAGATAACGTTACTTGTTCTTTACTGCAAGTTTATAGAAGAGATTTTTATAAATAAATAAATAATTAGGATCTATCTCCAAAAATTAATGAGCCTAATCTTAACCAGGTTGATCCAGAATCAATAGCCTCCTCCCAATCTCCTGACATTCCCATTGAACAATCTGAAAGTTGAAGTTTATCAGCTAAAGAACGACATTTTTTAAACAATTCTGAATTTTCCTTGGAGCTAAGTCCTCTGGGATTAATAGTCATCAAACCCTTTAATGTAATGTTTTTCAATTCTTGAATTTCTCTCCACTTCGATATTAAAAGTTCAGGCTTAAAACCCCCTTTAGAAGGGTCATCACTTAACTTAACCTGCAACATTATAAATGGATTTTTCTTCTCTTCATATGAAATACTAGAAATTTTTTGCAACTTCTCAATTGAATCTACGGAGTGGATGTATTTAAAATTTTGAACAATCTTTCTTATTTTATTACTTTGTATTCGTCCAATAAAGTGCCATTTTATTTGTTTAAGATCTTTTAATATCAGTTGCTTCTCGAAAGCCTCTTGAAACTTACTTTCACCAAAATCATTCTGACCTATATTTTGAATAGTCTTGATTTCTTGACTTTTAAATCCTTTACTTACAGCAAGTATATTTACATTTGATGGGATTTGATTTTTTATTTTTAAATAATTTGAAAGGTTCACCTTTTACAAGAAAGTTTGTGTGAATAAATTCTCCCATTTCGGAAGATCTTCAGATGCTTTTCGTCTAGCTCTTTGAAGATTCAATTCGGCCTGATTTCGGGCATCAAGATAAGGTATAACTTCAAAAAAAACTTCTCTCTGCCTGACTTCTACCAAAAAAAACATTTTTTGAGCGTATAAAGTCGCATAAATATCCCTCCCATCATTTCCAGGAGAAACTTGGTACAACATGCCAAAAGTTGGATGGTTTAAATAACGCTCAGAACTCAAACCTAAAATATTATGTTATTTATAATGCACCATACTGTTTTCTAAGAAAAATTGCTATGCAAATAAAACAAATCGATAATGTATTAACAATTACATTGAGAGATTTTGAAGGATAAATAGTTCTAAATCTGTTGGTTTTTATGATGATTTTTTTCTTTGAGAGTAATGATTCTGCTCCATGATCAATTCTCAGAAATATATTTTGAAATAACCTTTCCACTAAAATTAATAAAACATTAAAGGATTTCTTTAATCCTAAATTTCGAAAATTTATTGATCTAACCGAGACTGATTTAATGATATTTTGAAATTCTTCCTGAACAAGAGGAATAAAACGTAATGCAATTAACAACTGAAAAAGCCACTTACTTATTGGCAATCCAGTCTTTCTTAATGGATACATAAACCAACTTAATCCCCATACAATGTCTTCCTGCAATGTGGTTAAAAGCATCAAATTCACACTATGAATAACAGTAAATATCAAAGTGGAAGTTTTTATTCCTAGTTCAAAGGCTTTTCTTGATAAGTTATAGGGACCAAAATTAAAAAACCATATCTTCTGCGAAGGAATTTGCAAAATATTCCACTCTTTATGGCTTTCAAGTACTACTTGCATCTCGTTGGGATTTCTTAAGTAGCTATCAAGAGATTGAATATCAGAGGAGGCAAGTATTGATATACATCCAATTAATAGTGATAAACATGAAAGAAAAAATAATGATCGCCACCATACTCTAGATGGCAATAAACTTATAAAAGTAACTAATATTAAACAACCAACTAAACTCAATCTCCATATAGGGCCTGCCCATATTGGAGTTATAAGAAATATCATGACCATGATTATTTTTAATCTACTATCTATAATCCTTAGCCAACTTCTATTGCCATAAACGTATTGACCAACAGAAAATTTGGTGAGTATATTCATTAATCTTTTTGAATTAACTCAATATTTTCCCTTTCAACTTCTTTACTTAATGCTCTTTGCTGTTTACCCCTCCACAATAAAATGAGAGGTGTGCCTTCAAACCCTAAATTTAATCTAATTTGTTTTTCAATATATCTTCTGTAAGTTATTCCAAATAATTTAGGGTCGTTTACAAAAAGAGTAAAAGTAGGAGGTTTATTCTTTACTTGAGTACCGTAATAAAGCCTACCTTGCTTGCCGCTTCTTTTCGTTGGAGGACTTTTCCAACTAATAGACTCTTTTAGCACTTCATTAACAACCGATGTTGTAACTCTTCTTCTATGTTGATTTACGGCATTAAGAGCATGCTCAAAAATATTCTCAACTCTTTTCCCCGTTAGGGCAGATATAAAAATCATTTTTGACCAATGTAAAAAATAAAGTTTAGATCTAAGTTCTTTTTCTACTTCATAAATTGTTGAACTATCTTTTTCAACAAGGTCCCATTTATTTACAACAATTATACAAGCTCTGCCTTGTTCCTCTATTCTCCCTGCCAACTTCTGGTCTTGATCAGTTACTCCATCTATAGCATCTATAACTAAAACACACACATCACTTCTATCAATAGATTTAAAAGCTCTATTAATACCAAAGAATTCAGTACCATATTTAACATTCTTCTTTCTTCTAATCCCAGCAGTATCAACAATTTTCCATTGGATATCACCTTTTTTTATAAGCATATCAATTGAATCAGTTGTAGTCCCACTAATATCACTAACTATTGCTCTTTTTTCTCCTGAGATTGAATTTAACAAACTAGATTTACCAACATTTGGCCTGCCAATAATCGACATCATTATTTTTTCTTCCTCATCCTGAATATTATTCTCGGGTAGTTCTTCAATTACTAGATCTAAAAGATCGCCTGTACCTGAACCATGAATAGCAGAAACAGGGTAAGGTTCGCCCAATCCTAATTTCCAGAACTCAGAAGCTAAAGAGATTCCCAGAGTAGTAGATTCACATTTATTAACAGCAACTATTGTCTTACAGCTTGAGTTCCTTAACCATTTTGCTATAGATAAATCGCCATCAGTTACTCCTTGATTCCCATCTACCACAAGTAAAGCGATTGAAGCCTCTTCTAGAGCCAAAAAAACTTGCGTTCGTATCTCTGGTAAGAATTCACTATCATCATCAAAAACTAACCCTCCAGTGTCAACTATTTGGAAATTCTTACCACCCCATGAAGCATTTTGATAAGTTCTATCTCTCGTAACACCAGGCTTATCAAAAACTATTGCATCATTACTTTCGCAAAGACGATTTACTAAGGTAGATTTACCAACATTTGGTCTCCCGATTATTGCTATTGTTGGAAGAATCAATTCTTCTCTCCAAAGAAAATGTTGTCTATTACAACTATACCTTTAATAGATAATAGAATCATTTACCTTACCAAAAAATATTTATTTGATTTCTGGATCTCCAAAATGTCCCTTAACTGGATTAACAGGTGGTGAACTAGGACTTGGTATTAATCCATTATCTTTTGAAAAACAATCATTTTCAATCGCCCAATAAATCAACCAATTTACTGCCGTTGCTCTTCTAGTTCTTCTTGGATAGAGTTCATTAATTTTATAACCTTTAAAATTAAGAAAATTTTTCAATCCCTGTTTATAGTCTTTTGGAATTGATCGAGTCAAATGTACTGAGGCTGGTCGCTCTGAAATAATTTGAGGAGCTTTTTCAAATTTTTCTGACCAATAAGATGGAGTTAATGCGCTAGAAACCCAATTATTGTGGGTTGTTTCTCTAGTATAAAAAAGTCTTTCCCAAACCAATTCGCAAACAAAAAAATCACTAACCCTATCTTCAAGAATAAGCAATAATAGCTTCTTACATATTGGCCATCTAAATTGATTCTCGACGAATTTTTCTTTTTTTTGCATTAATTAAATCTTATCAAAATCAAAGAAAAATAAGGCATAAAGTCCTTTTTATATTGCGATGCATATTGAATTATTTGATCAGGCATCCCAACATTTACAGCTATTAGTGATATATCGATGATATCCTCTTTTTTTAAAATATCCCTGACTAAATTCCATCTTTTTCCAACTTTCATAATGGCCAATACCGTTTTATTTCCCTTACTATTATTAATTAGGTATGTTAATTCTGATTTTGAAGAAGGACATTCTTTGATGATCAAGGTCTCCCCTTTTTTAACTAAATCAAAATCATGAAAAGCTGCCGTTGCAGACACAGAAGAAATTCCAGGTATGGTTTTAGTAATAATTTCGGGATAATTAAGCTTTATTATCCTCAAAATGTTCGAAGAACTAGCAAATAATGAAGTATCGCCAAGACAAAGTAAAACAACTGATTCACCATTTTGTATAAATCTTATAATTTTTTCTACAGCATTAGACCATATTTCGTCGGGATCAAAATCCTTTCTAGCCATTGGGAAGATGATAGGTACAGTTTTTTTAAATTTGGTATATTTCTTTACTATTTCCGCAGCAAAACTCTTTTTATTGTCGTCTGATATAGGGAAAACTATAACTTTCGCCTTTTTGATTGCATCTACAGCAGCAATCGTTAAAAGTGCTGGATCACCTGGCCCAACTCCAACGATGGTCAATGATGCAGCATCACTTTTATAGCCTTTAATAACAGTTAAAAATTCTTTTATTAACATTCTTTATTTTCTTATTTCTAGCTATGGACCCTTGGCATAATGCAAGTCTCAGTAAGGATATCGGACTCAATTTTGGATAATTCCTGTAACCTTACTAAAGTTTGATTTTTAGAGAATTTACTTTGCGCTAGTTTCCAATAAACTCCAAAATGTCTTGCCTCACTCTCAAGCAACGACTCATAAAGAATTCTAAAAGATTCTTTTTCAGAATTCAGAGCAAGTAAGCCTAATCTTTCATGACTTCTTGCTTCAATCAGTCCTGAGATTAAGAAACTATCAAGCATTCTATTGGGCTCTTCCTTCCTTATATTCTTGGACAATTCAGCACCATATGGAGGGGGTTTTAAGGACTCAAGAGAATATCCAAGATCCTTTAAAAAATAAAGTATTTTTTCAAAATGTTCTAATTCCTCTCTCGCAATTGGACTTAGAACTTCTGCCAGATTTGGTTCTGATGGATATCTGAACATCAATTGAATAGCTACTCCTGCAGCTTTTCTTTCGCAATGAGCATGGTCAATAAGAATATCTATTGGATTTGATAATGCTAGTTTGATCCACTCATCTGAGGTTAATGAAGATAAATATTTAATATGAGAAGAAGGCCTCTTAAAATCTACTAGCATTTAATTTTCAGTACTTAAATATCCAATTATTCCTTCAAGAGCTAAGGAATAACTTGATATGCCGAAGCCACTGATTATTCCTATTGCTTTATCTGTAAGAAAAGATTCTTTACGAAATTCTTCTCTACTAAAAATATTTGAAATATGTAACTCTACAAATGGAATTTTTGAGCCAATTAAAGCATCACGAATGGAAATAGATGTATGAGTAAAAGCACCAGCGTTTATAAGAATGCCTTGGATATTATTAACAGAATCATGAATTTTATCAACTATTTCACCTTCATGATTACTTTGAAAACATTCAAGAATAATTTTTTTATTCTCTGCAGCTTTTGTTAAGTCTTGTTCGATATCACTCAGTGTTTTATTTCCATATATTTCAGGTTCTCTAGTTCCCAAAAGATTTAGATTCGGTCCATTTATCAATAAGATATTCATCATCAATAAAGTCTTTTCTTTACAAATGCTATCTAGAAAGAAACAAAAAAACCAAAACATTTTCACACAAAGTGTCCATTAACTGATAAGTTCAAATAGTGGGGGTCGGTGCCCGAGTGGTTAAAGGGGGCGGACTGTAAATCCGCTGGCTCTGCCTACGTTGGTTCAAATCCAACCCGGCCCACTTTAAAATTGCCCTTGTAGCTCAGCGGTAGAGCACTCCCTTGGTAAGGGAGAGGTCTCGGGTTCAAGTCCCGACGAGGGCATGAACAAGAAGTATCTCTATAACTGAGTTAATAAGTATTTGAAAAAATAATTTTAAGAGCACTAATTAAAAACGAATTAGAGCATAATTATTTCTTATTAAAATAATTTTCTTCTCTTGGTAAGGGAGAGTTCCTGAGTTCTGGTCTCAACCAGGGTATAGCCTAATAAAACTAATTTGTCTTAAATAACTTTTATATGTTTTATGGTTTAAAAACATCGTTTTAAGAAATGCCATTATCGTCATACAGGATGCACAGAATATATATATTGAGGCAATCATGAATTTTGGTCTTGGTTCTAATGATTCAGAAGAGTTGGCATACTACAACAAAATAAGAAAAGAGATGAAAGACATGAAAAAAGACCCAATAAAAAAAGGGATAAATTTTAATTGGAAGATTGCCGAAGAAATATGAAAATGAATCTAAATATTTTTTTTAAATCGATCTGAGACTGATGCTTATTGGTCTGACAATGATGATGAATCTTATTTGGGAAATATTGATCCAAATGTTTAACATTTTAACCATATTCAAATTCAATTGTTGATCCTTTATCCGTATATAGGAGTACCTCAAACCGTACCTATTTATAAGTCGGGTGACCTTTCCGACTAGTTAGAACATAGTTGTAGTCGTCATGAGCAAATGCCTACCAAATCCAAAGTAAAAGAAGATTATAAATCTGATTTTGAAGAAAGATCAGAGGAAGAGCTTCTTGAAGAAGAAACAAAAAATCAACAAACATTGGATAGCTTTGTTGAATCTGATAAAAACTGGAGCTAATCAAAACTTATTTTCAGGAGATTATTATGAACTTAAAAAGATCACCATTTTCAATACTTAATAAAGAAAGAAGAGAAATTGACTATATTAAGGGAGTTTATAAGAGAAAAATTCAAGCTGAGATTGAATCTTATAAAGATTCCGAAAATGAAGATAAGAGAGATACAATTCAAGCTCAAGATGTATTAATGCTGGATAGAATCTCAATTTAATTCATTTACTGATCCATAAATCAATAATCTTGCTATTAATTAATTAGAGACTTTTTTTAAAAATGCCATTAGACCTATTTCTAATGAACATGTGTGTTGTAGTTATAGCATTGCTTATCAGAAGAGAAATCAAACTTAAGAAGGCAAGATAAATTATGAAAACACAAATTTTAAAAGAGCATTACATTCCAAATATCCATGCTATTACTCTTTTACTAATGCTGCTTCTATGCCTATGGTTACCGCTTGCACTCAGATTCTTATTAATAATTTAGTCGAACTAATTAGTTAATAATCTTATCCTTAAACTCTGCTATATCCTAATTTTGTTTTATAGATCTTATATGGAACTCCTGTTGCGTTCATGGCTTCAATAACTTTATCTCCCACAGTTCCGTAAAATTCAACAGAAAGATCAGTTCCTAATTCTGCATGAGCCTCAAGATAAACACCTAAAGCTGGATTAGCTAAATGAGCTAGTAAAGCATCATCATTTTTATAAACTTCTGACCATACGAAACGAAGAGGGTCATCAGGATCTTGATCAAAAGTATGATGGAGCATTCCTTGTTCCTCAGCTTCAACAGCTTTATCTGTCTTATCCGCAATTTCTAAGTATTCTGCAACCTTACCTTCCTTTACTTTAAGTTTTGCAAGAAGCATAAATGGAGTATCTGATCCAAAAATAGACATAAAAAAAAGACTCTTGCGAGCCTGAGTGATGGGGATTTCTATCATGACAAATTAATTAGATACAAACAACTCCATCAATAGTAAATTTTTATTACTTACAAACACCATATATAGTGCTAGGATTTTAAAAAAGCTGGGTGATGGGGATTATCCCGCTTTTTGATTGGGGCGAAGCTAACGCCCTTTTTTTTTATGGGTATAACTTTTTAATAGCTTTTTGTTGTTCTTTTTTTTTTATCTCTTCAGCATCATAAACAGGACAAGAATTCTGATTAAGTGATGAGAAAAAAGTACTCTTTTTAAAACGTTTGAATATAGGAGTCAGTAGTAAAAATTTCACTTTTTAGATTTGCTAAATTGCTCAAACATACTTAAATATTGCAGAGGAAAAACTCTGGTTAAATCCTCAATTCTCTCTTCATCCAATACGACACCCTCAGGCAATTTCTTGATTAATTTTGGAATAGCTTTTTTTGTCTCTTCTCTACAGAAGTTAATTCTATAAGTGGCTTCTTTTTTAATATCATTTTTAATTAATCCATCTTTTTCAAGCATTGATTTTAAATCAAGATTATTTCCTTTAAGAAGAGCAATTAAAACACTATCTGCAATTTTTAAAGCTTCTGCAGGCTCTTTATCCTTGTTTATTCCAAATACCCATGTACAGGCACCAATTCCCAATGCTCTTGCGATACAGTCATCATTTCCAATTTCATCACAGGGTAATCTAAAAGATTCTTCGATTTTTTTCAGATCATAACCATTCTCACCTTCTGGAAAGCCAGCTTGAGCGTAAAAAGGAAATAAAAATAATATTGCAGTAAGAATTAAGCTCTTCACTTAAAAATAACTGGATATAACCGTTGAGTCGTAAATATGACCTGCACTCTCAATTAATGGTTTCACTGCTGGATCTGCAAACATAGCTATTGATTTACCTTCTTCACCCTGCTCAATAAGAATTACACTTGTTGGATCATCTTTCTTTACACCTTTGTATAAGCAAATAATTCCACGCTCTTTATTCATTTTTATATTTTCTTCGCTGTCATAAACCGCAGCCCATTCTTCAAAAGGGACACTAATTTTGAATGTGAAAACAGTAGTTTCAAGAGACATAAAAAAAGGAGCTAGTTGCTCCTTATTGTAGATCGACTGTCAATCAGTTTAATTATCCCATTGTGGCAACAGCATCAGCAACTTTTTTGTTTCTTTGAATAACCTCATCATCATTTAAAACAGCAGTGATATTCCAATCTAGACCAAATTTAGCTCTCCACACTCCAAAATGTTGAGATATTGCTAAGTGATTATCAGCCTTGAAAGTAACAAAAACCTCTCCAGTTTCAGGAGCATGGAATCTACTTACCAATTCAAATCCATCAAAATTATCCATAGGTGCACCGGAAGCGATATACTGCTCGAACATTTTATAACCTTCGGACTGAGAAATTCCATCTGGAATTAGTCCATGAACGTGATAGTAAGCCATAAATAAAAATTAAGAATGTAATTTCAATTTAAAAACCATAATTTAAAAAGCATTCAAATTATCTTTAAATTTAGATTTTTAAGCTTTTTTCAATATGAATTCGCGAAAAAAAATCTTTATTTGGTATCGCATGTACCGTTTGTAAATTTTTCAATGGCTATTAATTGGTTATGAGTTTTTTTGCTGAACCTAACCATATTGAATATGATGCATGGTTCGATGAAAACATCGACCCAGTGGATCTCGTGAATTACTCAGATGAAAAGGAGTTCAGTGATTCGGTACACTTTAAGTTCCATAAGATGTCCACTAGAAATTTAACGATTGGTTCTTCTGATAATTTTCACTGGTAAGTAAAAAATTTTTCACTCCACAAATATTTATGAATCTTACGCAGAATATGTTCCATCACTTTCTCTTCTTGCCTTAGCTAATACAATTTCATCTACAATTTTTTCGATCATATATGCACTTTTTTTACCAAAGCATTTTTCCTTTTTAATGCTCGCAAAATCATTTGGGATTAAATCATTATGTTCACAACAATCACATTTAATATCAATTTTCTTACCTCTGAAAACCTCCAAAGCCCTAGAAAAAATCCATTGCTGAACAGAAATACTTTCCCAACTATCAAAATTCGACCATTCATCAAATTCCTTATTAAGGATGTCTTTTAATCCATCAGCCTGATTTACATATACTATGTGTGAATCTTTTCTTGGTTCATCATTAATACCAATTGTTTTGACAGGATTTTGATTCATTAAATTATAGATTGATTAAGTAGTCTTATAAATCTAAAGGATAATTTCAAAAATATAAACGAAAAAATCTCACATAAGATCATTAGTTGCTTTATCTAATCTAGACGTATGATTTGTATTTCTTAGCAATTCAAAATCCTTAAAATCAAATCCAGGACCAACACAACAACTTACCAAAGTAAATTCGCCTGTACTTTTTGCAGCTTGCCAATATCCAGATGGGATCATTTCTACTGGATTATTGGAATCTAAAATTAAATTTCTTATTAACTTATTATCATCATCTAGGCACCATAAATTTAGAGGATCGCCCCTTAAATAAATCCAAATTTCATCAGCATTTTTTACTCTGTGCCAAGCACTTTTTGCATCTCTCTCCAAAAGATAATAAATTCCCGTGATAAAATTTCTACTTTGGCCATCTTCCCTTATTAGAGAATTCTCACTCCTTACTATCTCTCTAAACCATCCATCCTCAGGATGAGGAGATAAATTTAATTGTTTAATTATTTCTATGTTTTTTTTATTAGGATTCACATCACAAAAATATATTTTAAATTTCTCTTATACTTAAAAGGTAACTGAAAATAAATCAAAATAAAATATATTTTCTAAAAAATTAAGCACAAATAACTGACAAATCTACAAAATTTTTATTTTCATCTGCCAGTTCAGTAATGATTCTATTGAGCCATTCAGAGGTCGTTTCACAATAGCCTACATTTAAAATAGTTTTTTGCTTTGCTGTTTCTTCTTTATTCATAGTTAAAGTATTTTTTTATAAATTAGTCTTAAATTAAATCTATGTGAATAAGTCTTAATTACTATCTATTTTAAAAAGTTGTAATTAATACATATTTAAGAACTGCTAGTAAACAAATAAAATTAAATCGTTGACAAGAAAATGTATGCAAGTAAGAGTAGAAAAAATTTATTATTAAACCTATGAATAACATCAAGATTGAGGAATTGATGAAAGTAAGGTTCGATGGTATTGCTAATAGAATTGGGCAATTAAGCAAAAGGGAAAGTGAGTCTTTACTACTTGAGCATCTTGAGTGGTTAGAGGGAGGATGGGAGACTGAAGAAATCTTATTTTTAAAAAAGCCCTATAGAAAATGGTGGTTCTAACTCCACTTCTATAAATAATTAATAATGACCTAAGGGACCAGGGCCAGATCCTATTTTATAAGAATTTTCTAAAGATTTCTCAACAAATAATTTCGCTTTTTGTATCGAATCAATCAGATCAAAACCTAGAGCCTTGTAACCACAAATAGCAGCACTTAAAGTGCAGCCGCTACCATGGGTATTTTCTGTATTTATAAAATTATTAAAGAGCCAATCTTTTCTACCATTAATGTCAAGAAAAAAATCCTTCCCTTTCATATCTGTTAAACCTCCACCTTTTATAAGTACCGCTTTAGCTCCAAGATCAATAATATTTCTTGCGGAATTTTCGATGTCTTCTTCACTCCTTATTTCTAAACCAGAAAGTAGATTTGCTTCATAAATATTTGGAGTTACCAAATCTGCAATTGGCAATAAAAGTTTTTTATAAGCATTAATCGCAGAATCTTCAAGTAATTTAGAACCAGTTCTTGTAACCATTACTGGGTCAATAATTTTGGTTATTGTATAAGTATTTAATTTTGAAGCAGTATCATTAATTATCCTTTCATTTAATAACATTCCAGTTTTTAATGCATCAATACCAAAATCAGCAAATAAAGTATCTAACTGACTTAATAAAGTATTCTTCTCTACTGGTTCAACGCATCTAACCTCTAAACTATTTTGTGCAGTGATACATGTAATAACAGAACATCCATGTACTTTAAGGGCCATAAAAGTTCTCAAATCAGCCTGTATACCTGCTCCACCCCCGGAGTCACTACCCCCTATTGAAAGTGCAATTTTTGAATACATAATTTATAAATTCGTCTTTGAAAGTACTATAAATAAATTCTAATTAAAATTAGAAGTCTGAATATGCATTAAAAAAATCCAACTCTAATTCCATTGCTGTTTTGTATAAATATTTTGCTTGATTAATATCATATGTTTCGTTATTGGTCTCAATAAGATTTTCTAGTGAATTTGCTAAATTATCAAAGCTTTCATTAGAGTAAGTAATTATCCATTCTTTATATTTAATGTCAAAATCCTCCTTATACAAACTTTTTCCTATCCAAGAATAAAGTCGCATACATGGAGTCATTGCAAACATTATTTCAACGGAGCTAAGTCTCTTGGAAGTATCATCAAGGAAATCTGTATAATTTTTTGTAGCTTTTTTTATATAGTTATTAGACAAATCAATATCCCATTCTTTTGCATAAGTTTCATGAAGTATTAACTCCTCTGAAACCCCCATTAAAAGTTCACTCAACTTCCTTATTGAGTACTTATCTTTTGATTTAGAAACTGCAAGACCATATGCCTTAGCAAAAGTCTCTAAAAAGAAATAATCTTGAGCTAAATACTCTTGAAATATTTTTTTAGGGAGGCTTCCATTCTTTAACCCTTGAACAAATTTTGTATTTAAACTTAGTAAAGCAATCTCATAATTATCCTCCCAAAGTTTTTTTGTTATTTTCATCTTTTTGATTTTTAGTTATTCTAAAATTTTTTATATTTTTTAACTACAAACTTAATCTTATTTTTCTAGGATTAAAAGAAAAAATTATGAAAGAAATAAATATCTTATGGTTTAAGAAAGATTTAAGAGTTTTTGATAACGAAGCTCTCTGTGAGTCTATAAAAGACAATGATATTTTACCTATTTATATTATTGAGTTAGATATTTGGAGACAAAATACTCATTCAGATAGACAATGGCAATTTTGCAAAGAAAGTTTAATAGATTTAAGAAATGCACTTGCTGAGATTGGACAACCATTAATTATTAGGACTGGGAATGTTATTAATATATTTAATGAAATTAGTTCAAAATTTAAAATCAAAGGTATATATAGCCATCAAGAAACCGGAGATTGGCTTACTTATATAAGAGATCAAAAAGTAAGAGAATGGGCTTTAAGCAAAAATATTATTTGGAAGGAATTTCTACAATTTTCAGTTTTTAGAGGAAATTTAGATAGGAATAATTGGTCTAAAAAGTGGCAAAAAAATTCCGAAAAAAACTTACTTAAAGCTCCATTAAGAATTAATCCTATTAACTTTAATATTGGAGAAATACCCTCAGACGAGATTTTTTCCTTTAAAAATGAAAAGTGTCCAGGAAGAATGCAAGGCGGAAGAAAGAAAGGTTTAGAGAGAATGCAATACTTCTTTAGTAATAAATTAGATTCTTATTCAAAAGATATATCTAGCCCAGAAAAATCATTTGATAGTTGTACAAGACTATCCCCATATATTTGTTGGGGATGCATTTCATTAAAAGAAATTTTTAAAAAGGCAAATATATCAAAAAACAATAATTCTACGATGTTAAAAAGCAGATTAACTTGGCATTGTCATTTTATTCAGAAACTTGAAAGTGAGCCAGAACTAGAGTTTAGGGAATACCATCCTTTTTTTAAAAATATTAGAGAAAAAAATAATGAATTACTTTATTCATGGAGTTCAGGTAATACGGGCTTTCCTTTTATAGATGCATGTATGCGTTCATTAAATTTCAATGGATGGATTAACTTCAGGATGCGAGCGATGTTAATGTCTTTTGCTAGCTATAATTTATGGTTACCATGGCAAGATTCAGGTTCTGAATTAGCAAATAAATTTGTAGATTATGAGCCTGGAATACATTGGAACCAATGCCAAATGCAATCTGGAACTACGTCTATAAATACGAATAGAATTTATAATCCTATTAAGCAGGGAAAAGATCATGATCCTCAAGGTAAATTTATAAAAAAATGGATACCAGAATTAAAAGATATATCACTTAATTTCATTCATGAACCATGGCTACTATCTAGATTTAATCAAGAAGAATATGAACAAATTAATTACATAAGACCAATAATTGACATTCCAATTAGCACTAAAACTGCAAAGAAGAAAATTCAGGAAATCACTAAAAAGGATGGATATTGGGATATCTCAAAAGAAATTTATTTAAAGCATGGCTCTAGAAAAAGGCCTAGAAAAAACATAAATAATAAAAAAAATGTTTCTAAGGAAAAGGAAAAACAATACGAACTGAAATTAGATTTCTAAATTTTATTGTCAGAAATTTCCAGATTCCTTTTAGCGTCTAGGAAAGTTTTTAAATTTTGAAATTAAATAAATAATTCCACGATGAACTAATGCAAGCTTTAATGTATTTATTAGATTTTATTAATCATGTCTGAAAGATTTCAATGGGACGATACCAATAGTTCTGGTATATGGTGGAGTACTAATGTAAGTATTAGAGACGAGTGCATTTTGCTCAAAGAAGATACTCAATGCGAAGATTCTGATATCGTCGAACTTCTTAGGAGTATTGCACAAAATATTGAAGATAATGGCCTTTAATTTTTAAAGGAATATTCTCTCTTTTAGAGATTTTGAATTCCTTTTACAGCTTTTATTAATTCTTTAGTAATGCCCTTTTCACTCATTGAATGACCAGCATCATTAACAATAATTAATTCAGAATTCTTTAATTTCTTATTTAGATCCCAAGCGCTTCTAACAGGACAAACAACGTCATACCTACCTTGAATTATTTTTGTTGGAATCGATTCTATTGTTTTTATATTTTTCAAAATAAAATCATCTTCTAAGAAAATATTATTAATAAAATAATGACATTCGATCCTTGCAAAGGCATCAGAAAAAGAATTAACTTCAGACTTATCAAAATCAAATTTTTTATTTATTAAATGACTTGTAGAGAGTTCCCATTTTGTCCAAGCTGCTGCTGCTTTTGATCTAAGATTTGCATCTGATGATGTTAGATATTTATAAAAAGAACTTATTAAATCATTTCTTTCTTCTTTTGGTATTACAGAAATATATTCTTCAAATTCATCTGGGAATATCTCACTTGCACCATATTGATAGAACCACAATAATTCAAACTTTCTACATAAAAATATTCCTCGCAAAGTTAAGCTGATAACTCTTGAGGGATTTTTAATCGCATATATAAGTGAAAGTGTTGAGCCCCAAGATCCACCAAACAAATGCCAAGTATCTATTTTTAAAAGAATCCTTAATTTCTCAATATCATCAACTAAATGATTGGTCGTATTTTCTTTTAATTCGGAGAAGGGAGTTGAAGAACCGCAACCTCTTTGGTCAAATTGAATAATATCGAATTTATCTGGGTCAAAGTATCTTCTATATCTTGGTTGACTTCCTCCTCCTGGACCTCCATGAATAACAAGAATTTTTTTGCCATTTGGATTACCAGATCTTTCCCAATAAATAGTATGAATATCACTTACTTGTAAAAAACCCTTTTCACGTACTGCAATTTTTGGAAACAAGACTTGATCTTTCATTTTGAAATATTTTTAATCACTTTATTAATCCATATTATCCAAAAAGAAGTCTAATTTAGAAGAAATTTGTCAAACAAAAAAAGGACTGCTTGTACAGTCCTTTTTAATATTTGATTTCCTTCTTTCAGGATATAAAATTACATATTTTAAAGTCTATTTACTCATAAACCTAGAATACGTGAATTCGGGGATTTCTCTCGATAATTTCAGTCCCTATTGTCGCTAGTAATTATAAAGCGAAGTCTTATCAGACTAATTGATTGAACTTTAATTTTCGAATAATCCCATTCTCAGGAATACGCTTCCTATATTTTGGAATTTGCTAAATTTCAGGCGGACTATCAATCATTTAGATTGCCTCCGAACTCAACATTTATAAATTACTCCTTTTTATATTTTCAGTAAATCCGTAAATATGCTGATTTACTTTTTTCTTAATTTGTAAGAGGATTTTAATGATCCTTTGTTTTTTATAGATAAATATAAAAATTAAAGTCTATAATCCCTTATTTATTCAGATTCATAAAGCAAAATAGATTCAATTATTCTTTTATCACTATCAGAAAGTTTATAATCTTCTAATTTCCACTGAACAAATTTTACACACTCATAAATAGAAGGATTCTTATCCCGGCACTTACGCCACTCTCTAATCCAATCTGCCAAGGCAAAAGTTATTTTTGTAGTAAGCATATTTACCAATCAGGGTAATTAAAATCTCCTCCAATGGGTTCTTCATAAAATTCCCCTTCTTTTATACCTTTATCATATTTTTCAATTATCTTTTTATAAGAAGCTATTGAGGGAACTAAATCTCCTAAATAAATGGGTTTCATTGTAATTGTTATAATGATTATAATAATTTATTTTATATAAGAATTTAATAAAAAGATTATTAATATGCATTATGGATTTCATCAAAAAGAACAAGATCTTAACACTAATGGCTGTAATTGCAGTTTTATCATTTGCATTAGAAAAAGTAGGCATAATACACCCTTAACTTAATAAAGTTTATTTGTAAATACTTCCTAATGAAATAAGTAAACCGATACTATTACTGCAAAAATAAGCAATGGAGATAATAATGTAAAAACTAAAGTTGAAAGATTAATCAGCATAAATTTTAAATAAATACACAAATTTAATAAACATCACTTTTAAGCATTTGCAATAAGTAAAATTTAAATTATTACGATATAAAAAAAATTTGAATAAAGAAAGATATAAAGAAGAATATGAAGAGGGCTCAGGCTTACTATGGCCTAGTGATAGAGAAGATAAAATAACTCGGCAATTTTATAAAGATTTATCTAATCTTTCAAAAAACATAAATTATAGTAAAAAGAAAAAGCTAAAACTTTTTGAACAAGTAGTTAGAATAATAAAAGGCAAAGGCTGGGGTTAATTAATATTCAACGTAAAATGAAAAATTTAATGATACTAATTAGAAGTTTTTTTCTTTTAAGACCAAGATTTTTATCCACTATATTTTTTATTCCTATTCTTTATGGCATTGGCTGGGCTTTATCTCAGCCACTTTTATTGTTTAATTTTGAAAAAGATAATTTATCATTAATTGGTACTATTATTACTTTCTTACTTTTTATCTTTTTACTCCCATATTGGTTTTATATCAAACATAACAAATCAAGTGCTTGGATACTTCTTGGGATAACAAAAGAAAAATTCTTGAAAAACTTTTTCAATTTTTCACAAGGTATTTTATTTGCTTTAGTTTTAATAATTCTAATTCTGGTACCACTATTGCAAAAAAATTATATTTCTTGGATAGGTGAATTCTCGCCAATAATATTATTAAATTCTATTCTTCTGGGATTAGGTGTTGGATTCGCAGAGGAAATAATTTTTAGAGGCTGGTTACTAGAAGAATTAAAATTTGAATATGGCACAAAAATATCAATAGCTTTACAAGCTATAATTTTTAGCTTGGTTCATAATATATCAAATGAGATCTTTTGGAACATAGTAGGATTACGTTTGGGATTTATTTTACTTGGGATATTTCTATCATTAGTAAAAATTAGAGATAAAGGTTCTTTATGGAATTGCATAGGAATTCATGGAGGACTAGTGGGTATTTGGTTTTTATTAAATAACGGATTAATAGAATTCAAAGAAAATACACCTTCTTTTTTAGCAGGGCCTTTTACACAAAATATTCCAAACCCAATCGGAAGCTTTAGTGCAATTTTAATATTACTTTTATTATGTATTTTTTATACCGTACAATCAAAAAAGATTTTTAATAGAAGTATTAATTAGATATAAATACCGATTGATTTTTGATTAGTAATTGTCAGATTAAAATAAAGCTTAATATTCATATGAACTTTGATGCAGGAATAAGATTTATTGTGTTTTTAATAATTTTTGGAGTTACAAACTATCTAATGATGTTGAGAAGATATGAAAACGACGTCAAAAAAAAGAAATATTGGCAACAGGAAAAAATTTCCAAGCTATACCCTAAAGGTTCATTTACTTTCTTAAATTAAAAAAAATTTTTGTAGAAGTTCCTCACCATTTTTTATTAGTTTTTTGCCAACCTTCATTTAACAATTTTTGCCATAATAATCTTGCTTCTTCAATAACAATTTTTTTTCTAGTTTTCATTAATGGAGGATTTTCTCCATGAATTCCCATAATAATTCCTTCTTCAATAAACATATAATCAATAGATTTATCAGAATTATCTCTATCTTTGTAGAAACGCATCACCCCTACAAAATTGGAGTCAATTAACCAGAAATCATTAGTTGTATTCAATAAACCAAAATGAAATTAAATTAATAATATGCTTTCCTTACAATTTGCGATGGAAATATTTATTTAGTTTATTCATATTTGATATGTTTTTTCTTTTTGTCTACTTTTTTTCAATTCGCCACGTTTTTTCTTAACCTCAACTCTTTTCTTTTGTGATGCTTTAGTGGGTTGTGTATATTTTCTTAATTTAAAAGGTTTATTTAAAGCATTTTTTATTATTGAACTAAATTTCATTAAAGCTAGCTGCCTATTTAATAATTGATTTCTGTGTTCTTGAACCGCTAAACGTAAGCTATTATTCACTAATTTATTTTTCAAGTTTCTCTTAAGAATTTCTTTCTGGTAATCATTTAATACTTTGGAATCTTCTAAATTAAAAATAATCTCTACTCTGCTTTCAATTTTATTTACATTTTGTCCTCCAGGACCGGAGGATCTGGAAAATCGCCACTTAATTTCGTTGGATGGGATTACTAATGTTTTAGTAATTTTTAAATCCATTTTTAGTTCTTTTTGATTTAGATCTTTAGAATCATGTCCTTAATACTTTAAAACATACCTTAAAATTCGATCGGTAAATACTGGGCGGTTAAGTTAGGTAAACCGAAATTCGGTGTATTTGCCGTATCAATATCTTCGGTATTTATCCTTTCATATTTCAAAGAATTATCAGATATTTAATTTGTACTAATTCAAAGGTCACTTATGTATTCAATGTTTGATCTTCTTTTTGAAACACCTTCATATCGCCCTGTATATGTTATTTCCGATAGTGAAATGAAGGAGTTAAAGAAAAACCAACATCAAGAAGAGCTTGATGAAATTACGACACAAAAAGTAAGACTTGAAGATGCTTTTAAAGCTCAACTAAAACATCTTGAAGAGAGAGAAAAAGAAGTAAAAAAAGAACTTAAAGTACTCTCAGCCTCAAAAGATAAATAATTTATTTTTAGAGAAATTACTTTTTTCAAAGACGGTTAAAAACCGTCTTTTTTAATTCTTATAGTTTTAAGTTATCTATTAATCCACAGATTTTAAAAATATTTTCCATAATTAAAAAATGAACAATAATAAAGAAAAAATAAGAATGTTTTTACCTTTTAGTTGGGTAATCTGTGCAGCAATATCCTTTGCTTATATAAATTCGCATTTAATTAATACCTAATATAAATGTCTTATCCCTCAAGAGACGAAATACTTGCATCTTCAAAAGGGTGGGTTGCATCTTTTTTAAATTTTCTTCCTGGTTTAGGATCGGGTTACTTATATCAAAGAAGATGGAAACCCTATTTTTTTACCCTCACTGCTAGTACTGCTTGGTTCGCTTTAGGTATTTTTTTACAAGGTGATTCAGAGCCTTCTCAAAATGAACAAATTATTGGAATTTCTGGTCTTTTTTTCATATCAATAGTTACAGTTATAGAAGCCAACTTGGCTTTCAAAAAAGCAAGTAATAAAACAAAAGCTGAAAAAGAGAAAATAATTTCCACTACCAAAAAAGGATGGTTTAAATAATTTAAAAAATTAGATCTAAAAAATATTTTATTAGTTCTAAGTTTTTTAATTTAAGTAAAAAATTCCCATATATAATTTTTAAGATAATCTAAAATTTTTTTTAGTTATAAAAAAATAGAATTTCCTTTTCTTTAAGACCTTCCCATCCCGAGTCTATTAATAATTGATTCAATGTTTCTTTATCAAAATGCTTAGAACCCGTTTTTACGCATCTATTTCTCATGGATTTTTTAACACCACTCCGTTGTCTTTTATTCTCCTCATCCATAATCCTATTGTATAGATCTAGCATTTTTTGAGGGATTGGAGTACCGTCAAGATCCACTCCATTTTGAATAGCAAGATCAACAGCTTGCATTCCCATTTTCTTCATATATTAAAAAAAGCTGAAACCATAATAAAACAAAAGTTATTAATCTAAAATTCTTTGAATAAAAATTTATTGATTTTGAATTTCCTTAAGTACTCTAATAGCCTCTTTAATGTGTTCAGGACCATTCAATAAATCTCTAAAAATATGCCTAACTGTCCCTTTGCGATCAATAACGTAAGTTACCCTACCATCCATAAAACCTAATACTTTAGGAACTTTAAAAGTTTTCCTAAGAGAGTCATTTGTGTCGCAAAGTAGTGGATATTGTAATTTATTTTTATTAGCAAATGCCAAATGACTTGAGGTACTTCCATTACTTACTCCCCAAACTTGCGCACCTAATACTTTAAATAAGTCATATTTATCTCTAAATCCACAAACTTCTATAGTGCAACCAGGCGTATCATCTTTTGGATAAAAAAACAAAACAAGGGGACTTTTTAATCCATTATTTGATCTTTTAACTCCATTTTGATCCAGTAAAGAAAATTCTGGAATTTTATCTCCAATCTGCACAACAGTTCTTATAAAGTTCCATATTAGAGGTTAATGTGTTTTTATTGTGGCCATCAAAGTAAATAGCTAATATTAAAGTCAGTTTTTTTGTTTTAAAAGATACTAAAAAATTATTGAAATAAACTAGGGTGGACTTGTAAATTCAATAATATGGAATTAATAATTTATATTTTTTTATTTCTTCTTCTTTTTTTAGGAGTTATTTTTAATTTAAAAACAAATAATTTTAAGAAAGTTAAAGAAATACGAAAAAAAGCTAAAGATTATTCAAAAAAGAATAATTAAATATGTATAGCTAAGATTAAAATTCAATTTTTTCATTTGGAGTAAATACTGAGCAATATTTTTTTACTAGGTCCTTTTGCTGACTAGTGGAAGAATTCGTTAATTTTAATTTTAGTTTTTCTATAGCCTCATTAGCATTAATCTCACCGAGTCGATATCTTGCACACGTATCCAATACTTTAAACATTTTTGTAGTAACAGCTTCAGCTGGATAAATTAGAAAAAAAAGGTAAAAAACAACAAATAAGTACTTCATTTTTTTTAAATAGTAAATATTAAGCGAATAGTTTCAATAATTTATTAAAAAATTAATTAAGAAAAGATTTAAATTTAATAGAATAATCTATTTTGAGAAGAATCTTGGATTTCTATAGGACAATAATAAAAGAAATTAAGATAAAATAAGTGATAGTAATAAATAATCTCGGTGAGAAAATTAATAGATAAACATAAAACTCTCATAAATTGGTACCAAAAAAAATCAAAATTGAGTGATTATCAATTACTTTGGTTAGTTTTCTTTAAAGGAGTATTAATAACAATAATATTTTTCAAAATTTTTTAATATTAAAAAAGCTTTTCCGAGAATGAAATTTTCACATGATTTGACTATATTTAATAGTAGATTTCCTAATTAATTAAATAGTTATCAGTTATGAATATTTTTGGCGTAGGTTTGCCTGAAGTTACTGTAATACTTATCTTAGCTCTTTTAATTTTTGGTCCAAAAAAGCTTCCAGAATTAGGAAAACAGCTTGGTAAAACTTTGAAAAGTCTTAAAAAAGCGTCGAATGAATTTCAAAATGAAATCGACCAAGTTATGAACGAAGAAGATAAAGATGAATCTCCTAAATCTATAGAAAGCAATCAAACCAATGAAATTAATCAAGAAAAAATAGATTCAGAAAACAGCAAAAAATAATATCTTGGATAGGCCTATAACCCCCATAGACGAATTTGAAAGAGCATTAGATAAAGCAGCTCTTACTAAAGAAGAATATGAATTGATAGACTACATCCGTTATACAAGTATATTTACACAACCTAGTCTTATTAAAGATTTAAAAAGGCCATCAAAACCTCCTCTTTTGTCAGTTCTATGTCAAATTTGCAGAAAAATTGGTTCGGAGATGCCAGATCATTTCAAAAAAGTAATTGATTGGTCAATTGAAATAAGTGATCACAATACAAAATGGGATGCTCATTTAATTTGCGCAGAAGCATTTAATATAGACAAAATCCCATTAAGTCCTATTCATGGCACAACTTTATTTGATGTTCTTGTTGTACACAAAGAATTATTTCTTGGATTTGATTAAATTAATCATCTAAAGGCACAGAATCAGTATCTATAACTTCCGAATCATCATACTTATTTAGTTTATTTTCAATCCAGTTATTTATATAACTAACTAAAGGCAATGAACCTCTAAAAATAAAAATAGAGGTAGGCAAAGCGCTTAATAAACCGACTACAGGACTTTTAAAAAGTAATCTTCCGGCTTTTATGTTAAATAAAATAATAAGCGCTGAGGGAACTATAACTTTAATTACTGTTTTGAGCGCCTCAAGCCAACCGACACGATATGTCCACCATATTAAAATTATGCCAACTATATAGAGGAATAAGTAAGTCATAAAAATAGTATAATGATTATCTATTTATCTTGTTCTTGTTAAGAAAAAGATTTTATAAATTCCTTTAACATCAATCAATCAAATTATAGTAATGAGTTTTTCTGAAATAAGAAAATTTTTAATTAAGATGCAATCTGATGAAGAATTAAAAAAGCAGGTTACGACATCCTCTACAGCAGATGATGTAGCCCTAATAGGTCAACGCTTAGGTTATGACTTTTCAGGAGATGATCTCTTAAGATTTAATGGACAAAAAGTTGAAAAAGTTACCGTAAGAAAGGTAGATCATCCAGGAGAATATCACTAAATTAAGACTTAACCCATATTGCAAGCCCTCCGCCCCTGCCTCGAGCACATAACCAATTATCTTTAGTGCTAATTCCTATAAGTGAGAAAAAAGGCATTTTTTTATCATCTGGTTTTTTTAATTCCTGATTAAATATAGGAAAACTACTAATACTTATTTTCAATTTTTCAAAATAGAAAGTCAATAAAGGTCTCATCCCTTTTAATTCTGCGCTGCCTATAAAAATAATATTTAATAATCCGAAATTAATTGAATTTTTTATTTCATAATTTATTTGATCTTCTTTATTTTTACTTTTCAATTCGAGTCCTGCCGACAATACTTGGAGAATCGAACTGGGTATATTTTTGATTTCATCTGACTCCTTTCCCCATACATATTTAAACTTCCATATTCCTAATAATTCCTCATATATAATTCCGCTACCATTTTTTTGGGATTTTTTTTCTAATAGTTTTATTTCATTAATATCAGGAAAGTGTTTCATAATAGATCTTAATCTAAGAACCAAATACTAAGATATCTTCACAAAAAATGCTCTTAGTTAAAAAATCACTCCAAAAATATTTCTTTGTTTCAATATATTTCCAAAAAAATATTTTTTTGGCACACATAAGGAACAAGATCTCGTTAATATATTTACATAAAGTAACTAATTTAATGGATTTTATCTCTAAAAACCAAGGATACATACCTTTAAAAGTAGTCCCTTACATATTTTTCCTCGCTGTTGTTCTAAGTATTACAACTTCAACTAATACATTTGTGTAAATCTAACTTGTTTAACAAGAAGAGTAAAATAATATTTAATGCAAAACTATGATGTTGTAATTGTTGGTAGCGGAATAGGAGGATTATGTTGTGGTTCACTTTTAGCATTATCAGGTAAAAAAGTTCTTATTTGCGAAGCACACTCCCAACCTGGAGGTGTAGCTCACAGTTTCAAAAAAAAGGGTTATACTTTCGAATCAGGCCCTTCATTGTGGAGCGGAATAGGTAAATGGCCGACAACTAATCCCTTAGGTCAAATTCTTAAATTACTAGATGAAGAAGTTGAGCTATTTCAATACAAAGGTTGGCAAGTAATTGTTCCAGAAGGCAATTTTTATCTTGATGTAGGGGAAGAACCTTTTAAACAACAAATAAAAACTTTAAGAGGTGTGAAATCTGTTAAAGAATGGGAATCATTTATTTCTGGAATAAAACCTCTTAGCCAAATGATAAATGAAATACCTTTACTCTCATTTTCACCCGAATCAATAAATTTCTTAGATCTAATAAATTTAACTTCAAAATTTTTACCTAATATCAAGCAAATACCAAAAATTAATAAGGGCTTTGGGAATTTAGTAAATATTCATCTAAAGGATCCTTTTCTAAGAAATTGGGTTGATTTATTGAGCTTTTTGATAAGTGGTATGTCAATGCATGATACAAATACAGCTGCAATGGCTACTTTATTTAACGAATGGTTTGAACCTAATGCATATCTTGAATACCCTAAAGGAGGTAGTGAATCTATCGTAAAAGCCTTAATTAATGGATTTAAAAAAAATGGAGGAGAATTAATTCTTTCTTCGAGAGTAAAGACAATAAACTTCAATAAAAATTTAGCGACAGGTGTAACTCTTAATAATGGATCTAGTTATAGTTGTGAATCTGTTGTCACGAATACTGATGTTTGGAATTTAAAGAAGTTAATTCCAAATGAAATTTCAAAAAAATGGAATACAAAAGTTTTGAATCCTAATAAATGTGATTCTTTCCTTCATATACATCTAGGTTTTGATTCTGACGGTCTTGAAGATTTGCCAATACATGCGATACATGTTGATGAGTGGGAAAAAGGTATAACCGCAGAAAGAAATATAGCTGTATTTTCAATCCCATCTGTTTTAGATAAAAATATGGCCCCTAAAGGGAAACATGTTCTTCATGGATATACTCCAGCAAATGAACCTTGGGAAATTTGGGAAAACCTAAATCCAAAGGAATTAGCATATAAAAATTTAAAAGAGGAACGATGTTCAATATTCCTAAATGCAGTGCGAAAATTCATCCCAGACATAGATGCAAGGATTGATTTAAAGATGCTAGGAACCCCAATCACTCATAAAAATTTCACCAATACTCATTGCGGTAGTTACGGCCCTGCATTATCTGCAGCAAAAGGTCTTTTCCCTGGCTGCAAAACTCCAGTGAAAAATTTATTTTCTTGCGGTGCAAGTACGTTTCCAGGTATTGGAATTCCTGCTGTTTCAGCAAGTGGTGCTTACGCAGCTGAGAAAATTATTGGTAAAAAAGAATTTAAAATTCTTCTTAAGAAAATAAATTTATGAATAAAGTACATTTTATAACCCAATAAATACTTAGTTAAGAAATAAGAATAAAGAAAGCAAAAACCTTCAATAATGATAATCTTTATCTGAACATAAATTTAACTTATAGCTCTTATATGTTTTTCTTATCATTTCCTCAAGCCTGGCATTTAGTTGGCACTTGGTCAGAACAACTTCCAAGCGAGTCAAATCTTATAGGAATGGGCCAAACAGAATTAATGATGACTTTACATTCAATATTTGTTCCTCTCTTGCTTGTAATTTCATATTACCTTTTCAATCGACTTAATAAAAAGGAATCAAAAAAAATTAAAGGATGATCGTTTTAAAGTTATTTAGCTGAACTTCTTCTAACTACTTTTCTGCCAGTAGAAGTATCAACTCCGCTTGAATCTTTAGTTTGCGAATTATCTTCAACATTATCAACATCACTCTTATCCATTTCTGCGCAAACACCTACAACCATGGCAGCCTGCATTTGATCTGGCAAATCTCCAATAGTTAATAAGGCCTTCAAAACTAATTGAAGTCGAGTTTGCCGATCAATTTCAGGTCTTAGTTTTTTTACAGTATTCCAAAGTTCTTGGGTAACTTCTTTCAAAAGTTCTCGATCTACAGCCAAATTAATTCCTTATTGTATATCTACTAATCTAACAAAAAATTGGATCTCGTAAAATAATATTCAATAAAAAGATTGTTAGTTGAAATTTTTCTATCCGAATACAAGTTGCATTTGTTGGTGCAATTTATTTTTTTCTTGCAAAAGTCCATCCTTTTCAATCTTTTTTAGAGTAAAAGTTCTATAAAATTTTTTTTGAATTTTTATTGGAGTATTTTCAAACTTTGCATTTTTGCTTATTACAGAATTCCACTCTTTTGAATTAAAAGGAGCATAAGGAGAAGATGAAATCACTCTCATATCTTTATAATACATCTGTACTAATAATAGTACAATATTACTATTGCGCAACAGTTCGGTCCGCCCATCTTAGTTTTAAATGTCTTTGAGAGTGGATTGATTTTTTTTATCTAATTTGTAGGATTTATAAGTTTAATAAATGAATCTACGTATCATTCATAACTTATTAATCCCTTTTTTTAGTGTCTTAAAACTTTTCTTGCTAAAAACCTTATAAAGTAGTGAATTTGTTGAAATTAACATTGACAAGATATTTTTAATAATCCTTCCTATAAAAAGGTTAATAGATTGATCAACAATGCTTCTTAGTTATCAAAAAAGACTTAAGATCCAAGGAATTATTAAAAGGATTGCTCAAGATAAATCAATTACATTAGAGGAAAGGATATATGTTGAGAAATTTGCACACCATAATTCGACTATTTCTCTTTGGCTGAAAAAAGCTAACAGCTTTAGAAGAAATGGCACAAAAAATGATGGGGGAATTGATAACCTTTTACAATCATTTGGGATAGATGGACTAGATAAAGAAAATCATTTCAACCCAAACGAAGATGATATATCGGATTGGTTTGGTGGTGCTCCTGGTTGGCTAAGGAGAAGCTAGCAAAATTATTCAACTTACCCATGATATCTTAAACAAATATATACTCACAAAAGATATAAATACCCAAAAAAGCCATGGTATAAATTTAATCGGAACAAAATATTTTTTTGAAAAGGTTTTCATATAGATTTTTCTTTTAGATTATTTCTTTCTTACCGTTTTTGAGAATAGGTTTAATTGCTCTATTTATAAATTAAACAATATTCGAAACATCAAAGATATTAAATCGCTTTAAGTAGATAAAATTTATCAGCCTTAATCTACACAATCTAAGCAACTTTCTTGTCAATGTTCATTTTAAAATTTAATATTTTTCCCTCATCATTATCTGAATCATTCCAATATTTTATAAGTCTCTCTAATTCATCAATCCTCTTTTTGGCATTTGCAATTTTTTCGGTAGTTGTCATATAAAATTTTTATCTATCCAATTAATGCATGAAAAAAAAATATTTCAATGGAATTAACAATATTTGGGCTATAAATATTAATTTTTGGTTAATTACTTAATTATATTATGGCCCTTAAACGATTGAGTAATTATACTTAAATAAAACGAAATCCATGAAGAAATTAAATTCTTTGATTTTAAATATTACTGTTAACTTTTTAGACTTCATATACTCTGGTAGATCTTTACAAAGATTTTGGGTTTTAGAAGTAATAGCCAGATCACCTTATTTTGCATTTCTTTCAGTACTTCATTTTAAAGAATCACTAGGTATTAAAAATGAAAAAACAATGATTTTAATGAAAGAACATTTTTATCAAGCTATTAACGAAACTGAACACCTTAAAGAAATGGAGAAAAGAGGAGGAGATAGGTTTTGGATTGATAGATTTTTTGCAAGACACCTTGTACTTGTCTATTACTGGATCATGGTTTTTTATTATTTCTTTTCCCCAGCTAATGCTTATGATGTCAACATAAAAATTGAAGAACATGCATTTGAAACTTATTCCAAATATTTAAAAGATAATCCAAATGATCAAAAAATAAAAGAAATTGCCCAAGATGAATTAAATCATGTTCAAGAACTTAACGAAGCTTTGTCAATGCTTACTACAGTTTAGATTAGTGCTGAAAAATCTATTAGCAATATTGAGATAATCACTGAGGAAGATATTAATCCTAGGCTAATCATCAATGAGACATAACCTTTTTTTCTTGGTAATTTATAAAAAGATAATCCAATTATTAATACCATTATTAATAAGAAAAAAATTATAATTTTTTCATTTAATAAATTTAGGTGTACAACTAAATTTGTTTCTTTAAAAAATCCAAGGAATTCAGATAAAACTAATTCTTTTTCTATTTTCTTAAAATAGTCAAATAAGCTTATTAAAGCAGAACTTAATAAAGATAATGCAACAAGTGCAGTAACTGGTTTTGTTAACCTGTTAAGTGTTCTGTTAAAACTTATCAATAAAATTAAAATAAATAAATTAGTAACTAAAGGTATTAAAGGTATAAGAATTATTGAGTTTATAAAATTCCCCACGAAATTAATAAGTATCTAACTTAAAATTTTATATTATTTCAACGCCTTATTTTGTTAAGTAATTTTTTTTAAAATCTTAAATGTAATTAGTACCTATTGCATTCTGTGTAAATTGATACCAAAATTAAATTAGTATCGACAAATAAAATGTTAGCCATTTCTGAAATTATTATTGCAAGTGCTATCTTTCTAGGAATTGTATATTGGGAAGTTAAATTTCTATACGCCAAAACTACGGTAGCGAAATAAATTCACTCATAATAGGAAAATTAAAAGCGTAAAAAAATTTAAATAAAATTTAAGAATTTAAGTTGACAAAAAAAGCTCTTAACATGAGAGAATAAACACAAATTTAGAGTTCCTATGATGAACGAAGTAGAAAATCCTAATACTAACTCAACTCAGCAGCAGCAGCAGCAACAGCAACAATCTTATTCAGACAGCAAAATTAATTCTGCTGAGAGCGAGAGGCTTTATTTAGAGATGAAAGAGGCTTGGCTTTAAACTTATTTCGTGTTTGGAATAATTTTTCTATAAATATATAAATAATTTTTCTAATTTTGAAGTAATCAATACTTTTTTATTTTCCATACCCACTAAATTTTGTTTAACCGCGTAATAAACCTCTTGAGAAAACTAAAGCAATTAGAGAAAATTAACGGAAGACTTGCAATGGGAGGGTTGATATATTTAGTTTTTACAAAGTTAGTTTCCAACCGTGCCGATATATTAGATCAACTTAAATCTTATTTAATTTAAGAAATAATTTTGAAATATTATCCAGGAATATTTCTTTCTATATAAGCGTCAGTTAAGGCTAAAATTAGCCCCAATAATGTCGAAAATATTGCAATTTCAGTTGATTCCATTTTATTTTTGCATTACCCCTAGTTTGCTAAATAATTCAAATCTCGGCAACAAAACTAATAATTTACTATAGTACGTATATACTATTAGATGCTTATTTTGAACTCGGCAACTCCTGAGTTTCTTTTCGTTAGACCTGGTGATTATGTCGTAATTAAAAAAGAAAATTACGAAAATACTAAGGAAAAGAATATAAATTATTGGGTCGGTCAAGTTATCGACTGTATTGGAGGAGCTAGAAATCCAAATTCATGGACCTTGTTTCAAGTTGCCAATATTGATAATGGAGAGATCACTATAATCAACGCGGATATTGTAGAAAAGATTTTGAAACCTTCTAAAAGTTAAGCTTATGGATAATCAAACAAACTTCATTCAGTAGTACAAAAACAAAAGACAAAATGCACGCTTCAAAGGGACTCACCCCAGCTCCAAGCAGGCAAGTCCGTATACTTGATTCATTGGGCAGGGAGGTTGGTTGCCTTTGTACATTCTGTAAGTTTTTGATATTTCCTCAAATCCCAAACTTGATAAAAGATAATTTGCATAAGGATTCAGATTAGAGCAATCCAATAAGATTTGAAAGTTTAAATCACCCACTAACTCTCTTATTAATAATTCAGCAAGTGGTGGAGTATCCGCTAAAAGAGGTCCTATTCTCCAGCCTTGTTCATTATCCTCCAACACACAAGGTCTTATCCTGCCAAATCCATGGCACATCCCATTATTATCGACAATTGCGCTGACATTACCATGAGCATTTTTCAACCAGTCATTTAGAAAAT
The DNA here is from genome assembly GCA_003280575.1 of Prochlorococcus sp. AG-355-P07. GTDB lineage: Bacteria > Cyanobacteriota > Cyanobacteriia > PCC-6307 > Cyanobiaceae > Prochlorococcus_A. Next base: position 520 of record QCEN01000010.1, on the reverse strand, counting down.
GTGGTCTGGGACTGGGTTCTCTTTGATCATCATAAATTAAGACTGCTTCAGAGGCAATTTGATTACCCGGGACAACTTTAAAAGAATGAAATTGATCTTTATAGAAATTTCTCAATGGCAAATTTTGAAACCCATTCAATTTCCATCGATTTGTAATTGAAGATTTTCTAAACCCCCACTTTGCGTAATCATTCAATCTATCTGGGGCAGCCTCAAGGCCAATACAATCAACATTTTTTAAATATTCGAGGGCATGTTTCCATAATCTCACTCCATATCCATTATTTCGGAATTCTTTTTTAACGATAAATAAACCTATAAAACCATACGAGGAATTATATTTTATACATGCGATAGAGCCTATAGGATTGTTGTCTAGACAAGCTACCCATACCCCTTGTTTATCTGTATTTCTATAAATTGATTGATGCTGTTGCTGCTGCTGCTTCTGAGTTGTGTTAGTATTAGGATTTTATACTTCGATCATCATAGGAACTCTAAATTTGTGTTTATACTCTCA
>QCEN01000009.1 GCA_003280575.1 Prochlorococcus sp. AG-355-P07 | reverse complement strand
TATCCGTCTCAAATAGACCCACGCTCATTATTGTATGTAATGCAACTTCACTATTAGTTGATCTCAAAATCCTTGGTTCTTTTTTTATTTTATTTATAAACTCCTCTATTTTCTTTAATTGTTTTTCATTTACTAAATCAGATTTATTTAGAAGAAGGATATCTCCGTATAAAATTTGAGAATAAGCGACACTTGTATTATTAATTTCAAAATCAAAATTTTCTCCATCAATGACAGTGATTATCGAATCTAATCTTACTTTTTCTCGAAGATCACCAGCCGCAAAAGTCATGGCTACTGGCAATGGATCTGCTAATCCAGTTGTTTCAACAATCAAATAGTCTAATTTTTCAGCTCTTTCTAAAACTTTGGATACGGTATTTAATAATTCGCCATTGATAGAGCAACATATACATCCATTATTTAATTCGATCATATCTTCTGAGCCTTCTATTATTAAGTCATTATCTATTCCGATCTCTCCAAATTCGTTCACTAAAACAGCTGTTTTAATACCAACTTGATTTTTTAAAATATGATTCAGAAGTGTTGTTTTGCCAGAACCTAAAAATCCACTAATAATAGTAACTGGCAATAAATTTTTAGACATTTTGAGTAGTTGAAAACGAGTTTATTTTTTTATTGATCGAAAATTTTGTTGATTTCCGAAGCTAATGTTTGATCCAGATTCGTAATACCTCCTAGATCATGTGTATTTAATTTAATTATTACTTTTGCATAAACATTTTCCCAGTTAGGATGATGATTATATTTTTCACAGATTAAAGCAACCTTAGTCATAAAAGCAAAGGCTTCAATAAAATTAGTGAAGTTAAATTCTCTTTGGATTTGTTTAGATTTAATTTCCCAGCCAGGGATTTTGACAATTAATTCATTCAATTCTTCATCTTGCAAAATGTAGGGTTCCATTAAATAAGAAATCTGACTGATTACATTATAAATAGCTTACTTTTTCTCACCAACTATATGTACATTTATGATTCTTTCTTTTTGATCAAATCGATGTTCCCATAAATAAACTGCTTGCCATGTGCCAAGCATAATTTTCCCGTTTTGAAAACTCAAAGATAAACAAGTGTTTGTTAGAGATGTTTTAATATGTGCTGGCATATCGTCAGCTCCTTCTTGATAATGTTTATAGGATATTTCTTCTCTTTTTTTAGATAAGGTTAAGTATGAATCATAGGGAACTATCGATTGCATATACTTTTTTAGGTCCCTCAGTACATTTGGATCTGCGTTTTCATTAATAGTTAAACTGCAACTTGTATGAAGTGAAGTTAAATTTAAAATTCCGGAATGAAAATTATTTTTTTCAACACATAAATTTAAATCATAAGTGATATCAATAAAACCCTCCCCATGGGTTATGAATTTTAATTTTGAAAATATTTGTTCCATATAAGTTAAAACTTAATTAATCAATATCCTATTATGGATAAAGATGAATGTTTTACTGCAGACATTAAAATTTTTATCTTAAGATAAATTTAATTTCCATTTAAATCTTTGGCTGAAACTCATTGGAATAAGCTGGGTGCTTACCTTAAAGAAACACAAATATTAGGTTCAATCCAAAATACACTTTATTGGGATCAGAATACTGGAATGCCAAAGAGAGGTGCTTCTTGGAGGTCTGAACAACTTACTTATATTGCAAAAGTATTGCATGAAAGAAATTCTTCCGAGGAATTTTCTAATTTAATACAATCTGCTAAAAATGAACTAGTAGATATTGAACGAAATTCCGATAATCAACTTTTCATAAAAGATAAAGAAAGAAACATTAGTCTTTTATTAAAGGAATTTAATAGAGAAAGAAATTTAGATCCTAAATTAGTTGAGTCTCTAGCAAAGGCAAAATCTAAAGGGTATGAAAGCTGGCAAGAAGCTAAGGAAAAATCAGATTTTAAAATTTTTCTTCCTTTCTTTGAAGAATTAGTTAAATTGCGGATTGAAGAGGCAAAACAAATATCTATTCAATGTTCATCTTGGGAGACATTAGCCCAACCCTTTGAGCCTGAATTAAATTTGAAATGGTTGAATAAAATTTTTCAACCTTTGAAAGAAACCATCCCAGGCTTGATTAGAAAAATTAACAAGTCCAAAAAAAATCATTGGGATTTAAGTCCAGAATCTCAAAAAAATTTATGTTCTAAATTACTTGACGAATTTGGAAGAGATAGAGATCTCGTTGTTGTTGGACAATCTCCCCATCCTTTCTCGATTACATTAGGGCCGAATGATTTTAGGATCACTACAAGAATTGTTGAAGGTGAACCATTATCAAGTTTTTTAGCAACTGCGCATGAGTGGGGGCATTCTATTTATGAGCAGGGTTTGCCATCTCAAAGTCATCAATGGTTTGCTTGGCCTTTAGGTCAAGCAACCTCTATGGGTATTCATGAAAGTCAATCTTTATTTTGGGAAAATAGAATAGTTAAATCCAAATCTTTTTCAAAAAGATTTTTTAAAAAATTTGTTTCGGCTGGATGTCCTCTTAATAATTATTTAGAACTATGGAAATCTATTAATCATTTGGAAGCAGGATTAAATAGGGTTGAAGCGGATGAATTGACTTATGGCTTACACATATTAATAAGAACCGAACTTGAAATAGATTTAATTGAAAGAGGGTTACCTGCTGAAGATATTCCAACAGAATGGAATAAAAGATATGATGAACTCCTAGGAATTAAACCATCTAATGATTCAGAAGGTTGTCTTCAAGATGTTCATTGGAGTGAAGGGGCGTTTGGATATTTTCCCTCATATTTGTTAGGACATGTTATAAGTGCGCAAATATCTTCTCAAATGGAGAGAGATATAGGTTTGATTGACAACTTAATTGAAAATGGTGAATATCAAAAGATCATCTTTTGGTTAAAAAATAATATACATAAATATGGCAGATCAGTTAATTGTATGGAGTTGGTAAGAGCTGTAACTAATGAAGAACTATCGCCAAACTATTTTATTAATCATTTAAGATCTAAAATAAATGATTTTTGCTGAAACATTACTTTTAAAGAATTTGGTTAGGTGTGAGGATGTAAGATAAACAAAAATAATTTCTTGATGGCAAATCTAAATCAGCCCCCAAGCAGGGTTACCCCCAATTTATTGCACATACTAAATGCTTTCACTGATAGCTCAAATACAATAATAAATACTATTGTTGAATTGAACTCTAATACCATAAATAAATATGAATTAATTACAGAAACGGGCCATCTTAAACTTGATAGGGTAGGTTATTCATCACTTGCGTATCCTTTTGCTTATGGATGTATTCCAAGGACATGGGATGAAGATGGAGATCCACTTGATGTAGAAATTGTTGGGGTTACTGAGCCATTGATACCCGGATCTATTGTGGAAGCAAGGATTATTGGGGTGATGAAATTTGATGATGGTGGAGAGGTCGATGATAAGGTAATAGCGGTTCTCGCAGATGATAAAAGAATGGATCATATCTCAAGTTATGAAGAGCTTGGAGATCATTGGTTAAAAGAAACAAAGTATTATTGGGAGCACTACAAAGATCTAAAAAAACCAGGAACATGCAGTGTCAATGGTTTTTTTGGGATAGAAGAAGCTGTTAAAGTGATTAAAGATTGTGAAGAGAGATACAAAAAAGAAATTGATCCTAAATTAGTCAATTAACTAATTCTATTTTTCTCTAAATTTTTCAAATATTTCGCTTAGTATTTCTTCGGCACCCTGCAGCTTTAATTTTTTAGCTAGTTCTTTGCCTACTTCTTCGGGATCATTAATATTGCCAATATATTGATCTTTAATGAGCCTTTCTCCATCAAGAGATGCAACCATACCAGTAAGGCAAAGTTGTTCATTCTGAATTTTACTATTCACACCTATTGGGACTTGGCATCCACCTTCAAGCTCTCTTAAAAAAGCCCTTTCTGCTAGACATTTTTGACTGGTGGGTTTATCTTCTAAGATATTTATAATTTCTAAAACTTTTTTATCATCAGATTTACATTCAATGCCTAGTGCTCCTTGGCCAACGGCATGAAGGGAAACTTCACTTGGAATAATCTGGTGAATTCTTGATTCAAAGCCTAATCTCTTTAAACCAGCGGCCGCAAGTATTATACAATCAAATTCTCCTGCATCTAATTTTTCAATTCTTGTAATAACATTTCCCCTGATATCTTTGAAAACAAGATAGGGGTACTTATTTCTTAATTGTGCAAGTCTTCTTAGGGAGCTTGTTCCAACAATCGAACCTTCAGGTAAGGTTTCTAGCTTATAACAGTCATTTTTTTTGCTTACTACTAAAGCATCTGCAGGATCCTCTCTTTTTGTGATGCATCCTAATTTAAGGCCACTAGGCAAATTGGTTGGTAAATCTTTCAGAGAATGTACTGCAATATCTGCATTGCCTACGAGCATTTGTGCTTCAAGTTCTTTTGTAAATAGGCCTTTGTCGCCTATTTTTGCTAAGGCTACATCAAGGATTTTGTCACCTTGAGTTGCCATAGCTTCTATAGATACCTCTAAATTGGGAATATTTCTTTCTAGTTGATCTTTAACCCATAAAGTTTGAACCATTGCTAGTTTGCTTCTTCTACTAGCTATTTTCAGCTTAAAATTAGTCATTAAATATTATTTTGAATTTGAATTAAAATAAAGTCGAATTTATTTTAAGCTATTCTTTTGCAAGTTTCTAAAGCTGAAAACTATACTTAACTTTTTTTATTTTATATATTCTTTTAAAACCCCATTTCGATTTGGATGTCTAAGTTTTCTTAGGGCTTTTGCCTCTATTTGTCTAATTCTTTCTCTTGTCACATCAAAAATCTGGCCAATTTCTTCAAGAGTTTTCATTCTTCCATCATCAATCCCATATCTCAATCTGAGAACATCTCTTTCTCTCGGACTTAAAGTGGCTAATACTCCTTCCAAATCTTCTCTTAATAAAGTTTTAGAAACATCTTGCTCTGGATTTTCTATATCAGCCTCTATAAAGTCTCCAAGTCTTGAGTCTTCTTCTTTCCCAATTGGAGTTTCTAAAGAAATAGGAAGTTGCGCACTTTTAGCTATAAATCTTAATTTTTCAATTGTCATTTCCATACTTTCAGCGATTTCTTCTTCACTAGGCTTCCTGCCAAATTCTTGGCTAAGAACTTTTGTGGTTTTTTTAATTCTGGATATTGTCTCGTATAAGTGAACTGGCAATCTAATAGTTCTACTTTGATCCGCAATTGCTCTTGTAATGGCTTGTCGAATCCACCAAGTCGCGTATGTAGAGAACTTATAACCTTTTTCATGGTCAAATTTTTCCGCGGCCCTAATTAGACCCAAACTTCCTTCTTGGATTAAATCTTGAAATGATAAACCTCTATTCATATATTTTTTTGCAATGGAAACAACTAATCTTAAATTTGATTGAACCATTTTTTCTTTAGCTCTCCTCCCTAAAAGAAGTCTTCTTCTAAATTTGGAAAGAGGCATATCTATTAACTCGGCCCATTCTCTTACTGATGGGAAATGCCCTTTTTCTGACTCATATTGAGTTGCTAATTCTTCTAATTGCAGTAAATCAGCAATTTTTCTTGCAAGTTCAATTTCTTCATCTGGTCTTAAAAGTCTAATTCTTCCGATTTCTTGGAGATAAACTCTTATTGAATCTTCAGTGTAGATACCTTTTGGGCCAAGCTTTATATTCCCAAGCCCTTTATCTTCTTCTTCAGAATCATTAAATTCATTATTATTTTCAATACTGCTTTCGTTTAACTCGGAAGATGTCTGCGAATTTTGACTATTTTTAATACCATCTCCTTCAACTACTGTTTCTAAATTTGGATTAATTTTTTTATTGATCTTTTTTTTTGAACTAGACTTGGAATTTTTTGATTCTGCTGCGACTGGACACATAATTGACTCCTATCTAAGGTGAATTTAACTAGATAAAATTTTATTTAGGGTTAATTTGAACAATTAGTAGTAAAGTTACCCTTAATGCTTAAAAAACTTTTTCACAAAATGAGAAATAGAAAAGTTTTCTAAATTGTTGAAAAATTTAAATAGTGCTATAGATTACCTAAAGTAAAAAGTCTTGGGATTTCTCAGACAGGCAGATCATTTTGAATTTTCAGTCAATGATCAAAGCTTCATGTCTCCCTTAAGAGCAGGATACTTACAATGTGCAAAAAACACTTTGTGGAATGTTCAACAATCCAATATTAAGAAAAAGTTTTGAAGCCGGCAAGTAATCAGTTATCAAATATCTCCTACAAATTGGAAATTTTGCTTGATATAGGTAGTAGTAATGAAAGTTTTTACTATTTAGATGGAAATAATCTTGGGGCAGAAGTTGGAGATATTGTAAGTGTGAGACTAAGAGGGAGATTATTGAATGGGTTGGTGATCTCAAAAAAAAACTTTTCGACAATCAATAATGATGCAGCAAATATTACTCGAGGGAAAAGCATAAGATATTTGTTTGTTGAAAGTATTTTGCAGAAAAAAATAATTGATGACTCTTGGAGAGAATGTATAGAGTCCCTAGCCTCTTTTTATATGGTTAGTAATTTAAAAATGTTAAAAACTGCATTTCCTCCTGGCTGGATTGGTAAATATAAGAATTTTTCAAAAGGTTTAAAAGATCAAATATGGATTGAAACTAAAAAAGGATTTGATATTAAGAAAAATGGATTAACCAAAAAAGAATTTTTTTTAATGAATACTTTGCCTGAAAAAGGGAATTGGCAAAGTGAATTAATAAAGTCTGGTTTTAATTATACTTTAATTAGCTCAATGGTTAGTAAAAATTACCTTGTTAAGTCTAAAAGAAAAAAAAATATAAATACTAAATTTAATTCCTTTTCAAATGATCATATTGCAACTAAAAAACCAAATCTTACAAATGAGCAAAAAATTGCATTTCAAGAATTTCAAACAATGAAACCAGGAGATGTTTTACTTCTATGGGGCGAAACAGGTTCAGGTAAAACAGAAGTTTATATGCGAATTGCTGAAGATCAACTTCTTAAGAAAAAAAGTTGTTTGATACTAGCCCCAGAAATCGGACTAATTCCTCAACTTATTGATAGGTTTAGTCGGCGATTTAATAATGTTGTTTACGAATACCATAGTAACTGTTCTCCTAATCATAGGACCTTGGTTTGGAAGAGAATTAATAATGCCAATGAACCTTTAATAGTAATAGGAACAAGGTCCGCAGTTTTTCTTCCAATGAAAAATCTAGGATTAATAATCATGGATGAAGAACATGATGTTTCTTATAAACAAGATAGTCCTATGCCTTGTTATGACGCAAGAGAGATTGCTATTGAAATAGTAAAAAGGAATTCAGCAAAGTTAATTTTTGGGAGTGCAACCCCATCAATGAAGACTTGGAAAAAGTGTATTTTTGAAAAGAATTTTAAATTGGTAAGAATGATTCAAAGGATATCCAGTAATGAGATTCCTGAAATAAGAATTATTGATATGCGGGATGAGTTCAAGAAAGGAAATATGAAAATTTTTTCCAATGAATTATTACAATTGCTTCCTCAACTACGCATAAAAAAAGAGCAGGCGATAATTTTGATCCCTAGGAGGGGACACAGTGGGTTTTTAAGTTGTAGAAATTGCGGATATTTAATTAATTGCCCTAACTGTGATGTTCCTTTATCAGTGCATCTTGGTTCACAAGGGAAAAAATGGTTACGCTGCCATTGGTGTGATCATAAATCAAGATTGATCAATCGTTGCCCAGATTGCCATTCAACCGCCTTTAAACCTTTTGGAATAGGTACGCAAAGGGTAATAGAGTTTTTAAATGAAGAATTTCCTGACTTAAGAGTACTTCGCTTTGATAGAGATACAACCTCAGGGAAAGATGGTCATAGAGATATTCTTTCAAAGTTTTCTAAAGGTGAAGCTGATATTCTTGTGGGAACTCAAATGTTGGCAAAAGGGATTGATATCCCCAACATTACTCTTTCAGTAGTTATTGCAGCAGATGGGTTGCTTCATCGTCCAGATATTTCGGCAGAAGAAAAATCATTACAATTGTTTTTGCAACTAGCTGGCAGGGCAGGCAGGGCTCAAAAAAAAGGAAAAGTAATTTTTCAAACATATAAACCTAACCACCCGGTAATTTCGTATCTTCAGAAAAGAGATTATGAAAGATTCTTAACTGAAAACTCCAAATTGAGAAAAGATGCTAATTTATTCCCTTTTTGCACAATTTGCCTTCTTAAATTATCAGGTGAAAATTATGAATTAACTGAGTCAATTGCAATAAAATTAGCAAAATATCTACTCAATTTTTGTGAGAAAAAGAACTGGAAATTAATTGGCCCTGCTCCAAGTTTAATTACTAAAGTCGGTAAAAAATTTAGATGGCAGATATTAATACATGGTCCTGAAGGAACAACGATACCTTTACCTGATAGAACAATATTATGGAAACTTATTCCAAAAAATGTTTTTTTAACAATAGATGTTAATCCAGCAGAGTTGTAATTACTTTGATGGAAGTTGAGGTAGATCTGAACCTAATTTAAATCTATATAATCTTAATAAATAAGCCAATATTATAATTATTAAAAGAATAGGTATCCCAATCAAAAGTTTATTGAGGCTCCAAAAAGAAAATTCAAGACTATTTATTCGCCCTTGATTTAAATTCCAAGTTATTTGATTTTTTGTGATTTTTATATTTGAATTATTTTTATCACTAATGCTAGCTTTATTAGGGTGAATAATTTTGAAAATTAGTTCTAAATTATCAATACCTTGAATAGAATTTAGATCCAAATCTAACCTGTAAAAGTATTTTTTAAAAAAAATGAAGTTTTTTTGAGTAGTATTAATTTCTATATTTGTTGATTCTCCCGCTAACTCTCCAGCTGTATTTTGGGTGATTTTAAGAACTTGTTTTGTATCTTCTAAATTGAGGTTTTTATGTTTCAAAGAAAAGGCTGATTCGTCTTGTTCAATGTCTGCGTCAGGAAAAATATCTTTCATCTTCTCTTCAAATTTTAATTGCCAAGGCAATTTCTTTATGTATTTACTCTCTATCACTAAATTATTGGTTATTGAATCAAGTTCACTAAGATCAAGAGTATCCTCAATTTTTACGCAGCCACTTAAAAGTGGAATTAATAATAATAGTATTAAAAAAATGATTAGTGAAAAGCCTTTCTGAAAGGGTTTTGTTTCACCAGTTGGTGTCTCAGTTACATTAATAAATTTTTTTTTCTTCAATACTTCTTTTTTTTTGCGGAGTGAGTCGAGAGATTTTCTATTGAGTGATGGGTCGCTTTCAAACTGTACGTTCCAATTTTCTGGCTTTTTAATGTCAGGAGAGTCTATAACTTCCATCAAATATTTTGCATTTTCTCTCGTCTTATTATCGTAAGATTTTAGAAGTTCTTTACAAAACCTTTTAGCCTCCTCCCTTTTATTGATACCACATAGAGCAGTAATTAAGATTGTTCTTAAATTTACTCCCTCTTTGCTTGATAAAGGAAATGATTCGATTATGGGCAAAAGAAATTCAATGCAATAATGATACTCACCTTTAGCTAAAGCAAGTTCTACTTTTTCTAAAACTTGCTCATAAGTTTTCATGGTTTAGGCGACTATCATTGTACCTATTCCGGAATTTGTAAAAATCTCAAGAAGTATTGAATGTTCTATTCTTCCATCAATTATGTGAGCTGCTTTGACTCCTTGGGCTAAAGCTCTTATACAGCATTCTGTCTTTGGAATCATACCTTCAGTCACAATTTTTTTATCAATAAAATCCCTTGCCTCTTTAAGATTAGTTTTTTCAACAAGACTATTTTTGTTATCTTTTTCTTTTAAAATACCTTGAGTATCAGTTAGAAGAATAAGTTTTTCTGCATTTATTGCAGCAGCAATTTCTCCAGCAACAAAATCTGCATTGATGTTATGGGAAATTCCCTTCAAGGTTGATCCAATGCTAGAAATAATTGGGATATATCCTTTAGAAATAAGAGGATCTAATATTTCAGGATTGATTTTTGTAACCTCTCCCACTAACCCATGGCTACCATCTCCTAGTTCTCTAGATTCAATTAAGTTTCCATCAAGACCTGATATTCCCACAGCTAAGGATCCAGTTTTATTAATCCCTTTTACAATTTGTTTGTTAACTCTACCCATTAGAACCATCTCGACAATTTCCATTGTTTTTTGATCAGTAATTCTTAATCCATTTTCGAATTTAGGAGATATTTCTAATTTCTCTAACCAATTATTAATCTCTGGTCCACCTCCATGAATTACTATTGGACAAACCCCAACGGTTGATAAAAGTGCAATGTCTCTAAAAAAAGCATTTTTTAAATTATCATTCTCCATAACAGAACCACCATACTTGATAACAATTTTTCTACCTGAGAAACTTTGTATATATGGAAGTGCTTCGCTTAATATTGATACCCTTTGAGAATCATTCATTATTGAAATTCATTAAAAATTGATTGAATTGAGAAATAAGGTTTTTACAAATATATCCCTATATTCAATAAAAGAGAATAAAATCAAATTCTTTTTTATTATCGTCGATAATAAATTCTGATTCAAGACCTTTGACGAAAAACCTATTTAATCTTTCTTGTTTGTCAATCCATTTTTCTAGAGGGACAGCGTTTAATTCGAAACGCATTCTGAGACCATTTTTTTCTTCCTTTGTAATTTCTTCTATTTCTTTTAATTGAGGGGGGTTATCCTCGTCCCACAAATTTAAAGATTCTAATGACGATTCAAGATGAGCTTTTATCCCATACCTCCATCTTGTAACGTCTTTAACTAGTGCTGTTAGTTCTTTTGGTCTATTAAATTTATTTGTCGCAAAATTTGTCTTGTCAAATAACTCTACAGGAGGTATTTCGGAAGTCTTTAAGCCTAAGCCAATAAGGAAAATAGGTACTCCATAAAAAAAAGTTGGTACACTTAAGTTCACTGAGTCTGTAAAATAAGCAGTCATTCCAACAAAAGCTAATATACCCCCTGCGGTTACGATTAAGTTTCCAGGTGATAAGTATTTCTTCATTTTGATTTAGTAGAATGATTTTAAATGGGCTAATAAGTATTATGCAAGATTCTAATACTGCTAATCAAGGAGATTTAATTTTTAAACTTGATCAAGATAGAGCGTGGCTACTAGAAAATCTTGATAAGGGTAAATGGCCAGAAATAAGAAGCGAACTTGCCGCGCTTGAAAGGAAAATAAGCAAGTTAATTATAAGTGTTCAAGAAAATAATGTTGATATTTGATTTAAAAAGGTATTTCGTCAACTTCAGGTACTAAAGGTGAACTATCCCAATTAGATTTTTTGGAAGTTTCTTTATTTTCAAATGACTCATTATTTTCTTTTTGATCAGATTTAATAACATCAACTGGAGATATTTGATGAATTTTTGAAGCTGTTAGTTCTGGTTGCTTTTCTTTCGTTCCATCTTTTCTAGTGACAGAATTCATCTTTAGACGTCCCTCAATAACAATATTTTGCCCTTCCTTTAGTTCATCTACCATTTCTTGGGCAATATTTCCCCATCCTATGATCTTGAGATCTCTGGTTGGATCATCACTACGTAATCCTTTAAAATTAACAATCATTTCTGCAATTGGAGTTTGGTTTTCTTTGGTATACCTCATTTGGGGAGCGCTATTAATGACCGCCTGAATTAAACAATGATTCATTACTTACTATTTAATTAAAGACATACTGATGCAGAATCAAGGAAATTGCTATAAAAATGTTTGGATCCTATCAGGAACTTCGGATGGACCTGTAATAGCTAATAGGCTTCTTGAACTTAATTATTCAGTCTTTGCAAGTGTTTTAACTTATAAAGCAGGGCAAGCTTATATTAAGAATCCAAAGTTACATATCATTACGGGGAAATTAAATAATAAAGATCAAATAATTAATTTCATAAATAAAAATAAAATTACATGCGTCGTAGATGCTACTCATCCGTTTGCCGTAATAATTTCTAAAAATCTTAATAATGCATGTAAAGAAATTAATACACCTCTTTTACTATTTGAGAGGAAATCTCTAATAAATAACAATAATAATTTTTTTTATATTGATGATTTAAAGGATATAAATAATTTTAATATTGAGAATAAGAATATTCTCCTTGCAATAGGATCAAGATTCCTAAACGATACAGCTAGTTATTATATGAATTGTAAAGCAAATGTATTTGCAAGGATACTCCCAACCTATGAGAGTATTACAAAAGCTTTTGGATCATGTATTAAAAATTCAAACATAGCGATCCTTGAACCGAGTAAAAATAATAAAAGAATTTTAGAAAAAAAACTTTGTGATTTTTGGGAGATAGATTATATTCTATGCAGAGAATCTGGAAGTTATTCTCAGAAAAACTGGGAGAGTATAGTTTCTGGAAGTAAGATGAAGTTATTTTTGGTTAAAAGGCCGAAAATTAAAAATGATTATTCTTACTCTTTTGATCAATATAACAATTTGATAAATCACATAATTAAAAAATATTGATGTTTAATTCATGATGGAAGTATTAGTTATGATCACAACTGAATCAAGTAAGGCAAATGCTTTGCGAATGGCTAAATTACTAATACAAAATAAACTTGCAGCTTGTGTTTCGATAAAGCAAATTTTTTCAATTTATAAGTGGGATGATTATATTGAAGAAACTAAAGAGTTTGAAATCACAATAAAAAGTAAACTAGAATTTAAAGATTTTTTAATTGATTTCGTAAATAAAAATTCCACATATGATGTCCCTCAAATTATTTACAAAAAATATCATGCTGAGATGAAATATTATGATTGGGTGAATAAGACTATTTGATTAAATCTATTTAATTAACTCTTTAAGATCAATATCTGATCTAGATCCTAATTGCGTAATTATTTGCCCCGCACAAATTGAAGCAATCTCTCCGCATTTTTTGAGGGAACAATTGTTTATTAATCCATGGATAAATCCTCCCGCATAGATATCTCCCGCTCCTGTAGTATCAATAATCTTGCCTTTCGTTATTGACTCAATTATTTCAACATTATTTTTGTTAACGATCAGAGAACCATTGCTTCCAAGAGTTACTATGACTAATTTACATAAGGAAGATAGGTCTCCCTGGCAGCTTGCTAATTTATCATTTTTAAATAGACTTAATACCTCGGATTCATTACAAAAAACAATATCTACATATTCATAAATTAATTCCAAGAAACTCTCACGATGTCTATCCACACAAAATGAATCAGACAAAGAAAGGATTATTTTTGTATTAGATTCTTTTGCAATTTGGGCGGCTTTAATAAAAGCTTTTTTAGCTAATTCGCTGTCCCATAAATATCCCTCTAAATATAAGTATTTACTTTCTTTAATTACATTAAAGTCAATGTCTTTTGGTTCAAACTCAACAGATGCTCCTAGGTAAGTGCACATAGTTCTTTGTGCATCAGGTGTAATCAAAATGATTGAATGAGCTGTTGGAGCACCTTCAATAGTAGGTGGGGTATTAAATATAGTTTTACTTTTTTTTATATCGTCAGAAAAGAAATCCCCAAATTGATCATTTTTCACTCTTCCTATAAACTGCACATGATTGCCTAATTCTGCTAAAGAAACAACGGTATTTGCTGAGGACCCACCTGAAATTTGTTTGATCACTTTGCAATTTTCTAACAATCTCTGAGATTCATCAGAATCAATTAGATTCATTGATCCTTTATCCAGATTATTTATCTCAAGAAACTCATCTTCAATATTGACAATAATATCTACTATTGCGTTGCCCAGAGCAATGAGATCAAACTTTTTATTATGATCAGAATGTCTAAAAGATCCCTTCATGAATTTAGACTAAATCATCTTAAAAGAGCTCTTTTAGGACCATGAATTGGGTCTTCAATCACTATTGTTTGATCTCTATTCGCCCCCAACGAGACAATGGCTATTGGAACCTCCATTAATTCAGCTAAGAATCTGAGATAATTCATAGCATTCTCAGGGAGGTCAGATAGTTTTCTGCAATCTGCAGTTGAACATTGCCAACCTTTTAATTTTTTGAAGATTGGCTTACATTTTTTTAAGTCATCTGAATTTGTAGGAAAGTAGTCTATTTCCTCTCCATCGAGATCATATGCAATACAAACTTGAATCTCATCCAATTCATCTAAAACATCTAGTTTCGTAACGGCTAAACAATCAAGACCATTTACAGATACAGCATATTTACCAATAACTCCATCAAACCACCCACATCTTCTCCTTCTACCGGTAGTGGTTCCAAATTCACTACCTCTATCACAGAGTTGATCATTAATACTCCCTTGCAATTCCGTGGGGAATGGCCCCTCGCCTACTCTTGTGGTGTAAGCTTTTGCAACACCTATGACTCTATCAATTAGGGTGGGACCTACTCCAGCCCCAATACATGCTCCTCCTGATATAGGGTTTGATGATGTAACAAAAGGATAAGTCCCATGATCTAAGTCAAGCAGAGTCCCTTGAGCACCTTCGAAAAGAATATTCTTCTTGTTTTTTGAGGCTGCATGGATAGTCCTCGTACAGTCAACAACATGCTTTGATAATCTCTCCCCATATTCAAGATATTCTTCAACAATATCTTCTAATTTAAGTGGTTTGATGCCATAGATTTTTTCTAGAAGACCGTTTTTTTCTCTTAATGGAATTTTGATCACATCACTTAGCCGTTCCTCATTAAGCAAGTCTCTTATTCTAATGCCATTTCTTTGTGACTTATCCGCATAAGTTGGGCCAATCCCACGACCTGTTGTGCCAATTTTGTTCGAACCTCTATCAGCCTCCATCGCTTCATCTAATATTCTGTGGTAGGGCATTGTTACATGTGATGTTGATGAAATTTTTAATCCTGAGATATCAATTCCATTGTCAATTAACATATCAATTTCTTTAAGCAAGATTTTTGGATCTACAACTGTTCCCGACCCAATAAGACAAGAAGTATTTTTATAAAGTATACCTGAGGGAATTAAATGTAATTTTAAGACTTTATCATCTACAACTATAGTATGACCTGCATTTACTCCCCCTTGGTAGCGAACGACAACATCTGCCGAACGACTAAGTAAATCTGTTATTTTACCTTTTCCTTCGTCACCCCATTGGGCTCCGATTACAACAACATTAGCCAATTTTAGAAGAGCATTATTTTTGGGCGAATATTCAATATATTCAAAAATCTTGATTTACTTTTAAAAAGTAAATGATTTGTATCAACTTTCTCTTAGAACCATTTTTTCAGCAAGAGAAAATTCTTTCGTTAAACGCTCCTTAAGTTTATCTGGTAAAGGTCTACTTGCAAAGTTTTTGTAATGACCTGCCATAGCATTTAAAGCTGTTTGCATGGTAGTAAATGATTGTGTTTTATTCACCATTCCTCTATTTCTGTATCTAGAAATATAGTCAGTTATAAGTGTAAGAGCCTCAATTCTTACTTCATCTTTATTTGCAGAATCTTTTGGAGTATCAACAGCTGTTTGTAATGTTTTTACAACTGAAATTGTATCTTTCGTATAGTCACCTGTCATAGAGGTTTTTGCTGCTAAAGAAGGATAACTGAATAGTGTAAAAACAACAATTAAGGATATTGAAAAAGATATAGCTTTGGCAAGATTTTTAAAAAATAATTTCGATGTCCATTTCAGTAACATAACTTAGCTCCCAAAAAAATAAGCCTTAAGACTTTTTATTGTACATTATTTCTGATTCGGAAATAAATGTTTCCAACAATTTATCAGTACTAATTTTAAACTTAGTATTATTTGTCCTGCATAAAAGTTCTACTTCTCTATTAATAGAATCTCTGCCAATAATTATCTGAAAAGGAATACCAATTAATTCTGCATCTTTAAATTTTACTCCAGCTCTATCGTTTCTATCATCAAGAAGGACATCGATTTTATTAATTAAAAAGTCGTTGTAGATTTGCTCAGTAAGATCACTTTGAATAGGATCTTTTAGATTTGTTGGAATAATAATAACTTCAAAAGGAGAAATCTGGATAGGCCAACAAATTCCCTTTTGATCATGGTTTTGTTCGATAGCAGCTTGAGCTATTCTGGTAACTCCTATTCCATAACAACCCATCCATAAATTTTTTAACTGACCATCCTTATCTGAGAACTTTGCGTTTAATTTTTCACTATATTTTTGACCTAGTTGGAAAATATGTCCAATCTCGATACCTTTTTTTTCTTTAAGTTCTTCATCATCATCAATGCTTATTCTATCTCCTTTTTTTGCATTCCTGATATCCCCAATTAGATATTCTTTCGAAGTAAAAGAATATTCTTGAAAAACTTTATGGAAATTAGCTTTATTCCCACCGCTTATAAACCTTGAAAGGTCGCTCGCGGAGTGATCAATTATTCTTGTCCATTTTTTGTCCCAATTTGAATTAGCTTTAATAGTTTTATTATTTAAATCTGGCCCGATAAAACCTAAAGGAAAATTAACTAGATTTTTTTCGATAGTATTTTTGTCTTCAATCTTTTTTAGATTAAGGAGATTGAAATTATGAAGTTTATTGATTAAGTTAAAAAGCTTTACTTCATTAATGTGTTGATCGCCTCTTATGCATGCAAGAATTGGCACATCAAAATCACCTTCGAACTGTGCAAGGAATATTACTACTTTAATAATCTGACTAGGGTCTAAATTATTATTATCGCAAACTTCTAGGATTGTTTTTTGTTGAGGTGTTTCCAACCACTCTGCAATATTATCTTTTAGCGGAATAGGTTGAGAGGGTAGAGAAACAGCTTTTTCAATATTTGCCGCATAAGAACCACTTTGAGTAAACAAAATGGAATCTTCCCCAGCATCAGCCGTGACCATAAATTCTTTGGAGGAGGCACCGCCAATTGCTCCACTATCAGCATCAACCCCTACTGTTTGCAGTCCACAAGATTTAAAAATATTTTCATAAGCATTGCCCACCTTTTCATAGAAAGAAGACAGATCTTTTTCTGAAGAATGAAAAGAATAACCATCTTTCATTATAAATTCCCTACTTCTCATTAATCCAAACCTTGGCCTTATTTCATCTCTAAATTTTGTCTGAATTTGATAAAAACATTGAGGTAATTGCTTATAGGATTTGATGGTCTCTGATGCAATACTCGTGATCACCTCTTCGTGAGTTGGAGCTAAACCAAACTCTTTACCTTGTCTGTCCTTGAGATTAAACATTATTCCTTCCCCTGCAGTGTAACCTTCCCACCTTTCACTTTTTCTCCATAAATCTGCAGGATGAAGTTGGGGTAATAGTAATTTTGTACAACCAATAATATTAAGCTCTCTATCTATGATTGCAGATATTTTTTCAATAACTCTAAGCATTATTGGCATGTATGCATAAATACCACTGCTAACTCTGCGAATATACCCAGCTTTTAAGAGTAATTGATGTGAAATAATCTCAGCTTCAGAAGGTGTGTCACGAAGTGTCCCCAGAGGAAATGAGGTTGTCACGCGCATACAAAAAAATCCTTAATAATATTTAATTTTATCAATTAAGATGAAAAAATAATTTAAAGTGTCTTGAGTCCCTCAACGCGGCTAGTCTAAAAATATTGTTTCTGCTAACTTCTTCAGTAATGAAGTTCAAACTCTCTTAAAAAGTTTTTTATTACTAAAACGTTTTTCTTAAGTCTATGGAAAATATAGATTCCAATATTTATAGCGAAGAGGAATTAGTAGGTATCGATGAAGTCCAAAAATTCCTAAACAGATCGAGAGCTTCTGTCTATAGGTATACAAATACAGATTTAAGAAATCTAAACCCTAGCTTTAATCCAAGAAAATTAAATCCCGAATTTAGAACTGATCAAAAAGATCCATTGAAATTCCATCCTAATGAAGTAGCAAGATTCGCAAAAGATATTCTAAGAATTAAAGAAGTTACTGTAGAGGTCTTTAATACACCTTCCTCTGCTACTCAAAATATTCTGGTACAAATATTAGAAGAACTAAAATCTATTAGGTCTTTGCTAGAAAAAGAGTAATTAAAAAGTTACTAATCAATGTTTTGATTTATTGACATTTTGAATGTAGGATAATGATGTTTAATTATCTCCTTAGTCTTTACCAATCAAGAGTTCTTGAGTTACACGAAATCAAAGCAGTTTATTCAAAGTAAATCAAGCGAAGAATCTTCTATTGGTTCTGCTCGAAATGATTTTGAAAGAGATGATGATGACCCCTTAAGTATAAGGAGTTTATCCATAACATCTTTAGGTATTATTTTTGCATTTTTGACAATCCTTTTACCTTCAATAAGCATTTTAATTGGAAGACCTTTTTCTAAAGGAAACGAGATAATTCATAATCAGGATTTTAAA
The DNA here is from genome assembly GCA_003280575.1 of Prochlorococcus sp. AG-355-P07. GTDB lineage: Bacteria > Cyanobacteriota > Cyanobacteriia > PCC-6307 > Cyanobiaceae > Prochlorococcus_A. Next base: position 45,619 of record QCEN01000009.1, on the reverse strand, counting down.
AAAGATGGACCTTAGTTCAATACCTCCATCTCCAATGAAGGGAATAGTAAATATTGTTGTTGAAATACCTGCAGGTAGCAGGAATAAATATGAATATTGCTCTGTTGCAGGAATAATGGCCTTAGATAGAGTATTGCATTCTTCAGTTAGGTACCCGTTTGATTATGGTTTTATCCCAAATACCCTTGCTGATGATGGAGCTCCTCTTGATGCAATGGTGATAATGGACGAGCCAACTTTTGCTGGTTGTTTAATAAAAGCTAGACCTATTGGAGTTTTGGATATGCATGATTGTGGTGCGTATGATGGAAAACTTTTATGTGTGCCTATTGCTAATGCTAGACAGGCCAATATAGTGAGTATTAATCAAATTGCTCCTAATCAGCTTGAGGATGTTGCTGAATTTTTTAGAACAAGTAAAGGACTTGATGGAAGAACAGTTAAAATTGACGGTTGGAGGGATTTTGATGTGGTTGAAAATTTATTGAAAAGTTGTATGCCCCTAAAAAAGAAAAACTTTAAAGTACTTAAGAAATCAAAAATTACTAAATTAAATTGAAAAAAATCATTTTTTATAGTTATTTGAAATGCTCTACTTGCAGAAAAGCTGCAAAGTGGCTTAAAAACAAAGATTATGAATTCCAATTAATTGATATTGTAAAAGAACCTCCACATGTTAATTATTTAAATCTAGCTTTAGATGAATACTCTGATGATAAGAAAAGGGTTTTTAATACAAGAGGTAAAGCTTTTAAAAATCTTAATATTGATATTTATGGTTTATCTAGGCAAGAAATTATTCAACTTCTTTTAAGTGATGGCAAATTAATAAAAAGACCATTTTTGATTTACGAAGGGAAAAAAGTAATATTAGGTTTTAATGAAATTGAATATGCCAAACAATTTATATAAGTTTAAAAAATCAAAATTTTATTAATTTTATGCATGCTTCTATTAAAAGTTTTTTAAAAGAATGGGGTCTACTAATTCTATTAACTTTTTTTGTTTCTTCTTGTAGATCTTTTCTCGCTGAACCGCGTTATATCCCTTCTGGATCAATGCTCCCAGAATTACAAATAAACGATAGGCTAATTATTGAAAAATTTTCGCTAAGAAACTCTTTACCAAAAAGAGGAGATATTGTTGTTTTTAACTCTCCTTACTCCTTTGACGAAAAATTAATTTCATCAAGATCTAAGCCTCTGCCAAAAAAAAGATATTGTTTTTTTATGAGTTTTCCTCCGATGTCGTTTATTCCTGGCTTGAGGGATCAAGCTTGCGATGCGTATATTAAAAGAGTAGTAGCACTTCCAGGAGAAATTGTCAGCGTAAACAAGAAGGGTGAATTAATAATAAATAATAAATTAATACCTGAACCTTATGTCTCTTACAAGTGCTCATTATCAATATTTAATAAATGTGGTAAATTTGAAAATACAAAAGTTCCTGAAGATCATTTTTTAGTATTGGGTGATAATAGGTCAAATAGCTGGGATGGTAGATATTGGCCTGGAAGTAAATTTCTCCATAAAAAGGAGATAATTGGTAAAGCATATTTTAGATTTTGGCCTCTTAGTCAAGTTGGTTTTTTCAATAAATAACCCTCTTTTTCTTCTTCTGACTTCATCAAAACTAATTTTTAAAAGGGTTTTAATTTAAAGTGCTCCTGAAGCAGTTGTATCAATTATTCCTCCTAGGTGGGTTGTAATGTTTAGAGCGCTAATCACAGGGGGCTTATTGGGGTCATTAAAAAGATCAATTATAGTTATGCCACCATTACCTTGTTTTATCATCCAAATATTTGAATAATTAATCCCAAGGATGTTGCAAATTAGAGTTTTATTGACTGCATCATGAGCAACCAGAAGGCTTAGATCATTATCCTTTTGAGATAGACAAATTTTGTTAAAAGCTTCTACGGACCTTTCTGATACATCTTTTATAGATTCACCTTCTGGCATTATTACTTCTTCAGGTTTATCATGCCAATTTTTTAGTAAAACAGGCCACTGCTCTTTTATTTCTTCTTCCAGTTTCCCCTCCCATAATCCGTGACTTATTTCTACAAGCGAATCTATTTTTTCTATTTCTAAATCTTTGCTATTTTGAAGGATAATTTGTGCAGTTTCATAAGGCCTATGCATTGAACTTGAAAATGCCTTATTGAAAGAAATATTTCTCAAATATTCAAAAGTCTTTCTAGCTTGATCTTTTCCGTTTTCATTTAGAGGGATATCAATTTGACCTTGAAATCTCCCTTCTTTATTCCAGTTTGTTTCACCATGCCTAACTAGAAATATTCTGGAATCTCCAACTTGATTTGGAATATTTTTATTCAGATGGGAAGTTTGATTTAGGCATTCAATTTGGGTCGTGAAAGAGTTATCTTTCTTAGAAATATTTAGTATCGAGAAAGAAGCATTCTCTAATTTTATTTTCCTAAAACCTTGCTTAGGTTTACCTATTAACAAGAGGATTAAACATCTGAGAATCGCATTATGTCCTACAACTAAAATATTCACATCATCTTTATCTAGATAAATTTTTAAAATGTCTTCTAAAAAATTTGTTGCTTGAAAAAATAACTCTTGAATTGGTTTATAGGTTTTATTATCATTTCTTTTTAAGATTAGATTTTCAGGATCATTTTTCCATAAAGGGTAAATTTCTGGAAATTTCTTTTTTATTTCATCAATTTTTAGACCAGACCATTCACTAAGATCTACCTCAAGCAAATTATCATCAAATACAATATTTTGTTCTTTATTGAAGGCCTCTTTAATTGTTTTTGCAGTCTCTGCTGCTCTCACAAGTGGGGAGGAATAGATTTTATGAAAGTTTATTTTTGATAATGCTTTTCCTGCTTTTCGGGCTTGATTGTATCCTTCATCAGTTAACAATGAATCATCTGTTCTTCCTTGAATTAATCCTTTTGCGTTGAAACTGCTTAGTCCATGCCTAACTAAAACTAATCTTATGGCCATTATATAAATTTGAAAATTAAGATAATTTAATCATCTCATGGCGTGATTAAAATAGAAACAGAAATATAATGAACTTCAATGATAAATAATTATAGTTTTTCAATAATATAATAAGTTATGACCTTCAAAAATATTTCTAAGTCTAAACTCACTTTAGCTTTTATTTCTATAGTCATAACTTTTTTTGTATGGCAACAAGGCTTAAGAGATAGTCTTAATAGACCATCTGTTTCATTTGATATAAGCCAAAAAGAACAAGAAATTGCTGAATTATCTGTCCAATCAATACCTGTAAAGCTTAAAAAATTTTTTATTATTAATGACCCAGTTGATCAAATAAATAAATCACTATCTGAGGTCTCATTTGAAGAACTAACAGAAAGAAATAAATTAATTCGTATAATTTCTTCAGAACCAAATGATTCTATAATCTATAAAAATATATCTAAAGATTTTGAAAATAAAAACTTTAAATTACTGATTGATGAGATAGAAAAAAAATCAAATAATAATTCATATAAACCAAATTCTGATATCTTTGATTTATTTAATGGAGATAGATTTTTATATCACCTTTTAAGCCGGAAATTTGATTTTGACGATAGTTCATTAATAACAAAATCATTTTCAAGCAAAATGTTTTTAAAAATATTAGCCATCAGACTAATTCCACTTTTAACAATTATTCTTGGCTCAATTCTGGCTTTAAAAACATTATGGAATACTTTATTTATGAAAAAGTTTGGGTTGCAAGAAATTAAATCCTTAGATTTAGAATTAATAGATATGGTTTTATTAATTGCTGGTGGATTTGTTGTTTTAGGAGAAGTTTTATCACCTTTACTCTCTATCAGTTTAGTTGAACTTTTTTCTAAAAATATTTCTAATGAATTATCTCAATCTTTAAAAATATTCTTCGGATATTTTTTTATGGCTATTCCGCCATTAGGGATAGTTTATTATCAAATTAAATCTTTGAATGGTGAATTTAATTTTAAAAAGGATTATTTACAGTTCAATTTCTTGCCAATAAAATACGCAATTATTCAAGGAATTAAAGGTTGGTTAACAATCGTACCTTTTGTTTTATTGATTTCACTAATTATGAATAGTCTGATCGATAATCAGAATGGTAGTAACCCTTTGCTGGAAATTGTTCTTAATAATAATAATTACTTATCATTTTTTTTATTATTTGTAACAACAACTCTACTAGCTCCTCTATTTGAGGAGATTATATTTCGCGGTATTTTACTACCAACTCTTTCAAGAGATTTTGGGGTAATTTCTGGTGTCATAGTTTCAGCTTTTATTTTTGCTTTGGCGCATTTAAGTTTGGGAGAGATGCCGCCATTATTTGTTCTAGGAATTGGATTGGCAATTACAAGGATTGCTTCAGGGAGTTTGTTTTCTTCAGTGATTATGCATTCTTTATGGAATGGATTGACTTTCTTAAATTTGTTCTTATTGAGGACATAAAGAATTTAATTTTTCACTTGCAAATCAAACAAATAGATGTTTATTTAATTAATAAAACTTATTTTATTTAATAAATAAATCATAGATGAAACCTTATAGGAAACAACTTCACTTTAAAAAAAAAGTTTTATATGAAAGTAAAAAAAATTCCGATAAAATACCCTTACTAAATATCAAATTAATACATCAAATTTTCGATACAATAAATATCTCTCTTTTGGTATTAATATCTATCCTTTTTTTCTTATCTTTTGATAGCCAAAGAAAATGGTCAAATACATATAAAACCTTATCTAAAACAATTGCTATTAATAATAATCTCATTGATTATATTTCTAAAATTGAGGAATTTTATATTAGTGAACTTGAGTCTCTCAATATTTATAGAAAAACTAAACCTGAAGATTTAATCTATCTAGATAAAGTTGCAGAAAAAAAAGAAAGTTTATTTAAGAAAAATTTGAGTAGTCTCATTAAAGGTTTTAGTGACAGCAAATATCAAAGAGGATATTGATGAAAAAATATAAAAAAACTGTTCATCTAACACCCCTTGATCAAAGAAGATTTAAATTTCTCTATATTTTTTGCATACTCTTAATATTTTGTTTGTTTGGTAGGTTAGTTCAATTGCAAGTCTTTAACGCATCTGATTTGCAAAGGAAAGCTAGATTAATTCAGTCTTCTAAAACTAACTCCTTAAAAAAAAGGAGATCAATTGTTGATAGAAATAATAGACTGATTGCTTACGATAAACCGCTCTATAAGTTATGGGCCCATCCAAAATATTTCAATTTTCCTGGCGATTCAATTAACAAAGTTCGCAGTATTGAAGAGGTTACAAAAAAATTGTCACCTATCTTGGATATTAGTGATGAAATACTTTTGAGGAAATTTAATAATAAAACAAGTGGCATCAAGCTTTTGGATAAAATTTCTGAAGAAAAGGCAGAAAAGATCAAGAACCTTCGTATAAGCGGACTTGATTTGTTTAAATATTCGCAGAGATATTATCCACAAGGAGAGATTTACTCTAATCTTGTCGGTTTTGTTAATGATGAGAATAAAGCTTCAGCAGGTTTAGAGCTTCATTTAGATGATCAAATCAAAGTTTTTAACAAAAGTAATTTTATAAAAAGAGGAGGAGATGGAACTCCTCTACCTGATAATTCAGCCCCAGGTGATTTTATTTCTGATTACAAAAGTTTAGGTCTAACTATAGATTCAAAATTACAGAAAGCTTCATTTAATGCTTTATCAAAGCAAGTAAGCGAATGGAAAGCAAAGAAGGGATTCGCAATAGTTATGGATGTTAATAATGGTCGTATTCTCTCCTTGGTTACGGTCCCGTCATATGATCCAAATAAATTTTGGCTTTATGATTCTGAACTTTTTCGGGGTTGGTACTCTCAAGATTTATTTGAACCTGGTTCAACTTTTAAACCTATCAATCTTGCCTTAGCTTTAGAAGAGAAAGTAATCCAGAAAGATGGATTAGTTGAAGATATTGGAAAGATTAATATTGGAGGATGGACGCTTTCTAACTGGGATAAAAAAGGAAATGGATACATCGACTATCCAAAAGTGTTGCAGGTCTCAAGTAATGTTGGGATGGTAAAAATAATGCAAAACTTAGACCCCTCAATATATTGGGATTGGTTAAAAAATTTAGGTATAAATAAAAATTTAGAGACTGATTTATTTGAATCAACTGCTGGCCAACTAAAGAGAAAAGATTTATTTGTAAATCAATCAATTGAGCCTGCTGTAACTTCTTTTGGTAAAGGGTTCTCAATCTCGCCACTTAAATTGGTTCAACTTCATGCTGCTCTAGCAAATGGTGGTTTTGAAGTAACTCCACATGTAACCTCAACTTTCAAAGAAAGTGTTAAAAAAAATCCAAAAAAACAAATTTTTTCACAGGAGGTCTCTAAAACTGTTCTTGAATGGATGGAGAGCGTAGTTGATAAAGGTAGTGGATCTGGAGTAAAAATCGAGGGTTATAGGATTGCTGGGAAAACGGGTACTTCTCAAAAAGCCTTAAATGGTTTGTACACAAGTAAAAAAGTTTGCAGTTTTGTCGCGACCTTACCAGTTAATGATCCGAGATATGCTGTCCTTGTAGTAGTTGATGAACCATCTAAATCATATGCCTATGGTTCAACTGTTGCAGTCCCAGTTGCGAGAGAAATTATCGAGAGTTTGATAGTAATTGAAAAAATACCTCCTAAGAATAAAGACCATGGAATGATTGTTAAAAAACCCTAAAATTTTCCCAATTTATAAATATTTAGTTCATTAACTGATGATTTCAGCAGGAATTAAAGCTAATTTATGTATAAATATGATTATCTAGATATGAAATCAATTTTAGAACAATTGTCCTCAATGACTGTAGTTGTTGCGGATACTGGAGATTTAGATTCGATAAAAAAGTTTCAACCAAGGGACGCCACCACTAATCCATCGCTAATACTTGCTGCTGCTAAGAATCCTGATTATGTGAAATTAATTGATAAGGCTTTAGAAAGTTCAGAAAATGCCTTGCCCCTAGGATTCTCGAAAATTGAGTTAATTAAAGAAACTGTTGACCAAGTTTCAGTATTTTTTGGAAAAGAAATTTTGAAAATTATTTCAGGTCGCGTATCTACAGAAGTTGATGCAAGACTGAGCTTTGACACTGAAGCTACCGTGGAAAAAGCGAGAAAATTGATCAAACTTTACAAAAATTTTGGAATTGAAAAGGAAAGAATCTTGATTAAAATTGCCGCGACCTGGGAGGGAATTAAGGCAGCTGAAATTTTGGAAAAAGAGGGCATTAAGTGCAACTTAACTTTACTCTTTAACTTCTGCCAAGCGGTAACTTGTGCCAATGCAAAGATAACGCTAATTTCTCCGTTTGTTGGCCGTATATTAGATTGGCATAAAGCAAAAACTGGTAAAACTAGTTTTGTTGGTGCTGAAGACCCTGGTGTTATTTCGGTTACTCAAATATACAATTACTTTAAAGAAAAGGGATTCAAGACAGAAGTAATGGGAGCTAGTTTTAGAAATCTTGATGAAATAAAAGAACTAGCAGGTTGCGATCTTTTAACAATCGCACCAAAATTTCTTGAGGAACTGAAAAAAGAAAAAGGAGAGTTAGTTAGAAAATTAGATGTAAGTACCCAAACAAATGATTCTATTGACTACGAATTTGAAGAAAAAGATTTCAGATTAAGTATGTTAGAAGATCAAATGGCAAGTGAAAAGCTTAGTGAAGGTATTACTGGATTCAGTAAGGCTATTGAAGAATTGGAAGAGCTGCTACTAAACAGATATTCAGAGATTAAAAATCATAAATTGATTTCTGCTAACTAAATTTAAGTTTGAATTGAAAAACTATTTAGGCCCACTTTTTGTTAAAAACCTTCTGATAACTCTTTTTGCAATATCTTCATAACTCATTTCTCCTGATAATATTTGAGCAATACGTTTAGGTGCGGTTTTTCTTTTGACACCTAATTGATATCCAGTTCTGGGAAATCTATAAAATACTTGGGCTATTCTCCTCCCCCAAGCCATTGATTTCCCCCAGATGTTGTTAATTTTTTTTGTATAAAGATTTAAATCATCTACTTTTCCTGATATGCACTGATCTATGTATTCTGCGGCATAAAAACTACTAATTAAAGATGGTCTAATTCCTTCAGCTAAAAATGGATCACATAGAGATGCGGCATCTCCAACCGCTAAAACTCTGTCACCATTAATTGAGTGGAAGCCATTCCATATTCTTAGTTTCTTAATAATTGTTTTATGAGGAAAATCATCAAAACCGAAGCTTCTGATTACTTGTTTATTTATAGCCTGATTTTCTAAAAGACCATTATTTATAAAAGTACCTAAACCAATATTTAAGTTTTCTCTTAGGGGGAATGCCCATGCAAAGCCATATTTTATAAATCCAAACTCAAACCTAACTGCATCTCTAGGTATTTCCCCTAAACCTTTTAATCTTAATGAGAGTGTGTTAGCAAATTTCGGTTTTCGTGGCCCTAAATTGAAATAACTCGCCCACATGGATTGGGAGCCATCTGCAATTACAAGAAATTCTGTAATATATTTTATTTTGTTATTGCAAGTAATTTCCCATTTATCATTTTTTTTTATAATTTTTTCTATCAATAATGGTCTCATTATCTGAGCTCCATTACTCAAGGATTCTTCAAGTAATAATTGATCTAGTTTTTCTCTTTTAACAATCCAAAATGGGGATTCACCCGTCAGATCAGCAGTTACATTATCGGCTGCCTTCCATCTGAATTCAACATTCTTAATTTTTGATTCTATGCAATCTTCAATATCCAAAGGAAGAAATCTTTGCATTGAAGATGCCATCCCCCCTGCACATGGTTTGTAATCTTGGGATTTTTCTTTTTCAATAATTAAAACTGAATATCCTTTCTTTGATAGGTTAAGAGCGGTGGAAGATCCTGATAAACCTCCACCAATTATTACAACGTCAAATCCTATCAAACTTTTAGAATTTCCTTCTCTTTTTCAGATAATTTAGTTTCTATTAAAGCAATATATTTATCAGTAATTTTCTGAATTTCAGATTGATTATCTCTCGATTCGTCAATAGAAATAAGGCCATCTTTTTCGTCTTTTTTTTCTTTATCAACAGCATCTCTTCTGATATTTCTCAAAGCTACTTTTCCTTCCTCTGCATATTTAGAGGCTAATTTACAAAATTCTTTTCTTCTTTCTTCTGTTAAAGGAGGAACATTTATTCTTATTACTTTCCCATCATTATTTGGAGTAATACCTAAATCACTCATAGAAATAGATTTCTCTATCGCTTGTAAACATGAAATATCGAAAGGTTGTATTGAAATTGTTTGCGAATCAACAGTGCTTATAGTGGCAAGCGATTTGATTGGTGTTTCTGCTCCATAATACTCAACACTTACTCTATCTAACAAGGAAGCATTAGCTCTGCCTGTCCTTATTGTATTAAAGTTTCTTTGTGTGGCTTCAATACTTTTATTCATATTTTCTTGAATTTCTTTTTCTTTCATAATTAAAAAAATTAAATGATCTTTAACTAATTAAAGAGCCTATTGGCTCACCAGCAACAGCTTTGGAAATATTTCCTTTTTTGAATATATCAAAAACCATAATTGGGATATTATTATCTTTGCAAAGTGCAATGGCAGTACTATCCATTACTGCAATTTCATCACTAAGAACTTGTTGATAACTGAGAGCAGAATATTTTTTTGCATCTTTAAATTGATTAGGATCACGATCGTATACTCCATCAACTTTAGTAGCCTTCATAACAACTTCAGCGTTTATCTCTGCTGCCCTCAAAGCAGCCGTAGTGTCAGTTGTAAAAAATGGATTTCCGCATCCACCTCCGAAAACTACAACTCTACCTTTTTCTAGGTGCCTCATGGCTCTTCTTCTGATGTAGGGTTCGGCAATTTCCTGCATTTCGATTGCTGTTTGCACTCTGGTTGCAACTCCAACTCTTTCAAGACCATCTTGAAGTGAAATCGCGTTCATTACTGTTGCTAGCATCCCTACATAATCAGCAGTCGCGCGATCCATTCCGTCTGCAGATCCTTTAAGCCCCCTAAAAATGTTCCCACCGCCAACAACTATTGCAAGTTGTACATTATTTTCGACTACTTTTGAAACATCCTCTGCAATTGACTGAACTATAGCAGGATCAATACCGTAAGGTTTTTCACCCATTAGTGCTTCACCACTAAGTTTTAAGAGAACTCTTTTGTAAGTCATTCAATGATTGTACTTTTAAGACCTTAGCAAGTAAATGTGCCAAATTTATTTTTTGTTCTGATATTGCTTGCGTCTTTAAACATTTCTAAACCTGCCTAAATAAAATTCAAATAAAAATTTATTTCAACTAAAATTCAACACACTTTTGTGCTTTTATTCCTTGCTCTTTAAAAGGATGTCTTATTAGTTTCATTTCTGTAACCAGATCAGCGTAATTGATTATTAAATCAGATGCTCCCCTTCCAGTTAAAACAATATGATTTCTTCTATTATTTAAGCTTTTTAAAAAAGTGATTATTTCTTCGGGTGCAAGATAACCAAGTTTTGTCGCAATATTAATTTCATCAAGAATGATAAGTTTATAAGATTCGTTTTGTATGTATTTTTTGGCTAGTTGCCACGCCTCTTGAACTAATTGTTTATCCCTTATTCTGTCTTGTGTTTCCCAAGTAAAACCTTCTCCTAATGAATGCCAAGATATGTTTGAAGACAAATTTTTAAGTGCTTTTTCTTCTCCAGTGGTCCAGCCTCCTTTTATAAATTGAATGATTGCTACTTTATAACCATGCCCTATCGTTCTTAAAGCCATACCTAGAGCAGCAGTCGTTTTGCCCTTGCCATTCCCAGTAAAAACAATCAATAATCCTTTTTTTGTTTTTCTAATTTGAAGTCTTTCGGCTTGAATATCTTTTCTTTTCTGCATTCTTTTTTTATATAAGACCTCATCACTCTCTGGTGATAGGTTGCCTCCCATTCCCAGTTTATTTGCTTGATTATCGAGGTTGAATATTTTCTCAGACGATGAAGGTTTTTCCTGCATATAACTCAAATTTTTTATTTAATGATTATAGTTCTTTAAGTATTTTTAGACCTCTTAACCTTTAAAAGTGCATTATTAACTGCCTTTTGTTGATCTCTTTTAGTAATCCAGTGGTGATAAGTTTGAGTATGAAGACTCACTGAATGTCCCATCATTCTTGCAGCAACAGTATCTGGTAAATCATAAAAAATTGTTCTCACCGCCCAAGCATGCCTGAGGTCATAGGGTTTTATTTGTAAAGAGTAACGTTTAAATTGATCTGTAATTTTTTTCCCAATATTTTGTAAGGTTGTGATTTTAAGGTCTCTATTGACATTTGGTAGTAACTCTGGATTTTCACCAAGTTTTAATAATTCGAACTTTTCCACCCATTCAGGATGAAATGGCCAAACTTGATGTTCCCCAGTTTTAGTAGTAGGTAAAACTCTAATAATTTTGTCCCCAAAATTAGTTAGGGAACTTAAATCACAAAAAAATACTTCATGATTTCTTAATCCATATGTAGCCATCAAACCAAAAACAAATTTCCAAGATTTGTTTGGTATCCTCTCCCAAAGTTTTTCTATTAAATCGTCTGTGGGGAGATCCCTAAACCCTGCTTTGTTCAGACCATATCCTTTAGAATTTAATTTCCAATCCTCTGGTAGTTGAATGTCCAAAAACTTAGCCAAAACACTTAGAGAAGTAGCGCATTGTTTCCTACTTCTGCTACCTTCTCTGTAACTTTCAAGTGTTTTTTGAAATATTTTTTCTAAAGCTTCATTTTCATAATCATTGTAAATATTGAGGATTCTTTTCATATATGGTTTGTAAGAACTTCTCCAAGTGGTTTTTCTAGTGCTGGTTCGAAAATCACTTTTGTTTTCTTTAAAAAAAAATTCCTCAAATTGATTTAATCTACTTGGGAATTCAAAACCGTCTTTTATTTGATTTTTATAAGGGTTGCTTATCCAATTAATCCAATCAAATTGATTCAATTCCAATTGCAAATTGATTAATTGTAATTTTTTTTTGGCCTCTTCTAATCCAGAAATATCAGCCTTTAAACCAAGAGATATTCTTTGAATTTTAAAGTTATTTTTATCTTCTTTGGAGGGTAGTGAACCACGAATATTTAATTTCTCTCCTCTTTTTTCAATTTTAAGCTTGCTGCCCTGAGTAGCAAATTTATCATTGACATTATTAATTTCCTGAATTACGTTCATTTACTTATATAATTGACCATATAATGACGTTTTTAATGTTGATTTTCAATCTTCATAAATTTTAAATGGATAAAATAGGCGTCTTATTAATGAATTTAGGAGGGCCTGAACGCATTACTGATGTTGGCCCATTCTTATACAATCTTTTTTCTGATCCAGAAATAATCAGGACTCCTTTTCCTGTATTTCAAAAACCCCTAGCTTGGTTAATTAGTACGCTTAGGAGTACTACTTCACAACAGGCATACCTTTCTATTGGTGGAGGGTCACCTATAAGAAGGATAACTGAACAACAAGCAAGAGAATTACAGTCTAAATTAAGGAACAAGGGACTTAATGCTACTACCTATATAGCTATGAGGTATTGGCATCCTTTTACAGAATCAGCTATTGCTGATATGAAAGCAGATGGCATAGATCAAGTTGTTGTAATACCCTTGTATCCACATTTTTCGATAAGTACTAGTGGTTCGAGCTTTAGAGAATTAAAAAAATTGCGAGATTCTGATGATGAATTTAAGAAGGTTCCAATGAGATGTGTAAGAAGTTGGTTCAGTCAATCAGGTTATCTAAAGTCTATGGTCGAATTAATTTCTGAACAAATTTCACTTTGTGAATCACCTTCAAAAGCTCATATATTTTTTACTGCCCATGGAGTCCCTAAGAGTTACGTTGAGGAAGCTGGAGACCCTTATAAACAACAAATTGAAGATTGTTCTTTGTTGATTATAAATGAGCTGGAAAAATGTTTAGGCCATAGTAATCCTCATACACTTTCTTATCAAAGTAGAGTTGGTCCTGTTGAATGGTTGAAGCCTTATACAGAAGAAGTGTTAGCTGAACTCGGAAGGTCAAATGTTAATGATCTGATTGTGGTCCCTATAAGTTTCGTTGGAGAGCATATAGAAACATTGCAAGAAATTGATATTGAATATAAAGAAATAGCTGAAAAAGCTGGTGTTAAAAACTTTCGGAGAGTTAAGGCTTTAAATACTCATCCTACCTTTATTGAAGGACTTAGTGATCTAGTGATTTCCTGTTTGGAAGGACCTCTAATTAATATAGAGGAAGCTTCTCAGTTACCTGAAAAAGTTAAACTTTATCCCCAAGAGAAGTGGCAATGGGGTTGGAATAATAGTTCAGAGGTCTGGAACGGAAGGGTTGCAATGATTATTTTTCTTGTGCTTTTTATTGAACTTATTTCAGGCTCTGGCCCTCTACATAAACTTGGCATCTTATAAAAAAATTTGATATTTATTTGAAAATTTTAAATTTCTTCAAAGATTTTTCTGAATAAATTTCTGACATTACATTTCTAAATGAGGCAAAAGTAATTAATTAAGTTTAATATTTATAGTAAATATTGAATTTTTTAGTGACCCTTACTTCGAGATCCTTTTCAAAGGGTAATTCAAAACATGAAAATCCAGTTCGGATAACTGGTGCAGATGCACTAATGGATTCTTTAAAAATTCATGGAGTAAAAGTTATATTTGGATATCCGGGAGGAGCCATACTACCAATATATGATGCTGTTCATAAAGCAGAACAAGAAGGTTGGTTAAAGCATTATATGGTTAGGCATGAACAAGGTGGTTCACACGCAGCTGATGGATATGCAAGATCTACTGGTGAGGTAGGAGTATGTTTTGGGACCTCAGGCCCAGGTGCAACAAATTTGGTAACTGGAATTGCCACTGCGCAAATGGATTCAGTCCCCCTAGTTGTAGTTACAGGTCAAGTCCCAAGACCTGCTATCGGCACAGACGCTTTTCAAGAAACTGATATTTTTGGTATTACTCTCCCAATAGTGAAACATTCATGGGTAGTAAGAGATCCTTCAGATATCGCGAAAGTAGTCTCTGAAGCTTTTTTTATAGCCTCTTCTGGAAGACCAGGCCCAGTCTTAATTGATATACCCAAAGATGTTGGTCAGGAGTTCTTTAATTACCAGAGAGTTTTGCCTGGTGAGATTGTTCCTAAAGGATTTAAAAGGAATGGAGAAATTAATGATTGCGATATCAATAAAGCAATTAAATTAATAGAAGATTCTGTAAGACCTCTTCTATACGTAGGAGGTGGGGCAATATCTTCAGGGGCTCATGATGAAATAAAAACTTTGGCTAAGAATTATCAAATACCAGTTACCACAACGTTAATGGGGAAAGGTGCTTTTGATGAAAAAGACAATTTATCAGTAGGGATGTTAGGAATGCATGGAACTGCTTATGCAAATTTCGCTGTTACAGAATGTGATCTTTTAATTGCTATTGGAGCTAGATTCGATGATAGGGTGACAGAAAAATTAGATACTTTTGCACCTAAAGCAAAGGTAATTCACATAGATATTGACCCGGCAGAAGTTAATAAAAATAGACGCGTAGATGTTGCAATTGTTTCTGATGTTTCAAAAGCTGTTCTTAAAATTAATGAACAATCTTTAAATAAAAAATTTACATTTCAGACGAAAAACTGGTTAGAAAAAATTGATTTTTGGAAAAATAAACACCCTTTATATGACCCACCTAAAGAAGGAGAAATTTATCCTCAGGAGGTTCTTTTAAAAGTGAGGGAACTTTTACCCGAAGCTTATGTAACTACAGATGTAGGACAACATCAGATGTGGGCAGCTCAATATCTTAGAAATTCTCCAAGAAAATGGATTAGTAGTGCAGGCCTAGGAACTATGGGTTTTGGATTGCCAGCTGCAATTGGAGTAAAAGCAGCCTTACCTAATTCAGATGTAATTTGTATTGCAGGAGATGCAAGTGTCTTAATGAATATTCAAGAATTAGGAACTTTATCTCAATATGGTCTAAAGGTAAAATTAATTATTATAAATAATCGCTGGCAAGGGATGGTAAGGCAATGGCAGGAAAGCTTCTACGATGAAAGATATTCTTCATCTGATATGAGTTGTGGTGAACCTGATTTTGTAAAACTTGCTGAATCTTTTGGAGTTAAAGGATACTTGATTTCTGATAGAAAACAATTACAGAATGAATTAAAAAATGCGCTTGATCATGACGGCCCTGCCTTGATTAATATTCTTGTCAGAAGAGGTGAAAATTGTTATCCAATGGTTCCTCCTGGCAAAAGTAATGCTCAAATGGTTGGATATGTTAATTGTGAAGACTAATCTTTTAAATTCGTCTTTTTAAAAAATTAATTTTAAAATAATTCAAAATCTTAGATATTTCTGAATTGAAAAAATTATCAAAATTTTTAATTATAATCTGTTTGATTTTTCTTAATCCTGTCATAGTTAACTCGGCTGAAATTCTTCAAATCAAAAGTTCTAATACTATTTTAGTGGGGGATCAAAATAGGAATTTAACGATTGGATTATTTTGTGTAGATGTAAATGAAAATGATGAGCTTGAAGCAACTAATTTACTTAAGAGAGAATTCCCAAGGGGAAGCAAAGTGAAAATAAAACCTTTTGGTTTCAAAGAGAATATTTTGTTAGCGAAAGTTTTTGATATTAAAAGTACTAAGGAAATGACCGAATTATTAGTAGCAAAAGAGTTAACTAGTGAAATTTGTCCAAGTTAACTATCTCTATGAGCAAATAAAACTCCATTGTCTCGAAAATGTTTTACTCCTTCTCCAGGAATTAAATTCATTTTTTAATTTATATGTGCATAAATTTGATATATCTATATTTGTATTAGGGATGTTCTCATTTAAAAGTTGTCCAAAGGCAGATCTTTTAAGATCAATTTGATTTAAGTTTTGCTCTTTGAAGTGATTTGAATCACTAAAATAAAGATCTTTTTCAGCTTTAGTAAAATTGACCGTTATATTTTTGTTTTCAGCCTTTTTATAAAATTCTTCGAGTGTCATTTTATCAACGAGATAATGTTCCTTTGAAATCGCTGGTCCTATTGCAACAAGTAAGTTATCTCTAGATGTCCCATAATTATCGAAAATTTTAATCAGATTTTTTATTATTTTTTTTTCTAAACCTTTCCTTCCACAATGCAGGGTTGCCACATTTCTTGTTCTTTTATCTGCAAAAAATATTGGCATACAATCAGCTGTGTAAACCCATAAGTTTTGATTGCATTTATTACTAACAAGACCATCTGCATCAGTCTTAATCCCTTTTTCCGAATCCGATCCAAACACGATCTTATTACTGTGAATTTGATTGGAAACACAATTTATGTAATTTTCATTAAAGTGATTCCCTAATAATTGAAGAAATTTCTCAGAGCTTGACTTCGTAAAGTATGCATGTTTGAAATTATTTTGACTAAGGATAGGTGATTTATAATACTCAAATTTTTTGTTTTGAATAAAAATTTCAGCTTTTGAGAAATATATTTCTTTGTATGGAATAGTTCCTGCCCCTAAACTGAATTTATGAAATTAATTCAATATCTCTCAATATCCAGAATCCTGCAAATTTTTCGATGTATGGCGTCGACTGTATGGAAATAAATTGATAACCAAAAGAATTTTTTTTATTCTCTAAAAACTTTGTACTCAAAATGTTTGCATCTTTTTTTGGTAAATCAGTTACCAGCCACTTATCGTCTTCTGAAGCTTCAAGTATTAGTTGGTTCTTATTGACGACTAATTTAACAGGTTCTAAACAACTGAACCATGCAGAAAGAGCTAAAGATCTATCTTTGCTAAAAAGTCTTAATCCAGGAACTAAGTAATTATCATCCAAATCTTGCCGAATTGGGAAAATATCTCCAAATTCTATAGGCCAATTTTCTGCTGATTTTAGTTCGCCAATTGATATTTCAGAGATTGTTAAAGCATCGCCCCGTACTGCTTCTGGTAGAGGTGTAGGAGAATTCTCCAGCTTAGAAGTAAAAGTAGGGGCTAATACCCCTCTTACATAACCTTTTTCCTTTGGATAAATCTCTTTTTCGAGAAAATCTATTCTATCTAATAAATCGTAAGTTCTCCTACTAATAATGGCTTCAATACTTAGGTTCTCCAGAGATTTCTTAATGATCGATTTCATTGACGACCTCCAGAATCGAACTATTGAAGGTTTCTCCCACCCTTGTTTTTTTGCTTCACTTATTGCTTCATTTAGTGCTTTTGTAAGCCATACTGAGTTAACTTCATTGGCAGGGCATTTTTTATTCCAAAGAAAAATATCTTCTGTCTTATAACTTCTTGTAGAGCAAATAATTAACTCCCACCTTTTTTTACCATTTGATTCAATAATTGGTCTTGAGTAAAAGTCTAATTCCCAATCTGAAATTTTTAATTTAAGACTTGACTCCATTTTTTTATTGATGTTCATTTATCTTGTTCTTTTTTATCGAAGAGTGCTTTAGTTTTTAGTGCTCTTTCTGTTGCTTCTTGCATAACTTTTTGCTTATCAATAATTAATTCTCCCGCAGATTTTTCTAGGAGTGCAGTATTGAGACCAATGCGCCCTTTCTCGAGGTCAATTTCAGATATTAAAGCTTTTATAATTTCTCCTTCTCTAAAAACTTCTCGTAAAGAACGAATAGACCCATTTGTGAGTGAGGATTGATGCAGAAGTCCACTAGCTCCACCTAAATCAATAAAAAAGCCATATGGTTTTACAGCTAAAACTTCTCCTTCAATTAATTGACCCAATTCTAGACTTGTAAGTTTAGAGACTAATGATGCTTTCTTTTCAGAGAGAACTAATTTTCTGGATTCTGGATTCACTTCAAGAAATGCTACTTTTAAAGTCTTGCCAACAAAAGATTGATGATCTTGACCATCTTTAAGTTGGGATCTTGGGATGAAGCCTCTCAATCCATCTACATCACATGTAAGCCCACCTCTGTTAAATCCATTAATTAAAACTTCAATTAATTCTCCGTTTTTTGCGGAACTTGAAACTTTCTCCCAACTTTTTCTGAGAATTAATGCCCGAGCGCTCACTGTAACCATCCCATCAGCATTTTGTTCTTTTATAACCAAAACTTCTATTTCATGACCTATAGAAAATTTTTCTTTAAAGTTAGTTATTACGCCCAACCCACTTTCTTTTTTTGGCATATAACCAGGTGCTTTCCCACCAATGTCGATATATAGTCCATCACTTTCAATTGCTATAACCTTCCCTGAAATTGTTTCTCCAGTAGCCCCAATTGGCTCATTTGCATTTAAAGCCTCCAAAAAAGCACTTTCATCAAAATCGAATTCATCAACTGTTCTTTCTAGTTGAAAATCAGTATTTTGCTCAGAAAAATTAAGGGGTTTATTTAAGTCTTGTTGAGAACTATCAAAAGATTTAGTGTTTTCAATTCTGTTCTCAAATTCTTTTACTGATTCTTCTTTTGTTATTTGAGGTTTAATTGCGATATTTTCCTTTTTAATATCTTCTTGCGAATTGGGTTGCTCATTCAATATTTCTTGAGGTTTTTTTTGATTATCTTTCTTGGTTAGTTGAAGAACCTGAAGAGGTTTTTTAAAATCTTTTTTATTGCCCTTTGGTTGGATATTATCTTGGGCATTTTTATTACTGACTCCCATCGTAGGTAAAATAAGAATAATTAATTATTAACATACTCTAAATGTTAGTACTCGAAATTAAAATTAATGAACTTTAAACCAATTCCTAATAAATTTGAATATTTAAATTGGCAAGAAATTGAAAGTATTGCAAAAGACAAAAGATCTACATTGATTTGGCCATTCGGTGCTGTTGAGCAACATGGACCACATTTGCCTCTTGCTACAGATAGTATTTTTGTTGATGAAATAATTAGCGAAGTTTTTAAATTAATCTCTTCCGATATTCCATTAAAAAAACTTCCTACTCAATATATTGGATTTTCTCCAGAACATAAGGGTTTTGCCGGAACAATTTCACTTTCCTCAAATTTGCTAACCTCAATGATTAAGGAAGTCGGAGTTCAATTATCTGAAATGGGTTTTAAAAGATTGATATTGATTAATGGACATGGAGGTCAAATCTCACTATTAAATACCGCAGCAAGAGAGCTAAGAAGTTTCGCACCTGGGATGGCAGTTTTCCCTTGTTTCTTATGGAGTGGCGTTAATGGATTAAGTGATTTGTTAACAAAAACTGAGATCGAGGTTGGGCTTCATGCTTCTTTAGCTGAAACAAGTTTGATGCTTGCTTTAAAACCAGAATTAGTAGGTGATGAACGTCCAAATGAGGGCATAAAAGGACAGATCCCAGAAGGTTGGAGTTTAGAGGGAAATGCTCCGACCGCTTGGCTTACTGACGACTTCAGTAAATCAGGTGTTATAGGTGATAGTAGAGGAGCAAATGAGTCTTTAGGGAAAAATTTAAAGGAATTATTGATAAATCATTGGTTTAAATTGATTATGAATCTGATGGAATCAGATTGGCCAAACAATTCTTAAATAAGTTTAAGTAAAAAATGTGACTTAACAATTGAAACTATTTTCATGATATTTAAATAAACTCTCTATAATCGTGTAATATTCATGCATAATGAGCTAAAGATTACTGACATGCAAACTCTAGAATCAAATAAAAAAACTATTGACGAATCGACTAATCCGATTTCTTTAGATTTGCCCGACTTCACTACAGATTCTTATAAGGATGCATACAGCAGAATAAATGCAATTGTTATAGAGGGAGAGCAAGAGGCTCATGATAATTACATTTCAATAGCAACTTTAATTCCAGATGAGTTAGAGGAGTTGACTAAATTAGCGAGGATGGAAATGAAGCATAAAAAAGGGTTTACTGCATGCGGAAGAAATTTAGGTGTAGTAGCTGATATGGAATTTGCTAAAAAATTCTTTTCTAAATTACATGGTAATTTTCAAGTCGCTCTTGAAAAAGGAAATCTAACAACATGTCTTTTAATACAAGCTATCTTAATTGAAGCATTTGCAATCTCTGCTTATAACGTCTACATAAGAGTTGCGGATCCTTTTGCAAAAAAAATAACAGAAGGAGTGGTTAAAGATGAATATCTTCATTTAAATTATGGGCAAGAGTGGCTTAAAGAAAATCTATCCACATGTAAAGAGGAATTAATGGAAGCTAATAAGGTTAATCTTCCGTTAATTAAAAAGATGTTAGATGAAGTAGCAGATGACGCATCAGTTTTGGCTATGGACAGAGAAGAATTAATGGAAGAATTTATGATTGCGTATCAAGATACATTGATGGAAATAGGTCTAGATAATAGAGAAATAGCAAGAATGGCTATGGCAGCTATCGTCTAATTACATTTCTAATTAGTTAAGGATTTTAATAATTAATCAATCCTATTGAAGTAGTTACCTCTGTGCTATTGTTCATAACATTGTATAGAAACCATTTATAAATTTTAAATGTTTGGGTTAATAGGCCACTCAACCAGTTTTGAAGATGCAAAAAGAAAAGCTTCGATGCTAGGCTTTGATCATATTGCTGATGGCGATTTGGATGTTTGGTGTACTGCTCCTCCTCAGCTTGTTGAAAATGTAGAAGTTAAGAGTGCTACTGGAATATCTATTGAAGGTTCTTATATAGATTCGTGCTTTGTTCCTGAGATGCTTTCTAGGTTTAAAACGGCTAGAAGAAAAGTACTAAATGCTATGGAACTAGCTCAGAAAAAAGGGATAAATATTACCGCCTTAGGAGGATTTACTTCTATTATTTTTGAGAATTTTAATCTTTTACAGCATAAACAAATTCGAAATACTTCATTAGAGTGGGAAAGGTTTACTACTGGCAATACTCATACCGCTTGGGTTATTTGTAAGCAACTAGAAATAAATGCGCCTCGCATTGGGATAGACCTTAAAAAAGCAACTGTTGCTGTAATTGGTGCTACTGGTGATATTGGTAGTGCTGTTTGTAGATGGCTTATCAATAAAACTGGTATTTCAGAACTTCTTATGGTAGCAAGACAACAAGAACCACTAGCTCTTTTACAAAAAGAATTAAATGGCGGCACCGTAACAAGCTTAAATGAGGCATTGCCTCAGGCAGATATTGTTGTATGGGTTGCAAGTATGCCTAAAACTATTGAAATTGATACAAATAACCTAAAAAAACCATGTTTAATGATTGATGGCGGATACCCCAAAAATCTTGATGAGAAATTTCAGGGTGAAAATATTCATGTTTTGAAAGGAGGTATAGTAGAGTTTTTCAATGATATTGGTTGGAATATGATGGAACTTGCGGAAATGCAAAACCCTCAGCGAGAGATGTTTGCTTGCTTTGCAGAAGCTATGATTTTAGAATTTGAAAAGTGTCATACAAATTTTAGTTGGGGAAGAAATAACATTTCCCTCGAAAAGATGGAGTTTATTGGAGCAGCTTCTTTAAAGCATGGTTTTTCTGCGATTGAACTTGATAAGCAGCCTAAAGTATTAACTGTATAAATTATGGCTAAACGTTACCTCCTTGATTTTGAAAAACCTCTTGTTGAACTTGAGAAGCAGATAGAGCAAATTAAAGAATTAGCAAGAGATTCAGAAGTAGATGTTAGTCAACAGCTTCTGCAGCTTGAAACCTTAGCTGCTAGGAGAAGAGAAGAAATATTTAAATCTCTCACCCCTGCTCAAAAGATTCAGGTAGCAAGACATCCTCAAAGACCAAGTACTTTGGATTTTGTTCAAATGTTTTGTGATGACTGGATTGAATTACATGGAGACAGAAATGGTGGCGATGATATGGCACTAATTGGGGGGATAGGTTCGATAAATAATAGACCAGTGTTGATGTTAGGGCATCAGAAAGGAAGGGACACAAAAGAAAATGTAGTAAGAAACTTTGGGATGGCAAAACCAGGAGGTTACAGAAAAGCTCTTAGATTAATGCAGCATGCAAATAGATTCTCTTTGCCAATTCTTACATTTATTGATACTCCTGGAGCTTATGCCGGTTTAAAAGCTGAAGAACAAGGTCAAGGTGAAGCGATTGCAAGAAACCTTCGAGAGATGTTTGGATTGAAAGTTCCAATTGTGGCTACTGTCATTGGAGAAGGGGGTTCAGGAGGCGCACTCGGAATAGGTGTTGCCGATAGGTTACTAATGTTTGAACACAGTGTTTATACAGTGGCTAGTCCAGAAGCATGTGCATCAATTTTGTGGAGAGATGCTGCGAAGGCGCCTGAAGCAGCATTAGCACTTAAAATTACAGGTAAAGATTTACTTAAATTGGGGATAATTGATGAGGTATTACCAGAACCTTCTGGCGGGAACAATTGGGCTCCTTTAGATGCCGGTAATACATTGAAAGAGGCTATTTTGAAACACCTTAATGATTTATTGCAAATGCCTGAAGATGAATTAATTGCGGAAAGATACAAAAAATTTAGGGTTTTGGGTAAATTTATCGAAGCAAACAATATTGAAGAGATTTATAGTGAAATTCCCCAAAAAACTGAATAAATTGAAACTAGCTTTTATAACGGGTGCAACGAAAGGTATTGGTAGATCTACCGCAATTACTTTTGCTAATGCTGGCTGGGATTTAATTTTACTATCCAGGAATATGGATTTAATGCAGAAACTGAAAAGCAAATTGTTGCCTACTAAATCAAAAATTAGCCTAGTTAAATGTGATTTATCTAATCCTCTAGAAATAGAGCATTGCGTTAAGGAAGCAATTGAAAAGTATGGGTGCCCTTCAGTATTAATAAATAATGCCGGTTGTGCATTTAATGGGCCTTTAGTTGAGATGGATTTAGGTCAATGGGAACAAACTATTCAAATAAACCTCACAAGTGTTTTTCAAATTTGTAGCTCAATAATTCCTCAAATGAGAAAAAATGGTGGTTTAGTCATTAATGTTAGTAGCCATGCCTCTTATAATGCATTCCCACAATGGGGAGCTTATTGTGTTTCAAAATCTGCACTAGCAATGTTTACTAAATGCTTGAGGGAAGAAGAGAGATCTAATTCAATAAGAGTTTGCACAATAACTCTTGGTTCAGTGAATACTCCTCTTTGGGACTCCGAATCAATCAATTCTGATTTTGATAGAACTTCTATGCTTTCCTCAAGCGAGGTATCAGATACTATTCTGTATATGGCTCAAAAACCTGAATCACAATTAATAGAAGACTTAACTTTGATGCCTTCTGGAGGAGCCTTTTAGATATCCTAATTATCTATTTAATCTTAAAAAAGTGATTTTTTTTAGGGATATTTGAACCCGATTAAACAAGAGAATGTGATATAGTGTTAAAGCAATTAAGCTTTTGGAAGATACAGTTAATTAAGTTGCATACAATTTTCTGTTTAGAATTTTATGACCTCTACATTACCCAACGATAATATTAAAAAATTCGATGACCAGATTACTAATAAATTAATCTCTGAAATTATAAGAGACAGAATCAAGAATTCTGGAACAAGATTTAGTGCTAATGATAATATTGCAGATTTTATAAATCCTGGAGAATTAGAAATTTTGGAAAAAGAAGTAGCCTCTAGAGTTAAAGATCTACTTAATTCCCTCGTAATTGATACTGAAAATGATCATAATACTCAAGAAACTGCTGAAAGAGTTTCAAAAATGTATTTAAATGAAGTTTTCAAAGGCAGATATCATAAACAACCTAAAGTTACAAGTTTCCCAAATGACAAAAATCTTGATGAGATTTACACCGTTGGCCCAATTACTGTCAGATCGGCATGTTCACATCACTTAGTTCCAATTTTAGGAGAGTGTTGGATAGGTATTAAACCTGGAAATAATGTCATAGGACTTTCAAAATTTGCCAGAGTTGCTGATTGGGTTTTTTCAAGACCTCATATTCAGGAAGAAGCTGTAATGATTCTTGCAGATGAAATCGAAAAACTGTGTGAACCTAAAGGTTTAGGAATTATTGTAAAAGCCCAACATTATTGTATGAAGTGGAGAGGAGTAAAAGAACCAAATACAAGTATGATTAATTCTGTGGTGAGAGGCGATTTTAGACACGATTTAAGTTTAAAACAAGAATTTTTTGAGCTTGTAAAACAGCAGTCTGCTACTAATAATTACTAAATCCTTTTTAAAAACTTAAAAAGTTCCTCTGTTTTTTCTAGATCTTTTATACCTGGTGAAATTTCAATACTGCTAGATATGTCTAATCCATTTGGTTTGATTTCATTTAAAATCTCATCGATCCAATTAATTGATATTCCACCTGCTAACCACCAAGGTTTGCTAAATTGTAAATTCTTTAGATAGTTAGATTTTATTTTTTTTCCTGAACCTCCATAAGTTTTTTCATTCCAAGAATCAAGCAATATCGCATCTACAAAATCTTCAAAAGGTTGTATTCTATCCAAGTCTTTTTCTGTTTTTATCCTGAAAGCCTTCCATAAGCCAATAGTTGGTATTTTTTCTCTTAATTTTTTGCAGTAATCAATATCTTCATCACCATGTAATTGAATGATAGTTTCACTTGGGTTGCCTAGAAAATTTTTGATAATTAAATCTATAGGACAATTTTGTACAACAGATACTCTATCGATTTTCGGATAAAAACATTCTAGGGTTTTAAATATTTTTTTCTTAATTTCAGCTGATACATACCTTGGTGACTCTTCAACAGAAATAATGCCAATAGCATGGGCTCCTAATTTAGCGACTTTAAGAGCTTGTTCTTCGGACGTTAGTCCACAAATTTTAACTAAAGTATTAGTCTTGGGCATATCATTAGCCTGTATGTAAAATTAATATTATTGCTAAATATAGCGGAGATTATTTTTGAGAAGTTGTCAGATTTTTAAAATATGGGGAATCCCCTTCAAAATTCATCCATATTGGTTTGTTTTTCTCTTTTTATTTTCATGGAGCATAAGTAATCAAGTTAATTTTTCTTCAGGCGATATTTATAATATGAAAGAAGCATGGATTATAGGTTTTTTAACTTCTTTTTTCTTATTATCATCAATAATTTTCCATGAGGTTTTACATACTTTTGTTTCTTTAAATCAGGGAGTAAAAATAAAAAAAATTACTTTTTATTTTCTCGGAGCAATTTTACAAATAGATAAGTATTGTGAAACTGCTATTGGAAATATAAAAATCGCGATTATAAGACCTTTATTATGTTTTGCTACAGCATTTATTCTCCTTTTAATAAGTAATTACAGTGCCTCCCAAGAAATAATATTCATTAATATTATCTCTAGAGTAGGTATATTAAATTTATTATTAGGTTTTTTAAATTTGATTCCAATAGGTTCTTTAGATGGAGGAAGTTTATTAAAAAGTATTATTTGGCATTTCTCAGGTAGTAAAAACAAAGGAAGAAACTTTCTTAATAAAGTAAATTTATCTTTATCTTTTTTAGTTCTTTTATTTGGGATAATTTGTTTATTTAGATTTAACTTTTACTATGGTCTTATTCTTTCTTTTTTAGGATTGTTCGGAGTTAATTCTTCAAAGTCAGAAAGTCAATTTTTTAAAATTGAAAACATACTTAAATTTACTAAAGTTTCTGAGCTTAAATTAAAGCCTTTAAGAAAAATTGAATTCGATTCTAATTTCTTAGAATTGAATACATTGATAAAAAATAAAAAGGATGCATCAGATAAATATTTTTTTGTTACTAATAATGGAAGATGGACTGGTTTTATTGATGAGAATATATTAAAAACCGTCTCCATAAAAAAATGGGAACGAAATTTTGTTGGCGATTTTAAGAAGCCAATTGATAGTTTAGAAAGTGTCTATAGTAAAGATAAATTATGGAAAACTATAGAAAGACTTGAAGAAACCGGTGAAGGTTTTATATTGGTTCTCAATGAAGCAGATATCCCTTTAGGGATAATTGATAGGTCTAAAATAGGAAATTTTGTATTGAATAAATTAGGATTTAATTTGCCTTCAGAAATTGTCAATAAATTAAATTATAAAAATCAATATCCTCTGGGAATTGAATTTCCAAGAATAATTAATTCAATGAAGCAGAAGGGAGATCTTTAAGAATCCGTGTCATTAAAATTTTCCTAATATTTTATTATCTATGGAAATATTCTTGAACTTTATGTTTGATTTATTCTCTAGAAATGAATTTCTTAAATGTTGAACTATTTCATCATTTGTGAGGTCTAAATTTATTTTTGGTGGAGCTTCTTCTTTAAATAATTTAAACCATAAATCTTTTGGAGGATTTGTTTGAATCTCTCCATGTTGAAGGAATGCACCTTTTTTACGATATTGGGCACTTCCTATCCTTTTGACCCCATCCTGATCAACTAAATCAGAAATTAGTGAAGTCCCAAAACAATTATTTGTTATGGGTGATTTTGTTAAATTACCATTTTGCAAGTTTAGACCTAATTCTCTAAAACTTTTAATTAACCAATTATTTACCATTTCATAACTTAGGATTTTATAGTGAGTTTTTTTAAATGTTAATGCATATGTTATGCCCCCTGAATGCAAAACAGCTCCCCCTCCTGAAGGACGTCTTACAATATTAATTTCCTTATTAATCAATAATTTTTTCCAATGAGGAGGGATTTCCTTTTGGTGATAGCCAACTGAAAGCCAATCCCCAGTCCAATAGTAGAATCTCAATGTGAGAATTATTTCAGGATTAGAAATAGTCTGATCTAAAAAATTTAAATCTAAAGCCATTTGATCAAATCCTGATAAATTATTTGTCGAAAAAATTAAAGCTTGATTTGCTATTCTCAAAATTAACTTTGTAGGTCTATTTATAATAATTTTCAATAAATTTTTTCTTTCAATTTATTAATTACGTAACATCATTTTGTAATAGTGTGTCAAATTCACTCTTTTGGGTGGAGAATATAGGAAATATTTTTTTTCACAATGGAGCAAACTCAAACAATAAATTTAATTGCACTAAGCCTGATAGTAGTTATGCATGCAGGAGTTTTAGCTCTCAGGTTAGGAATTAGTTTAGGTAGAAACTAAAATTTATTAGAAAATTTATATATTTAAGGTAATAATATAGTGAGACTGAATTGAGTTATCCAGCTAGTATTCAATAACAAAATTTGTCAAAATCTTCTTATAAAAACAGAAATTTTTACAAAAAATACCTTGGTTCTGCATTTAAAAAAAAGCAACAGAAACAGGCAAATTTTGTAACTTTAGTTTTTTTGAGTATAAAAATTTGCTTTTCCCTTTTAGCACTAATAAGTTTATTTAAACTTGGGTATAGCTCCAAAGTTAGATTAACAAGGCTGAGGGAAATTCAAGACTCATTTTCATACGAAAAATATCGATTCAATGTCTTAACAAATAGGTTTGATGATTTATTTTCTTCTGAAGGTGAGCAAAGATTTATGAAGGATCAGGATCAAATAATTTCTAGGGACAATATCAGAGTAATATGGCGTTGATAAGAATGATCTTGAATCATTCTACTTTTCATTTTTCAATTAACTTTTTTGCTAGTGAGAGAGAACATTAAGGGTTTAGTCCTAATAACAGGAACAACTTCAGGAGTTGGATTAAATACTCTAAAACCTCTTTTGAGATTTGGATGGGAGGTTATAGCAGTTAATCGATCAAATATAAGAGCTATAAAAATAGCTGAGGAATCCTTGACAAAAGAAGAAGTTAAAAATGTTCACTTTATTGAAATAGATCTTTCTAACTTGGATGATGTGAGAAAAGGTTGCGATGAAATATTGGAAAGATTTAAGAAGCCTATAAATTCTCTTATTTGTAACGCAGCAGTTTATAAGCCTAGACTAAAAAGACCTGAAAGGTCTGCTCAGGGGTTTGAAAACTCTATGGCAGTAAATCATTTTGGGCATTTTCTTATGATAAACCTACTTATGAATAATATTTTATCTTCTGAGAGAGAAATTATTTTAAATGGCAAATTTACTGTATTCAAGCCAAGAATTACAGTATTAGGGACTGTTACGGCTAATTATTCAGAACTTGGAGGAAGGATCCCCATCCCTGCCCCAGCTGATTTGGGAGATTTATCTGGATTCAAAAATGGTTTTTTATCTCCCATAAGTATGGCGAATGGAAAGAAATTTAAGCCTGGTAAGGCTTATAAGGATAGTAAACTTTGCAATATGGTGACCGTTCAAGAATTATCAAAAAGATATCCTGCAGAGAATATTATTGTAAATTCTCTATATCCTGGATGTGTTGCTGATACAAAACTTTTTAGAGATACACCTTGGTTATTTAGATTCCTTTTCCCGATATTTCAAAAATTCATAACAAAAG
This sequence comes from Prochlorococcus sp. AG-355-P07, assembly GCA_003280575.1. Lineage (GTDB taxonomy): Bacteria > Cyanobacteriota > Cyanobacteriia > PCC-6307 > Cyanobiaceae > Prochlorococcus_A. Next base: position 17,224 of record QCEN01000009.1, on the reverse strand, counting down.
GATATGTTTCACAAAGACTGGCAGGAGAGAGGGTCGCTAAAGTGGCAACTTATAAAGAATTTGCTAAACCATCAGTCCATTGGAGCTGGGGAAATCGTCAGAAAACCGGCAGAAAAGCTTTTTCTCAAAAGTTGTCAAAAAGAATAATTGATACTAAGACCTCTCAACAAACTTATGATTTAACAAGCCAATTGGTTGGATTAGATTAATTAAGACTAATCAAATCCTAATAAATCAAAAATCTCTCTATCTTTAAGTGGATTACCTTCTAAAGGTTCTACGTTTTCAAGCATATTTTTGGCGAGAGATAAATATTCATTTTGAACTTCAATAACATCTTCAGTTGGTTCCATTTCAAAAATGGTGCATTTTTTTAGTCTTGATCTTCGGATGGCATCTACATCTTTAAAATGAGCCATGGTTTTTTAAACCTGTTCTTTCATTGAATTTATCAATTTGATCTGTTTCTTTTGATCTATTTGCGACTACCCCACCTAATCTGACTTTATAATTTTTTGCTTTTGCTTTAATTGCGGAGACAATTCTATTCATAGCGAATATTGAATCGAAGTCATTAGCAGTAACAATTAAACAATAATTTGCATGTTGCAATGGAGCTGCAAATCCTCCGCAAACGACGTCTCCTAGGACATCGAAAATAACAACATCAGTATCTTCTAATAAATGATGTTCTTTTAATAGCTTAACTGTCTGACCAGTTACATACCCTCCGCATCCTGTTCCAGCAGGGGGACCTCCACTTTCAACGCACATTACGCCATTAAAACCTTCAAACATGAAATCGTTTGGTCTCAATTCTTCGCTATGAAAATCTACCTCTTCGAGAATATCGATAACTGTAGGGACCATTTTGTGCGTCAAAGTGAAAGTGCTATCGTGTTTCGGATCACATCCAATTTGTAGAACCTTTTTACCTAATTTTGAGAATGCTGCAGAAAGGTTTGATGATGTAGTTGATTTTCCGATGCCACCCTTCCCATACACGGCAATAACTAAAGCCCCTTCTTCAATATTTATTTTTGGATCTTGCTTTACTTGAACACTTCCTTCTCCATCAAGAGGTCTATTTATAGTACTTGTCATTTAAAGCTTTAAACACGTTATTATTTCTATTCTTGCAGCGAAGATACACATGAAATATATTTCTAAACAAATATGTATTTAATTGTATTAAAAGCGGGGAAAATTTTCTTATAATTGAATTTTCAGGATTAAATCTATTAGATTATGAGTGAAAATACTCATGACTTAATTATATTTTATTTGTAAAAATTAACTGAAATATGCTTTGGCATCATAAAGTGTTTCATCGCTTATCTCTGGAATTCCTCTCAAGATTGCGTATTTTTCAGTATTTGTTTTAACTTTACTTCTTACAAAAAATGGAACCTTTGTTAATTCAGCTCTACCAGATTCAGTCCAGATAATTCCTTCTTTACTATTTTTTTCTTTTTTTTCGTCAGAATTTAAAATATCCTTTGAGTTTGTCGCTGTATGTCCTAAATGGCTTTGATGACCATCAACAAACTCAAAGTCATGTTTGAACATATCAATAAGATGCTCTTCTAAGCCCATCATTAGGGGATGTACCCAGTCATCAAAAATCACATTTGCTCCTTCCCATCCCATTTGAGGGCTATATCTTGCAGGAACATCTTGAACATGCATTGGAGTACTAATTACTGAGCATGGAATGCCAAGTCTTTTTGCACTATGCCTTTCCATTTGGGTACCTAAAACTAGTTCAGGGGCGGCTTTTTTCATGGCATCCTCTACTTCTAGGTAATTGTTAGTTATCAGAGCTTCTACATTTAGATCTTTTGCGGTAGCTCTTACTTGCCTGGCCATCTCCCTGCTGTATGTTCCAAGACCCACTACTTCAAAACCTAATTCTTCATTAGCAATTTTGGCTGCTGCGATTGCATGTGTTCCATCACCAAAAATAAAAACTCTTTTGCCAGTTAGATAATTTGAGTCAACTGATTTTGAGTACCAAGGAAGTTTTGATTTATTTTCTAATTCTTTTTTATTCGTCAAAGGAAGATCTAATTTCTTATGAACTTCATTTATAAATTCAATTGTATTTTTTATTCCAATTGGAATAGTGTTTGTATATTCCATTCCAAAGTTCCGTTTAAGCCAGTCGCATGTTGCTTCCGCAATTTCTGGATAAAGACAAACATTTATTTCAGCATTAATTAGTCTTTCTATATCATCTGGACTAGCACCTAATGGAGCAACTACGTTTGTATCTATTCCTTGCTCTGAAAGTATGCGTTGGATTTCGATTACATCATCTCTGCATCTAAATCCTAGTAATGAAGGGCCAAGTATATTGACTTTTGGTCTACGCCCAAATTCCTTCCACCTTAGAGGACTTATTTTCTCTGAATAGCTTACTTTTTCTTTTAAAAGGGTTCTTGTTAATTGATAAAAGGTTTCTGAGGCCCCCCAATTTTCTTTCTTGCTATAAGCAGGTAATTCAAGATTCACAATCGGCATATCAAACCCCATCCCTTTCGCTAGAGCTCCAGGTTGGTCTTGGATAAGTTCTGCTGTACAACTTTCACCGACTAAAAGAGTTTTGGGTTTGAATCGTTCAACCGCTTCTTTAATATTTTTCTTCACTAATTCAGCTGTATCGCCTCCAAGGTCTCTTGCCTGAAAAGTTGTATACGTTACTGGAGGCCTTTGCCCCCTCCTCTCGATCATTGTAAAGAGAAGATCTGCATATGTATCTCCTTGGGGGGCATGAAGCACATAATGAATGTCTTTCATTGATGAGGCAATTCTCATAGCACCAACATGTGGTGGTCCTTCATATGTCCAAAGAGTTAATTCCATAGTTTTTAATGAGTTACTAAAGTTTTTGAAGTTAGTATTTTATTTCTTTTTAAAGGCTTGGAGAATAGACCAGCCAAATCTGCGGCTTGATCAATTCCATGAATTGGGCTGAATACCATTTCTATTGACCACTTAGTACTAATCCCCTCCGCCTCAAGAGGGTTAGCTAAGCCCATTCCACAAACTACTAAGTCTGGATTAGATTCTCTCACTCGATCTAATTGTTTTTCTACATGCTGCCCTTCGACAATTTTTGTATTATCAGGTAATAAATTAATCTCCTCTTTCATTAAATCTTTATTTAGGTAAGGAGTGCCTACTTCTATAAGATCCATTTCGCATTCATTATGCAAAAATCTTGCCAAAGATATCTCTAGTTGGGATTCAGGAAGAAGAAATAATCTTTTCCCCTTAAGTATTTCTTTGTGAGATTCAAGAGCAAGTTTTGCTCTATCTATAAGAGGTGAAATAATTTCATGAACTTTAAGTTCATTAATTTTAAAAGCTTTCGCTGCAGCTAAAAACCATTCAGTACTACCTTCGATACCAAGAGGAAATGGAGCCGAAATTATTTCACAACCACGATGTTTTAGGACTCGTGCGGTATCACTTAAATAAGGCTGAGTTAATAAAACTTTTGTATTTTTGCCAATCTTTGGTATTTCTGTTGATTGACGGGGGGGGAAGCTCTCAATATTCAAAATCCCTAAATTTCTAAAAATCTTTTTAAACCTATCCTCTACATTATTTGCAAGAGTTCCTACTAATAATAATTTCTCCTCATCTGATGACTCCATTAATGGAATTAAAGCTTTTAAGGCACCATCCTCTCCTTGGGTAAAAGTTGTTTCTATCCCACTGCCAGTGTAATTAACGAATCTCACTTGACCTAAAAATCTTTTATTTAATTTCTCTGCAACAGTTGCAAGATCAAGTTTGATTACTTCACTTGGACAAGATCCAACTAGAAAAAGAGTTTTTATTTCTGGTCTTCTCTCAATAAGATCATTTACCACTCGATCTAATTCTTCATGAGCGTCAGCGAGACCAGCAAGATCTTTTTCTTCAAGAATAGCCGTCCCAAATCTTGGCTCAGCAAAAATCATAACTCCAGCGGCGCTTTGAATTAAATGAGCACATGTCCTTGAGCCTACAACTAGAAAAAATGCATCCGGCATTCTTCTGTGGAGCCAAACTATTGAAGTTAACCCACAAAAAACTTCCCTAGGCCCAGTTTCTTTATTAAATTCAACTTTACTCATTAAAAATTTTCAAGAGCTAATATTTCAAGCTTGCATAAACTTTTTAATTAAAGAAAGTAATTAATAAGTTCTCTTACAAAATGAACACATTTAAAAAACTTATATGAATGTTTAAATACTTAAATGGGAATTATGAAAAAAACTTTTAAGGCGTATTTTAATTTCTGTAGAAGGAATTTCCTTGACTTATTTTTGAAATCTTCCACACATTTCTAGCTATTTTCGTTGCTAATAATCCTGCTCTTTCTAACTTAGATTTCCCGGGCTTTGCCCCAATTAAAGCTGCGACTTCAGAAGTGGTTAAAGGTGCTCCAGTATTTATAGCTAATTGCGTTAACTCCAATCTATCTCTGAGGTTCTTAAGATTTACTTTTTCAATTTTATCTTCTTCTAACCAACTTAAAGATGGGTCTTTCTGAGATAGTTTTTGCATTAAGCTTAAGCTAACTAATCCAAGAGTTTGATCAGGAGTTAATTCTTTTTCAGAACCAGAAACATTTTGTTCTTTTTTTTGAGAAGTTCCCATAAAAATGCATATCTTTACTTGAAGTTATCGTTTTGTGGGAAGCATGCAAGTAAATTTAATAGAAAAAATGAACCATTATCCGTTATAGTCGCGTGAATGGAACCAACTTCTAGTTTAAACAGAGGGGAACGAAAAAAGGGCCGTTCTCTTGTCACAGGATCTGAGGTGCAATCTCAGGCCAGTGGTGCAAGCTGTTTTATTACAACTGATTCAGAAAAGTCTTTGGTGTCCAGACAAGCAAGTCAAGTTGAGCAAATTGAGTTAAGAACATATGTTTTTTTGGATTCTCTTCAACCTCAATTAGCTGCATATATGGGGACGGTTAGTAGAGGTTTTTTACCTATACCCGGAGACTCATGCCTTTGGATGGAAGTTTCGCCTGGGATGGCCGTGCATAGAGTCACTGATATTGCCTTAAAAGCAAGTAATGTAAGACTTGGTCAAATGATTGTTGAAAGAGCATTTGGCTCTCTTGCTCTATACCATAAAGATCAAAGCACTGTTTTACATTCTGGAGATGTTGTTCTAGATGCTATTGGAAGTGAGGTTAGAAAAAGAACGAAACCTTCAACAAGTTGGACTGAAGTCATTCGCGCGATTACTCCAGATCATGCTGTTTTAATAAATAGACAAAACAGAAGTGGATCAATGATTCAATCTGGAATGAGTATGTTTATATTAGAAACTGAACCTGCTGGTTATGTTTTAAAAGCAGCAAATGAAGCTGAAAAAGCATCTAATATAACTGTTGTTGATGTGAAGGCAGTTGGCGCTTTTGGTAGATTAACTCTCGCTGGGAAAGAAGGAGATGTAGAAGAAGCCGCAGCTGCTGCTATAAGAGCAATCGAAGAAATTTCAAATTATTGAGAATTTTTTATTTAAAACTTTTTTAACTTAAACCTATCTCTTTTTTTAAAAAAGGTGACATAATTTTTGCAGCTTTACCTCTACTACCTAATTTATTTAGTTGTGATTGTGAGAGCTCACCGTAAACACAATTAGCTTCTTTAACCCAAAAAATAGATTCGAAATCCCCATTAGGATATTTGGGGTTCTTAAGAATTTCTCCCCAGCATATTCCTGTTGTATCTTTAACTAAGTTTCCTGAGGGATCGCACAAAACCATACAACTAATAAATCTTGCACTTCTATAAGGACTATCAGAAAGTTCATTAATTAATTTTTTAATTTTCTCATCATTATTTTTGGCATATCGAGCAGAATAAATTCCTGGTCGACCATCTAAAACATCTACTTCAAGACCAGAGTCATCAGCCAATGCCCAAGTTTTTGTCTCTAGAGAAGCTGCCTTGGCTTTAATTAGAGCATTCTCAAAATATGTCTTCCCAGTCTCTTCGACATTTAAATATTCTGGTTGCTTCTCAACCTTTAAAGACAAAACATCCAGCATTTCTGAAATTTCAGATACCTTTCTTTGATTGCCACTCGCAATAGTTAGAACTGGAAGGTTCAAAATAATATAAAAATATTGTGAATATTATCTTACTTTAAAGCTTGATACGGAGACAGGAAAGGTTGAACATTCCACACCTGAATAGACAGGGCCTGTCTCGTACGGAAATAACATAATGTAAATTTTTTCTTAACACAACAGTATGTTTTGATGCACTAACTAATTTGCATAAGTATTGACATATCAATAGTACCAAGGGTGATAAGTTTAACTTATGAATGATAGAAAAAACATTAATGGAGATTTTGTCGAAAACGCTTGACTTATAAGTACTTAATGAAGCATTCTTCGAATTGAACATTCCACATTTAGTATTTAGTAGACAATGGCTACAGAAACAATGGGTATCGCTCTCGGCATGATCGAGACACGCGGACTTGTACCTGCAATCGAAGCAGCAGACGCAATGACAAAGGCAGCAGAAGTTCGCCTTATTGGTCGTGAATTCGTCGGTGGCGGTTATGTCACAGTTTTAGTTAGAGGCGAAACAGGTGCAGTTAACGCAGCTGTAAGAGCCGGTGCTGATGCTTGCGAAAGAGTTGGTGACGGTTTAGTTGCCGCTCACATTATTGCTCGTCCTCATAGAGAAGTTGAACCTGCTCTAGGTAACGGTGAATTTCTTGGTCAAAAGGACTAAGTAATTAAAGCAAGATTTATAAATTTTGCACAATAATTATTTTCCCTACACAGACCTAAATTTATCCTTATGAGTAAGAAGTATGACGCAGGGGTAAAGGAGTACAGAGATACCTACTGGACTCCAGAATATGTACCCCTAGACACCGATTTACTAGCCTGTTTCAAATGTACAGGTCAGGAAGGTGTTCCAAGAGAAGAAGTTGCAGCAGCTGTTGCCGCAGAATCTTCAACAGGTACTTGGTCAACAGTTTGGTCCGAGTTACTTACAGATTTAGAATTTTATAAAGGACGTTGTTATCGAATCGAAGACGTTCCTGGAGATCCTGAAGCCTTCTATGCTTTTATTGCATATCCTTTAGATCTTTTTGAAGAAGGCTCAATTACTAACGTATTAACATCTCTTGTTGGAAATGTTTTTGGATTTAAAGCTCTAAGACATCTACGTCTAGAAGATATTAGATTCCCAATCGCTTTCATTAAAACTTGCGGTGGTCCACCAAATGGAATCGTAGTTGAAAGAGATCGACTTAATAAATACGGAAGACCTCTACTTGGTTGTACCATCAAACCTAAATTAGGATTATCTGGTAAAAACTATGGTCGAGTTGTATATGAGTGTCTTAGAGGCGGTCTTGATTTAACCAAGGATGATGAGAATATTAATTCTCAACCATTCCAACGTTGGAGAGAAAGATTTGAGTTTGTTGCAGAAGCAGTTAAGCTTGCTCAGCGAGAAACTGGAGAAGTTAAAGGTCACTATCTAAATTGTACTGCTAACACTCCTGAAGAACTCTATGAAAGAGCTGAATTTGCAAAAGAGCTAGATATGCCAATCATCATGCATGATTATATAACTGGTGGTTTTACTGCAAATACTGGATTAGCTAATTGGTGTCGTAAAAATGGCATGCTTCTGCATATTCACAGAGCTATGCATGCTGTTATTGATAGACATCCAAAGCATGGTATTCACTTCAGAGTTCTTGCAAAATGTTTGAGACTATCTGGAGGAGACCAATTACATACTGGAACCGTGGTTGGAAAACTAGAAGGTGATCGTCAAACAACTCTTGGTTATATTGACAACTTAAGAGAGTCATTTGTTCCTGAAGATAGATCAAGAGGCAACTTCTTTGATCAAGATTGGGGTTCAATGCCTGGAGTATTTGCAGTCGCATCAGGTGGTATCCATGTTTGGCATATGCCTGCACTCTTAGCAATCTTTGGGGATGATTCCTGCCTTCAGTTCGGTGGAGGAACACATGGTCATCCATGGGGTTCAGCTGCTGGAGCTGCAGCTAACAGAGTAGCTTTAGAAGCTTGCGTAAAAGCACGTAATGCTGGTCGCGAAATCGAAAAAGAGAGTAGAGACATTCTTATGGAAGCTGCTAAGCATAGTCCTGAATTAGCTATTGCTCTAGAAACTTGGAAGGAAATTAAGTTCGAGTTTGACACTGTCGACAAGCTTGATGTTCAGGGTTAACTCAAGTTTCGAAATTGAGGAGTTTAATTCTCCTCAAACTTATTAAATTCTTGTTTTTACGAGAAATCACATTCACATTTTGATTAATTATGCCTTTCCAGAGCACAGTAAGCGACTATCAAACAGTTGCAACCCTGGAAACATTCGGTTTCTTACCACCGATGACCCAGGAAGAAATATATGACCAAATTGCGTACATAATTGCTCAAGGTTGGAGTCCAGTTATTGAGCATGTTCATCCAAGTGGATGTATGCAAACTTATTGGTCTTATTGGAAACTCCCATTCTTTGGGGAAAAAGATCTTAACTTGATCGTGAGCGAATTAGAGGCATGCCATAGAGCATACCCTGATCATCATGTAAGAATTATCGGATACGATGCTTACACTCAAAGTCAAGGAACAGCTTTTGTAGTTTTCCAAGGACGTTAAAGCTACTTATCGTAGTTAATATCTTTCTCCAAAAAATTTTTTGGAGAAAGTTTTTCAAAAAAGTTTTTAAAAAATTTCAAAGTTGAAGATCATGTCAAAAAAAACCAGCAGAGAGATTGCACTTGAAAGAAGAAAGGAGATGAGTGATAGCGGTAAAAAAGCTGCTGCTTATTCTTCAACTACCAAAGATAGAGTTCGATCTTCTCAAGATATACATTTTTCTGGGACTCAGTCTTCACTTAATAATCATAATATTTCTAAACCAGCTTCAAAACATATTCCAAAAACTCAAGTAAACAGAAATTCTTCAACAAATTTATCTAGTAAAGAGTTTGTAATAGAGAGAAGAAAAGCAATGTCTAGCCATGGGAAATCAGCTATAACTTCATCCGATAGAACCCGTACTGATGTTAAAAAAGAAAGTCCTGTAAACACAGTTAAATCAACTATAAATAAAAATCAAGAAAGTCAGGATTCAACCAGTACAGAATCAAAGTCCCTAAAACCAAACGTTAAGAGAAGAATTAATCAGAAGAGAAAGCCTATTGTTAATACAAGTAGAGATATTGTTTTGGCGAGAAGAGAAGCTCAATCTAAGCATGGAAAATCAGCAACTAAACAAAATACCAGTGCCGCTTCTTTAGCCAGAAGGGGAGACCCAGATTTAAGTAGTAGAGAAATTTCTCAGAGAGTGAGAGAGCTAAGAAGTAAAACTGGTGCTACAGGCAAAAAAGGTAATGGTAAATGTAGACCATGTGGTCCAAATAAAAATGGCGCCAAACAAAATATTGCAGATGCTAGCTGGAAAGTTGGTAAAAGTGAAACTGATTCAGGTCAAATAGTGACTGGAACACAAGCTAATAGATCTTTAAAAACTACAGGAAATGAAGCAAGTACATGCAGAACAGTAACTGGCACCCAATACCTGGGAGCAGAAGTTGTTGATCAATTTTGTCAAGATAAACCAAGTTATAAACAACCACTTAGATCTACTGTTACTGCAACAACATCAGGAAATAAAGTGACTGGGAATGAAGTTGGTAGATCTGATAGGGTCACAGGAGATGAGCCAGGGACTTGTAAAAACCTTACAGGTACTGAATATGCATCTTCTAATCAATCACAGAAGTATTGTGGTGATGTTCCAAAAAATCCTTCAAAGGTTAAACACAGTACTACAACCGATGGATTAAAAGTATCTGGATCACTTCCTGGTAGATCAACCTTAGTTACTGGAGATGAATCAGGTTCTGGACATCAGTTAACTGGAGATCAATATCTTGGCTCTGAGCCAAATCCAAAAGGTAAAGCGTTTGAAAAAGTAGGTAGTTACAACACTCTTAATGGGAATAATGTAACTGGTACAGGGGTTGGAAGATCAGACCATATGACAGGCAATGAACATGGGAGTTGTAAGAATGTAACTGGCGATGAATACATTGGATCTCAACAATACGAGAAGTTTTGCGGTTCAAAACCAAAACCAGAAGCTAGAAAAGTAGGTTTAAGCCTTTCTTCAAAGTCAAATTTAATAAGCGGCACTATGACAGGAAGATCAGAAATAGTAACTGGAGATGAACCAGGTTCATGCAAAGTATTAACAGGAACACCATATGCAGGCTTAGATCAGATTAATGAAAATTGTAGTACTGAGATTTCTGAAGATATGAAATCCCGATCAACAGTAAATTCTGGAAATAATTCAAATGCCAGACTTACAGGACAGCAACCAGGAATTGGCGGAGTAATGACAGGTGCTAAGAAAGGTGCTTGTAAAAATCTAACAGGTACTCCCTATGTTGGTGGAGATCAGTTCTCACAAGCTTGTGATAATCCTCCACATGATACGGCTTATGCGAATCCGGAAAAGTCAGCAGGTAACTCTTGGAAGGAATTCTCTGTTAAATCACCATCAAGAGATAAATACTCTGAAAAAAATACTCAAGGTGTTACAGGTAATGAATATGAAAATGGTTCGAAGGTGACAGGACCTTTTGATATGGCAGTTGATAAGGTCACTGGTACTGAAAAATTTAGATTTGAACCGAATAAAAATATTACTTATAAACAAAAAATGGAAATTGAAGAAGCAGACCGTGCGGCAAAGACACCAGAAAAAAGAGTCGCATCAAGGATTACTGGTGAAGGGCAATCAGTGGGAAACGTAACTGGTGACGATTGGGATCGCGGTGATAAGGTAACAGGCACTGAGGGAGCTTCTTCTAGAAAGAGAAATCCATCAAGAGCAGGATTCATGAGTGCAATGCCCCCTATGGAAGTTAAAAGAAATGATGGAACAGAAAAACCAGATTTCTTAATAACTGGATCAAGTGGCAATACTCGTGAAGGACAACTTGTTACCTTTTCAGGTGGTGCACGAGGTTAATTAATGCCTTTAAGAGGACTGGCAAAAGCCAAGAACTTTACATTGGGGCCTACAGCTCCGATGAAAACTTTTACGGAAAATATTCATATACAAACTAAAGAATCAAATAATTTCCCAAATTCTGGAAAATTTCATAAATTAACTAATAATATCCAAAATGAGAATTTATATAGGTATGAAAGCAAAATAAAAAGTGATTTTGACAAAATTGTTCCAACTCTAAAGGAAATTGCTCGAATACAACATCAAGAAGATTTTATAAGTAAAGCTCAGATAATATCAAGAAAAAATTTGGGAATAGATCTGCCCCATCATGTATTGGATAAATCTTGGGTTAAACCTCTTGATATGAGAGCTCTATATGCATGGTGTGCTTTTAAACAACATGAGAAGCTTAGTGATAATTTTTTTAAAAATGATCCACTTGAAGGTGCTTCAGGCAGTAGAGGTGCGGAAGATTTTGAAAAATTTATTTTAGATTGTGGAATACATTTACTTGATATAACTCCTTGTTCAGATGGGCGATTAGCTCATTCAGTTGCTTATGTAATGAGAATACCTTTTAGTTCAGTAAGAAGAAGATCCCATGCTGGAGCACTGTTTGATATTGAAAATACCGTTAATCGTTGGGTAAAAACTGAACATAAAAGATATAGAGAGAATATCCCTAATGAAGCGCATAAAGATACCAGATACTTAAAAGTTGTAACTTATCATTTTAGTTCTGTAGATCCTTTGCATCAGGGATGCGCAGCTCATGGGAGTAACGACGAGCTAGCGGCAAAAGAAGGTAGAAATAAATTATATGCTTTCAAAGAAGCTGTAGAAAACAGCTTTTGTTGCGGAGCTTCTGTGGATTTAATGTTAATTGGACTTGATACAGACACTGATTCATTAAAAATACATTTGTCAACAAGAGATGGAGGGATTGATTTAGAAAAAACTATTTCTACTTTAGAAATTTATAATTCAACAATAAACTTTTCACAAGAGGATGCAGAGAGAGAAATTTGTCAAACAATTTCTGAGCATACTTCAAAAGATAAACTCAGTGGACTGGAAAAATTTACGTATAAATTAATTGTTAATAATATTTCTCAAATTGATTATGTTAAGAGTTTTTATAATGGTTCTTATGATGATATTGGACATGCAGAGAGGTTTATTGGAGTTGGAATAGGTTTTAAAGAAGTACATCTCAGAAATTTAACTTATTTTGCTCATTTAGATACAGTCGAAGAAGGGGCTCCGGATTTAGATGTAGGAGTAAAGATCTTTACTGGGTTAAATGTTTCTCAAGATCTACCTATTCCAGTAGTGATAAGATTTGATTACTCTGGCAAAGTACCTGGCGCAAAAGAGAGAGCAATAAAAGATTGTGAAAGAGTTAATAATGCGATATCAATTAGATATAAAAATCTAGTTGATCAAGGGTTGTTACATACTTGCTCTACTATTAGAGATAGGGACAACATTCATTCCGCCAAAATTATTGGAATGTCTTTAGATAAAAAAACAGAGGAGGCTCACTAGTTATGTTAATTTGTAAGGTTCTAAAACCACTTGTATCAACAAACAGGATCCCTGGTTTTGAACATAAACATCTGCAGGTTGTATTAGATGGATCTTCTAATAAAGTTGCAGTTGATGCTGTTGGCTGTAAGCCAGGAGATTGGGTTATTTGTGTTGGAAGTTCTGCTGCTAGAGAAGCTGCGGGAAGCAAATCTTATCCAAGCGATTTAACGATTGTTGGAATAATTGATCATTGGGATCCTGACAAGTTATAAAAAAGGAGGATAGAAATTATGGAAATCATGAAGGTATTAGGAAGAATGGTATGTACTCAAAGAGTCGCTGGCCTAGGGCATATGAATTTACGAATTTTAGAAAATAATAAAGGAAAGAAATTAGTTGCGGTTGATCCTGTTGGCGCTAGAGAAGGTAATTGGGTTTTTACTGCTAGTGGCTCTGCTGCGAGATTTGCATGCCCTAACCCAGAAGTTCAAACCGATTTAACAATTGGTGGCATTATTGATTTTTGGGAGAGTGACTAAAATTTTAATTTCAAAAGTTTATTGATAATCTTTGTTGAAGGTATAGTGAAATTAGTCTTGAAAAAAGAAATTAATGTGGAATGAAAGAGAATCACCTTTGAGGATTGAAAAAAGATTTGAATTTGATCAATACTCAAGAATTAGTAAATTCATGGGGGAAATTGAAAAATTATGCAAAGAAAGGGATATCTATCCAAATATCAGCTTCGGTAAGAATTTTGTAAGTCTTTCAATATTTTTAGAAAATAAAGAGATATCAGACGAGGAAAAAGATTTTTCAAAGGATATTGATAAATTTTATTTAGAACATTAGTCCTTTTTAATAGTTATTTGGCTTTGCAATATCTCTCTTAATTAAGGCCATTAAATATGTAGGGGCTTTATATCTTCCTGGCAAACATCTATTTAAAGTTTCAAGATGCCCCCAGCATACTGTCTTTTCTATATCTTTAACTGAATTACCTTTTAAAATTAATAGTCTCAGAGCTTTGCAAAATAAAGGATAACCTGCTTCTAGTTCATCTATATTTAGCTTTGCTGCTGACATAGATCAAAGATGAATTATCTACTAATAATCTATACAACTATGGTGCACAATTGGTTCATATTTCAAATTTCTCAATAATTAGAAATTAATCTAAAAATGCGACGCAATCTATTTCAACTAAAACTCCTTTTGGAAGAGATGAAACTTCCACGCAGGCCCTTGCTGGAGGATTCTCTATATTAAAAAAATCACTATATATTTTATTGACAATTTGAAAATTACTCAAGTCCGTTAAGTAAATAGTTGTTTTTATTACATCTTCTATTTTTGCTCCACCAGCTTTAAGAACTGCTGAGAGATTTTTTAAAACTTGAATAGTTTCCTTCTCTATATCTCCTAAACATGTTATTTCATTTAAGGCTGGGTCTATAGCAATTTGACCAGAACAATAGATAAAATCCCCAGCTTTTATTGCTTGATTATAAGGTCCTACTGGATCTGGAGCATTTGATGTTTTAATTACTTGTTTGGTGGACATTTTTTTTAGAAGATACCTATCTATTTAAACCCATAAATCTTTATTTGCTCTTAAAAAAGTAAATTCTTCTAAATTTTTTGCTCTCAAGAAAAGGTTTATTTTCATCTCTTCATCAAGTAAAAATGGAATTGTCAATTCATTATGAGAAAGTTTTTTTTCAACTTCCAAAAGTTTATTTTTTATATCTTGATCTTTAGGCTTGATATTCAATGCCCATAATATATTTGCCTTTGTATATTCATGTGCACAATATATGAGAGTATTTTTTGGTAAAGATTTTATCCTTTCTAGTGAAGAATACATTTGTCGATAAGTTCCTTCAAAAATTCTGCCACAGCCTCCAGAAAATAATGTATCACCAATAAAAAGAACAGGATTTTTCCCATTCAAAAAGAAGGCAATATGTGAACTTGTATGCCCTAATACTTCAATTATTTTTACTTCTTCTCCTAAAATCTTAAAAGTTTCTCCATCCTCTACAGATATATTTTGAAAAGGTATTCGCTTTTTTTCTTTGGAGGAAGCAATCACCTTTACATTTGGCCATCTTTCAATAAGAGACTTTGTCCCTCCAATATGGTCTGTATGATGATGAGTTTGCAAAATAGCTTTTAAGTGAAAATTATTTTCATCTATATATCTAATTACTGGATCGTGAACAGATGGATCTACAACAACAACGGATTTATCTTTGATCCACAACCAAATGACGTTGTCATTTAAAACTCTTAGTCCGATTATATTGCGAGCTTTATTAAATGCCATTGTTAACTTAGAATGAATAGTCCTTGAAGAAATTGATCTATGTTTACTATAGCTTTACCAAAAGGAGCTCTGTTAAAAGATTCAATTTCCACTTTTAAAAGAGCTGGGTTAGATTTTTCTGAAGTTTTGGACGAAAATAATAGATCATTAACATTTGAATCAAATTGCAAACGGGCTAAAGCTTTATTAGTAAGAAATGGAGATGTTCCTGTTTATGTTAGTTATGGTCAGGCTGATTTGGGTATTGTTGGTTATGACGTCTTACGCGAATCTGAATTGAAAGTTGCAAAGTTATTAGATTTAGGATTTGGGGGTTGTCATATGTCGTTGGCAGTAAAGAACAACAGCAACTATTCCAAACCAACTGATCTCCCAGCTAATTGTAAGGTTGCAAGTAAATTTACAAAAACAGCAAGATCTTATTTTGATGAATTAAATATACCTGTAGAAATAGTTCATTTAACAGGATCTGTCGAGCTTGGTCCTATTACTGGGATGGCAGAGGCAATAGTAGATTTAGTGGCAACCGGAAAGACTCTCAAGGAGAATGGTTTAATCAAAATTGATGATCTTTTTTACTCAACTGCAAGACTAATTGGCAATCCTTTATCAATGAGATTAGATGATAATCATCTCAAAGATACGATTTTATCAATAGAATCAACTAATGCTTTATAGATGATTAGCTAAATGTTTTCTAAGGATTTTAGTAGGATTAAAAAGTTAGGTAAATATTTAACTAAAGATAAAAAAACAATCTATTTAATCTTAATAATATTGCTACCTGTATCTTTCTCTGGAGCAATTCAACCACTATTGGTAGGGCAGGCAATAACTATTCTTAAAAACGAAAGTACAGATGTTTGGCTAAGTAAAACTTTTTTTGGGCAGTCAATAAATGCCATTATCCTTACCTTATTTATAACAGTTATTTTCAGGTTGGTTTTGCAAGGATACCAAACCTACAATATCCAAGCTGTTGGTCAGAGATTAACTGCCAGGATAAGAAGAGAACTTTTTGACCATTCAATATCTTTATCTCTTAAGTATCACGATAAAATGCCCGTTGGTAAGTTATTAACGAGATTAACCAATGATGTTGATGCTTTAGCCGAGGTTTTTGGGAGTGGGGCGGTGGGAGTCATTGCTGACTTTGTTAGCTTAATAGTAATTTCTTTGACAATGCTTTCAATTGATCGAGGGCTTGCCATTTTATTGTTATTAACTCAGATTCCAGTTTCATATTTTATTATCTGGCTTCAAAAACGCTATAGAAAGGCTAATTATCAAGTGAGAGAGGAACTATCTCAACTCAACTCTGATTTTCAAGAGAATCTTCAAGGTCTAGAAGTCGTTCAGATGTTCAGAAGAGAGAATTTTAATAGCAAGAAATTTTCTAATACTGGAGTTGCTTATAAGAAAGCTGTCAATGGAACAATTTTTTATGACAGTAGCATTTCTGCATTTATAGAATGGATTTCCCTTGCAGCAGTTTCGTTGGTTTTAGCATTTGGAGGGTACCTTGTTACTTCTGGAAATATTGGTTTAGGTACATTAACAACTTTTATTTTATATTCCCAAAGACTTTTTGAACCTTTAAGGCAGCTTGCAGAAAGATTTACTCAGATACAAGGAGGTTTAACAGCTGTAGAGAGAATAAATGAATTATTGGATGAAGAAATACAGATTAAGGATTCTACATCGGCAAAACATTTTTTAGAAAATGCGGAAAATGTAAATAAAAAATTTAAGGGTAAAATCGAATTTAAAAATGTTAGTTTCTTTTATAAAGAAGGGGAACATATATTAAAAGATTTATCTTTTTTAATATATCCAGGAGAGCATGTAGCCTTTGTTGGACCAACTGGTTCAGGTAAAACAACCATAATTAGATTATTGTGTAGATTGTATGAACCTCAATCAGGCCAAATTTTAATAGACGATATAGATATTAAAGATATTCCTATTTCAACCCTTAGAAATATGTTGGGTGTAGTCTTACAAGATACGTTTATTTTTAGTGGAAATGTTGCAGATAATTTGAGACTAAATGCGGATATAGACAATCTCGAATTGGAAAATGTTTGTAAAGAATTAGGATTAATCAGTTTATTAAAAAAATTACCAGAAGGTTTGAACACTTTTCTTAGGGAGAGAGGGGGAAATCTCTCTTCTGGAGAGAGGCAACTTCTTTCAGTAGCAAGAGTAGCGATTAGAAATCCTATTGTTTTGATAATGGACGAAGCCACAGCATTTATGGATCCCTCAACAGAGGCTACTTTGCAAAAAGATCTTGAGAGAATTCTGTCAAAAA
>QCEN01000008.1 GCA_003280575.1 Prochlorococcus sp. AG-355-P07 | reverse complement strand
TTGACTTTTATTGTTAATAAGATGATAATGACAAAAATAAATTTTTAATTGTGAATCCTCTTTCAGATACTTTTGATGATTTTGTTGATGACCTACTTTCATCGAATGTTAATTTATTGAAAGGGGAACTTGATTTTTTACTTATCCAGCATTTATTTAATTCTATAGATTTGAATCGTATTAATAAAACTGAAATTGAAGATAACGAATCAATGGCTGCTTAATTTTTATGAAATTTTTTTATGAAAAGTTTTGGGCCCCAGTTTTTGGCTATATTTTATCAAAATTTGTTTTTTTAATAGAAGGTAAAAAGCAAAATTCTAAAAATAAAAAAAATTAGATTAATTACTTTTGTCTATATAAAGTATTTTTAATTACATAATTAAGGTCAATATATTTTGATAACAACAAAAGTTGTGCTTTAAATTTACGAATATATGCATGGTTGAAATATACATAATTGCTTTTTAGCAAATTAAAATGAACAAAAATAATATTTTGAAGCCATATACAGTGCATTACCGTGATTTTCAAAATATGAGATTAGAAAACTGTTTTTATGCTTTTGACGCTTACGAGGCTAGAACACTAGCAATGGAATTTAATAAGTATATAAATGACCATCCAAACAGTATAGACCTTATAAGATGCGAAAAATGAATACTTATTTTTATTAATTTAAAATAATAATCTATTAAACACTCAAGAATTTATCAATAACTGCTTGACTCAATTCACTAGTACTTCCGCTAGCAACAATACCTCCGCGTTGCATCGCATAATATCTATTGGCTTGTCTTACAAAATGCAAATGTTGTTCAACTAATAAAACTCCAATTCCTGTATCTCTAATTATCTTGTTAATCGCATTTTCAATGTCTAAAACTATATTTGGCTGAATACCTTCCGTTGGTTCGTCAAGCAATAAAAGTTGAGGTTTGCCTAGCAATGCTCTTGCAATAGCTAATTGCTGTTGTTGTCCTCCACTAAGATCTCCTCCTTTCCTTTGAAGAAAATCTTTAAGGATTGGGAAGAGATCATAGACAAATGGATCTATTTTCTTGTTCTTAGATAATCCACCTGGTAGAGACTCCATCCCTAACATAAGATTCTCTTCAACTGATAGGTATGGAATAATTTCTCTTCCTTGAGGCACGTAAGCCATTCCTTTTCTAGCCCTCTGATGAGGTGCTTTTCTGTTGATATTTTCACCAATCAAATAAATATCTCCTTTTTTTTGTTTTAACAAACCAATTAGTGATTTCAGTAAAGTTGTTTTGCCAACTCCATTTCTTCCAATCAAACAAACCATTTCTCCTGATTTAACGTTTAAATCCACATCTCTAAGAATATGACTCTCGCCATAATAAGTATTTAACGATTTTATTTCGAGTAAATTTTCCATAACTAGTCCTCAGGTCTTCCTAAATAAACATCAATAACTTTTTTGTCTTTTTGTATGGTTTCCATTGTTCCCTCACATAATACTGTGCCCTGATTTAATACTGAAACATTACTATCAAGTCTTCTTATAAATTCCATATCGTGATCTATTACAACTACTGTATTTTCGCCTGATAAAGATTTTAATAAATCAGCGGTAAGATCTGTTTCTTCATCAGTTAAACCGGCAACAGGTTCATCTACTAACATTAAATCTGGCTTCTGTCCTACTAACATGGCTATCTCGAGCCATTGTTTTTGGCCATGAGATAAAGATCCAGCTTTAGAATCAACTTTTTGGGATAAATTAACAATCTTCATGAGACGATCAATCTCATTAAGCTGCTCATCCTTAATACTTTTATTTATAAGGTTTAAGGGACTTTTAGGAGTTGTAACCGATATTTCAAGATTTTCTTTAACTGTTAGATTTTCAAAGATTCTTGGACTTTGGAACTTTCTTCCAACTCCAAGTCTGGCTATTTTATGCTCTTTTCTACCTACTAAAGATTTCCCTTTAAAAATTACTTCACCTTTTGTTGGCTTAACCTTTCCAGTTATTACATCAAGAAATGTTGTTTTACCTGCGCCATTGGGTCCTATTACAGCTCTTAATTCTCCTTTCTTCAAATTTAAATTAAGTTTATTGAGAGCTAAAAAACCCTCGAAACTAACAGTAATATCTATTAAATTTAGAAGAACTTTATTATTCATTATTCCCCTCCTTATTGTTAACTTCTAAGCTTGGATAGGTTTCAATTTTTCTTTTCAAACCAAATCTTTGAAGAAGATTCCTAGGACCATCCCCTTGAATCCATCCTAAAACTCCCTCTGGCAGAGCTGTTACAACTAAGATAAATAACCCTCCTTGAATAAACATCCAGCTAGCAGGTAAAGCTTCACTTACTAGACTTTTTGCATAGTTGATGAAAACTGCTCCTAGTATTGCTCCCAACAAAGTTCCTCTTCCTCCAACTGCAACCCAAATAACCATTTCTATAGAAAAGGGAACAGTCATAAATTGAGGGGATACTATTCCAGACTGAACGGTATATAAAGCTCCCGAAATTCCTGCGAGACCTCCAGCAATAGAAAATATTATCGTCTTAAATATAACTGGGTTGTATCCTGTAAACCTAACTCTTGGTTCATCATCTCGTATTCCTATAAGGATATTTCCAAATCTTCCTTTAACTACCCACTTTGCAAAAAACCATGCTGCTATTACTAGTATGGCGGTTATCCAAAAGAATATTCTTTGCATGGACTCAGACCCTACCATCTGACCAAAAAGTTGTGTTACATCTGTTTTTAATCCATTTGTTCCATTTATAAGTTTTTGTTGTCCATTAAAGAAGTTAAAGAATACAAGAAGAGAAGCTTGAGTAAGTATAGAAAAATAAACCCCTTTGATTCTATTCCTGAAAACAAGAAATCCAATTAAACCTGCAACCAATGCTGGAATTATCCAGATAGCTAAGAAGGTAAAAACAGGCGATCTAAATGGTTCCCAGAAAAAAGGTAATTTTTCAACACCATATAAAGCAAAAAATTCCGGAATATTATTTGGAAATTCAGAGGCGCTGGTTATTTGTAAATACATTGCTGCACAATATCCACCTAGTGCAAAAAATATACCTTGTCCAAGACTTAGTAAACCTGTATATCCCCAGATAAGATCAACACCAAGAGCAACTATGGATAAGGACAAGTATCTTCCTAAGAGGTTTAGTCTAAATACAGGGAGTAGAGTTGGTGCTGCAATAATTAAGGCTATTAATATTATCCAAAATGATAATACTATTTTTTTATCAAATTTAATTTTACTTAAGGACATTAGTTTTCAACCATCCTTCCTTTTTGAGGAAATAAACCTGTCGGTTTAAATTGTAAGAATATAACAATTAGTGCAAATATCATTACTCTTGCCATACTTGTGGTCGCAAAAAAGTTAATTGTGTTTGATAAAGGTAAAGGCATATCTGGCCATATTGATAAGAGCCTGCCAGCTCCAATTAAATCTGTCATTATTCCTATTCCAAATGAAGCAAGTACTGTTCCTAATAAATTTCCTACTCCTCCCAGCACTACAACCATAAAACAACCAACTATATAGTTCCCGCCAACATTAGGTCCTACAGAACCTAATAGTGATACAGCAACACCCGCAACTCCAGCTAAGCCAGATCCAATTCCAAAAGTAATTATATCAACTTTTTCAGTAGATATACCAAGACAATCACTCATTTGTCGGTTCTGAGTAACTGCTCTTATACGCATCCCCCAAGCACTTTGATTAAGAAATAATGTTATTGCTATTACGGAGATTAGAGTAATGACAATTATCATTAATCTTGTTTTAGGAAATGCAGTGCCAATAATTTCAACTTGACCTCTCATCCATGAGGGCGCTGTTACATCAACATTACGAGCACTTGCTCTACTAAGCTTGCTGACAGAGGATGAGATTAGGCTACCTGTCAGGACCCCAGTTAAAGCGGCAAATATCCAAGAACTAAATTTAAAATATTTGAAATTTATTGATTCTTTTATTTTTGAAGGGAATGTTGTTGGTAAGAATAAACCAATTAAAAGACTTATAACTAGACCTGTCCCATAAGCTAAAGGTACACTTCTGACAAATTGTTGAAGAATTAAGCTTACACCCCAAGTTGCGAGAAGTGTTTCTAGAGGACTTCCATAAAGCTTTCTTATTATAGTTTTTTCAAGGAGAATGCCTACTACTCCACTAACAATAAAAGCAAGGAAAATAGAAACTATTATGTAAGAGTTGTAGAAAGGTTTTAATATAGGTAATTTAAAAATTAATTGTGTTACATATGTTGTGTAAGCCCCAAGCATCATAAGTTCTCCATGGGCAAGATTTATTACACCCATAAGACCAAAAACAATTGCCAGACCTAGTGCAGCAACAAGTAGTACAGATCCGATTGCAACACCATTAAAAAGACTATCGAGAAGTAACTCCAATTTAGAAAAAGAAAATATTTGATTATATAAAATAAAAGGAGGCGTTAACCTCCTTTTATTTTGAAGTATAGGTTTTAATTAGATTAAAGCTTATACTTTTCTCCTTTTGAAGGATCTGTCCAGTCGCATGCAAATCCTTTTGAACTTGGATGCTTTTGGTTCCATGCTTGAGGAAGAACAACTCCTGTCTCTTCAAGAATTGTGAATCCACCTTCTGCATTAATCTCCCCAATTCTTACTGTTTGAGATAAGTGGTGATTAGGCATAACTTCAACAGGACCTTGAGGGGCATCAAACTTTTGTCCAACTAAGGCTTCCCTTACTGCATTGTCATCAAATGTCCCAGCATCTTCAACCGCCTGTTTCCATAAATAAACCATGTTATAAGCAGATTCTTGTGGATCAGCTACAACTCGATCAGATCCCCATCTTTTCTTGAAACTTGCAGCAAATTTCTTAGAAGCAGGAGTATCAATAGACATCATGTAGTTCCAAGCACCATAGTGACCTTCAAGGAACTCAGGACCAATTGTACTAATTTCTTCTTCGGCAATCGAATAGTTCATTACGTAGTAACCACTCGAAGGAGTAATACCTGCGTCTTGAATCTGTTTGAAGAATGCGACATTTTGGTCACCATTAAGTGTATTAATGATTATTCCACCATCAGGCAAAGCCTTTTTGATTTTTGAGATAATTGGGGCAACTTCAGTATTTCCTAATGGAAGGTAATCTTCTCCAACAACCTTACCACCTAATTGTTTCACCTGAGCTTTTGTAATTGTGTTGGAAGTTCTTGGGAAAACATAATCAGAACCTACAAGGAAGAAATCTCCACCAGCTGCGGGAGAACGCTTATACATAAAATCTGTAGCAGGTTCTGACTGTTGGTTTGGTGTGGCTCCTGTATAGAAAATGTTGTTAGAACATTCTTGAGCTTCATATTGAATTGGGTAGTAAAGGAATGCATCCTTTGATTCGTAGACTGGTAACATTGCCTTTCTACTTGCAGATGTCCAACCACCGAATACGACAGGAACTCCGTCTTGGTCAATAAGTTTCTTTGATTTTTCAGCAAAAGTAGGCCAGTCAGATGCACCATCTTCAACTATGTATTCTATTTTGTAGCTTTTACCGCCAACTTTTACACCACCAGCAGCATTTATCTCTTCAATAGCCATTTTTTCAGTATCAACAAGGGTTGATTCAGAAATTGCCATTGTTCCAGATAACGAATGCAAAATACCAACGGTTACTGTGTCGTCGAAACTTCCGGAGGTTCCACCTCCACCGCATGAAGTTGCTGTGACCGCAAGAGAGGCAGTAGCTAATCCTGCCAAAATACGCCTTGAAATTCTCATGAATTAGGATAAATTAGGTAATTGACCCTCATTAGGGGGATAAAGTAAAAGTTATAAACGAGTGAGGATATGTTTTGTATCAGTCGTAACTTTTTGTTGAATCCAATATATTAGTAATGCACATTTTTCTAGTTTCGATTGTTAGGTATATGTGATTCTAAAAATTGAGTTATTTCTTCAACTCCTATGCCGTTACTTAGGTTGGTAAAAAACCAAGGTTTTCCTTTTCTCATAAATTCAGTATCACTTTTCATAATATTTAAATCTGCACCAACCATATCTGCTAAGTCAATTTTGTTTATTAATAATAAATCTGATCTCGTTATCCCTGGACCCCCTTTTCTAGGAATTTTGTCTCCCGCAGATACATCAATCACATATATTGATAAATCTACAAGTTCTGGACTAAAACTAGACGCTAAATTATCACCTCCACTTTCTACAAAAACAAAATCTAAAGGATTATATTTATTTTCTAAATCTAAAACTGCATTTTTATTTAAAGAACAATCCTCTCTTATCGCTGTATGAGGACAACCTCCTGTTTCTACACCAATAATCCTTCCTTCCTCTAAAACTTTTTTATTTATTAGAAAGTTAGCATCTTCTTTGGTGTAAATATCATTGGTGACAACAGCTATCTCATAATTGTTTTTCAGGCTTAAGCATAGAGTCTCTACTAATGCAGTTTTTCCTGAACCTACGGGCCCAGCAACTCCTACTCTCAATTTGCTACTCATGAATTAATTTCTAAAAAGTTTTGTATAAAGTTCATTATGATTTTGTTGTGCCATAGCTAAACCTACATTGCCAAAATAGATGTCATCAATTTCTTTGTCCATAATTTCTTTAGAAACTTTTGAAATTATTGCTAATAAATCTCTCTGAATTAATTGTGCCTTTGTTGAACCAATAGGAATAATCCTTAATGCTGCACTAAGTTGGTTTGCACTCCACGAGTAGAAAAAATTCTCAATCATCTCTAACTTCGTAATTTCAAAACAATAGCAAGCCCAACTCCACGCTAAAGGCCAAGAATTATTTTTATTTTTTTTATATAGATATTCAAATCCAAATTCTTTGTTTAATTCAAAGAGAGATTTTGCCATTTGAGTTTGTTGTTCTCTCATTTCGATAGAGTCTTTAGATGATAGGATCCATCTATCTAAACTTAATAGCTTTTGCAAATTACTATTAAAATTTTTCCCGTCGTTTAGCTCATTAAAAATATCAAAAAAATCTAATAATAGTCTTGCATCTAGTCTGATTTGACCAATTTTTAGTTCACTTATTATTAAATCTTTTACCGAATATGAGTCTTTTAAATCTTTAGTGTTTAGGTAACTCTCCAAACCCTCCGAATAACAAAATCCTCCAACTGGTAAGTTAGGGCTTATTAATAAATATTTTAATAAGTGACTTTTACTCATGACTATGGGCACCTCTTTCCGGAAAAAATTTTTTCTGGGTCTTAACTATATCAACATTAAAATTTTTAAGCATATTTTCAATTACGTAATCACCTTTTGTGAGAAGAATGTCTTCTTCAACTTCTACTTCTACATGCCTATTTCCTAAATGATAAGCAGTTTTAATAAGTTCAATTTTTGAATTTGAACTTATTTCTATTAAATTTTCTTTTTTGGCAATTATCTCTACATAAAAATTGGACTCATTGGTTAAAAGAATATCTCCATCATTTAATTTCCCATCTCTAGGTAATTGTAAAATTATTTCTTGATCACAATCAGTTAATCTTTTACCTCTTAAGATTCTTCTTTCATCTGAACTTAGGGTAAGTTTTAAAAATGAACCTATTAGAGGTTTTTTCTTAATCCAATCAGTTACAACTATTTGTTTATTCATTATAATAATCAAAATTTTTGGTTACTTTAATTTAGTAATTAAAGAAAACAATTTATGTATAAAACTTCTTGGGAAGGCAATTGTTTCTTAAATTTTTCCAATAATAAAACAAGTTTAAGAAATGTTGATAAAACGATCTTTAAATCTAAATCAACTTCTCCTTACAAGTTATTAAAGTCTACTCATGATCAGGAGGGCAGATGCATTTTACCTGTTTTGCATACTGCAGGGGGATTAGTTGGAGGCGATTTACTTGAGTTTGAGGTAAATCTTGAAAAAAACTCTAAGGTATTGTTGACTACTTCTTCAGCCCAGAAAGTATATGGATCAGTTGGGATATCTAAAATTAATCCACAAGGAATTTTTTCTAAGCAAAAAAACCGCATAAAGATTCTTGATAATGCTCATTTGGAATATCTCCCCCAAGAAACAATTATCTTTGCAAATGGTTTATATGAGCAAACGTTTAAAGTATCTATTTCAGAAACTTCAAGTTTTTTATTTACTGATTTAATAAGACTTGGAAGATCTTCTTCCGGAGAATCTATTGAGAGTGGAATTTTTAGGTCTAAATTAGAAATTATTAGAAATAATGATTTATATGATGATTGGGAATATGTTGATCAAATTGAATTATCTAAGGCAAGTTATGTTGCCAAGTCAGGTATGGATTACATGCCTGTTTTTGGATCTTTAATTTGGATTTGCGAAAAAGATTTCTCCAAGTCAAAAATAAATTATCTTGTTGGAAATATAAAAAAGATTTTCAATGAAACTGATAATAATTTATCTATTGGAATCCTTGAAAATGGAATCTCAGTAAGATTCCTCGGGAGTTCTTCTCAAGATGCTAGGAAATGTTTTTTTTGTATTTGGAAACAAATTAGGTCTGTTTGTGGATTTTGTGAGCCAAAATATCAAGGTGTATGGCCTTTACAAGATTCTATGAATTATTAATTATGTTCATAAAGAACCTTTTTTAAAATTTTATAGATTAATTTTTTATTATGCATCTTTCACCTCAAGAAAAAGATAAATTATTGATTTTTTCTGCTGCGCTCTTGGCTGAAAGAAGGCTTAATCGAGGTATTAAGCTTAATTATCCCGAAACAATTGCTTTTTTGAGTTTTCAAGTTCTTGAAGGTGCTCGAGATGGAAAAAGTGTAAGTCAACTTATGTCAGAGGGAACTACCTGGCTTTCAAAATCACAAGTTATGGAGGGCATTCCTGAAATGGTTGATGAAGTCCAAATAGAAGCAGTTTTCCCTGATGGGACAAAGTTAGTTACTATTCACAATCCGATCATCTAGTTATGAGTAATTTAATTCCAGGCGAAATAATTCCTGAACAAGGTGAAATCATTTTAAATCTTGGTAAAGAAGTTAAAACAGTAAAAGTTTCTAATTCTGGAGATAGACCCGTACAAATTGGATCTCATTATCATTTTTTTGAAGCTAATAAGGCTTTAATTTTTGATAGAGGAATAACAATTGGTATGCGTCTTGATATCCCAGCAGGAACTGCAATTAGATTTGAACCTGGAGATACAACTGATGTCAAATTAGTTCCATATACAGGTTTAAGAATTGCACATGGTTTTAATTCATTGGTTAACGGTTCTTTAGATACTTAAAATCATGTCTTATAAAATTGACAGAAATACTTATGCGCAAACTTACGGACCCACTACCGGTGATAGAGTAAGGCTTGCTGATACCGAACTTTTTATAGAAGTAGAAAAGGATTTAACTACATATGGAGATGAAGTTAAATTCGGTGGAGGCAAAGTTATCCGAGATGGAATGGGACAGTCTCAAGTAAGGAGAGCTGATGGAGCTGTAGATACTGTAATAACTAATGCTTTGATCTTAGATTGGTGGGGAATAATTAAGGCTGATGTGGGTATAAAAGATGGAATGATTTTTGGAATTGGTAAGGCTGGTAATCCTGATATCCAGGATAATGTTGATATCGTTATTGGTGCATCAACAGAAGTAATAGCTGGAGAAGGCCATATTCTTACTGCAGGTTCAATAGATACCCACATTCACTTTATCTGTCCCCAACAAATTGAGACAGCACTAGCCTCCGGAATTACAACCATGTTGGGAGGAGGAACTGGTCCTGCAACTGGCACAAATGCCACTACATGTACTCCGGGTTCTTTTCATATTACAAGAATGCTTCAATCTGCAGAAGCATTCCCCATGAATTTAGGTTTTTTTGGAAAAGGAAACTCAACAAATGAGAGCAATCTTATTGATCAAGTTGAAGCTGGTGCATGTGGATTGAAGCTTCATGAGGATTGGGGAACTACCCCATCCACCATAAATTCTTGCCTTAATGTTGCAGATAAGTTTGACGTACAAGTATGTATTCATACTGATACGTTGAATGAGTCAGGCTTTGTTGAAGATACCATCAACGCTATTGCAGGAAGAACTATTCATACTTTTCATACCGAAGGAGCAGGTGGAGGTCATGCTCCAGACATTATTAAAATTTGTGGAGAAAAGAATGTACTTCCTAGTAGTACCAATCCAACAAGACCTTATACGAGGAATACATTAGAAGAACATCTTGACATGTTAATGGTCTGTCATCATTTAGATTCAAAAATCCCAGAAGATATTGCATTTGCTGAATCAAGGATCAGAAGAGAGACTATTGCAGCTGAGGATATTTTGCATGATGTAGGTGCCTTTTCAATTATTGCTAGTGATTCTCAAGCTATGGGTAGAGTTGGTGAAGTAATTACAAGAACTTTTCAAACCGCTCATAAAATGAAAGTTCAAAGAGGGCCGCTATCGCAGGATTCTGATAGAAACGATAATTACAGAGTAAAGAGATATATTTCTAAAGTCACAATTAATCCTGCAATAGCTCATGGTATAGATAAATATGTTGGGTCTATAGAAAAAGGTAAAATTGCGGATTTGGTATTGTGGAAACCTTCCTTTTTTGCAGTAAAGCCTGAATTAGTTGTTAAGGGAGGATCTATAGTTTGGTCCCAAATGGGTGATGCAAATGCTTCAATTCCTACTCCAGGGCCTGTACATGGTCGTCCTATGTTTGCAAGTTTCGGTCAATCTTTAATTAAGAGTTCTTTTACCTTTTTAAGTAAAAATTCAATTGACCAAAATATTCCAAATAAATTAGGATTACAGAAGAAATGTATTGCCGTAGAAAATACCAGAAATATAAATAAATCACACTTAAAACTTAATAGTTTGCTACCGAATATTTCAGTTGATCCTCAAACTTATGAAGTTTTTTCTGATGGGGAACTACTTACTTGTGAACCTCTTGATGAAGTCCCAATGGCTCAAAGATACTTTTTACTTTAGAAGTTTTTAATTAATTCTTTTTCAATTTTATTTATATCTTGTGACCCAGCAATTGCCAAATCTTCTTGCAGTTTGTTTTCACA
Organism: Prochlorococcus sp. AG-355-P07; assembly: GCA_003280575.1. GTDB lineage: Bacteria > Cyanobacteriota > Cyanobacteriia > PCC-6307 > Cyanobiaceae > Prochlorococcus_A. The sequence goes on along the minus strand of QCEN01000008.1, from coordinate 62,680 downwards.
AGATAAAACTCTTGACCAACTTGGTAACTGCTGGGTTGTAGGACAAGCTAAGTAATCTTCTGTAGCAGGTCTCAATAGTTTTGCAAATTTTTGTACTGATAGCTCTTCTTCATGCCTATCGTATGGAAGTTGATTAACTGCTGAATCTAATCCAAATTGTTTTACCCGATCTTCCCCAACTCTTTTATAAAGTACTTCTAGGGTTGCTAGTTGAGTACTTGTTAATGTTTCTGCTTGATGCTCCATAAGACCTCTTAAAACACTTGAAAGTATTTCTGTGCACATTTTTTGCAATCCTTCTTTAGATGAATCACCAATATTCTTATGTTTATGATCAAACAGACCTAGGTCAACTTGAGCTATTTTGGAGGTTCTTACGTTTCTATAAACCTCTGACAATAAACCTATCTCTAAACCCCAGTCACAAGGAATTCGTAAATTCATAGCAAGGTCTTTAGTGAAAGCAAACTCACCGGCCAAAGGATACCTAAATGATTGAAGATATTGTAAAAAGGGACCTTTTCCTACTAACTGCTCAAGACTTGCCAATAAGGGACCCACAAATAGTCTTGTTGCTCTACCTTGCAATTGATTGGTCTCTAGGGATAACCTGCTGTAAAAAGCCTTTACATATGAAATTCCATATGATTCATCCAGAAGTGGAAGTATCATTCTTGAAGGATACAAAGGAGTAAAAGTTCTTATGTCAGCATCAAAAAGAGCAACAACTTCTGATTTTCTCGTCGCTACTCCTATGCCTTGCCAGACAGCCCATCCTTTACCTGGAGTTCCTAAAAGTTCTAACCCATTTTTTTCTTGGCTTTTTAATAGTTCTATTACAGAGGGAGAATTAGTCCATTGAACGTGAACTGGAAATGGCATTGAGTGAAAAAATGATTTAGCTGCTTTAACTTGATCAACAGTTTTTGCAGATAGAGCAATAACTAATTCATTTAAGCCTGTAAGGTCTTTTAAAACTTCCCTTATATCTTTTAATGCTGGACGCTCAAACTCTTCATATAAGCAAGGTATTAAAATACTAGTTGATCTTTTTTTAAGACTTTTGTTTAATTCTTTAAGTAAATTTCTTGTAACTCCATATTCATGTATTGTTGTGATTAACCCTTGTTGAAAGTCCATTTTCTAATTGATGTGCAGAATAGTATTAATACTTCGTTGATTTTTTCAAAGTGAAGCAAATTGATTCAGAGAAAAAATTAGATAGATTAAAGATCGATAAATTGTTAAAAACAATTTATTCAAATAATACTACAGAAGAAATTAATTTTATTTCAAATCAATTATTACAGATTTTAGTTGATTTCTCAGAGAAATCTGCTTATGAAGAAATAATAGATAAGGAAAGGTGGAATGAATCTCATTCGGTTCTGATAACTTATGCTGATAGTATTTATAAAAATGGCGAGGAAACATTAATAACTCTTAGTGAGTTGTTAAGCAAACATTTTGGCAGTCTTTCTAAAGTTGTACATATTCTTCCTTTTTTGAAATCTACAAGTGATGGAGGTTTTGCAGTCTCAAGTTATGATTCCTTAGAAGAGAAATTTGGTGGTTGGGATGATCTCAAAAGTATTTCTAAAAATCATGATTTGATGGCTGATTTAGTACTTAACCATGTCTCATCATCTCACCCATGGGTTCAACAATTTATTAAATCTCAAGAACCGGGTATATCAAATGTTTTTTCACCGAAGCAAAATCTTGACTGGTCAAATGTAGTTAGGCCAAGAAGTTCCTCCTTGTTTTCTCAAATAAATACTGAAGACGGTCCTAAACAAGTTTGGACAACTTTTGGTCCAGATCAAATTGATTTGAATTGGCATAATCCAAAGATGACTCTTGAGTTCTTAAACTTAATTATTACTTATTTATCTAATGGAATTAAATGGTTCAGGCTTGATGCAGTAGGTTTTATATGGAAGGAATCAGGGACAACATGCTTGCATTTACCCAAAGCACATTCAATTGTTAAACTCTTAAGAGTTCTTTTAAATAATCTTCTTGATGAGGGGGTTTTAATAACTGAAACTAATGTTCCTCAGAAGGAAAATCTATCTTATCTGATTCCTGATGATGAAGCACATATGGCATACAATTTTCCATTGCCTCCTCTTATACTCGAAGCAATTATTACTTCAAGAGCTGATATTCTAAACTCATGGATTTTTGATTGGCCAGACTTACCTGATAATACTACTCTTTTTAATTTTACTGCATCGCACGATGGCGTTGGGCTAAGAGCTCTTGAGGGTTTAATGAACGAGCAGAGAATAAAAGATTTATTAATTAATTGTGAGAAAAGAGGCGGATTAGTAAGTCATAGACGTTTATCAAATGGTGATGATAAGCCTTATGAATTGAATATTAGTTGGTGGAGTGCAATGGAAGACTCCAGTAGAGATGCTAAAAGATTTCAATATGAGAGATTTATTTTGAGTCAATTATTGGTAATGGCTTTGAAAGGAGTTCCTGCCTTTTATTTACCCGCATTACTAGCTTCAGAAAATGATATAAAAAGTTTTTCTATGACTGGTCAAAGAAGAGACCTAAATAGGGAAAAGTTTAAATCAGAAAATCTTTTGGCAGTTTTAAATAATCCTGAATCTAATGCCAATAAAAACTTAAAGTATCTACGAAATGCTATGGATGTCAGATCAGAATTAAAGCAATTTCACCCCTGTTCGGAAATGAAATGTTTGTCTAATGGTAGAAGTGATATTGTTGTAATTAAAAGAAGTAAAGGTACTGAGTCTGTTTTTGCAATACATAATATGACTGAAAATAAAATTAATTATCAATTGAATGATAATGATCTACCAAAAATAATTGATAATGATGTCAATACCCAAGATTTTTTAACATCCACTAAATACAATTGCAAAAACATTAGTCTTGATCCTTTTCAAGTAATTTGGCTTAGTGCTTTATAAAATGATAGAAAATTCTTCTATTTGGATAGTAAGTGATGTAGATGGTACTTTAATGGATCACTCCTATGATTTGTCACCTGCTAGAGAAACTATAAAAAAACTTCAAAAATTATCTATACCCGTAATTCTTTGTACAAGTAAAACTGCTTCTGAAGTAAATGTTATTAGGAAGGAACTAAATTTAACGGATCCCTACATTGTAGAAAATGGTGCGGCAATATATGGTGAATCTCTTAAAAGAGTTAATGGAGAAATTATTCTTGGAATAAAATACGAATTTCTTGAAGATATCTTAAATTTTATTTCTAAAGAAATTAATTTTAAACTTACTCCTCTTAATAATCTCACTGATCAAGAAGCAACTCAGCTAACAGGTTTAGAAGGTAACTCATTGGACTTAATGCGCGACCGACACTGGAGCATGCCTTTTCTAAATCCGCCAAGTTATTTAGAAGAAAAAATTAACATCTATTGTAAAAAATTCAATGTTGAAATTTTCAAGGGGAATAGAATGAGTCACTTATTATCTGTAAAATCTAATAAAGGTAAAGCAATAAATGTCCTTAAAGAATATTCAAATACTCAAAATGTTGAAATTGTAGGTTTGGGCGATTCTCCAAATGATTTACCTCTACTTTTAAACTCTGATATTAAAATTGTTATTCCTGGAATAGATGGACCTAATTTAAATTTACTAGATAAATTAAAAGATTTTGAATTTACGTTAGCTTCTGAACCAAATGGATATGGTTGGAAAAAAGAAATTAATAAATTGATAATTAAGCGAGAACTTATTTAGACAGATGATAGATTTTGATATTAATTTTCCTCTTGATAAATTTGAAAAATTAATTATTGATATTGGCTGGGAATCCATGGGTGATTGGATCAATTTTTGGAATAATCAAAAAAAAATTCTTTCAATTGATCAATTCTGGAGTAATAAAGTAAATGATGATTGGATTTGGGGTTTAGCATTACCTCTACTGTCTCAGGCATATAAATTTAAACAAAATTTTTCTGATCGAAAAATAATTGGAATCTCAGCTCTACCTGGGACTGGTAAAACAACATTAGGTAAATGGCTTGAAGCCATATCGTTTAAATTAGATTTCAAGATTGCTGTTATTTCAATTGACGATTTTTATCTACCTTCAGATGAGATGAAATTAGCGATTAAGAATAACCCTTGGAATGTTTCTAGAGGTTTTCCTGGGAGTCATTCAGTTGAGTTAATGCATGACAAATTACTAAATTGGAAGATAAGTGGAGAGTTAAATGTACCCGTTTTTGATAAATCTTTAAGAAATGGCTTAGGAGATAGATCGCATTGGAGATCAGTTAATCCTGATTTGTTAATTATTGAGGGATGGTTTTTGGGAATAGAACCTTTATCCAATGGTATTGAAGAACAACATATCAAATCATTAAATTTGAGCCCTGATGAATCTCTCTATAGATTTAATATACAAAAAAATTTAAATTCATATGTAAAGATTTGGAGTTTATTAGACAACATTTGGCACTTAAAGCCATTGAAGTTTGAATATATGAATATGTGGAAATCAAATCAAGAAAAAGAGATGTTATTACATAAAGGAAGTGCTCTACAGGATAAAAAATTATCAAATTTTTTGAGAATGCTTAATGTATCGATACCTCGTGAAAGTTTCGATTTAATAAATTCTTATGCGATGTTTTTAATTGATCAAGAAAGAAATTTAATTGAGGCTAGACTGAATAAGTAGTTTTTTCTAAATTTCTTTTTTTTCAGTAATTTTTTATACATTTTATGTGAATCTAAATGTTGTTTAATTGAATATGTTTTGTTGGTTTGAGATGGTTGAATTTTCGTACAAAAATGAAGGTTGTAGGATGGTTGTTTTGAGATGTATTGGTCCATCAAATTTTTTTTTAGAGAGAGTTTTATTTCCAACGGAAATTCTAACTTTTATGGCTCCAAATGATTCAAAGGTAGAAATCTGGGGAAATGAATTATATGGTCCTAAATTGGAAGAGAGAATAAGAATATCATCGGATAGTGAAGATTCTTCTCTAGTTGCTTAGATAAAAAATTTTATAATTGTCTTCGAGTCCATATTTTTTACAATTACCTATTTTTTATTGATATTATCTAACTAGTTTTAGTTTTTAAGAGATGTATTGTTTTTCTTCATTTGCGATAGGAGGATTTGTCCCATCTGCAGCTATTGCCGGGGTTTTACTTTTAGTAGGTTTAGGTGCCTTCTTTTATCTTGGTATTAAAGGACCTACCGATTATTAAAGCTGAATTTAGTTAACAAATGGTTATTTAATTTTTAATAACCTTATTAATTCAAAATTTAACTATGGATTTAACAACAATTCTATTTATATTAAGTCTGCCTTTCGTTTTATTAACAGTTTACTTTGGCACAAAAAATGACTTTTACGAAAGTGAGAATTATAAAGGTGATGGCTGTGCTCACGATGTGAAGAGGTAATTATTTTAAATATTGCCATCATATACACAAGTCCATTTACTATCAAATTGCCAAACTGGTTTATATATCTCTTTTGAAATTTTGTCGCCTGCTTTTTTACAACTATCAAGGTCTTTCATTGGAATTGAATGTAAAGAAGGACTTGTTATTCCACTTACTTCGGGTCTACCCCCAGGCCCTTGTCTATATGTTCCAATTACTAACCAATAATTAGCATTTACAGAATCAGAAAAAAAGAACAGTGAAAAAAGAAAAAAAGGTATTAGGGTAAAATTTTTTTTCATTTATTAATATTAGCTTTTACTTATTAAATGTAAATTGAATTTTGTAAATTGCTATTAATTAATTAGGTAATTTGTATTAGTTTTTGGAATATTTAGAATTCTTTTTATATGGCTTAATTCAAGGTTTAACAGAATTTATTCCTGTAAGTAGTACTGCTCATTTAAAAGTCATAGCTCTAGTTTTAGGTATTGATGACCCAGGATCATCATTATCTGCAATTATTCAACTAGGTAGTATTTTTGCTTTGTTTTGGTATTTTAGGAAAGATATTTTTAAATTTAGAAGTCAATCGAAAACTAGCATTTTTGATTCTTTCCTACATCAAAGGTTATTAATATCTATTTTGATTGGTACTATCCCAATTGTTTTGCTTGGTGGGACCGTAAAATTATTTATACCTAATTTTTTTGAAAAGATTCTTCGTTCAAATTTATCAATAGCATTAGTTTCAATCATGATGTCTATTTTTATGTACATAGCTGAAAAATCAAAAAAAGGCTCTACAAATATAAAAAATCATAACTATTCGGATAGTTTTTTAATAGGTCTTTCTCAAGCCTTTGCTATTTTCCCTGGTATTTCAAGATCTGGCGTTACAATTTCTACCGCTTTAGTATCAGGTTGGGAAAGAGTTGATGCAGCAAAATTTTCCTTTATTTTAGGCATACCGGCTATCTCTATTGCTGCAATTGTTGAGTTGATTACTTCTTTTGATGGATTTTACTCATTTAGTTTTTTCCCTTTAATTTTAGGACTTACTACTACTTTTGTATCTTCATTATTTGCTATCGATTTCTTATTAAAGTATTTTTCTTCAAATGGTTTGAAATTATTTATTTTCTATCGAATTGTATTCGGTGTTGTAATTCTTCTAAATTTATAATTCGATAAAAAAATTTTTTCAATTATGTTAATGTTTAAAAAAATGGTCTTTAATGAATATTTTTATATCTTTCCAACTTGGTGAAGTTGAGGTTTCAAACTTTACGATATTAGTATTAGCCTTTTTTTCCTCTTTTACTTTTATAGCAGTCGGTATAAGCTCATATAAATTATATAAGTCCCTCATAAATGAGGAAGATAAATGATCGGAACGGCGGGATTTGAACCCACGACCCCCACTACCCCAAAGTGGTGCGCTACCAAACTGCGCTACGCCCCGTAGTTATTACTATAAAGATAAGATGTATATTAAATGTTATTCTTTATAGGATTGTTATCAGATCTCAATACACACTTATCAACTTCCCAATTAAATTTTTCCCAAATATTATCTTTTAATTTATAATTACTTCCTTCATAACTTCCTAACTTAATTTTTGTTGGAGAAGCAGAACAATACTGCCTGCTACCTGCTGACGCGAGATATTGTTGATGGTACTGTTCTGCATAAAAATAAGTATCAATCATTTTTATTTCTGTTTCGATAAGACCAAGATTTTTTTTATTTAGTTCTTTTTGGTATTGTTCTTTACTGGCTAATATAATTTTTTTATTATTTTCATTTTTAAAATATATTGCGGACCTATACTGGGTCCCAATATCATTACCTTGTCCATTTTTTTGTGTAGGGTCATGACATTCCCAAAACATTTTTAATAGATCGCTTATATCTATTTCACTTTTATTCCAGATAACTCTTACAACTTCTGAATGACCAGTTAAACCTGAGCAAACTTCATAATAAGTTGGGTTGCTTTTATTACCACCAGCGTACCCAACCGAAGTTGTTACAACTCCTGGAAGTTTCCAAAAACATTTTTCAGCTCCCCAGAAACAACCACATCCAAATATTATTTCATCTTCTTGATGATTAGGATCTTTTTTAAAATCTGTTTTTAATATTCTATGAATCGAATTAACCTCATTTGTTAGATTTGGTTTTTTATTATTCATAATATTTTTTAGAAATTCAAACATAACTTAAATGTTTATATCATAAGTTAAAAATCCTACTTTTAGCCTTTAACAATATTAGTGGCTATTTCCCTTTCCCAAAGTTTTTTATACAACCCTTCTTCTCTTATTAAATCCTTATGATTACCCTCCTGTACTATTTCTCCTTTATCCATTACTAAAACCCGGTCACATGTGGCAGCTACTGATAGTTGGTGGCTAATCATTAAAATTGTTTTATTACTTCTTTCTCTCATTTCATCTATTATTCTTGCAGCGGTTTTATTATCAACGCTTGCTAAAGCATCATCAAGAACAACAATTGGAGAGTTTACTAGTAGAGCTCTTCCAAGTGCTGTCCTTTGCCTTTGACCACCACTTAGTGTAATACCTCGTTCACCAACAATTGTTTTAAACTTCTTAGGGAAATTATTAATATCCTCAATCATCCCAGCTTTAGAAGCACTCTCTTTGACTAATTGCTTAGAAGCTTTGGGTTTTCCAAAACGTAGGTTTTCTAAGATTGTAGAAGTAAATAAGAAGGCTTCTTGCGGTACGATTGCAATATTTTTTCTAAGCTCTTCTAATTTAATAGTTTTTACATCAATATCATCTAAAAATAGTTGACCATCAGGAATTAAAATTGTTCTTCCAAGAGACTTTGCCAATGTTGTTTTACCACAACCTACAGGCCCAACTATTGCGATTAGTTCTCCGGGAAAAATTTTAAAACTAAGACCATTTAATGAATTAAATTTTGATCCTGGATATCTTATAGTTAAATTTTTCGCTTCTAATAAACCTTTTAATTTTTTCTTTAAAAGTCTCGTGTTTTTCCCATCTACAATACTTGGGTAGTTCTGAAAGATTTCTTCTACACGATCTAGACTTACTTGACCGAGTTGAAAAGTGTTCAATGTAAATCCCAATAGTGCTGTTGGGAAAACAAGCCTCTCAACATAAAGAATTAAAGCTACTAGACCACCTATTGAAATAAATCCACTCTCTAGTTGAAAAGTTCCTAATCCTAATAATATTAATAATGAAATTGAGGAAATACCTTGCAGCAATGGGAAAAGAGTACTTGTTGTCCTTGCAAGTTTTATCGCAGAATTACGATAAGCATTGTTATAAATATTAAATTCTTTCTTCTCAGCACTTTCTTGTGCGTAAATTTTGATAGCGCTTATTCCTGAGAGATCCTCTTGTATAAGATCACTTAGTTTTGATAATGATTCTTGTTGAGCTTTTCTTTGGTTAACCATTTTACTGCCGAATAAACTTACGATTCCAAGGATTAATGGAAAAATCATTAAAGCGGATATTGTTAATGTTTTGTTAATCGAAAACATATAAGGTATGGTCAGTGAATAAGCTAAGACAATGTTGCATAAACTTAAAACAGTAAAACCTAGAAGCCTTCTTATATTTTCAACATCGCTCGTAGCTCTACTAATTATGTCTCCACTACCTTTTTTTTGAATCCATTCTGGATCCTGAATAAGTAAATGATCGAAAAGTTTCTGTCGTAGATTTACCTCAACCTTACGACCTATTCCAAAGACAATCTGTCTAGAAAACAGTCTAATTAAACCCATCGAGGTAGCTAATAAGATTAGCCACAATGATTTTGAAATCACAAAATCAGAAGAGAAGCCATTTTGCAATTGGTCAATTATATTTTTTACTTCTAAAGGTATTACGACGCTTAAAATATTAACTATCAAAAGAGCCAGTGCACCGTATAGAAATTCCTTTTTGTATGGCCTAAGGTATTTGTATATAACTTTAAGCTTTAATTTTTTCATTTATTTTTGCCGATATGATTAAGATAATGTTTCATTTTTAAATATGTGAGCTAGTTTTATAAATGATTCATTATTTATTTATGAGTAACGAACAAACTCATCCTTTACGTACAACAGACAAGATTATTATAGATTCTCTGATTACAAAAGAAAAACCAGATGATCTAGACTTTATTAATTTAGCCAGGTTATTAAATCGTTATACTAATTTCCCCGGTGAAACTGAAATTAAAAACGATATTGAAAAGATATTAAAATTTTGGAAAATTACTAAAAATGAACTTTTTTCAAAAACAAAAAATATTTGGTCAAAAAGCTTCAGACCCCCTAACAGAAATAAAGATTTAGTTGGTTCAGGTTTTGATACTTCAAATTAAATTTCTCTACAAAAATTCCTTTAATTAATAAATAAATGACTTCAATTTTATCTAACGTTGAAATCTTAAATAGTTTGTTAGATGGTAGAAACCTTGATGACTTAACTTCAAGATTATTAATGAAAAGATGGCTTAACGATGAAATATCTGATGTTCAAACAGGAGCTTTTTTGAGCGCTTTGAGAGCAAAAGGCTGTACTGGAGTTGAATTGTCTTCTATGGCGGAGGAACTCTTAAATGTATGCGAATTGCCAGTAGAAAGACCAAATTTGCACATGGTAGATACTTGTGGAACTGGAGGAGATGGCGCTAATACATTTAATATTTCTACTGCAGTAGCATTTGTCGCTGCATCTTGTGGTGTAAATATCGCTAAACACGGAAATAAAAGCGCTAGTGGGAAAGTGGGTTCTGCGGATGTTTTGTTAAATCTTGGTTTAAATTTAAATTGTTCATTAGAAAAAGTAATCTCTGCCGTCAATGAAATAGGAGTAACTTTTTTGTTTGCACCCGTTTGGCATAGATCTTTAATAAAACTTGCTCCATTAAGAAAGGCTCTTGGAATAAGGACTGTATTTAATCAACTTGGTCCATTGGTAAATCCCTTAAGACCTAACGCGCAAGTGTTAGGTGTGGCAACGGAGGATCTTTTAGAGCCTATGGGAAGCGCGCTTTTAAAAATGGGTATGGATAGAGCAATAGTAGTTTATGGATCTGGCGGCCTTGATGAGGCATCTCTTCAAGGAGATAATAAATTAGTATTTGTTGAAAATGGTAAATTAAGATTTTCGAAAATAAATATTTCAGAGTTTAGTTATGAAAAAATATCAAATGAAAAGCTTGTAGTTTCAGATATTGACTCTAACGAAGAAATATTAAAGTCTGTCTTAAATGGTTCTGGACAAAATGCTCATAAATATGTTGTGGCATTGAATGCTGCTTTAGTCCTCTGGGCAGCTGGAATAGAGGATAATTTGCATGAAGGCTTTAATAAAGCTTTATTTTCAATAAATCAAGGAAATCCATGGGAAAAATTTTTACTCTTAAAAACTTATTTATCCTCAGATGAATTAATTTAAAATTCATGATTAATCCCTACAAGAAAAATGCAAAATTAGTTTTAAGTAATGGAATTACATTTCCTGGATTTTCTTTTGGGGCTTCAGGTACCACTGTAGGTGAAATAGTTTTTAATACTGGAATGACCGGATATCAGGAAGTTATTACAGATCCAAGTTACTACGGACAAATATTAACATTCACTTATCCAGAAATTGGAAATACTGGTATTAACATAGAAGATTCAGAATCTTTTGAAACTGTTAAAGGGATTATCGTTAGAAATTATTCGTCTAATAATAGTAATTGGAGATCTTCAAAAAATTTTAATCAATGGTTATTAGAAAAAAATGTTATTGGTCTTCATGGAATTGATACAAGAGCTCTTGTTAAAATATTAAGATCTAGTGGCTCTATGAACGGAGTTCTCACTTCTGAAGCTAAATCTGTAGAAAATTGTTTAGAGATTATTTCACAATCGCCAAAGATGGAAGGGTTGAATTTATCAAAAATAGTTTCAACAAAACAAAAATATTTATGGCAAAAGCCTACAGAAACAGATTTTGACCGTAGAACGATTTATTCTAAAAATTCTAAAAAATTAAAGATTGTAGCAATTGATTTTGGAATAAAAAAATCGATCTTAAATAGATTAGTCTCCCATGGGTGCGAAATTCTAGTTTTACCTTCCCGATCATCTTTAAATGATGTCTTAGAAAATAAGCCCGATGGTGTATTCTTCTCAAATGGTCCAGGCGATCCCTCCTCAGTTTCTGAAGGTATAAATTTAGCTAAATCTCTTATGGAACACGGAGAAATACCTATGTTTGGAATTTGCCTTGGCCACCAAATATTTGGAATAGCTTTAGGAGCTTCAACTTATAAACTGCCTTTTGGACATCGCGGTTTAAATCATCCTTGCGGAAAGAATAATTTGATTGAGATAACTAGTCAGAACCATGGATTTGCTATTGACCCTAATTCTCTTCCAAAAGATTTAGTTAAAATAACTCATTACAACCTTAATGATAGTACTGTTGCAGGATTGGAAGTTATAAACAAACCAATATTTAGCGTGCAATATCATCCTGAGGCTGGACCTGGTCCACATGATTCAGATTATTTATTTAAAAAATTTGTTTCTCAAATGTTAGAAAAATGTTGACATATCGTTTTATTTTGATTTGATAATTACATTTGATACATTAATTTTTGGAGGAACTAGATCATAGAAGATTTCCAGAAGCTAACTGTTTCTTTAAGAGGAAACCTTGAAGTGAAAACAAATATTATTGTTTTCACTTTCAAAGGGCAACTTGATGCCTTCTCAGAAAAACAATTTAAGACTTTTGTTATTAATAATTTAGGGAATGAGCTTCCGTTCGTTATCGATCTTACAAAAATTGATTTTGTAGATTCTTCTGGTCTGGGAGCCCTTGTTCAGACTGCTAAAGAATGTAAAAAGTTAAAGTTAGGATTTTCAGTTGTTGGGAATTCGAGAGTTGCTCAAACTATTAAACTTGTACGATTAGGGGATTTTCTTAATTTAAAGTCAAGTCTTGCAGATGCTTTAACTTATTTGAAAAATTGAATTATTGGATTCAAAATTTGGTTCCATATGGTTCTCCTGAAGAAATAGGAGTTATTCAGCTAGCCTGGCTTGGAGATTCTGTATGGGAACTCCATCAAAGACTTCGACATGTTCATTTCCCATTAAAATCAAAAGAACTTCATTTATCAGTAGTAAACGAAGTAAAAGCCAAATCTCAATCAAAATCTTTGAGTCAAATTGAACATTTATTGAATCAAAATGAAATAGATTTAATTAGACGTGCTAGAAACAAAACAAAGAGATTTCCAAAGTCTTCAGATCCCACAATATATTCAAGAGCAACTGGTTTTGAAACACTAATTGGTTGGCTATTTCTGAAGGATCCTCAAAGACTATCAAAACTTTTTGAATATCTTGAAATTAAAATGAATTGATTTTTATGAAAAACACTTCTAAAAATAATCACCCTGAAAAAAATAGTAATAAATACAATAAAAGTCTAGATTCTAAAATCTACTCTAAAAATACAAACTCTTCGAAAACAAATAATAGATTTTCACATAAATCTCCTAAGAACAAAGATGCTTACAAATTAAATACAGAAAATAAAAATAAAAATAATTTTTCGAATTTAAAAACACGTAATTCAACATACAAATCTAATTTAGAAGCTCTAAATAAAGGTCAAGGTATCAATAAAGAACATTCAAATAAAAAAAATTTTGATGATTGGATATGGGGAAAACATTCAGTTTTTGAGGCCCTTATTAATGAAAGATCTATAAATAGGATTTGGTGTACATCTGAAATTTTTTCTTCTGAAAAATTCTATATCCTACTAAAGAACCTTAAGTCTAATGGCGTCCTCGTTGAAGAAGTTCCTTGGGCTAGGCTTTCCCAATTGACATTTGGTGCTTCACATCAAGGTGTTGTGTTGCAACTATCAAGCTCCAAAACAATACCTCTAGAAAAATTAATTGATATTTCTAAAAAAAACTCTGCATATCCCATTATTCTTGCTTTAGATGGAATAACTGATCCACATAATGTTGGTGCAATTATAAGATCAGCAGAGGCATTTGACTGTAAGGGGATTATTATTCCTCAAAGAAGATCTGCTGGGCTAACTGGAACAGTTGCCAAGGTTGCAGCTGGCGCATTGGAACATTTGCCAGTTAGTAGAGTTGTGAATTTAAATAGGGCACTAGAACAGCTTAAGAATAATGGTTTTCTTGTTATGGGGTTATCTGGAGATGGTCAATTATCGATATCAAAGTTTCATGAAAAAACACCCTTAGTTGTAATAGTAGGGGCTGAAGATAAAGGCATATCTTTGCTAACTCAAAAAAAATGCGATTTACTTACAAGGATTCCTCTTAAAGGTAAAACGTCAAGTTTAAATGCATCTGTTGCCGCTGCTATCTCACTATTTCATTTGACTAATAATTAAGTTTATTATTTCAGAAAACTTTATTTAAGGTTCCTTTAATATTGTTATTTCAATATATTTTTATAATAATTGAATATTTCTTGAATTTTTAATACTAAATTGTATAGAATTTAACCATAATAGAAGATCTACTCGACCAATTAAATTGATTAGAAATTTTGGAAACAAACTCGGATTAGCTTGGTGGGCTAAAATTGAAACGGCAAATCCAAACGCCACATATTGGTATGGTCCATTTCTTACTAAACGTAATTTAGAAGAGAATATAATTTCTTTTATTAAAGATCTTTCTGATGAAGGTTCTACAAATATTAAATATAGTTTAGTTCGTTGCAAAAAAGAAGAACCACTAACTGTTTAATAATTATCAAAACTTGCAAATAATTTAAGAAATGAATTTTAGTTCTTTAAGAAAGAAAATTAATAGTAGAAATTCTTCTGTTAAAGAATTAATGCAAGAAATTTTTTCAAAAATTGATTCCAAGGACCCTGAAATTAATTCATACATATGTCTTACAAAAGAAAATGCAATTGCTCAAGCAGAAAATATAGACAAATTAATACAAAATAACGAAGTACTACCTCCCTTAGCAGGTATGCCCATAGCTATTAAAGACAATATTTGTACCAAGGGTGTTACGACCACTTGTGCAAGTAAAATGCTCAAAAACTTTATTGCACCCTATGAATCAACAGCCTCAAGTAAATTATGGTCTTCAGGTGGTATTTGTTTAGGAAAAACAAATTTGGATGAATTTGCAATGGGTAGTTCAACAGAAACTTCTTTATTTGGAGTTACTTCAAATCCTTGGGACAAAAAACGAGTTCCTGGTGGAAGTTCAGGTGGTAGCGCCGCTTCAGTTGCAGCAGGATTGTGTGCTGCAGCCATAGGTTCGGATACTGGCGGTTCCATAAGACAACCAGCTTCCTTTTGTGGTGTCGTAGGACTTAAACCCACTTATGGCAGAGTAAGTAGATGGGGACTGATAGCATTTGCCAGCTCTCTTGATCAAATTGGCCCTATAACAAATACTGTTTCAGATGCTGCTGAAATTCTTTATACAATATCTGGCAAAGACCCCTTGGATTCAACATGTCTTGACGAACCAGTACCAAATTATTTGAGTGATTTAAATAAATCCATAAAGGATTTAAAGATTGGGATCATCAGAGAATGCTTTGAACATCCAGGCCTTAATCCAGAAGTTAAAGAATCAGTTCTTTTAGGAGTTGAGAGATTCAAAACTCTAGGAGCAGAAATAATTGATGTTGAATGCCCTAGATTTAACGACGGAATTGCTACATACTATGTAATTGCGCCATCTGAAGCGTCTGCAAATTTAGCTAGATATGATGGAGTTAAATATGGTTACAGATCTAATGAAGGTTCTAATCTTTTAGATATGACTTCTAAAAGCAGAGCTGAAGGATTTGGAGATGAGGTACAAAGAAGAATTTTGATAGGAACTTATGCTCTGTCAGCGGGATACAGTGATGCCTATTATAAAAAAGCGCAAAAAGTTAGAACATTAATTAGAAAAGATTTTGATAATTCTTTTAAGAAAGTAGATATTTTATTGACTCCGACATGCCCTACTACAGCTTTTTTGAAAGGTGATTTTGCAAATGATCCGCTATCTATGTATTTGTCTGATCTATTAACTGTACCTGCTAACTTAGCGGGACTCCCAGCTATTAGTATCCCTTGCGGTTTTGATACTAAAGGATTACCTATAGGACTTCAATTAATAGGAAACGTATTAGAGGAGAATAAAATATTGAATGCGGCAAATATTTTCGAAATTGATGCTCAAGTAATTAAAAATAGATTTTAATGTCAAATTTGTATTAATAATTAATTTGTAATCACAAAGTATAGATCTTTTAAAAATTTTCTCTATCTTATATATATAAATTAATTGAGTATGGGTTTCGTTTCACTCCATAATCATAGTGACTATAGTCTGCTTGATGGGGCAAGTCAAATTTCTAAAATTGTTGATAGAGCTTATGATCTTGGAATGGATTCTATCGCTCTGACTGATCATGGAGTAATGTATGGAGTTCTTGATTTAGTTAAGAAGTGTAGAGAGAAAGGCATAAAACCTATTATTGGTAATGAGATGTATGTGATTAATGGTTCTATTGATAATCCTCAACCAAAAAAAGAAAAAAGATATCATTTGGTTGTTTTAGCAAAAAATCATACTGGTTATAAGAATCTCGTAAAGCTAACAACTATAAGTCACCTAAATGGTATGAGAGGCCGAGGTATTTTCTCTAGACCTTGTATTGATAAATCTCTTTTAAATAAATATAAGGATGGACTTATAGTCTCTACTGCTTGTCTTGGAGGTGAGATACCTCAAGCCATCTTGAGAGGAAGATTAGATGTAGCAGAGGATATAGCTCTTTGGTATAAAAAATTGTTTGCAGACGATTTTTATCTAGAAATACAAGATCATGGCTCTATTGAAGACAGAATTGTAAATGTCGAATTATTAAAAATTGGGAAGAAGCATCAAATAAAAGTCATCGCTACCAATGATGCTCACTACATATCAAATATGGATGTAGAGTCACATGATGCTTTACTTTGTGTTTTAACTGGAAAACTTATAAGCGATGAAAAAAGATTGAGATATACAGGTACAGAATATATTAAAGGTGAAGACGAAATGCTTGAACTCTTTAAGGATCATATTGATAATGCATCAATTAAAGAGGCACTAAATAACACAGTAGAAATTTCACAAAAAATAGAAATCTTTGAATTGTTTGGTACATATAGAATGCCTAAATTCCCCATCAATAAAGGCAAAGATTCATTTTCTCTTCTATCACAGTTATCTTATGAAGGTCTACTAAAAAGACTTAAAAAAAATGATCTAAAAGACGTTGATGATACTTATAAAAAAAGATTATCTTCAGAATTGAAAATTATTAAGGATATGGGTTTTCCGGATTATTTTTTAGTTGTTTGGGACTACATCAAATATGCTAGAGATAACTCTATCCCAGTAGGACCAGGTAGAGGTTCTGCAGCAGGCTCTTTAGTAGCTTATGCCCTTCAAATCACAAATATAGATCCTGTTGAACATGGATTGTTGTTTGAGAGATTTTTAAATCCGGCAAGAAAATCTATGCCAGATATTGATACCGACTTTTGTATTGATAGGAGAAATGAAGTTATTGATTATGTTACTAATCGTTATGGCGAAGATAAGGTTGCGCAAATAATTACTTTCAATAAAATGACCTCCAAGGCGGTTTTGAAAGATGTTGCAAGGGTTCTAGACATACCATACGGAGAAGCCGATAAATTAGCTAAGTTAATACCTGTTGTAAGAGGAAAACCTTATAAACTAAATGAAATGATTGATAAGAATTCTCCTAGCCAAGAGTTTAGAGACAAATATATTAATGATAATAGGGTGAAAAAATGGGTTGATTTGGCTTTGAGAATTGAAGGAACTAATAAAACATATGGAGTTCATGCTGCAGGAGTTGTTATCGCATCAGATCCTCTTGACGAACTTGTTCCTCTTCAAAGGAATAATGAAGGACAAATAATAACCCAATATTCTATGGATGATATCGAATCACTCGGATTATTGAAAATGGATTTCTTGGGTCTTAAGAATCTTACGATGATTGAAAAGACAGTTTCTCTTATTAATCAATCTACAGGAAAGAAAATAAAAATTGATGAGTTACCTCAAAATGATAGTAAAACCTTTGAGCTTATAGGGAGAGGAGATCTTGAAGGTATTTTTCAACTTGAATCTTCGGGCATGAAACAGGTTGTTAAGGATTTTAAACCTAACTCTCTAGAGGATATTTCATCCATATTGGCTCTTTATAGACCTGGTCCTCTTGATGCAGGCCTTATCCCCAAATTTATAAATCGAAAAAATGGGAACGAAAAGGTGGATTTTCCTCATCCTTTTATTAAGTCAATTCTCACTGAAACCTATGGAATTATGGTTTACCAAGAACAAATCATGAAAATTGCACAAGACCTAGCTGGTTATTCTTTAGGTGATGCTGATTTACTTCGAAGAGCAATGGGAAAAAAGAAAGTATCTGAGATGGTAAAGCATAGGAATATTTTTGTAGAGGGTTCTATCAAGAAGGGTGTAAAAGATAAATTAGCGAATGATCTTTTTGATCAAATGGTTTTATTCGCAGAATATTGTTTCAACAAAAGTCACTCAACTGCTTATGGAGCAGTAACTTATCAAACTGCATTTTTAAAAGCCCACTTCCCTGTTGCATATATGGCAGCCCTTCTAAGCGTAAATTCTGGCTCTAGTGACAAGATGCAAAGATACATTTCTAATTGTTATTCCATGGGAATTGAAGTTATTTCTCCAAGTATTAATTTCTCTGGGGTTGATTTCACTATTCAAAATAATAAGATTTTATTCGGGCTATCTGCAATTAAGAATTTAGGAGATTCTGCAATTAGAAATATAATAGAAAACCGAAATAGTTTTGGAATCTTTAAGTCACTTTCGGATTTATGCGATCGTTTGCCTTCTAATGTTCTTAATAAAAGAAGTCTTGAATCTCTAATCCATTGTGGAGCATTAGATGAGTTTTCAAATGATAATAATAGAGCTCAGTTATTGTCAGATCTTGAACATGTTATTGAGTGGGCCTCTTCACGAAATCTTGATAGATTATCCGGTCAAGGAAATCTATTTGATTCTAAAGAAGAATTTTCTAATGTTGCTTTTACAGATTCACAATTAGCTAAGGTTGATGATTATTCACTTACTGAGAAGTTAAAGTTAGAAAAGCAGCTATTAGGCTTTTATTTATCTGATCATCCTCTTAAACATTTAACTAAACCAGCAAAACTTATATCTCCTATAAGCATTTCGCAGTTAGAAGAAACAAAAGATAGAACCAAAGTATCTTTAGTTGGAATGATCCCTGATTTGAAGCAAATAACAACTAGAAAAGGAGATAGGATGGCTATAGTTCAGCTTGAAGATCTTTCTGGAAGTTGCGAAGCAATAGTTTTTCCAAAAACCTATGTCAGATTATCTGAATTTCTTTTGACTGATACTAGATTATTGTTATGGGGAACAATAGATAAAAAAAGTGATAAAACTCAATTAATTATTGATGATTGTAGAGAAATAGATAACCTTAAATTGCTTATTATTAATCTTGAAAGTTCTCAAGCGTCCGATATAAGAGTACAAAATACTTTGAAAAACTGCTTAATAAAATTTAAACCAGATAAAGGCAGGTGTGGAATCAAGATTCCAGTTTTGGCTGCAGTAAGAAATAAAAATAACGTTACTTACGTTAAATTTGGGGAACAATTTTGTATTGATGATATACAGGGTGCATGCAGATTATTAGAAGATAAATCTTTCCATGTTATTTTGAAATCTCTAGTTTCCTAGATTAACCATTTTCGTCAAAATTTTGAGTTGCAGGTTTAAAAGCAGCTTTTGCACGTTGTATATTCATCGGAATATTTTCAATACCGAAAAAAGATCCAGGTTCCTTATCCCAACTAGCTGATAATATTCCAAAACTTAATCCTGCAAGACCTAATAAGAAAAACAACGCTGAAATTGCAATTGTTGAGGAAGGAGGAATTTCAGCAATATTTTTCGTAACGATAATGTAGCTAACAACAAAAACTGACATTCCTAGTATGGTTGGTATGCCTGCTGTAAATAATATTCTTCTTGCCATTCTATCAGCAACATATTTAGGTATCCCATTTGATGATCGCTTAGGGGTAGTTACTGTATTAGATGTTTTTTCCAGATTGGCAAAAGCAGTTATCTCAGAATAATTATTTTTCTTTTTATTTTGCTTCTTTTTTTTAGATTGCTTTTTTTTCATTAATTGAAATCATCCCCTGATTCCAATTTTCTTTACTAGTTCTTTATATTTCTGGATGTTTTTATCTTTTATATAAGATAATAATCTTTTTCTTTTACCAATCATTTTTAATAATCCTTGCCTTGAAGAGAAATCATGAATATTTCCTTGAAGATGATCACTTAATTTCGATATTCTTTCAGAAAGCATTGCAACTTGAACTTCCGCTGAACCTGTATCAGTAGGATGTATTTGATGAGTTTCAATCAGCTTCTGTTTTTCAGCTGTATCTAATGACATAAATTTATTTTCTTTAATTCTATGATACTACGTCATCTAGCTAAATTACTACTATCATTATCTAGATAATCAATAGCTAATTTCAATAAATTTTCAAATGATAAATTATTTTCTTTAATAGCAAGGACATCTAATTCTTTAATAATAATTGGTAGAATTAAATTTATTTCTTTATTTTTGTAATTTAATGATTGAAGGGTTAATTGGATGTCTTCAATCATTTTATTAATCGCAGGATTCTTAATATCAAATTCATCTTTGACTTTTTTTTCTTCAAATTCTATTTCACTTTTGAATTTGCTTTTTAATTCTAAAATTAACCGATCACTCATTTTTTGACCTACACCTGGCACGGAACAAATTAATTTTTTGTTTTGTGTATTTATTGCATTGATAATTTCACTAATGGATAATTTATTTAATATCCCCATCCCAATTTGAGATCCAACACCGCGGATACTTAAAATTTCAATAAAGAAATTCTTTTGTTCCTTTGATGTAAAGCCAAACAATAAATCTGAATCTTCTTTCTTAATATGTTTTATCCAAAGAGTGATGTTTTTATTAGATATCTGATTTGTTTTTAATTTGAGAAAAAAGGGTTCTAGTATTTGTATTTCATATCCTAGTCCTTGACAATCTATTAAAGCAAAAAATTTTTGATTAGTTTGCCATAAATCAACTAACCTTCCATTTATCCAACTAATCAATTAACCACCATCCACCTGACATCCAATTAGCGCTCCTGCAGTCCCGCCAGCAGGTACAGCCCAGAATCTATCTTTTCCTCTAGAGGAGGATAGTGCTATTCCAGCACCAAGGATACCGCCAATAACAGAACCTTCACTACAGTCGTTATCATCTATTTTTTCAGCCTTACTTTGACCTCCACAGGGAATTACAACGTCTACTTCATAACTTTTTACGTAGCCAGGGTTTGATTTCGTTCCAGGAATATACTCCTCTCTATATTCAGTTCTAGTACAAGTTACAGACTTTGGAGTCGTGGCATTAACTTGAACAATAGGAGAAAAACAAAACAATAAAGTTAAATAGAAAAATTTCACCATTTTTATTAATTCTTTTAATATTCTATGTCCTTTTGATTATTTTGGTAGTAGATATAATAGTTCCTAATAAAACTAGTGAAGCACCTAATAAAAAATTTATGTTTATTATTTCACTAAAAAACAAAATGCCCCAAATTGATCCGAATAAAACTTGTAGATAGTTAATTGTTGATGCTTCAGAAGCAGGTAAATTTTTTAATCCTATAGTTAAGAAAGTCTGACCTAGTTGAGTAAATAATCCAATACCAATTATCCAAATTAATTCATTCCAATTTGGGGTAACCCAGTTTATTAATACAATTGGCAATAAAGTTATAAAAGAAACAAGTGGGAAATATTCAATAATTACATAAACATCTTCAGTAAATGAAAGTTTCTTTACTGTAACATAAGCTAGTGCAGTGCAAATTGCACCTAAAAATGCAATTGAAATCGAAACAGTTTCAATTTCAACTTTTATATTTGATAATTGAGTTGGATTTAATATTACCAATATTCCAATCCAGCCAATAAATAAAGCAAAAACTAAATTCCTAGTTATTTTTTCATTTATAAATATGCCAGCAAATATAGATATAAAAATTGGATATGTGTACTGTATGACAGTAGATATACTAAGAGGCATATTTCTTATCGCATAAAAAATACAAACTAAAGCTAAAGTACCTAAAACACCTCTTAAGATAAGTAATGGTCTATTTTTGCCCCAAGGATTTATATTTTTTAGATTAATTATGAATAATGTGATTATTAGACTCAAAAATGATCTGAAGAAAACTAATTCATAAATAGGTATCCTTTTATCTATATTTTTTACGCTCAAAGTCATCAAACTAAAGAAAAATGAGGCCAAAACCAAATTAAACTTATTCAATGAATTAATTTTTTTTTCAATTTCTGCGATATTTATCATTTAATAAATAGTTTTATTGTGAAATAAAGTAGATTCTTATTTGATTTTGAACTATAACAAATAAATCGTTATCTATTTTTGAAAAAATCTCAATGGTTCACTCTATACACCCAAGAACTATTCAAGAGGTTAAGGAAAAGGCGGATATAGTTGACGTTATATCTGAACATATTGTTCTTAAAAAGAAAGGCAAGGAATTTGTTGGTATTTGTCCCTTTCATGATGATACTAAGCCATCTATGACTGTATCACCATTAAAACAATTCTATTATTGTTTTTCTTGTGGTGCTGGTGGTAACTCTATTAAATTTTTAATGGAATTTACTCGTGCAAATTTTTCAGATGTTGTACTTTCTCTCGCTAAAAAAAATAATATTAATGTTGAAAATATTGAGGGTCCACAAGTGGAAGCTTATAAAAAAAAATTATCTAGAAAGGAAGAACTCTATAAAATATTAAGAGTTACAAAAAATTGGTTTAAGTCTCAATTAAATAATTCTCTCGGTGTTGAAGCCATGAAATATTTAACAACAAAGAGAAACTTGAGTAACAAGATTATTGATAACTTTGAATTAGGTTATGCCCCAAATTCGTGGAATGATTTATTTAATTATTTGTCTAAGGTAGAAAAATTTCCTACTAATTTAATATTAGCTTCTGGCCTTGCAATTTCTAAGGATAATTCTGACAAGATTTTTGATCGTTTTAGAAATAGATTAATGGTTCCAATACATGATATGCAGGGAAGAGTAGTTGCCTTTGGAGGAAGATCTCTTGATGGTCAGGAACCCAAATATCTTAATTCTCCTGAATCAGAGATATTTGAAAAGGGAAAAATGTTGTTTGCGTTCGAGAAAGCTTCT
The DNA here is from genome assembly GCA_003280575.1 of Prochlorococcus sp. AG-355-P07. Lineage (GTDB taxonomy): Bacteria > Cyanobacteriota > Cyanobacteriia > PCC-6307 > Cyanobiaceae > Prochlorococcus_A. The sequence goes on along the minus strand of QCEN01000008.1, from coordinate 39,820 downwards.
AGCAATATCAGAAAAAGAGATAAAGCTATAATTGTCGAAGGCTACTTTGATGTTATTTCTCTTCATTCAAAGGGTATTAATAATTCTGTGGCTTCTCTCGGTACTGCATTAAACAAGTATCAAATTTCTCAACTATGTAGATGTACAGATAATAAAAATATTATTTTAAATTTTGATTCTGATAATGCAGGAATTTCAGCTACAAAAAGAGTAATCAAAGAAGTGGAGAATCTATCTATTCATGATCAAATTAATCTTAAGATACTTCAACTAAGTCACTTTAAAGATCCTGATGAATATTTGAATAGTCATACACCTGAGGATTATTTTAATTTAATTGATAATTCATCCTTTTGGATTGATTGGGAGATTGATCAGATCTTTAAAGATAAAGATTTAACTAAGTCTGAAATTTTCCAGAGTGTTATTTCTTCATTGGTAAGATTGTTGAGTAAATTACCTCAATCTTCAACTAGAACTCATTACTTACAAAAAGTTTCCGAACAATTAAGTAATGGTCAAGCTAGGTTAGCAATACAGTTTGAACAAGATTTAAGAAATCAAGTTAAGGGATTTCGTTGGCATGGTAGATCAAAAAAATTTGAACAACCAAATGAAATTTCTCGACGTGAAAAAAATGAATCGGAAATAATCTTTTATTATTTACATTGTCCTCACCTTAGGCTATTTATTCGTGATGAATTTCTCAAAAGAGAAATTAGCGGTTTTAATACTAGTTATATTCAAAATTTATGGGAAGCTATTTCAAAAATTGAACAAAATAATTTAGGTTTAAGCTACTTAAATGATTTAAAACAATCTAATAGTCAAATTCTTCAAAAAGATTTTTCTTCTATTAACTTGATTTCACATCTCCCTGACTACCTATCTCTTAATAATCCTGAATTATCAAATAAAATTAATATTTTTATTAATCCAAATGAATTGTTTTTAACATTGCTTAGTAATCCTAAAGACAATTTACTTGGAACATTATCACTTCTTGAGAAATATAATTCCCTAAAAAGATGTAGACACTTGATCGAATCTTGGGGATCTCAAAGATTAAAAACTTTAGAAAATTGTATATCTATTTTAATTGATAATCCTTCTCCAGATTCTTCAAATACAAATAAGGAGATAGATGATCTTTTTAAGGATTTAAACTCAGATGCGATTAAATTTCAGGAATTATATTACTTAGAAAGACAACATATAAATTTTTTAGACAAACAACGTTGTGGCAATTTCATTGCTAGTTAATTTTTTCCCTTTAAATTTATAGGCAATATTTTTTAATCATTCTTTTTACTTTTTTGGGTTTGTCTTCAAGAATATATGCCTCTACTTCTTTTGCATATGTCCCAGAAAAATTGGAAGTAGAAAACTCTAATGCTCTTTTCTTACTTTGATGTAATTTATTTTCTAAAATTTTTATGTCACCTACTGTTTTATTGTTATTACATTTTTGTATGGCATGAGTAGCTTCATGTCTTAATGCTTTTCTTATTGCCCTTTCTGTTTTGAAGTTTTCTTTGTCTGGTTGGTGCTTTTTATTTCTATAATTTGTTTTCCTTTTTGCATTTCCAGTACATATTATTATTTTATTTTCTTCAAAATTATGTAGTCCTTTTATTTCTTTGTTGATTAGACATTCAATTTTATTTTCTTCAACTATGTAGTTTGCTTTTATTAATAAATCAAGAATCTCTTTATCTAATTTGCTTAAAAATAATATAAATTCCATATTATTCTGTTTATTCCACTATAGTTGGGATTTGTTCTATATCAGTTGTAGATGAGCGACTTAAGAAATTTTTATTCATCTTCCAACCTTGTGGGTTTTTTGTAATAGCCCATGTAATTGCATTGTCATTAAATCTTTTATTTAATAAATCAATCGTTCTCATAAGATTTTTTGATTTTTTTAGGTCTTTCTGAGATTTATAATTGATAACTGATTGCTGTAAATATTCGCTGTTTGTTAAATCTTGCATTAAAACTCCAGCTTTTGAAAATTTATATTCGGGATTATAAATTTCTTTAGATAATTCAACTACTATTTTTAAAATATTATTTGTGTCATCTGTCGCATTTGTAAGTTTTCTATGAGCACTTCTCTGATAATTTTGACTGGAATATTTACTGGTTCTGGCAAATACTCTAATATCAGATGATTGCAAATTCTGGCTTCTCATTTTTTCAGACGCTTTTATTGCGTGAGTTGCCAATGCTTGAGTTAAGTCTTCTAATTTTGTGACAGGAGTACCGAAACTCCTACTCACCTGAATCTCTTTTTTTGATTTCTTGTTTTTTTCTATAGGCAGACATCTATGACCTTTCAGTTCTAATTGCAATCTTTTCCCTACGATGCCTAATTTCTTAATGATTTCATTTTCTTCCATATCTCTTAATTCTCTCGCATTTTTAATACCTTTACTTTGTAACCAATTAGATGTTTGTTTCCCTACTCCCCATATATTATCTACACTAATTATTTTCAAATAATTATTCTCATTTCCGGTTCTAGCCAAATCAAATATTCCAGCTGAATAATCAATATTTTTAGCTAATTTATTAGCAATTTTTGCTCTTACTTTATTTTCTCCTATTCCTACTGTTATAGTAATCCCTAGATTCTGATATATTAATGATCTTAAACTTCTTGCCCAAGGATATAGATTTTTATCATTAGGTCTAGAGATAGAGACAAATGCTTCGTCAATAGAATAAATTTCTATCTGTTCACAGTAGTTTTTTAGTAAATTCATTAGCCTTTTGCTCATATCGCCGTAAAGCGAGTAGTTTGAGCTTAAGACTGCTACATCTAATTTATTTAACCTTTCTTTGACCTTAAAATACGGAGTTCCCATTTTAATTTTTAAAGATCGCGCTTCAGGACTTCTCGCAATGATACATCCGTCATTATTAGATAAAATTACTACTGGTTTATTTCTTAAATGAGGATTAATATTTTGTTCACATGATGCGTAAAAATTATTAGCATCTATAAGAGCTATCGCATCAATACTTGAAATTCTCATAAATAGCTGTGTATTGAATAAATGACCACCCCCCATATCTGTACATTGATATGGTTTTTAAATCTAAAATCAGGATAATTATTATTTTCTGCTTTTAAATATAATTCATTATTTTTTATAGATAATCTTTTTATTGTAAATTCTCCATCTATCATTGCAATGATAATATTTCCTGGCCTGGCTGTTAAACTCTTGTCTACTATTATTAAATCTTTATCTTTAATTCCTGCATTTATCATTGAGTCACCTTTAACTCTAAGAAAAAAAGTGCTGGACGGATTAGATATTAAATATTCGTTTAAATCAATATTTTCTTCTGTATGGTCATCTGCAGGAGAAGGAAATCCTGCTGATACCGAATCAGTTAATAATGGTATTTTAAACTTTTTAGTAGCCGAATCAAAGGAATCCAAGACTTAAATTAATAGTATATATGTACTATATATTAAAAATCAAAAAAATTGTTAGTTATTAAACTTTTATAGATTAATTTTAAATTAAATTTAATCTTTTAAGAACGATGGTAAGGGGAATTATTAGATATGGAAATAGCTCTATAGATTTGCTCAATTAGGATTAATCTAGCTAATTCATGAGGAAAAGTTAAAGGAGACAGACTTAGTATAAGATCTGATTTTTCTTTTATATCTGAACTAATTCCATCGGTATCGCCAATTAAGAAATTAATTTTTTTATTTCTAAAATTTAATAGTAAAGAAGAAAGTTCAACTGAATTAAACTGTTTCCCTTCTTCGCTTAGGCAGATAATAATATTGTTATTAGATCTAAGATTATTTATATTAAAAGTCTTTAACTCATTGATGATAAGTTCAGGAATTCTTTTTTTGAATTGATTAATTCCCTCTCTAATCCAAAGTTTCTTTATTTTGCCGATAGCATAAATTGTTAATCTATTACACTGAAGCATAAATAATAAAAACTAATTATTCATCAAGAAGATAATTAAATTCATCATATAGTTCCTCTTCGGTTGTTAATTTCTTAGAAAAATTAGCTTTTCTAGAATTCATATTTATTTGATTAAGCTCACTTTTTCTTAGTGAATTATTAACATTAGAAGTCTCTTCTAAAGATTCTGAATTATCAATTAACGAATAAAAGATTTTATTGGGATCTTTTGAATTAAGTGGATTGTTTATTAAATTATCATTTTTAGGTATATTCTTTAAGTTACTTATATTTTGACTTTCGTTATTTAAATATTTATTTTTTTTAAATTTATTGAGTTTATCTAAATTCTTTTTTGATAAGCTCATGATATAGAGTATTAAATAAATATCTATTTAATTTAAACATATTATTTATCTTTTAGATGAATTCTAAAAACTATCATCAAAAAAAAAGATTTGGACAGCACTGGTTGATAAATAAAAAAATATTAGAAAAAATTAAAGAAAGTGCTGTTCTTAACGAAAATGACTTTATTTTAGAAATTGGTCCAGGTAAAGGAGCATTAACATCAAAGTTATTGGATTCAGAAATTAAAAAATTACATGCGATTGAATTAGATAAAGATTTAATAAATTTATTAAGTGATAAATTTAATAATAATGATAAGTTTTCACTTCAGCAGGGAGATATTCTTTCTGTAAATTTAGATTCGATTAATAAGAAGATTACAAAAGTGATTGCAAATATTCCTTACAATATTACTGGCCCAATATTGGATATTTTCATAGGGCGATTGGGCATTATAAGAAACTATAATTACGAAAAAATAATTTTTTTAATGCAGAAAGACGTTGTGGATAGGATTTTGTCAAAAGAAGGTAGTCCAAATGCTGGTGCGCTAAGTATAAGAATGCAACTACTATCAAAAATAAAAAGAATTTGTGATGTTCCGCCTTCATCATTTAGTCCGCCTCCAAAAGTCTATTCATCTTTAGTAATTTTCGAACCAATTAAAAGTGATTTAAGATTAGACATTAGTGTAGAAAAATATATAGATAAACTGCTCCGAATTTCATTTAATTCAAGAAGAAAAATGCTTAGAAATACTCTTAATTCAATACTCTCAAATGAAGAGATAAATAAATTATCTGAATCTTCAAAAGTTTGTTTTAATTTAAGGCCACAAGATATCTCAATTAACCAATGGATTAAGCTTGCAGAAAATTGTATTAAAATTAAAAAATAAAAATATAAGTATATGCCAGATTTAGCTAAAAGGAAAATTAATATAAAATCTCCTGCCAAAATAAATTTGCACCTTGAAGTTATTGGTAAAAGAGAGGACGGATTCCATGAGTTAGCAATGATTATGCAAAATATTGATCTTTCTGATTATTTAGAATTTCGAATTAATAATAATGGTTTAATAAAACTTGAATCTGATTGTAATCATCTAAGCTTATCTAGTGATAACTTAATTGTTAAAACGGCAAATCTATTAAAGAAAAAATTAAATATAGATTTCGGTGCGAATATATTTTTGAGAAAAAATATTCCAATTGGTGCAGGATTAGCTGGTGGATCCAGTAATGCAGCAGCAACATTAATTGGTCTTAATAAATTATGGGATTTGAACTTAGATCAAGAAACTTTATGTTCATTAGCATCAACTTTAGGATCTGATATTCCCTTTTTTATAAACGGTGGTATTCAATTATGTTTTGGAAGAGGTGAAATTTTGGAGAAATTAGAATCAAACTTTGAATATGGAGTAATTCTTTTAAAAAATCCAAATATATCAGTATCTACTTCTGAAACTTATAAGAAATACAGTAACAGATTTTGTGATAAATATCTTACTAATAGAGAAATGATTGAGAATATAAGAAAAAATTTAAGAGATAATGGTTTAAATAATTTAGATTTTGATAATCAACATTTAACTATAAAAAATGATTTGCAGTTAGTTGTTGAAAATGACAATGATTCTGTAAAGCAGGCATTAGATTTACTTTCTAGATTAGAGAATTGTCTGACATTTTCAATGAGTGGATCAGGCCCTACATGCTTTGCACTTTTTAAAGATGTAAATACTGCTAAAAAAGAATTAACTGCAAATTATAAATTATTTAAAGAAAGAGGCTATGATTCATGGGTTTGCACTTTCCTTGAAAAGGGAATAACATTCATTTAATTTTTTATACAAAATTTTATTGTGGCTGATAATAGTAATGAGAATGTTAAAAAAAATATTCCTGAAAAAGGACCATTAAATTTTATTGTAGGATCATTAACAAGTTTTTTATTATTTGTATTTTTTTATTTTTTAAGTAATAAAATTGCAATTTATTTTTCAATACATAAAACATCTAATTCTTCTGAAATAGTCCAAAATATTTCTTCTAGTATTAGTACCTTAATAATTGGATTATCATTTTTGCTATCTTTTTCTTTTGCTTTTATAGGTATAGGACTTTTTATTGTATTTATTCGCAGTTTTTTTCTGAAGAAAAGTTGAATTACCAATAATATTAAATAAGACACTTTCTTTGAATGTCTTTACATGACCTAGGACTTTTAATACTTTTGCTTTCACCAGGAATGATTTTGTCAATATTACTACTTATAACCTTTGCTGAAGGAGGTTAAATTAATCAAAGTGGTAGGATTATAAATGTGATTAATTAGGTAATTAATTGTGGCTGGAACATTATTATTTAATGCTTTGAAAGAGGCTATTGATGAAGAAATGGCAAATGATGTAAATGTTTGCGTTATGGGAGAAGATGTTGGTCAATATGGAGGATCTTATAAGGTAACTAAGGATTTATATGAAAAATATGGAGAGTTAAGAGTCTTAGATACTCCAATTGCAGAGAATAGTTTCACCGGTATGGCTGTGGGTGCTGCAATGACTGGGTTAAGACCAATAGTAGAAGGAATGAATATGGGGTTTTTGCTTTTAGCTTTTAATCAGATCTCAAATAATATGGGTATGCTTAGATATACAAGTGGAGGAAATTATAAAATACCAGCAGTTGTTCGAGGACCTGGAGGAGTTGGTCGTCAACTTGGTGCTGAACACAGTCAAAGACTTGAAGCATATTTTCATGCAGTTCCTGGCATAAAGATTGTTGCATGCAGTACACCTACAAATGCTAAAGGTTTAATGAAAGCGGCTATAAGAGATGATAATCCCGTTCTTTTTTTTGAACACGTTCTTCTATACAACTTGTCTGAAGAATTACCTGAGGGTGATTTTACTTGCGCATTAGATCAGGCTGACGTAGTAAAAGAAGGCAAAGATATTACTTTATTGACTTATTCAAGAATGAGACATCACTGCATTAAGGCTGTTGAAGAATTAGAAAAAAAAGGAATAGACGTTGAGTTAATCGACTTAATAAGTTTAAAACCATTTGATATGAAAACTATCTCAAAATCAATAAGAAAAACAAATAAAGTAATTATTGTTGAAGAATGTATGAAGACTGGAGGTATTGGGGCAGAATTAATTGCTTTGATAACAGAAGAGTGTTTTGATGATCTTGATGTCCGACCAATTAGATTATCAAGTCAGGATATTCCAACTCCATATAATGGAAATCTTGAGAATTTGACAATAATCCAACCACATCAAATAGTTGAAAAAGTTGAAGATTTAATTAGTGGGAGTATTTAGGTAATGAAAAGAAGGCAAGGTTGGCTTTTTTTTATTATATTTCTCCTTACTTTATCTGTTTATCTATTAATAAATTATCCTTTACAGTTGGGATTGGATTTACAAGGGGGTTCCCAGCTTACGCTACAAATTATTAAAGAGGAAGGGAAGGTAACAAATGATGAACTTGATGCAGTTTATTCGGTTATAGATAGACGCGTAAACAACTTAGGGGTATCTGAGTCTAACTTACAAACCCTAGGTGGAGATCAATTGATTTTAGAATTACCCGGAGAACAAAATCCATTAGTTGCTTCAAGAGTTTTAGGCAAGACTGCATTATTAGAATTTAGGACCCAAAAAGAAGGAACATCTACAAATTTAAAAAACTTGCAAATTCAGAGATTGAATATTAAAGAATTAACTGAACAGTTTTCCATTTCAGAAAATAGTCAATATGATGCTAATTTAATAAAGATTATTCAAGATGATCTTAAGGAGATAGAGCAAGAATTAGACTATTCATCTACCAGTAGTGATTTATATGGGAAGTTAATTGAAATTAAGAAGTATATTGATAAAGAAATTACAAATTTGTTTATTAAAACAGATTTATCTGGTAAGGATCTTATTAACGCAGGAAGGAGGCAAGAACAAACAAATAGTAATTGGGAAGTTTTATTAACTTTTAGTAGTTCAGGAGGTGAAAAGTTTGCAAAACTCACAAAGTCCATTGCGGGCACTAATCAACTATTGGCTATTATTCTTGATGGCGAATCAATAAGTGAGGCCAGTGTTGGTAGTCAATTTGCTAATACAGGTATTACAGGTGGATCAGCAACAATAAGCGGTAATTTTAGTGCTGAAAATGCTAGAGAATTAGAAGTTCAACTTAAAGGTGGTTCATTGCCATTACCAATTGAAATAGTAGAAGCTAATACTATAGGGGCTTTATTAGGATCTAAAAATATTTTAAAAAGTCTTTATGCAGCTATTTGTGGATTAATTCTTGTTGGTATATTTATGATCTTTAATTATAGGATTCTTGGTTTTGTTTCAGTTCTTTCTTTAGTACTTTATGGTTTTCTAAACTTAGCCCTATATTCCTTAATTCCTGTAACTTTGACATTACCTGGAATATCTGGGTTAATACTCAGCATTGGTATGGCCGTTGATGCAAATATTCTAATATTTGAGAGAATTAGAGAAGAATTAGATGATGGTAATACTCTTACAAGATCTATTGATAGCGGTTTTCAAAGAGCTAATTCATCAATAGTTGATGGCCATATTACAACTATTTTGAGTTGTTTTGTATTGTTTTTATTAGGAACAAATTTTGTTAAAGGTTTTGCGGCAACATTAGGTATTGGAGTTTTAATAAGCTTGTTTACCTCATTAAATTGTTCTAAAACTATTTTGCGATTTTTTACAACATATCAAACTTTAAGACAAAAAAGTCTCTATCTACCCAGGAAGAATTTTTCAAATTAATTTTTTATTTCTAATTTACCCATGAAATACAATCTTGAACTAATAAAAAATAAAAGAAAGATAATTAGTTTTTCAACTGTTCTTATTTTGTTGAGTCTTATAGGAATTCTATATTCAACTTTTAATACTTCTTATAAGAAACCTATAAATCTAGGGATGGATTTTGTTGGAGGCAATGAAATAAGAATAGAAAGAGTTTGTGAAGAAGAATGTTCTAATTTTTCCCCTGATTCAGTTATAGAATATTTAAGAGAGATCTCTCAAAATAAAAACGTTTTAAATAATATTAAATTACAATCTCAAAATAATAATAAATTAATTTCAATAAGAACGCCTTATTTGAGTATCGAAGAATCAACTAATCTAATTAATAATCTAGATAATATTATTGGACCTCTTAATTATGAGAGTAAGGATTCAAGATTAATAGGTCCAAAGCTTGGGAAAAGATTACTTATTAATTGTGTTACTTCTTTATTAGTTTCTTTATTTGCAATATCTTTATATATAACTATTAGATTTGATAAAAAATATGCGTTATTCGCATTATTAGCTTTATTCCATGATTTATTAATTGTATTCGGTATATTCTCCTGGTTGGGAATTATATTATCTGTCGAGGTAAATAGTTTATTTGCTGTGTCCTTATTAACTATTGCTGGTTACTCTGTAAATGACACTGTTGTTATATTTGATAGGATTCGCGAGAATTTAAGATCAAGTAAAAAAGGATATAACGAAAATATTCAATTATCAGTTAATGAGTCATTTAGGAGAACAACATTTACTAGTATTACCACCTTAATCCCTTTACTAAGTCTAATTTTGTTTGGTTCCTATTCACTCTTTTGGTTCTCTTTGTCATTATCATTAGGAATTATAATTGGAAGTTATTCGAGTATTTTGTTAGCGCCATCCTTTTTGCTTGAAGATTAAGTTTAAGCTTCTAACTTTATGAAATTGAATTACTATCTCTTACTTTTACTTTCTTTAGTTTTAATTGATCTTTCTACAGAATTAAGAATATTATTTGATCATTTTACTTTTAATTCACTATACTTCGCTTTTGCTAAACATCCCTTAGCTTTTTTTATACTTTTTTCCTATCCATATTTATATAAGAAATTAAGTAAATAATTTTTATATATCTTTAATTGTTTCTTTGATTAAAACTTGAATTACTACAGCGAGAGGAAGTGATAGAACTAATCCTAGAGGACCAAAAATGAAGGTGAAACCAAATTGTGAGATTAATGTAATCCCAGGAAGTAAATTAGCCTTTTTCTTCATTATTGATGGCATTATTATATAACTTTCAATATTTTGAATAATTACATATGAACCTAAAACGGCAAGTGGTTTCCAAAAATTATCTAGTAGTGCAATTGAAATTGGAAATATTCCGCTAATAACAGGTCCTATATTTGGAATAATATTTAAAACCATTGCTATTAAAGCATTAGAAACAACATATTTGACATCTAAAATCGAAAGGACTATTAATGATAAAAGACCTACTGATAATGAGCTTATGACCATAGAAAAAGTCCAATTTGCTAATGCAATATTACATTTATCCAGAATATTCCTGAATTTATTACGATAATTTTTAGGTATTAATAGAAGTATATTTTCTTTATATTGATTTGGTTCAATGGAAATCATCAAACTTACCACTAAAACGAAAATTAATCTTAGAAGACCTGAACCAAGATTCCCCGCTATATTTATTAAGTTTTTAAAACTCTCTTGAATAGCTTTAGCAATAGTTGCCGCATCTGGAATGGTAACTACATTATCTATAAGATTAAATATTTCAACAACATTTTCAGATTCTTCACCATAAAAAAGGTTATTCAATTTATTTAGATATGTATTAATTAAAATATTTATTTTTGATAAACCATTTGGAATATCAACTAGTATTTCATTGAATTCTTTCACAAACGGAGGCAAGATAAGAATAAATATGGTAAATACTATTATTGAAATAATAGTTAAAACAATTAACAAAGATAGGAGGCGAGGGATTTTCAACCCCTTGTGTATTTGATTACATAAATTACAAACAATATTTGAAATTACTAATGAGCAAATTATTAAAAGTAGGAAATCTCTTAAACTCCATATTATTAAAGACGTGATTAAAATTACTACTAACTTGAAATATGATGAACTACTCAATTTAGATGATATTCTACTTCTTCTCAGAATATCCTAATCCATTAGATTTGGCATAACTATTTGCAAATCTCATGAATCTATCAAAGTCTGAGGTATTCTTCCAAATATAAACTGCTTCTAAAAAGATAGGTTCCCCATCTACAAACTTAACTTTAACCTCTCTTGTTAATATCTCACCTTCATTATCAATCATACGCATCCCGGTGATTTCACCTTCTGCAATAGATGATAATGCTTGAGGTTTCTCGAACATAAATAAGGCTTGTCCAGTTGTACCATCTTTACTTCTTGTTAACCTTATCTCCGGGACAACTGGTTCATCAGTTCCTTCATAAAACTGTATTCTTGCTGTTTTATTATTTGCCATAATATTCGGATCAAACATATACTTTAAGAAAAAATTTTCGTATTCGTTTGTAATTATTTTATAAAACGTTATTTATTAACTTTAAGATGTTTTCATCATATTTTTTGTCGGTTAAATCTAGTATCTTTATATTTGTTTTGCCAACCTTTTCATATTCATAACACTTATCGTAATAATCTAGTACTGATCTACAAACTAAGTCCCATTTTTCATTATTAATTGATTCAAGTGCTATTTTTGTTCTTTGCGGTCCTAATCTTTTTTTTATCCTTAATACAGATTCTTGGAGTTCCTCTTTCTTAAAAATACTATAAGTATCTATCAACTCATCTAACCTGTTAGATTCGCTCCTTAGAATTTCAATTCTCTTGGAGTTTTTCATCTGATTAAAAAATTCATGAGGTATTTTACATTTACCTATATTTGCACTTTCAGCCTCTACAAAAATATTATTAGAACATTTAAATGAATTTAATTTATCTGCAATTTTATTTTCGAATTGTTCATTTGAAGGTTGTTCTCTCATTCCTAAACCTCCAAATGTACTTCCTCTATGACATGCAAATCCCTCAAGATCAATAGTTTGATATTTATATTTCTCTAATAATGATAATAATCTTGTCTTACCTGTACCTGTTTTTCCGCCAATAACTACTATATTCAACTTTTTTGAGAAACTATCTAATACCCATCTTCTATATATTTTGTACCCTCCATCAAGTGTAATAGTATTTAATTTAAATTTTTCTAATAACCATGCAATACTTTGTGAACGCATTCCCCCTCTAGAACAATATATTCTTATAAAAAATTCTTTATTATTTTTTTCAGAAATATTTTTATCATAGTCAATACTCATGAATAAATTATCAAGAAGTAAATCCATTTTTTTTTCAAAACATTTTAATCCCTCTATTACAGCTTTTTTTCTTCCTTCTTTTTTATAAATTGTGCCAATTATTGATCTCTCATCATCATCAAAAAGAGGAATGTTAATAGAATTAGGCATGTGTCCTTTATAATATTCACTCGGGCTCCTAACATCTATAAGTGGTCCTTTAAAACTTCTAAATTTCTTTAGTTCTTTTCTTCTGAAATACATGGATAGTTTTTATTTTTTTTAGATTGATTTTTTAAAATGAATAACAAAGAAAAAGATAACTATAGTAATGCTACATTAGATCTGATAAAAAAATTTGTAGATTCGAATCAAAGAAAGAGAATAAATTCATTAACACAAATAGAATCTGAAGTCGAAAATATTTTTAACCTTGGCCCTAAACTTTTTGAAATTTTTGATAGTGATGGAGATGACTGGGCTGCTGGTTGGATATTGCAAGTTTTAAAGAAATCTAAGCCTGAATTCTTTGAAAACACTAAATTCAATAATTGGTTTAACACATATTCAGATATGGATATCAATTATAAAGATTTACAATTAAAGTTGGTTGAACAAAAATTTGAGGATGCAGATAGATTAACAAGTTCCTACTTGCGTAAGTTAGCTGGAAAATTAGCTGAAAAACGTGGATATGTTTTCTATAGTGAGGTTAAGAATATGTCAGGTATAGACCTACAAACAATTGATAGATTATGGACCATTTATTCTAATGGTAGATTTGGATTCTCAATTCAAGCTAAGATATTAAAATCAGTAGGTAAAAAATATGAATTAATGTGGCCGAAGATAGGTTGGAAAAAAGAGGGCTTTTGGACTAGATATCCTGGATCTTTTCGTTGGTCATTGGATGCTCCTGATGGACATATGCCTTTAATAAATCAACTTAGAGGAGTAAGACTTATGGACTCCATCCTACGGCATCCTGCTATTGCAGAGAGACATAATAATATTCTTTAAATTTAGCTATTTAATAAGCTAAAATAAGGACAGTATCAAAATATTATTATGTCCTTATTTCGGGGCAAAAATATTTTAAAAAAATTTTTTAAAAGACCGAAGATTAACTGGTCAAACTATGAATACGAATCGACATTACAGTTAAATGAATTTGTTGATTTATTATTAGGTCCTATTAAAAATTCTCAATCAAGTTATCTTATCAAACTTGGTTTACATGAAGCTCTAGTCAACGCAGTAAAACATGGAAATAAATTAGATCCTAAAAAAAATATTAGAGTAAGAAGAATAATTACCCCAAATTGGTGTGTTTGGCAAATTCAAGATCAAGGTAGTGGTTTAGAAATAAAAAAAAGAGATTACAAATTACCAAAAAAAATAAGCAGTGTAAATGGCCGTGGCTTATACATTATTAATGAATGTTTTGATGATATTAGATGGAGTAGTAAAGGTAATAGACTTCAATTAGCTTTAAAAAGGTGATTTTTACTAGGGCAAGGTTGATCCACGTTTATTTCTTTTAACCATTTAATACTTTCTTCTATATACTCAATAGTTTCCTTCTCATTACAAGAAATAATTAAATGGCATAATCCCGCCGAAATTAGTTCTGCAGATCGTTTATATTTATTCCCTTTATCTTTATGCCATTTAGAATGATCAATCTTTAATTTGTTATTAAGATTTTGAACAAGCTGAATAGTATCTTTATCCCAATAGGTCATAGAAGTTTTTATTTACTTTACAGCAGACCATACTTTGGTCATAAAAAAAGAATTTGTTTTTACATCTTTAAATCCTACTTCCTTTATTTTAGAATCTATATCCTCTTTTATATAATCACAATAAAAAGGCTCATGAAAAGATTTATAGAAGTTTTCCATTACGGATGTAAAGTCAGGTGAATCACTTATTTGAATTGAATCAGCTAATACTAAAATCCCACCAGGTTCAAGAACTCTAAAAAATTCATTTAATACTTTAGATCTAATTGTTCTAGGTAATTCATGAAATAAGTAAACACAAGAAATGCATTGAAAACTGTTATTTTCGAAAGGTAATTCTTCAGCATTACCTTTTATCAACTCTATTAAATCACCCTCTAAATCTGAAATATATCTACTTGCTTCTTTTAAATATGAATCAGACAAATCAATTCCTGTAATTTTTTCTTTAGGAAATGCAGCTCTTAATTGTTTTAATGTTCTTCCTGATCCTGTAGCCACATCTAGTATTTTAATAGAACTTTTTTTTCTATCGCTAAAATTTTCAAGTCCTTGTTTTATTGGCTTAATTATTCTTCTTCTCATTGAGTCAGCACTTCCATTGAAAAGAATCTCTACTTGTAGGTCATAAATGCTAGCTGAAAAATCTGATAAATAACCATCTGTTTGATGATGAAAATTTCTCAAGTAATATTGAGGATAATTATCTTTATCAATTGATTTTGGGAGATCATCAAAGTTTTGTTTTCTGCGTCTATCCCATGTATTAGGCATATCGAGCCAAATTTTAGGATATTGAGTTAGATATCTAAGCCATGGCTCGTCAAACAATAATTTTTTCGGGTATATATTTTTTTCTGCATCATTCCAATCTTCTTCTCTTAAAATTTCCATTGAATTTTGGATTTGAATTAGAAGATCCTTATCTATATCAAAATTTTCAAGCTTCGAATCGGGAAGAATAAAATTCATTAATCTTGAACTGATCTGCTTGTGGGCGAACCCCGCAATGCTTTTGCTTTGTTGTAGCGTTTTATATGCAATTTTTGAAATAGATTCCCTAGCCATTTTTTATTTTATATAACTATATTCCAACAAAAAAAAAATCAATTTGAGAATATTTTGTGATATTTCTCAAATTGATTATTTTAAATAAATTTATTATTCTAATTATGCATCGTAATACATGAAGAATTCATGAGGATGAGGCCTTTGTCTTAATTGTTGTACCTCTTCGTATTTTATATCGATAAAGTTATCAATAAAATCTTCAGTAAATACTCCACCAGCTAATAAATAATCTTTATCTGCTTTTAGCGCATTAAGTGAGTCATTTAGAGATGAAGGTACTGTATCGATTTTAGCAAGTTCATCAGCTGGAAGTTCAAATAAATCTACATCTACTCCATCACCAGGATCAATTTGATTTTTAATTCCATCAATACCAGCAAGCATCATTACAGAGAATGCTAAGTAAGGATTTGCAAGTGCGTCACCTGATCTGAATTCTAATCTTTTAGCTTTAGGGCTTGGACCTGTTAAAGGTATTCTAACCGCAGCTGATCTATTACCTTCAGAATAAACTAGATTTACAGGTGCTTCGAATCCTGGAACTAATCTTTTATAACTATTTGTAGTTGGGTTAGTAAATGCTAGGAATGAAGGTGCATGTTTAAGTATTCCTCCTATGTACCATCTTGCTGTTTGAGATAAATTTGCATATGATCCTTCACCAAAGAATAGTGGCTGTCCACTCTTCCATAAACTTTGGTGAACATGCATTCCTGTTCCGTTGTCGTTAAAAACAGGCTTGGGCATAAATGTTGCTGTTTTTCCATATTTTTTTGCAACATTTCTGACAACATATTTATAGGTCATAACGTTATCAGCAGCATTTATTAACGAATCAAATTTCATCCCAAGCTCGTGTTGACCGGCTCCAGCAACTTCATGGTGATGTTTTTCTGTGGGTATTCCTAATTCACCCATAAGAAGAAGCATCTCAGATCTGATATCTTGAGCAGTATCATTTGGAGCTACTGGAAAATATCCTTCTTTATATTGTATTTTATATCCTAAGTTTCCCCCTTCTTCAATTCTCCCTGTATTCCATGGTGCTTCAATAGTATCTACACTATAAAAACAACCTCCCTCTTTAGAGTCATATCTAACATCATCGAATAAAAAGAATTCTGGTTCTGGTCCAAAAAATGCGGTATCTGCAATACCCGTCGAGTCTAAATATTTTAATGCCTTTTGAGCTAAAGCCCTTGGACACCTATCATAAGGTTCTCCACTTCTTGGCTCTTGTATAGAGCAAATCATACTTAGAGTTTTATGTTTATAGAAAGGATCTATCCATGCTGTACTTGCATCGGGCACCATTGACATATCCGAGGCATTAATTGCTTTCCAACCTCTTATTGATGAGCCATCAAATGCTAGACCTTCTGTAAAAGAATCCTCCTCTATCATGTCTGATGTAAGAGTTAAATGTTGCCATTTTCCATGAATGTCAGTGAATTTTAAATCAATGAGTTCAATTCCTTCGTCTTTAATTTGACTTAAAACATCTTGAGGAGATTTAGACATAATTTTGTAATACCTTATATGAAATTAATAACATGATGATTCTTGTTATGTATCAATGGTCACTTTTTTTAAGAATTGATGTCTTCTTTTAGTGTTTCAAGTCATAAGTTTAATAATTGTTTACCTAAATATTTAAATTGAATGAATTTCTTTAAATAAATATCGCTTATGTGGCGATATTAGTTTAATTTAAAAGAAATTGGATGTAATGCTTTGACAGAAGCAAAACTTATTTCGGCTTTAAATGAAGAGAATTTATCTCATTTTTCAAAGACTTATGTTCCGTCTCGACTTTTATTAGGACCTGGACCTTCAAATGCACATCCAGAAGTATTAAGCGCTCTTTCTTTGAATCCTATTGGGCATTTAGATGAAGCATATATCTCATTGATGTCCGACGTACAGCAACTTCTAAGGTATACCTGGCAGTGCAATAATCGTCTTACACTTCCAATGAGTGGCACTGGCAGTGCAGCGATGGAAGCTTCAATAGCTAATTTTATTGAAGAAGGCGAAAAAATTCTTATTGCTAAAAAAGGATATTTTGGAAATAGATTAGTTGATATGGCAACTAGATATAAAGCTCAAGTTTCCGTCATTGAAAAATCATGGGGTGAGGCTTTTACTTATGAGGAAATTAAGTATGAAATAGAGACTAAAAAACCAGATATTTTTGCTATTGTCCATGCTGAAACATCAAGTGGTGTTCTACAACCTCTTGATGGTATAGGGGATATATGTAGAAAAAATAATTGCTTGTTTTTAGTTGATGCAGTTACTTCACTTGGCGCTTTAGAATTATTGATAGATGAATGGAAAATTGATC
Organism: Prochlorococcus sp. AG-355-P07; assembly: GCA_003280575.1. Lineage (GTDB taxonomy): Bacteria > Cyanobacteriota > Cyanobacteriia > PCC-6307 > Cyanobiaceae > Prochlorococcus_A. The sequence continues at coordinate 22,157 of QCEN01000008.1, read as the reverse complement.
TAGCATACAGCTGTAGTCAAAAGGGATTAAGTTGTCCTCCAGGATTAAGCCCTTTTACAATGAATAAAAGAGCTGAAGAAAAACTAAGTTCAAGAAAAACAAAAGTACCTAACTGGTATTTAGATTTATCTCTATTAAATAAATATTGGGGTTCTGATCGTGTTTACCATCATACTGCTCCAGTAAATATGAATTTTGCTATACGTGAAGGTTTACGATTAATTGCGAATGAGGGTTTAGAAAACGTTTGGAATCGACACAATACTAATGCAAAGAAACTTTGGAATGGTTTAGAAAGTCTTGGCATGGAATTACATGTATCAGAGGATTATAGATTACCAACTTTAACAACAGTTAAAATACCTCCAGCAGTTGATGGGGATGCTTTTAGAAATCATCTCTTAAGAAACTTTGGAATTGAAATAGGAAATGGACTTGGAGAATTATCCGGTAAGGTATGGCGTGTAGGGCTAATGGGTTTTAATTCATGTGAGGAGAATGTTGACAGATTATTAAACCTCTTTGATACAGAGCTAAAGAAATTTTCTATTTTTGAGTCCTCAACTTTTTGAACCAAATCTGTAAAATTTGAATGCATTCATCTTCTAGGATACCTCCAATTATTTCCATTTTGTGATGAGCACTTTCATGTTTTGATAGATCAATTGAGCCACCTAATCCACCTCTTTTCTTATCGTAAGCCCCGAAAATAACCTTACCCATCCGCGCTTGAATAAGAGCAGAGGAACACATAGTACAAGGTTCTAAATTTGTGATAATAGTACATTCATTAAATCTCCAATCATTTTTTATAAGAGATGCCTGCCTAAGTGCCATTATCTCAGCATGACCCAATGGGTCATTATTTATATGCCTCTTGTTAACACCTCTCCCTATACATCTTCCTCTCTCATCTAATATTATTGAACAGATTGGTAGCTCAACTTTTCCAATTTCTTTGGATCTTCTTAATATCGAATTCATCCACAAAGTGTATTTTGAATTATTTGTTTTTCTTTGTTGATCTTCATTACTATTTCCATTTTCAAAAATATATCTCATTTACCAATATTGAGAATAGAATTATTAATAGATATTTTATCTGATGGCTGAAGATTTAATTAATAATAAAGATATATATTTTCCCTCATATTTAGGGACTAATGACAAATTGATTACGCTTCTGAATAGAGCAAGTCAAATTCTTTGTGAATGGTTCTCTAAAGCTGATAAAAATGGTCCTTTACCACTTGATAAGAGCTTCAAGTGCATTATGCCTGCGGAGGATGGTAACTCTGAAGAAGATTTGTTTTCTGAGATTGAATCTCTTTTGAAGAATTCATTTAATCCTGTTCATCCCGGCTCACTAGCTCACCTTGATCCCCCACCTTTAATTTTTTCAATATTGGGAGAATTGATTGCAGCTGGTTTAAATAATAATCTTCTGGCTTACGAGTTATCACCAAGTGTTACTTTGCTTGAAGAATCATTATGCAAATGGTTTGCCCAAAAAATAGGGTTTAATGATTTCTCAGGTGGTATAGCAGCTAGCGGAGGTACATTAAGTAATCTGAATGCACTTATAGCAGCTAGAAATAATGCTGGATTAGGTACAAATCCTAATTCTGTATTGCTTGTTAGTGAAGATGCTCATTCTTCCTTCGTTAAATGTATAAGAATAATGGGTCTTGATACTAATAATCTTGTCAGGATTAAAACTGATAATCAAGGTCGAATGGATATAAGTGATCTCAGAAAGTCTTTAGATAAATGTTCAATAGAAAATAAAAAAATATTTGCTATTGTTGCCACCCTTGGAACAACTATAAGAGGAGCCGTTGATCCTATTAAAGAAATTAGTGATATCTGTAAACAAAGAAATATATGGTTACATATTGATGGTTCAATAGGCGGTATTTTTGCTATAACTTCTATTCAAATAGAAGGTTTAAATAATATTAATCAGGCCAATTCGATAACGATAAATCCACAAAAAATTATTGGCATTACAAAAACTTCATCTTTGTTATTGGTATCAAATATGAGTACTTTAAAAAATACCTTTAATACTGGACTACCATATATATCATCTAATGAAAATATTATAAATAGAGGAGAGATAGGCATACAAGGTTCTAGACCTGCAGAGGTTATCAAACTATGGCTTGGATTACGTTTTTTAGGTCTGAATGGAATAGAAAATATATTAAAATCATCAATCAAAAGAAAAGATTTTTTTATAAAAAATATTAATAACAATAAATTTGATATATATTCAGGTCCTCTTCATATTGTTTCATTCTTACCAAAGAAACTCGAGCCAAAAGACTCTGATGCATGGACTCAAACTAAAGTTAATGAACTAATTAACAATAATTTTATGCTTTCAAGACCAAAATTTAAAGGCAAATATTTTTTAAGGGTTGTTATGGGAAATTACAATACAAAAGAATCTCATATTGAGGAACTTTTGAAACTTTTAAATTCTTAAATAGTGAATATGGGAAGACCAAAAATTATTGCAATTGTAACAGGGTTTATATCTATAACTATTTGTATTGCTTATTTACTCTTAATAACTATGTTTGATTTCAGAACATATTTAAATGATCAATTATCTAATTTTACATAGTAAATGGAGGCAACCTTTTATTTGATTTAAAATATTTTTTCATTTCAATTTTTGAAATAGCTTCTTTTACGAAGTTGTTTAAAATGTCCTCTCTCTTACTTATTTTATAGATCTTATCTACTACTTCTTGAATTCCTCCATCACCCCAATCTTGACCATTTTTAAAATACTCAATCAAACTTAGTCCTACTATTCTTATTAACCAGCCTGCTGTAACTGATTGTATAGATTTAGATAATATTATTTTAGTTAAGCTTGTGGCTAAAGCAGGAGAAAGAATGGCGAGACCCCCCTTTAGTATTCCTTGTTTAGCCAAAGCGCTTAGCAATGAAGTCGCTAAATCTTTTGCATCTTTTTTTGTAAGCTTTATTTCATATATTTTTGACAATTCCATTATCATTTGAATGTTTACCGAGGTAGTAGTAAGGAAATCAACAGCTGGTAGTGGATTAACCAGTATTACACCTCCTGTTATCCACATGTATTTATTAATCACTTTATTTGACATTAAATATCTTTGTTCTTGGACGAAATTTTTGCTTTTAATACCTAGCTTATTTGAGCGAAAAAGAATATTATCTGCCAATAACTCTTCACCATTATTATCGAGCGTTTCAATTATTTCTCTAAATAAACTTCCTACCTCTGGAACTAAATTTAAAGCATCTGAATTTACATAGGGAGATTCTTGAGCTACTGCAATTGTTTTAACAACTGAAATTTTATTTTTTCTAGCGGAAGTTATTGAAATTATATTTTCTTTGATGAGATTGTTTTCATCTCTAGACCTCAAATCACATTTATTTAGAACTATTATTATTTTTTTCCTTAATTCTAATAATTCCTTAATTAAATAGTTTTCGTATTTATTTATGTCCTGATCTAACACAAAAAGAACCAAGTCAGAATTTGTTGCTTGTATAATAGTTGTTTTTTCTCTTTCTTCTCCTAATTTAGATGGTTCGAATAAACCCGGAGTATCTACTATATTAATGTTTCTTTTTAAGATTGGGATACGAATTTTATAGCTATTAATATGCTTTGTTGTACCTATTTTTGGTGAAGTTTGTCCAACAATATTTTTCAATAATGATCTTGCTATAGATGTTTTTCCTGAGGAACCTGCTCCAAAAAGAGTAACATTGTAATCTCCTGTTTTTAATTGGGACTCTAGTTTATTTTTTTGGTAATTTAACAATTCAACTTTTACTTTATCGTTTATTTTTTTATTAATTTTCTCGACCCCTTCCAAACTTATCTTGGCAGCACCATATGTATTTTTGAATAAAAGTGTATTTTTTTTATTTTTATATATAACTTTATAAACTATTTTTTTAAATAATTTTTTATCAACATTATAAAAGATATAAATTATTATTATTAAAAATAAAAGTGTATAAATATTTACTATTCTTACAAATATTGAAAATAAAATATATAGAAAAATTATAAATACAACATACTTTAAATATTTTAATTTCAAGTAATTCATTTTATCTACTATTCTTAAATATGTTATACAGTAAAAAAATAAAACCAATATTAATAGAAATATCAGCAATATTAAATACTGGAAAATTTATAATATTTAAATTTATGAAATCAACCACAAAACCTTTATATATCCTATCTATACCATTACCAATAGTTCCACCAAGAATAAAGCTATAAGCATATAGATCAAATGAATTTAAAGTATTTTTTCTAAAAATTAAATAAATTAGTAAAATTGAAAAAATAATACTTATTAAAGATAAAAATATTCTACTACCACTAAATATGTTAAATGCTGCCCCGTAATTTTTTACAAAGTCTAATTTGAAAAAAATAAAATCTTTATTGATAAATAATTTATTATTATAAGACATTAAATATTTCGATAATTGATCTATTAGAACAATAAAAATACTTAATGATAAAAAATATATTTTTGTTTGTATTTTATTAATCATTATTTGTTATGTTTTAAACGTTTTATAGGTTTAATAAGTAATAAAAGTGGAAAAAGCATTAAAAAATGATATCCAATCTTACCTAATGAGTATTTCCCTAAATTATATAAAAATAAATTAAATTGACTGTAGAAAATTATTTGTATGAAGTTGTAAAATATTCCAGTTAAATGCATAGCAACTATTGCTATAAATCCATTTTTTAAAAAGTTAACAACGTTTATATTATCTCTAGTATTTAAATTATCAATTATCATGATTAATGGATAATAACCTAATAAATAACCAAAATTTGGAGTGAGCAAATAACCTATTGAACCTCCTTGATGAAAGACAGGAAATAAAAATAATCCCAAAACTATATATATAGAAAATGCTCTGAAAACAACTTTTTTATGGAATATTAGTGTTAATAAAATTATTGTTGGTATTTGCCATGTGGTAGGTAACTCATAGTTATTACTAGATTTATAGATAAATGATAGTGGAATATAAACAGGTAACATTGATGTTATTACAAGTGATTGAAGACTCACCAGTATCTCAATTAATTTATAAAAATTGAGCATTATTATAAATTCTATTTATAAACTTCTTAATGCAACAATTGGATCTAATTTAGAAGCTCTTTTTGCAGGTAAAACGCCAAAGATTAAACCTATTGATCCTGAAATGATCATGGTGGACAAAGTAGTTGTAATTCCTACCGATGCAGGAAGTGGTGTTATCAGAGATAATAGAAAAACACCTGATAATCCCGTTGTTGTTCCAATTAATCCTCCAATTGTAGATAAAATCAATGCCTCAATTAAAAATTGAATTAATATATCAGACTGTTTAGCTCCTATTGCTTTTCTTAGTCCAATCTCTTCAGTCCTTTCGCTTACAGAAACAAGCATGATATTCATGATTCCTATGCCTCCAACCACTAAAGATACTGCCCCAATACCAGCCAATAAAAAAGTTAGTCCACTTGTAATGTTGGTTACTATATTCAGCGCATCTTCTTGTGATCTAACCGCAAAGTCATCATCTCTGATTATTTTATGTCTTTGCCTTAACAAGTTAGTAATCTGAAATTTAGCGGCACTAGTTGCATTTTTATTTATCGCCTCAACACTAATGAAGCTTAAACTTATACCATATGTAGGATCCTTTCCAGTAATCCTATTTACCATGGTAGTTAAGGGAATATAAGCATTTTTGTCTTGATTACTTCCAAATACAGCACCTTTAGGTTTTAATATTCCGATAATTTCATAGGTATGGTCTTTAATTCTGATTTTTTTTCCAAGTGATGAAGATTTATCTTTGAAAAATTCGTCTTTAAGATCAGGACCTATCACAACATAACTTCTTGCACTATTGACATCACTTTTTGATAAAAATCTACCCTTATCAACTTCAAAGCTTCGTACTTCAAGAAATTCAGGCGTAACTCCAGCAATTGATATATTTAAACTTTTAGAATTTGATTGCACTATTTCGTTAGCAGAGATTTGAGGAGCTACTTTTTTAACTGTTGGGACTTGATTGCTTATTGCTATAGCATCTTCTAAAACAAGGTTTTTAGGAAATGAAATACCTCTTCTTCTTGTGTCATTATTTCCTGGAACAATGAATAAAACATTGGCACCTAAATTACTTAATTGGTTTTTTGCTAATGTTTGAGCACCTCTTCCAAGTCCAACAAGAGTAATAACTGAGGCATTTCCTATAATTATCCCAAGCATTGTTAACGAACTTCTCAATTTGTTCGAAACTAAAGTTTTTGTTGCCATGCCCAAGGCTTCTTTTATTGAAATATTCCTAGACATATTTATATTTATCTATTGCATCATCATCTTCAATTTGTCCCATGTATATAACACCTTCATTAAGCTGGAGTGTAATAAGATCGCCATTACTGATTTGATGATTATCAATACTTTCTAGATTACAAATTGTAGAAATCTTTTTATTATTTTTGTTAAAAAAAGCATAAACATCATTTACATTTTGGTTCGTAACAATCCCGGCAATATTTTTACTCAGCGGAATATTTTTCATTAATTCCTTCGGAACAAATAATATTTCTCCTGGGCAAATTAAGGATATATCGAGATTATTTTTAATTATTCTTGCTTTACCTGTAACACCGATTTCCCCTATTGAAATTCCTCTTGATACAATCTTTCTTACTAAACCGACTTTTATTAAATCTGTAGAGCCGCTAATTCCAGTTAATGTACCTGCGGTTTGAACTACTAAATCTCCTTGATTTAGGATCCCCATCTCTTGAGCAATTTGCATAGCTAAACTAAAAGTTTTTGCTGTTCTTTCATCATTTTTAACGACTATTGGAGTAACTCCCCAAACAAGTTGCAATCTTCTCGCTACACTTCTTTCTGTAGTAGTTGCCAAGATAGGTGTTGGTGGTCTGAACTTACTTACATTTCGAGCTGTAGAACCTGATTTAGTTAATGGGATTATAGCCCCTGCGTCAAGTTGTCTAGCTATATTACTTACTGCTGCACTGATAGCATTTGGGATCGTACTGGGTAAGTGGCTTTCAATAGCCTTAAGTGGATAATCCCTTTCAATTCTTCTCGCTATGGTTGCCATCGTTTCAACTGCCTCTACAGGATAATCCCCAACTGCAGTTTCGTTTGAAAGCATTACAGCATCTGTCCCATCCAGAATTGCATTTGCAACATCACTGACTTCGGCCCTAGTTGGTCTTGGGTTAGAAGCCATAGAATCAAGCATTTGAGTCGCTGTAATTATTGGGATACCTAATGTATTAGCTTTTCTTATTAACTCTTTTTGTAAAAGGGGAACTTCTTCAGCAGGCATTTCTACTCCCAAATCACCTCTTGCAACCATAACCCCATCACATAAGGGTAATACTGTATCAATCTGATCAATCGCTTCAAATTTTTCTATTTTTGCGACTACAGGAGTTGAATGCCCACTTTTGTTTATTAAATCTTTTATCTCATTTATATCGGATGGATTTCTTACGAAACTTAGTGCTATCCAATCAACTTGTTCAGATAAACCGAATTTTAAATCGTCTTTATCTTTTTCTGTTAATGCTTTTACTGATAATTGAACATCTGGAAAGTTAACACCTTTATTGTTTGAAAGTACCCCTCCTACAGTTACCATACACTCCAAATTATTAGCTTTTGTATCAACCTTTTCTACAATCATTTCTATTTTACCGTCATCTAAAAGTATTCTTTTCCCTTCGCTAACTTCTTGAGAAAGTTTGTCGTAGGTTACATTTGCAATAGTATTTGTACATTCGACTTCATTTGATGTCAGTGTGAATTTATCCCCTTTTTTAACTTTTACTGGCCCATCTTTAAAGCGCCCTAATCGTATTTTAGGTCCTTGAAGATCTTGCAATATTCCAATATCTATATCTAACTTTTTTGATACTTCTCTTATAGTTTTTATTCTCTCAGCATGGTCTTTATGATCTCCATGTGAGAAATTTAATCTGAATGTTGTTACTCCAGCTTTAATTAAATTTGTAATTATCTCCTCAGATTGTGTTGCAGGGCCAATAGTTGCTACTATTTTTGTTCTTCTTTTTAAATCAATATTCGACATATATAGATAATATTGCTAGATATAAATAAATTTACCATACCCAAAGTTAGTTATTTAAGTCATGGATTTTAAAACATATCAGAAAAAAGCTAGAGAAACAGCGCAATACCCAGATTTAGGTTCAAATAATATTTATCCAACTCTTGGTTTAGTGGGGGAGGCTGGTGAGGTGGCTGAAAAAGTGAAAAAGGTCATAAGAGATAAAAATGGAATATTTGATAAAGAATCAAAATTAGGTATTAAAAAAGAGTTAGGAGATGTTTTGTGGTATGTATCAAATCTTTGTACAGAATTAAATTTCAATTTAGAAGATGTTGCATTACAAAACCTTGAAAAATTAAAATTAAGAGCTGCTAAAGGCAAGATAAGAGGTTCTGGAGATGATAGATAAATTCAGCTATAACCTAAGCTTGCATACTGGAGATTTGTAATTAAATTTTGAATAACATTTAAAAGTAAAAAAGCTAACAAAGATGAAATATCAAATCCACCTATTGGAGGGATAATACCTCTAAAAATGTTTAAATAAGGATCTGTGATAGAAGTTAATGCAGATAAAACACCGTTACTCCAATCAATACCTGGAAACCATGTAAGTAAAATTCTTATTATCAATATGAAAGAATAAATTGATAAAGTCTGACCCAGAACAGCAAAAATCTCAGATAACATTATCTTGTCTTAATTTTAATCATTCTAACATTTACTCATTATTGCTGCTTATTGTTACCGCTTCCTATATTTGAAAGATATTCATTACTTACAGCAAAAGTTTGAAAAAACTTTTCTGACAATGATAGCCAATATGATCTACCATCTTTTTGCTTCCGTTTGACGATGAACTTCTTTTCTAATAATTCTTTAATATGATCATAAGCACCTGAACCTCTAAGAAGTATAAGATCCGACTGAAGGATCTTTTTTTTGATCGCAATAGTTGCCAATGTCCTTAATTCGGATGTTTTCAAATCAGAAGGAAGTAAATCATCGACGAATTCATTAAGACTAGATTTTAGTTCGAGAGAAAAACTACTATTAAGTTCATTTAATTCAATGGCTGATTTGGGGTTAGAGTATTTATTTTTTAGATCTTTAATTGCATCATTTATTGAGTTTATATCAGAATTAGTAATTTCTGAAAGATCCTTTTTTGTTATTGGTCTGCCTTTCAAATATAGAACAGCTTCAACTTTAGTAACTAGATCTATATCAGATATTGGCTTAGTATTTAGATCAGATTGATTGATTTTAATTACCGAAATCTTTCCTAATTTACCTTAAATTTAATCTGATGCACCAAGGAATAATCTATATGTATCGTTTTGAGTTTCATCCCAGAATTTATAGCCTAGAATTCTTACAAATTTATTCCACTCTAAAATATCATTTTTATCGATCAAAACTCCAATGACAATTTTTCCCACATCAGCTCCATAATTCCTGTAGTGAAATACGCTTATAGACCAATTTGATTTCATATTATTTAAGAAGTTTATTAATGCGCCAGGCCTTTCAGGAAACTCAAATCTGTATAAAAGTTCAATAAAGTTTCTATATTCCATCTCTTTAAAATCCCTTGGTAATCTTCCACCTACCATATGTCTTAGATGATTTTTAGATAATTCATCTTCACTTATGTCAATAAATGAGTACTGAGAATTTCTAAATGCATTTAATAGATTTTTTTTATCATTTAAACCATAGACTTGAACCCCTACAAAGATCTGTGCATTCTTAGAATTTGACATCCTGTAGCTGAATTCAGTTAAATTTCTATTATCAAGTAACTTACAAAAATCTATTAGACTACCAGCACGTTCAGGAATTTCTACAGCCATCATTACTTCTTTACACTCTCCAAGTTCAGCTCTCTCTGCAACAAACCTTAGCCTCTCAAAATTCATATTTGCACCACATGCAATCGCAACCATTTTTCTATTTGAATGATTCGAATTTAAGATATCTTTTTTCATTCCCGCTATTGATAAGGCACCTGCGGGCTCTAGTATGGATCTAGTATCCTCAAAAACATCTTTTATAGCAGCACAGATTTCGTCAGTATTAACCTTAATCATCTTATCTATATATTTTCTGCCAATATCAAAAGTATTTTTACCAATTTTTTTAACCGCCACTCCATCTGCAAATTGACCTACAGAAGATAATTCCACAATTTTATCTTCTTCCAAAGATTTCGTCATAGCGTCAGCATCTTCTGGTTCTACACCAATTATTTTAACTTCGGGCCATATTTTTTTAACGTATAAGGATATTCCTGATATCAATCCCCCACCACCTACAGCAATATAAATTGCATAAGGTTTTTCCTTAAGCTGCTGTTCAAGTTCTATAGCTATAGTTCCTTGTCCTGCTATAACCTCTGGATCATCAAACGGATGAATAAAGCATAAATTTCTTTCTTGGCTAATCCTTATTGCCTCTTTGTAAGTTTCATCATAGTTATCGCCATATAATATAACTTTTGCTTTTAAATTTTTTACTGCATTAACTTTTACTAGAGGTGTTGTAATGGGCATTAATATGGTTGCTTGGCAATTTAACTTAAGAGCACTAAGTGCAACCCCCTGAGCATGATTGCCAGCACTTGAAGTAATTACTCCCTGAGCAAGCTGAGCATTACTTAGCTTACTCATTTTGTTATATGCACCTCTTATTTTGAATGAAAATACATCCTGAAGATCTTCTCTTTTTAGAAAAACTTCATTATTAAGTTTATTACTCAAATAATGAGCTTTCTCTAGTGGTGTTTTTTTTGCAACTTCATAGACTTCAGCTTGAAGTATTTTTTCAAAATAATCATTCATATATATATTTTTAGCATTAATTATTAATCTAATAAAACATTACATGAGCTATTTCAAAAAAAAATACTCATTTTGCACCTCGGCGTTTTAGATTATATAGATACCAATTATTGTTAAATGCTTTTAAGTGAGTTAAGTCATCCAAATCAACTTCATGGCTTAACAGTTTCACAATTAGAGGAAATTGCTTGTCAAATCAGAGAAAGACATCTTCAGGTAGTATCTACTAGTGGAGGACATCTTGGTCCTGGCTTGGGTGTAGTTGAGTTGACATTGGCTTTATATCAAACTCTTGATCTTGATTTTGACAAAGTTGTTTGGGATGTAGGACATCAAGGTTATCCTCATAAATTAATTACAGGACGTTTCAGTAAATTTGATTCTCTAAGGCAACAAAATGGAGTTGCTGGATATCTAAAAAGAAGTGAAAGTAAATTTGATCATTTTGGTGCTGGACATGCGAGTACTTCTATTTCTGCTGCTTTAGGAATGGCAATAGCAAGAGATAGAAAAGGTGAAAATTATAAATGTGTCGCTGTTATTGGAGATGGAGCACTAACTGGAGGAATGGCATTAGAAGCAATAAATCATGCAGGTCACTTACCAAATACTCCTTTAGTAGTAATTTTAAATGATAATGACATGTCTATTTCACCTCCGGTTGGAGCCCTTTCATCTTACTTAAATAAGGTAAGAGTAAGTCCACCATTGCAATTTTTGTCTGAAAGTGTTCAAGAAAGTGTAAAAAATATACCCTTAATTGGTAGGGATATCCCTGAAGAACTTAAAAATATTAAAGGAAGCGTTAGACGACTATCTGTGCCTAAGGTAGGAGCTGTTTTTGAAGAACTAGGATTTACATATATGGGTCCTATTGATGGTCATGATATTGGTAACTTAGTTAAGACCTTTAACACAGCCCATAAACTTAAAAGACCTGTACTTGTTCATGTTGTCACAACAAAAGGGAAGGGTTATCCATATGCAGAAGCCGATCAGGTTGGTTATCATGCTCAGTCTGCATTTGATCTTACAACTGGGAAATCTATTCCATCAAAGAAACCTAAACCTGTTAGTTATAGTAAAATATTTGGTCAAACCTTGTTAAAAATATGTGAGCAAGATAGTAAAGTCGTTGGTATTACAGCTGCAATGGCAACAGGCACTGGTTTAGATATATTGCAAAAAAATATTCCTGATCAATATATCGATGTAGGAATAGCAGAACAACATGCAGTTACTCTTGCAGCAGGAATGTCCTGCGATGGTCTTAAACCTGTAGTAGCTATTTATAGTACTTTTCTTCAACGTGCTTTCGACCAATTAATTCATGATGTAGGAATACAAAATTTACCTGTATCATTCGTACTTGATAGAGCAGGGATAGTTGGAGCTGACGGTCCTACTCACCAAGGTCAGTACGATATCAGTTATATGAGATCTATACCTAATTTTGTATTGATGGCTCCAAAGGATGAGTCTGAATTACAGAGAATGTTAATAACTTCAATAAACCATAATGGTCCTACAGCTCTAAGAATACCAAGAGGTTCTGGATTAGGAGTGGCTGTAATGGATGAGGGTTGGGAACCTTTGAATATAGGCGAAGCTGAAATACTTGAAGAAGGAGAAGATATTTTAATTATTGCTTATGGTTCTATGGTCTCATCAGCAATCAAAACTGCAGAGATCTTAAAAAACATGAACATTAATGCATGCATTGTTAATGCTAGATTTGTTAAACCTCTCGATAAAAATCTTATTCTGCCTTTAGCAAGTAGGATTCAAAAAGTTGTAACCATGGAAGAAGGAACCTTAATAGGTGGATTTGGTTCCGCAATAGTTGAATTATTAAACGATAGCGAAATAAACATTCCTGTATATAGAATAGGTATACCTGATGTTTTAGTTGATCATGCTTCACCTGATCAGAGCAAAGAAAAACTAGGACTTATGCCTGATCAGATGGCAGATAAAATTGTTGAGAAATTTAAGTTAGTTAATTAAATATTAAATAAATAAATATTTATAAAACACCTCGTGAGGCTAATCCTAAGATTGCTCCAATTCCGAAAATATGACCTAGGCAATTCGCTCCTACAACTGACGCGTGACTTAAACCACCAAAGAATTTTGAATTAGGTATTTCAAAACCTTCATTAGGTTTTCTTATTGTTGCTCTAGCAATTGCATAAGCAAAAACATTACATGCAATCATTACGACGGCACACTTTGGAGACCAAGAAAATGTTGCTGGATCTGCAGCTGCAAATAATGTAGTAAACATAATAAATCGTTATTTTCATATATTCTCTAATACTTTTACCTAAAAAACACAAAATTGTAAAAGGTCTTAAGAGTTGTTTACTTCTAAGTTGTTTAACAACTTTATAAATCCAAACAAAATAACAAAATCACTTAGAGTTAGGAAGGATTCTGCAAAGCCATGCAGAAAATCAACCTCAACAAGGGTTTTATCATAGTAATTTAGTGTGAAGATAGATACCAATATAGTTATGAATACGAATAAAACAGTTAAGCAAAATCCTGTTTTTACAAAAATATTAACAGATTTGATTTTATATAAGTAAAACAAAAATATTGCATATGGAATTATTGATACTGCGAACAATAATGTGTTATCAATTGAACCTAATTCTTCTATAAATTTAAAAAATAAATTATTCATAAGTCTCTTTCCCATTAAAAATAATTATTGCAGCTAAGGCTAATGTTGAATTTCCTATAAATGTAAATAATCCTTGAAGTGATACTAGACCGTAAAGATTTTCTTGGTTGTCATAGATATGCCAGGTGATCGCACACATAGCACCTATTAGGTTTGGGACCATAGCGAGGCTTAACCAAAAAAATAAATTATATTTTTTATATTTTGAAATTTTGTTTATGACTAATATGGCAAAAATCCATTCTATTACTGACGAGATATGTATTAACCAAGTTCCAAATGATAATTCGTGCAAAATTTTATATTTTTTTCTTTAATACGTTGAGAACTTCTTTAGCATGATTTATAGGTAAAACACTTATCCATCTATAAGAAATTTCCCCATCTGGAGAAATCAAAAAAGTATTTCTATCTGAGAATGGAGGAATCCAGGAACCATATTTATTACTAATAATTCCGTCAGGATCAGATAATAAAGTGTAGTTTATGGATTTCTCGCTGCAGAAACTTTCATGAGAATCTTCATTATCAGCGCTAATGCCAACAATTTCGGCATTATATTTTGAAAAATCTTTTTTTAATTCCGAAAAACCTTTAGCTTCAAGAGTGCAACCTGCTGTAAAGTCTTTTGGATAAAAATACAAAACTAGCCACTGACCTTCAAAATCACTTAATTCCCATGTTTTTTTTGAGTTTAATTTTTTATTAAAACCTTCTAACTGAAAGTTAGGAGCATAATCACCAACTTCAGGAGCAAAATCAAAAGAGAAGGCTGAATTACAATTAAATAAAAGAATAAAAGGTATTAATATACAAACAACTAAAATTCTCATCAAAATTAGAATTTTTTTAAATCAACTCCATTTGATTTAGCAAATTTATCTATACCTATTTTTTGTATAGACTTTAGGGCTTTGGTACTTATTTTTATATTTACCCATTTTTTGCCCTCATCCCACCATAATCTCCTTTTTTGGAGATTAACTTGTTGCAATTTTTTTGTACGAATATGTGAGTGACTCACTGCCATCCCGTTATTAGCTTTTGCACCGGTCAGTTCGCAAACTCTTGACATATTTTTGAATTATTTCTTTAAAAATTCTAACACATGGCTCAATTTGTTGAATTAAGTAATTCTGAAATTAATTCGGCATTATTATTTTGTAAATTAATTATCTCTTCTTGATCTAAGCCACCAACGGAAAGCTTAGCCATATCGTAAACATGATTTGCAATTTTTGATGCCAATAGATTCTCAATAGGATCTTTTTCATCAATAATTATTTTGTTACCTGTAATTTTATTAAGCCCAACAATAAGTGGATGTTCTTTATTAATTAAGAGTACATGATATTCAGGTAAGCCAGGTATCTTTTGTTCCATGTAAGCTCCCATATCATTAATTCTTCTCATTTGTTCTGGAAGCAAGATCATCGCTGGTGGAGCATCTTTACTTGAAAGTGACTGCACCTTAACTGTTACTTTCTCATTGTTAAGGGCCTTAACTATTGTATCTCTAAGATTATCTGTGTTTGATTTGCCATCCTTATCTACAATTTCTTTTGATTCTTTATCTTCTATTTCATTTATTTCTGAATCAACTCTTTGGAATTGATAATCTTCATTTTTACTTTCTAACCATGGAAGAAATTGTGCATCAATTAAGGGATCTGATTTAATAACTTCTTTATTATCAGATAAACAGATATTTAATGCACTAGATTGCGCAATCAAATCTGAACAGTAAATTATTTTTTTAGAATCAGTTAATTTATTTCGCTCTTTGTAATTTGCGAGAGTTGTGAAATATTTATCATTGGACTTGATAAGGGATTTATTTTCAATATCTTTAGTTACGTCTTCCTCTGAATTTATTATTGTTTCGAAAATTATACTGTTATCGACTAAATCAGCAAATTTTTCATCTTCTATAGCACCAATTTTAATAAAAGCAGAGATGGAATCCCAAATTTCTGCATAAAATTCTGGAGAATTTTTTATCAAGTCTTTCAATTTATTAGCAATTTTTTTTGAGATAAATGATGATATAGATCTTACTTTTCGATCTGTTTGTAATGCGCTTCTACTAACATTTAAAGGAATATCCGTGGAGTCAATAACTCCTCTTAGAGGTAAAAGGTATTTTGGTACTATTTCTTTAATTGAATCGCTTACGAATACTTGATTGCAAAATAGTTTTATTTCTCCCTTTTCCCAATCAGCTCTACCCGACAACTTTGGAAAATACAATATACCTTGTAAGTCATACGGATAATCTGTATTTAGATGAATCCATAACAGTGGATCTCCCTGGAAAGGATAAAGGTATCTATATAACTCAATATAATCTTCATCTTTTAATTCGCTAGGTTGTTTTCTCCATGGAGGATTTTTCTTATTAATTGTCTCACCTTCGAGTAACACATCTATTGGCATAAAGTCACAATATTTTTTTATTAGTGATTTAATCCTTTCAGGCTCGATAAACTCTTTTTCTTCATCAAGTAAGTGAAGTATCACATCTGTACCAATAGTCTCTCTTTCTGATTCCTCTAACGTGAAATTTGGCGATCCATCACAAGACCATTTGAAAGCCTTTGATTCCCCAATTGCTGATTTAGTTAATATATCAACTCTATTTGCCACCATGAAACTTGAATAAAAACCTAGTCCAAAATGCCCTATGAATTCATCATTATCTTTTTTATATTTTGTTAAAAATTCTTCTGCACTTGAAAATGCAACTTGGTTTATGTATTTCTTAATTTCTTCATCATTCATTCCAATTCCATTATCGGAAATTGTTAATGTATTATTTTCACGGTTAATGGTTATTTTTACTTGAGGCTCCTCA
This sequence comes from Prochlorococcus sp. AG-355-P07, assembly GCA_003280575.1. Classification (GTDB taxonomy): domain Bacteria; phylum Cyanobacteriota; class Cyanobacteriia; order PCC-6307; family Cyanobiaceae; genus Prochlorococcus_A. The sequence goes on along the minus strand of QCEN01000008.1, from coordinate 5,605 downwards.
GTATTTTCGCAATCACCTGCCATAGAGGCCATTCTTCTTTTACTAATTGCGTCAACACCATTACTAACAAGTTCTCTTAAAAAGATTTCATGATCAGAATATACTGCCTTCTTGATAATTGGGAAAATATTTTCGGTATTAATACGAATTTCGCCTTTTTCCATTTAAAAAAAAATTAAACATATAAATCCTATTTCCTAAAAACTAGTTAATCAAGTTTAATTAGGAGTATTGTCCGAACAATTTATGAATTTATAAGTTAGATAATATTCTAAAGTTTTTATTTTACCCAAAAAATCTCACTACAATTATTTTCATTCATAATTTGATTGGCTTTATCCAAGTCATCACATGGGTTTAAATATAAGACAGCAATATTCCCTTTATTCTGTTGTACTTTTTGTTCATTCATTCCTTTTTCTAACAAATAAGAATCTTTAAATATCAATAAAATCTTTTTTTTATCTGTCTTTTCTTCCTTAATTAAATTTCTTAAAATGTCTATTGAAATTGTAAATCCAATCCCATTAAATATTTTCTCATTAGGACTAAAAGATCTTACTAACTCATCATATCTTCCGCCTTTTGCGATGACGCTTTTATTTTTACCATTATCCCCTATAAGTTGAAAAACTATTCCTTCATATAAATTCAAGTGAGGTTGAAAAGTTGGATCAAGTTGTAATTTAACACAATATCTATTTGCTATTTTTGATAATGTTTCAAATAAAAAATTTAAATCATCTAAAGTTTTACTAGTGCCATATATAGTTTTTAATTTTTTTAATATTGCAATTGGTTCTCCTCGTGTGAATAAAAGATCTTTAAGAATGTATTTATCATCTTCATCTATTCCTAATTTAGATAAATTATCTTGATCAAAATTAACCAGACTTTTCTTAATTTCTTCGAAATTATTATTCTTATATTTGTTCAGTATCAAGTCCATTATTTTTGTGGTACTAACTAGTAGACATAAGTTACAACCTTCCTTCAAATTAATATTATCGATTGCATCAAACAAAATATTAATAACTTCTATTTCAGGGCACTTGGTATCATATCCAATTAATTCAATTCCACTGTGCAGTTTCTCCTGTAACTTAATAGTATTTTTACTATGTTTTTTATCAAAGACCATCCCATTAGTAAATAATCTTATAGGCCTTTTATTATTTATTAATCTAGTAGATGACAATTTAACAATTGATGTTGTCATTTCTGGCCTGAGACATAATGAATTATTACTTACTATTCCAACAACCTGATTTTCGTCAATAACGCCACGGCCTTTTATCGTCTCTAAAGTATTTATAAATGAGGGTGAAACCTCTTCATAGCCCCATAGTTTATAAATGCTATTTAACTTGTTTATGATGTTTGAGTTATTTTTTACATCTACTAATTTAATTTCCTTTATGTCTGTCATTTTAATATTTAACTAATTTTAGGTATAGAGGTGTTTTTTAAATGGAGAGACTATATCTAGTTCATTTTTTAATTCATGTTCAAGGCTGGGAGAACAAGCTAAAATTCTTCCTGAACTTAAATTAAATTCGCCTGATGGATAATCAGAAATAATACCACCAGCCTCTTTAACAATAATAGCACCGGCGGCTAGGTCCCATACTTCTAATCCTCTTTCCCAGTAACCATCAACCTTACCCGCAGCAACAAATGCTAGATCAACTGCTGCTGCTCCTCCTCTTCTAACTCCTCTAGTTTTATGTGTTAAATAACAAAATTCAGCATAATTATTATCCTCTGTCTCAAATCTGTCATAAGAGAAACCAGTTACAAGTAGACTATCTGAAAGATTAGAGGGATTCGATACTTTAAGTACACTATCATTACAGAATGAGCCTAAACCTATACAGGCTGAATATAGTTCATTTAGATAAGGTACTGATATAGCCCCTATAATTGGCTTGTTTTTATATACAAGACCAATAGAAGTCCCAAAAAAAGGATATCCATGGGAATAATTTGTTGTACCATCTAATGGGTCTATACACCAAGTTAAATCCGAAGATTTGGTTAATTTACCTGATTCCTCTGCATTTATAGATATGTTTGGTGTCTCTTCTAATAAATATTCTTTTATCTTATTTTCAACTTCCAAATCTACATTGGTAACTAGATCACCCTTCCTACCCTTTGATGATATTTTCTGAATTTTGTTGTAATTAACTTTTAAAATTTCATTACCAATTTGTGCTGATTTCTTAGCTATTTCATACAAATTGGCGAAGTTTTCTTGAATTGCTAGATCCTTTATATCACTTAATTCAAACATGATAATTAATCTTCCTCAAATTCCCAAGGTGGCGCAACTCTTGTATTTCCCCTCCCAAAATATTGTCCAAATTGTAAATCGTATACTTCATCATCGTATGTAGTTTCAACTTCAAGATCTGAAGTTGCTTTGGCAACACAAATGAGTGCATAACCTTTATCTTTTAAAGCTTGAGATACACCCATGGCTTCAGGTTGTTGTAAAGTTCCAGATATTATTTTAACTGCACAACTTGTACAGCAACCATTTCTACATGAAAATGCAAGTTTGAAACCTTTCTTTTCAAATTCCTTAAGTATATACTCGTCACTATTAACCCGCTCTTGGTAGATCTTTCCGGACTCTTTATTTTTAATAGTGACTGTGAAAGTCTTTTTCAAATAACTTTCCTCAAAAATGGGATAATAAAGGGTTAAAATAGTTACTTTGGGAGAGGTGGCCGAGTGGTTGAAGGCGCAGCACTGGAAATGCTGTATAGGGGCAACTTTATCGAGGGTTCGAATCCCTCTCTCTCCGTTTTAGTTTAGTTGATTTTGGTTAATTACATCAACAACCCTTCTAGAAAGGATACTTGGAAATTGAGGATAGGGAATTTGACAGGTTATAAATAATCTTATTTATTTAAATTAAGTTGAAAATATTTGATTTTTACTATTATATGTAAATATCAAAGATATAAATTGATTTTATTATTAGTAAATTTTGCTTTTATTTAGCAATCTAAAATCATGGGGCAAATAGTTGGAATTGATTTAGGTACTACTAACTCTGTTGTTGGAGTTATAGAAGCTGGTCGTCCAATTGTAATTGCAAATTCCGAAGGATCTAGAACTACTCCTTCAATAGTTGGTTTTACAAAAGACAAAGAAATTGTTATAGGTGACCAAGCAAGAAGACAACTTGTTTTAAATCCAAAGAATACCTTTTATAATTTAAAAAGATTTATAGGTAGTGACTGGGACGATTTAGATGATACTAGTATATCTGTTCCTTATAATGTCAAAGCAAATAATACTGGAAGTGTAAGGGTTCTTAGTCCAAATACACAAAGAGAGTATGCACCTGAAGAACTAATCAGCTCATTAATTAGAAAATTAATCAATGATGCTGAAACATATCTTGGAGATACTGTTGACTCTGCTGTTATTACAGTCCCCGCTTATTTTAATGAATCTCAAAGGCAAGCTACAAAGGATTCTGCAATATTGGCAGGAATTAAAGTTGATAGGATCCTAAATGAACCTACTGCAGCAGCTCTAGCATATGGCTTTGAAAAAAGTTCATCTAATAATGTTTTGGTTTTTGATTTAGGGGGAGGAACGTTTGATGTTTCGTTATTAAAGATTTCAAATGGTGTATTTGATGTAAAAGCCACCTGCGGAGATACCCAATTAGGAGGTAATAATTTTGACTCAAAAATAGTTGATTGGCTTGCTGAAAGATTTATTGCTAAGCATAATATCGATCTTAGAAGGGATAGGCAAGCTTTGCAGAGATTAACTGAAGCAGCTGAAAAAGCAAAATGCGAGCTGTCAGGATTGCAAAAAACAAAAATATCGCTACCTTTTATCACAACTAGTAAAGAGGGGCCATTGCATATTGAGGAGACATTGAATAGAAAAATATTTGAGTCGTTATCTCAAGATTTATTGGACAGGTTACTAGAGCCTGTACAAATAGCCCTAGATGACTCTGGATGGAACGCAGAAGATATAGATGAGGTTGTACTTGTAGGCGGTAGTACTAGAATCCCAATGGTTCAACAATTAGTCAAGACTCTTGTTCCTAATGACCCCTGCCAATCAGTTAATCCAGATGAAGTAGTTGCAATTGGTGCTGCTATACAATCCGGAATCATGAGTGGTGATTTACAAGATTTATTGCTAAATGACGTTACACCCTTATCTTTAGGTTTAGAAACCATTGGTGGTCTTATGAAGGTACTTATTCCTCGTAATACACCTATACCAGTAAGGCAATCTGATGTTTTTAGTACATCAGAAGCTAATCAATCTTCAGTGGTTGTTCAAGTAAGACAAGGTGAGAGACCATTGGCTTCTGAAAATAAATCACTTGGCAAATTTAGGCTATCAGGAATACCTCCAGCACCAAGAGGAATACCACAAGTTCAGGTTGCATTTGATATTGATGCTAATGGTCTTTTAGAAGTTAGTGCTACTGATAGAACAACTGGAAGAAAGCAAACAGTTACAATTTCTGGAGGCTCTAATTTAAATGAACAAGAAATTAATTCGATAATTGAAGAAGCTAAAACAAAAGCGAACGAAGATAGAATGAAAAAATCAGTCATTGATAGAAAAAATAGTGCTTTAACTCTTATTGCTCAAGCCGAGAGAAGACTTAGAGATGCTTCTCTAGAGTTTGGTCCTTATGGAGCTGAAAGACAACAACGGGCTGTCGAATTAGCTATTGAAGATGTCGAAGAATACATAGATGATAATGATCCCCAAGAATTAGAAATTTCGGTAAGTGCTCTCCAAGAAGCATTATTTGGTTTAAACAGAAAATTTGCAGCTGAAAAGAAATCTGATAACAATCCCTTACAGGGTATTAAAAATACATTTGGATCTTTAAAAGATGAACTGTTTTCAGACGATTATTGGGATGATGATCCTTGGGATAATCAAATGAATAGAAATTATCGAAATTCGAGGTATGGTAATTCTAGGGATGATGATCCATGGGACAATGACTACTTCCTCTAAAAATGACTATTTGTCGATTTTGGGTTTATCCAATGATTTCGACGATAAGGAACTAAAAAAGGCATTTCGAAGAGAAGCTAGAAAATGGCATCCTGATTTAAATAAAAATGATTTAAATGCAGAAGAAAGATTTAAATTAATTAACGAAGCATACGAATATCTTCGTGATCCCAATAAAAGAAATAAGAATTCAGATGTAAATATTCAGGAAGATTACGAAAATAATAATTTCAAAACAGGTTTTCCTCATTTTCAAGACTATCTTGAGTCATTATTTGGATATGAATATAACGCTCGTAATGATGACGAATATACTTATGAACCACTTGATGATGAAACCACGAATATTGAAAATGATGAATTCAATAATTGCGAATACCCTACTACATCTCCAGAAGAACCACCTCCAGTTAAAGTCCATCAAGATATAGAGACTATTATTGAATTAACCCCTGATGAGGCCTTAAACGGAGCTTCAATACTAATCGAACTTGAAGATCAAACTATGGTTGAAGTTGATACTCCTCCTTTTGCTGGAGATGGATGGCGATTAAGACTTGAAAATATTGCAATGGGAGGAAAA
>QCEN01000007.1 GCA_003280575.1 Prochlorococcus sp. AG-355-P07 | reverse complement strand
GGATTTATTTTTTTTAATGAAATAAAAAATTGACTATCAATAGGTTTCAAAAGTACGAAGTCTAATGTTCCTTCTCTTATATGTTTAACTATTTCTGTAAGATTAGGATTGAACCATGTATTTGTTATTCCATTCAAAATTGTATAAATACCTTGAATTATGAGTGCCTGTTCAAATTTCCACCCTCCAATATTTCCATTATTTTGAAAGAAAATAGACAATAGAAAAATACTCCCAATTAAACTTAAAATTGCAGTAATTAAATCAATTAATATATTTGTCTTATACTCCAATTCGGAAGCTAAAGAAGTATGTAAGAATTTTTTATAAACTTTAAGATATTTTCTTATATTCATGATCCCATAGCTGTATATTTTTTCGTTCCTTCAGACCAGATTTTCTTAAAAAATGGGAATAGTAAAAAAATCCATAGAATTTGCATACTTAAGCCTCCACTAATATTTGTTTCATTACCAGATAGTAAGTTTGCAGGGAAATCAATTAGATATGGAAAAGGAGTTAAATAAATCCAAGATTTAACATATGCTGGAAATGAAACTACTGGCGCTAAAAGACCTGAGAGAAATAAAGTTGGAATAAATAATAATCTTTCTATCGATGATGCTTTCTCTGTCCAGAAACATAGACATGCAACTATTGATTGAATTAAAAATTGAATCAAGAAGGATAAGAAAGTAGATACTATCGATAAGAGAAAAATACCTAAATTTGGAATCCATATACTTTCTGGATTAAAAATAAAAAAGAAAACTGCGATTATTAATGCGAAAGGAAATCTCGTTATTTGTTCAGCAAGATGTTGTGCAAAATATCTGAAAAATGGATTTAAAGGTTGGATTAAATACGGAGATACTTTTCCCATAAGAGAATCTTCTTCAAAACTAAATACAACCCAAACTACAGAAAACTGTCTTACAAAAAAAGCACATAAGAAATACCTAGAAAGCATAATATCACTAATATTTATAGATTCATTTAGATTATTATTTGTCCAAATATTTAACATGAAAAAGGGAATAATCCCTGAAATTGCCCATAATGCAATTTCTACCCTATATTCCAACATGTTTGAATATTGGACTTTTAATAAGGTGAATATTTTTCGGTTAATTAAGTTAGATTTCATAATCTTTTTTGATTAATACCTTCCCGATAATTTCATCTATAGGTGGTTCATTTATAAAAAGGTCTTCAATATCAAAATTATTTAGGATAGTTTTTAGTGAAGAGGTAATAGAGTCGTTTTCAATTTGTATAGTGATTTCATTCTTTATTTTATTTTTAACAGAAAAACCAGAATTTTCTAATTTAATTGCATCCTCTTCTGAGCGACAAACTATTAATATCTCTTTAACAGGTGATAGTTTTTTTAATAATAGATCAAGTTTTCCATCATACGATATCGCTCCTTCTTGTACACATATAACTCTCTTACATAGCGATGTAATATCTTTCATGTAATGACTGGTTAGGCATATCGTTGCATTAGTTTCCTCATTATATTTTTGAAGGAATTTTCTTAAATTTCTCTGTGCATTAATATCTAATCCAAGTGTCGGCTCGTCTAAAAATAAAATATTTGGTTCATGTATCAAAGCTGCTAGTAATTCTGACTTCATACGCTGCCCAAGTGAAAGTTTTCTAACAGGTATGAATAGTTCTTCATCAATTTCAAGCATTTCCGATAGTTTTTTTATTCTCTTTTTAGCTTCGCACTTATCTAAGTCATATATTGATGCATTCAAATAGAATGATTCAATTGGAGGAAGATCCCAAATAAGCTGTTGCTTTTGTCCCATTATTAAGGTGATATTCTTAAGGAAATTTTCTTTCCTCCTGAAAGGTAAGTAGCCTGAAACTAAAATTGAACCTTCACTTGGATAAATTAATCCACAAAGCATTTTTAATATTGTTGTTTTCCCAGCTCCATTAGCTCCTAGAAAACCTACTATTTCTCCTTCTTTAATTTTAAAACTTATATCTTTTATAACTTTTAAACGTTTTGTTTTTCTTCTAAAAAAATGTTTAATTGTTCCTTTTAAGCCTGGTTCTTTGGAAGAGATATCAAATGACTTAGATAAATTTCCAACATCGATAATATTTTGTACCATTTAAATTTTAAATTACTGAAATTTGATATTTAGATAATTGTAAATATATATATTTTAGAAAATTTTTTAACGAATTAAAAAATATCTTTAAACGATACAACCAGCCAGATAAAAAAGTTGATTGGATTAAGTAATTCGCTTACCTTATTTTTATTTTTATAATTTAATCCTCTTAAAAAATTAAATATAGAATTACTATTCTCTTTTTTATAATCATTTTTTTTAATTACATTTCCATTTTCGTCGAGAAGATCAATTTCATCCTCAAAAAACCATTGCTCTTTCCCATTAGATAATTTCAAGACAACTCCAATACCTTTACCATCAGTTATTCTGAAATCACAAATTTCACCCAATGAAGAGGCATTTATTGCATCGATGGTTTCTTTAGTTAGTCTATCCTTTGATAGTTCTAGGTTAACTTGAACAGAATATCCTATCTTAACCTTATCTAAAATTGACATTTTTAGGTTATTATACCTAGCGTTAAAGGATTAATGTGGTTAATTCAAAATTATTTATTTATCTCAATAATTATAATTTTTTGAATATTGCTTCAAGGATTTTCTTTATTGAAATTGTTAAAACTCTCAAAAATACAAAAAACAGACCTAACCAACCTAATATGACAGCTATTGATAACAAGCTTGAACCTAAATCGCGCTGCAGAAAATTCTCCATTTAATTTTTTTCAATTAAATAATTTTAATCTACTTTAATGAATTACTTATTAAAGAGGAAAATGTTCAAAATTTAGATTTTTTAAAATTCTTTTTATAGGCGTATTTAATAGATATGATTTGTAAGTTAAAATTTAGTTAGAAAATTAATTGAATATTTTGGATCTATCTTTGAACTCATACATTGGAATACTTTTTATCATTATTGGCCTAATAGTTAGAGTTGACTTGAAATTCTCTATTCAAAAAGATCTCAAGTAATTTCTAATGAGTGTTTTTAGTACGATTTAGACAACTATAGCTCTAGTTTATTTTTATAATGGAACAGTTAACCAAGGATTGAAATAGCAGCTGTTTAGCTGCTTCTAAATGGTGGCGGGGGGGAGATTTGAACTTCCGACCTTCGGGTTATGAGCCCGACGAGCTACCAGACTGCTCTACCCCGCGTCATATACATAGCATACATCTGAAAGGGTTATTTTTTCTATTTCTTTAGGATTCTTGGAATTTTAATTGACCTTTTACTTCTATTCGCACTCCATCAGAAAAGTTAAACACCTTATCTTCAATGTCTTGAAGTCTTAAGTCAGATATCCACTCTAATTGTTTTAGTAGGTGAAGACTTACTGCATGTTTAGCTCTTTTTGAACCATCCTCTACTTTTAATGCTAGTCCAATCCCTTCATTTACCTTACATAGGCACTGTATTCCTTCTGCGCCGCCTTTACCAATAACCTTTCCATGAGAAGCCTTAATTATTTCCGTATCAAATTTATTATTGTCACTTATCATTATTGGGTTAGTTGTCATGGCTCTACTGATTTGCTCTAATTCAGCATTGTCTGAACTACTTAAGAGTGAATATAATTTTGACATTTCAATTAGTTTTAAAAAAAGAGTAGGGGCTCCACAATCATCACGTTCTGCATTTATTCCAGATGTGGGGATCTCAAGTAATTCTGAAATAATTCTGAATATTTCAATTTGAAGTGGATGATCCCCTTTTAAGTAACTATCTAATGGCCAATTCATTTTTTTGCATGTAGCCAGAAAAGCAGCATGTTTTCCTGAACAATTATGTTCTAAAGGACTTGTCTTTGTTTTTGGACATTTCAGATTATTAATGTCTATATCGTATTCCCATAAAATTTTAAAGGCTTCCCTTGAATGAAGTTTTGATCCACTATGTGAACCGCAAGCTAATGCAATTGATTTTGAATCATTATTAATTTTTGATGCAGCACCGCTGCTAACAAAAGGTATTGCTTGAAAAGGTTTTAATGCTGACCTTATAAAACTTTTATATTCTGGATTTCCTGCGCACATTAAAACCCTACCTTTTTTGTCACTAATAACAGCATGAATTTTATGAATTGACTCAATATTTGAGCCTCTCATTAAGGTTGCTTGTAAAGGAGGATTATTAGATGTATATAGGTTTTTAAAGTTTGAACTCATTTAGAAATTGTTATATTGAAAAATCAAAATTCCTGATAAAACTAATACTGAGATAATAGAAAAAATTTGAATTAAATTTTTTAAAATGGGTTTTACTTCAATTGAGGCAATAAGTGATTCTTTTTCTTTTAGAGTTAATGGCTTTATCCAAACTTGGCCATCATACCATCCGGATTCTTCGTACTCTACTTTTTCAGATTTCAATCTCTTAAATACATGTTTCCAACCAAGATATAACCTGATAGTAATTAAAAGAGGTATTGATAAGCTACTAAAAAAACTTAAAAGAATATATTTTATGAGGGAAGTTTTGAAATATATACTTCCCGAAGAAATAAAAAGAAATAAAAGAAAAGCACCTGCCCAGAATTTAATCAATACAAGGATTAGTGATTTTTTTGTTTTTGGCCAAGAGAAAATTATGGATTTTGATAATTCAATGTATTGATTTGTGGGCTGTTGTTCTCTAGGTACAGGACATTTAGAATCGTTCATGAAATAAATAATTATGGAAAAGCAAGATTATCTCCATTACTCCAGAAAGATTCGAGATCATAAAACCTCCTTATTTCTGGTTGAAAAATATTTACGATCAAGTCACCATAATCAAGTAAAGCCCATTTTGCCTCGTTTACTCCTTCTTTTCTTATCGGTTCAATTTTAGCCTTATCTCTAAGCTCCCCCTCTACAGATTTAGTTATAGATCTTACCTGTACATCAGATAACCCTTCTGCAATCAGTATCCATTCACTAATAAAAGATACCTTATCAATTTTTATAAGTTTGATATCTATTGCTTTTTTTTCATCACAGGCTTTAGCTGCCATTAAAACCAAACTTTTATTGTCCATAGACATTTTCGCTTGAAACTGATTTTTCAGAACCTTCTTGCTGAGACAGCTCTGATCTTGCTTTTTCTGCACTTTTTCTTAAAGCATCTAATCTATCTTCAAAGAAACTTCTTTTTTTCTTTTTTCGAGTTTTTTCAATTAACTCCTTTAATGCCCCCCCCAAACTCTTATAAGCATTTGGAATACTGTATCCGAATCTACAAGCAAGATCAATAGCTCTTTCATCTGCAAAAATAGCATCTTGAAGTTTTTTCTCAGAGTTATTTTTTATATATAATCTATACCCAGCAAAACTTGATAAACCAAGAGCAAGTAATAAAAGTAGCCCATCTTGTACCCATAATTCTCCTATTGCTCCTCCTAGCCCTATTGCAAGAGCAGCCATTTCCCATCCATCTCTGGGAATTGTGTCATTTTGAATTTTTCCTACTTCATGCCAAAATAACAAATTCCTATGGTCTATTGCATAGTTTTCCCATTTGTCTAAATCTATTTGAATTTCTACTTCATCACGACCAATTTCCTCAAGTGTTATTAAGGGCGGATCTATAGCAGCAGCGGCTTCAACAAATACCCAACTCTCATTCTCTGGAGGCAACAAGCTTTTAAGTCGCTGAAGTTCGCTCATAAAAAAATTATTTCTTTCAATAATATAGAAACAAATGTTGCTTTTCAAGTAACTTGATTAACATCTGATGATTTATCAGTAGCATTAAATAAATGATGGTTTTAAATTATGCCTCAAAGAGGTGATCTTAAAAAAATACTTATTCTAGGGTCTGGACCGATAGTTATAGGACAAGCTTGCGAATTTGATTACTCTGGCACTCAAGCATGTAAAGCTTTAAGAAAAGCTGGTTATGAAATTATATTGATAAATTCAAATCCAGCATCTATAATGACTGATCCTGAGATTGCAAGCAAAACATATATTGAACCATTGACTCCTGAAATTGTCTCTCAGATTATTTTAAGAGAAAAACCAGATGCAATTCTTCCTACTATGGGAGGACAAACCGCTTTGAATCTCGCGGTTAAATTATCAGAGTCAGATTTTTTAACAAAAAATAATGTTGAATTAATTGGTGCTGATTTGAAAGCTATTAATAAAGCTGAAAATAGAAAATTGTTTAAAGAATCGATGGAAAAAATAAATGTAAATGTGTGCCCATCTGGGATAGCCTCCAACCTAATTGATGCCAAAGAGGTATCAAAGAAAATTAATTCATACCCTCTTATAATTAGACCCGCATTTACTTTAGGTGGAGTAGGAGGTGGAATTGCTTATAATCTTGAAGAATTTATCGAATTGTGTAAAACAGGCTTAGATGAAAGTCCAAGTAATCAAATATTGATTGAAAAATCACTCATAGGATGGAAGGAATTTGAATTAGAGGTAATGAGAGATACTGCAGATAATGTAGTAATAGTCTGCAGTATTGAAAATTTAGATCCAATGGGTGTCCACACTGGAGATTCTATTACCGTAGCTCCTGCACAAACCTTAACAGATAAGGAATATCAAAGATTGAGGGACTTGTCATTAAAAATCATAAGAGAAGTAGGAGTTGAAACTGGAGGTAGTAATATTCAATTTGCAATAAATCCAACTAATGGAGAAGTTATTGTCATAGAAATGAATCCTCGTGTTAGTAGATCCTCCGCTCTGGCAAGCAAAGCAACTGGATTTCCCATTGCTAAGATTGCAGCTTTGTTATCTGTTGGCTATACACTCGATGAGATTATTAATGACATTACAAAAAAAACGCCTGCATGTTTTGAGCCTTCAATTGATTACATTGTTACCAAAATCCCTAGGTTCGCTTTTGAAAAGTTTAAAGGCTCCTCAAATACCTTAAGTACGGCAATGAAATCCGTTGGTGAGTCAATGGCAATCGGCCGATCTTTTGAAGAATCATTCCAGAAGGCATTAAGGTCCTTAGAAGTCGGTATTTTTGGATGGGAATGTGATTCGCTAGATGAATCTAAGAATGAAAATGATCTCAAGAATAGTTTAAGAAACCCAACATCTGAAAGAATTCTAATAATTAAAAAAGCTATGCAGCTTGGAAAAACTGATTCCTATATTCAAGAAGTTACAAATATAGATTTATGGTTTATCGAGAAACTACGTAATATTTTTAATTTTGAAATAAATTTTTTGAAAGATAAAAAACTTTATGAATTAGATAGGGACTTAATGCTAAAAGCTAAACAACAAGGGTTTTCAGATCAACAGATAGCAAAGTTGACTAATTCTGAATTTTTTGATGTAAGAAATTATAGAAAAGAACTAAACATAATACCAATTTATAAAACTGTTGATACTTGTTCAGCAGAGTTTTCATCCTCAACTCCTTATCATTATTCAACTTACGAAGAGTCTTTTATTAATTTAAATTCTCAAACTTTTGATAATGAAATTTCAAAAGATAATAAATCAAAAAAAATTATGATTTTAGGGGGAGGTCCAAACAGAATCGGCCAGGGAATAGAATTTGATTATTGTTGTTGTCATGCTTCATATCAAGCAACAACAAATGGTTACAGAACTATAATGGTTAACAGTAACCCTGAAACAGTATCAACTGATTACGATACTAGCGATATTTTATATTTTGAGCCAGTCACTTTAGAAGATGTACTTAATATTATAGAGGCTGAAAATCCTTATGGTTTAATCGTTCAATTTGGTGGTCAAACTCCACTGAAATTATCCCTACCTTTATTTGAATGGCTTAAATCTAAGGATGGGGTTAAAACTGGATCAAAAATCCTTGGAACATCTCCAATCTCTATTGATTTAGCAGAAGATAGAGAGGAATTTACAAAAATTCTTAAAGAATTAAGAATTAGGCAACCTTTAAACGGTATAGCTCGTAATCAAAGCGAAGCACAAACGGTAGCAAAAAATATTGGATTCCCTTTAGTTGTGAGACCCTCTTACGTTTTAGGAGGTAGGGCAATGGAAATTGTAAAAGATGAGAATGAATTATTTAGATACATCTCTGAAGCAGTTAAGGTATCGCCTGATCATCCAATACTTCTTGATCAATATTTGAATAATGCTATTGAGATAGATGTTGATGCTTTATGTGATTCAGAAGGTTCTGTTGTAATTGCTGGTCTGATGGAACATGTTGAACCTGCAGGAATTCATTCAGGAGATTCAGCTTGTTGTTTACCATCTATTTCTCTTTCAAAATCCACTCTAGAAACTGTAAAAAACTGGACAAAGTTAATTGCAAAAAGACTAAATGTTGTTGGGTTAATTAATTTGCAATTTGCAGTCACAAATTTAAGTAATAAAGAAAACAAAATATTTATTCTTGAGGCAAATCCAAGAGCCTCTAGAACTGTGCCATTTGTTTCAAAGGCAATAGGTAAACCAGTTGCTAAATTGGCGACCCAGTTAATGCAAGGTTTTACATTAGAGGATGTTAATTTTACCAAAGAATTTTCTCCAAAATATCAGGCTGTAAAAGAAGCTGTTTTACCTTTCAAAAGATTTCCAGGATCTGATACACTCCTTGGTCCTGAAATGAAATCTACTGGAGAAGTAATGGGTTTAGCAAAAGATTTTGGAATTGCTTATGCTAAGTCAGAATTGGCAGCAGGAAATGGAGTTCCTTCCGAGGGAGTTGCTTTTTTATCTACGAATGATTTAGATAAAAAAAATCTTAAAGAAATTGCCAGGGAATTGTTGATCTTAGGATTTAAGTTAATTGCAACAAAAGGTACTGCTTCATTTTTGGCTGAATTAGGCATTCAAGTTGAAGAAGTGCTTAAAGTACATGAAGGCAGACCAAATATAGAGGACTTAATTCGTTCAGGACTTGTTCAATTAATTATTAATACACCAATAGGCTCTCAAGCTCTTCACGATGATGCATATTTAAGACGCGCCGCCTTGGAATATAATATTCCAACTTTTACTACTATTCCTGGAGCTAAAGCCGCCATTAAAGCAATCAAAGCTTTGCAAAGTAATAATATTGATACTTACTCTCTACAAGAAATCCATAATTATTAAAACTTTAATCTAAATTTTTTAGCTGTTCTCTTAATTGATTTGCTAGAAAGTTTCGACTAATAGAGAGTAATTTCAATGTATCTTCATACATTTTTAGCTGTGTTTCTGCTACTTGCAATCGTTTTATAGATTCTTTTATTTCCTTAGAAAGATCATTTATCAGATACTCCTTTCCTTCAAATCTTAAAACTGGGTTACCTGAATCGTTTGTGTTTTCACTCATGGATTTTAATAAATAAGATAAATTATACTTTGTTAATCAATTGTTTTTCGCATAATTCTTTATATATCCCTTGTTTATTAAGTAAATCAATATGTTTACCAACCTCAATAATTTCACCCTTATCAAAAACAACTATTTTATCTGCCTTTTGAGTCGTGGCTAATCTATGGGCAATTACTATAACAGTTCTATTTTTCATGGCTCTATTAAGCCCTTCTTGAACTTCTGATTCTGATTCTGCATCTAATGCACTTGTTGCCTCATCTAATAGAAGAATGGATGGGTTTCCTAGTATTGCTCTTGCAATTGCTATCCTTTGTATCTGACCACCTGAAAAATTTGATCCTCTTTCAGTTATCTTTGTTTCATATTTTTCTGGAAGCTGTTGAATGAAATGGTGAGCATTTGATTTTTTTGCTGATTCTATAACCTCTTGTTTGGTAAAACTTCTGCCCATTCTTATTGCATCAATAATTTTTCCAGAAAATAAAAAAGGCTGTTGTTGCACTAACGCAATATTTTCTCTTATATTTTTAGTATTTAATAATTTTAGATTCTTATCATCAATTAATATTTCTCCATTATTAGGGGTTATAAATTTTAATATCAAGGCCAACATTGTACTTTTGCCAGCCCCTGAAGCTCCAACGAAAGCAGTAACTTCCCCTTTTTTAATTTCTAAATTTATATTTTTAAGAACTTGATTATCTTTTTCGTATTCAAAATTAACTTTTTTGAAATTAATTTTGCCCTCAACATTGACTATTCTTGTAAAGTCTTCTTTTTCATCTTCAATGGGTTCTAGATTGATCTTGTTTAACCTTTTTATAGATGCTTCTGCTTGTTTATAGTCATTAAAATTTGTACTTATATGGCTTATTGGATCAATAAGCATTAATATTGCGGCAAAAAAACTACTAAATTCTTGACTAGTCAGGAGACCCAAGTTAATTCTTGCGGCTCCTAACCCTAATATTGCTAAAATTCCAAATGCCTCTACAAAACCTACAACTGGATGCTGGAATGCAAGTAATTTTAATGTTTTATATTTTGCTTTTTTATTAGCATTTAATTTCTTATGAAATCTATTTTCAATCCAGTTTTCAGCGGCGAAAGCTCTAATCGTTGACATTCCATTTATAGATTCACCTATTAATCCTGCTAGATCACTTGTTGATTCTTGACTTTTTTCAGATGCTAATAAAACTTTTCTTCCAAAGCTATTAACTGAAAGAATAATTAGTGGTGCTAAAATAAATGCTGATAATGAGAGTGTCCAATCTAAATAAAACATATACACTATAACAGCTAATAATTGTAAGGTACACGGAATAGTATCCTGAGCTGTTTTATAAATAACTTCGCTTACTCTGTCAGCATCTTCTGTAAGTCTATATGTAATATCTCCTGCAGAAATTTTTTCAACAGAATTCATTTTTATTTTTTGAATTTTGCGGAATAAATTACCTCTCATTATTTCACTAATTTCTAAAGATGGTTTTGCGATATATACATCTTGCCCAAATTGGAAAGATTTTTGAATTAAAAATACTATTAACGACTTAACTATTATGTTAGAAACTCTTGAAAGATCACCAGAGCCAATTGCAGGGATTAGATTTCCTGCTAAATAAGCTAATAAAGGCCAACAAGCCACATAAATAAGCATGCATATGAAACCCTTTAAAAACCTATTTGCATATGGCCTGACTGAAGGAATTAATCGCAAGATATTATATATTTTATTATTAATCCTACTTTATCAATATCTCTGAATTTACAAAACGATGAAATTAGATCAATTCTTAAAATGGCAAAATTTGGTTTCTTCTGGCGGAGAGGCAAAAATTTTTATTAAATCTGGTTCTGTTAAAGTTAATGGAGAAATTGAAACAAGAAGAGGAAGAAAGTTAAATAAAGGAGATAAAGTTATGTTTCTAAAAAATGAATTAATTTTTGAATAAATGGCCTATTAACCTCGGTTTATATTAATATGATTTTCTTGGAGATAGTATTTTGAGAAAATCTGTTATTGCTGGTAACTGGAAAATGCACATGACTTGTGCAGAAGCTAAATCTTATTTAGAGGAGTTTATACCTTTAATAAAGAATATCAGGGATGATCGTAAAGTTATTATTGCTCCACCCTTTACAGCTATTTCAACTTTTTCAAATCATTCTGATTTTGATTATTTAGAGATTTCTAGTCAAAATATTCATTGGGAAGATGAGGGAGCATTTACTGCAGAAATTTCTCCAAAAATGCTTATTGAACATCGTGTTTCATATGCAATTGTTGGTCATAGTGAACCAAGGAAATATTTTAGTGAAAGTGATGAACAAATTAATAAAAGAGCAGTTTTTGCACAATCTAGTGGACTTACGCCGATAGTCTGTGTTGGAGAAACTTTAGAACAAAGAGAGAGAGGTGAAGCAGATAGAGTTATTACTAGACAGGTCGAACAAGGCTTAGAAAATACGGATCCATCAAATCTCATAGTTGCCTATGAACCTATTTGGGCTATTGGTACAGGTAAAACATGTGAGGCTAAAGAGGCCAATAAAATATGTTCTTTGATTCGAAAATTAATAGGATTTGATGAAGTGATTATTCAATATGGAGGTTCAGTTAAGCCTAATAATATAGACGAGATTATGTCGATGAGTGATATAGATGGAGTCTTAGTAGGAGGGGCTTCATTAGATCCTAATAGTTTTGCAAGAATTGCAAATTATCAATAGGAAAAATCCATGGCCAAAAGGCTGGGGAGAAAAAACTTCAATTATGGGAGTTATTAATTTAACTCCCGATTCGTTTAGTGATGGTGGAGATTTAAATTCTTCAAAAAAAGTTTTAGATCAAGTTAATCATTTTTTGAGTAATGGGGCGGATATTATTGATCTAGGTGCTCAGAGCACAAGGCCTGGAGCTAAAGAAGTTGGATCAAAGATAGAAATAAAAAGGTTGATTCCGTATTTGAAATTAATAAGATCTGAATATCCAGAGATTTTAATTTCTATTGATACATTTAATTCTGATGTAGCTCGCGAAGCTCTATTAAATGGCGCTAATTGGATAAATGATGTCACTGGAGGAAGACAAGATAGCAAAATTTTGAATGTTGTTTCAGAATTTAATTGCCCTTTCGTCATAACTCATAGTCGTGGAAATAGTCAAAATATGAATGAACTTTCCAAATACGAGGATGTATTAAGTGAAGTTAGGTTGTCTCTGGAGAATTTGATAAAAAATGCTTTAAAGAAAAATATATCTAGAAAAAATATAATCGTGGATCCTGGAATTGGGTTTTCAAAAGATTTAACTCAAAATTTAGAAATTTTAAGAAACTTAGATTTATTCAAAAACTTTAATTTACCTATCTTAATTGGTGCATCAAGGAAAAGATTTATAGGAGAAATTTTGGATGAGAATAATCCCAAAGAAAGGGATATTGGAACTCTTGCTATAAGTTGTCTTTGTTCACATTTTAATATCGATATTGTGAGAGTTCACAATGTAAAACTAAATTATCAAATTCTAAAAGTTGCCGATAAAATTTATAGAAAATAGTTAAGTTTTTATTCTTTTACCCCTTCGATTTTATCCTCTACCTCTTGGTAAAGTTCTTTTAACTGTTCTATATTTTCATCGGAAGTTTCCCAATATCCTCGACCATTTACTTCTAATAAAGTCCCGACTATCCTTCTAAAACTATTGGGGTTTAAATCCATTAATCTTTTTCTCATTTCTTCGTCATTTATGAATGTTTCATTGGTTTCTTCATAAACAAAATTATCTACTTGACCACTTGTAGCACTCCAACCGAGGGTGTAATTAAGTCTATTAGAAAGTTCTCTTACCCCCTCATAACCAGATTTGAGCATACCTTCATACCATTTTGGATTAAGAAGTTTTGTCCTTGAGTCTAATCTGATAGTTTCTCCAAGAGTCCTGACTTGAGCGTTAGAAGTAGTGGTGTCTGCTATATAGCTACTTGGTTCTTTACCATCATCTCTTAATGTTTTAATTAATTTTGTTGGATCTGAATCAAAATAGTGACTAACATCTGTTAGAGAAATTTCAGATGAATCAAGATTCTGAAATGTAACATCTGCTGTTTTCATGACAGATTCAAATACATCTCTTTTTTGATTCATTTCACCTGGATTATCAGCATTGAAAGCATATGTCTTGCGAGATAAATACATTTCTTGTAATTCATTTTCTTCCTCCCAAGTAGAATTTTCTACAGCTAAATTAACATTCGAACTATAGCTACCACTAGCATTAGAGAATACCCTCGCAGAAGCTTCTCGGATTGAAGTACCTTCTTTTTCTGCTTGTTCTAGTGAATGTTTTCTTACAAAATTTGACTCCAAAGGCTCATTAGCCTCTGCGGCTAGTTTGACTGCTTGATCTATTAATGCCATTTGATTGATAAACAGATCCCTAAAAACCCCAGAACAGTTTACTACTACATCTATTCTTGGTCTGCCTAATTCTTCTAATGGGATTAATTCTAATTTGTTGATTCTTCCTACAGAGTCTGGTTTTGGTTTTACTCCTACAAACCATAAGATTTGTGCAAGTGATTCTCCGTAGGTCTTGATGTTGTCCGTACCCCATAATACGCAAGCAATTGTTTCAGGCCAAGTACCTTGTTCTTCCTTTTGTCTCGCAATTAGTTTGTCGACAACTGATTTTGCAGCAGCGACTGCTGCTGTAGTTGGAATTGATTGAGGATCAAGTGCATGTATATTTTTACCGCTGGGTAAAACACCTGGGTTTCTTATTGGATCTCCTCCTGGTCCTGGTAAAACATAATTACCATCTAATGCCTTGATGAGGCTATCCATTTCTTTGTCTGCACAAACCTGTTCCAAACAGAAAAGTAAATAATCAAATAATTTATTTAATTCTTTCTGATTAATTTCGTTAAAACCGTTTATTCTACAAACTCTAAGCCAGGGAGTAGGAAGATTCAGACCAAATAGTTTAAGAAAGTCAAATAGTTTAGACAGAAGTGATTTTTCTAAATAAACTCTACCATCAACAATTTTTAAGGAATTAACCATAGCAAAAATTGCTTCTCTTGATGTCTTTATGATTTTTTCATTTAACTCTACAAATTTAAGTTCACCTTTATTATTTCCATCATAAATTTGGTCAATAGTCAGATCAATTGATTCCGCCAGTAATCCAGGTAGAGATCTTAATTCCTCTTGTTCCCTTTCCAACGATGCAATGTTTACAAGTGTTGCTACAGCTTCTTCAGCAGTTGGAGCTTCTCCAATGGTATGAAGGCCACATGGAAGTAATCTACTTTCTATTTCCATCAACTGTTTGTAGATATTACCGACAAATAGATCTCTTTCTTCTAGAGAAAGTTCTTCTACGTTTTTTGATGGGAGCTCAACATCTTTATCAAGATTACATTGCTTAGAAGTCTCGACTATTGCATTAACTATTTGAATTCCCCTGCTATTTTCTCTTAATTGTTGATAAGAACCAACAAGCTCACTTAGTTCTTTAAGTCCTTTGTAAAGCCCTGCATTTTCTGCTGGAGGAGTCAAATAGCTAATAGTGGATGCGTATCCTCTTCTCTTTGCAATTGTTGCTTCAGAAGGGTTGTTCGCTGCATAATAATACAAATTAGGCAATGATCCAATGAGAGAATCTGGATAGCATGTATCACTCATACCCATCTGTTTACCAGGCATAAATTCAAGTGAACCATGAGTTCCAAAATGAAGAACAGCATCAGCACCCCAGATTTTTTCTACATAAGTATAGTAAGCGGCAAAACCGTGATGAGGACTAGCACTTCTGGAATAAAGTAATCTCATTGGATCACCTTCATAACCGAAGGTTGGTTGAACACCTATAAAAACATTTCCAAAATGTTTTCCATAGATAAGAAGATTCTGTCCATCACTATTTAAGTTTCCAGGTGGTTTGCCCCAATTCTCTTCAAGTCTTTGTGAATAGGGTGTGAATTCTTCGTATTCTTTTACCGACATCTTATGTGCAATATTTAATTCCGGAGAACCATCCAGTGCTTCAGGATTGTTAATTACTTTTTCCATTAATTCTTTTGAATTATTTGGAAGTTCATCAATTTGATATCCCTTCGATTTCATTTCAAGAAGTACTCTGTAAATTGAACCGAAAACGTTAAGATATGCAGCTGTTCCGACATTGCCTTTGTCAGGAGGAAAGCTAAATACTGTAATAGCTAATTTTTTATCTTTTCTTTGCTTTACTCTTAAAGTTGACCATTTAATTGCTCTATCAGCTATTACATCGACTCGATCTTGAAGTGTATGCGCCTTACCTGTAGCATCATCCCGACCTGAGAGAATAATAGGTTCAATTGCTCCATCTAGTTCAGGAATCGCTATTTGAAGTGCAACCTGAACAGGGTGTAATCCCAGATCACTATCTTCCCATTCTTGAGTGGTTTGAAAAACTAAAGGAAGGGCAACCATATAAGGTCTATTTAGTTTTTTAAGGGCCTCCACAGCTTTGGGATGGTCTTGTCTCGCTGGGCCACCAACAAGTGCAAATCCTGTTAAAGATACAACTCCATCTACTATAGGGAGATCTTTATTGATTGAATCATAATAGAATTCGTTAACTGGTTTAGAAAAATCTAGACCACCACAGAAAATAGGAAGAACTCTTGCTCCTCTATATTCCAATTCTTGAATAACAGCAACATAATGAGCATCATCTCCAGTAACTATATGACTTCTTTGAAGTACTAATCCAATTGTGGGTGTTTTGTCACCCTTTGGATTTATATCAGTCCTGTTATTTTCCCAATTTTGATATTCTTTCAGACTTTCAAACATACAAGGAGCTAAAGGATGCCAAATTCCTAGATCTGGGAAAGTCTCAGGGTCTTGTATTTTAAATTCTTCTATTTGATCTTTTATATTCTCTGAAACAGCGTACTTTTCAGAAATCATTAACAAGAAATTTTTTAGGTTCTCAGTCGTACCACCTAGCCAATACTGAAAACTCAGAATGAATGTTCTAGCATCTTGAGCTTTTTCTACTGGTAGATATTTAAGTATTGAAGGTAGTGTATTTAATAATTTCAACATTGAATCTTGGAAGCTTGCACCATCAGATTCCTTTTTCTTTTTTATTAAATCTCCAATAATACTTTTAGATTGACCAAGTTGGGCCATACTAAATGAACCTAATTTATTTAATCTCATTACCTCTGGCATCGAGGGGAAGATTATTGAAGCTTTGAGATTATCTTTGTACGGAGAAACAGCATCAACAACCTTTTGAGCAAGATCTTCTATGAAAATGAGGGAAGCAACAAATATATCTGCATTAGCTATATCTTCTTTAAAATCCTCAAAATTACTTTCATTTCTAAGTTCTTCAATAAGATAGCCGCTGAGGTCTATACCTATTGATCCATTCATCTCGTTTATTGACTTTGCTGCTTCCGTTAAGGAATTTTGGTATTGTGGCTCAAGGACAACATAAACTGCTTTTATTACAACTTTGTGTTTGTTATCCTCAACAGGAGATACTCTGCGGTTTGCTGAGCGGACCTGCGTAAACATTGATTTTATTTAAGTATTTTTACCAGCCTACGAATGAAAAGACGTTATTGTGTGCAATATAAATAGCGTGTAACATCATTTAAAAAAAAATTTTTTACAAAAATGATTGAAAATTCTAAAAAACCTATACCAGTACTTGTATCCGGAGCTTTAGGCAGAATGGGAAGCGAAGTTGTGAATACTGTATTAAATTCTGCAGATTGTGAACTTGTGGCGGCAATTGACATAAACGAAAAGAACAATGGCTCAAATATTTCTGAATTATTGAAGGTAAAATATTGTGATGTTCTTGTTTCAAATGATTTTGAAGGAACTTTATGTTCTGTTAGTCAAAATTACAGAAATGAAAATATCAAACCTGTCCTCGTTGATTTTACTCATCCTGATTCTGTATATGAAAATACTAGAGCATCTATCGCTTATGGTATTTCACCAGTCGTTGGGACCACAGGTCTTACTCCCTCACAAATAAAAGATTTATCAGTTTTTGCTCAGAAAGCATCTACCGGTTGCGCAATAATACCTAATTTTTCAGTTGGCATGGTTCTTCTTCAGCAGGCAGCATCTGTGGCTGCAAGATTCTATGACAATATTGAATTAATTGAAATGCATCACAACCAAAAAGCAGATTCACCTAGTGGAACTTGTATAAAAACCGCTGAAATGATTGAAGAAAGTTTAAAGAAATTCAATCCAAATTTGGTAAAAGAGTTTGAATCGTTGAAGGGTGTCCGCGGCGGAGTAAGAGATTCAGGAATAAATATTCATTCAGTAAGATTGCCAGGATTATTAGCCCATCAGTTAGTAATTATGGGATCACCTGGTGAAACTTATACAATTAAGCATGACACTATTGATAGAAAGGCATATATGCCAGGTGTTTTGCAGGCTATTAAAAAAATAGGTAATTATGAATTTTTAGTTTATGGACTTGAAAAATTGATTTTTTAAAATGCTAATTCCTATTAAATCGAATCAAATTTCAAAACTTATTCCTGCAGTTGGTACAGGAAGTCAATTTAAATATGCATTGGGTAATCCAAAAAAAATTCTACAAAGAGTAATAATTTCTTCAATCGGAGGTTTTATCACATTAATTATTAGTTCAACAGGAGATCAAACAAATAATTTTTGGTTATTACTATGTGTTGCTTTCTTCTTATATATCATTTGGGGTCCAATTCTTGAATCAAGTAGAAAGAATTTGCAAATTAGAAAATATAAATTTTTTTCTATATTTGATGGATACGTATCAGATATTTATAAAACAGAAAAGATTGAGAGTTCTAGAGAACAATCCAATAGGCAAGGTCGATTAGAGCTGATCGAAAATAAAAGGACTTGGTTAGTGCTTGAAATGGAAGATGAAGATGGTTATCTAGGTAATTTAAGTTTCCCTATGGAAAATATGCATAGTCAAATTCGAGTAGGTTCGAATATAAGGTGTTTATTAACGTCTAATAATCGAAATTTTGACAGAGATTTTTATTTTACTGATGCTTGGTTGCCTGAAATTAATTTGTGGGTAGGTGAGTACCCTTATTTATTGAGACCAGCATTTGAGGAAATTTGCTATATATACTTATTAGATAGATAATATCAATATTACCTGATGAAAAATACATATAATTTTAAAATTGTTGGCTCCGGACCAACTGGTCTGCTTCTTTCAATTGCGCTTTCAAAATTTAATTGCAATATTTTTTTAATTGATTTAATGTCAAAAAATAGAATAATTGATAAAGATAAAACTTATGCAATTACTCACTCAACAAGAAAAATATTATCTAAATTCAGACTTTGGGATAAATTAGAACCATATTTATTTGGCTTTGATACCCTCTCAATATCAGATAGTGTAACTTCGGCTTTTACTAAGCTAACAATCTTTGATTTAGATGATGATATAAGTTCTGCTAAAAATATTGGCTGGGTTGTTAAACATTCAGATCTCATGAATATATTTTTTCAAGAGATTAATAATTATGAAAATATTTTTTTCATGACATCACAAAAATTGTTAGGTAAAAAAATTTCATTTGATTATGAATTCTTTTCTTGTGGAGCAAACTCTCTTGATAAAAAATTACTAGATTTTGTAGCTATAAAAAAATCTTATAATCAGTCTTGTTTAACGTTTAAGGTTTCTCTTAGAGGTAATTCTGAAAAGCGTGCTTATGAAATTTTTAGAAAAGAAGGCCCACTTGCATTATTACCTTTAGAAAAAAACTTATATCAAGTAATTTGGACTTCCAGTACATTTAAGTCTATTGAAAGATTGAATTCTGATAAGAATTTCTTGATGGATAATTTATCAACTATATTGCCTGATGAATTTAAATTAGATCAAATAATTGGCGAATTGAATATTTTTCCAGTTTCATTATCCTTGAATTTAGCAGTTTTAAATTTTAAAAAATTTGTTTTTGTAGGTGATGCTTTTCATACATTTCATCCTGTTGGTGGTCAGGGTCTAAATAGTTGTTGGAGAGATGTTAATACAATTTTTAATCTTTTTAATAAAAATAATACAATTACTAAATTGAGTTTGATTTTGTTTAAATTTAAGTATTTATTTTCGGTTTTATTTTTCCACTTGATCTATATCTGTTAACACTTCCAAGTTGATCAGCTGCAACACTTATCTTCCCATCTTGATATTGAATAACTAAATAATCTCTTGAATCACCAGTTATATTTATTTTTTCTATTTTTAAAAATTTACCTATTCCATGATTTTTATGAACTATAAAATCACCTGGATTAATCTTATTGACATTTATATTTGAATTGGCACTTCTTTTTTTTCTTCTTATGAAAACATTATTAAAAAGAGATTGTTGTGAAAATAATTCTTTATCAGTTATGAGGACAACTTTCCATATCGGAAGAAAAAAACCTTCAATTTCATAATTGTTCTTATTTTTTATAATTAAAGGTAGTGAATTATTAATTGACTTAAATGCTTCATCATTATCATTAGGATTGCTTAAGAAGTTTGCATTACATTCGTGCTCAAAAAGTAAAGTCCTTGTTCTCAATGGCTGTGCTGATAATATCCATACTTTTTCTTTATTTTTGATATTTTTATTTATATCTGCAGATAATTTTCCTATATTTTTTGAGTATGAATTTATTCTTTGATCGTTTAATAAAAACCTATTATCAATATTGACTTTAGATTCAAATTCATAAAATTTTATTAAATTAAAGTTTCCCAGTGAATTTATTATTTCGTCAAACTTTAAATGCAAATTAGGTTTGGTCTCTAAATTAATATCATTATTTCTTAGATTCTCATTTAATTCATAAGCACAATTATCAAAATTACTTTCTGAATCTAGATACCAATTATTCGCAAATTTTTTACAATCTTCTAATTCATCAATTACAAGAATTGTTTCTTTATTTATAAAATCTATTATATTTGAGGGCTCTTCTTCAATTATTCCTAAATAACGATCAAGATTATTTTTATTTGTATCTTCTGAAATAAAATTACTGTTCTTAGATAAATTATTTAGCTTATCTTTTATTAGTAAATCAAATCCAGCTTGTATTATTTCAATATTATTAATATTTTCTAATGTTTTTTGTGTATGTGGATCATATTCTCTTATTTTCTCAATTACATTATCAAAAAATTCTAATCTTATAGGAAATTCATTATTGACAGGATAAATATCTATTATTTCCCCTCTCCTACTCCAGAATCCCTCTGTTGTAGTTACATTTTCCTTTTTATAACCTAGCAAAGTAAGTTTATTTGCTAATTCTTTGATCTCAAATTGCCCCCCTTTTTGTAAATCTAACTTGTTTTCAATTAATATGTTTTTACTTAATAGATGAGGTTGCAGTGATTTCTCTGTTGATATAACAATATTAAGTTCCTTTTTTTCTTTTTTTATTAATTTAGATAAAACAGTAAGCTGACTAAATTCAATCTCTTTTGATTTGTTAATTGATGAGTATGGTAAATGTTCTGTTGGAGGATAATATAAAACTTCTTTATCATTTATACTTTCAAAATAACCAATCCATTTGTAGGCAATTTCTACATTAGGACAAATTAATAATATATTTTTTTCTTCTTTTTTTGCGATGCTATCTAAGATTATTGATTTTGCATATCTACTTGAACCAACAATATTTAATTCATTATTTTTTGAAATTCTTTTTATTAATTCAGAAGTAATTTGTGAGTTCGAAATATAATCAATTAAAGTATTTAAACTCATTTATATTTATCAATCTTGATTACAAATATCCGATACATTATATTAGATTTTATACCGATTGTGAATAATATTTGATGGATTCAGCCGCAATAAATTCTTTTATACCAACACTAGATCAGGTAGACAGTTGGTACGAAATCTTTACACTTTTACCAATATTAATTGCTTTAGAATTATTATTATCGGCAGATAATGCTGTCGCACTTGCTTCTCTTACTAAATCCCTCGACAGTTCAGAATTAAGGTCAAGAGCCTTAAATATTGGTATAACGATATCTTTATTATTCAGAATTATTCTCATCATATTATCTAACGTTCTTCTAAAGTTTATTCTTATTAGGGTTTTTGCTGGTTTTTATTTAATATATTTATTCTTCTCTAATGTTTTTTTTAATCCAGATCAAGAAAACGCTGAAAATGAGACGAAAAATAATAATAATTTTAGGTTCTTGAGGGTTGTAGCGCTTCTTTCAATTACTGATTTTGCATTTTCCATAGACAGCATTACTACTGCAGTAGCTATCAGCGATCAATACATATTAATTATATTTGGTGCAGTAATTGGAGTATTAGCCTTAAGATTTACATCAGGGATTTTTCTAAAACTTCTGGATATATTTTCCAGATTAGAAACAGCGGGTTACGTAGCTATTTTAATCGTTGGGATTAAACTTCTACTAAATACGTTAATTGAAGAATCTATTCTTCCAGACTATTATTTTTATATTTTGATTCTTTTTGCTTTTATTTGGGGATTCTCTAAAAAAGAATCAAAAACTTAATCTGAGAGATATTCACCTACTGATGGCTTTAACTGTTGTATCAATTTCTCTTTGCTAGAAATGTTTTTGCCTTCAAGTTTTGCTTCCAACAAAATAATAGGATCAGTTTTAGTTGAAATTATTATTCCTTCATTTTTTATGACAGCAAGGATGATGCCTGCTTTTGAATAATTGCTCATGAATAGGTATTTTTCATTTTTAATTTCATCACTACTCAAGACTTTGATTTTAAGTATTTTTAGGTTCTTACCTCTAAAAGTTGTATTTGCTCTTGGGTATAAGGCTTTAATTTGTCTAGAAATTTTTATTGCCTCATTACTCCAATCAACTTTAAAGTCTGATTTTTCAATCATTCTTGCATAAGTAATTTCTCTTCCAAGAGTATTTTGTTTTGTTAATTGAGAATTATTATTTTTATTAATATTTTCTTCGATTAAAGATGTAGCATTTAAAAATAATTTTGCCGATAAAATACTAAGTTTTTCCGATAGTGTATTTAAATTATCGTTATTATCGATTTTAATTTTTTCTTCCAACAATATGTCGCCAGTATCTAGTCCTTCATTCATTTTCATAATTCCTATACCGGTAAATTCATCGCCTTTTATTAGGGACCATTGAATTGGGGCAGCACCACGCCATCTTGGAAGTAATGAAGCATGTGCGTTCCAACAACCATATTTAGGGATTTTCAATATCTCTATGGGTAAAATTTTCCCATAAGCTATAACAATAAATAAATCACAAGAAAGTAATTTAAGTTCATTTATAAAATCATTATTGCCCCTAATTTTATCTGGAGTATAAATTTTTATAGATTCTTGCTCAGCAAAGCTTTTAACAGGTGAAGATATTAATTTATTTCCCCTAGATCTTTTCTTATCCGGTTGGCTAACTACTGCAATTACCTCGTGCTTAGATTTAATAAAAATATCAAGACTCGGAATTGAATATTCAGGTGTTCCCCAGAATATAATTTTCACCCGTCACCAGTTATTGATAATTCATTTACCCATATATGTGGAGAAATTCCACTTGTTGTTACCTCCTGTCTTGATTCAATATTTACTATATTTTTCAAAAGATATTTGATATCGCCTGCTACGGTGGCAGATTCTATTGAGATTTTTTCACCGTTTTTGTAGAGCCATCCATCAAATGGAAGAGAAAATGAACCTTGACTTGCTCTAACACCTGCATGGATTGCATTTAATTCTTCAATATAAACAAATTCTCCCTTGTAAGTAGAATGATCTAATAATGTTTTTAGATCTGAGTTTTTCTCTGATTTCTCAACTACTATCCAATCAGGAGATACTGAGACTTTTGATCCTAGTCCAGCGTGGCCTGTGGGGGTTGTTTTAAATATTCTTGCAGTTGATTCAGAATGTATAAAATTTCTAAGTCTCCCTTTGTTAATTAAACATAGTCTTTTAGTAGGAGTTCCCTCTCCATCAAATGGTGATGAAGAAATATTTTTTACGTGAAGACCATCATCATAAATATTAAGTGCTTCTGTAGATAGTTTCTCTCCAATAGAATTTTTATTAGATAAGCTAACTCCATCTAAAATGCTTCTAGCATTAAACATAGAACTAAAGGCATTAATGATCGTTAAAAAAGACTCTGGGGAAAAACATATTAAATATTTATCAGTTTTAATAGATGAATAATTTAAATGAGAAATTGTTTTATTAGAAGCGTCTTTAATACACGACTCTATATCTATATCTTCAACTCCATATCCAAGTTTTACAGAACCTGAGCTACGAGGCTTCTTATTTTTTTCTTCTGCTCTTGCATATAAATAAAGTGCAGCTTGACTTTTGGTATGACTCCTAAATGCACCATCACTATTTGCATAAACTCTCTCATAAAAACTCTCAGATAAACCATTATACGGAACAGATTTTATGGATTCATGGCTTTCTAATAATCTTACTTCTGCTTCTCTTAAAAGCGTAAGTAATTTCTTTATTCCAACAGGATTTCTTTTTTTTGAGTCCTTAACTTCAATAGGAACCTTGGCTAGTGGTGAGAATTCTGTTCTTTCATTCTTGTTGCCAAAATCAGATGCAATGTTTGCTTGATTTAGAGCTTTTTTAATACCAGATTCACTGATATCACTAGTTGTTGTAATACCAACTAAATTAGATTCGTTCCAAACTCTTATAGTTAAAATTTGCTTTTGTGATGCCTTAAGTTGTTTAGCCTCACCTTTATCTACTTGCACAGAATAATCATTAGAAAGGCTTGCACCATAATCCCATTTTTTAAGATTTAGAGAATCTGCAGCTTCAGAGATTTGAGTTGTTATTTCTTTTGAATTCATATCCTATCTTCCGCCAACAGTGATTGAATCAACCTTTATATGAGGTTGGCCAACAGTTACGTTGACACTCCCACTGATGGATCCACAGAATCCAGGAGCTAATTCGAGGTCATTCCCGCACATTGATATTTTTGTCATAACTTCTTTAGCCTCACCAATCAAAGTTGCTCCCTTTACTGGATTAGTTAATTTTCCATTTTTAATAAGATATCCTTCTTCTACCGCAAAATTAAATTGTCCTGTAGCACCTACACTGCCACCACCCATTGATTTGCAGTAAAGACCATCACTAATACTATTGATTAAATCCTCTTTCGAGTGCTCACCTTTAGCTATATATGTATTTCTCATTCGTGAAGCTGCAGCAAAAGAGTAATTTTGTCTTCTTCCACTTCCAGTTCTTTTATGGCCAGTTCTTAATTCACCTGCCCTGTCGGATATGAATTTTTTTAAAATCCCATCTTTTATAAGAACTGATTTTTCGGGTTCCATACCTTCATCATCTACTGATAATGAACCAAAGGATCCTTCTGAAATTCCTTCATCTATAGCTGTTACAGATTCATGTGCAATTTTTTCATTCAATTTATTGTCAAATGGTGTTGTTCCTCTCTCTATTTGAGTAGTTTCAAGTAGATGACCGCAGGCTTCGTGGAATATAACGCCACCAAATTTATTAGCCAATACAACAGGCATTTGTCCCGCATCAACATAATCTGCATACAACATGTTCATTGAGCTTTCAAACACCTCATTAGCTGCTTTTTCGTGATCCCATAATCTGAATTCATTAGGCATTCCTGACGATCCAAATCTTCTACTTCCACTAGATCTATATTGGGCATCAGTAGCAATTACGTTGAGACCAACTGTTTGATGCAACCTAATATCTGAGACATAGGTTCCGTCGCTTGAGGCTATAATTACTTCTTGCAGATTTCTTGAGTAACTACCTTTTCTAGTTATTACTTTATTATTTTTTTTTAGAGACTTTGTGCTTACTAATAGCTTTTCACTTATCTCATGAATCGATGGTACTTCATTAATCCATTTTTTCTTGTATGAACTATAGTCCCTAAGTTTATTTAAACCATTAAAAACTTCTCTTTTTTTGTTATGTACTATATCTAACATCTCAATAGCCTGAGTTACCGATCTCATCAAGCCATGCTTTGTTAAATCATTTGTACTTACAAATCCATCCTTTTTTTCTTTGAATATTCTAATACCAGCACCCTTCCCAAATGATGGACTTACACTTGTAATAAAATCTTCTTCAGCTAGCACACTTGAATTGTCGGTATTCTCTATAAATATTTCTACAAAATCAGCGCCAAGTCCAATACCGTAGAAAATTATTTCTTCTAATAAATCTTTATTGCAACTACCAAAAACTATTTCATTTGATTTGATTTGTGACGAAAGCATTTGAATTTATAAATCTTCTCTGTATGTAAGATTATCTGATTGAAGGTTGGAAATCTTTACTATCAAGAGGTTTTAATAAGTATAGTCTTAATAACTGGTAACCGTTTGATAAATATTTAGGTAATTTTTTAAAAGTTTTAGATACTTTATTTCCATTACTGCTTGCAATATTGGAAAGAACCTTGTTATTCTCTACTATTTTATCTAATCTTCCATAAAAAGATTTATCATAAACGTCCATTACTACAGGGAAAACTCTAGCTGCAGTTTCATTCGTTTTATTAATAACAAACTGGTCGTAATCTCTGGCCTCTAAACCTAATGAACTGTAGAAATCTTTTTTTATTCCCAAATCCCTTGCATACATAGTTGCAAATACAGCTAGTAGAAAGAATCTTGACCATAGCCTTGATGTAATTGGAAGATTATTTAAAAAATATCTAAATCTATGAAAGTAGTCAAATAGTGGGTTTGTAAAGGTAGAGCCCCCTATGGTAATTTTTTGACTTAAAGATTTAACAGTACGTGGCTGTGCTTTCATCAGTGCATCAAAGAAATCCCCATGTCTATTTTCATCTTGACACCAATTTTCAAAGTAGTTAAATAGTGGAAAAATCTTGCTATCTGGATTTTTTTCAAGATGCCTATAAATTGCGATGTATCTCCAATAGCCAATTTTTTCAGATAAATAAGTGGCATAAAAAATACTTCTTGGTGGAAAATAGGTGTAATCTTTATTAGCTGTTAAAAAACCTAAATCTAACTGTAATCCAAAATCACTCATGGATTTATTCAAGAAACCTGCATGTCTAGCTTCGTCTCTGGCCATATGAGCAAAACATTCAGCAAGAAGAGGGTTTTTATCTTTAATCCTTTTGCTTAGCTCCTTATAAAGTAAAAAACCTGAAAATTCTGAGGTACAACTCCCCTCCAGAAAATCAACAAAAAGTTCTCTCGTCTCAGGATCTAACTTTTCAGCAGCTCCTTCAAATTCATTATTTCTTACAAAATGGTGCCTATTGTAGTCTTTCCTAAATTCCTCACATATCGCTTCTAATTCCTCCTCATTTATTGATAAATCCATATTTTCCATTGCCTCAAAGTCTGTTGTATAAAACCTTGGAGACAAAATTGTTTCCTTTGCTGGAGTTTTTCCTTTATTTATTTCTTTTTTATTTGTAGATTCAATAGTTGATTGAGACATCTTTAACTGTTTTGTTAATACTATTATTTACCATTATTTGTATTTTCGAGGGAAAAGTTAACTTGGTGTTATTCTTTATTTAATTAACTCCTATCAATTTTTGTCCATTTAATCTCTGAAATATTCTTGAAATAATTAATTTAAGGGTTATTCTTTTCTCATCAATAAGGAATGATTCAATAATGCTAGGTTTCTGATTTGGTTTAGATAAAGAAATACTTTTTAATGAACTAATGTCCTCTTTCTGAAAGGATAACCAAAAGTTACATGTATCTTTAATTTCACAATCTATCACCCAACATTTATCTCCAGCAATAGGTCTATTTGTGTTAGTGAGATTAATATTGTTTACTTTTAGTCCTCTTAGATTAATTTCCTCTATAAGAGCAGGAATTAAATGAATGTTGATAAATTCTTGGAAAGGCTTTTTCTCTATTGGAAGTTCCTTTATTGGTTTAGTGACAGGCTTGACAGAAGTGTCAATTTCATTTTTTAAATTGACTTTAGAAACAGAATTACTTTGAGAATTGCCATTATTTAGAGCCGTGTTTGTATCTTTTTCTGATTTCGGTTCTTTTATTTCTTCAAAGTTTGATTTAGTTATGTTGTCAGAATTTTCATTATTAACTTTATTATTTATGTCTAAATTTTCTTCCATAAGAAAAACTACTTTTATACATTATAAATTAAAAAATCATTTTTTATCTAAATAATCTATTTTTCTACCAATCATTATCGCCATTATCCCAGTCATCTTTATCATCAGTATTATTTGAATAATTTCGATCTTTTTTTAAATTATTGTCATCCATATTTTTGACTACTCTATAGTTAACAGAAATTGTTGGTTGAGTTTCTCTTATGTCTCTTTGTGGCGGTACCTCAACATTTGATTCCATATTTTCCTCATTGTTTTCAGATACGAAATCATCTTCCACATTTTCAAATGTTTTATTTCTGAAACTAGTACTATTAATTGTTGTATTCAATAAGGTGCTTACAAATAAACCAGAAAAAAATGAAATACTTATTAACTTACCTATACTCACTTCTTGGAGAGTCCATTTAAAGTATCTAAATGAAGTCTTCTGATTATTATTTGTATATAATAAAATTTGAAAAATTATTATAAAAAAAAGAGTTAATAATAAATATTTTTTCTTAAACATAATTTTAAAATTTTATTTTAAAAATTTTTGATTAATATTTCCATAATATTATTTGTAAGAATTGATTTAGGTTAACTCTAAATCAATTTGATATTTAAGAATATCTACTTTTATGATTTTAACTTCTATTGCATCTCCAACTTTATATGATTTTTTAGATTTTCTTCCAATCAATAGATTTTGCCTTGATCTATATTCGTACCAATCATTATTAAGAGTGCTTACATGTACTAAACCCTCTACATTTAGTTCTGATATTTCAACAAAGAAACCATATGTTTGGACTGATAATATAAAACCACTATAAATATTACCTAGTAACTTTTCTGCTTTTCTAACTTTTTTTATACTTATCATATTAGATTTATATTGGTTAACTTTGTACTTGAATTCATTATGTTTATCTATTACAAACTTATTAAATAATGTTTCTAGATTCTTTGATATTGATGAATTAAATATATCCCAAGTTACTAAGTCTAATGACTTACTTTCCGATATATTGATTGTATTAATATTATTTTTCTGTGATTTCTTTCCATTTATTATCATATTAAAAATACAATACTGGTTTATAAGATTAGTGAAGTCAAACCCAGGAATTGTCCATGGTGAAATAAATAATTTTTCTGATTCATCATTATCAGGATTTTTAGATATCAACCTTATTTCGTTGTCCTTAAATTCATTAATTAGAAGTTTATGTAAGATTCTTTTTTTATTATCATCGCCGCATAATTTAATTATTTGACTAAATGTTAAATTGCCATCTTCATTAAGCTCTATATCATTTTCAATAAATTCTGAATATTTGATGATTTCATTTGCATTAACGTAATCTATTCCCTTTGAGATGTATCCTGCACTTTTTAAGCCATATTTATTTGAATGTTTGAACCATATTAAATTAGCCTCATATAGTATTGGTGAAAGAAAAGTTTGGCAATCTTCTCTGTTTAATGATTCAAAATATCCTTTTGAATGTTCAGCTGGATTGTGAACAAAAAATTCTTCTAGTACTTGTATTTTGTTGAGTGGAGCAGGAATTTCAACCTTACCCTCCAAAAGATGTTTTTGCCTAAATGAAAATGAAATTTCCAGTATTTTATCCAAATCTTCAATATATTCCTTTATGGGTTTTAATACCCGAGAGGTTATTCTTGATTTACTTTTTCTAGATAGAAGCGCGTAAGTATGATCACTTCCAACAATAAGAGAGCACTTTACTAAAGTAAGATGAAATGACCAATCAATTATTTCATTATCACTATTTAAATGTACACAAAGGCTTATCGCTTCACTCTTTTCACGAAATTTAAATTCAGATTCATTTCTTATGGCTTCACTGAGGTAGTTTTCCCAATCATTTAATAAGGGTAATGATTCAAAACTTTTTAATAATATTTCTAGAGATTTTTTACTATTTAGATCTACTCTTTCTGCAAGATTATTTGTATGTATCCACAATTTAGTACTTTTATTTTTTCCCTTCTCTATTTGAATCATTGGGAGCATTGGAGAATTATTAGAATTCCAGCTTTTAAATAAATAAGAGTTTTTATCTGTAAGGTCTATCCTCTCCCTTTTTTCTATTTTTTTTGATTCAATATGATTTAAATTGTATGATTTGGCGATATTGCTTTTAGATAAAACAAAGTCTGTATCATATTCCTCATTATTGTTTAGTTTTAGTTCTTGGATCACGTGACCTAGTCCCTCTTCTTGACCTATGGGAAATCTATCAATCTCAACTTTTACTATATTCTTATTGTCTGGATTGAAAGTGTATTTTTTATTCTCTTTTGGAAGTTTAATTTTAGAAAGTATCCTGTCGTCAATTGGGATTGCATATACATCATTATTTATTATTTCAACCTTAGAAAGAAGTATTTGATTTGATCTTTCAAGAATACAATCAACTATTCCCTCAGGAGATCTTCTTCTATAACCCTCTTTTATTATCCTTACTAAAACTTTATCTCCATTCCATGCATAATTAAGAAGATTTTCTTTAATGTAAATATCTTCTTTGTCTTTTCCTCTCACAGCAAAGCAATAGCCTTTGCTACTACATCTTATTTTGGCGACAAGATGATCACTATCTTTTATGCAGGTATATTCATCATTTTCATTTTTATTAATTATTTCAAGTTTTTCTAGAGCTGTTAAAGCAATATCTAATTTATCCCTATCAGATTTCTTTGTTATTTTTAACAATCTGCATAATTTTTTATATTCTAACCCTTCTGACTGATTAAGATTATCAATTATTGAAGATGATGTGAACATGATCAAAATGAAATTATAAATTAATTTAGGTGTATACACTTCATTATTACACCTTATTATCCAAGCTTAAAACTAATTATTTTCTTTCTCTTCTTTTTCTTCTTTTTCGATGGTGAAAGAGTTGATAAAAAGCCTTATACCAATGATAAAAAATGTAATAGAGGCTATTGACTTAAGAACTACTTCGGGGAGAAAACTTGAAATAGATCCGCCAGTCAAAGCTCCAAGTAAACTTGCAAAAACAAGAGCTGAAGAGGATCCTAGAAAAACTGCAAATGGTTTATTTGAAGTGCCGCTTATCGTTAAAGTAGCTAGTTGAGTTTTGTCTCCTAATTCAGCTATGAAAACGGTTAGAAATGTTGATAGTAATAAACTTAAAACCATTTATAAATAATTTTTGAAAGTTTCATAAGCTAAAAATATACTTATCAATATCATTAAAGTACCAGTAGATAAAGCAAAATTGCTAGGAGATATTTTTTTTGATACCCATTTACCAATAAGAACTCCTACTATGCTAGAGCTTATTAATGCGAGAGAGCTTCCAAGAAAAACAATTATTGGCCTGCCCGATTCAGCAGAAAGCATTAATGTGGCTATTTGAGTTTTATCGCCAAGTTCAGCAATGAAAATTGTTGTAAAAGTCGTTATAAATATAGAAAAAAAACTTTTTTCTAAATTGTTTTCTTTTTTTTCTAATTTACTATTCATTTTCCTGAAACAGCAATTCTAAAAGTTTTCATCTCTTTACTTTGGTATCCATAATTTGATGAAATATGTTGTTTGCAGCAATCTATTAAAAATTTGTCACCAGATTTCAAATATCCCTTAAATTTAGTTGAAAATTCATTTACCCGGCAAAAATGTGGTCTGGTTTCATAAATTAAGCATTTTTTATTTTCTCTGTCTAGATTTTTACACCAACCGTCTCTAGAAGTCATAGAATTTATCAAAGCTATATCTTCTTTGTTAAGTTTGTCAGCCAAATCGCTTCTTTCGTTCAAGTCGAATTTACAACAAGCCCCACAATTTTCTATACATGTCCATGATTTCATGATTTAATTCAATCTTGTAACGTATTAGTACAGTTTCGTCATTTATTTGTAAAAATAGTATCACAAAACATATTCATTAATCATGGCAACACTTATTCCTTTGGCTGTAGTTGCGTTAGCAGGACCAGCAATAATAGCTCTTGTATTTTACCGTAAATAAAGAAATTCTTTTTGGTGACTTATCTTGAGGGCGTTTATTGGGATTTAGATGGTACCATAGCAAATACTGAATTAGAGGCCCATTTACCTGCTTTTAATAATGCTTTCAATGACCTTGGTATTAATTGGAATTGGGACAGTAATAAATATATAAAACTTCTGAAGATAAATGGGGGCAAAAATAGGATTTCTTATTACGCTAAATCTAATAATGATGATTTCTCAGAAGATTTAATTCTCAAAATTCATGAAACAAAGCAGTTTCATTATTTGGAAATTATAAAAAAGAATTGCGTTAGATTAAAAACTGGCGTTTTCAGGTTAATAAATGAATTACATAAAAAAAAAGTAAGACAATTTATTGTTACTTCAAGTTCAAGAATTCAAGTCAATTTACTTGTTGAACATCTTTTTAATGGCTTCAACCCTTTTGAGTTCATTATTTCAAGTGAAGACGTTGAATTAAAGAAACCAAATCCATTACCATATTTAAAGGCAATCCAATTAAGTGGTATAAACAAAAACAAATCAATTGTTTTTGAAGACTCCAATCAAGGATTGAAATCTTCCTTGGCAGCTAACTTGCCTACAATTTTTGTTCCTTCAAATATCCAAATTGATCTTGAGGAAAATATTAAATTAGATTGTATTTTAGACAGTCTTGGTGATGAGAATAATGTGGCAAATGTAATTAAAGGCCCTAAACTAAAAAAATCATATGTTGACTATAACTTTTTAAGTGATTATTTAATGTCTTTTAGGAATGCAAAAAACTAATTTTTCAAGAATTACCTACCAGTTGAATAAATTATTTTTTGGTTTTCTGAGTGATACTTGGAGAACAAAATCTATTGGTCTAATTTCTGTTTTGACAGGTTATTTTTTGTTCGCAAATTTTATTACGAAATTTATATCTGAAGGAAAAAATGAGTTGATAATGGTTCCAATAATTATTGTTTTTATTGAAATTATTATAAGAATTAAACCTGCTGCAAGTTCCAAGTTTTATTATTTATGGACCGTAGTTGATAAAATACGAATTGGTGCAATTTATGCAATTATACTTGAAGCATTTAAATTAGGGTCTTAAAAGCTATTCTTCTTCTTCCTCTTCAATAGGATAAACAAATCCTTGGGCTTTCCCAGTTAAAACTGATTTACCTAAAGATATAGCTTTTTGAGCAGCTATTGCAGCTTTCCCTTTCCAAACAGCATGCCTTTGGTTCCTTTTGCTCTTTGATTTTTTCTTCTTAGGTACAGCCATACTGTTTCTTTATTACCATATAATAATATAACCTTTAACTGGTTATCTCCAAAACTTTTGAGTATATTTTGTTTATATACCTCAATTTTTTAAATAAGCATATATGCTTTATTAATCACTTATAAAGATTAGTGTTTAGATCAAAATTCTCTTATTCAGATTCTAAATCAAGTTATTCGGATCTTCTAGAAGATATAGAGACGGGGAAAATAGAATCAATATTTTTTTATCCTAGGCAGAGAGAAATTGATGTTCTGTATAAAAATGGCGATAAATTTAAAATACCTATCCTTTACAACGATCAATTAATCCTTAAAAAGGCCACTGAAAATAAGGTAGATCTAACTATTAACAATAGTAGAAAAGAAGCCTCAGCTGCTAATTCATTTGCTTCAATAAGTCTTTTCTTGATTTTTATATTAGCAATAGTCTTAATCTTGAGGAGTACATCAAAATTGGCTTCCAGAGCTTTTGGATTTACCAAAAATCAAGCTAAATTTGTAACTATTGATGATGTAGAAACAAGATTCGATGACGTAGCTGGCGTCCCTGAAGCCGCTGAGGAATTAAAAGAGGTTATAACATTTTTGAAAGAACCAAAGAAATTTGAAAATCTTGGAGCAAAAGTTCCTAAAGGAGTTCTTCTAATAGGCCCACCAGGAACAGGTAAAACATTATTAGCTAAAGCTATTGCTGGTGAATCAGGAGTACCTTTTCTCTCAATATCGGCATCAGAGTTTGTAGAACTTTTTGTCGGTGTTGGAGCTAGCCGAGTTCGTGATCTATTCTCAAAAGCTAAGGAAAAATCACCTTGTATAATTTTCATTGATGAAATTGATTCCATTGGTAGGCAAAGAGGGTCTGGGATCGGAGGTGGAAATGATGAAAGAGAACAAACCCTTAATCAGCTTCTAACTGAATTAGATGGTTTTGCTGATAATTCTGGGATTATTGTTTTAGCTGCAACAAATAGACCAGATATTTTGGATGCAGCATTATTAAGACCAGGTAGATTTGATAGAAAAATTGAGGTAATGCTTCCAGATTTAGATGGAAGAAAAAAAATTCTTTCAGTTCATTCACTTTCCAAACCACTTTCAAGCGAAGTTGACTTACGATATTGGGCTTCTAGAACAGTTGGATTTTCGGGAGCAGATCTAGCAAATTTGATGAACGAGAGCGCTATTCACTGTGCCAGAGATGAATCTAAATTAATCAGTGATCATCATATAGAAAATGCCCTTGATAAAATTACGATCGGCCTGAGGAGTTCATTAATAACTTCCCCAAATATGAAAAAAATTATTGCTTATAACGAGGTCGGCAGAGCGATTGTATCTGCTGTGAGAAATGGAATTGAATCAGTAGATAAAATTACGATCTTACCTAGATCTGGATCTATAGGAGGATATACAAAAATCTGCCCTGACGAAGATGTAATTTCTAGTGGCCTGATTTCAAAAAAATTATTATTTTCAAAAATTGAAATTGCTCTAGCTGGAAGAGCAGCAGAAACGATAGTTTTTGGTGAAAATGAAATTACACAATGCTCCTTAAATGATATCTCTTATGCAACAAATATCGTAAGGGAAATGGTTACAAGATATGGATTTTCCATGATTGGTCCAATTTCATTGGATTCTGATAATAATGAAATATATTTAGGAGATGGATTATTTAGAAGAAAGCCTCTCATAGCAGAAAATACTAGTTCTAGAATAGATAATGAAATCATAAATATTTCTAAAATATCATTAAATAATTCAATAAAAATCTTGAAAAAAAATAGAGTCTTACTTGATAAATTAGTTGATATACTTTTAAATCAAGAAACTATAGATAAAAAAGTTTTTAAATTAACAACTTATAAATTGTTGAAAGTTTGATTTAATT
Organism: Prochlorococcus sp. AG-355-P07; assembly: GCA_003280575.1. GTDB lineage: Bacteria > Cyanobacteriota > Cyanobacteriia > PCC-6307 > Cyanobiaceae > Prochlorococcus_A. The sequence goes on along the minus strand of QCEN01000007.1, from coordinate 42,631 downwards.
GTTTTAAATTAAAAAAAACTTTTTTCTTGATAATTAAAAACAATACAACAAAGTTATTAGTTACACTTTCATTCTTACTTATTTTTCCATTTGTACAAAAACAATGGCTTAATTTGTATTCATTCAATATTAATGATATTTCCTTTTATTCAATCCTTTACTATTTGAGCGGAGCAATATGTCCATCTTTTGTCTGTTTAAACTCTTTAAAAAAATATACATACTATACATTTAATAATGACAAAATCCAAAGTATAAAAATAATTAAAGGAAAAAGATTATTATTCTTAGTAGCAATAAATTTACTATTTCTCTCTTACTTAATAGCTGATTATATATATATAAATTTTGATATTATATTTAATTTATTTCTTGAAGGAAATAATGTACCAAAACCGGATCTTCCACAGTTAAGTTTCTTCATATTTTTAATTTCTATTTTATTAATTTTTAAGAAATCTAGGTTTTTGTTAAAAAAAATTATATTAGTAAATTTTATTTTGATTTCTCTATATCTTTGGCATCTTCAAATTAATAATATTAGTGTTGATGATCAGTTTCATATTTATAGATATTTTGGTATAGATGACTTAAATATAATTAATCTTTTTATCCTGGTCGCCATAGAAATTTCTTTTTATACATGGTCTTTCATATCATATAAAACTAATTTAAGTGATTGGATCGTGCCCAAACCTCAAAGAGGGGACGTTATCACTTTTTTGAATATATTTATTTTTTATTTTTTTATAATTATTTACTACTCAATACTTACTTAAATTTTTCTAATCCATTTATAGCGCAGAAAAATATTCCTTACTACCTTTGGGGTCCTCTAACATTGTTTTCTCCCCGGGGGTCCAGTTTGCTGGACATACTTCATCTGGGTTTGCCGCAACGTATTGATAACCTTGTAGAATCCTTAACGTTTCATCAACATTTCTACCTACAGGAGCCTTGTTAACAGTCGTATGCATAACTACTCCTTCGGGATTGATAAGAAATAAACCTCTATCGGCCTCTCCATCATCATTAAGAACATTGTACGCCTGGCAAATTTCTCTTTTTAAGTCAGAAACTAACGGGTAGTTAATATCACCTATTCCACCTTCATTTCTTGGGGTTTGTATCCAAGCCAAATGACAGTGTTTGCTATCAACTGATACCCCAAGTATTTCAGTATTAAGAGCTGAGAAATCTTGGTACCTATCACTAAATGCAGTGATTTCAGTTGGACATACAAATGTAAAATCTAGTGGGTAAAAGAATAAAACTACCCATTTACCTCTTAGACCTGAAAGTGTAATCTCCTTAAACTCTTGATCATATACTGCTGTAGCACTAAAGTCTGGTGCTTCTTGGCCAACTCTTAAGCTCATGAAAAAATTTGTCCTTATTTAAATTAAGTATGGTCTGAATGACCGTAATAAGTATTATAATTTTATTAATAATGAATTAGCAAGTTTTTTTTTAATTCAATGAAATGGCATTATTCCTTTACTAGGAAATTTACAATTTTGAATCACAATAAACTTTTAAAAAATCTCAAAAAGGAGTTAATTAAATATCCCATTAAAAGGGTTGACAATAAAAATGCGAATTAAAAGAAATTTTATTTTATTTAAGATTCCTTTAAATCCAAATCTCTATAATTAAAGATATTCTTTTAAATATTTTTACTATGGTTAAATATATTGAAAGACTAAAGGAAAAAGTTAAAATAAAAAAATTTGATTCTAATCAGCCAATTGGAGCTTGGGTTTTCGTTATAATTTTGAATATAGTTGGATTTGCAGGTTATTTTTATTTAAAGGTACATCATATACAACTAGGTAATTAGAAACTTATCTTATTTCCTTTTTAATTGAGCGACAAAAATTTTTTAGTCTTTCATTTCTCGTTAAGTCAGGTAAAGTCCAAATTGATTCTTTCTCAGGTAATGGATCGTTGCTCCATTCTTTGAATTCTTCCATTATCGAGTCATTATTTAGTTTTGATGTATATTTTTTTCGTTTTTTTAAATATTTTCTTATCACTGTAAGATTTTCCTTAATATATTCCCTCATAATAAATACTTAGACTTATATTAATTTATCATCTAGCTAGTTCAGCTTTAAATAAAAGATTAATTAGACATTTTGAACTGCTTGAAAAAGTCCAAACGAATAACCTCCAATTAGAATCCAGCCAAGTACACTTGATATTATTGTAGATCTCCTATTGTGTCTCCTTAAAGCGGATTCAATCATTTCATTTACTTCATCTCTATTTAAGTATTCTTTATTGGAGTTTTTTTTCATTTTTTTCTTTTTACAATAAACGAATTTATAAGAAAGTGAGCTAATGATTTTTACTTAAAAGTAAGAGTTTTATTTCTGATGATTTTTTAGATATTTATTATTTTGGTCTATAAATAAATTATGAAGTTTTAAAAATAAATTTTATGATTTTTAAGATAAGATATAGGAATCGAAGAATCATAGTTATTCTATACAAACAATGAATATTAATGATAAATCTGTTTTAGAAATGCTTAATAAACTTATTGCTATTAATAGGCTAAATAAAACTCAAATTCTTCAAATGGTGAACTTAGTTTCAATTTCAAATGATTTCAATGAATTAAAGGATAATTTGAAATGGGAAAGTTCTAAATCATTTCATTAAAATATTTAAAAATAAATATACTCCTTGTTTGATAAATATGAATTCTTTAAATTTATATAAGTGATAAATAATATTTAAATGATTTAATTTATAGTTTTAATAATAATTTTTATAGGCTATTCAAATCAATTTTTGACAATAATTTTTCTTATATGAAACTTGCTCTTGATTACTATAGTTAAATGTTGTTTTCTTATCCTTGCTAATTGATTTAATTAGTATTGTTGAAGTGATTATTATTAGTATTATTAGTAAGTCTCCAACAGTAATCCCTCTCTCCTTAAGATTCATAATAAAAATATATATTTTTTTAAATATAGCCTTTTTTATTTGATAAACTAATATTTTTAACAAACCTGCTAGAAATATATATTAAGAAAATATAAAAAGAATATAAAAATATTAAGACCTTAATCTTTTGAGTCATATAAAAAAATTATATTAATTACTTAGTATGGAAGTCCAAAAAAAAATTAGTAGCTCTAATACTCCGGATTTTTTCTCTGAAGAGATGATTCTTACAAAAAAATCACTTAACGAAAATAAACTTAAATTTACTTATCAAAAACAGTTAATCTCAGATTTAGATTTTAAGCACAAGGAATGGTCAAAATCGATTGATAGAAAATTTTAAAAGCTTTCGTTGATTATATTTAAAAGTTTATTTCTTTTATTTGTATTTTTCTCTTTCCAATGAAGTGTTACTTCATCATTAATGATAGGTTTTGCTTCATAAGCTAGATACCAAAGAATAAATCCGGCAGGAAATATTAAAATATGCATAGCAAAATTAGTTGACTTAAATCAAATATAGTGCAACACTTGTAATGTGCAAGTGTGACACTAATTATTTTTGAATATGCCCTCTCAGAGGAAAAGAATTGGTTTTTTGCCAAGTGAAGAAGTTCATGGAATTATCGAAAAATTGTGCAAAGCTAATGAATTTAGTCAGTCAAAAGTCACAGGTTTATTGGTCGAGGAGGCTTTGAGATCTCGAGGTGTATTATATGAATCTATTGGTCAAAATAAATTTGCTAAAGGGGATTTTATCAATTTTTCTTTTGATCCAGATAGGTTCTCAGAAAATAATAAATCTCCACGTAATGGGGACGACTATGAAGTTAATAAAAAAATATTATCAGATGATATCAAAATGATGCATGAATTTATTGAGTTTAAATATTTTAAGAAAGTTATGAAGCGAAATAACATTATTTTTGAATAAATAGTGTCACACTTCTAATAAGTATATTAGAATGATTTTAAATGGAATTTAGAAATTAAGCAAAGATAAATATTTTTGAATATTTCTAATCAACTTCTTAAAGAGAGATCCAAAATAAATGAATCTTTAAAAATTCAGCGGACTAAATCCTCGTGGAGATATGAACCTTAGCCCGCTTTAAAAAAATAGCAATAAAAAAATATAAATACAATAAGTATTTAAATTTACTGTTGATTTAAAGTTAATATATAAAAACTCTTAATATAAATGGCAGTAAGTTAATTAAATGAACGTACACAGGATCAAATATGTAATCTTCTTGAAAATCTTCAGCAAATAGTGAAACTTAAAAATAAAGATATACGAATTTTGCTTGATAAGATAGATAGAAAATATGGAGGTAAAGTAGTAAATAAATGAAGAGCTTATTAATCCCACTATTAATTTTGCTTAATTTACCAAGTGTTGTTCATAGCTCCCACTTGAATAATCAGAGAGTACTTAAAGTAACCTCAGAAAGCAATAGTGAATCAATCGAGTTGGCAAAATACCTTAAAGATAATGGTGTAGTTAAATATTCAGCATATTGGTGTCCTAATTGTCTTAATCAAGGTGAATTATTTGGTAAGCAAGCTTATAGAGAACTGAATGTAGTTGAATGTGCAAGAGATGGCATAAACAGTCAAACTCAATTATGCATTGATAAAAAAATTAAAGGGTTTCCCACATGGGAAATAAATGGAAAACTTATTTTAGGTGTACTTTCACTAAAAGAGTTATCAAAGTTGACTGGATTTAAGAATTAAGGAATATGTATGAAGATTAATGGCTAGATATTAAAGGTTATTTCTTGAGTTCCTTTCATACAATCTCCAGCTGGATAATTAATTACTTTTTTTGACATTAATCCAATACTTATAGCAACTATTCCAATACCAAATAAAGCTATTGATCTTTTGTGTGAGATGAGATATTTCATTGGGTATTTATAATTATCAAATATTAGGGATTATTAGATTATTACGTGGATTTCTTTTAAATAAAAATATCAAGTAATCCAAAATCTATAATTTTTTAAAACATTTTTTAGATATAAGATATCTTGAGAATCCTTAATCAATAAATGCATATATATCTTTTTTTCAGTATTTTTAGTTTGTATTTGACAGTCTTTTTATAATTAAAATGAGACTTTTCTTTTTTTATGAAAAATAAAGAATTTAATGTGACTCAAGGAATGGCTTTGTTACTTTTGAAGCCATTAAATTTACCCGCTAACTACGTCCTTAATCTCATAATTTATATAACTAATCCTAGTAACAATATTGGATACTAACAGTCCTCCCAAACTGGTTTAGTTTTCCTCCAACCTTGAGCGATTAACTTTTTCCATTCATCTCTAGCTTTATCAACTTTAAGTTCTTCTCTGGTTGTCATAAGAGGTTTTTCTTTTCCTAAAACACCATTAATTCTTCCAGAGTCAATAAACATATATTCAAAACATTTATCTTTATTTTGATTATTCTTTGAAAACCTTTTAACCCTTGAACGATTCTAATTTATAAGCCAAAAATTTTCTGTCAATTTTACTTATTTTATGTTTTCTCAATTGGAGCCATTGTTAATCCTTTGCTGAAGAGTTGCTCATGATATAGCTCTGCTTGTTCAAGATTACCTCTCCAAACCTCCGCCGATCCTGTCTTGTCAACTTTGATGGTTAGGTCCCATGCCTTTTTTTCACCCATACTAGGGATTATTGTAAGAAGACAATTTGCGACATGCTGAAAAGTATTAAAACTATCATCAAGAACTATTACCCTTGCTTCTGGATATTTTGCTTTAGATTTCTTTGGCTCTAAGACTGTGCCGAGTGAATTAAACATTATCGTTTGTAATAGTTTTAGTCAATTAAAATTTAACCGAATTTCTTCAATTGAAAAGTATTGAAAATGTCTCGAGCGTGACTTGAACACGCGACCTGCGGGCTATGAATCCGCCGCTCTAACCAGCTGAGCTACCGAGACATGGGAATATTGTAAGGCATTGGTTGTACTTAATTACCATTTTGAAAATTTATTTGTTTGTGTGCCTCATATATAGCGATTCCACATGCTACGGAAAGATTTAGACTTCTAACACCTTTTTTATCATTGTTTCCAGTCTGTAAATTCGGCATAAATATTGATATTAAAAAGTCGCTTTTACCAATTATGGAATCTGGCAATCCTAAATCTTCTCTCCCAAATAGCAAAATGTCATCTTGCTTAAATTTAAAATCCTTCAAATATAATCCATTTTTTTTACTAAAAGAGATTATTCTCTTTGTTGCTTTTGACGTCAAAAATTTTTCAAAATTTTCATACTTATTAACAGTAACTAGAGGCCAATAGTCTAATCCTGCTCTCTTTAAATATTTATCTTCTAGTTTAAAACCTAAGGGCTCTATAAGATTTAAAGGTATATTAAACGCAGCACATGATCTGGCAATATTACCTGTATTTTGTGGGATTCTAGGTTCAAAAAGAGCGACTTCCAATTTTAAGTAGGTATCTCAATACTTATTTCATCTATTTTTATTGCTCTGCCGTTTACTGCAAGCCAATTATCTTTTGATATTTTGGTTATTCTCTTTTGGAGTTCGCCGATTCTTTCAATATAGGTATTACCAACTTTATATTCAGAGACCAGACTCCAACCTACTTGTTCCCCAACAATAATTGTTATGCTTTTTCTTTTCATTAAGAGACTCATAAGTGAATCCATATTTGTTGACCATTTATTTTTATTCTTGCCGATACTTTTCATAACGAATCCGCCAATCGAATCTATTAATAATGGACCTTCTTCTTTCCTTAATGTTTTTAAAAGATTTGTCGTTTCTATTAACTTCCAATCTTTTGGCCTCCTTTTTCGATGTAAATTAATTTTATTTTGCCATTCTTTATCATTCAAATTGTTTTCAGACAAGGCAACATATGATAAATTTTTTACCTCTTTTGCAAGATGCTCTGCGAATTCACTTTTGCCACTCTTTGTCCCTCCTGTAATAAAAACTATATGAGATGAATATTCACTTATACTTAAATCCTTAGCATTCATAAATTCTCTATTATTTAGAGAAATACCACCATGTAGCTAATGGAATAATTGTGGCTGCAACTAACAAACCTATAACTATATAAGTAGCTGTTGAACTCTCAGTATCTTTTGATCTCATAGTGTTAAAATTTGGATCAACCACTGGGTTGTCAATAGATGAAGGCTGACTTTTTTCGTAATTTATAATAGTTTTCTGTTGAGTGATACCAAAATAATTATTTAAAATACTAATTTCATTTGCGTATGTAGTCGAGGGGATAAGAATAAAAATTAATCCACTAAAGATAAGGGAAAGTATATATTTATTGATGTTTAGGTTCATTTTAAAAGGTTTTGATTAATTATATATTAAAAACCATATGTTTGAGTAATTTTAAATGTACTAAACAATATAATATTTGCATAATTTAATTAGAAAAAACATATTTAAAATATGGGATTCAATGGGAAATCATTAATATTAGTCGGTGCAATACTATTTATTTTTCAGATAGCAAATTTCATTTCAATAGAAACTATCAGTCCTGAGCTTGAAAGAGCACAAGTGTTAGCTGCAATAGCTTCATTAATTGTTATTTTGATAGGTTTTTTATTTAAACAATTCGAACCATTAGCTGGTGAGAAAGTTGCTTTAAAAGGAGAAAATAAGTTTCTCTTCGATAGCACCATGCCGGATGAAGTTATTGATGAACTTGCATGGGGTTCTGAAGCGATATTAACTTCTACAGCAGCAGCAGCAATATTAATCCACAATGATGGCGTTAATATATTGAGGAGGGGAATGACTTCAAATAATGATTTCAAACCAGGGGAAACTTGTCTGAGATCTATAAAAGATATGAAATTAATATCATTAGCAAACACTAAATTTTATCCTGGAAGAGATGAATTTTTTAATTTTTGTGCCGACATTCCATCTATCTTAGTTGTACCTATTAATAATAAAGCTTTTATATTGATAGGAGGCTGGAGTGCTAAGTGCTTTACCAAGTCTGATGAAAAATGGATTAATAACTGGTCCAAAAAAATTAATAATATTTTTTCAAAAAATAAAATTTAAAAATAAATTATTGATTTAACTCTTTTATCTTTTGCTTTAAAACTTACTGATTTAGTATTTAAATTATAGTAAGCATTTTCTGAATTTATTTCATATTTATTTTCGTTATTTTCATCTTTTATTATATATTTTACGGGATTGAAAAATTCAATTATATTAGCTGAATCCAATATGGCTTTTCCTGAATTTAAGATGATATTTTGATTTTCAAATCTTATATTACCCTCTAATAAATATTTAGTATTTTCTATATTCCAAGTAAAATTATCAGCATATAAAATATCCCCATCTTTTTTAAGAGTTCTTAATTTAACATTACCTTTCAATTTCAGGAGTTTATTGTTGTCTGATAATGAAGATTCTTCTGAGCTAATAATATATTTAGTTTCTTCCCCATTGAGAATATTAATGATAGGATTTTTTAATTCGAATTCTAATCCAATATTGTCATAACTTGAATTTGGGCTGGTAATAGAATATATTTTATCTCCACTTTTAGATAAAATAGTCATATTTAAACTTTCAATTTTTTGTATTACTTTATTTTCATCAATTACATTTGGGGCACAACCAAGCATAAATAATTGAAGGAAAATTATTAATCTATAAATGTTGCTCATACTCCAGTTTATTTATTATTGGAGTGGGTTTAGGAAGACTTGAGTTACTTACTAATAATCCCCAACTTAATTGCTGTTTCCAAGGAATTTCTTTTCTGTATATAGAACCAAGTTGCTCATTAATTTTTGTAGATAATTCGGGCAATAAAGGTATTAATAACAATCCGATTATTCGGGTACTTTCTAAAACGTTATAAATAATTTGTTTAACTAGAGGTAGATTATCTTTATCTTTTATTAACAGCCAAGGCTGATTATCATTTAAATACAAATTTGTATTAATTGCTAAGCTAAGGACTTCATTAGCGGCAAGATCTAATTTGTAGTTATCAAAATTATAAATATAGTTCTCGACGGCAATTTTGGCCGAAATCTCTAATTTATTTTCACTTAAAGTTTTTTCACTATTTGGCACTTTATTATCAAACCATTTTCTAGACATAGATGATGTTCTATTTAATAAATTACCAATTGTATTAGCTAAGTCGTTATTGATAATGTCAACAAATCTTTTATCTTGAAAATCTCCATCATTTCCTAGTGATATGTCTTTAATGAGGTACCACCTTACAGGATCATTTCCGTATTTTGTAAGCAATAAATCAGGGTCGAGTACATTTCCCAAGCTTTTACCCATTTTTTGCCCCTCTCTTGTAAGAAACCCATGCCCAAAAACCTTTTTTGGAATTTTAATATTGGCAGAAATGAGCATTGCGGGCCAATATACAGCATGGAATCTCAGAATATCTTTACCAATAAAATGAACATCAGCTGGCCATCCTCCATTAATTGATTTTTCCAATGAGTGTTCTGTCGCATCAGAGCTAATGGCGCTTACATATCCAAGTAAAGCATCAAACCATACATAAAAGGTATGTTTATCGTAACCAGGGACAGGAATTCCCCATGAGACATTTGTTCTTGAAATTGAAAAATCCTTTAAACCTTTAGACACAAAATTTATAATTTCATTCTTTCTTTCTATTGGCTCTATAAAAGAAGGTTGTTTGATTATTTTCTCAATTTCTTTTTGATATTTTGAAAGCCTAAAAAAGAGATTCTCTTCATTTTTCCATTCTAGATTTTTTTGATGTATGGGACACTTGTATGTTGGGGAATTTTCTGGATTATCTTTAAATTCTTCACAACCAACACAATACCAACCTTTTTGAACTCCCATATAGATATCATCTGATGCTTTTACTCTTTCATAAAATTCATTAACAACAAATTCATGATCTTTTGAGCTAGTTCTTATAAATTTATCAAAGGATATATTCCAATTTTTCCAATTATTATTAAAGACTTTTGAGATTTCATCACAATGTGATTTTGGTTCAATACCCTTTTCATTAGCTGTTCTTTGTATTTTCAAACCATGTTCATCAACACCAGTGATGAAAATAACATCTTCACCTGCAAGCCTTTTATACCTAGCTATTGAGTCACAAATTATTGTTGTATATACGCTTCCTAGATGAGGTTTATCATTAACATAATATAAAGGTGTGGTAATGACAAAAGTCATAAAGCTTTTTTATTAATACTAACAGATATTTTTTAACCTAATAACAACCTAATATATTTATTATCTTATTAATAAATAAACTCTAAAAGATTACTATCATTTATAATATATTTAACTTTATATATTTTATTACTATATATTTCTATTGATACAAATAGAGTAATAAGTATTTCTAGTGAATAATCTGGAAAATAAACCAAAGCAATATTTTTTTTATGATTAATCCACTTAACGAATATTATTTTATAAAAATCTTTTTTCTCGTTCTTAAAAAATAATTTTAAATACTTAAATTTATCATTTTTAAATATATTATTATTCTCTGATTGTCTATTTTTTGAATAATCAATTATCTTAGTGACTGAATCTTTACTTAGAACTTCGTAATTATTAATTTTATTATAGACTTGCCTTTGTATAACTAAATCAAGATATCTTCTTAATGGTGATGTACATTGTACATACATTTTAAGGCCTAATGATTCATGGATTCCTGGCTTAGTAGTTATATAACTTCTTCCCATATATTGTTTTAATATTATATATTTAATATCACTATCATTGTATCTATTAAGTATTTCAGTAGGATTGCAGTTTAATTTTTGAATCCTAAATGCAGCCGTTAAATTATTTTTATCTATAAATAAACTTGTTACATAACCCATTAATATCATTGATTCTGCAACTATAATTTGTGATATTGTTTTCTCTAATTTAGTTAGTATAATCTTATCCTCATATAATTTAATTTTACAATTAGGACTTTCAAAAATAATTGCTCCTTGTTTCTTTCTGAATTTAATACTTTTTTCTAATAAATTTTTAATCTCAATTAATTCTATTTCTTCTTTAGGTTCTATTTCTAATATTTCATTTGCATCTTCATATGTTAGTTGATATTTTGGTTTTATTATTGCTTCGGTTATTTCATATCTATTTATTGATCCATCGTCATTGAATTCTATTGCAGCACTAATAGTTTCTGAAACTTTATTTTGAGCTAGATTTGCCTTTTCAAGAATTTCTTTAGGTAGCATTGGGACATATTGATCAATTAAATATAAACTGCTATTTCTCTTTCTTGCATTTATGTCAACATTAGAGTCATGCAAAAAGAGTTTGCATGGATTGCTAATATGTATCCATAAATTTTTTTTATTTCCTTCTTTTATTTCTAATGAAATAGCGTCATCAACCTCATGTGGATCATCAGAGTCAATAATATACGTTTTTAAACTAGTTAAATCTTTCAAATATTTGAGATATTAATTATAGTGCCAACTATATTCAATATGAAATTATCCTTCAGGATTTACGAAGGGTAAAAGAGCTACGATTCTGGCTCTCTTTACAGCCAATGTAAGATCTCTTTGTTGTTTAGAGGTTAATCCTGTCATCCTTCTTGGTAGGATTTTGCCCCTTTCAGTTATGAATTTTTTTAGTAGTTCTACATCCTTATAGTCAATAGGATCTCCAGGTTTGATCGGTGATAATTGTTTTTTAAAAATTGAATTAGGCATGATTTAATTTGATTTGATTACTTAATTTCTTTGTGAATTGTCATTCTGTTTAAATGAGGATTAAATTTTTTTAGTTCTAATCTTTCAGTTGTATTTCTACGATTCTTTTCAGTAGTATATCTTGAGACACCATTAGATCTTTTAGGATCTGTGCTTGTCCTAGCTTCAGTACATTCCAGGGTCACTACAACTCTTGTCCCTTTTTTAGCCATTTTAATTAATACTTTATTGTATAATTTTCTATTGTACATCTTCAACAAACTTTTTTGAAGATATACTCATTTCTTTTATCATCATTGATTAAAAAATATATATGAAAGTTTCTCAAAATTGGTTGAAAAATTTAGTAGAAATTACTTCTACTCCTGAAGATCTCTCTGAGAAATTGTCTATTGGTGGATTTGAGGTTGAATCATTAGAAGATTGTTCAGAAAATGTAAATGGTGTTGTTTTAGGTAAGGTATTATCTGTTTTAAAACACGAAGGATCTGACAAACTTTCAATTTGCCAAGTCGATATTGGCAATTCAAAGAATTTACAAATTATCTGTGGTGCGCGCAATATTAAACCAAATATTTATGTTTATATTGCTACTGTCGGCGCTAAATTAAATGCTGTTGATTTAACTATTAAAAGAAGTGAAATTAGAGGTGTCATGAGTGAAGGAATGATATGTTCACTGCAGGAACTGGGTTTAGAAGACTCTAGCGAGGGGATAGAGATCATTGATGAAGATTTAGCTTTAAAATATGAATTGGGCACTCCAGCGTCTGACGTGCTTCAATTAAATGATTTTATATATGATTTAGCCATTACAGCTAATAGACCTGACGGAATGTCTGTTATTGGTATAGCCCGTGAAATTTCTGCCCTTTTAGAATCCACTTTAAATTTTCCAGAATTAAGCCATAAATACGATATTCATTTACTTAAGGGAGTTAAGCTTTGTCCAGAGGCTATAGAATCTAATGGCATTTATACAATAAGCTGCATTGATGGAGTAAATGGAGAGAAATTATCGCCAAATTGGCTTAAAGACCGTATAGAAAAATCAGGTATAAAATCTATTAATCTTCTAGTTGATTTAACAAATTATATTCTTTTAGAACAAGGTCAACCTTTGCATGCGTTTGATAAAGATAAACTGTCAAACTTGATTGGTAAGGAAGTTTCTCCAGAAGATTTCTCTGTAAGAAAAGGCAAGGATAACGAAAGCCTTATTTGCTTAGATGGTAAAGAATACGACTTGAATGACAATATCACAATTATTACTTGTTGTGATAAACCGGTAGCTATTGCTGGGTTGATAGGCGGTTTAGAGACTTCTGTAACTAATACTACCTCATCTATTTACCTTGAAGGTGCTGTTTTTAATCCAGTAATTATAAGAAAATCTTCAAAGGCGATTGGCATAAGAACAGAATCTAGCAGCAGATATGAAAAAGGGATTTCATCAAAAAATACAATAAGTGCACTAACAAGGGCAATTAATCTTTTAGAAGAATATTTTTCTATTGATTCACCAATCATCAATACTTCCAATTTAATAAGTAATGAGGATATATTTATTAAACTACGGAGAAATCGAATAAATAAAATTCTTGGTCCATTAATAATTAATGATCAATTTGAAAAAAGAAATTTAACTGATAATGAAATAGTTGATAAATTAAAGCTCATAGGTTGTACTTTAAAGAAAAAAGAATATGGCTGGGATGTAGCAGTAATTCCTAATAGATCTCATGATTTAATAAGAGAAATAGATTTAATTGAAGAAATAGCGAGATTAATAGGGTATGACAGATTCGACTTAAAACTTCCTAATCCAATTAAACCTGGAAAATTGTCATCAGAACAGTTGGTATTGAGAAAAGTAAAAAATGGTTTTATAGAAAATGGTTTTAACGAGGTATTAAGCTACTCTCTTGTTCCTGAAGATAATGAAAAACTCATAAAGATTTCTAATCCTTTATTATTAGAGACAAGTTGTCTTAGAGATAATATCTGGAAAGAACATTTGGAGATAGTTAACCGTAATATAAAAGCTGGACAAGAAAGTTGTTATATATTTGAAATTGGGAATGTTTTTGAAAAGAAAACTGAGTTCATTCAAGAAGAAGTTCTGAATGGTGCGATTTATGGAAATAAAAAATTTGGAAAATGGATAAATTCGGGTAAGGATGACGATCTTAATTTTTACCAGGCCAGAGGGAAGTTAAAGGAGGCTTTATTATCTTTGAACATAAAAATTGAAGATAAACCTACTGATTCGATTGATTTTCTTCATCCAGGTAGAACTGCGAAATTAGTTATTGAAGGGAAAGATGCAGGTTATTTTGGTGAAATACATCCCAAACTAATATTAGAAAAGAAGTCATTAAAAAAAGTTTATTTATTTAAGATAAATATTTCTAACCTCTTGGGAGCTAGTACCAGAAAAAATAAATGGATTCCAATATATAAGCAATATCCAATTGTTCCGAAAATGGAAAGGGATATAAATTTTGTTTTCAGTAAAAAATTTTTAATTAGCGAAATAACATCACAGATAAGAAAAACAGGAAGAAATCTCTTAGAGGATGTAAATTTACTTGATGTTTTTGAAGATCCTAAATTTGGAGATGATCATATAAGTTATACATTTAGATTATCTTATAGAGATAAAGATAAAACATTACTGGACTCGGACATTACATCAATACATTCAAATATCATTTCTAATGTTGAAAAATGTTTTAATACTAAATTGAGGAATTAGTTTTATTATTAATCTCATATGAGACTATAAGCTAGTCTAGATATAATTCTTATATAAGATAAATAATAATCCTATTAAACTAATTTGTGTTGTATGATAAGTTACATGATTAATTTGCTATCTCTACTTCTATCTTCAGTGCTTTGGGTGCAAGTTCCTCAGTGGTCAGATGATTGGTCAAAATGTGCTGTTGACATACCAGATGCATCATGTCATTGGTATATAACTGCACCAGATAACACTTTTGGGGATGGATTTGATTGGGCTAGTGCTCCTTGGTTTGATGCTAACGGATTAAGTGATGTCCCCAGTATTGATAAACAAACTGCCATTGAAAAGCTTCAATCTAAGTAGTACTGTCTATATGACAGTACATTAAGTCAAAAAAATCACTTATAGCAGTACTTTTTAGCTTTTATTAATTTCTTGGACATTGAAAGGACATAATTTATTGATTCATTATTCATTTTTTAGTTTTTTCTAGAAATTAAGCGGTTTGGGTATGATTCATTTGAATTGTTAAATTCATCTAATATATCTATTCTGAGACTACTTAATAGACTTAATATAAGTCTTATATAAGATCTACTATACAAAAATTTTTAAATAAATTTTTATTTATTTTTTATTTATACATAATTATTGTTTCCATAAATTTGAATAAAAATAATTGATGAAAATAAAAATTATGGTCTTTACAGGTATCTTATTTGAGACTATAAATTAGACTTATGATTGGTCTTATATGAGATTTGATATACTAATTTCTATATAGATTTTTTAGCAATTGATACGCTTCATTTAATTTTCTCATTTGATCTGTTGATCCTCCAGCATCTGGGTGCGTCTCTAGGGCTATTGATTTATAGGCCTCCTTGATTTTACGTAACGTGTGAGCTGATCCTGCGGATGTTGATAAATTCAATAATTTAAGTGCTCCATGAACTGTCATTGTTGAGTCCAAAGTTTCAAATGAATTTGATCTATTATTTCGCTTAAATCTACTTACAAACCTTCTCATAAGTGTTGGTATTCTATTTATCAGATTTGATGTAGCAAAAGGGTCTTCTAAAACGCCAATCATTAATAAAACAATTTCAAGGGATGGATTTTTCTTTATCCAAAATGGGCATAATTCTGACATTAATTTATTTGCTGCACTCCACGTAAAGGGAAGATTTTCAGTTGCATCAAGATTTGGCCATATATCCATTTCAAACCAGTCCATCGAAGCTTCTACTACATGATCATTAGGAACTGATCCATATAAGGTTTTCCAATGACTAATTAACTCAATTCGACATTTTATTAATTCAGTTTCTTTAATTGTATTAATTTGAATATCATTAATATTCTCCTTTAATTTTTCACTATTAATACTTCTTCTTAGATTCTTTACTTTTTTTTCAACAAAATTAGGAAGGCTTATGTTTGAGTTAGCTTTTTCTTTATATTGATTGTTATTTGTAAATCTTTTATTCAAAGATATATCATTAACTTCTTTTTTTACATCTGATTTAATTAATACCAATGCAGTATCTTCATCAATATTTAAATTTTCTTCATTATTCTTCTCGTTAAAGTCTATTTCTTGCTGTTGGTTCTTAGGTAGTAAATCATCTTCTTGAAGAAGACCTTTAAGTATCTTTTCTATTACGGGTCCTCTTGCTCTTAATCCCCACTCTTTTCGTAATTGATCAAACCTGGAAATTAGTTCCTCAGGTAAATCAATTGAAATTCTTTTTGTATTTGTATTTTCAGGAATATTCAATAATATTTTCTTGAATTGTATGGAATTTATTTAATTTTATTAAAAAAAAATTGAAAGTCCATATGGAATATTGTTTTTAAATTAAAACCAATTTATTTTCATGTCACAAGTCAATAAAGTATCTTTTTATAATAAAATAAAAATGTTAAATTGTTATTTCAAGTCATCTAAAGAAAAAAAGAGTTTTTATCAACATAAGAAACTAGAAATGCTCAATTATATTAAGGATTCCCTTGAACGTAAAATCGCCTCCGTAACAGCATCTATTGAAGTTCTAGAAAACCAAATTAGTAGGGATAAGGAAGTTGAAGTAAGTAACTAGTATTCAAACAAAACTTTCTAGAAGCTTTTCAGGACCAAATTTCTTTAAATAATTAATATTTGAATTTTCAGTTACTAATAGATATCCTGCAAAGCCTAAACCGTTAATACTGAAACCATGGATATGATCATTTTTTCTCTTTATGATAGCGATCCATTTATTAGTTATTAGAATATTGTATGGATATATTGGTTTTTTATCGTTAATAGGGTCCCCAAGTCCTAATTTCTTGCATAATTCTAGGTAAAATTCAAAAAGACAAGATGGATTTTCTAAAAAATTAAATTTGGATACAATAATATTTTTTTTAAGCTTACTATCTTTATATGAGTTCATCTCTAAAAACCACTTTTCTCTAGGGCATGATATCTCACCTTTAGATCTACGCAGAAGTTGAAAATGCCTGTGAGGTTGACTTGCTCCTGCAATTGGAGAACTATTGAAAAACCATAATCCACTAGTATCTTTATTAACTTGTTGGATCGCTCTCCAATCTTTAATATCTAACCATCCATTTTGAGGTTTCCATTCATTTGTAATAAGTAAAATATGACCTTTTTGTACAGGGTACTTATTTAATATTAGTTGATGATTATCACCAATTTTATCAATTTCTAGTATCTTTTCCCAGGGACAAAATGGATTTTGCTTAGGACCATAAATTTTTTTTTTATTAAATTTTGAAGTATCGAGTTTCCTAATTATGAAGTCGTCTTTTTCATATAAATCTTTTGTAATAATATAAGTTTTGAGAGGATATAATGATTCACCATCAATTGATAATCGACTTTGTTCTAGTGCTTTTTTCCAATATATTTCTAAGCTCATTTAAAAAAAATTATCATAATCATTTTAAAAAAAAAAATTAACTTGTAATTACTTTTTATTAAATTGATATTCTTTCAATTTTTCCAGAGGTACAGATTCTAAGACTACAATATTCGTTGATTCTAATATGACTTTTGGTGCAAGACCGTCTAATAATGCTTGCCTCCACCTATCAAGACAAATACACCAATGATCACCATCCTTTAGTCCTGGGAAGGAATAAATAGGCATAGGAGTTATTAAATCATTACCTTGTGATTTACTATATTTCAGGAAATTATCATCCATTACACAACATATGGAATGATTCCCTCCATCATTTTTGTCATAGTTGCAAAATCCATCTCTGAACCACCCTGTTATAGGTGCGCAACTACAAATCTCAATTTTTTCTCCTAGGACATTTAACTGATTTTGATTATTAATGGTCATAGATTTTTTTAATAATAATAAAACTCAAACATTTCCTTAAAAAAGGTTGACGAGTATGGGGGGTAAAGAGGTAATAATTCTAATAAGGTTTTTTTCATTATGGATTGGGACTTTACTGAAAACATAGCATTTAAAGCTCTTTATGAAGCTTTTAAAGATAGTGATGAAACTTCTGCATTAGAATTTTTATCTAGTGATGGTGCTTCATATTATCTTGAATTAACACAGGATGCCGCTGGTGAGGGACTCGATCTAGGTGATAATGAAACAATGGAAGAACTACAGGAAGAAATTATTGAATATTTAGAAAACAACTAAAAGTTTAGCTTAAGCGCTGAAATATTTAGCTTTTGAATGCAGTGAAATGATAGCTGTGGTACTTTGTTCTGGATGAAGTTGTTCAGATTCATCCATGGTCAAGTTTATTCTTTTTGCATCCAACAATGTTAATTGTTTGTTTGAATCAGATACTTTTGGACATGCAGGATAACCAAAAGAATATCTAGCACCTCTATATTTTTGAGCTAGTATTTCTCTATTTTTGTCAGGTTCTTCAGTACTAAAACCACATTCAATGCGAATTAATGCATGGACATACTCAGCCAGAGCTTCTGCTAATTGAACTGTTAGTCCATGGAATAATAAATAATCGCTATATTTATCTTCTCTAAATAATTTTTGAGAATATTCACTAGCAATATCCCCCATCGTTACTGCCTGCATAGGAAATACATCTATCGGTTTATCATTTTTTAAATCACAATAGAAATCAGCTATGCATAAATTATTCCCAGATTTTTGTCTTGGAAAATTAAATTGGGAAATTTTATTTAATGATTTATCATCAAACAAGAAGATACTGTTATCTTTTCTCCCGCATCTGAAATATCCATATACAGCTTTGGGTGAGATAAGTTTTTTTTCTATGATTGTATCTATCCATTTATCCAACAATGGTTTAGCGTATGAATCCAAATAGTTATTGTATTCATCTACGCTTTGGTTTTTTCCTTTTTTTATTTGCCATTGTCCGCTAAAAAGAGCTTTTGTATCTAAATAAAAAATTAACTTATTTAAATCTATATCAACGTCGTTCAAGACTTTCGTTCCAAAGAAAGGAGCTTGAATTGGTTCTTCTTCATATATAAATTTAGATCTTAAAAAATTTTCTTTTAAATTTAATTTGGAAGTTTCGGTATTTATGGATATTGATTTTTTAACAGCTTTAGAGTTGGATTTTGATGACGCTAAATTTATGTTTATACCCTCATTGTTAATGAACCCCTCTGTATTTGACCAATTACCCTTTTTTTTATTATCCATATATTCATTCATAAATTTAAGATCAGTGAACGCATCTTTTCCGTACAATATTTTGCCGTTATATATTTTGCTGCAGTCCTCATTTACAAATTTTGGGGTTAAGGCTGCGCCTCCTAATATTACTGGTACATTAATATCTTCATTATTAAAAGCCTCTAAATTATCTTTCATAAAAGCAGTTGATTTAACAAGTAATCCGCTCATAGCGATGCAATCTGCATTGTGCTTCTTTTGTGCGTCTATAATTGCTGAAACATCTTGCTTTATTCCAAGATTTATAACGTCATAACCATTATTTGTAAGTATTATGTCAACCAAATTTTTTCCGATATCATGAACATCGCCTTTGACAGTGGCAATTAAGAGTTTTCCATTTGATATGTTTTCATCTACAGTTTCCATATATGGTTCTAAAATTGAAACAGCAAATTTCATTGTTTCTGCTGATTGGAGTACAAATGGCAATTGCATTTGACCTGACCCAAATAAATCTCCTACAACTTTCATCCCATCAAGTAAAAAAGTATTAATTATCTCAAGAGGTTTATATTTTTTTAACGCTTTATTTAATTGATCCTCTAAACCTATTTTTTCTCCATCAATAATATGATTTTTTAGACTTTCTTCCAGAGTTAGGTTTTTATTTTCCAAAGATGCTTTTTTGAAATCTTGAATAGATAAATCTTGAAAAGCCTTTGTTAATTCTACTAATGGATCATAAATACAAATATCATCTTCAAATTCTCTTTTGTCATATATCAAATCTAAGCAAAGCTTTTTAGTTTCTTTAGAAATTTTTGATAATGGCAAAATTTTATTTGGCGCGATGATAGCAGAATCCAATCCTGCTTTAATGCATTCATCTAAAAATATTGAATTTAGATTAATTCTTGATAATGGTGAAAGACCAAAGCTAATGTTAGATATTCCCAGTATGATATGAATATTTGGGAAATTTTCACGAATTTTTGATATAGCATTGATTGTTTCTTTAGCGTTTAATCTATCTTCTTCTATCCCAGTAGATATTGGCAGAGCTAATGGATCAAAAAATAGTTCATAATCTGACAAGCCACATTCTCTTGTTCTATTAAGCGCTCGTTTTACAATGTTATATTTTTTATCTGCATTCCTTGCCATTCCATCTTCATCAATAGTTCCTACAACAAGACCTGAACCATACCCTAAGGCTAAATTTAGTACTTGGTCAAACCTTTCATTGCCATCTTCGTAATTGGTTGAATTTATAATACATTTACCACCAGCTGACTTTAATCCACTTTCCATTTTGTCTGCATCTGTAGAGTCAATCATTAGTGGCAAATTTATATTGGTAACAAGTCTTGAAGTTATTTCTTTCATATCTTTCACTCCGTCTCTTCCCACATAATCAACATTCACATCAAGAACGTGTGCATTTTCTTTTTGTTGTTGCTTGGCAATTGAAACTAGTCCATCCCAATCGTCGTTATTTAATAAGTCCCTTACCTTTTTAGATCCACTTGCATTTAATCTTTCTCCTACAATTAATATAGAATTGTCTTGTTTGTACGGTACAGAATTATATATTGATGATGCAGAAGGAATATAACCACTTATATTATTATCAACTTTGTTAGACCTTTCTTCATAATTAATTTCATCGATTATTGAAGAAAGATATTTAATATGATCAGGTGTTGTCCCACAGCATCCACCTATTAATTGAACATTAAAATCATATATAAAATTCATTAACTGCATTTTTAATTCTATTGGCTTTAATCTGTAGTGAGCAACACCACCAATATTTTCAGGAAGTCCTGCATTTGGAATGCAGCTTATAGCGAAGGGTGAATTTTCAGATAAATATTTAATATGTTCTTTCATTTGTTCTGGACCAGTTGCACAATTCAGTCCAAGGATATCTATATTAAATGGCTCTAATATTGTTAATGCAGAGGCGATGTCAGATCCAACAAGCATAGTACCTGTTGTTTCCATTGTTATAGATACCATTATTGGGATATCTATATTTTTACTATCAAGTACTTCTTTAGAGGCTAACAAGGCAGATTTAATTTGTAATACATCTTGACAAGTTTCAATTAAAAGAAGATCAACGCCTCCATCTGTAAGACCATATATTTGTTCTTTATATGATTCCTTTAATTCATCAAAATCTATGTGTCCTAATGTGGGTA
This sequence comes from Prochlorococcus sp. AG-355-P07, assembly GCA_003280575.1. Lineage (GTDB taxonomy): Bacteria > Cyanobacteriota > Cyanobacteriia > PCC-6307 > Cyanobiaceae > Prochlorococcus_A. The sequence continues at coordinate 21,295 of QCEN01000007.1, read as the reverse complement.
ATTTAGTAGTTGGTCCAATTGAGCCAGCAACAAACCTTGGCTTATCTACTGATGCATATTTGGAAGCAGACTTTTTGGCTATTATTGCAGCATTTTTATTTATCTCATATGCCTTATCCGCAATACCATATTCATCAAGAACTATTGATGAGGCTCCAAAAGTATTAGTTTCTATAACATGACAACCTGCGGCTAAAAATGAATTATGAACCTTTTCAACTACCTTTGGTGAGGATAAAACAAGGTTTTCATTACAACCCTCTAATTCTTTTCCTCCAAAGTCGTCGGCAGTAAGATTCAAGTTCTGAAAAGATGTTCCAGTACCCCCGTCAAAAATTAATAATGGCTTTTCATCTCTATTTAAATAGGTTCTGAAAGATTCCATTTTTAGGTAAAAATTAATTTATTTTAGAGAAATTCTTGTTACCCAATTATCATAGTCTTGAGAACGACCTTCTGTTATTTCTATAAGCTTACTTTTTAATTTATTCATTATTGGTCTTTCACCATTTAATTCACTTGATTCAATTTTTTTAACTGGTGTAATTTTTGCTGCTGTACCAGTTAGAAAAACTTCATCTGCTATTAATAATTCTGTTTTATCAACAGGTCTTTCAATTACATTTATTCCAAAAGATTTTGCTAATTCAATTACACTAGCTCTAGTAATCCCCTCAAGGATATCTTGATCAACACCAGGAGTGATTAAGTCTCCATTTCTTACAATAAATAAATTCATACCACTAGCCTCGCTTACCTTACCACTTGAATTTAATAACAAGGCTTCATCAAAACCCGATAAACTAGCTTCTGTTTTAGCTAAAGAACTAGTAATATAAGCCCCACTTATTTTTCCTCTTAATGGGAGAGATCTATCTTCTTGTCTAGTCCAACTACTCATTCTACAAGAAACTCCATCTGGGGATAGATAATCCCCTAGTTCAATACAATACATAAAGAAATCTGTTTCAATATTGTGTAACCTTGGAGCTATACCTAAATCGCTTGTATATACGAATGGTCTAATATAAATAGGTTTTTCTGGCTTATTTCTTTTTATAACTTCCACTAAGGCTTTAAAAATATATTCTTCAGAAATATCAGTTAAGAGTAATTTTGCACTTTGAGATAATCTTTTTATGTGTTTATCAGTTCTAAACAACAGGAATTCTTCTTTATTTGTAGGGTTAGGTATCGCTCGCATTCCTCCAAATGCAGCAGTACCATAATGAAGTGCATGTGTAGCTATTGATATTTTTGCTTCTTTAAATGGAATACATTTACCTTCGAACCAGGCGTATGGAAGAAATTCATGCATATTCAATTTATTTAATTAAGGTAAACTTGTTTTATCCTACTTACGTATTCTAAACCTTATTTATATATAAAAATGCACAGGATATTAAATATAGCAGGAAATGAAAAGAATAAGGATGATTTAATTGAGCAACCAGCGGCAGATTTTATTTTTATTACAAGTGTCAAAGCTGATTTAAATCTCATATCAAACTTATTATTAGAAAAGGAATTTGCTTCATTAAAAAATAATATAAGAGCTTTAGAAATTTCCAATTTAAATTCCTCAGCTCAAATAGATAATTATTTATTAAAAACAATTAATTATGCAAAAGTTGTCATACTAAGAATTTTTGGAGATAAAGGTACATGGAACTATGGAATTGAACAACTTTTAAATTGGCAAGCAGTCAATAAAAAAAGGAAGTTAGTAATCCTATCAGGTACCCTTGATGAGGAAGTTTCCTTATGTGAAATTAGTAGTATAGATAAAGATGTAGCATTAAATATTTCTAAATTACTTAGATCTGGAGGATTGGATAACTATAGAAAATTTCTTAATTGTTTAAATTACCTAAAAAAAGATGAAACATTAATTCCTAATGAGTTTTTGAAGATTTCTATTTATGCAGATCCTTATTTGTATGATTGGAAAATTGAAAAAGGAGAAAAGATAGGAATAATATCCTATAAATCGCTTTTTTTGGCTAATGAAATTGAAGTAAACGAAAAACTTAACTTGCAGTTAAGAAAATGCGGACTATCTCCTAAAACATTTTTTATTTCAACTCTAAAAGATCAAATTATTCAAAAGAAATTAATAGAAATTTTTAAACAAGAAGATATTAAAATAATAATTACCACAACTTCATTTTCTTCATCTCAAATCAAAAATAATGATTTAATTGAAAATTCTACAAATATTTTTACTTCTCTTAAAATTCCAATTTTACAGCTTCTCTCTTCAAATAGATCAAGAAAAAATTGGTTAAATTCGTCCATTGGAATGAATTCATCTGATTTATTAATGCAAATAATTATACCTGAATTTGATGGAAGGATTACTACCTGTCCTTCAGCATTTAAAGAAATAATTTCTGAAAAAAATACACTCTACAGTGAAATAACCAGTTACAAAGCTGATCAAGTAGGTATTAAATGGATTTCAAAATTCGCAACAAATTATGTGAAACTTCAAAAACTAAATAATTTTGATAAAAAAATTTGTTTAATAATAAGTAATTATCCAGTAAAGAATGGAAGAATCGGTAATGGTGTTGGTCTTAATACACCATCTTCGATAATAAATATTCTTAACTGGTTAAAAGAAGAAGGTTATGATCTTGGATCTTGTAATTATCCTCAAGATTCTTCTGAATTAATGTCAATACTTATAAAAACTAGAACTAATGATCTTGAATCTCAAAATAATAAACCATTAGATTACTTACCACTAAGTGAATATTTAAAATATTGGAATTATTTAGAACTTGAACCAAAAAATATTATTGTTAACCGTTGGGGCAAACCATCAGAAGCGATCGATCTTGATAATGAAGGCTTCTCAATAAATGGTATTAGATTTGGAAAAATAACATTATTGATTCAACCTCAAAGAGGTTATGACGCTTTCACTGATAGAGATATTCATTCTCCCGATCTTCCACCTCCCCATAGATATTTAGCACAATATTTTTGGATTGAAAAAGTTTTTAACGCAAATGCTATTTGCCATATTGGTAAACATGGTACTGTTGAATGGTTACCTGGCAAATCTATTGGTCTCAGTAATAAATGTTTTCCAAATATTATTTGTCCAGCAATACCAAACATATATCCTTTTATCGTAAATGATCCTGGAGAAGGATCCCAAGCTAAAAGAAGAATTGCTGCAACAATTATTGATCATTTAACCCCTCCTTTGGATAGGTCAGAATTATATGGAAAATATTCAATATTAGAAAATTATTTAGACGAATATTTTGAAGCAAAATTATTAGATTCTAATCGGATTGAAATTATAGAAAAATATATTTTTGAATTAATTAAAAAAGATTTTAACGAAATCACTTTAAATAATAAAAATAATCAAATTGAAGAGATTGATTCTTTTCTTTGCAAAATTAAAGAATCTCAAATTAGGACAGGTTTGCATATTTTTGGTAATAGGCAGAATGAAATTAATGAAATAAATTTATTCTTGTGTATCGCTAGAGTGCCAAATGCCAATCGAATTGGGATTATTCAATATATAGCAAAACATTTAAAACTAGATTTGGATCCTTGGACAAATAAATATGATCAAAAGTTAAGTGAAAAGGATAAAAAAATATTATTGACTTTTTCCAACAAAAACATTTTAAACTTTAGAATGGCTATTGATTTTTTGGAACAACAAGCAAAGTATTTAATATATTTGTTTTTTTACAAAAAGAATACCAATATAAATAATCTAGAAAAATATAAAAATCAGAAAATAATAGACTATTTCTTTAATGAAAAAAAACACAATAAGTATTTTTTATTATTAAAAAAAGAGATTCTATATCCAATCATTAATTCTTCATATAATGAGAAATTATCATTTATTAATTCATTAAATGGACAATATGTAAAAAGTGGTCCATCTGGAGCCCCTACGAGAGGTAAAACTGAAGCTTTACCCACTGGTAAAAATTTCTTTTCAGTTGATTCGAGAGGACTGCCAACTGAATCAGCATGGAGTGTTGGTTGTCAATCCGCTTCACAAATACTTGATTTATACAAACAAGATAATGGAGAAGATTTAAAAAATATAGCAATATCTGTATGGGCAACATCCACAATGAGAAATGGTGGTGAAGACATATGTCAAATACTATATTTATTAGGAGTACAGCCTATTTGGGATGGGCCTTCAAGAAGAGTAGTAGATCTAGAAATCATTCCTTTATCTGTTCTCGAAAGACCAAGGGTTGATGTTACTTTAAGGATTTCGGGAATGTTTAGAGATGCATTTCCACAGTTAGTTAAATTAACTTCTAAAGCAATAAATCTTGTTTCTAATCTTAATGAGGATGATAAATTTAACCCTCTTGCTGTGGCATCAAGGAATGGTGCAATTAATCGTATATTTGGGTCAGCGCCAGGTTCATATGGAGCTGGTCTGCAAGAACTAATTTCAAATTCTAATTGGGAAAATATTGACGATTTTGGAGAATCTTTTCTTAATTGGAGTAAATGGATTTACAGTGATAATCATGAACCCATAGAGGATAAAAAATCATTAGTAAATGCTCTTAAAAATGTGCAGTTAGTTGTTCATAACCAAGATAATAAGGAACATGATATTTTAGATTCTGATGATTATTATCAGTTTCAGGGTGGATTATCATCAGCAGTAAAAAAATTGAGCGGTAAATTACCTGAAATGTATCATGGTGATTTATCAAAATTTGGATTATCTAAAATTTCAAAATTACAAGATGAGATTAATAAAGTTGTTATATCAAGAATACTTAACCCTAAATGGATAAATGGAATGAAGGATAATGGTTATAAAGGAGCGTTTGAATTTTCAGCTACATTAGATTACTTATATGCTTTTGATGCTTCTACTGAAGTAGTCTCAGATTGGTGTTATGAGAAAGTTTATAAATCATGGTTATGTAATCAAGATCTTAGGAATTTCTTTCTAGAGAATAATCCATGGGCTTTAAGAGATATTGCACAAAGATTACTTGAAATTGTCAATAGAAAAATGTGGAATAATTGTTCATCAGATGTCATTGAAAATTTAAAGAATATAATTATTAATACTGATTCAATAATTGAAAAAAACGAATTCTGAATTATCTACCTAATAGCGAAAGTCCATGACTATCTGTTCCGCATGTTTTTAGCATTGAATATTTATCTGCTAATTTATCTATTTCTGAACAAACAAATAAACTAGGATTCCATACTTCTTTAAGTTCATAATCGTACCAAACCTCTATTCCATCAATACCTTGTATTTTGGCCTCTGGAATTAATTTATAAAAGGGAATCCTGTATCTCGCTGGGTGTGCAAGAAATGATAAACCACCAGCTAAATTTATTGCTTTAATAACTGATTTAATATTTAAATCATTACCTATTGGTGACTCTCCAAGGATGTAAGGATTTAGGTATTTACTTTTTATATCTATTCCCAATCCAATTACATGTACTAAACATCCCAGAATCAAACAATTAATTTCTATTCCCGAAATTAATTTAAAAGAATCTTTAGGGTAATTTTTGAGTATATTATTTTTTTTTATATATTCATGAGCTTTAATTGTATGATGATCTGTTATTGATAAAAATTTCAATTTATTTTTATAAGCTTGTTCTAAAAGTTCATATGGTTCTAGACTTCCATCACTAAATTTTGTATGACAGTGAAAATTAATATTTTTAGGACAACTATTTTTATTAATATTGGAGGTTAATTTTATTAAGTCTTCCCTATTCATTACTTAATGAATTCTCATTTTTCTTTCTAATCTTTGCATATAATTGTATTGAAGCCAACATGAAAATAATTAGTCCAACTACGCTCCATGTAGCAACACTAGTTGGAAAATTATTTTTAAAAATAACTAAAAGTACAATTATAAATAATAATAAAGTAGGCAATTCATTTAGTAATCTAAGGTTTTTTGCTGAAATGGTTGAAGTACCATTTTGTAATGAATACATTATTTTGTAACAGTAATAATGATAAATTACTAATCCTAAAACAAAAGAAATTTTAATTTGTAACCACTTCTCACTTAACCAACTTGGTTGCATAATAACCATGAATATAGCCATACTTAAAGCTAATATCATCCCAGGTGTTGTAATTATATTCGCCAGCCTTTTTTCCATCAAAGTGTATTGTTTATTAAAGGCAATTTTTAATTCATTATCCATATTTTTAGATTCTTCATGATATATAAAAAGTCTTACTAAATAAAAAAGGCCCGCAAACCAAACGATTACACCAATAATGTGAAGTGATTTAAACCAGAGATATGCTTCAGCTGCCAAATTACTAAATTAATTAAAAATATATATTTTTAATATAGTTATATTTAACAATATCAAGAAATCTATTTTTCAAAAATTAATTAATATTTATAACTCGTTAAAATATTCATATATATCATTTACTGAATTTTTTCCAAGTCCTTTAACTTTTGATAAATCCTCTTTACTAGCTATTCTTATCGCGTCTATTGATTTAAAATGCTCAAGCAATTCTCTTATTCTTGATGGTCCTAATCCACTGATTTGGGACAATTGAGATCTATTCATTCTCTTAGATCTTTTGTCTCTATGAAAAGATAATGCAAATCTATGTGCTTCATCTCTTACCCTTCTTAATAGAAGAATTCCTTTTTGATTTTCGTCAGTATCAAGAGACTTAGTAAATCCTGGAATAAATATTTCTTCATGTTTTTTTGCTAATGAACATATAGTTACTTCTTCCTCAAGATTTAATTCTTTTAATGCTTTAATAGCTGCATTTAACTGTCCTTTTCCTCCATCAATCATTATTAAATCAGGCCAATCTGATAGAAGTTCATTGTCTAATTTACTATTCGTTTTATCATTTAATACTGAAAAATCCCCTCCGTTTTCTTTAAATCTTGACCATTTTTTAAACCTTCTATGTATTACTTCATATATCGAAGCAAAATCATCACTATGTCCTAAAACAACGTTTGGATCTTTAATTTTATATTTCCTATAATGCTGTTTAGAAGGAATCCCATCAATAAAAACAACTTGTGATGCTACAGGGTCACTACCTTGAATATGGCTTATATCATAACCTTCAATTCTTTTAGGTTGTTCGCTTAATTCAAGTATTTGGGCAAGATCCTCAATTGATGATTCATTATCTTGTATCCCATTTATTATTCTATCTAATTCCAATTTCGCATTTTTTAAAACCATTTCTACAGTTTCATGTTTTTTATTTCTTTTTGGGATTAAGATTTTTACTTTCTTTTTTCTTAGATCCGTTAACCAATCCTCTATGGTTGCTTGTTTTGGAAGGTTATATTGAATAAGAATTTCTGATGGTATTTCTACAGCTTCAACATTCATATAATGCTCTTCTAATATCTTTTGTAGAATGATATTTTCATCTTCATTATTTAATTTTTGACTATAGCCAATTCTCCCAATGAGCTTACCAGATCTCATTTGGAAAATTTGTATACTAGCTACATTTTTTTCAGAAACTATTCCAAAGATATCTCTATTAATTGAAGAATCTGGTATTGATATTTTTTGTGATTCAGTTAATAATTTTAAACCTGAAATTTGGTCTCTTATTTTTGCTGCATTCTCATAATCTAAATCATTTGAAAATTGCAACATTTTTTTTTGTAAAAATATTTCTAAGTCATCATTTCTTCCCTGAAATATCATAGATACTTGCTTCATTATTTTTTTATAATCTTCAGATGATATAACTTCTTGGCAAACACCTGGACATCTTCCTATTGAATAATTCAAACAAGTTCTATCTTTATAGACTGGCCTTGGTCTTTGTCTAAGTGGAAATATTTTTTTTATCGTAAATAATGTTCTCCTTAATAATCCGACATCAACATAAGGCCCATAATATCTATCTAAATTATTTCTATTTCTTCTTCTTCTTGTAATAAATATTCGAGGATATTTTTCACTCCAAGTTATACAAAGATATGGATATTTCTTATCATCCTTTAAAAGAATATTAAAGTATGGTTTGTTTGTTTTAATTAAATTTGACTCTAAATTTAATGCTTCATATTCGCTATCTGTGACTATTATTTCTATTTCAGTTATTTGACGAACCATCAAACTTAATCTGGGCGTTAAATCTGAATAATTATTGAAATAACTACTTACTCTACTACGTAGTTTTTTAGATTTACCGATATAAAGTAAGTTACTATCAATATCTTTAAAAAGATAACAACCAGATGACTTCGGAATTTCGGATAATCTTGATTTTAATAACTCCTTATTATTAATTAATTTATATTCAATTTTAAAATTATACTTATTATCTATTTTTTCGATAGAGGAATTACTCATTTAAAATAATTACCCTCCATAATTCCAGCCAGTTGAAGATAAATTTAGTGAGTCAACATCATTATTCAGATAAGCAGATACAACCTCTCCTACAAAAACGGTATGGTCTCCATGCATAACACTTCCAACAACATTACATTCAACACCACCAACGCTATCAACTAAAATAGGCAATCCAAGCTCACCTAAATTAAATTCAACAGATTCAAATCTACCTCCTAATGCTTTTTGAGGTTTAAAGAAAACAGCAGCTAGATCCTTTTGATCACTTTTGAGCACATTTAATGAGAACTTATTGGTGGACTTTATTATTTCATGACTAGAACCCTCTGCTCTAACAGCCATTACAACTAATGGTGGGGTGAAGGAACCTTGAGTCACCCAACTTGCAGTAAATCCATTCACTTCATTTTTATCCTCGTCCCTAACACCACAAATAAATAATCCGTGAGGTATTTTTCTTAATAAGATTTTTTTTGCTTCTAGATTTAATGTCATAATTGATTTATCTAATAATCTTATTTTAACTAAATTTCTTATTCGATCATAATAAATTCATGAAAATTCTTTATCCAGGTACTTTTGATCCTTTAACCAACGGACATCTTGATTTAATAGAAAGGGCTGAAAAAATATTTGGCAATCTAGTAGTTGCTGTTTTAGAAAATACTTCTAAAACACCAACATTTAATCTTGAAAGAAGAATAATACAAATAAAAAATTCTCTTTCTCATTTACCTAATATTGAAGTTATTTCATATTCTGGACTCACTGTGGATTGTGCAAATGATCTAAAAGCTAATCTTATTCTTAGAGGCTTAAGAGCAATGAGTGATTTTGAGTATGAACTTCAGATTTCTCATACAAATAAATCTCTTAATAATGATATTGAAACTATATTTTTATCAACAAATACAAATTATAGTTTTCTTAGTAGCTCTTTAGTAAAAGAAGTTGCAAAATTTGGTGGTGAAATTAATCACATGGTGCCTCCCTCTGTTGAGAAGGATTTAAAAGAATACTTTAAATAATATTTTTATTAACAAGATTTCAAGTAATAAAGATCACGTAATAATTTAAATGCTTTTTCTTTATCAATTTTATTAGAATTTTGGATAATGCTTATAATTATTGGCTTTTCATTTTTATATAAAAAGCCAGATAATGCAAAGACATTTGAAAGGGTCCCAGTTTTCCCAAAAAACTTTCCAGATAATTCACTATTTACAAATCTTTTAGCTAATGTTCCTCTTACTCCCGAAATTGAAAGTGTAGATTGATAAGCTTGAAAATAATTAGAATATCTCATTTTATCTAAAAACAATACAACTAATTTTGTTGTAATTCTATTTTTTCGAGACAATCCACTAGCATCTGCAAAGTAAGCATTAGTTGCTGGGAGGCCCTTATTCTCAAGCCATCTTTTCAATTTTATATAGTCATTATCGTTCCATGTATTTGAGGCACTTTTAAAGAGTGATTCAGCTGTAAAATTATGGCTTTCAGAATTTGTAAGAGTTAATAATGAAAGAATTGGAGTTGAATATATTTTACTTATCTCTTTAATATCTTTTAAATAAAATGTTTTTTCTGAATCTAAAAAATTTATATTTACTTTTGAATTAGGAAATTTACTTTTTAAATAGTTTTTAATAAAATTTCTTAAAGCATAAATATCTTCATATTTATTGTGATTACTTTCAATAGCTAGAGATGTAATTGGAGATCCATATTCGTAAAGTTTATCAGTATTTGTCCAACCACTAGGCCAATTTAATTTTGAATCAATTTCTACAATATTAAAGTTAATAGTTTTATTTTCTTTAATATTTATAATTAGTTTGATTATATCTTCATAGTTCAGATCTGGATCCCCTTGACCGAGCAAATAATAATTGTTTTTATTTTTTTTTAATAAAAAGGTCTTTAAATTACTATTTAATTTATATTTACTTAAAACATAGGCTGATGAGAATAATTTTTGATTTGAAGCTGGTAACCTTGGAACTTCATCATTATAGGAACTAATTATTGTCCCGTTATTATTGATAATTGATACACTAAAAGAATCATCTAGCGTTTGATTCAATAAAGCATCATAAGTAGGACATTTTTTATTTTTAGTAATTATTCCAGGGAAATTAAAATAAATACTATTAAAAATATTTATTTTCTGATTTGTTAGTAAATATCTTATTAAGAATGGAGATGTTACTAATACAAGAACAATTAAGAAAAATGAATAAATCTTTTTAATCACATTCAATCTATAAATTTACAAAAATAGATTCATTGTCGGGTTTAATTTCAAATTCTTTTTTAAAAAAATATTTTTTGTTTTCTTCTTTGAAAAGCAACCAGCTATTAGGATAAATATGCATTAGAGCAGCTTTATTTAAAGGCTGAAGAAAATAAATATTTTTCCAAGTTTTGACAAAGTTTTTACGTCTCTCTCTAATAACACTTCCTATACCAATATTGGCATCTTCAAATTTAGGATTTAATGAATAATGCGTTCCTTGATAATTATCGGACATAGGTTCAAATGAATCAAAATCATATGGCTGAGGAAGTATCGATATCATTACACTATCAATATTATTTATATTATTTGATTCATTAAATGATTTAAAAGTAAAGATTTTATCTTTGATATCTGGATAGTCTCTTTGAGCCAAAGCCACAGCACCTTGATCAGCAAATGTTATGAATACATTATTATTTTTAGCTAATATCTTGTAAATAGTTATTCCAATTCTGTTAAACTTCAATCCTTCAAAATTAAATTCTATAGTAAATCTTTTATTTGAATCTAATAAACTTGGAATAATTGCATCCTCCATATTCTTAAGAGATTCATTTAAATCTTTAGGTAGTCTGTAATTTGTTTCCATTAAAATTTGTCAATACATATTTGAATAAGTTCTAAAAATTTATCTATTTCTGACTTATTATTTATCGAACCTAAAGTAACACGAATATTGGAATATAGTTCATCATCTTTTAAACCAATATTTTTAAGTGTTGAGCTCGGTTTCCCAGATGAGCTTGAACAAGCACTTCCACTACTTATGGCTATTCTATTTTCTGACATGAAATTAACAATCTTATAGGCTCTTATAGGATCAAATAGCTTATTTAAAAGTAGAAACGAAATATGATTTGGAAGCCTATGGTTAATACTTCCCGTAATCTTTATATGATTATTATCCTTAATTTTTTGAAAAAAATAATTTTTAAGTTTATTAATGTTATTTGAAGGAAATTCTGTTTTGTAATCATATGATTTTATTTTTCCTTTAATATTCTTTAATGATTCATACATGCCAGCAATTAATGGCAAAGCTTGTGTACCTTGTCTAATTGAATATTCCTGGGTAAGTGATATGTCTTTATTTTTTAAAATCATTCGAGACTTTTTCTTGGTTAAGAGAATGCCGATACCTTTTGGACCTCCAAATTTATGGGCAGATAAACTTAAAAAATCACATTTAAGATCTTTCCAACTGAATATTCCATTACTTAATATTTGAGTTCCATCTAAATGAAACATTATATTTAATTCTTTACATTTGGAACCTATAAATTGAACAGGTTGAATTGTCCCAATTTCACTTTGTCCCCAAATAATTGATACAAGCTTAGTATCATTGGTTAAAATTTTATCGATATTAGCAATATTTAAAATTCCATCACTATTTACCTTCCATTCGTAAATATCCCAATTTTGTTTTTTTAGTTTATTAGCGCAAATAGTAGTTGCTTGATGTTCAACATTTGAGATGACAACTCTACCATTTTTAAAGTTCTCATAAATATTATTAAATACAATATTTGTTGATTCCGAAGAACCAGATGTAAAAATTATATCCTCTGGTTCCGCTTCAAATATATAAGCAATTTTAGATCTAATTTTTTCAAGATATTTAGAGCATTTTATACCTAGCTCGTATGTTGATGAAGGGTTATGCCAATAATTCTTATAAGTTGAATTTATTATATTTAAAACATTTTCAGATAATGGAGTTGTAGATGCATTATCTAAATATATGAAATTATTTTCCATTAATTTATTAAAATTGTTCCCGAGAAAACCTTTTTAGCGTTACCTGTCATCATGACTTCAGAATCTTCTTTTGACCAATCTATTTTAAGATTGCCTCCTGGCAAAGAAACAATTGTCAACGAGTTGCAAAGTCCTAGTTTATAGGCTGCTACATGAATAGCACAAGCGCCTGTCCCACAGGCTAAGGTTGGACCTGCTCCTCTTTCCCATACTTTTACCTTGATATTATCTCTATTTAGGATTTGACAAAAATGCACATTAGTTTTTTCTGGAAATAATTCATTATTTTCAAATATTGGCCCAAGTGTAGAAAGAGCAATGGAATCTAAATCTTGTACAAAGAATATTAAATGAGGATTTCCCATCCCCACTGCATAACCTTTATTATTAAAATTTTTCTCAATAAATTCGTATGAAGGAATTGAATTGATTTTTTTTTCAATTGTTGTTGGAATATTTTGACTTTCTAAAATTGGAACTCCCATTTTTACTGTAATTTCATCATTTTTATATTTTGCAATTTTTAAACCTGCTTTAGTCTCAATTTTATATTCTATATTTTTATTATTTATTGAATCATTTACGTGGAGATACTCAACTAAACACCTAATTCCGTTTCCACACATTTGTGCTTCAGAACCATCAGAATTAAAGATTATCATTTTTGCATAATTATCTTCATTAGGTTCTTCTATAAAAATCACACCATCTGCTCCAATACCAAATTGCCTGTTGCAAATTTGTTTTATATCAAATATTTTATTTGTCTTGTAATTTTTATATAAATCATTTCCTCTAGAATCAATTACTACGAAATCATTTCCGTTACCTTGATATTTTTCAAAAGTTATATTTTTCATTTGTAGATAATATATTTTAAATTTTAATTATAAATTATTCCTTTTAACAATCTATTTCTATTTTATACAATGGATATTAAAATAATAATTTAACAAATAAAAATTAAGTGATTTCTCCCGATAAACAATATGAGACTGATACCAATTTATATAATCCATCTGAAATAGAAAAAAAATGGCAGTCAATATGGACAGAAAACAATTTATACAAAACCGAAGAATTAACTGAGAATAGCAATAAATTTTATGCCTTATCAATGTTTCCCTACCCTTCGGGTAATCTTCATATGGGACATGTTAGGAATTATGTTATTACAGACTTAATAGCTCGGTTCCAAAGGTTTAAGGGCAAATCTGTTTTACATCCAATGGGTTGGGACGCTTTTGGTTTGCCTGCTGAGAATGCTGCGATTGAAAGAGGAATTAGTCCAAGTGTCTGGACTAAAAAAAATATTTCTCATATGAAGTCACAATTAAAACTTTTGGGACTATCAGTTGATTGGGATAGAGAATTTGCAACTTGTGATGAAAATTACTATGTTTGGACACAATATCTATTTTTAGAGTTATACAAAGCAGGTCTTGTATATCAAAAGGAATCTGAAGTTAATTGGGATCCGATAGATAATACAGTCTTAGCGAATGAACAAGTTGACTCAGAGGGTAAATCTTGGAGATCTGGTGCACTAGTTGAAAAAAAATTATTAAAGCAATGGTTTTTAAGGATTACTAATTACGCGGATGAGTTATTGAAGGATTTAGAAAAATTAGATAACTGGCCAGAAAGAGTAAAAATAATGCAAGATAATTGGATTGGAAAGTCAATTGGTACGAATATTAATTTCAATATCAAAATCAATCCAGAAGAGAAAATAACTGTATTTACAACAAGGCCAGATACTTTATTTGGAGTTACTTATTTAGCAATTTCTGTTAATCATTCATTAATTAAAAATATTTCTGATCAAGAAACCATACAAGATATAGAAAATCTTAAACAATATTTGAAAAATAATAAAAATAATGAACTTGAAAAAATAGGAATAAAAACTAGCTTAGTAGCAATAAATCCAGTTAATTCTGAACCTATTCCTATTTGGGTGGCAAGTTATGTTCTCGATGAATACGGTACAGGCGCTGTTATGGGCGTGCCTGCTCATGATCTAAGAGATTTTGAATTTGCTAAGAAAAATAATATTGATATTAAACAGGTAATAATAAAGGATAAAAATGAACAAACTAAAGAGCTTGATGAAGCTTATGTGGAAAATGGATATCTTATTAATTCAAATCAATACAATGGTATAGCAAATACTATTGCTAAATTAAAAATTTCAGAGGAGGGCTTAAATAATGGATGGGCCGAAAATAAGATTCAATATCGTTTAAGAGATTGGTTAATATCTAGACAAAGATATTGGGGATGTCCGATTCCCATCGTTAATTGTAAAAAATGTGGATCTGTTCCTTTAAACCAATCGGAATTGCCCGTTGCATTACCAAAAGATATAGATATCTCGGCTAACAAGATTAATGCTTTAGGTGATAATAATAATTGGATAAATACAACATGTCCAAAATGTGGAATAGCGGCAAAAAAAGAAACTGATACTATGGACACTTTTATGTGTTCATCATGGTATTTTTTAAGATATCCATCTTCAAAATGTTCAACTAAGCCATTTGAAAAGATTGAAATTAATAAGTGGTTGCCTGTAGATCAATATGTTGGAGGAGTAGAGCATGCAATATTACATTTGTTATATGCAAGATTTTTCACCAAAGCTTTGCGGGATAATGAACTATTTGAAATTGATGAACCATTTAAAAAACTATTAACGCAAGGAATGGTTCAGGCTGCGGCTTATAAAAACAATAATACTGGTAAATATGTTTCTCCTTCAGATATTATTGACCTAACAAATCCTACGGATCCAATTGACAATTCTAAACTTGAAGTTCTTTTCGAGAAGATGTCTAAGTCAAAATATAATGGAATAGATCCTGAATCAGTAATTAAAAAATATGGAGCAGATACAGCAAGAATGTTTATATTATTTAAAGCACCTCCAGAAAAAGATTTGGAGTGGGGAGATACAGATGTTGAAGGACAATTTAGATTTTTAAGCAGGATTTGGAAGCTCTATATAAATTGTGCAAAAGATATAAATAATAAATCTAATTCCTATCCAGATAAAGAAAAAAGTTTAATAAAGTCAATGAATATTGCCATAAAAGAAATTTCGAATGACATATTAAACAACCAATTTAATACTGCGATTTCAGAATTAATGAAGTTTTATAATTCATTATCTAATTCCATTAATGACGTAAACAATAATTTAAAAATTGAGGCTTTAAAAACATTTTGTATTTTGTTGGCTCCATTTGCACCTCATATTGCAGAAGAAATATGGCATCTTATAGGATTTAATAAATCTGTGCATTTAGAACACTGGCCTTCATATAATGTCGAAGCTTTAAAGGAAGATTCATATGAACTAGTAATACAGGTAAATGGAAAAGTGAGAGACAAAGTAAATATTAATAATGAAATGAATGAAGATCAAATAAAAGAATTGACTCTTAAGAGACCTAACATATTAAAATGGACTCAAGAAAAGGAAATAAGAAAAATAATTATTGTTAAAGGAAAAATTATAAATTTTGTTATTTAAGAATTGGTTTTTTTAATAACTAATGAATTTGGATTTGACCAATCGCCCTTAACTAAATAATCATCATTTCCGTAACACATTTCACGGAGTATGAAAAATATAGGTTCTCTCACTGAATTATCAAATAATGATGTTATGTCATTTATAGAATATTCTCCTCCTTTATCTAATAAAGTAGTTAATTTTTGCTGATACTCAATAATATTTGCTGCTGCTTTCTTTCCAGCTTCAACTCCAGGTTGATCATATGCATTTATATTTACTAATTCAGCGTAAAAGGAGACAGCCCTCTCAAATAAGGCGATTAAGGCACCTAGTGAAAAACAATTTAATTTTTCTAATGTGATAGTTATACTTTGTCTATTTTCACTAGAGAGTGCGGATCTTGTTCCTTGCATAAAACCAGAAAGATATTCTTTAGGATTCTCTTTTTCATCAAAAATATTAGTAGATGGAGAATCTAATAATTCAATAAAAATACAAAAGAAATTGTCAATACCATCTCTCAGTTGCTGAACATAAGCATGTTGGTCAGTAGATCCTTTATTACCAAAAACGGAAATACCTTGATTAACTACTTCACCATTCCTATTAAATTTCTTACCTAATGATTCCATTACTAATTGCTGAAGATATTTACTAAATACTTGTAACCTATCTCTATATGGTAATACGACCATATCTCTCTTCCCAACACCATCTCCAGTTAAATACCATGCAGATGATAATAATGCCGCTGGATTATTTTTAAAATCACTTATACGTGTGGCCTCATCCATTAATGATGCACCTCTAATAAATTCAAATATGTTTTCATTAATAAGAGCTAATGGGAGTAATCCTACAGAGCTTGTTATACTAGTTCTTCCTCCAACCCAATCTTGTAAATTAAATATTTTTAACCAATTTTCAGAAGTAGCCTTTTTAAATAACTTACTATCTTTCATTGTAATGGCTATAGCATTAGAATTCCATTCAAGAGAATTGTTTTCGCAATGACTTTTAATAATTTCCATAGCAATTCTAGGTTCAGGGGTACCACCTGATTTGCTAACTACTACAAATAATGTTGTGGATAATTTTTCAGATAACTCTACTAACTTTTCGCTAATTAAAAATGGATCAATATTATCGATATAAGAAAAATTTAAGCCTTTGGTGCACTTTTGCAATGACTCAGTAATAAGTAATGGGCCTAATCCACTTCCACCAATTCCTATCCATAGAACATCAGTATAGTTCTTATTATTCTTATTCCTAATATCTCCATTTAAAATTTGTTTTCCAAATTCAGAGATAGCATTAATATCTGCGCTAATCTCCTCAGCAATTTTTGAAGATGGAGAAATTGACGGATTTCTAAGCCAATAATGACCAACTTGTCTATTTTCATCAATATTTGAGATTGCACCATTTTCTAATTTTTTTATTGATGAAAATACATCTATAAATTTCTGTTCAAAATTTTTTATCTCTTTACTAGTGAAATTAATTTTGCTTATGTCTAACCAAATATTTAATTTTTTATCAAACCAAAGATAATTACAAAATTTATCCCAAGAGTTTAATTCTCCATTCATTTTATATATTTGTTTCCTTTATTTATTATTTAAGTATATCTAAATGAATAGTACATAGATTTGAATCATTTAAATTTGTTTAAATTATTATCTTCAAATAAATATGTTTTTGAATATAAATAATTAAAATATAAGGTTTTTTTTATTTCATATGAATTTATCATTGGGTAAAATAAAAAACTTTGGAACGATTATTTAACTACATAATTTCGCCTGAGATATCTGAATATAGAAGATTTTCCCCAAAATTAAAAATAGGTGTACTTGCTTCTGGGAAAGGAACAAACTTTCAGGAATTAATTAATCTCTCAGAAAAAGGAGAATTAGATATCGATATAAGAATTCTAATAACTAACAAAGATGATGCAGGTTGTATAGAGAGAGCTGAAAGTAAAAAAATACCTCACAAAATTATAAGAGGCAAAGACTTTCTGGAAAAAGAGGCATTTGAATTAGAAATTGTAAATACTTTAATTCATTACGATGTTGAACTTGTGGTTATGGCAGGCTGGATGAAAATTGTTACTCCATTTTTTATTAATAAATTTAAGAATAAAATAATAAATATTCACCCTTCACTACTTCCAGCATATAAAGGTGGTTCTGCGATAAAGGATTCTATATTAAATGGCTCAAAGATAACTGGTTGTTCCGTACATTTTGTTGAAGAGGAGGTAGATAGTGGATCATTGATAATGCAAGCTGCATTATCAATTAGGAATGATGATGATATTGAATCACTTTCCAAAAGGATACAAATGCTTGAGCATAAAATTTTACCTCACTCAATCTCTCTAGCTGGATTTTTGATAAGAAGTAATTTTATGGAAAATTATTAGTTAAATCAAGACCTTCATCCATTGAAAATCCACTCATAATATTTAAATTTTGAATTGCTTGCCCAGTCTGACCTTTTAACAAATTATCAATTACAGATAATATAATTATTCTTCCATTTCGATTATCAACTTTAACAGAAAGTAAAATTTGGTTTGTATTTTTAACCCATTTTGTTGATGGGAATGTATCTACAGGTAAGACTTTAATATTTTTAAAATTTCTATAAAAATTATCCAGAAGAATTCTGCAGTCATCGGAAGTTAATCCTGGATCTCTTAATCTCCCATATATTGTCGAATGCATACCCCTTGAGATTGGGACTAAATGAGGAGTAAAAAGCAGTTCAATCTTATTTCCAGAAATTAAAGATGCCACTTGCTCGATCTCTGAGGTATGTCTATGGTTTATCAATCCATAAGCTGATAGACCTTCTCCACATTCTGATAAGAGTAGCTTTTGGTTTGGTTCTCGACCACCCCCTGAGGTTCCGCTTTTAGAGTCAATAACTATACCTTCATTTTCAATAATTCCTTGAGAGAGATAAGGAGCTAATGGAATAAGAGCAGATGTTGGATAACATCCTGGACAAGCAATTAATCTTCCTTTTGAAATGGCTTCTTTATTTATTTCTGGAAGACCATAAACTGCCTCTTTACATAAGTCATCATCATTTCTTTTATAAATAGCGGCTTCTTTGGAATATACTTTTTTCCATTCATCTAAAGACTTATATCTATAATCAGCAGATAAATCAATAACTTTAAGTCCTCTATCTAATAATTTCCTTGTCAATGTTGAAGATAAGCCATTTGGTAAGCAAAGCAAAGCAACATCTGCATTTATTGAAATATTATCAACTGAAATTTCTTCTATATAAGGATCATTATCTAGATAAATAAAAGGGAAATTATCATTCCACTTTGTTCCAGATGTTTTATTACCTCCTAAAAATGAAATTTTGTATTTTTTATTTTTCTTTAAAAGATTTACCGCTTGAATACCGCCGTAACCTGTAGCACCTACTATTGCAACATTCATTTCTTTGAATTGGCAGACTTTGAGATAGGATTATAAAGTGTTGAATTTAAGGTAACTAAAACACTATTTTTCTATATTGATAGGAATAATGAAAGAAACAAGTCCCAAATCAAATAATGGAACAATTTTGGATATAAATGAATCTTTTAAAATTGAATTTGATCCTATCAGCGATGCGTTGGCTGCTATAAGAAATGGAGAATGCATAATTGTTGTAGATGATGAGAGAAGAGAAAATGAAGGAGATTTAATATGTGCGGCTCAGTTTGCAACTCCACAGCAAATTAATTTTATGGCTACTGAGGGACGTGGTCTTATATGCCTAGCCATGCAAGGTGAAAAACTTGACTCTTTAGATTTACCATTAATGGTAGATAGAAATACAGATGAAAATCAAACAGCTTTTACGATATCAATTGATGCTGGACCTGAAAATAATGTCACTACTGGAATTTCTGCTGAAGACAGAGCAAAGACAATTCAAGTCGCTATAAACCCAAATACAAAACCCGATGATTTGAGAAGGCCGGGACATATTTTTCCATTAAGAGCTAAGAAAGGTGGAGTATTAAAAAGAGCAGGTCATACTGAAGCTGCCGTAGATATTGCTGCAATGTCAGGTCTTTATCCCGCTGGAGTGATTTGCGAAATACAAAATCCTGATGGTTCCATGTCAAGACTTCCACAACTTAAAGAGTATGCTCAACAGTGGGGAATGAAATTAATATCTATAGCTGATTTAATTAGTTATCGTTTTCAAACTGAGAGATTTGTATTTAGAAAATCTGATGCGGTACTTCCAAGTATTTTTGGTAACTTCAAAGCTTATGGATATGTTAATGAACTTGATGGTTCAGAGCACGTTGCATTAGTTAAACAAAAATCCTCCAAATTAAGCGAACCTGTACTAGTAAGAATGCATTCAGAGTGCTTAACTGGCGATGCTTTTGGATCTCTACGTTGTGATTGTAGACCCCAGTTAGAGGCTGCATTATCAAGAATAGAAAAGGAGGAAGAAGGAGTTGTTGTTTACTTGAGACAAGAAGGTAGAGGTATTGGTCTTATAAATAAATTAAAGGCTTATAGTTTACAGGATGGTGGATTAGACACTGTAGAAGCTAATGAAAAATTAGGTTTTCCGGCTGATCTGAGAAATTATGGAGTTGGAGCACAGATATTAACCGATCTAGGGATAAAAAAACTAAAATTACTTACAAACAATCCTAGAAAGATTGCTGGATTAGGTGGTTATGGAATAGAAGTTATTGAGAGAGTTCCATTGGTTATTTGTCCAAACGATAATAATGCAGAATATTTGAGTGTAAAAAAAACCAAGTTAGGCCATATGATTGATGAAAATAATTCTAATTCCAGGAATATCGATCCATTTATATCAATTTTTCTTGACGGAAAATATAAATCTATTGATCTAGTTCAAATAAAAAATGACGTTATTAAATTCTGTAGTTACAAGAACATTAATATCAAATTAGAAAGTACACCAAGACTATTGGCTTTTTGGAATCGACCAAAATTAGTTTGGAGAATTTTGCATGATCAGAATAGAACTAATTCCAACATTACTGATGAAGAAATAAAGAATATAGAATTATTTATTCAGTTTTTATCTAATTATGAAAATAGTACAAAGATTGGAATTATTGTTTCTAGAAACATTGAACAGGCCTTACACCCAAAAAGTAGCATCAAATTAATCAATACTAAATTTACTATTAATAATGAAATCTTATATTCATCTACAAGAAAATTTAATCTAGATAAAGAGACATTTAGTATTGTTTTTGAAGGCTAAGTTACTATTTTAAAGTTGCTCTTAGAATTTTTGAACCATTA
>QCEN01000006.1 GCA_003280575.1 Prochlorococcus sp. AG-355-P07 | reverse complement strand
CATAGATGCGATTGCTGAAGCCGCAAAAACTGGAGAGATCGGTGACGGAAAAATATTCATCACATCAATTGATTCAGTTGTGAGAATTAGAACTGGCGACAAAGATGAAGAAGCTCTCTAATTCAAAGAGTTTCTTTTACTAAATTTTGTATATATTCACTATTAATCCTTGGATTTGATTTATTTCTTAAACACATCCAAGCTAGATATTCATGATTTCCAGCAGGACCTACAAGTGGAGAGGCTATCAAATTCTTTATATTCCATTGGAAATTCTTAGCCGCATAAATAACAGACTCTATAGCCTCAGTATGGAATTTAGGATTGCGAACAACACCACCTTTACTAACTTTTTCTTTACCCACTTCAAATTGGGGTTTAATTAAAAATATTCCCTCAATACAATCACCCTCTAATAAATTACCAATAGATTTAAAGACTAACTTTAATGAAATAAAAGACAAATCAGCAACCGCAAAATTTGGTAATTCATTACTTCTAGATAAAAGATCATTAGGTTTTAAATTTCGAATATTAGTTCGTTCAAAAAGTATGACTTTGGGGTTGTTTCTAATCTTCCATGCAGTCTGTCCATAACCAACATCTATCCCATAAACTAACTTTGCTCCTTGTTGCAATAAGCAATCAGTAAATCCCCCAGTAGAGATTCCTGCGTCAATACATATTTTATCTCTAACTTTAATTTCAAGTTTTTTAAAAGCCTCTAATAATTTTTCGCCGCCCCTTGAGACAAACATAGGTTCGGAATCAATAAAAAATTCAGATCCAACTGATACTTGTTGTCCAGGTTTATCCAGTACTTTTCCATTGATATCTTTAACCTTGCCCGAAAGAATTAAACCTTGGGCTTTTTGACGAGTCTCACATAAACCTTTATTTAGAAGATAAAGGTCTAATCTACTTTTTTTTATCATCTTTTAATGAATAAAAAAAGACTGAATAATGAACTTCGAGAAGATTAAGATCCAAAGTCTTTAATACCTCCCAATTTTAAATTAGAACTAAAGAATTACCCACTATTAGAGAAGGCAATAAGTGCAAACATTTGTATATTTAAACTTTCTTTATTAGCCAGAAAAATGTTACATAAGAAAATAATAATCAGGCAAATATGTTCAATGGCAATTACATCTTTAAGGTATAGAGCAATAATTCGATTTTGGTTATAAAGTTTAAATTGATAATTAATAAAAATTGTGATCGAGCGTTACACATTACCCGAAATGGGGAAAATCTGGACAGAAAGTGCAAAATTCCAGAGTTGGCTTAAGGTTGAAATAGCTGCATGTGAAGCAAATTTTTCCCTCGGAAAAATTCCTGAGAATGCCATGAAAGATATACGTTCAAATGCAAAGTTTGATGAATCTAGAATTACTGAAATTGAGAAAGAAGTTAAACATGATGTCATAGCGTTTCTTACAAGTGTTAATGAATTTGTGGGAGATTCTGGAAGATACATACATGTTGGCATGACCAGTAGTGATGTACTTGATACTGGCTTATCTCTTCAGTTAAAAGACTCTTGCGAATTGTTATTAGAGGAAATTGAGAAATTAGAAAATGAAATCAGATTATTAGCAAGGAAGCATAAAAATACATTAATGATTGGCAGATCACATGCAATTCATGGGGAGCCAATTTCCTTTGGTTTTAAACTTGCTGGATGGTTAGCAGAGATAATAAGGAACAAAAAAAGATTGTTAACACTGAAAGAATCTGTAGCAATTGGACAAGTGAGTGGTGCAATGGGAACTTACGCTAATACGAATCCCAAAGTAGAACAAATAACTTGTGATTTACTAGGCTTAAAACCAGATACAGCGAGTACACAGGTTATATCGAGAGACAGACACGCAGAATATGTGCAAACTATTGCACTAGTCGGCGCTTCTTTAGATAGATTCGCAACTGAAATAAGAAATTTACAAAGAACTGATGTTTTAGAAGTTGAAGAGGGCTTTACAAAAGGGCAAAAAGGAAGTTCTGCCATGCCTCATAAAAGAAATCCTATTCGAAGTGAAAGAGTAAGCGGTTTAGCAAGAATTTTGAGGAGTTATGTCTTAACCGCACTGGAAAATGTCCCACTTTGGCACGAAAGAGATATAAGCCATAGTTCAAATGAACGTATCATGTTACCTGACGTATCAATATGCTTGCATTTTATGCTCAGGGAAATGAAAGATATAGTAAGCAATTTGGAAGTTTATCCAAAAAATATGCTCAAAAATTTAAATATATATGGTGGTGTAATCTTTAGTCAGAAAGTTTTACTTTTGCTTTTAGAGAAGGGCTTGTCTAGAGAAAAAGCTTATAGCTTAGTACAAAAAAATGCGCATCAGGCCTGGAATACTCAGAATGGGAATTTCAAACAAAATATAGAGAGAGATAATGAAATAATGGATTTAATTGATCAAAGTGACTTAGAAGAATGTTTTAATCCCTCAATTCATCTCAATAATTTAAGTGTAATATGGGAGAAGTTAGGTATCTAGGATTACTGAAAACCTTATCTAAGTTAAACCAGAGTTTTCAGAGGAATAATGACAAAAAACTTTAGGATTGAAAAAGATAGTATGGGAACAATAGAGGTTCCCATGGAAGCTTTGTGGGGTGCTCAAACACAAAGATCGATAATCAATTTTTCTGTTGGAGAAGAATTAATTCCAATTGAGTTAATTTATTCACTCACCCTCATAAAAAAAGCTGCCTCAATTGCGAATTACAATTTAGGTTTAATAGATAAAAGGAAAAAAGATTTAATTGTAGAGGCATGTACAGAAATACTTGATGGGCTTCACGATTCACAGTTTCCCTTAAAGGTTTGGCAAACAGGTAGTGGCACGCAAACAAATATGAATGTTAATGAGGTAATTTCAAATATTGCAGCTTTAAAAACTAATTCAGAGCTTGGTAGTCATCAACCAATTCATCCAAATGATGATGTAAATAAATCTCAGTCAACTAATGACACTTTTCCTGCTGCCATTCAAATATCTGTTGTTAATGAAATAATCAAAAATTTAGTCCCAACGATCAGAAAACTTACCAAGATCCTTGATAAAAAAAGTGAAGAATGGAAAGACCTAATAAAGATAGGAAGAACCCATTTTCAAGATGCAGTTCCCCTTACTTTTGGGCAAGAAATATCAGGATGGTCAGAGCAACTTAAAGATGCTGAGAATGCAATTATTTTGAGTCTAAATGAATTGTATTTCTTACCTCTGGGAGGAACTGCAGTTGGTACAGGGATTAATTGTCCAAAAGGATTTTGTGAAGAGTCTATAAAATCGATTACCAATGATACTAATCTAATGTTCTATAAATCAAAAAATAATTTTTCTGTCATGGCCTCACATGATCGTCTAGCTCAAGTAATGAGCCAGATAAAAATATTAGCAGGTGCATTATTTAAAATTTCAAATGATATAAAAATTCTATCTTCTGGACCAAGATCAGGAATATATGAACTAATTATTCCCCAAAATGAACCTGGGAGTTCTATCATGCCGGGTAAAGTGAACCCAACTCAATGCGAAGCCTTATCAATGGTTTGCACTCAGATAATGGGTCTTGAATATGCAGTTTCAATGGCAAATTCTAGCGGCACTTTACAGATGAATGAATATAAGCCTCTTATTGGATTTAATATTCTCACAAGTTTAAAATTACTTAAAAATGTAATAGAAAACTTCAGAATAAAATTAGTAGAGGGGATGGAACCTAATCAAAAGAAAATTGAGTTGAATTTAGAAAATTCACTAATGTTGGTTACAGCCATAGTGCCAAAAGTTGGTTATGAAAAAGCTGCTGAGATTGCAAACCTTGCCTTCAAAGAATCATTAAATTTAAAAGAGGCAACACTTAAATTAGGTTATTTAAACGAAGATGAATTTAATGAAGCAATGAATATCAATTCAATGATTTGATTAAAAAAATTCAAGAATTATTGTCAATTCTTTTTGTTGCAGGATTAATATCTTCAGAGACTTTTACAAGATCATTAGATTCAGAAACAGGAAAACGATTAATAGCTTTTAATGCTAGCTTTGCTTTGCTTTTTAATTTATTACTAGCACCAATACAGTATTGCACTTGAGAAAGGACATCAATTGATCTTCTAATAATCCTAACTACATCACCTTCGTCTAGTGAAGTATTAAAAACCAAATCTTTCCATTTTTTTCCTCTTGCCCATTCAGAAATAATTCCAGCCAACTCTGTTTCTAAATAGATAGGAATTTCAATATGAAACTTATTTTGTTGAAACGAGACTAATTTTCTTAAACCATCTAATTCATTAAAAACATCTATTGCCTTTGGCGAAGGCTTGAAATTACACCAAAGATTAGGCCTCCTTACATCAACACATATAGCTTGAATAATTGCAGCTAATTCAGGAGGATCTAAATCGTCTAAATAGCCACTAACTAAAACAAGACCAATCCACAATTCATTTTCACTTCTTATTGCACCAACTGTTTGTCCAACTTCAGTCAATTCCAAATCATTTAAACAACCAAAATGATTCAAAATTTTAATCAAATCGGTAAAAGTTTTCCAGTTATGATTTTCTTTATCCTCAAGAAGTTTTTTTCTAATATTTATTTCTTGTTCAACATCAATAATTCTTTTTCTATATTTTTTTAATTTCTTGGAGTCTCCAAATCTATGTGCGGGATGATTATTAACTTTTTCTTCTAAATTATTAATTTGTTGCTGTTGTGCCAAAACTTCCGTTGTCAAATCATATTGTGGAGTTTGTAAATCATTTTTTTTAGAAACTTCTAAAATTCGATCCGCATAACACTGCGACATATCATCTCCCCTAAATACCTCTCCAGAAAAATACATCTTTGGCACTTCAAGTCCTAAGACATCAATTGCATCCAAATCATTAAAAATACTTACTATATATGAGGGTTTTATAAGAATAAATAAATTATCAATTGTTAAACACAGTAAACTCTTAATTTTTTGGGATTCATATATTTTCTTACAAATTAATCCGGGAATAATTTTTCTTTTGATTTGGGGAGCTTTGATTGATATTAAGCTTCCATCTTTAATATATGGGAGTGCATTAGTTATCTCTTCTAATAATTTTTCTGCTGCTTGTTTTTCTAAAATTTTAAAGAGTCTTCTCTCTTCTTTAAGACGATTTTTTAACTTTTCGTATGCATCAAAATCTTTCCATGAAACGTTAGATGTAATTTTTTTTAATTCAATTAAATCCTTATCTAAATTTTCAAGAATTATATTCTCACCTGATGATTCACCTAAATATAAAAAACTACCAAAACTTCTTTTAATTAACTCTTTAGATTTCTCTAAAGTATAACTTTGTAAAAGATTAAGTACCATTCCATAGCTAGGAGTGAATTGACTTTCTAAAGAATTTGGTTTGCTAATAGCAAGTGCACTTGCTTCTTTGGCACCTTCGAATCTTGTTTGTAATGTAACAACATATCCCTGGGTATCTTTTCCTCTTCTTCCAGCTCTTCCTGACATTTGCAAAAATTCACTGCTAAATAATAATCTATGCCCATCTTCTGTCCTTTTTGATAAAGAAGAAATAACTGTTGTTCTTGCGGGCATATTTATCCCTGCAGCAAGAGTTTCAGTGGCAAAAACAACTTTTATTAAACCTTGCTGAAATAATTCCTCAACCAATTCTTTCCATGCAGGCAATAATCCAGCATGATGAGATGCAATACCGCGTTTTAATGCCTCGCATTGAGATTTATCTTTAATTGCTTCCTGATTATTTTTAAGATAAACATCTAATTTTTGGGATATCATACTTGCTTCTGAATAACTTACTAAAGTTAAATCTTTTATATTCTCAATAGCCTTATCACATCCTCTTCTACTAAAAATAAAATAAATAGCTGGCAACATATTTCGTTCAGCTAATTTCGAGATCACAAAGCCAATTGAGGGAGACTTTGGTTGCAATATTCTACCCACTTTCCCTCTTATTTTCTGCCCTTTAGGAGCTCTCCAAATCTTACAGTTTGGATGAATTCCATTACCCTTACTATTTAACAGTGGATGGAGGCCTTTAACACTGCAAAAAATAAAATCAAGTGGGACTGGTCTCTTATCACTATTAATTAGTACTGTGGGACCATGAACTTTTTCTATCCAATTTTGTAGTTGATCTGCATTGGCTATTGTTGCTGATAAAGCTATTATTTGAGTTCTAGTAGGGCAATGGATTATAGTTTCTTCCCAAACTGTGCCTCTTTGGGGGTCATTCATATAATGACATTCATCAAGAATCACAGATTCTAAATTTTCTAAGGGATCATCAAATTCATCAAATTCACCATAAAGCATGTTCCTAAAAATCTCAGTCGTCATGACTAAGATTGGTGCTTCTCTATTTATACTTATATCTCCAGTTAAAAGACCAACTTTATTCTCACCATATTGATTAGCAAAATCTCTAAACTTTTGGTTTGATAGGGCTTTTAAAGGTGTTGTATAAAAAACTCTGCTGTCATGAGATAAACCTCTATATATAGCAAATTCACCTATCAATGTTTTACCCGAACCTGTTGGTGCCGTTAAAACAACAGAATTTCCGCTATTTATAGCTCGTATTGCTTCTAATTGGAAATCATCTAGCGGAAATGGGAAATATTCCTCTAAATTAAGCAATAATTGTGATTGAAGAGAGGATGAGTTAACTTCTTAATATATGATCTATATAGATATTAATAAACAAAAAATACCTTGCAAACTTTAATAGTAAATCTAAATCTTTTTAATTAAATTCACTATATTTTATTTTACCAACATGAAAAAAGTAAAAATTCCAAAAAATAGAATCCGTAAATTAAAAACATTTTCTTTAGGTAAAAAATCATTCGAACTATTAAGTTCGAATTCGCAAAATAAAAAACTTATAGACTTATGCAGTAATGATTATTTTGGATTAAGTAGAGACAAGGACTTAATAAAAGCTGCTTACGAAATAAGCTTGTTAGAGGGTATTGGTTCAGGAAGCTCTAGGTTTATTACAGGTTCAAGACCAATACATAAATTATTAGAAACAGAACTCGCCAATTGGCTTGATCAAGAGAAAGTATTACTTTTCCCAAGCGGATTTCAAGCAAATATAGCCGCTATCCAGGCTTTGGCAAACAGAAATAGTATTGTAATAGCAGATAAATTAATCCATAACTCTTTATTGGTTGGAGTCAAAGCCGCTCAAGCAAAACTGGTTCGATTTTCACACAATAATTTAAAAGATTTAAAAGATAAGATTACTAAATCTATTCCAACAAAAAATTCCATTTTAGTTATTGTAGAATCCCTCTATAGCATGGAGGGATCAATTGCTCCGCTCAGAGAAATAACTGAAATTTGCAAAAATAATAGTGTTCAATTATTAGTTGACGAAGCTCATGCAATTGGAATCTTGGGCCCTGAAGGCAGGGGTTTAAGTTTTAATTATCGTTCAGATATAACTATGATTACTGGAACTTTTGGAAAAGCATTTGGAAGCGGTGGTGCTTTCATAGCTTCCAATTCAGAAATTGGAGAATATCTTATCCAAACAAGTGGTGCATTTAGGTATACAACCGCACTTGCGCCATCCTTAGCAGCTGGGGCGCTAGAAGGCTTAAAAAAAATTTTAGAAAATAAAGAATGGGGTAATGATTTATTATCTTCTGCGAATGTATGGAAAGATGAAATTATTAAAAATTTTAGTTTTCCAGTTCAGGGAGATTCACACATTTTATCAATTATTGTTGGCCAAGAAGAGAAGGCAATTTATCTACAAAAATATCTCGAAGAAAATGGGTTTTTAGCAATTGCGATAAGACCTCCAACTGTTCCAGTAGGGCAATCAAGAATCAGAATAACAATACGAAGAAACTTAGATTTTAATCTGCTAAAGAATTTCATTGCAGTATTAAAAGAGTTTAAATGAAACAAATTATTACTCAACATGGGTGGGGACTAAATAAATATTTCTGGGATGATTATAAAGTTGATTTTTTAAAAAATAATTGGCATTGGCAAGATAATGAAAGAGGCTATTTTTCGACAAATAATTACCAAGCAAAATGGATTAAAAGCGAATCTAAAAAAGAAATCAGAATGACTTTATGCCATTCATTTGGTTTTCATTTAATGCAAAAAAAAACTTTAAAAGAAGCAACTCATATTGTTCTTATAAATTCTTTTAATAATTTTCTTCCTTTAAATAATAAGAGAAAGTTTATTTTGAGGTCTCTTAAAAGAATGGAAACAAAAATCATAAAAGATGAACCTAAGGATATGTTGAAAGAATTTATACATAGATCTTTTATGCCAAATCATATGAATAATAGTTTCAAAAATATCTTTTATAAAAGTCTAGAGAGTTTAAATAAAACTCTTCTTTTAAGAGATTTAAAACAACTTTACATCAATAGAGATTTCCCAGTATTTTTAAGAAAAGACTGCAAAATTATTTTTATAAAATCAGAAAATGATTTAATTCTTGACAACGAATCAAATAATAACTTTTTAGATTCCTTAAATAAAACACTTGATAGGAAGCCAATTTTAATTAAATTAGCTCAACAAGGTCATTGCTTGAAAAATTTAAATTTATACGAGATCTTACTTAATACACTTAATGATTGAAATGGTTAATAAAAAGTGGAATGAGAAAATAAAAAATAATTTTAATGATGCTGCATTTGGATATTTGGGGTATTCAAATATTCAGAAATTTTTTGCAAAAAAGATTGTTCAATTTATCAAAGAATTAAATCCCCAAAAAAAAGGTGAATGGATAGATCTAGGATCAGGACCAGGACTATTAGCAGATGAAATAGAAAAAATTTTTTCTTCCCAAAAAGTATCCAGAATTGATTTCAGCAAGAAAATGCTTCTTGAGAATAAATTATCTAGAAAAAAAATTTTATGGGATTTGAATAATGATTTACCTCCTGAAATAAATAACTGTTCTCTATTAACATCTAACTTTTGCATACATTGGTTAAACAACCCAGAAAAGATAATAAAAAAATGGTTTAGTAAATTAACACCTGGAGGTTTTTTAATCATCTCATATCCAACAAAAGATTGTTTTCCTGAGTGGAAAGATACTTGTAAAAAAATTGATATTGAATATAGTGGTCTTAATTTCCTTTGCTCTAAAGAATTATTAAAAGATTTCAAATCAACTGAAATATATTATTCAGAACAGTATAATTATCTTGAAAATTTTGAAGATGTATATAAGCTTTTTAGAAGTTTTAAAAATGTAGGAGCACAATCAACAAATTGTAAACGCAAAACAGTGAAAGAGTTAAAGGAAATTCAAAAGTTTTGGCCAAAGAATTACAATAATACAGTGAACCTTTCATGGCAAATTGAGATTCAAATCTTAAAGAAATTATGAGTATTCACAATAATTTTTTCAAATTTATTATTTGTGGAACAGATACTGATATTGGTAAAACTTTAATAAGCTCTTTTTTCGTTAAAGGATTAAATTCCTTTTATTGGAAGCCTATTCAAAGTGGTATTGAATCGCAAACTGATAGTCAAACTATTGAAAAACTTGCACAAGTAAGTAAAGAGAAAATAATCAAAGAAGCTTATGTCTTTACAAAACCTCTATCTCCTCATTGGGCTGCTGAAATAGATCAAAAAACTATTAACTTTGACAAGTTGAGATTGCCAAAAGTACAAGGCTCACTAATTGTAGAAACTGCAGGAGGATTAATGGTTCCAATAACACGTAATTTTTTGCAAATAGATCAAATAAAAGAATGGAATCTTCCAGTAATACTTGTATGTAAGAGCTCACTTGGCACTCTTAACCATACCCTGCTTAGTATTGAGGCCTTAAAACGAAGAAATATTGAGATTTTAGGTTTAGTAGTCAATGGCGAAAAACACCTAGATAATCCAAAAACTCTTGTTGATTTTAGTGGTGTACCTTTAATTGCTGAATTTCCTTACATCAAAAAAATGGACTCAAATAATTTAGATATACTATGGAAAGAACTAGACATCAAGAATAAGTTGATCTCACTATTAAACTCAAACTAAGTTAAATGAAATCTTTGGATTCAAGAACTCCAAATCAAGATTGGCACCCAAATATTTGGCCCCCTTTTACACAAATTAATAACAGCAAACCGCAAATAGAAGTAACTCATGGCAAAGATGCCCTTCTATTTACTAAAGATCCTGAAAAAAAGCTAATAGATGCAATTAGTAGCTGGTGGGTAACTCTTCATGGTCATAGTAACGAATATATTGCGGATGCCATTTTCAATCAATCAAAAAAACTTGAACAAGTCATATTTGCTGATTTCTTACATCCACAGGCAAAAAAATTAGCGGAAAGACTTAGTGAATTAACAAAACTAGAAAGATTATTCTTTTCTGATAACGGTTCTACTGCAGTGGAAGTCGCTTTAAAAATTGCCTTCCAATCATGGCAAAATAGAGGAGAGACAAGAACTCAAATAGTAGCTTTTGATGGAGCCTATCATGGTGATACGTTTGGAGCAATGGCTTTAGGTGAAAGAAATATTTTTAATGAGAATTTTGATAATCTTATGTTCCCTGTTAGAAGAGTCCCATGGCCTTCAACTTGGATGAACGATGATGAAGTAGAAAATAAAGAAAATGAGGCGATCCAAAACTTAGAAACCCTACTTAAAACTCCAACAGTTGCAGTAATCCTTGAGCCACTTGTTCAAGGAGCAGGAGGAATGAATATGGTTAGGCCTCAGTTTATAAAAAAAGTTTCAGAAATTATAAAAAATAATAATTCTTTATTAATTGCCGATGAAGTATTGACTGGGTTTGGAAGATGTGGAAGCCTTTTTGCGTTTCAAAAAGCGACAATCATTCCTGATTTAATATGTATTTCAAAAGGTTTAACTGGTGGATTTTTACCTATGGGAATAACTTTATGTAAAGAAAAAATTTTTCAATCCTTTATTGATGATTCTCCAAGAAAAACTTTTTGGCATGGACATAGTTTTACTGCTAATCCTTTAGGTTGTGCAGCAGCAAACGCTAGCCTTGATTTGTTAGAAAATGAACCACAAAAATACCTTTCATTTGAAGAAAAACATTTATCTCACTTAATGAAATTTAAAAACTTACCTTATGTAAAAAAGGTAAGGGTATCTGGCACAATTGCAGCCTTCGATTTAGATATTGGGAACAAAAAAGGATATTTTAATAATATTGGGAAAGAGATAAAGAGTCTTGCAATGGAGCATGGTTTATTTATTAGACCCCTCGGGAATGTTATTTATCTCTTGCCACCTCTCTGTATAACTGATGATCAATTAGAAAAAAGTTACTGGATAATAAGGAAAATCTTAGACAATTTATAGATATATATTTATGGTCCCTGCAGTATTGCATTTTCCACATCTTCTCTATTAATGCAATATGAAAATAGTCTTTTAGTTTCTTGTCCTTCACTTTCCCAAATAACACTTAAATCTTCTTGTTCAAAAATAATAGTTGCATTCCAATTAGAAAGTAATAGGTACCATTTAGATGGATTATTAACATCCATCACTGCGCCTAAATCAGTTAGCCACAATTCCAATGATTGAAGTGAATGTTGGTTGATAGGTTTTTTGGAGGAATTCACAGACCTTTAAAAGTATTATTTTATTAACCAGATAGGTATTGTATCTAATTCTTTGCCAGTAAAAGAAGCAATAAAAATTGAACAAATCAGGCTAATTGAAATGATAATAAATAAAAGAAATAACGAAAACAATTCCCCATTTGAAAAAGGTCTTCTATTCCCTACTAAATTTTGATTTTTTGAATCTATTATTAAATTATTGGCAATTTTATTATTATTCTTACTGCTAGATTTTTCCTTTAGTTTATCATCATATATTTTCCTCAAATTACTATTATTCAAATTTTCATAAGCTTCCAAAACCTTTTGAAATTTACTTTTAGCTTCCTCTATTTCTAAGGAAGTTGTATCAGGATGCAACTCAATGGAAAGTTTACAAAATGCCTTTCTTAATTCATGATTTGAGGCATTTTCAGTTACACCTAAAATTTTGTAATAAGTAATTTCCCCTTTCAAAATAATCTTTTATTAATATTATAATTCTAATAAATTTTTAATAAATAAAATGTATTTAATGAATAGCAAAAACTTATATTTATAACAAAATGAAAAAACAAAAAATCCCGGAAGAAATATCTGCCCTAATAACAGAAGAAGAGATAATTATGTTTCAAGAATTGCAAATTAAAATTAAAGAATTAAATAATAAAACTAATCTAACGAGATTAATTAATGGCGATGACTATTGGGTATCTCAAGTTTTTGATAGCATTTGGCCATTTAAAACTTTCCAGAATATTAATTTTGATAATAAAAAATTTTTAGATATTGGATCTGGGTGTGGCTTTCCTGGTTTAGCTTATGCCATAACGCATCCTAGTTCAGAAATATACCTAGTTGATTCTTCCAAAAAGAAAACAGATGCTTTAAAAAGCTTAATTAAGGAGATCAATTTCAAAAACAATATTCATGTAATCAATGCTCGTATTGAAAATTTAGCTCATCAAGCGTCAATGAGAAAAAGTTTCGATATAGTTACTACTAGAGCAGTTAGTAATCCATCAACAGTTTCAGAATATACAATACCAATGCTAAAAAAAGAAGGATTAGGAGTTTTGTATTGTGGGAAATGGACTGATGAAGAAAGTAAAAATCTAGATAAAACTTTAGAAATATTAGAAGGAAAATTTAAAGAGAAAAAGATGATTTCATTACCAAAAAATAAAGGCACTCGAAATATTATTCTTATTAAACCTAAAAATTTTTGCCCTGAAATTTACCCTAGAAAAGTTGGCAAACCTGAGAAAAATCCATTATGAAATTACTTTTTTGATAATCTTTTTGCAACTTTATCTCCAAACTTTTCTTTTAAAGTTCTTAATTTATTTATAACTTTTTTTGGGTTTATATGGCCTTCTAAAATTTTCAATAATTGGCCCTCAGAAACATCTACATCGAGTAAATTAGCGTTAGATCCTGGGAACCAATGACCTCCATTTCCAAGCAGTTGATATCTAGCTCTTGCAAATCCCTCCATATCCAACCAATCTATTAAATTTGAAAGCCATAGCAAAACGGGAATATTAATATTCCCAGGAGTATATTCCCAACTCGGTAGATTTTTATTCCAATTTTGATACCACTCTAAACCTAAAGCATTAATCGATTCCTGCCTTAATCTATTTATTATCTTTGGAACATACTTCTCGGATTCTGATAACAATGAAACAGCTTCTAAATGCAGGCCAAAATCTTCCTCTTTTGCAATTCCAACACTAAGAGTATGGATATTTTTATTTCTTAAACAAAACAGATCATTAAAGACTATGGGATGAAGTGGTCTGCAAAGTTCCAACATTTTATTTGAGGGAGTATGAAGATGTCCTCCTTTATCCGTAGGACTTATTATAAAAACCCCAAGATCATACTTATTTGCTAAATTTATAACCTTTGTATTTTCTTGATTTATGAAATACCAGTGCAAATTTACATAATCAAATAAGTTTGTTGATATGGCTTTCTCAATGAGCGCAGATTTTCCATGGGTTGAAAATCCAATAGATCCAATCAGATTTTCTTTTTGCAAATTCCTCAGAATATCAATACAACCTCCATTTCTAATGGACTGATGTAAATGTTCAACTGTGTTAATGCCATGTATTGCAAGTAAATCAATTTTTTTAACTTTCAATTTTGCAATACTTGACATAACATCTCTCTCAAATATTTTTGGATCATTATTTGGAGGAATCTTTGTTTGGATTATATTGGGGATTCTTTTAGAATTTTCAAAACTCATTCCTAATTGCACCTCAGAAGTTCCATAGTACTTAGCAGTTTCCACGTGATTTAAGCCATATTTGTTTGCCAGATTTAATATATTTTCTACTTTATTTTGTTCTTGATATGAAATCTTAGAAAAATCTAATTGATCCCAACTTTTTTGAAATCTCATACCACCCAAAGATAAAACAGGAATCTTAAGATTGGTTCGGCCAAACCTACGATATTTCATCTTTTTAGAATTAATGCTTATTCATTCTTGGTGGTTTTCCAAATGATTGAAACATATCTCTATCAAGACTATTCTCTAAATCATCCAATTCTTCAAACTTGACCCAGTGAATACAATCAACTGGGCAGGTATCTATTGCTTCTTGTATTATTTCAACACTATCTCCATCTTGTCTTATAGCTCGGCTTCTGCCATGAAATTCATCAACTAAGAAAGTATTTGAAGCCACGTGTACACAATATTGACAACCAATACACTTAGCCTCATCAACCCATACAGCTTTTTCAGATAATTTACCTCCAAGTACTGGCTCCCAGCCTGTAATTTCTATATTATTTTCAAAATTATCAAATGGATCGGTAAAATCCATAATTCGTAATTAATTATCCCACTTGGTTAAAACCAATTCAATTGAACCATCATTTTGGTTTTTTTGTTCTACTATTTGGTAACCATCCTCTTTTGTTTTAGAAATAATTGTTTGATAAGCATACATTTGAGTAACTTTAGAAATAAATCTTTCTACTGGTAATTCAAATTTCCATAAATCAAGATCAGTTACCAATTCATAAGTACTTGAGTTATTGTCCCATTTAAATCCAACTTTAGTATCGTTTGGTAAATTCATGCTTATATCAACAGCTGTGAACTTGCCTCTATAGCCTTTAACAAACTTCTCTTCTTGATTAATAATGTAACCTAGGTTATTTAAGGCTTTAATTAATGGATCAGCTTCTTTAAGCTTGGTTTTAATAGTACTAAAATGTGACATTAGATTCTTGGTTAATTTGTTTTAAGTTTTCATTTTGATTAGAGATGAAAGCATCAGATGTTTCAGTCTTAACTGTTACTTTACCGAGAGCATCTTCGAGATTTTTTGTAGCTTCATTACATGAATTACCTGTAAATCCCTCAACAGTCTCTTCAACTCTTCCGTCTTGATGAATTTTGAATCTCAATGTTTTTTGAGTCATTAAATTCAAGTACAAATTACTTTTTACTTTATACACAATAACGAAAATTTTTTGTTTCAGTTGGTACAAGTTAATTTATTTTAATTTTTATATTA
Organism: Prochlorococcus sp. AG-355-P07; assembly: GCA_003280575.1. Classification (GTDB taxonomy): domain Bacteria; phylum Cyanobacteriota; class Cyanobacteriia; order PCC-6307; family Cyanobiaceae; genus Prochlorococcus_A. Next base: position 63,385 of record QCEN01000006.1, on the reverse strand, counting down.
AATATCTGATAAATAAATTTTTTCGATATTTTCCTGAAAAGAAAATTAAAGCTATTTAATTATAAAAACCTTGCATCCCCATTGAATCTAGAGCAGTTTTTGCTTCTTCCATAACTGATGGCTCTTTATCAAAAAGAGCAATTTTGGTGCATTCATCAACGAAACATTCTTGAAATGTATTATTTAATTTTTCAAACAACCTACACAATGACCAAATGCAATTACTTCTGACACCTGATTCATTATCTATTTTTAAACTTATTAAAAGCTGTTCTGCAGCTAATTCTGCGTTTTTGGAAGAAACATTTCCAATTTCAGCTAAAGAACTAGATGACCAAAGCCTTACTGCAGCAACATCATTTTTTAAAGCATTTATTAATGGCTTTAAAACAATTTGATTATCATAATTAGCTAAGCTCCATGCAGTTGCTCTTCTGACATAGGCGTTATCATCAGTCTCCAAAAGGCTGACAAGTTTCTTAACAGCGCTGGGGCATGGATTACGGCCTAAAGCATATACAGCACTCATTCTCTCAACAGGACAAGGTTGATCAAGTAATGGTAATAAAAGAGGGAATGATCTTTTATCTCTATATTCACAAAAAATTCTTAAGCCCTGTATTCTTTCTTCTCTATTACCTTCTAGCATTTTTAAAGCTTCATTGCACTCTTGAGTTATATTTAAACCTTTTGAAAAATTATCTTCATCAATTTGCTCTAAAGGATCTATTTCAATCTCTAAAGCCAATTCTCTGGCCAAAACATCTGGGTCAACTGCAATTTCAGCTAAGCTTTCTTTGTTAGGATCCTTATATTTTGTCATTTTCTAAAACTAAAAAAATTAATTCATTGGTGCAGGGGACATCATATCTCCTGGCAACCAAATTCTTGCGCTGACTGCTAAAAAAGCAATCCCAAAAAGTGAGACGATAGCGAAAGGTAAAATTTTCGTCTTGATAAAACCCAAAGAAGCCTAATTAATTAATTCAATAATAACCTGTTTAATAGACTTTTAAAAAATTTTTCATAGAAAATACTATTTTTTTATTGCATTTTGTCTTAATTGCCCACATGCTGCATTTTGATCCAAACCTCTGCTTTTTCGTAAGCTAACGGCTATACCATTATTAGTAAGTCTAGATTGAAATAATTGAAGATTTTTTAAAGAAGCTCGTTTAAATTCAACATCATCAATTTGGTTGTACTGTATTAAATTTACGTGGCATTGAAAACCTTTTAGCAAATTACTCAATTCATTGGCATGTTCTAATTTATCGTTAACTCCACTAAGCATTAAATATTCAAAACTTACCCTTCGACCAGTATCTCTTACAAATTGCTTACTGTCTTCAATTATTTTTTTGATTTCGTAATTTTTTGCACTAGGTATTATCGTTTCTCTTGTTTTTTGGTTTGAAGCATGTAGGCTTATTGCTAATGTAAATTGACATTTACCTAAAATTTGAAAAGATTTTTTCGATAATTTATTTATCATTTTTGGAACAGCAACGGTGCTTACTGTTATTTTTCTTTGACTAATTTGAAAATCATTATTTATTGATCTAATTGACAAAAGCAGATCGTCAATATTCAATAAAGGTTCACCCATACCCATGAAAACAATATTAGTCACTTTTCTATTCATTTCATTTTCAATAAACAAAATTTGATCTAATATTTCACTTGCTTTCAAAGATCTCTTCAGACCCTCCTTACCAGTTGCACAAAATTTGCAGTCCATAGGGCATCCTACTTGACTAGAAAGACATGCAGTAAGTCTTTTTTCAGTTGGAATGCCAACGCACTCTATACTTTCATTGTTATCTGTAGCAAGTAAAAGCTTTAGGGTGCCATCAGTAGCCAAGCTTTTTTCTTGCAATCTAAATTCGCTTATTTTAAAACCATCATCATTTAACTTTTTTCTAAAATCTAGAGGTAGAACTTCTATTTGATCAATGTTTTTCTTTTTATTTCTGTAGTTATAGATCCACTTATAAATTTGACGACCTCTAAAAGCCGCTTGACCATAATTTAAAGCGACATTTTCTAGGTCTTTAACACTACTTCCAAGAAGATTTTTCAACTTATTATTACTTTAGTTCAAAACTATTTTTACCATAACAGCAAACCATGTTTTAAAAAGAATTCTGTAAGAATTAACGCAATAAATCCAATCATAGCCATTCTGCCATTAAGTCTTTCATTGTAAGTGTGGAAACCATACCGTGGTAATTTTCTCTTTGGGATAATCTCTGGCTTAATCATCAATAATTGTTTAAAGAACTCATTCTAGTAACTAAAAATAATATTAGATAATATTTACTCATCTGAAAGAAGACCTTCCTCTTGTAATCCCTCCAATGCGGCAGGATCAGGTAATTGATCTTCAGAAAATTGATTTTCAGCACTAGGTCTTGCAAATGCTGCAAAATTACTAGATGAAGGATCGATTCCATGCCGGTTCCGAGTAGTCTCCAAATCTTCATCACTCGGATCATCAAGTATTGCAGTAGAGCTTACGGTGGGTGTTTGAGGCATATCGACCGTGTAATCTGGTCTTAAGTTCTGTGTTCGTCTATATCCGCCAGATTCTTCAGCAAGTATGTCGGGATGAGGGCCTGCCTCTGAAGCTAATTCCTCTACAAATCCGCTAAAACCAGTACCTGCAGGTATTAATCTACCGATAATGACATTTTCTTTTAAACCTCTTAACCAATCTGATTTACCTTCAATTGCAGCCTCTGTAAGAACCCTTGTAGTTTCTTGGAATGAAGCTGCTGATATAAAGCTATCTGTATTAAGGGAGGCTTTAGTGATACCTAACAAAACTGGAGTGAACTCAGCTGGAGCACCCCCAGTAATTGCCATTGCTTGATTTGTATCTTCAACTTGTCTCAATTCTATAAGTTCACCAGGTAAGAGAGTAGTATCTCCAGCATCTTCTATACGAACTTTACTGGTCATTTGTCTAACAATAACTTCGATATGTTTATCATCGATAGCTACTCCTTGAGATTTATAGACGTTTTGAACTTCACTTACCATACTTCTTTGAAGTTTTGATATAGATTCTCGTGCAGCATCTATTAGAGGTTTTTGATCTTTTAAATCACTGAAGTAACAATCTAATAATTCATGAGGATTAATCGGACCATCAGTTAAAATTTCTCCACCTTTAACCTGTTGTCCATCACTTACCATTATATTTTTTCCAAGAAGTAGTTGATATTCGTTAACTGAATCATCATTTTCAATAACCGATAAAGACACTGACTCCTCATCATTACCTTTTTTAATCTGAACTATTCCAGATTTTTTACACAAAATTGCAGAATCTCTTGGTCTCCTAGCTTCTAATAACTCTTCAATTCGAGGCAATCCTTGAACAATATCCCCAGTTTTCTGTCTCTCAAAAACAAGTAAAGCCAATCCATCACCCCTAAGAACTAAGTCTCCATCTTTAACATGTAAAACCGAATCAGGAGAAACCATATAAGGCCTGCCAAGTCTTAAGGTGACTGAACTACTAGAAACTTTTTCGATTTCTCCACAAGAAGTAGACTTTTCAGATTTACTAATAAAATCACCATCAACTACACGATCGCCAACTTTAACGACTGCATTTTTTTTAATCTTAATTTCAATTTTGTCTTGTTCTCTTTCAACAATTAACCTTCTTATAGGCTCTTCATCAACAACATTTGGTAACTGAACTAATCCCTTTTCTTTACAAAGAATTTGAGTAGTAGCTATTACATCTCCCGCTTTAACTATTTGATTATTGTCGACTTGCAATTCTGTATGTGTCGAGCCATGACTAGAGTCTGATATAGTATCTCTTCTTACAAGAATTGATTCTAATATTACTAAACTCAATCTCTTAATTGATGCGTCAAGTTCATCTTCAATCGACTCGACATCAATAGTCATCTGTGGAGTAGCATCAAAACTTTCAATGCTTAAGTTTGTTCGGAGCAATTCAACTCCTTCAACTGATTTTATTAATTCACCATCTTTGTAAGTAAGCCTTTGAATAGCCTTTAACCCTAAGTGTGGTCCTTTTTCCTGCTTAACATGAGATAATTGAGGTAATTCTGCTTGATCAGGAATAGTAAATTCTTCTACAGTTCTTAAAAGCAAGCCTCTACATTTTGGGGTTTCTAATTTCTGAACAAATAGTATTTCTTTATTATCAATACCATCGAAAATCTTTTCGCCGGGATTAACAAGAGTACCCTCTTCAGTAAATCTATTCAAAACTTCTTCATCGTCGCACTCATGAAAAGTACCATTTCTTACAGTTATTTCACGTAGAATATCATTTTTCTGAGTCACAGTAACAATTCCTGATGTTTGACTGAAGATATCTTTTACTACTTCTGTTCCTGCCTCAATCCATTTCATATCTTCAATCATTAAAAGAGATATATCTTTGTTAATTTCATGTGTTTCTTGGGGAATCCAAAGTAATGTTCCTCCTTGACTAACTTCAAAACCATTTTTAGATGATCTTGCTTTTTTGACGCTTAATCCTGGTGAGTATTTGACTAAACCTCCAGTTTTTGTACGGAATCTTTCATCCGTCAATTCTGCTATGATCTGCCCATTACTAATTTTGCTACCTGGAGAAGTATTCAATCGATAAGAAGTTCCATCACCAGATTCCAAATTATATATTTGGCCTGAATGAGTAGATTCTTCAATCAATTGAAAATTATTTAAAGACATTGCTGTAGTGACAATTTGAACTTCTCTTGAATCTCCAATTGATTCCCTTAATCGTACTTGCCCTCCGAATTCACTTGATTGACTTGCCTCCGCTAAAACAGTCCCTTCATCTACAGACTTCCCAGACAAGACAACTGGTCTCGCGTTAGGTGGTAAATTATAAACGTCCCCGGCTAGAACCCATAACCTACCTAATCTTTGGGCTTTTAAAGTAATATTTCCCTGCCTATCTGTGACTTCCTTAGGTTGAATAACCTTATCGTACCTAACTTGACCAGCTAAATCGCAAATAACATCCTTTGTTGCTTTTTCAACGCTTTTTTTCACAGCTCCAGTAGTGATCTGGGCAACTGTTATATCAGAATTAATTTCTTCACCGTCATCAACGAATAAAAGTGATCCACTAGAGACTTCAATTTTTTGAGCTTTGTTGGAATTATTTCCTTGAGGAACAATTTTTAATATGAAATCAACTTCCGCTTGTTTAGCTTCTACGCCATGTGGAGTTCTGTAACCTCGAATCTTTGCTTTTGAACTGAATTCAACCTTTCCAGAAATTTTAGATCTTACTACTCCACTTTCAGCAGTAGATACACCTCCAGTATGGAAAGTTCTCATCGTTAATTGAGTTCCTGGTTCTCCAATGGATTGAGCAGCAATAATTCCTACTGCTTCACCTAAGTCAACAAGATGATTATGAGCCAAAGCCCACCCATAACATCTTCTACAAACGGACCTATTGGCTTCACATGTTAATGGAGATCTTATTTTTACATTTGCAATGGATGCTATCTCAATTTTTTGTGACAATAATGGATCAATTGCAGTATTTTGAGGAATGATTAAATTGTCATCGGAATCTAAAATATCCTCGGCAGATAGTCTGCCAAGAAGCCTTGCTCCAAATTTACCATCTTCAGCTTCCACAACTATTGATCGTTCTGTTCCACAATCTTCTTCTCTAACAATTACATCTTGAGCAACATCAACTAATCTTCTGGTCAAATAACCTGAATCAGCAGTTCTTAAAGCAGTATCTACTAAACCTTTCCTTGCTCCATAAGAGGAAATTACATATTCAGTAACAGTCAGACCCTCTCTAAAATTTGTTCTTATTGGAAGGTCAATGATTTCTCCTTGAGGATTAGCCATCAATCCTCTCATGCCAACGAGTTGTCTTACTTGGGACATATTACCTCTAGCCCCTGAATTAGCCATCATCCAAACAGAATTTAGAGGATCATTTTGATTGAAATTATTTTTAACAGCATCTACTAATCTTTCATTCGTTTCAGTCCAGGTATCAATAACTTTTGTATGTCTTTCAACTTCTGTAATTTCTCCAAGTCTGTAGCATTCCTCTGTAGCAGATATTTGCTCTTCAGCTTGTCCTATCAAATCTTGTTTAGCTTCAGGAACCTTTAAATCATCTACTGAAATAGAAACAGCGGCTTGTGTAGCATATTTAAATCCTAAGTCCTTTAAGTTATCAGCCATAGCTGCTGTTATAGCAGTCCCATGGGTTTTATAAGCCCAAGAAACTAAATTTTTTAAGGCTTTTTTGTCAACTACTTTATTCTTAAATGATGGCGGCGTTTTAGCTAAAGGAGGCATTGTAACTGGATTATTCTTTTTTGAGTTTTTTGTAGTTTTACGTACTCTGGAAGTTTTTTTTGGTTTAGATGATGTCATGATTTTTAGATTAATGAAAAATAGTTTTTAAAGATTACGTTTTAGATACAGAATCAATGATGGTATAGTTCATCACAACCCTCCCAACAGTCGTCAGAACAAATCTACTTATTAAATTATTCTGAGAGTCAAATCTGTCTCTTCGTAAATTCCAAATTTCTAATCTAGAGCCATCCTCTAACTCTTCCGTTTTTTGTGGGGTACTCATTTCATCTTCATCTTCGACTTGTCCATTAAATCTAACCCATACCCATTCATGTAGGCTAAGTCTCTTATCTTCAAAAGCAAAAATGACATCTTCTAGTGAAGCAAAAGTTGTATTATTTTCTCCAAAATCAGGTTTTTGATAATTAGGTTGCAAAGCCGTCAAATAATAAGATCCCAAAACCATATCTTGTGATGGAGTAACAATTGGTTCACCTGTAGCAGGGGAAAGAATATTGTTACTAGCCAACATGAGCATTCGTGCCTCGGTTTGTGCCTCTAAAGCTAACGGAACATGAACTGCCATCTGATCCCCATCAAAGTCAGCATTAAATGCAGGACACACTAATGGATGTAGTTGTATAGCTCTGCCTCCAACTAGTTTTGGTTCGAAAGCTTGAATTCCCAACCGATGTAATGTAGGTGCTCTGTTTAAAAGAATTGGGTGACCTTCTATAACCTCCTGAAGCACCTGCATTACTTCATCATCAGCTTTTTGTATTAATTTTTTTGCAGCTTTAATATTATTTACAATATTTTGGCGTATTAATCTATGAATGACAAAAGGTTGGAAGAGCTCAATGGCCATTTCCTTGGGGAGACCACACTGATGCATTTTTAATTTGGGGCCTACAACTATTACAGAACGTCCTGAATAGTCAACGCGCTTACCAAGCAGATTCTGCCTAAATCTTCCTTGTTTTCCTTCAATAATGTCACTAAGAGACTTAAGAGCTCTATTATTTGCTCCAACTACAGTCCTTCCCCTCCTTCCATTATCTATAAGAGCGTCAACTGCCTCCTGAAGCATTCTTTTTTCATTTCTTACAATAATTTCAGGAGCCAAAATTTCTTGTAGTCTAGCTAATCTGTTATTTCTATTAATGACTCTTCTATAAAGATCGTTTAAATCTGAAGTTGCGAATCTGCCTCCATCGAGCTGGACCATAGGTCTAAGATCTGGAGGTATAACAGGAATTGCATCTAAGACCATCCATTCTGGTTTTGCATTAGTTGCAATGAAATTATCAATAACTCTTATTCTTTTTATGAGTTTTGCCCTTTTCTGCCCCTTACTATGAGTAATTTCTTCTCTGAGCTCCTCAGCAATCTGATTTAAATCAAGATCCTCAAGTAATTGCTTTAATGCCTCAGCACCAATACCAACAAAAGGTTCATTTTCAATTGTTGAATCTTCGGCATAAATTTCATCTTCAATTTCTAGCCATTCATCCTCCGTAAGTAATTGCTTATACTTGAGTTCTTTATGATCTCCAGGATCTAAAACAACATAACAATTAAAATAAACTATTTGTTCTACATCTCTTAATGGAATATCCAAAAGAATTGCAACGTAACTAGGAATTCCCTTTAAGTACCAAACATGGGATACTGGCGCAGCGAGTTTTATATAGCCCATCCTGTGTCTTCTAACTCTACTTTCAGTTACTTCGACACCACATCTTTCACAAACTATGCCCCTATGTCTAACTCTTTTGTACTTACCACAATGACATTCCCAATCTTTTGAGGGCCCAAAAATCTTTTCACAAAACAATCCATCCATTTCTGGTTTAAGTGTCCTGTAATTGATGGTTTCAGGTTTAGTAACTTCTCCCACCACTTGTCCATTAGGTAGTGTTCTCTGCCCCCAATCCATTATTCTTTGGGGAGAAGCTATTGAAATTTTGACGTAATCAAAGTGATTTTCTGTTCTTAAGTTGCTGTTTGTCATTTTTGGGAAATTTAAATTAAAAATTTTTTTTTGAGTATTTAATCTTCCTCATATTCAGAGGTTCCAAGTGATTCATACGTTGGCCTTGATGGAGTATTCCTTCTCGGATTTACGTCTTGCATTAAATCTACCTCTTTACCTTCATCTGTATAAACCCCAATATCAAGACCTAGAGATTGTAATTCTCTCATTAGAACTTTAAATGACTCAGGAGTACCGGGCCTAGGAATGGGTTTACCTTTTACAATTGCATTTAGAGCTTCATTTCTTCCTTGCATATCATCAGATTTAACTGTTAAAAGTTCTTGAAGAGTATAGGCTGCTCCATAAGCTTCAAGAGCCCAAACTTCCATTTCTCCAAGCCTTTGCCCGCCTTGCTGAGCTTTACCACCCAATGGTTGTTGAGTAACCAAAGAATAAGGTCCAGTAGATCTTGCATGAATTTTGTCATCCACCAAGTGTACTAACTTAAGAAAGTGAGAGTATCCAACCGCAACTGGCTGGTCAAATGGTTCACCTGTTCTACCGTCCTTGAGTAATAATTTTCCAGGATCCTTAGGATTGTAAACCCAAGCTTTACCGGGTTGTTTTGAAGCCTCCTCTAAAAATGCTTGGACAGTCTGATGTGATTTTTCAGCACCATACATTTCATCAAATGGGATGACTTTAACTCTGCAATTTAAATTAGAGGCTGCCCAGCCCATCAATAGTTCAAAAACTTGGCCTACATTCATTCTACTAGGAACTCCTAGAGGATTAAGTACTATGTCTACAGGTGTTCCATCAGGCAAATAAGGCATATCTTCTCTTGGTAAGATTCTGCTTATAATTCCTTTATTTCCATGCCTGCCAGCCATTTTGTCTCCGACTTGGATTTTTCTTCTCTGAGCCACATAAACTCTAACGACCATATTGGCGCCTGGAGGTAATTCGTCACCTTGTTCTCTAGTGTAAATGCGTACATCCAAAACCCGTCCTTTTTCAGTTTTAGGCACCCTTAGAGAGTTATCTCTCACATCTCGAGCCTTTTCACCAAAAATAGCTCTCAAAAGTTTTTCTTCAGGCGGTTGGTCTGATTCACCTTTTGGAGTGACTTTACCAACGAGAATATCTCCACTTTCCACAAAAGCACCAATCCTAATTATTCCCATTTCATCAAGATTATTCAAACTCTCTTCAGATATATTTGGAATCTCTCTTGTAATTTCTTCAGGTCCCAACTTTGTTTGTCTTGCCTCAATTTCGTATTTTTCAATATGGACTGACGTATACAAATCATCAGTTACCATTCTTTCACTTACTAGAATTGCATCTTCGTAGTTGTAACCCTCCCATGGCATATATGCAATGAGGACATTCTGGCCTAATGCTATCTCTCCACCCTCACATGCCGATCCATCTGCTAAAACTTGCCCAGATATAACTTGATCTCCAATTTTTACTATAGGTCTTTGATTTAAGCAGGTATCTTGATTTGATCTTTGATATTTTTGAAGATAATGAAAATGTTCATTTCCATCCTTATCCTTAACAACTATCTCATTAGCATCTACGTAAGATACGGTTCCATTAACTTTGGTTATGGGAACCATCCCCGAATCTCTAGCAACTTGAGATTCTAAACCTGTCCCGACTAAAGGACGTTCTGGCCTGAGCAATGGAACAGCTTGGCGTTGCATATTAGAACCCATAAGAGCTCTATTCGCATCATCATGTTCCAAAAATGGAATAAGTGAAGTCGCTACTGAGATTACTTGAACGGGTGAAAGTTGAACGTAATCAACTTGATGTGGAGGCACTTTCTCAAAATCTTGTCTGTATCTCACTGGTATTAGATTTGCAAGTATATTTCCATCCTTGTCAGTTGCCACATCTCCTGGAGCTACCCTGCACTCATCTTCTAAGTCAGCAGATAAATAAACAGGATTTCCTACTTTGTTAACTTTACCGTTATTAACTTCCCAAAAAGGGGTTTCGATAAAACCATACTCATTTACTCTTGCATGGGTAGCTAAAGAATTTATAAGTCCTGCATTAGGACCTTCAGGAGTCTCAATAGGACATAATCTTCCATAATGTGAAGGGTGAATATCTCTTACCGCAAAGCCTGCTCTTTCTCGAGTTAAACCTCCAGGGCCTAAAGCTGAGATTCTTCTTTTGTGTGTTAACTCGGCTAAGGGATTAGTTTGATCCATAAATTGACTTAATTGACTGGAACCAAAAAACTCTTTTATGGCGGCAACCAAAGGCTTTGGGTTGACTAGTTGAGCTGGGGTAAGAGAATCTGTTTCCCCTACAGTCATTCTTTCTTTAATAATTCTTTCTAAACGATTAAGTCCAACCCTCACTTGATTTTGTAGAAGTTCTCCTACAGATCTAACCCTTCGATTACCAAGGTGGTCAATATCATCCAAACTTGCACCACCAATATCTAATTCTAGGTTAATTAGATAATCAATAGTTGAAAGAACATCTTCATGGGTAAGCGTTCTCACATCATCTGGTACAGTAAGCCTCAATTTTTTATTGATTTTATATCTACCAACTCGGCCTAAATCATACCTTTTGGGATCAAAGAATCTGCTGTGTAATAGTTGTTGTCCGCCAGAAACAGAGGGTGGTTCACCAGGTCGTAGCTTCTTGTAAAGCTCAAGTAAAGCTTGATCTTCTGAATTTATACCCTCGTCATTAGCTGAATCAATAGAGCTTTGATAAAACTCAGGATGCCTAAGTTTATCGACTACATCATTATCAGAAAGACCCATCGCTCTCATAAGGACATGGGCATTAATTTTTCTAGTTTTATCTACCCTTACATAGAGTAAATTATTTTTGTCAGTCTCAAATTTTAACCATGCTCCTCTATTAGGAATAACACTTGCGTTATAAGTTCTTCTACCATTTTTATCCTGTTCATCCTTAAAATAGACTCCAGGACTTCGAACAATTTGATTAACTATTACTCTTTCAGCACCATTAATTATGAAAGTTCCTCTTTCAGTCATTAAAGGTAATTCCCCAATAAATACTTCTTGTTCTTTAATCTCTCCTGTCTCTTTATTTATTAATCTGCAAGTTACATACATTTGAGAAGCAAATGTAGCATCTCTTCTTTTTGCTTCCTCTACGTCATGTCTAGGCCTTTTTAACCTGTATTCTTCACCAATAAAATGTAATTCTAATTTACCTGTGTAATCAGATATGGGAGAAAAGTTTTGTAATTCCTCGATTAAACCCTTTTCCAAAAACCATTTAAAGCTTGCTCTTTGTACTTCAACCAAATCTGGTAGATAAGTAGCTGTTTTTGCTACCTGTAAAGCGCTACTGCTCATCCAAGAAAACCTGAGATTATGTGAGATTTACTATTTACTTTAAACTTACTCAAAAATTAACTGTTTAACTTTTATTTTTATACGAAACCAAGCATAAGATCTCGATTTCAACAAAAATTCAATTCAGTAAAAAACAATAAAAATTGTGCTTAATGGCTTGAGAACCATTAACTTAAAAAGTTAAAACGAAAAATTCAAGAAAAATTTCAGTAATTCCTTATATTAGCAGCCAAAGTGTCAATATTACAAGTCAAATTTAAACAAATCTTCAGCATTCTGAGATGACTCTTTCGCAATTGTAATTAATTCTGTAGATCTTAAGTTTGCTATAAAATTAGCTACATTTTCGACAAATGAAGGTTCATTTCTTTTGCCCCTATGCGGTACTGGAGCTAAAAATGGTGCGTCAGTTTCAATTAAGTATTTATCACTTGGGACTAATTTGGCGCACTCATGAATTTCTTGTGCTTTTGGGAAAGTCACTATTCCACTAAAACTAATATAAAAACCAAGATCCAAGAATTCCATCATTTCTTTCGGGGTTCCTGTCCAACAATGAAGAACACCTTTAGGGCATTTACCCATTTTAAAAAGGTCCTTACATATTTCAATCATTTCACTGGCTGCATCTCTGCAATGGATAATTACAGGTAATTCAAGTTCGTTAGCTAACTCCATTTGAGGTATAAGAGCATCAATTTGCTGAGTCTTATTTTCACTTTTAAAAAAATCCAAGCCCAATTCCCCAATAGCAACAACTCTTCTATCTTCTTGAGCTGACCTTCTTAAGTGAGACTTGGAACTTGAGTCCCATTTTTTAGCTTCTAGAGGATGCAAACCTACGGAATAATAAATTTCAGTAAATTCATGCGATATTTTTTTTAACTTAGGAATTTCTGCTAATTCACAACAAGCGTGAACTAATTTTTTTACACCTTTTGAACGTAACCTTAAAACAACATCTTCCAGATCTTTTTCAAAATTTTCAAATATTAAATGACAGTGAGAGTCTATGAGTTCAATATCGCTCATTATTATGATCTGTCTTTATTTAATGATGAGGGTATTTTTTACGAAATTGTTAATTTTTGATTTTCTATTAGCCCCGTTATTTTTGTGAAGAACATTCTTTTTTACTGCTTTATCAATTAAGCTAAAAGCTTTATTAAGACTTGTTGTCACTAAGTTTTTATTATCCTCATTAGGATCCTTTTTATATTTTTCACAATTTTCTAAAGTTTTTTTTGTCAAAGTTCTTACTGTAGATTTATATGATTTGTTAATTAAACGATTTCTTTCGGCAATTTGTATTCTCTTTTTTGCTGATTTGTTATTGGCCACAGAGGATATATTAATAGAAGACTATAATCATAACAAATAAATGGGCTACTAATCAATAATATATAATCAAAATAGCTAATAAAATGGTGTCTAGAGCCCTTTAAATTTGAAAAATTAAGTATATGAAGATCTTAAATAATAAACAAGACGCGATCCAAGAATTAAAAAGGATTTCTAGTCGAACCAATTCTGAAAACAATAATAAGATAAATGCAATTGTCGAAGAAATACTTCAAGAGGTAAAAACTAATGGAGATATTGCTGTAGAAAAATATACAAAAAAATTTGATGGTTTTAATCCTAACCCTATGCAAGTTAGTGCAAATGATTTAAAAGATGCATGGAACGAAATTGATGGAAATTTAAAGCAGTCACTTGAGTTAGCCCATAAAAGAATCAAAAAATTTCATGAAAAAGAAATTCCATCATCTTTTACTTTAGAGGGTGAACATGGTGATACAGTCCAAAGGAGATGGAAACCAGTAAAAAATGCAGGTATTTATATCCCTGGAGGAAGAGCGGCCTATCCTAGTACTGTATTAATGAATGCCATACCTGCAAAAGTCGCAGGAGTACAAGAAATAATCATGGTATCTCCTGGGAATAGGAACGGGATTATCAACAAAACTGTCTTAGCTGCAGCTCATTTATCAGAAATCAATAAAGTTTTCAGAATTGGAGGAGCGCAAGCAATTGGTGCTTTAGCATTTGGTACAAATCAAATAGATAAAGTTGATGTCATTTCAGGCCCAGGGAACATCTATGTAACTACTGCTAAAAAACTAATTTATGGCTCCACAGGAATTGATTCATTAGCTGGTCCAAGTGAAATATTAATCATTGCAGATGATACAGCTCGAAGCACTCATATAGCATCTGATTTACTAGCGCAAGCAGAACATGATCCCTTAGCCTCTTCTATACTTCTCACAACATCAATGGAACAGGCAAAAAAAGTTTTAGAAGAACTTTATAAAAAAATAGATAATCATCCAAGAAAAGAAATTTGTATGCAATCAATAAAAAATTGGGGATTAATTGTTATTTGCGAAAATTATGATACATGTATTGAGCTAAGCAATAACTTTGCTCCAGAGCATTTAGAAATTTTAACTTTTGATCCAAAAAAGATTCTTGAAGGTATAGATAATGCAGGGGCAATTTTCTTGGGGAACTGGACGCCAGAAGCAGTTGGAGATTACCTAGCTGGACCAAATCATACTTTACCCACATCCGGAAATTCTAGGTTTAGCGGTTCGTTAGGTGTTGAAACTTTTATGAAAAACACTTCAATAATAGAATTTACTGAAGAAAGTTTAAGAGTTAACAGTCTTGATATTATTAACCTTGCTAAAAGTGAGGGTTTACACAGTCACGCTAATTCAGTACAAATAAGATTTCAAGATTAGCCAACTTTTGAGGGAGAGTAAACAACTGCAGTATTTTTTTCAATTTTACCAACCAATACTTTGTCTGTAAGATCAACAAATAACCCGTTTTCTAATACTCCCGGTATGTTATTAATGCTCTTTTCAATTTCTTTAGGATTTCTGATACCATCATTGAACATTACGTCCAAAATTAAATTGCCTTGGTCAGTAACCACAGGGCCAGCTTTTTTTGTAGCCATTCTTAAAGTAGAATTACCATTCATTTCTGAAATTATATCCTGAACTTGCATCCAAGCATTAGGGAGGACTTCAACAGGTAGAGGAAAAGATATATTTAAGTTTTGTACTAGTTTTGTTTCGTCAACAACAATCAACAGTTTGTTAGCTTTAGATGCTACCAACTTTTCTCTAACATGGCATGCTCCTCCCCCCTTTATTAATTGAAATCCTGGATCAACTTCATCTGCTCCATCTATAGCTAAATCAATTTGAGAAACAGAAGCTAAATCGATAAGCGGTATATCAAGTTCAAGAGCTAAAACTTCTGATTGAAAGGAAGTTGCAACACCCCTTATATTTTGCAATTTTCCAGAGCGAATTTCTTGAGCGAGACTTTTTATCATAAGCGCTGCTGTAGATCCAGATCCTAATCCGAGAATCATCTCACTCTTTACTTCCTTAATTGCTGCATCAGCAACTATTTGTTTCATTTTAGTTTGTGAATCCAAAATCTTTTTTGAGGTTATAGATTATTAAATTTCAATGGGTGATTTATGTCAAACCTGGTAGAGGTTCTGGTTTGATATTTATCTGTATCTCTCTATTATCTCTTAAAACATTTAAGAGTAATAATTTGCCTATCTGGGCTTTTTCAACTTCATCTAACAAAGCTTTAGGTTCTTTTATAGTTATATTTTCGGTTGCTATTACCAAATCCCCTCTCCTTAAACCAGCTTTTTCAGCAGGGCTATTAGGTATAACTGATTGAATGAGAGCTCCATTTCTTTCAGGTAGTTGGACTAATGAATTAGGGTCTTTATTATGTTCTTTAGCAATTCTGGGATTTAAAGAAATCAATTGGACCCCTAAATATGGATGAATGACTTCCCCATTTTTAAGAAGCTGATCAGAAACACTTTTAGCTAGATTTATGGGTATTGCAAATCCTAGGCCCGCTCCAGGACCACTTCTTACCAAAGTATTAATTCCAATTACCTCACCATTAGAGTTAATAAGTGGACCTCCAGAATTTCCAGGGTTTATCGCAGCGTCAGTCTGAATAAGATCAAGTCTTTTATCTGAAAAACCAAGACTATTAATATCCCTATGTAGACTACTTACTATACCTAAGGTTACTGTTTTTTCTAACCCATAGGGAGTGCCTAAAGCTATTGCCCAATCTCCAACTTCAAGATCTTCAGAATTTCCAAGTGGGGCAAAACTAGAATAAGTAGAATCTTTAATTTTTACTAAAGCTAGGTCAGTAACTGCATCTGTTCCTAAAACTTGGCCGTCGCTAATAGTTCCATCTGCCAATGTTACTGAAACATCATCAACTCTTTCTACAACATGAGCATTTGTAAGTATCAAACCATTCTCATTGATAATGACTCCAGAACCCTGACCTCTCTCTCTCTCAGGTGTAAATCCTTGGTCACCAAGTAAATCTCTTAATAAAGGGTCCAATAAAGTGGGATCAAATTGTTGCCTCTCAACCAGTCGCTCAGTATCAATTTTTACTACAGCAGGTCCAACGTTTTTCACTGCAGAGGAAACAAAATTATGACTTTCAGAAGAAGTCAAAGCTAACACTTCACTTTTCTGAGAAAAATTAACTAAACAAAAACAAATAATAATGAATATTGGGATTAAATTAATAAATTTAATCTTGAGAAATTTCATTTATTCAGTAATTTTTTGAAATTATTAATTAAATCTAATTGAAGAAATATATTATTGTTGTTTATTTGTTTACATCCATAAAATATTTATTTTTAAATTTTTATAGAAAAAAAAATTTTTTATGCGAAAATTATTTTGAACAAGATATATGGGAAATTTGAATAAAGACGATAAAACTAAACTAGAAACTATTTTGAAAAAAGTTGCTGATGAATGGGATTTAGAAATATTTAGCTTAAAAGTACAAACTAATCAAAATCCAATTATTATTAAAGTTATTATAAAAAAAACTAATGGTGATGATATTTCACTTGATGATTGTGCTTTGTTTAATACCCCAGCATCTGAAAAAATAGAAAATTCAAATCTTTTAAATTGTTCCTATGTGTTAGAAATTAGTAGTCAAGGGGTCAGTGATGAATTAACCTCAGAAAGAGACTTCAAAACTTTTAAGGGTTTTCCAGTTAATGTTGAGTTAAACCAAAAGAATTCAAAAATAAAATTTCTGAACGGTTTACTTTATGAAAAGTCTAAAGATTATTTAGCCATTAACATAAAAGGTAAGATTAAAAAAATCCCTTTTAGCGAAGTATTAAAAATTAGTCTTTGTACATTAAAAGACTAATAATTTTCAACCATTATTCAATTTACCCATCATAGATGGCATTAGTTATTCTCCCAGGTTTAAACAATCTCATTGAAGACATTAGTGAGGAAAAAAAGTTACCTCCTAATATCGTGGAAGTAGCCTTACGCGAAGCATTACTAAAAGGATATGAAAAATATAGAAAAACTTTTTATATTGGGATTAACGAAGATCCATTTGATGAAGAATATTTTAGTAATTTTGATGTTGGTCTAGATCTTGAAGAAGAGGGTTATAGGATATTATCTAGCAAGATAATTGTTGAGGAGGTTGAGAGCGAAGATCATCAAATATCTCTTGTAGAAGTTAAACAAGTTGCTGATGACGCTCAAATAGGAGACACAGTTGTTTTAGACGTTACTCCGGAAAAAGAGGATTTTGGGCGAATGGCTGCTTCAACAACTAAGCAAGTTTTAGCTCAAAAATTAAGAGACCAACAAAGAAAAATGATCCAGGAAGAATTTGCAGATTTGGAAGATCCTGTTTTGACTGCAAGAGTTATAAGATTTGAAAGACAATCAGTCATTATGGGAGTTAGTTCGGGTATTGGTAGACCTGAAGTAGAAGCAGAGCTCCCAAAAAGAGATCAATTACCAAATGATAATTACAGAGCTAATGCTACTTTCAAAGTATTCCTTAAAGAAGTTAGCGAAATAGCCAGAAAAGGGCCACAACTTTTTGTCAGTAGAGCAAATGCTGGTTTAGTAGTTTATCTTTTTGAAAATGAAGTACCGGAAATTCAAGAGGGTATAGTAAAAATTGTTGCCGTTTCAAGAGAAGCAAACCCTCCTTCAAGAGCAGTCGGGCCAAGAACTAAAGTAGCTGTTGATAGTGTTGAACAAGAAGTTGACCCTGTAGGGGCCTGTATTGGAGCAAGAGGAGCAAGGATTCAACAGGTAGTTAACGAATTAAGAGGAGAAAAAATTGATGTTATTAAATGGTCATCAGATCCAATTCAATATATTTTAAACTCTCTAAGTCCTGCAAAAGTCGATCTGGTAAGACTAGTGGACCCGGCAGGGCAACATGCGCATGTTTTAGTGCCCCCTGATCAATTGAGCCTTGCAATTGGTAGAGAAGGTCAAAATGTTAGACTTGCCGCAAGATTAACTGGCTGGAAGATTGATGTAAAAAACTCTCATGAATATGATCAGGAAGCAGAAGATGCTGCAGTCTCTGAATTAATTATTCAAAGAGAGGATGAAGAGAATCTTCAAAGAGAAGCTGAGCAAAGATTAGAAGCGGAACAGGCTGAGCGCGCTGCAGAAGATGCAAGATTAAGAGAGCTTTATCCGCTTCCTGAAGATGAACAAGAATATGGAGAAGAACAATACGAAGAAGTTGCCTTTTCAGATAATGATCAATTAGAGACTCATCAAGATGGTGAAATATTATCCAAAGAGGAAAGAAAACGGTGATACAACAAATCCCTGTTATGCGTATATGCATTTCATGTAGAAAAACATATGACAGAAAAAATCTTTTGAAGATAACCAAAGATCACAAGGAAGGTATTATGTTTCATAAGGGAATGGGGAGATCAGCTTACATTTGCAAGTCTAGAAAATGTTACTCAGATTCTAAGATTAAAAAAAAGCTTCAAAAAGCTTTAAAAACATCTTTAGGACCTGAATTTATTGAAATTTTTGAAAAAGAAATTACAAGCTACAATGACTACCCCAATAAAGGAATATAATTAAAATAAATTCTCTTTATAAAAGAGTTCAAATCAGATTAAATGACTATCAGCAATAAAATCAGAATTTACGAACTTTCCAGAGACTTAAATCTGGAAAATAAAGATATATTGGATGCAGCTCAAAAACTTTCAATTTCAGTAAAAAGCCATAGCAGCTCAATAAGTACAGTAGACGCAGAAAAAATAACAAATCTCATTAATAAAAAAAATTCAGATAAAAAAATACTTTCAATTAATAATTCTCCAATTAAAAAAGATAACCACAATAAAAACAAAGAAAATAATCCTTCTCTTATCCCCTCTTTAAATGATGAACCTATTAAAGATAATTCAAACAAAAAGCCATTATTGATAAAACCTAATAATAAGCCCGAGAGTCTTAAAAAAATTTCAAATCAATCTGGAAATCCCATTAAAACCAATATTATTAATAACTCACAATCTCAAGAAAACCTCAAGAATCAAAATATTAAGAGTAAGCCTTTACAAAATTTCAACCAAGATAAAAAAACTTTCCTAAACACCACAAACCCACCCATCAAAAGTCCCGCAAAACCACCTATACAACTAATTGCAAAGCCTAAAAATATAAATAATAATGTTAAATCTAATAAATCTTCTAATAACATCTACAATTCAGGTGACAAAAGAAAACTACCAAACAAATCTGATCAAAATACGAACAAACCCAAATTAAAAAATAATAATAGATTAAACACCCCTGAGCTCGTAGGAGCTCCGATAAGAAGAGACGACTCTTTTAAGCAAAATAACAACCAAAATAACAAGCAAAACATTTCTTTTAAGCAAACTGCCTCCAATAAACCCGGTATGCCCAATAGACCAAGACTTGATGGGCCAAACAGACCTGGTATGCCAAATAAGCCTGGATTAAGAAACAAACCATCAGATCAAGGCAGATCTGGATCCTTTAATAGACAAGCCAATCCCAATAGAACAGGTGCTCCCAGCAGGCCTGGATTGAGAAACCAACCATCAGATCAAGTCAGATCTGGATCCTTCAACAGACAAGTCAATCCTAGTAGAACAGGTGCTCCCAGCAGGCCTGGAATGCCAAATAGGCCTGGTTCTAAGTTCAACGGCCAGAAGTCCTCGGGAATTAGAAAACCAGTATCACCTAATGAACTTTTGCAACTTCAAAAAACTAATAAATCAGAGAAGGACAAAAAAGGGATAAATATTAACGAAAAACAAAATTTAGAGTCACCTAAACAAAAGGTGAAACCACCTGGCCCTGGCAGTCGGCCAAACACTGCCCCGAGTTCCAAAAAACCGCCTCATAGAGCATTTTCGAATAGTTCAAAAAAACCTGGAAAGACAGACTGGGACGATAGTGCCAAACTAGAAGCATTAAGAAATAAAAATCCCCAGAAACAACGACAGAAAGTTCATATTATTGGAGAAAATGATGATTCATTAACTTCTGAGACTAGTGGTTATTCAGGCGAAAAAATTTCAATATTATCAGCTAGTTTGGCACGTCCAAAGAGAGAAAAATCCGATGAAACAAAATCTCAAAAATCTATAAAACAATTTAAGAAGAAGAAAAAAGAGACTACAAGGCAAAGGCAGAAAAGAAGAGCTATGGAATTAAAGGCTGCTAAGGAGGCTAAACAAGTAAGGCCTGAGATGATAATAGTCCCTGAAGATAATTTAACAGTTCAAGAATTAGCTGATAAATTAAGTCTAGAAAGTTCTGAAATAATCAAATCTCTTTTCTTTAAGGGAATAACGGCAACAGTTACTCAATCACTTGATTTAACAACTATCGAAACAGTAGCTGAAGAATTTGGAGTTCCTGTTCTGCAAGATGATGTCCAAGAAGCTGCTGAGAAACCAGAAGACATGATTGAGTCTGATGATCTTGAAAGCCTAATAAAAAGACCACCTGTTATCACAGTAATGGGTCATGTAGATCATGGCAAAACTAGTCTTTTAGATTCCATTAGGGAATCGAGAGTAGCTTCAGGAGAAGCGGGAGGAATTACTCAACATATAGGTGCTTATCAAGTTGAATTTGAACATGAATCTAAAAAGAAAAAATTAACTTTTCTTGATACCCCTGGGCATGAAGCCTTTACAGCAATGAGAGCAAGAGGTACAAAAGTAACTGACGTAGCTGTTCTTGTGGTAGCAGCAGATGATGGTTGCAGACCCCAAACGCTTGAGGCTATCAGTCATGCAAGAGCCGCAAAAGTCCCAATTGTTGTTGCGATTAATAAGATTGATAAGGAAGGAGCATCCCCAGAGAGAGTAAAACAAGAGCTATCAGAAAAAGACTTAATTGCTGAAGATTGGGGAGGAGATACCGTGATGGTTCCAGTTAGTGCAATCAAAAAACAAAATATCGAAAAATTGCTAGAAATGATTTTGTTAGTGTCAGAGGTTGAAGATCTACAAGCTAACCCTTATAGATCGGCCAAAGGTACCGTCATTGAAGCCCACTTAGATAAAGCCAAAGGTCCTGTAGCTACTTTGTTAGTACAAAATGGCACATTAAAATCTGGAGATGTTTTGGCAGCAGGTTCAGTACTTGGGAAAATTAGAGCAATGGTTGATGAAAATGGTAATAGAATCAAAGAAGCTGGACCTTCCTTCCCAGTGGAGGCATTAGGATTCAGTGAAGTTCCTACGGCAGGTGATGAATTTGAAGTCTACCCTGATGAAAAAACTGCTCGAGCCATTGTTGGAGATAGAGCCTCAGATGCTAGAGCGACAAAATTAGCTCAACAAATGGCCTCCAGAAGAGTCAGCTTGTCCTCAATGTCAAATCAAGCAAATGATGGAGAACTAAAAGAGTTAAACTTAATTCTTAAAGCTGATGTTCAAGGTAGTGTTGAAGCGATATTGGGATCACTAGAACAATTACCGAAAAATGAAGTTCAAGTTAGAGTTCTACTATCTGCGCCTGGGGAAATAACTGAGACAGATATAGACCTCGCCGCCGCATCAGGTTCAGTAATCATTGGGTTTAACACCTCATTAGCCTCTGGAGCAAAGAGAGCGGCTGATGCTAATGATGTTGATATTAGAGAATATGAAGTAATCTATAAACTCCTTGAAGATATACAGTTAGCTATGGAAGGTCTTCTTGAACCAGATCTTGTTGAAGAATCATTAGGTAAAGCCGAAGTTAGAGCAACTTTCGCAGTTGGCAAGGGAGCTATTGCAGGCTGTTATATACAAACTGGGAAATTGCAACGAAATTGTTCTCTAAGAGTTATTAGATCAGATAAAGTAATTTTTGAAGGTAATTTAGACTCTCTAAAAAGGTCTAAAGATGACGTGAAAGAAGTAAATACAGGATTTGAATGTGGAGTTGGCTGTGATAAATTCTCTTCTTGGAATGAAGGAGACATAATCGAAGCATTCAAATTTGTAACTCAAAAAAGGACATTAACTAAATAATTAAATACTTAACTTATTAATCTTTATTTCTGTCAAAGAATAATAAAGTAGGAAATAATATACAAGCACCAATTTGTATAAGAAGGTTGTTTTGCTGCAATTCACTTCCACTTGCAATTTTTGAAAGCATTATTAAAAGGCCCAAAAATGCCGAACCACTGAAAGCTATCCATAATATTTTCCTTAATCCTTTGAAGGGGGCTTGGGATTCCTTTAATAGTTTCTTTTTTAATTTAGGATCTATTTTTGACATGGGTTCTTTCAATTATAAGATTAAGTCTATATGAAAATATCAATTTTTTATTGCCGGTATAGCTCAGCGGTAGAGCAACTGTCTCGTAAACAGTAGGTCGTTGGTTCAATTCCAATTATCGGCATTTCAAAAGCATCTTAAAAACAAGAATAATTTTTGAAGTTTAGCAACTAAGATATTACTTAAAGATTTTATAAAATCAGATATTCAATTTTTCAAAATAATTTTCATTTTTTGATGAATTGTCTATGTCTTTCGAGCTATATGGACTGGCAAATTAAAACTATTAACAATAAAAATTCTTTATTTGATTTCGATCTTTGAAACTTGAAAAATTTTATTAGTATTTTTTTAATATTTTTAATTTCTCCAAATTAGTAATAAAGTAGTTAGATTCTTAATGAAATAAATTCATCTGAGTTTTTTATAGTATGAATTTTAATTTTGGTTTCACAAAAATAAATAAGAAAAAATTCCAACGGAAAAACTACAGGAAAATTCTTATTGTAAGGCTTCCTTGCAATCCAATATTTCCTATAGGACCTATTTACTTAGCAGACCATGTACATAAATGCTTCCCAAATATTGAACAACAATTTATTGATTTAGCAATAATTCCATCTAATAAAATTACCAAATATTTAGCTAGAAAAATTGATCAATTTAGACCTCACCTATTAATTTTTTCTTGGAGAGATATACAAATTTACGCACCCGTCGATGGCAGAAGCGGAAATCCCCTACAAAACTCTTTTGAAGTTTTTTACTCAAATAATATCCTTAAAAAAATTAGAGGTTCTTGGGGAGGATTAAAATTAATTGCATCTCATTATGGAGAGATATATAGAAATACCTCTTTAGTCAAAATGGGGCTTAAAAGAGCACAAAAATACAACAAAGATTCAAAAGTAATTTTAGGAGGAGGAGCAGTTAGTGTCTTTTATGAACAATTAGGAAATCTACTTCCAAAAGGAACTATTATTTCTGTTGGAGAGGGAGAAAATCTCATAGAGAAAATCATTAGGGGTGATTCTATAGAGGAAGAAAGATGTTATCTTGCTGGACAAAAACCACGGAACAAATTAATTCATGAACAACCATCAGGAACTGTTAAAACTGCCTGTAATTACAAATATATTAAATCAATATGGCCTGAATTTAATTGGTATATAGATGGAGGAGATTACTATGTAGGGGTGCAAACAAAAAGAGGTTGTCCTCATAATTGTTGTTTCTGTGTTTATACAGTTGTTGAAGGAAAGCAGGTACGAGTTAATCCTGTTAACGAAGTTATTAAGGAAATGAAGCAATTATATGATCTTGGAGTTAGAGGATTTTGGTTTACAGATGCGCAGTTTATTCCAGCAAAGAAACACATCGAGGATGCTAAGACACTTTTGCAAGCTATAAAAGATCAAGGCTGGGACGATATTAATTGGGCAGCATATATTAGAGCAGATAATATTGATGCTGAGCTAGCTCAGCTTATGGTTGATACAGGTATGAGTTATTTTGAAATCGGTATAACTTCGGGATCTCAAGAACTTGTTAGAAAAATGAGATTAGCGTATGACCTTGAAACTGTATTAAATAATTGCAGAATGCTAGTCCAATCGGGTTTCAAGAACCATGTTTCAGTCAATTATTCATTTAATGTTTTTGATGAGACGCCGAGGACTATAAGACAGACAATTGCTTATCATAGAGAATTAGAAAATATTTTTGGTAAAGGATTAGTTGATCCTGCTATATTCTTTATAGGTTTGCAGCCTCACACTCTTCTTGAGCAGTACGCCTTAGAGCATAAAATTTTGAAGCCGAATTATAATCCAATGAGTATGATGCCCTGGACAGCGCGAAAACTACTATGGAATCCAGGCACATTAGGCAAAAAACTTGGTCAGGTTTGCTTAGAAGCATTTGATAATCCAGAAGATGAATTCGGTAAAACAGTTATCAACATTCTTGAGAGAGAATACGGAAAGTCTTCCTTAAAAGAATCCTTAAAAGTCCGACCCTTATCAGAAAGGAAATTAGTTCATTCTAAATGATAATTTATTAGTTATTAATCTTCTTTCTCAATTGAACTAGATATTCCTTTCGATTTTAATGATTCTGAATAGAATTCTGCCGGCTCTAAATCACAAACTATAACCAAACCTACACCATTATTGTGTGCCTCTAGCATAATGGCGATAGCATCTTGTTCGCTTAATTGTGGCACAACTTCTCGAAGTGAAATAGCAACATACTCCATAGAATTAACTGGGTCATTATGAAGTAAAACCTTATATTTTGGAGATTTATTTTTTAATTCGGCAGGTTTCTTTTCAAGCACTGCCGAATTATTACTTCCACTTTGTTCTAGCTTGATAGATAGCATTAAATTTTTTGCAACTAAACGATACTAATGATTATATATTAATTATTCTTTCCATTGCATCAATGACGTTTGATCGTGAGTTAAATGCTGACAAACGAAAATAACCTTCTCCTGATAATCCAAATCCGCTCCCAGGCGTGCCTACGACACTAACTTTTTGGAGAAGGAAATCAAAAAAATCCCAAGATGTCATTTGGTCAGGAACTTTAATCCAGATATAAGGAGCATTATCCCCACCATAAACTTTATATCCTGCAGTTTGAAGTTTATTTTTCATGATTTTTGCATTTTCCATATAAAAATCAATTAAACCTCTTACTTCTTTCTTCCCTTCAATAGAATAAATAGCCTCTGCTCCTTTCTGCACCACATAGCTTACTCCATTAAACTTTGTAGATTGTCGTCTATTCCAAAGAGGCCATAAATCTATTTCTTCATTTGTTGAGCTCAAACCTTTAAGATTTTTAGGTATTACTGTAAAAGCACATCTAACTCCAGTGAATCCAGCATTCTTTGAAAAAGATCTAAATTCTATAGCACAATCCTTCGCCCCCTCAATCTCATATATTGAATGTGGAATATCATTATCTTGAATAAATGCTTCATAGGCTGCATCAAAAAGGATTAAAGATTTGTTCTCAAGAGCATAGTCAACCCACTTTTTTAATTCTTCTTTAGTAATTGTTGCCCCAGTTGGATTATTAGGAAAACAAAGATATAAAATATCAACTTTTTTTTCAGGTAGTTCTGGCAGAAAGTTATTTTCCTCATTTATTGCAAGATATGTCAAGCCTCGATAAGTACCATTTTCAAGCGCATCCCCAGTTCTTCCCGTCATAACATTACTATCTACATAAACAGGGTAAACAGGATCTGTTACAGCAATTGAATTATCTTTACCAAGAATATCTAATATATTACTGCTATCGCATTTAGAACCATCTGAAACAAATATTTCTTCAGGTAATATTTGACAGCCTCTCGAGATAAAATCATGCTCAGATATTTTTTCTCTCAGCCAAGAGTAACCTTGTTCTGGTCCATAACCTTTAAAACCTTCTATTGTTCCCATATCAACTAGAGCTTTGCTCATAGCCTCTATGCATACTCTTGGTAATGGTTCTGTAACATCACCTATGCCTAGCTTTATAATTTCAGTCTTCTTATTTGATTGAGAATATATTTTTACCCTTTTAGCAATTTCAGGGAATAAATAGCCTGCTTTGAGTTTTAAATAATTTTCGTTTACTTGTACCACTTTAGAAAGAAATCTCACCAATATTAGAATAATTGATTAACGTGCTTTAGTGGTAATTAGATGTTAATATTATCTTAGTTATAATTAATTTTAGAAATAATTATAACTATAAATTCAATTCAAATTGTTTCGAAAATCGTTTAAAGATTTATAAATAGTCGAATTCAATCACTATTAATTAATTAATTTTAAAAAGTAAATAATACTAGATATACAAAATTGCTTTATTCAAAGATAAAAATCTAATTCTTTACTTTAGACGATTTTCAAAATCCAAATCATTCAGAATCAACTATATGTCTCAGCAAATTATCATCGCTGAGGAGTCTCGAATTGCAGCACTACTCACAAATGATCGAGTTGATGAACTAATCGTCGCACAAGGCCAATATCAAATTGGTGATATTTTTTTAGGAACAGTTGAAAATGTTCTCCCTGGCATTGATGCCGCTTTCATAAATATTGGTGAGAGTGACAAAAATGGATTCATTCATGTATCAGATTTAGGTCCATTGAAACTCAAGAAGGGAACATCAGGAATAACTGAACTACTAGAACCGAAACAAAAAGTTCTTGTACAGGTAATTAAGGAGCCTACAGGATCTAAAGGTCCTAGACTTACCGGGAGTATTTCAATACCTGGAAAGTACTTAATATTTCAACCATATGGCCAGGGATTAAATATTTCCAGAAAAATCAATACAGAAATAGAACGAAACCGTTTAAAAGCTCTAGGGGTTTTAATTAAACCAACTAGCACAGGTTTACTATTTAGAACAGAAGCAGAAAAGATTAAAGAAGAACTACTTATTGAAGATTTAGAAAATTTAATTCAAGAATGGGATAATATCTTGCAAGTTTCTGAGTCCTTTAATCCACCAAATTTAATAAAAAGAGATGATGATTTCTCTCTTAAGATTTTAAGAGATCATATTAAATCATCCACTAAAACCGTAATTATTGATAGTAAATTGTCAGTGGAGAGGGCAAAAGATTTCTTGACAAATTATGAATCTAATGTGGATATTGAATTTCATGATAACGATTTAAACCAAAATATTTTAGAAAAATATGAAATTAATAAAACAATTCAAAAAGCTCTTCAACCAAGGGTAGATCTTCCTTCAGGAGGCTACATAATTATTGAACCAACTGAAGCTCTAACAGTAATTGATGTAAACTCTGGATCATTTACAAGATCCGCTAACTCAAGACAAACTGTTTTGTGGACGAATTGCGAAGCAGCTGTTGAAATATCAAGACAAATGAAATTAAGAAATATTGGCGGAGTTGTCGTAGTAGATTTTATTGATATGGAATCGAGACGAGATCAATTCCAGTTACTTGAACATTTTACTTCAGCAATAAAAGATGATTCTGCTAGGCCTCAGATAGCTCAGCTTACTGAATTAGGTTTAGTTGAGTTAACAAGGAAAAGACAAGGTCAAAATATATATGAATTATTCGGTAAAAAATGCACCTACTGCAATGGTACAGGCCATGTAGACAGTCAATTGAATTTTGGAATTTCTAATCTGAAACTAAAAAATATTGAAGAAAGGCCTTCTCAATCAAATAATACTAAATCTGTAGATATAATTTCTTCTAAATCAATTGACAAGCAAGAAAAAATAGATGAAAAGGAATTACTTAACGCCAAAAATATAAGTAAAGAGGATTCTTCTATTAAAAAAGAAAATGATAATGATGATTTGAATACATTAAATTCGAAGGTAAAAAATATAGTAACCGTTGATCTTACTAATGATGAAAAAATTGTTTTCAGTCACTTAGGTATTAATCCACTAATAAAGTTAGGGAAAGAATATCTAACTAGCAATAATTTTGTGAGTTTGAAGGACAATAGTGAGGAAAAAGGAATAACTTTAGATAATAAAAAAACAACAACAGGAAAACGAGTCAAAAAAACCTTAAAATCTAGTGAAATTACAGAGATAGCCATTAATATTGAAGATACAAATTCCAATAATGAAGCGATAAACAATACTATTGAGAATGAAGAAGTTGTAGCTTTAGATCAGAAGGATGAAATTGAATTAACAGATGAGATAAACAATGCAAGAAAAAAAAGAAGAAGATCATCGGCAAGTATTGAATAAAGTTTACGAAGTTGGAATGGATGAAGTTGGAAGGGGAGCAATTTTTGGTCCAGTTTTCTCGGCAGTTGTAGTATTGTCTAAAAAAAATAAATTAAGTTTAAAAAAATTTGGAGTAATAGATAGTAAAAAATTAACTCCAAAAAAAAGAACCTTCCTTTTTCGAAAAATTTTATTACTTTCTACAGATTATGGAATTGGACAATCCTCTGTTAGAGAAATAGATGACCTCGGAATCAGAGTTGCAACTGAACTCTCAATGATTAGAGCTTTAAAAAAATTAAAAGAGAAACCATCTGAACTATTAATTGATGGACCATTATTGTTAAGACCATGGAAAGGAATTCAAAAAAATATAATATCAGGAGACTCAATATATACCTCGATATCTTCAGCGAGTATAGTTGCAAAAGTATCTCGCGATAATCTAATGGAAAGTTTAGAAAAAAAATACTCAGGATACTTAATATTTAAAAATAAAGGATATGGTACTAAAGAGCATCTTTCAAGTATTAAAGAAAATGGAATAACTAATCTACATAGGAAAAGTTTTTTAAAGAAATCAAATCTTATTTAATTCACACCATTCCAAAAAATCTTTAACTAATTGCTGTTGAACTCTTGTCTTTATTCCTAATAAAATCCCATTTAATACCGAATGACCAGTAGATTCTAAAATTTTTTTCGGTACTAGCCTTAATAGAGGGGGTTGGCTTACAGATACCCCTAGAAGCGCCTCCCCTTCTAATCCAATATCAGTTGCTTCCAAATTCGCTTTCAAAACAAGATTGAAATCATCTATCATCCCCAAACCATCCAATGTACTTTCAAGAGCACTCATTTTTAAAATTCCATCTTTATTTTCTACTGCTATTGAAACAACAGGATTAATATCTAACTGGAAAACCCTAAAACTTGTTACTGTATACTTGTACTTACCCTCCCCTTCAGGTAATAATTTTTTGGAGTCTAGCATTGCCCCCACAACTCTTTCTTCTTCTAAAAGATACTTAGAAAGATATTCTTTATTTCTTGTTACAGAAAGCTTTAGTTTCTGTTTAGCATTAAAAGACAATAGCATTTTCTATATACCCTCAATGCTTATTTGATCTCTTTTTTTCTTACAATTAATCATGCGCAAACAAGTTGCATATTTAGGTCCTAAAGGGACATACGCAGAAAAAGCAGCTCATATTTTATCAAAGCTTGCCAATTTTCAATCACCTATATTTGTACCATGTAATGGGTTACATTCGGTTATAAAATCTATAGCGTTCAACAATTGTGATGCTGCTGTAGTTCCTATTGAAAATTCTGTAGAGGGCGGAGTTACAGCTACCTTAGATGCCCTTTGGAAGTTTCCTGATATTTTTATCAATAAAGCAATTGTTTTGCCTATAAAACATGCATTAATTAGTGATGGAGAACTTTCAATTATCTCAGAAGTATTATCTCATCCTCAAGCATTAGCACAATGTTCAGAATGGTTATCTGAAAATCTTCCAAATGCAATCGCTCTTCCAACAAATTCAACATCAGAGGCTGTCAATATGGTTAAAGGAAGTAAATTTAGAGCAGCTATAGGTTCGAAATCTTTAATACAAATTGAAGGACTTAAGGAATTAGCCTATCCCATAAATGATGTCCCAGGTAATTGTACAAGATTTGTCTTATTGAGCAAAGAATCAAGTTCTGATTCAGCAAATATTGCCAGTTTTGCTTTTTCATTAATCTCAAATAAACCTGGTGCTTTGCTAGAAGCAATAAATCATATTGCAAATTTTGGATTTAATATGAGTAAAATAGAGTCAAGACCTTCTAAGAGAGAATTAGGCGAATATATAATTTATATTGATTTAGAAATAAATAAC
Organism: Prochlorococcus sp. AG-355-P07; assembly: GCA_003280575.1. Lineage (GTDB taxonomy): Bacteria > Cyanobacteriota > Cyanobacteriia > PCC-6307 > Cyanobiaceae > Prochlorococcus_A. The sequence continues at coordinate 33,404 of QCEN01000006.1, read as the reverse complement.
CAAAATAATATTGAAAATTTTCGTGAATTAAAAAATCATCTTAAACCCCTATGTAATAACTTCGTTGATTTTGGAAATTACTTTTCTGAAAATGTTGAATTAAATTAATTTATCCTCTGCATTTATACACTCCAAACTCCATTAAACCCTTTCTAAATGCCCAATTCATAAGAAGTATAGTTGGGATCTCTCTAATTGACTTTACTAATGCAAAAGGTCCAAGAGATAAAATCGCAAAAGGCCTTCGTATTCCTTCAATAATGGAGTCGTACCATGAAGGGTTTGTATAAAAATTCCAATTTTCAGAAATAACTCTTCCTGCACTATTTTTATTAGCATTCAGAATATTACCGAATTCATTAATGCTAATAAAATTAGGATGTACCCACTGTTCAAGTAGTTGTTTAAGTACTAACTTCTCAATAATAGATGGAGGATATGCCTTCAGATCTCTTGAGTTCCAATCAGCCAATGCCAAGTAGCCGCCAGGTCGCAAAGTTCTAAGCATTTCGTCTGCAAACTTAGTTTTATTATTCATGTGAGCACCAGCCTCAACACTCCAAACAGCATCAAATGCTCCATCATCAAATTTTAAATTCAATGCATCCATAACTTGGAAGTTGCAATTAAGTCCTGAAGGAGTAAGTTCTCTTGCTCTTTTTACTTGAGCAGGGCTAATTGTAATTCCCGTAACATTAAAACCATAATATTTTGCAAGAATCCTGGAACTTCCTCCTATTCCACAACCTACATCGAGTATTCTGGATCCCTTTGGCAATTTATCTAGACCACTCCACTTGACTAATTCATGTACAAAGTGAACTTTAGCCTTTCTAAAATCAATATTTTTATTGCCGGGGGGATAAAAGCCCAAATGTATATGTTCTCCCCACAATCTCTCAAGTAATTTATCCTGGGTCCAAGCATCATATGCAGAAGCTACGGTACCGGAAGAAATATATTTTCTTGCATTAATTCTCCAAATTATAAATAGGACTAAAAAGAATAAAACTAGTGAAAAAAAGGTGAATAAAAATTCAAACATTTAATTGTCTTTTGTATCAGGAAAACTTTCTTTCAATGCCGTTCTTGCTGCAAGTTGTTTTCTTGTATGGTCAAGCATTTCATATTCTCTTTGTAAACGAGTAAAAGTATTTCTTTCCTCAAGAAGTCGTTGCTGTTCCTCTGCTACGGGACCACCCAAATGTGCCCCTATCCAAAATGATAAATCCATTGGGTTGTCAGGTAATTTATCTGGCAGATTTTTCTTGGTATTAGTCAATTTACTTGTCAGTTTAATAACATCACTAAGTGCTTCTTTTACTGAATCTTTTAAAGAATCTAATTTTTGAAGGTCATCAACATTATCATCACTAATCCAACTAACCATCGCCGAACAAAACGGAGTCGATCGCGTGATTTCTAAGACTTGAAATCTTTGTTGTCCAAGAGTGATTATATTACTTCTCCCATCGTCTGCAGTTTGATGTTTTATGATTTGGGCACAACAACCTATATTAGCCATACTCTTAGTATTTGGATCCCACTTTATAACCCCAAACATAGAATCGCTCTCAAGTGCAGTTTGGAGCATGATCCTGTATCTCGATTCAAAAATATGTAAAGGTAAAACCTCTTGAGGAAAAAGGACTACCTCTGGCAAAGGAAATAAAGGTAATTCCCTTACAGAGAGCTCTCCCATTTAAACCTCAATACATTGTATTTATATTAAACAATTTAGGGCAATTTCGGGATTTATTAAAGTTTAACTTCTATATCTACACCACTAGGGAGATCTAGTTTCATTAAAGCATCAATAGTTTTTGCAGAAGGACTATAGATATCTATTATTCTTCGATGTGTTCTTGTTTCAAAATGCTCTCTAGAATCTTTATCAACATGTGGTGATCTTAGGACACAATAAATCTTCCTTTTTGTAGGTAAAGGTATTGGACCTATTGCTGAGGCAGAAGTAGTATCAGCAGTTTGGATAATTTTGTCGCAAGATAAATCAAGCATTCTTCTATCAAATGCTTTGAGCCTTATTCTTATTTTTTGTTGTGCGATTGATGCAGTCATAGTTGTAAATTACTTCTATTGGAGGGTCATTTAAATCAATGACCCTTATCCATTTGTCTATATTAAGTGATTGAGGTTAAGTTTTTAAAATACAAATATATTATTTGAGTATTTTAGAAACAACTCCAGCACCGATAGTACGTCCACCTTCCCGGATTGCAAATCGCATACCTTGTTCAATAGCTACTGGACAAATTAATTCTCCAGTCATTTTTATTCTGTCTCCAGGCATAACCATTTCAACATTAGAGCCATCATCAGAGGTAAATGCTGTTATTTGACCAGTTACATCAGTTGTTCTGATATAAAACTGTGGTCTATATCCTGCAAAGAAAGGCGTATGTCTACCGCCCTCTTCTTTTTTGAGAACATAAACTTCACCTTCAAACTGAGTATGAGGGGTAATAGAACCTTTTTTCACAAGAACCATTCCTCTCTCAATATCTTCTTTCTGGACACCCCGTAAAAGTAAACCAACATTATCGCCAGCCATACCTTCGTCAAGAAGTTTTCGGAACATTTCAACTCCAGTAACGGTTGTTAATCTTGTGTCTCTTATCCCAACAATTTCTACTTCTTCTCCGACCTTAACTTTTCCTCTCTCAATTCGTCCAGTAGCAACAGTTCCTCTACCAGTAATTGAGAAAACGTCTTCAACCGCCATCAAAAATGGTTTATCAACTTCCCTTTCTGGTTCAGGAATGCTAGCATCAACTGCTTTCATTAATTCTTCAATCTTTGATTCCCAAGTAGAATCTCCTTCGAGAGCTTTTAAACCTGAAACTTGAACTATAGGAATGTCATCTCCGGGGAAGTCATAACTATCTAACAGTTCCCTAATTTCCATTTCGACAAGTTCAATAATTTCTTCATCATCGACCATATCGCACTTATTGAGAGCAACTACAAGAGCAGGAACTCCAACCTGTTTAGCTAGAAGAATATGCTCTTTTGTTTGAGCCATAGGACCATCTGTAGCTGCGCAAACTAGAATAGCTCCATCCATCTGGGCGGCCCCTGTGATCATGTTTTTAACATAATCAGCATGTCCTGGGCAATCGACGTGAGCATAATGTCTGCCTTCAGTTTCATATTCAACATGAGCTGTATTAATGGTAATGCCACGCTCTCTTTCTTCAGGAGCGCCATCAATGTCTCCATAGTCTTGAGCTTGAGCTTGACCTTTTTTGGCTAATACATTTGTAATAGCAGCAGTAAGTGTTGTTTTTCCATGATCAACGTGGCCAATAGTACCTATGTTGACATGTGGTTTGTTTCTTTCGAACTTCTCGCGAGCCATTTTGAATTAAAGAATCGAGGGTTTAAGAGTGTTTTAGTTTAGAGATCAGGTGTTGCCCTGATTCTTGGAAATGATAGCTTCAGCAACATTACGAGGAACTTCCTCATAATTTGCGAACTCCATTGAAAATATACCCCGACCTTGAGTCATTGATCGGAGTTGAGTGGCATAACCGAACATTTCGGCTAAGGGCACTTTGGCCTGTACCTTAGACAATCCGTCATCAACAGATTGTCCTTCTACTTGACCTCTTCTGGAAGAGAGATCACCAATTACAGATCCAAGAAAGTCGTCAGGACTTTCGACCTCAACTTTCATCATAGGCTCTAAAAGGACAGGATTGCATTTTTTAACCCCATCTTTAAAAGCCATGGAACCTGCAATTTTGAAGGCCATTTCTGATGAGTCTACATCGTGGAATGAACCATCGACTAGTGTTACTTTTACATCAATGAGTGGATAACCGGCAAGAACACCAGATTCACAGGTCTCTTTCATTCCATTAGATGCAGGTCCAATATACTCTTTTGGTACAGCTCCACCAACAATTTTGTTTACAAATTCAAAGCCTTTACCAACTTCAGCAGGTTCCATTTCAATAATTACATGGCCATATTGACCTTTACCTCCAGTCTGTCTTGCATATTTACCTTCACCTTTAGAACTAGACCTAATAGTTTCTCTATATGAAACCTGTGGAGCTCCGATATTTGCTTCAACTTTAAATTCCCTTAACATTCTGTCAACAAGGATTTCTAAGTGTAATTCACCCATACCCGCAATAACAGTTTGATTTGTCTCAGGATCTGTACTTACTCTAAAGGTTGGATCCTCTTCAGACAAAGCAGTTAAGGCTTTTGATAATTTTTCCATATCGCCTTTAGTTTTTGGCTCAACAGCTACTGAGATAACTGGTTCAGGTATAAACAATGTCTCCAAAACTATTGGATCTTCTGTGTTACACAAAGTATCACCAGTTGTTGTGTTCTTAAGACCTAGTACAGCTCCTAAATCACCAGCCCTAAGTTCATCAACCTCCTCTCTTTCATCAGCTTTAAGAATTACTAATCTAGATATTCTCTCTTTGGCATCCTTAGTAGAATTCATTACATAACTTCCCTTTGAAAGAACTCCTGAATACATTCTTACAAAAGTTAATTTCCCATAGGGATCTGACATCACTTTGAATGCTAATGCACTGAAAGGAGCATTATCATCTGAAGGTCTAACATCTTCTTTTCCACTTGGCAAAACACCTTGTATGGGTTTCACATCAACTGGAGCTGGCAAGTAATCAACTACAGCGTCTAATACAAGTTGAACACCTTTATTTTTAAAAGCCGAACCACATAATACTGGAACCAATCCATGTTTTAAAACTCCTTCCCTGATACCTTTTTTAAGTTGTTCCTGAGATAATTCTCCTGTTTCAAGGAAAATCTCAATTAACTCTTCATCATTTTCCGCAACACTCTCCATCAACTTGTTTCTCCATTCAGAAGCTTCCTCCTTCATTTCAGATGGAATAGGTGCCTCTTCTATATCAGTACCTAAATCATTTTTATAGAGATATGCTTTGTTGGCGACTAAATCAATAATACCTGTAAGATCACCTTCAGCTCCAATAGGCAGCTGAATTGGAAGTGCATTTGCCTTTAGTCGATCTTTAATTTGTTTATTAACTTTTAGAAAATCTGCACCAGTTCTGTCCATTTTATTAACGAAAACCATTCTTGGTACTGCGTATCTATCTGCTTGACGCCAAACTGTTTCTGATTGTGGCTGTACTCCACCAACTGCGCAAAAAACAGCTATTACTCCATCCAGGACTCGCATTGATCTTTCCACTTCAATAGTAAAGTCAACGTGTCCAGGAGTATCAATAATATTAATTCTGTGATCTTGCCAACTAGTTGATATTGCCGCAGCAGTAATAGTTATTCCTCTTTCTCTTTCTTGTGCCATCCAATCTGTTACTGCAGCCCCATCATGAACCTCTCCTATCTTATGAACTACACCTGAATAAAACAAAATTCTTTCAGTTGTTGTTGTCTTACCTGCATCAATATGAGCGGCTATACCTATATTCCTTACTCGTTCTAGGGGAAAGTCGCGTGCCAATTTTAAAGCTCCAAATAAAATAATTTTTGATAAGTTTAGTTCACCCTAAAAGCAAACTTTAATAATAATAAACTACTTAAGTACCTTTTGATGAAATTAATATCTGTAATGAGCAAAAGCTTTATTAGCTTCTGCCATTTTATGAGTATCTTCTCTTTTTTTAACGGCACTACCAGTTTCATTTGCAGCATCCATCAACTCACCAGCAAGTTTTTGGGACATACTTTTTCCATTTCTTGCACGTGAGAATGTAACAAGCCATCTTAATGCCATAGCTGTACCCCTCTCTTGGCGAACTTCCATAGGTACTTGATAGGTTGCACCACCAACTCTTCTAGCTCGTACTTCGACAAGGGGAGTAGCATTTTTTACAGCTGTTTCAAATAATTCCACTGCATTCCCACCTGTTCTCTCGCTTATTAAAGAAAACGCATCAGACAATATTCTTTGAGCTGTAGATTTTTTACCATGTTTCATCAATCGAGAAATCATCATTGAAGCAAGACGACTATTAAATTGAGGATCAGGAAGAACTGGTCTTTTTACTGCTGCATTACGACGTGACATGTTTAAAAAAAGTGATGTTTACAAATTAATCTTTTGGAGATTTTGCTCCATATTTAGATCTGGATTGACGTCTATCTTTGACTCCAGACGTATCTAAAGTTCCTCTTATTATATGATATCTAACTCCTGGCAAATCCTTAACTCTTCCACCCCTAAGAAGTACTACAGAGTGTTCTTGCAAATTATGTCCAATCCCAGGAATATAAGCCGTTACCTCGAAACCAGAAGTTAATCTAACCCTAGCAACTTTTCTCAGAGCTGAATTAGGCTTCTTCGGTGTTGATGTATATACTCTTGTACATACCCCTCTTCTCTCAGGGCAAGCTTTTAATGCAGGAGATTTTGTTTTCTTTGTCAGACGTTTCCTTTCTGAACCTACTAATTGTGAGATGGTGGGCATCTATTAAACTTAAATAAAATTAAACATTTATTTATCATAACCCTTTAAGAGCACTAACTAAAAGTTTTAATGATATTTTTTTTAAAATTTGTCAAATTAAAATTCTTTGGTAAATATTCATTATCTTTAGATTTATTTTCATATTTATTTTTATAATAGAAATACATAAATAACTAAATAGAATTAAATAATCTATGGGAGAGAGTATTAAAAGAATCGTTGGCCCATATCAAGATAGTTTCTCCCCAAATGGAATAATTGGGGAGAGAGATGCGTGTGGAGTTGGTTTCATAGCAAATATTAAAGGGGTAGAGAGCAATTGGATCCTAAAACAGTCCCTTAAAGGCCTTAAATGCATGGAACATAGGGGAGGTTGTGGAGGAGATAGTGATTCAGGAGATGGAGCGGGAATTTTATGTTCAATTCCATGGGGATATCTAGAAGAGGAAATTAATCTAAAAAATAATCAAGACTTTAATAGAGGTTTAGGCATGGTTTTTATGCCTAATAAAAAAGAAAAAATTGAATTATGTAAATTAATATGTGATCAAGAAGCAGAAAAATTAAAAGTCAACAAAACATCTTGGAGAAAAGTACCTGTTAATAATGAAATCTTAGGTCCTTTAGCTAAAGCAAATGCTCCATTCATCTGTCAGTGGATTTTATACATTAATAAAAATTATCAGGATGTTGAAAGGCTTTTATTTCAATTAAGAAAAAGAATTGAGAAAAAAATAAGAGAGAACTTCAAAAACGATGTTGGGGATTGTGAATTTTATTTTGCATCACTAAGTTCTCAAACAGTTGTTTATAAAGGTATGGTTCGCTCTGAAATATTATCCGAATTTTATCAAGATCTAAAAGAAGAAAGTTTTAAAGTTTCGTTTTCTGTTTATCATCGTAGATTTAGTACTAATACACTTCCAAAATGGCCGCTAGCTCAACCCATGAGATTTTTGGGTCATAATGGCGAAATAAATACTCTCTTAGGTAATATCAACTGGGCTAAAGCTTCAGAAACACATATAGATGATTTTTGGGGAGAGTTATCTAACGAAATCAAGCCTATTGTAGATATAAACAAAAGTGATTCATCAAATCTTGATGCTACCCTTGAAATCAATATTCGTTCAGGTCAGCCCATTACTGACTCATTATTAAAACTTGTTCCTGAAGCATTTAGAGATCAACCAGAACTTGAGCAGAGACAAGATATAAAAGCCTTTTATGAATATTCTGCAAGCCTACAAGAAGCTTGGGATGGTCCAGCACTCCTTGTATTTGCTGATGGAAATTTTGTCGGAGCAACGCTTGATAGAAATGGCCTAAGACCAGCAAGATATTCAATCACAAATGATGGTTTTGTAATAATGGGTTCTGAAACAGGAGTAGTTGATCTTGAAGAAGAGAGAATAATAGAAAAAGGTCGATTAGGACCGGGACAAATGTTGGCAGTTGATTTTCATCAGAATAGAATCCTAAGAAATTGGGAAGTAAAATCTGAAGCCGCTCAAAGGCATGATTATAAAAATCTTCTCAGTAATAGAACTATAAAAATTGAAAATAATGAATGGATTAAAGACTGCAAACTAAAAGACCTTGATTTGTTGCAACAACAAACTGCATATGGTTTTTCAGCAGAAGATAATGACCTTATCTTAGATTCAATGGCTTCATTAGCTAAAGAGCCTACTTATTGCATGGGGGACGATATCCCATTAGCAGTTCTTTCATCTAAGCCGCATATTTTATACGACTACTTTAAGCAAAGATTTGCGCAAGTTACTAATCCTCCTATTGACCCTCTGAGAGAAAAACTTGTAATGAGTTTAGAGATGCATCTAGGAGAAAGATGTACACCATTTGAAATAAAAGATGACAAACCTTTTGTTCATTTACAAAGTCCGATTCTTAATGAAGAAGAACTCATTTCCATCAAAAAATCAAAAATTAAATCTCAGACAATTTCAAGTTTGTTTAATCTAGAGGAAGGTATTCAAGGCTTAGAGAACCAATTAAAAGCAATCTGTAAACAAAGTGAACTGTCAATAAAAGAAGGTTGCTCTTTAATTATCATTTCTGATAAGGGAATTAATCCTAAAAAGACTTTTATACCTCCTTTACTTGCTGTTGGAGCAATTCATCATTATCTTCTTAAAAAAGAAATCAGGCTAAAAGCTTCTCTAATAATTGAGACCGGTCAATGTTGGAGCACACATCACTTAGCTTGTTTAATTGGATATGGAGCAAGTGCAGTTTGCCCTTGGTTGACCTTCGAAGCAGGTAGACACTGGTTAAAACATCCAAAAACACAAAAACTCATTGATAGTAAAAAAATAAATCCATTATCAATAATTGATGTTCAAGAAAATATTAAAAAAGCTCTAGAAGATGGCCTAAGAAAAATTCTTTCGAAAATAGGTATCTCACTTTTATCTAGTTACCATGGCGCACAAATTTTTGAAGCTGTAGGACTAGGATCTGACTTAATAAAAATTGCTTTTGATGGTACAACAAGTCGCATTGCTGGCATCACATTAAAAGAATTAACTAATGAAACACTTTCAATACATATGAAAGCCTATCCAGAGATCGATTTAAAGAAATTAGAATTTTTAGGATTTGTACAATTTAGAAATAATGGAGAATATCATTCCAATAACCCGGAGATGTCAAAAGTTTTACATTCAGCTGTAAAACAAGGACCAGGATACGATCATTTTGAAACTTACAAAAAACTCATCAGTAATAGACCTACAACATCTTTAAGAGATTTATTAACAATTAACTCAAAAAGAAAAAGCATTCCATTAGAGGAAGTTGAAAGTGTTGAATCAATTTGCAAAAGGTTCTGTACAGGGGGAATGAGTTTGGGTGCTTTATCAAGAGAAGCTCATGAAGTATTGGCAGTTGCAATGAACAGAATTGGTGGAAAAAGTAATAGTGGAGAAGGAGGGGAAGATCCAGCTCGTTTTAATGTTTTAAATGATATCGATGAAAATACTCAATCAGCAACCTTGCCATTTATTAAAGGTCTAGAGAATGGAGACACCGCATGCTCAGCAATTAAACAAATAGCATCAGGTAGATTTGGAGTTACACCTGAATATCTAAGAAGTGGTAAACAACTAGAAATTAAAATGGCACAAGGTGCAAAACCTGGAGAAGGGGGACAATTACCTGGTCCAAAAGTTGATTCTTATATAGCAAAACTAAGAAATAGCAAACCTGGAGTAGCTCTAATATCTCCGCCCCCGCACCATGATATTTATTCAATTGAAGATTTGGCTCAACTTATCCATGACTTACACCAAGTTCATCCAAAAGCGAAGGTAAGCGTTAAACTTGTTTCTGAAATTGGTATAGGCACTATTGCTGCTGGAGTAAGCAAAGCTAATGCAGATGTAATTCAAATTTCTGGACATGACGGAGGAACAGGTGCTTCACCCCTGAGTTCTATTAAACATGCAGGTTTGCCATGGGAACTCGGTGTTGCTGAAGTTCATAAATCTCTTTTAGAAAATAACTTACGTGAAAGAGTAATTTTGAGAACTGATGGAGGTCTTAAAACAGGCTGGGATGTAGTTCTTGCTGCTTTACTAGGTGCTGAAGAATACGGTTTTGGTTCTGTAGCTATGATTGCTGAAGGATGCATAATGGCTCGAGTTTGTCATACAAATAAGTGTCCTGTTGGAGTTGCCACTCAAAAAGAAGAATTAAGAAAAAGATTTAAAGGTATTCCCGAAAATGTTGTAAATTTTTTCTTATATATTGCTGAAGAAGTAAGACAGATAATGAGTAGTATCGGTGTTTCTAATATGGAAGAACTTATCGGTAATCAAGAATTTCTCTCTGAAAGAAATCTTGATCTTCCAAAAACTTCTAATATTGATCTTTCTTCTTTAGTAAATAAACAATCAACCACTGATAGATCATGGTTGAAACATTCAAAAACTGCCCATAGTAATGGTTCTGTATTAGAAGACGAGTTTTTGTCTGATACTGAATTTATTGATTCAATTAAAAATCACGAAATATTAACCAAAGAAATTGAGATAAAAAATACAGATAGAAGTGTTTGTGCGAAAATATCAGGCGAAATCGCTGAGCTTCACGGCAACATTGGCTTCAATGGCGAACTCAACTTAAATTTCAAAGGATATGCAGGACAAAGCTTTGGTGCCTTTTTATTGAAGGGAATGAATGTTCATTTAATCGGAGAAGCTAATGATTATGTTTGTAAAGGAATGAATGGAGGAATACTAACAATAATTCCACCAAAAATAAATCAATTCTCCTCCGAACAAGTCATCTTAGGAAATACTTGCCTTTATGGAGCCACTGGAGGAAAATTATTTGCATTAGGAAAATCCGGGGAAAGATTTGCAGTAAGAAATAGTGGTGCTACAGCAGTAACAGAGGGGGCAGGTGATCATTGTTGTGAATACATGACTGGTGGGAAAGTAGTTATTCTAGGTTCCACAGGAAGGAATATTGGTGCTGGCATGACTGGTGGAATAGCTTTTATAATCGATGAGAAGAACGATTTAAGTAATAAAGTTAACAAGGAAATAGTTAGCGTTCATAAAATAACTTCATCAAAGCAGGAAGATATCTTATTGGAAATTATTAGAGAATATCGAGCAAAAACAAATAGCTTAAAGGCTGCCAAAATAATTGAAAATTGGTCTTATTACAAAAGTACTTTCAAATTAATAGTTCCCCCAAGCGAAGAAGAAATGCTTGGCATAAAGAAAATGTAAATGCCTTTCTTTATAAAAACCGAAATCATAAAAAAAGAATACTTAATTAATCATGATTTAAAACAAAAAATAATTAACGAACATATTGATTGGATAAAAAAATTAAAAAAAGATGGAATTAATATAAAAAGTGGTTTTTTAGTAGATGAGTTAAAGAGGCCCGGTGACGGCGGACTACTCATTCTTGAAATGAATAATTATAAAAATGCTCTAAAAATCATTAAGAATGATCCAATGATTAAAAATGATCTAGTTGAATGGAAATTAAATGAGTGGATAGATTCAAATAAATAAAAATGACTATCTTGGATACTTTTTCATAAGTTTTTGAATTTCTTCAGCATGGTAACTACTACGAGTTAAAGGAGAACTAACAACTTGCATAAACTCCAAATCTTTTTCTCCGAAAACTTTATAATAATTAAATTTTGAGGGACTCACAAAGCTTTGTACAGGTAAATGATTGGGGCCAGGAGATAAGTATTGGCCAATAGTAACAATATCAACGAAATTACTTTTTAAATCCTTGAGAAGATTTAAGACCTCCTGATCTTTTTCTCCTAGACCAAGCATAAAACCTGACTTTGTATAAACTTTGGGAGAATATGCTCTGGTCCTTTTAAGTAACTCAAGAGTTCTCTCATATTTACCCTGAGGTCTTACCTTTTTATATAGCGAAGACACAGTTTCAATATTATGGTTTAAAACGTTTGGATTTGAATCAAGAACTTTTTCAAGTGCTTTCCAGTTTCCACAAAGATCAGGTATTAAAAGCTCAATAGTAGTTTCAGGAGATTTTCTTCTTACTTGATAAACACATTCAAAAAATTGAGATGCACCACCATCCTCAAGATCGTCTCTATTAACTGATGTGATTACAACATGTTTAAGTTGCATTCTATAAACAGCTTCGGCTAAACGATATGGTTCTGTTGGATCTAATTCTCTTTTAGATCTATCAAAATCAATATCGCAATATGGACAAGCTCTAGTACAACCAGGACCCATTATAAGGAAAGTGGCAGTTCCACTTGCAAAACATTCACCAATATTTGGACAACTTGCCTCTTGACATACAGTATTGAGATTTAAATCATTTAACAAATTTGCAGTATTCCCAATTCTCTCAACTTGCGGAGCTTTTACTCTTAACCAATCAGGTTTTGAAATTAAACTATTAGAATTATTAGTCAAATTAATTTTTTTAGCCTGTATTCATATTTTACTAAAAACATTTTGAATTAACTATTAATAATTTCAAAAATGAAGACAAGTCAATAGCAAAAAAAATCAATAAATTTCACTAGTCCATCGATAATTTAAAAAAAAATTCTAATTTAAGTTATTACTTACAAAATATATTTGTTCTATCAACTAAATATAAAACAGTATTTAGAACGTTTTTTTAAATATAGATATTAGAACATATATTTTCACTTTTTTAAATAAATTTTTATTATTTTTAGATGTTTTTTGTACAAAAAATGTTTTTTTATATATTTATTGATACAGTAAAAAATATATGTAATAAAACATTGACTTTTAAATTTAAAAGAAAGCGTATTTTACTATCTGAAAAAAATAAAAACTCTAAAGCAATAGGTTATGCTAGAGCTACTGATAATGAAAATGAATATTTAGAAGAACAAATAAATTTTTTAAAGGAAGAGGGTTGCAGTTTAGTTTTCTCTGAATTGATAAGTTTAGATGAAAAAATCAAACCCCAACTCAATAAAGCTATAAATTGCTTGTCTAGAGGTGATCAATTAATAATAACTGAGCTTGATCGAGCGTTTAAAAATAAAAAAGAATGTTTGATGACAATAAATAAACTTATTATTAAGGATATTAAATTGCGAACTTTGACTGGTTTTTTTGCCGCTAATGAATCAACTAAAGCAAATTCTTCAATTTTTCAGATTTTATATGAATTAGATAATTTAGAAGACAAAAGTTTAGGTGAAAGAAAAAAAGAACAACTATTACGCAGAAAATTATCTGGAAATAATCTGGGAGGAAGGCCCAAAATAAGTCCTTTAAAAGAATCTTTAGTAATCAGATTACGTAATGAGGGATATTCATATCGATCGATCAGATCACAAACGGGAATTGCATTATCAACAATAAGAAGAGTTATTTTGGAAGGGGAATTAAAATAAAATGAGGAAGAAAGAAATTGAAAATTTAATTAAAGAAAATTTTAAAGATACAGCTTTACGTATTTATGAATTAGATAATGAAGATAGAAAAAGTTTGTTAGCAGAATATAGAGAATGGATAATGAATGATTTAGATTCTGAAGAGGTAATGATGTTACCTTATGAAGCCTATACTGATAAATTAGACTCTAATTACTTAGATGATTTACTTTAGTCCTAAATAGTATATCTCTTATTATATTCATATACTTCTCTGGCTATTAATGGTAAGAAGGAAGTATCTTTAGAGTATTTTTCTCCATTACAAAAAACAACTAATAAAGTGTGTAAAGATTGACTATTAGTCCACCAAGCTGAATCATGTCTAACTTCAGACATTAAGCCTGCTTTACTCCAAAGATTAATGCTTTCTGGTAATCCTTCACCCAAAAAACCATCTATTTGATTAAGAGAATCGTTTTTAAGAACAACTTTATTTAAATTTCTTTTTAAAAAACTTCGTAAATTTAAGTCATTTTTTTGATAATCAATATGAATCATAATTTCCTCCAAAACCCTTGCTGCTGAATCAGAATTCATAGCGTTTCTATTTTTATTATCGTGCCCATAAAATTCTTTTTCACGACCATATGGTCCATCATCCCAGGTCTTCTGGCAGCAATTTATACCACTCAATTCCTCCCAATGTAAATCATGTAGCCAATCATTTATTATGTTTCTTTGATATTTCCAATTTGCCCATAATTCCCCTTCAATACAAGGTCCACTTGTTGTTCCTGTAAGTAAATCAATTAAGAAGCTTGTTGCATTATTACTTGAGAAAGACAACATTTTTCGTACAGCATCATTAAGTTCGTCTGATAATAATAAATTTCCTTTTTTAATCCAATAAAATGCAGCAAGGCCATAAAACAACTTGACTATGCTGGCAGGATAAACCATTTTTTTATTATTAATACCAGTTCCAAAACCTTTAAATACCCTGTTATTTTCACTTTTATAATTAATCCAAGTTATAGCAATATCTTCTCTTGAAAAATCTTTATTATGAGTACATGCTCTCCCTAAAATATTATTTAGGGCTAGACCCATCTCTTTACTTAAATAGTAAAAGGACATTGTATGGAAAGTTATAAAAATCCTATCTCACTATTTAAACAAACTAATTTTTCAAAAACTATTTGGTGGAAATTAAAAGTTAATATTTCTGGATATCAAAATGAAACAGAAAATAAATTAGTTACTGAAATATTTAAAAATAGAATTTTTAGGCTTATTTATCCAAATATTTCTCAAAACAACCATAAATTTTCAAGAATATTAGTTCAACTATATGAAGATGGTTATATCTGTTGGATAAATTTAGATGGATTGATTATTGAAAAATATGAATTAAATAAAACTGAGAGTTTAAAAAATGAACACTTCCTTATAAAAGATAAAATTACCTCAATTTTAAAATGGATCAAGGATCAAGCTGAATTAACTAATGAATACCTTTGGGGAGGCACATTAGGACCCAATTTTGATTGTTCAGGTTTAATTCAGACTGCTTTTTTAAAGCATAGAATTAATATACCTCGAGACTCTTATCAAATAAAAAGTTTTTGTGAGCATCTTTTCTATTTCAAAGAGTCTTATGCGGCTCTTAAACCTGGCGATCTTTTATTTTTTGGAAATATAAAAAAATGTGATCATATTGGAATCTATAAAGGAGAGGGCTTGTATTACCATAGCTCTGGAAAGGATTTTGGTAGAAATGGAATAGGATTAGATACCCTAAAACAGTCTAATGATAAAATCTCATTGCATTATAAATCTAAGCTTATTTCGGCAGGAAGAGTTGTTAGAAATTATAGATGGGACAGAACAATACGTTAGAAAGTAGAGCTCATCTTTTAATTTAAAATTAAATTTTAAATATTATTTATTCTTTTATTTAGAAATTACCCAGCAGTCCAAATATTTTTAATAATTGGCATTATGGTGTCTAAGTGTAATGTCCCAACAAGTAGCCAAGCAAAAACAGCTCCTCCACAGCCTCCTAACCAAAATCCACTTGTAAAATCAGCCCAACCAGCTCTTGTAAATAAGTCCTTTGGCGGATTATTAACAGTAGCATCTGAAGGTTGAACATTAGGTTCTTTACCCGGTGCATTATAAAGAACTAAGAGTGCTGTCAAAATATGAACAGCTCCAATAGCCGCGAGAAGTCCAGCAGTTAGAGCAAATTCAGAATTTCTTAGTGGGCCAGTCATAGTGAAAGGTCCATATAAGAGATATCCAAAAGCTGCTCCAGTTTCTAATCCTCTAAAATTAGGAGAAATACCTTCTCTATAAAAAGGTAAATTATTTATAAAAGCTTTTGTAAAATAGCCACTATTCACTGGGGTAGCTAAATTACCAACACATGGATCAGCAACAGTTTTTACTGCCCATTGTTCTGCGACACCAATATCATTTGGTTGTACAGAATTATCTATGTATTTCTCATCAAACTTAATTGAACTTGTTGATTCTGAGAATGATTTTTGAAAGTCGCTCATGTTTTTAATAGTTTAGTGTTTAATAATTTATTCAGTTGCTGTAATAAATCTTCCAATCAATACGATAAAAACAGCAGGCATTGCTATACCAATTAATGGAACAAAAATTGAGGGTAAGAGACTTGGTAAATCAGATGGCATAATTCTTTAAACATCTTTAGATACTTTAGTATTTATCTGCGAAATAGTGTTAATTTTATTACTGGATGATATAAAAATTATTAACTTTTTACATGTTAAATTTTTTCGCAATTTTACTTATTATTTTTATAGGAATATCACTTATTTTTTTAAAAAAAAGAAGCTTTAGAAAGTTTATAAAAAAAGGCAAGTTACATTCTGATAAATTTAAAAAAAAAATAGAAAAAACAATAATAAATTTCAATCTAATAAAAAAAGTTTTTTATTAGATCAAGAAGCAAAAAAGTACTCAATGTTTTATAAAAATTCTCAAAGAAATAAAATGTTTAGTTTTTTTCAGGGAAATACAGAAGACAAATTAAAAGCATTAAAAATTGCGAAAGAATTGTCTGATAAATCAACATTACCAATTTTACGACAAGGCTTAAGAGATATGTCTCCTGAAGTAGTTAAACTTTCAGCTTTATTAATAAGAAAATTCTAGTAAAAATTCAATTTTGATTGGTATTAGTTATTGACCTTATTCTATAAATTGGACGACTTTGGCTTTCATGATACGTCCTAATTAAAAGTTCGCTCAATAATCCAAAGCTAAATAATTGAACCCCTGCAATTCCTAATATTAATGCAAAAACTAGCAAAGGACGATTTCCTATATTCTCACCCATTATTTTTAAAACTATTAAATAAGAACTCATTGCAAGACTAGTCAAAATACTTATAATTCCAACAAAACCAAATCCATACATTGGTCTTGTTAAAAATTTAGTCATAAACCAAACAGTTAGTAAATCCATTAAAACTCTAAAAGTTCTATCGATTCCATATTTACTAGTTCCATATTGTCTGCTTCTATGATTGACTTTAATTTCCTTGATTCTTGCACCTTCAATATTTGCTAAAACAGGCAGAAACCTATGAAGTTCTCCATACAACTTAATGTCATCTATTATTTCTTTCTTAAAAGCTTTTAATGAGCATCCATAGTCATGCAACTGCAAACCTGTTACATGAGCTATTAATTTATTCGCTATTTTTGACGGTATCTTTCTATTAATTAATTTATCTTTTCTATCAAATCTCCATCCACAAATCAAATCATAGCCATTATTAATTTCAGAAATTAATTTTGGAATATCATTTGGATCATTCTGTAAATCACCATCCAAAGTAATAACAATATCGCCTTTAGAATTATCAAAACCAGCTGACATTGCAGCAGTTTGACCATAATTCTTGCGAAGAGAAATTACTGACAATTTTTTAATTTTGAGGGTTAGTTGTTTTAATATTTGATGAGTATTATCTTTAGAACCGTCATTTACAACAATTAATTCAAAATTGAATTTATGAAATGACATTACATTTATAACTTCTTCCAATAAAAAACCAATACTCTCACTTTCATTGAAAACAGGGATGATAATAGAAATTAATTGTTTTATATCTGACATTTATTTTTATAATAATTATATAATTTTAACTTAATTTAGAACATTAAAACTAAACAAAAAAAATCACCACAAAAGTGGTGATTTAAATTATTTAAAGGAAAATTTAACCAAACTTTCCTGAAGTTGATGCAATAACAAATGCACCGAATGTAAGAATGTTTCCAATCGTAAAATGTGCCAATCCAACTAATCTAGCTTGAACAATTGAAAGTGCAACTGGCTTATCTCTCCACCCAACAAGGTTAGCTATTGGAGTACGCTGATGGGCCCAAACTAATGTTTCTATTAATTCTTGCCAGTAACCACGCCATGATATAAGGAACATGAAACCAGTAGCCCAAACTAGGTGACCGAATAGGAACATCCAAGCCCAAGGAGAAAGAGAATTAACTCCAAATGGATTATATCCATTAATAAGTTGTGCAGAGTTTAACCAAAGATAATCTCTAAACCAACCCATTAGATAAGTTCCTGATTCATTAAATTGAGCTACATTACCCTGCCATATTGCTAGATGTTTCCAATGCCAGTAGAAGGTTACCCATGCTATTAGATTTAATGCCCAAAACATAGCTAGATACATTGCGTCCCAAGATGAGCTATCGCAAGTACCTCCTCTTCCAGGTCCATCGCAAGGAAATGCATAACCTAAATCTTTTTTATCAGGAATTAATTTTGTTCCTCTTGCATCAAGTGCGCCTTTGATAAGGATTAAAGCAGTTGTATGAAGACCTAAAGCGATAGCATGATGGACTAAGAAATCTGCAGGTCCAATAGGTAAGAAAGCACTTAATGCGTCTTGTCTATTGATAAGATCCATCCAGTAATGATTTCCTGGCAATGAATTAGCAGCAAGACTTGCTGAACTTGTTGGATCAGATAATAGAGCATTAAAGCCGTACATCATCTTACCTTGAGCAGCTTGTACAAATTGAGCAAATACTGGCTCAATTAGAATTTGCTTTTCAGGATTACCGAAAGCTACAACAACATCATTATGTACATAAATTCCGAGAGTATGGAATCCTAGCAACATTGTTACCCAGCTAAGGTGACTTATCAAAGCTTCCTTTGTTCCAAGAACTCTGGCTAGTACATTATCTTTATTTAATTCGGGATCATAATCTCTTACAAAGAAAATAGCTCCGTGTGCAAATGCACCAACCATCAAGAACATAGCTATGTATTGATGATGGCTATATAAAGCAGATTGTGTAGTGTAGTCCCTGGCAATAAAAGCGTAAGAAGGTAATGCACCCATGTGTTGAGCTACAAGAGAAGTTGCAACTCCAAGTGATGCTAGTGCTAGGCCGAGTTGGAAATGTAATGAGTTATTTACAGTTTCATATATTCCATCATGATTAATCCCAAAACTACCTTTATGAGGATCATTAGGATGTCTAGTATTATGTGCTTCTGTAATTTCTTTAAGGCTATGTCCTATGCCAAAAGTGTTTCTATACATATGCCCAGCGATTACAAAAACTGTACCAATTGCAATATGGTGATGAGCAATATCAGTAAGCCATAATGCTTCACTTTGAGGATGAAGACCACCCAAGAAGGTAAAGATTGCTGTTCCAGCTCCCTCTGCTGTACCAAAAACTTGATCTAAAGAATCAGGGTTTTGCGCATATGCTCCCCAATTCAAAGTAAAGAAAGGAGCTAATCCAGCAGGGTGTGGAAGAACTGTTAACCAATTGTCCCACCCTACGTGCTGACCTCTTGATTCAGGTATAGCTACATGAACCAAATGACCTGTCCAAGCGATACTACTAAAACCAAATAAAACAGCTAAATGATGATTTAATCTTGACTCTGCATTTTTAAACCAGGCTAGTGAAGGTCTAAATTTTGGCTGTAAATGTAACCAACCTGCAAATAAGGTCCAACAAGCCAAAATACTCATAAATATTGAAGCTTGGAAGAGTTGCTCGTTAGTTCTCATTCCGATTGTATACCACCAATGGTAGAGACCTGAGTAAGCTATGTTCACTGGACCACTAGCACCAGCTTGTGTCATTGCTTCTGTAATGCCAGATCCAAAATGAGGATCCCAAATAGCATGAGCGATAGGACGAACGTGAGTTGGATCAAGTACAAATTGCTCGAAATTGCCCTGCCAAGCAATATGAAATAAGTTACCTGCAACCCAGAGGGCGATTATTGCCAGATGACCAAAATGTGTTGAGAAAAGCTTCTGATAAAGCTTTTCTTCTGTCATACCATCATGACTTTCAAAGTCATGAGCGGTAGCTATTCCGTACCATATTCGTCGGGTTGTGGGGTCCTGAGCTAGACCCTGGTTAAATGATGGAAATTTTGTTGCCATTGAATTAAAAAGGTGAAGTTCAGGTTATTAGCCCAGCCCGAAAAGGCGAGCATGGAAGAAGGCCCATGTGGTAGCAATACCACCTACAAGGAAGTGTGTAACACCTACTGCACGACCCTGAGTAATAGATAGAGCACGAGGTTGAATGGTTGGTGCAACCTTTAGTTTATTATGTGCCCAAACAATTGATTCGAACAATTCTTGCCAATATCCTCTTCCACTGAAAAGGAACATTAAGCTGAACGCCCATATAAAGTGAGCTCCTAAGAACATCAAACCGTACATGCTTATTGATTGACCATAGCTTGTTAAAACTTGAGAAGCTTGAGCCCAGAGGAAATCTCTTAACCAACCATTGATAGTAATTGAACTTTGTGCGAAATTACCACCAGTAAGTCCCCAAACATCACTCTGCATTTTCCAAGAGAAGTGGAAAATAACTATTGATAAACAGTTATACATCCAGAAGAGAGCCAAGAAGACGTGATCCCATGAAGAAACTTGACATGTGCCTCCTCTTCCAGGACCATCACAAGGGAATCTAAATCCTAAAGAAGCTTTATCAGGGATCAATCTTGAACTTCTTGCATAAAGAACTCCTTTGAGAAGTATCAAAACAGTTACGTGGATTTGGAAAGCATGAATATGATGAATCATTAAATCAGCTGTACCTAGTGGAATTGGAGCTATAGCTACCTTTCCACCAACTTCTACTAGACTTCCATTAAAGACTTCACTTAAAGCTTTGTGAGGTAATGCTTCTGCAGTACCTGCTAACAGAGAGGTCCCAACAGCAGAAGCTTGAATACTCTGTACCCATTGGGCAAAGATTGGCTGAAGTTGGATTGCAGAATCACTAAACATATCTTGAGGTCTACCCAAAGCTCTCATAGTATCGTTATGAATATAGAGTCCAAAACTATGGAATCCTAACCACATACATACCCAGTTCAAGTGACTGATTAAAGCATCTCTTGCCTTAAGAATTCTGTCTAATACATTATCAATGTGTTTTGCCGGATCATAATCTCTAACCATTGCAATTCCAGCATGAGCACCTGCTCCTACTATGAATAGTCCACCTATCCACATGTGATGGGTAAATAATCCAAGAACTGTCATGTAGTCAGTAGCTATATAAGGATATGGAGGCATCGCATACATGTGATGAGATACAAGTATGCTTATTGATCCAAGCATCGCTAAGTTTACTGATAGCTGAGCATGTCTACTTTCTGCCATGAACTCAAAAAGACCTTGATGACCTTTAGGCGCAGGGAATAATATTGGGTCTCCTTGTTGTGAATCTAATATTTCTTTCATACTATGACCAATACCGTAATTGGTTCTGTACATATGACCACCGATTATTGCTATTACACCAAAAGCTAAATGATGATGGGATACATCAGTCATCCACAAGCTTCCTGTCACAGGGTTGAGTCCACCTTTGAAAGTAAGGAAGTCTGAAAAAGCAAACCAATTTAAACTAAAGAAATTACCTGTACCACTTGCTAATCCTGGAAATATCTGACCGATAATTTGTGGATCGCAAAGTTGATGCGGCATAGGCATATCTGCAATAGTTGCTATTTCTTTTCCATTAATAACTAAAGGAGAGCCTGCATCTATAGCATCTAAGAGAGCTGCAGTAGGAGCTCCTATATGAATACAATGGCCAGCCCATGCTAGGGATCCTAATCCTACTAAACCAGCTATATGGTGGTTAAGCATAGACTCAATATCTTGGAACCACTCCATTTTTGGAGCTGCTTTATGATAATGAAAAATTCCAGCATGAAGCATAAGTGCAGCCATTACTACAGCACCTATTGCCAAGGCCATAAGTTCACTCTCATTAGTGATTCCCCATGCTCGCCACATGTGGAATATTCCTGAACTAATTTGAATACCATTGTAGTTAGCCCCTAGATCAGCATTAAGCATTTCTTGACCAACAATTGCCCATACTTGCTGAGCTCCTGGTTTGACATGAGTTGGATCAGCTAACCAACCTGAGTAATTAGAAAATCTTGCTCCATGGAAAAATGCAGCACTCATCCATATAAATATGACTGCAAGATGTCCAAAATGAGCTGAAAAGATTTTTCTTGTTGCTTCTTCAGCATCGCCTGTATGCACATCGAAATCATGTGCATCAGCATGCAAATTCCAGATCCAAGTTGTAGTTTTTGGACCTTTAGATAATTTACTTGACCAGAAACCTGGCTTATCTAATTTGGCAAAATCAATAGGTCTTGGATCGGCCTTGACAGGATCTTCCAAAACTTTTTTGTTTTTTTCTCCACTTTCTGGTGGGCTGATGGTCATCTAGCACCTCGAAAATAATTGACATTAAAGCCGATTGATCGGATCTTGAACCTATTTTTAATGATAATGTTCAAGAAAACGAATCCCCCGGAACTTTAGATATTCGTTTCAAAAATAATAAGGCAAAGATTCTTTCGTTATGCATTAACGTAACAAATGTTCTAATGATTGTTACTATATGAATATTTTGTTAAATCCAAGTCTATGACTAACTTGTGAGTATTTTTACTCAAAATTTATATAAATTTCTTAAATTTTTTTTTAGATTTCAGAGAAATTTTTTAAATCCAGCGACAGGATATAATTTCAATGTCACTATCAATAGTTTCTAATTTGAAAGGCATTGCGATAGGTCTATCTTATAATTCAAAAGAAATTTTAAAAAGACTTAAAAAAACAGAATTTGTCAAAGACATATATATTGCTGGTTCTTCAAAGGAGCATGAAAATGAAAATGGGCTTATTCAAATACAAAAACCTAGAGAAATCTTACTAAAAAAATGGCCAGAGATAGATTTAATAATTTTTATAGGCTCAATTGCAGCATCAATACGAATAATAAATTCATTTTTAACCTCTAAAGATCAAGATCCAGGAGTAATAGTTATAGATAATAAATGTTCCAGGATAGTTCCTTTAATTGGCTTACATCAGTCAAATACGCAAAATATTGCATGTCAAATTGCTAATTTACTTGGTGGCGAAATTATAGAAACTAATAATTCCAATGATCAAAACCTCTTAAGTCTTGATGCATTTGGGAATCAATGGGGTTGGAAAAGATCTGGCAAGATAGACGATTGGTCAAAACTAGTAATTAAACAAGCTAATAACGAAAAAATATTTTGCAAACAATTATCTGGTAATAACTTATGGAAAACTTCAGAATCAGCTGAGATTATTAATCAAATTAATAAAAAAGAAACTGAAAAACCAGATTCAACCTTTTATGTGAGTATCTTCGATAATCATGAAACAACTTGGCACCCGCCCGTATTATGGGTTGGTATTGGATGTGAAAGAAATACAAGCAAAGAATTAATAACAAATTCTTTAGATAATTTTTTAGAGTCAGGAAACTTATCGCAGCAATCAATTGCGGGATTTGCAACTATTGATATTAAAAAAAATGAGGCAGGAATTTTAGAACTTGCTAAAGAAAAAAACTTGCCTATAAAGTATTTTAGTAAAGAAGATCTTTCAAAAATAATTGTTCCTAATCCATCAAATGTCGTGCAAAATGAAATTGGCACTCCTTCCGTAGCAGAAGCCTCTTGCCTACTCGCAGCAGGAGAAGAATCAAAATTATTAGAAGAAAAAAGAATTTTTAAAAATAAAAACTTTCCAAGCAGTAAATCCGGGGCAGTAACTATCGCTGTAGCAGAATCAAAAAATCAATATAATCCAACCGATGGCGAAATCCATGTTATTGGAAGTGGGCCTGGTGACATCTCCTACCTTACAAATAATGCAAGAAAAGCACTTGCAAGATGTACTGTTTGGATTGGATACAAAATGTATTTGGATTTAATAAAATCCTTAAAAAGAAATGACCAGGTTGTAATTGAAAGTAAACTTACAGAGGAAAAAGAAAGATGTACAAAAGCAATAAAAATTGCTGAGGAAGGAATAAAAGTAGCTTTAATTTCTTCAGGAGAATCTGGATTTTATGGCATGGCTGGTTTACTTCTAGAGTTACTTCAGAAAATTAAAAAAGAAAATAGGCCTTATTTTGAAGTACATCCTGGTGTAAGTAGCGTTCAATTAGCGGCTGCGATTAGTGGGGCACCACTTATGAATGACTTTTGTTCAATAAGCTTAAGTGATAAGTTAACTCCTTGGTCTTTAATAGAAAAAAGAATTGAAGGAGCTCTTCTGGGTGACTTTGTAATAGCTTTTTTTAATCCTCAATCAATTGAAAGAAATTGGCAGTTCAAAAGTGCAATTGACTTATGTTTAAAATCTAGGCAAGGGGACACTCCCGTTTTAATAGCTAGACAAGTAGGAAGAGAAGATCAATCAAAAAAATTTTTCACTTTAAACACCATTCCTCTTAAAGAAGTCGATATGTTATCAATAATTATTATTGGGAATTCTCAAACCACTTTAATAGACGAAATCTTTCTTACCCCAAGAGGATATTTACAAAATTAAGTTTAGATAATGCTTAACTAATAAAGCATATTTTTCTTTGCTTTTTTTTAATAAGAATACTAATCTTTTATAAAAAGCATTTAAAATTCATTGAAAAATATTGGTTTAATTTTATTTGACATAGATGGTGTAATAAGAAGCGTGGAAAATAGTTACAGACTTTCTCTTAAAAAAACAGTTTTCAAATTTTCAGGCTGGGAGCCAAGTTATAAAGATATTGATTGTGCAAAAAATGAAGGAATCTGGAATAATGACTGGGATTTAAGTTTAGAACTTATTAAAAGATTTATAAAAAAAGAGAACTTAAAAATTCAAATACCTACAAGAGAAGAAATAATTAAATGTTTTGAAGAGTTTTACTTTGGGGGAGATCCTAATAAAGATAGTAGTTATTGGTCTGGATTTATAACAAACGAAGAGTTATTAGTTGATAAAAAGTTTTTTGATTTATTACAAAGCAATGGAATAATTTGGGGTTTTGTGAGTGGTGCAGAGTCAGCTTCTGCAAAATTTGTTTTAGAAAAAAGACTTGGGCTTAATTCACCTCCATTAATATCTATGGGAGATGCTCCAGACAAGCCTAATCCTGAAGGTTTTATTAACTTATCAAGAAAGCTTCTTGGAGATAAACTAGGTCAATCAAATATACCTATTGCTTATGTAGGAGATACTATTGCAGACATAAAAACAGTTATCAATGCAAGGAAGGAAATACCAACCCAGAAATTCATAAGTATTGGGCTAGCCCCCCCTCATTTACATTTGAAATCTCGATTAAAAGAACGTCACACATACGAAGAAAATCTACGAAAAGCTGGTGCTGACTTGATTCTAAGTTCTATAAATGACCTAAGAGAAATTAAGCTTGACCTATTTAAAACTGTAAAAATTTAGAAAATTTCTTATTTAATTACTGAGGCTTAATGATTAACATTGAGGACTAGAACATATTCTTTTAAGGTTTAAAACTTAATAAAAACATTCTTTAAGATATCTCTATGACTTTCACAATAGCTTATGAAGAAACTTAATAGGTGCGCTTTTTATTCTCAAAATATACAAATAAAATAACATCCTCCATATGAAAATCTAATCAAAAAAATGTAAAAAAAATCATTACAAATTAATTTGTGAAATTAAATAAGAAACCTATGAAATTAAATCCACTTAATTCATAAGTTTTAAATAATTTATGAGCTTTATGAAGTTACGCTTACTATAGTTAATATGTCTAAAAATTTTAATATGAAAGGTTTTGAGAAAGAATATAAAAAAAATAAAAGTTATGAACAGAGAAACCTTTCTAAAGAACAAATACTTAAAAAAGCATTTAAGTTGCATTCAGAAGGAAAAATTTTAGAAGCAACTAAATGTTATCAATATTTCTTAAATCAAGGTTTCAAAGATCATAGATTATTTTATAATTATGGAGTCTTACTTATTAGTTTAGGGAAATTACGAGAAGCAGAATCTATATACCGCAAAGCCATAGAAATCAAACCTGATTTTGCAGAGGTGCATTACAATCTTGGAGCAATACTAAAAGATCTTGGAAACTTAAAAGAGGCAGAATTATCATAACGCAAAGCCATAAAAATCAAACCTGATTTTACAGAGGCGCATTACAATCTTGGAGCAATACTAAAAGATCTTGGGAACTTAAAAGAGGCAGAATTATCGTACCGCAAAACAATAGAACTTAATCCTAATTACATAGATGCTTATGCCAATCTTGGAATAATACTAAAAGATCTTGGGAGCTTAAAAGAGGCAGAATTATTTACCCGCAAAGCAATAGAAATAAATCCCAAGTACACAAATGCTTATTCTATTCTTGGAATAATACTAAAAGATCTTGGGAATTTAAAAGAGGCAGAATCATTTACCCGCAAAGCAATAGAACTTGATCCTAATTTCGCAGAGGCTCATTTAAATATAGGAGATATTTTGACAGAGCTTGGGAATTTAAAAGAGGCAGAATCATTCACCCGCAAAGCAATAGAAATCAAATCTGATTTCGCAAATGCTCATTACTTACTAGGGAATATACTTTTAAGTCAAGGAAATTATTTTGAGGGAATTAAACATCTCAAACAAGGGAAAGGTTTCATCGAATTTAATTTAATAAAGGGCTTATCAATAAACTAAAATTATCAAAAAATATTATTTCATGAAAAGATCAAATTTACAAAAAGGAAACCTAAATCCAAACTTTATTGGTTCTTGGATAATCGATCCAACTTTATGTGAAGAGATAATCGAATACTTTGAAAAAAATAAAAATAAACAATACCAAGGAAAAACTACAAGCGGTCTTAACCTAGAAACTAAAGATAGACAAGACATATCTATTTCACCAAAAGAATTAAATTTACCAGAGAACAAAATATATAAAACATACTTTAATAATTTATTTGAATGCTACAAGGATTACAATCTTCAGTGGCCATTTTTAGCTAATATAGTCAAGCATTTAGATATAGGAATCTTTAATATTGGGAAATATGAGCCTGGACAACACTTTCAAGAAGTTCATTGTGAGAGATGTGGTTTAAACACTCTCCACAGACTATTTGCCTTCATGACTTACTTAAATGATGTAGAGGATGGCGGTTCAACTTATTTCAATCATTATGATCTAGACATAAAACCAACAAAAGGTTTAACTTTGATTTGGCCAGCTGAATGGACACATTCACATAAAGGAAATGTATTGAATTCAGGAGTGAAGTATATAATTACTGGTTGGTTAATATTTCCAAAATAATAATAAAAATTTATTTTCTAATCATATTGACTTTAGGATTTGGAATACTTAGGCAAACGCAGACTTCCAAAATCTACTTTTTTGATTGATATTGCTTAGTTTTACTTTTTATTAAACTTCTTGGAAAAACCAATTATTACGGCGAGGGAGTCTTTCAGAGTGACCCAATATGGAAGTGGGGAAATAGGAAATTTGGTATTTCCTACCCCATTTCATACCACCATAATTAGACAACACATTTTGTTTTTTTGTATAGTTATACCCACAATCAATACCCTAAATTAGTAAGTTATTTTTTTAATTTTTTCTAAATTCCATTTATCAAATATTAACTTCATTTCTCTTTCGTAGTTTCTTACTTTCTTTGAGAAAGGTAGTGTTTGAACAATTATCCCAAAGGGAAATTTAAAAAAAGAAGAAACATAGACAATATAAAACTCGATAAAGGAAGGTTTTTCTGGAAGAGGTAAATTTTTTAAATATGCCCAATCAATGCATGGTTTTAGTTGCTTATCACTAGCAGAAATATTTTTTCTACATCTCCACCAAGAGAATAAATAAATGCCAATAAAAATCGGTAAAGGAAGAATTCGCAACATTAAATATCAAGGATAATTTTTCTTCTCATTGATACATATTAAAAGTGATAGTTACATTTTTATGAAAATTATTGATAATACCTATAAAACACATTAAAAAAGACTCCTTTTATAAGGTCTTTTCTAGATCTGCGTTTGTTTCTAAATTTGAAATAGCATCCAACCTCTAAACTACATACTTATTCAACTCAATCTACTAATTGAATTATCATTAAGGTACATCAAATTTGAGATGATTCCTAATGGAAGGAAGTGTTTATGTTATGACGAATCAAGCAATGCCGAACATGGTGAAATTTGTAAGACAACGAGAGATTTAGAACAAAGCAATGTTTACTGATCTATTTAGGAAATTAGAATAATGAATAATGAAATAAAATCTTCCGAATCAAAAAGTCTAAAAATAATTATGATATTATTTAGGGAGATTAACGGTTTAGAAAGTACAAAAAAACTTAAAGATGAGCGGTTTTGGTGAGCAGCATAATTTTAAAAAAAAATTTGTTAAGGGTATTAACTTTTCTAAAGAACAATTAATTAATCAAGCATTTAAATTTCATTCAGAAGGGAAAATTTCAGAGGCAACTAAATGTTATCAACATTTTATAAATCAAGGTTTTGAAGATCAGAGATTATTTTATAACTATGGAGTTTTACTAAACAGGTTAGGAAAATTACAAGAAGCAGAATCGTTATACCGGAAAGCAATAGTAATCAATCCAAATTTTGCAGAAGCATATTACAATCTTGGATCAATACTAAAAGATCTTGGAAATTTAAAAGAAGCAGAATCTTCGTACCGTCAAGCAATAGCAGTAAAACCTGATTTCTCGATGGCACATTGCAATCTTGGAAATATCCTTAGAGATCAGGGTAAATTTAAAGAAGCAGAATTATCAATTCGCAAAGCAATAGAAATAAAACCTAATTTCGCAGAAGCACATTGCAATCTTGGAAATATCCTTAGAGATCAGGGTAAATCTCAAGAAGCAGAATCTTCGTACCTTAAAGCGATAGCAGTAAAACCTGATTTCTCTGAGGCTCATTCCAATCTTGGAAATATCCTTAGAGATCAGGGTAAATTTAAAGAAGCAGAATTATCATATCGCAAAGCAATAGAAATTAATCCTAATTACACAGATGCTTACGTCAATCTTGGAAGTATTTTTAGAGATCAGGGTGAATCTCAAGAAGCAGAATTATCATATCGCAAAGCAATAAAGATTAATCCTAATTACGCAGATGCTTATGTTAATCTTGGAAGTATTCTTAGAGATCAGGGTAAATCTCAAGAAGCAGAATTATCATATCGCAAAGCAATAGAAATTAAACCTGATTTCGCTGAAGCACATTGCAATCTTGGATGTATTCTTAGAGAGCAGGGTAAATCTCAAGAAGCAGAATTATCCAATCGCAAAGCATTAGAAATTAAAACTGATTTCGCTGAAGCACATTTCAATCTTGGAAATATTCTTAAAGATCAGGGTAAATCTCAGGAAGCATTATCTCACCTTATGAAGTCAATTGAATTAAAGCCTGAAGAGGAAGAATACATTAAATCCTTAACTCTTCTTTTAATGAATGTGGGAAATTTTGAATTAGCTTCAAAATATCTTATTAAAGGTAAGTCAGATACTTGCCAAAGTTTATATTTAGGCTGTTTATTATCTCTTGATAGAGAGAAAGATTTTCATAAAAAATATAAAGAGATTTTTAAGAATAAAGTTTGTAATGCTGATATAGGAGGCATAGTAGAGCACGCCAATATTATTTACGAAAAACAATACAAATCTCCCTTTTGTAATCAATCAATTCAATATGTTTTTTTAGACAAAATTAATGAAGAATCTTTTTCCTCAAATGATCTTGAGAATCTAATTTCTTTTCATAAAGTAAGTGAAATTCAAGAGAGGGCTCAAGGACTTTTAACTAATGGAACTCAAACATCAGGAAATTTACTATCTTTAGACTACCCATTCATCAAATCTATAAAAATAGCTTTAGAGCAAAAGATCGAAAAATATAAGCAACATTTCAAAAATAGTGGTCAAGGTTTTATAAATCATTGGCCTCAACATTATGAACTCCGAGCATGGATGATAAGTATGAAATCTGGAGGATTCCTAAAGTCTCACAATCATGAATATGGATGGATTACGGGTAGTTTTTACTTACAGATTCCTAAATATCATAATAATGATGATTCGGGTAAGATAGCTTTTAGTTACCAAGGACCAAAGTATCCTACTAAAAATAAAAAATTTAATGTGACTTCAAAAAAAATAGAAACAAGAGATATAATCATTTTTCCCTCTTCTCTATACCACCATACTATTCCATTTAAAAGTTCAGAAGAGAGAATTTGTTTTGTTTTTGACTTAGTACAGAAAAAATAGTCCAATAGAGCGGGAACTCTTAAAACTGAATGCCTCAATAGAGAAGAACCTTTGAAGACTGGATGCTTCTTGAACAAATATTTTTAAGGAGAGTTATGTAAGACGATCATCTGATGTCTAAGAAGCAAGTCTGCAAATTTTTCTGGGATTTTGTAAATTCAAAATTTACAAATTTAAGGAAAGCCTATGAATTTCCTAAACAAAAAAAGGATAGGAATTTCTCCGAGAATATACAAAGTACTAAAAAAATATAAAAACAATATTTACCGATTTATTTAGGAAATTAGGATAATTAAAAATTAAAGCAAAATCTTCCAAATTGATACCCCTTAAAATAGTTATGATATTATTAGGTGTATTAATGAATTAGGAAGTATATAAAAACTTAAAGATGAACGGATATGGGGAGCAGTACAATTCTAAAAAAGAATTCAATAAAAATAGCAACCTTTCTAAAGAACAAATACTTAAACTTGCATTAAAGTTGCATTCAGAAGGAAAAATTTCAGAAGCAACTAAATTTTATCAATATTTTTTAGATAAAGGTTTTAAAGATCATAGATTATTTTTTAACTATGGAGTCTTACTTAATAGTATAGGGAAATCACAAGAAGCAGACTCTATATACCGTAAAGCGATAGCAATCAAACCTGATTTTCCAGAGGCACATTACAATCTTGGAGCAATGCTAAAAGATCTTGGGAATTTAAAAGAGGCAGAATTGTCATACCGAAAAGCGATAGCAATCAAACCTGATTTTGCAGAGGCACATTACAATCTTGGAATAATACTAAAAGATCTTGGGAATTTAATAGAGGCAGAAAACGCCTTTCGCAAAACGATTGAACTTAATCCTAATTTCGCTAATTCTCATTTCCTTCTTGGAATAATCCAAAGTGGGCAACACAACCATCAAGAGGCAGAAAACGCCTTTCGCAAAACGATTGAACTTAATCCTAATTTCGCAGAGGCTCATTTAAATCTAGGAAACGTATTAAAAGAAATTAGCAAATTAAAAGAAGCAGAATTATCACAACACAAAGCTATTGAATTGAATCCTAATTTTGCTAATGCTCATTACAATTTGGGAAATATTTTAAAAGAAATTAGCAAATTAAAAGAAGCAGAATTGTCATACCGAAAAGCTATTGAGCTCAAGCCTAATTTCTCTGAGGCTCATTACAATTTGGGAAAAATTTTAAAAGAAATTAGCAAATTAAGAGAAGCGGAATTATCACTAGGAAAAGTAATTCATCTTAAACCTGATTTAGCTGAGGCTCATTCCAATTTAGGAAGAATATTTAGTGAGCTTGGCAAATTAAAAGAAGCAGAATTTTCACTACGCAAAGCCATTGAACTCAAACCTAATATCGCAGCAACACATTTAAATCTAGGAGTACTTTTAAAAGAAGTTGGCAAATCCCAAGAAGCAGAAGTATTTATACGCAAATCTATTGAACTCAATCCCAATCTCGCTGAAGCTCATTTAATTCATGGAAAAATATTAAAAGATCTTGGAAACTTACAAGAAGCAGAATTGTCTACACGCAAAGCAATTGAGCTGAAACCTACCTTGCCAAATGCTCATCAACTTTTAGGTAGCATTCTTCTTCATAAAGGCTCACAAGAATTATCTTTAAAATGTTTTTCAGAAAGTGCTAAGTTACTCAGAGGGGAAAAAAATAAAGAATCAAATCACAAAAGATTTACAAGAATTAGCAAGGCAAAAATAAAACATGATGTTGAACAATTTGAATATTTAGCTTCGCAATGTTATGAGACTGAAAAATTTAAGAGCATAGCTAACATATATAAAAAAGTTGCCACTGCGATCAAGTGGCCATCCGAAACCAAATTAATTGACTTAAGTAATGAACATCAAAATCTTCTCAATAACATTTATAATCGTTTAATTTATCAAGTAGAAGCACCTAAATTAAAAGAAGACGTAGTAAATAATTCATTAAATACTGAGAAAATTACACAAAATTATTTTGATCATGATTTCGGATTAACTTATATTGATGATTTCTTAAGTCCTCTAGCTTTAGATTCCCTTCGTAAGTTTCTGTTAGGAAGTACAATTTGGTTTGATATCAAACCAACTGGGTGGATTGGAGCCTATTTGGGTTCGGGATTAGCTAATCCGTTGATTCTTCAAATAGCAGACGAGCTAAGTAAAAAATTCCCAAAAATATTCAAAGATTATCCTATAAAACAAATATGGGCTTATAAATATGATAGTCGAGCAAAGGAGGTAGATTCGTCACTCAGTGGCATCCATGTTCACGCAGATCCCGCAGCGGTAAATGTGAATTTCTGGATTACTCCAAATGAAGCGAACTTAAACCCTAAGACTGGTGGCATGATCGTCTACGATGTAGAGGCTCCAAAAGATTGGTCTCATGAGAGTTATAATTCTGATGTAAAAAAAATCCGAGAAGAGATCAAAAGAAATAAAGCAAAATCAACAGTAATTCCATATAAAGAAAATCGTGCTGTTGTTTTCAATTCTGACTTATTTCATGAAACTGATAATTATGAATTCAAAGAAGGCTATGAAAATCGTCGAATTAATGTCACCATTTTATTTGGAGATAGAACGAATGGTTAGCTTATTTTTACGAACCAATTGGCTGTAAAACTAATAGGAAAATAACTAAAAAGATAAAACACAAATAAGAACGGAGAGGGAGTTACTCGGAGTGAGTCTTGAAGGCACTCTATGACAAGTATAGGGAAGGCAAAAAGATGATGATAATGAGAATTATCCCCTAATTTATCCCCTGAGTTTATTTGTTAATTTGGAGTAT
Organism: Prochlorococcus sp. AG-355-P07; assembly: GCA_003280575.1. GTDB lineage: Bacteria > Cyanobacteriota > Cyanobacteriia > PCC-6307 > Cyanobiaceae > Prochlorococcus_A. The sequence continues at coordinate 482 of QCEN01000006.1, read as the reverse complement.
TTTATTTTATCCCTCGATCTCTACACTCTCATTCGGTAAACCAGTTTTACCTTTAATTTCATCTCCAAGTGATATCCACCATCTATAGTCTATTTGTTCAAAAGCAAAAAACACTTTGTAGTAAAAATCATTTTATATAACTATCTAAAGTTTTCTCATCTGAAACAACAATGAAATCATCAAAGTGAATCGTTTGGTCGGGGTAACTCACTCCAACTACTCGATCTCGATAGAGACCGATTCTGATATGACTTCGATTATACTTTCCACGCCAATCATAAGTGACACCATTATAATCAAACATCAATTCCCCATCCTTATAGACTCTCACAAACCCATCGTTATCTCTTGTATTGTAGATTCCAATCTTATATGTACTCCATTCCCCTAATGGAGTGAAACTTGCTGTACCATCAACATCTCTGTCTTTACTTTCACTTCGGTACTTTTCCCATCTTTGAACCCAATTTCCTTCATAGTTT
>QCEN01000005.1 GCA_003280575.1 Prochlorococcus sp. AG-355-P07 | reverse complement strand
AATTCTTATTAGCAATATTTAAATTTAATTTTTTAACTTCAACTGAATCATATGTTGGCCTTTAATTTTTTTGGTGCTACAGAAGGTGGATTATTTGATATAAATGCCACTTTGCCACTAATGGCAATACAAGTAGTTGCTCTTACTTACATATTAAATTCTCTATTTTTTAAGCCTGTTGGCAATGTAGTAGAAAAAAGAGAAAAGTTTGTAAGTAATAATATTATTGAGGCCAAAAATAAGCTTTCTGAGGTTAAAAAATTAGAAGCTGATTTATTAACTCAGCTTCAAAGTGCTCGTACAGAAGCCCAAAGAATTGTAAGCGAAGCTGAGAATGAGTCTGACAAGCTTTATAAAGAAGCACTAGAACTTGCTAATAATGAAGCAAATGCTTCAAAAGAAAAGGCAAGACTAGAAATTGAAAGTCAGACGTCCGCGGCTCGTGATCAACTTTCTAAACAGGCTCATGATCTAAGCGAACTTATTGTTAATAGATTGATTCTAGAAAAATGAATTTAACTCTTTTAGCTACAGAAGGTTTTGGATTGAACTTCAATTTATTCGAAACTAATATCCTTAATTGGGCTGTAGTGGTTTTTGGTCTTTATAAATTTTTGCCTGGTTTCTTAGGTAAAATGCTTCAAAAAAGGAGAGAAGGAATCCTTCTTGAATTAAAAGATGCTGAAGATCGACTCCTAAATGCAACTCAAGCTTTAGAAAAGGCGAAGAAAGATTTATCTTCAGCAGAAGAAAAAGCTTCTCAAATAAAAGCAGATTCTCTTAAAAGATCTGAATCAATCAGAATGGAAAGTGAGAAAAAAGCGATAGAGGAGATGGCACGAATTAAACAAAGTGCAATCTCTGATGAGAGCTCTGAAGCATCCAGAGCAATTTCTCAACTACGAAAAGAAGCTGTTGAACTGGCAATTAAGAAAGCTTTAGAATCTCTCCCAAATCGACTTGATAAAACAACACAAGAAAATTTGGTAACTCAATCAATTAACAATATTGAGGTGAACTAATGCCACTTTTAAATTCAGTTACTACACCATATGCAGAGGCATTACTTCAAGTTGTGAATGAAAATTCGCAAACTGAAGAGATTGTTTCTGATGTTAAACAACTTTTGGAATTAATAAATGATTCCCCTGAATTGGAGAAGGCATTATCCTCTCCCATTTTAGAGACAGATGCTAAGAAGAAAATCATTATTGAAATTTTTTCAAATAAGGTTAATTCTTCTTTACTGAATTTCTTAAAATTATTGGCCGATAGGCAAAGAATTGGAATCCTCACTTCAATTCTTGAAAGATTTTTAGAGATTTACCGAGAAAATAGTAATATTGCTTTGGCAACTGTTACTTCTGCAGTCGAGCTTACTGATGAACAGAAAGGTTTGATTACCAAAAAGATCATCAATATTGCTGGAACAGAAAAATTAGAACTTGTAACTAAAATCGACCCATCTCTTATTGGTGGTTTCGTCGCCAGTGTAGGATCAAAAGTAATTGATGCTTCCCTTGCTTCACAAATTAGAAAACTTGGCTTATCCCTTTCCAAGTAACTTTTAAATCAACCTTAAATTCTTAAATCCATGGTATCTATACGCCCTGATGAAATCAGTTCAATCTTAAAACAACAAATAACTGATTATGACCAATCTGTAAGTGTTAGCAATGTAGGAACTGTTCTGCAAATCGGTGATGGCATTGCAAGAATATATGGCTTAGATCAGGTCATGGCAGGTGAGTTATTGGAATTTGAAGATGGTACCGAAGGTATAGCTTTAAATCTTGAAGATGATAATGTTGGAGCCGTTTTGATGGGAGAGGCACTTGGTGTCCAAGAAGGAAGTAACGTTAAGTCCACAGGTAAAATTGCATCTGTTCCAGTAGGTGAAGCAATGCAGGGGAGAGTTGTTAATCCTCTAGGACAACCAATAGATGGGAAAGGGGAAATTCCTACGAGTGATACTAGATTGATTGAAGAAATGGCTCCTGGAATAATCAAGAGAAGATCAGTGCATGAACCAATGCAAACAGGTATTACATCTATTGATGCAATGATTCCTGTTGGAAGAGGTCAAAGAGAATTAATTATTGGTGATAGACAAACTGGAAAATCTGCTATTGCTATCGATACGATAATCAACCAAAAAGGCCAAGACGTAGTTTGTGTTTACGTAGCTATTGGTCAGAAGTCAGCATCAGTAGCAAACATCGTAGAGGTATTAAGAGAGAGAGGAGCACTAGATTATACAGTCGTAGTTAGTGCAGGAGCTTCTGAACCTGCTGCTTTACAGTACTTAGCACCTTACACCGGTGCAGCAATTGCTGAACATTTTATGTATCAGGGTAAAGCAACACTTGTTATTTATGATGATCTAACAAAACAAGCTCAGGCGTATAGACAAATGTCTCTTCTTTTAAAAAGACCACCAGGAAGAGAAGCTTATCCTGGAGACGTGTTCTATTTACACAGTAGATTACTAGAAAGAGCGGCAAAACTTTCTGATGCTATGGGAGGAGGCTCTATGACAGCTCTTCCAATCATTGAAACTCAGGCAGGGGACGTTTCGGCTTACATCCCAACTAATGTTATTTCTATTACAGATGGACAAATATTCTTGAGTGCAGATTTATTTAACTCAGGATTAAGACCCGCTATTAATGTAGGTATTTCTGTTAGCCGTGTTGGAGGTGCCGCTCAGACAAAAGCAATTAAAAAAATTGCAGGAACTTTAAAATTAGAACTCGCACAGTTTGATGAACTAGCTGCTTTTTCTCAATTTGCATCTGATCTTGATGAGGCAACTCAGCAACAACTTGAAAGAGGTAAAAGACTAAGAGAGTTATTAAAGCAACCTCAATTCTCCCCGCTTAACCTTGCAGAACAAGTTGCAGTAGTTTACGCAGGAGTTAAAGGTCTTATTGATGAAGTGCCTGTTGAAGAGGTTACTAAATTTGCAACCGAACTTAGGGAATACCTAAAGTTAAATAAATCAGAATTTATAGAAGAAATTCTTAAAGAAAAGAAATTAAATGATGGATTAGAAGCAACACTAAAAGAGGTGATAAATGAAGTTAAATCATCAATGCTTGCCACAGTTTAAATTTATTTAAGGAGATACCATGGCAAATCTTAAAGAGATTAGAGATCGAATCGTTTCCGTTAAAAATACAAGAAAAATAACGGAGGCCATGAGACTTGTTGCTGCTGCAAAAGTTAGGAGAGCTCAAGATCAAGTTCTCAAGAGTAGACCTTTTGCAGATAAACTTGCACGGGTCTTAGAAAATATTCAATCTAGAGTTCAATTTGAGGCTGTCGACTCTCCTCTATTATCCAAGAGAGAAGTTAAAAGTATCACTTTGGTTTGCATAACTGCAGATAGAGGGTTATGCGGTGGTTATAATACAAATATAATAAAAAAAGTAGAAATAAGATACGCAGAATTAGTCAAACAAGGGTATCAGCCAAATTTAATTTTGGTAGGGAAGAAAGCTATTGGATATTTTCAAAATAGAAAGGATAGATATGTAATTAAAAGTACTTTCAAAGAACTAGAACAAGTACCCACAGTCAAAGACTCTGAAGGATTAACAAATGAAATTTTAGCTGAATTTCTCTCAGAAAATTCTGATAGGGTTGAAATTATTTACACGAAATTCATCACTTTAGTCAGCTGCGCTCCTGTCGTTCAAACTCTATTGCCACTTGACCCTCAAGGAATTGCTGAGGAAAACGATGAAATTTTTAGGTTGACTACAAAAGATAGTAAGTTACTTGTTGAAAAATCAAATATGGAAAAAAGTGATTCAGAGAAGTTGCCATCAGATATTGTTTTCGAACAAAGTCCTGATCAACTATTAGATTCCTTATTGCCATTATATTTACAGAATCAGGTACTAAGAGCTCTTCAAGAGTCTGCAGCTTCAGAACTCGCTTGCAGGATGACTGCTATGAATAATGCGAGTGATAATGCAAAAGAATTAGCAAGTACTTTGAATCTAACCTACAACAAAGCCAGGCAAGCAGCTATTACTCAAGAAATATTAGAGGTTGTAGGAGGTTCTGCAGTTTAGCAATAAGATTTAGGATATGTCTGAATACAATATCAAAGTTCAATTTGAGCAAAAGACTTTTAGTTTTTTATGTTCTGAAGATCAAGATATTATTTCAGCGGCAAAAACAAATGGAATAGATTTACCAAGTAGTTGTTGTTCAGGAGTTTGTACAGATTGTGCATCCATGATATTGGAAGGATCTGTAGATCAAGAAGATGCTATGGGATTAAATGATGATTTAAGGGAAAAGGGCTTTGCACTTTTATGTGTGGCATATCCCAAGTCCGATTTGAATATTGTTATTGGTAAAGAAGTCGAAGATGATTTGTATAATGATCAATTTGGTAAATATCAAAAATGAAATTAAGTTCAGTTGATTACTATTTAAATTGGCCAGCTTCAATAAAAGTAAAAAATTTAAGGGAATTCATCATTGCAAATTTAGAAAAAAAAGGTGATTTAATTCGATGGTCAATTGTTGATATTCAAAATTCTATTGACTCTTTTGGAACAAAAAAACTTAAAATTAAAGCTGTCTTAGCTAATTAAGAAATATAAATTGAAATATTTTTAATAATGGAAAATTCACCAACAATATTCATAGTTCCAACTGGTATTGGTTGTGAAGTAGGAGGTTTTGCTGGAGATGCACTTCCAACCGCTAAATTATTAGCATCGGCAAGTGGATGTTTAATTACTCATCCAAATGTTATGAATGGGGGGAATCTTTCTGAAAAAGATAAAAATATTTTTTATGTTGAGGGTTATAGTTTAGACCGACTTGCTAAAGGAGAAATCGCTTTAAAAAGGGTAAAGGAACAGAAAATTGGGATAATTTTTGATTCAGCCATTGAAAAAGAAATATTAGTGAGACATTTACAAGTTGCTGATGCATGTGTTTCTACTTTAGGAATTAATGTTCATTCTTATGTGATTACAAGAAAGCCATTAAACATAGTTATTGATTCTGATTCTTCAAAAATCAGTGGTGGCACAATTGAAAATCCTGATACTCTAATTGATGCTGGAAAATGTTTAATAGAAAAAGGAGTTACGGCAATAGCAATTGTGGCAAAATTTCCAGATGATCAAGATTCTTTAGAAACAAATATATATCGAGAGGGGAAAGGGGTTGATCCTATTGCTGGAGTCGAAGCAGTTATAAGTCATTTAATAAGCAAATTTTTAAAAGTTCCCTGTGCTCACGCACCTGCTTTAAATCCAATTGAATTGAATGAAAATTTAGATCCTCGTGCAGCTGCAGAAGAAATAGGATACACTTTTTTACCATCTGTACTGATTGGGTTAAGCAATGCACCTGATATTGTTGAATTGCCTGCTAAAAATGAATCAATCTCATTACACCCTGATCAGATTGAATCGATTGTTGTTCCTAATGGTGCATTAGGAGGCGAAGCAGTACTAGCAGGGATTGAAAAAGGTTTAAATATTATCTCTGTAAAAAATCAAAATACATTAAAAGTGACAAATGATTTTTATAATTATCCCAATCTTTTTGAAGTTGATAATTATTTAGAAGCTGCAGGCATAATTCTTGCTATCAAAAAAGGTATCAACCTTGATTCAGTTAAACGGCCTTTGAAAAAAATCCAAGAGTGTTCTTATAGTGATTAATAAGATATTGCTATGGGAACTCTCCAGTCACTTCCTAATGATTGACTGCTTAGTTTTAGGATTGGAGGAGCCTGCTTTCTTTTAAATTCCGCTTTTTTTATGAGAGAGATAATTTTTAAAATTAAATCTTTTTTATAACCATCTTCTTCTAGTTGTTGTAAATCTTTTTTCTCTTCAATAATTCCTTTAAGGATTTTATCTAAAAGAGAGTAAGGAGGTAGAGAATCAGTATCTAATTGATTAGGCCCTAATTCAGCACTTGGAGCTTTTTTACGAATATTTTCTCCAATTATATCAACACTAGTATCTAACATATATAACTTTCTACTATTAATTGAATCTTCACTATCAAGCCAATTGCATAATTTAAAAACATTAGTTTTATATAAATCCCCAATTACCGACAATCCTCCATTCATATCACCATAAAGTGTGCAATATCCTACAGCTAGCTCTGATTTATTTCCTGTTGAAAGTAGTAAATGCTTTTCTTGATTTGCTAAAGCCATCAGAAGTGTTCCTCTGATTCTTGATTGAACATTTTGATTTGTTATTTCAGCCATCTCGAAAGATATGGTATCTATAAAAGATTCTTCAAAAGAGCTCATCAAATTTTCAATTGGGATGCTGTTGAAATTTATTTTTAATCTTCTCGCTAAATCTTTCGCATCACTTTTTGAATGAGGTGAGCTCCACTTAGAGGGCATTGAGACGCAATAAATATTATTACTGCCAAGAGCAGCTGTCGCAATCGCTGAAACTAGTGCTGAATCAATGCCACCGCTTAGTCCAATTAAAGCTGTTTTAAAACCGCATTTTTTTGCATAATCTTTAACACCAAGCACTAATGCATCAAAAATTGATGACATTTCGGAGTTTTTCAATTCATTTTTTTGGGGTTTTGTTTGCTCAATGTCCCAACTGGAGAGGTCTTCTGCAAAAGATTTTAAGTGCTTAATTTTCGATCCATTTTTATCAAGAATAAAACTATTTCCATCAAAAATTAAATTATCATTTGCTCCAATCTGGTTTACATATATCAGCGGTACTTGAAGATATTTAGCAGCAAAACTCGAAACTTTGGATCTTAGCTCTAACTTTTTGAAGGTATATGGGGAGGCCGATAAATTTACTAAAATATCAACTTTTTTTTTCTTTAAATCAAAAATAGGATTTTTTTTATGAATTCCTCTTCCTTCTATATTTTTGTTGACCCATAAATCCTCACATATAGTAAAGCCAAGTCGCCAGGTTTTATTATTAATGTCTTTTGTTATTACGGAAACTTTTTCTTCTGATCTAAAGTATCTTTTCTCATCAAATACTTCATAGGTGGGTAGGATAATTTTACGAGCAATTATTTTCCACTCACCATGCTCAAGCAATGCAATAGAATTATAAAGATTTGGGAAAAAAGAATCATTTATTATCTCAGCTATCCCTACTGTGATACTCAAGCCTCCATATTTTTTATTAATATCCAAGGCTAATTTGTCAAGAATTTGATATTGATTTTTGATTAAATTTTTTTTTAGAAGTAGGTCATTTGCTGGATATCCCCATAGTGATAATTCTGGAGTCAGAACTAAATCAGCAGAAGTTGAGCTAGCTTTCGAAGCAGTAGAAAGTATTTTTTTTGCATTACCCTCTAAATCACCAACAACTGGATTAATTTGAGCAAGTAAAAATTTCATTCAACTAATTTAGTGGGTTCATATAAATTATTCTTTTTAACAATATCTATTAATGAAGTTGGTAAATTAGAATAATTAAAATTTGACCTGAGCTTAGAACTTGAAATGTTTGGGATTTTTATGGTTGAAATCTTAAATTTCACTTTACAAGTTTCTAACATTTTAAGAGTATCTGATTCAACAGGATATCCCTCTCTTAAAATTACTAAAAAACTAACCTCATCAGTAATTTTATCAAAATTTTTCCAGTAGAAAATATCTTTAATTAAATCGCTCCCAATAACAAAATCTAGATTATTTAATTCATAAATTCTTTTACATTTTTTAATTGACTCTACTGCCCATTGGCTACTAACGCTTTGATTAAATAAAATTTTAGGATTATCTAAATCTTCAATAAGAGTTTTTAATAAATGGCTACGAATTAAGATATCCTCTTTATGCTTTTTTTTCGGATTGTTACTCACATAACAAATGGTATGAGCATATATTTTGGATAATTCTTCAAGAATTTTTTTATGTCCAATGGTAGGTGGATCTGCACTGGTTCCAAATAATGCAATGCTTTTTCCCATTTAAGTTTTAAGGCAGAATCGTAACAAAATTATTATTTAAATTTCTATTTGAAAAATAAATATTTATGTGGTTGAAAATTTCTGGATCATTTAAATTCATATTTTGAATCATAATAGCTGGTTCTATTAAAGAAGCTTTGCTTCTTATAAATATCTCTTTAGCGGCTAATTTCCCAAGAATTTTTGTAGAATAAACTGCTATTGCTGCTTGAATAATTGCTATTGGTCCATAGGGTAATAATGAAAGCCCGTTAGTAAAAGGTGCTGCTAAAAGAATTACTTTCTTAATAAGGTTGAAAGAGGTATTGACGCCGACTTGAGTAATTCCCAAACATAAATTATTAATGGATATATTTTTGAATATTGTTTTTGTAGATTCACCTTTTAACTTTAAGCCGTAAATCTTACTTAATTCGTTAATCAATGCAGTATCTAATGCGAAACTACCAGCAACATCAAATAAAATAAAAGGATTAAGAGCTACTGCGGATGCCTTTATAGTCGAAAATTTACCTATAGTAGATTGAGCTAATTTCTGCCTTCTTTTCATTCTTTGCTCTTTTATTCGCAGAAACAATTTGTCAGCTAATTGAATAGAATTTAGCGTTAATAGTATCTCACCATATTCATTGATTAATTTTGCTATGTAATTTTTAAGATTGTTTTCATTATTGATAATTATTGGAATATTTAAATCTTTTGGAAGCTTAAGCTTTATATTTTCAATTATTTCTTTTAATTCATTTTTATTAAATAAATCGATTTTGTTTAAAATTAAAATTATTTTTTTCCCATCTTTTATAAAAGATCTGATTTCGTTTAATTCATTTCTATTTAAATCTCCCGAAACTATAAAAAGAATAAGATCTGCACGATTTATGTAATAGTAAACTTTATCTGGGAATTTAATATTGCAGAAATCAAATCCTGGAGAATCTAGCAACTCTAAACTATTGAGTGTTTGATCTTTTAGAGTCCAAGTTTCAGATTTTATTTCTTTTGTGGTCCCATTAATAATATCTGTTTTGAATATGTCTTTTTCTAATAAAGAATTTAAAACAGAAGATTTTCCTACGCCTGATTTACCATATGTGCCAATTCTTATTCTTTTTTCTTTGAGTCTTAAAAGTTGTTGATTAAAAGAAATTATATCTCTATTAAGAAAACTTTTTTCATAATTGGTAAGATCAATAGTCTCCCACCATTTTTTTAACAGTAAATAATTTTCTTTATTTTTGAATTGTTTCATGATTTGTTCTTCCACCCGGCTAATACAGATAACACAGCTTCTGCACCAATAATTCCCACGAATCCCCCGAATTCATCTACTACTACTTTCACTCCTTTATGATTCTTGTCAAATTTAGTTAATAATTGATCTGCTTTAATCATTTCGGGAATGTAGTCCACAGGTTCGCAAATTTCTGATAATAATTTTTTATTTTTCCCATTAATTAACTCTGCCAACAATTTTTCACGCTTTACTACCCCTTGTATTTTGTCAACTTTATCTCCTAAAACAACCCACCATGGAGAGCTGTCAGACATTATGAGTTTTGAAATTTCATCAAGATTTGAAGAGCCATCAAGACAAGGTGCCGATACCCTAGGGGTCATTAAGTCTTTAGCTTTTAAATCATTTAATTGAAAAACCTTAAATATCATTGCGGCCTCATCAGCCTCTATAAAACCTTTTTGACTTCCAATTTTTGCCATTTGTCTAATTTCTTCTTCATCAGTTGAAATTTCGTTTTCTGCTGTAATAACAGGAAATATCTGTTCAATTAATATTAAAAATGGCCTCATTAAAGTATTTAATATTCGTAAGATTGGAACAGATAATAGTGCTATTTGAATTGAAAATCTTGTGCCAAGAGCTTTGGGTAGTACTTCTCCCACTAAAACAACTAGTATGTAAAAAGCTATTGAAAAAAGAGTTAAACCAAAACTGCTATTAATTACCAATGCTCCGTATACTCCTAAAATAAGACTGCCAATTATATTAAATCCATTATTAGTAATAGTAATTACAGTTAGTGTCCGTCCAAGATGTTTTCTAAGTTTTAGAAGTTGATTTGCAGAACTTTTTGGTTTTTGTCGAGAGGCAATTTCTAAAATCCTAATTGAATTTACGGCTAAAAAAGCTGCTTCTACCCCCGAACAACATGCTGATCCAATTAGAATTATTATTATAAGTAGAAATAAACCGTAACTATTTGGTTCCATTAAAATAGATTAGATACTCAATCTGTATTAATTCATTCTTCCATTTTTTTTTTAAATACGCCAATACACAATTCATGTTTAAACCTGACGATAAAGTTTTTGAAGAGAGAAGAGAGATTTTTCTAAATAAATTAGGTGGAAAAGCTGCTATTATCCCTGGGGCTAATCTTGTAAAGCATCATGCCGATTGTGAATATCCTTTTAGACAAGATAGTAATTTTTGGTATTTAACTGGTTTTGATGAGCCGGACGCAATTGCTCTTTTCTTATCTCACAAGCCGAAGGGAGAGAGATTTATTATGTTTGTAGCTCCTAAAGATGTTATAAGTGAAGTCTGGCATGGCTTTAGATGGGGCTTAGAAGGGGCTGAAAAAGAGTTTAAGGCTGATAAGGCTCACTCAATAACAGAACTAAGAGATTTACTCCCTTATTACATAAATGGTTCTGATGAACTTGTTTTTTCAATTGGTAAGTATCCATTAATTGAGAAAATAGTACTAGAGATATTTTCACAACAACTTGAAAACAGATCAAGATTAGGGGTTGGTGCAAATTCTATAAAATCTCCAGAAATCTATTTAAATGAGATGAGATTAATTAAAAGTGAATTTGAAATTAAGAGAATGAGAGAAGCTACACAAATTTCAGCTGAAGCTCATGAACTAGTTAGAGAATCTATCTCAACCAAGAAAAATGAAAGGCAAATTCAGGGACTTCTAGAAGGATTCTTTTTGGAAAAAGGTGCTCGGGGACCTGCTTATAACTCTATTGTTGCTTCAGGAGATAATGCATGTATTTTGCATTACACTTCAAATAACTCACCCTTGAATAAAGAAGATTTATTATTGGTAGACGCTGGTTGCTCACTAATTGATTATTACAATGGAGACATAACAAGAACTATACCTATCGGCGGAAAATTTTCTAAAGAACAAAAAATTATCTATGAAATCGTATTAAGTGCCCAGAAAAATGCAATTAAAAGTGCCGTAACTGGATCGAACTCTAGTAAAGTTCATTTTGTTGCGTTAAAAATTCTGATAGAAGGATTGAAGGAAATTGGATTATTGTCGGGAAGCACTGAGGAAATAATAGAAAATCAATCTTATAAACATCTTTACATGCATAGAACTGGGCATTGGCTCGGCTTAGATGTTCATGATGTTGGAGCATACAGAATGGGAGATTATGAAGTGCCATTACAAAACGGAATGATTCTTACGGTAGAACCTGGGATCTATATAAGTGACAGGATCCCAGTCCCTGAGGGTCAACCTCTCATTGAAGAGAAGTGGAAAGGTATTGGCATAAGAATAGAAGATGATGTTTTGGTCAATAATAAAAACCCAGAAGTTTTAAGTGCTTCTGCACTAAAAGAAATTTCTGATTTAGAGTTTTAAATTTGACTAATTTAGTTATAAGATTTATTTTTATAAAGTTTAAAGCTCAAAAATGAATAATTCCGATTCATATGATTTGAAACTCTCTCAGGCAAGAGGTTTAGCTAGTCAGCTTGGCATGTTCGCGGAAGAAAACGATATCCCTAAAGATCTTTGGGATTCATTGGAAGCTACTATTTATGACTTTTATGAAGTATCTCATGATAGATAACAATCCTGTTTAGAAGGTATCAGTAACATAAATCAAGAAATTTTGAATAAATCAATAAAAATGTGACCATAAACTGATAAATTATTTATTAAACATAAATAAGTGAATGACCTCATCAGATAAGTTAAATCAAAATTCAATTGAAAAAAAGGAACAAAATAGTGATGCCCCAAAGTCTAAAAATTCTTCTCCTAATACAGGAATGATGGGTGCCACAGCTGTATTAGCTGCTGCCACAATTGATGAAGATGGAGTGCCTACTGGCTATACTCCTAAACCGGACGAAGGGAGGTTCATAATTAAAGTATTATGGTTACCTGATAATGTTGCTTTAGCAGTCGATCAAATAGTAGGCGGAGGCCCAAGTCCTCTTACTGCTTATTATTTTTGGCCAAGAGATGATGCTTGGGAGAAATTAAAAAGTGAGCTAGAGAATAAAGGTTGGATTACAGATAATGAAAGGGTAGAAATATTAAATAAAGCTACTGAAGTAATAAATTATTGGCAAGAAGAGGGCAAAACAAAAAAATTAGAAGAAGCCAAATTAAAGTTTCCCGAAGTAACTTTTTGTGGAACAGCTTAAATATCAGTTCTTTGCAGCCTGAATCCTTGCCTCAGCCTTCGAAACCTCTTTAAGGGCTTTAATTTTCTCTGGATTTTTTTCATTTTCAGAAAATTTGCTAATTGCTAATTTTGCTTCTTTCAGATCTTGTTCAGCATTTTGAACATCAATCTCAGAACCAATTTCAGCATTATTTACTAAAACTATTACTTCATCTGATTCAATTTCAGCGAAGCCTCCCATTAGAGCTATTGATTTCCATTTGGAATTCGTTCTTAGCCTTAAAACGCCAATATCTATAGCAGTAACTAAAGAGATGTGTCCTGGAAGTATACCAAGTTGACCTGTAGTACTAGGAAGGATTACTTCTTCAGCTTCGCCTTGATAAACATTTTTGTTAGGAGCTAAAACTTTTAGAGAAATTGCCATTAATTTAAAATTATTGAATGTTAAATATATATATTCAGATATTTATTTTTCTGATTTTATTTTTTCAGCCTTTGCTTTAACTTCGTCAATATTACCAACCAAGTAAAATGCCTGTTCTGGTAAATCATCCAATTCACCAGACAAAATCATATTGAAGCCAGCAATAGTGTCTTCTAATTTTACATATTTACCAGACATTCCTGTAAATATTTCTGCTACAAAGAAAGGCTGTGAAAGGAATTTTTCAATTTTTCTAGCCCTATCTACTGTTAATCTATCCTCTTCAGAAAGCTCATCTAAACCAAGAATAGCAATAATATCTTGAAGTTCTTTGTACCTTTGTAAAGTTGATTGGACAGCTCTGGCTGTTTTATAATGCTCATCGCCAACAACTGATGGTTGAAGCATAGTACTTGTTGAGTCCAATGGATCAACTGCTGGATAAATCCCCTTAGCTGCAAGAGCCCTAGCAAGCACTGTAGTAGCATCTAAATGGGCAAATGTTGTTGCTGGAGCAGGGTCTGTTAGGTCATCAGCAGGAACGTAAACAGCCTGAATAGATGTTATTGACCCTTCTAATGTAGATGTAATTCTTTCTTGTAATTCACCAACATCAGTTCCGAGGGTCGGTTGGTATCCAACAGCTGAAGGCATTCTTCCAAGTAACGCAGATACTTCAGAGCCAGCTTGAACGAATCTAAAAATATTATCAACAAAAAGAAGGACGTCTTGTTTGTTAACGTCTCTAAAATGCTCAGCCATTGTTAGTGCCGATAAGCCAACTCTCATTCTTGCACCTGGTGGCTCATTCATTTGTCCAAAGCATAATGCAACTTTTGATTGCGTTAAATCATCAGCATTAATAACTCCTGACTCTTTAAATTCTTCATACAAGTCGTTTCCCTCTCTGGTTCTTTCTCCCACACCTCCAAAAACAGAAACCCCACCATGTTCCTTAGCTATGTTGTTGATTAATTCTTGAATAAGAACGGTCTTTCCAACACCAGCTCCTCCAAATAATCCAACTTTACCTCCTTGTCTATAAGGAGCCAAAAGGTCGATAACTTTAATTCCTGTTTCAAAAACTTTTGGCTTAGTTTCAAGATCAGTTAATTTTGGGGCAGATCTATGAATTGGGGCAGTATCTTTTGTTTTAACAGGTCCTTGTTCATCTACTGGCTCTCCTAAAACATTAAAAATGCGCCCTAAAGTTGCTTCTCCTACAGGAACAGAAATTGGCGCGCCTGTGTCTATAGCCTCCATTCCTCTTACAAGACCGTCTGTACCACTCATTGCTACTGCTCTTACTCTATGGTCCCCAAGAAGCTGTTGGACCTCTGCGGTCAGCGCTATATCTTGTCCAGCAGGGTTTTTGGCTTCTATTCTCAAAGCATTTAATATTTTAGGTAATTTTCCGGCTGGGAATTCTACATCAAGAACGGGGCCAATTACCTGACGAACTACGCCTTTCGTTTGTGAAGAAGTTGATGGGGTTGCTACCATTTTTATTGTTTGGTGATGATTAGCTGATTTAAAATAGCTTTTAATCCGAAAATACTACCATCTCATGGGTAGATTCGCTAAATGGGTTCGGCCACCCGCACAGTTAAAGTATGGTTTAATTACCGCTTTGCAGATTATCTTGTTGAAGATACGGATTGAGAATTTCTCTTTCCATTTTATGACGCAAAGCGTCTCAATCATGATTCTCCATTAATTTATGGCAGCTGTTTCACTTACAGTCTCTACAGTTAAACCACTGGGAGATAGAATATTTATTAAAGTTTCCGCATCTGAGGAAAAAACTGCTGGGGGCATTCTTTTGCCTGATTCAGCTAAGGAAAAACCACAGGTAGGAGAGGTTGCCCAGGTAGGTCCTGGGAAGCTTAACGACGATGGTTCTCGACAAACTCCAGAGGTGAGTATTGGCGATAAAGTTTTGTACAGCAAATATGCTGGAACAGACATTAAATTGGGAGGAGATGAATATGTCTTGCTCTCTGAAAAAGATATTTTGGCTGTAGTTGGCTAGAATATTTGTTTCAAAAATTATTAAAACTTATTACTAAATTGCTGCCTAAACATGGCTAAAAGAATTATTTACAATGAGCAAGCTCGTAGAGCGCTCGAGAGAGGAATCGATATCCTTGCTGAGTCTGTAGCTGTAACGCTTGGACCAAAAGGAAGAAATGTTGTCCTAGAGAAAAAATTTGGTGCTCCACAAATCATCAATGATGGTGTCACAATCGCTAAAGAGATCGAATTAGAGGATCACATTGAAAACACAGGTGTTGCTTTGATCAGACAAGCTGCATCAAAAACTAACGATGCTGCTGGAGATGGAACTACTACAGCTACTGTTTTAGCGCACGCAATGGTTAAAGCAGGTTTGAGAAACGTAGCTGCAGGAGCAAATGCAATTACTTTGAAAAAAGGTATCGACAAGGCTACTGAATTTTTAGTAGGTAAAATCCAAGAAAATTCCAAACCTATAAGCGATAGTAACGCAATTGCTCAATGTGGAACTATTGCTGCTGGAAATGATGAAGAAGTAGGTCAAATGATAGCCAATGCAATGGACAAAGTCGGTAAAGAAGGTGTCATTTCTTTAGAAGAAGGAAAATCAATGACTACCGAATTAGAAGTTACTGAAGGGATGCGTTTTGATAAAGGCTATATATCACCTTATTTTGCAACAGATACAGAGAGAATGGAGGCTGTTCTGGATGAACCATATATTCTTTTAACTGATAAAAAAATTGCCTTAGTTCAAGATTTAGTTCCGGTTCTCGAACAAATAGCTAAAACTGGTAAGCCCTTAGTCATTATTGCTGAAGACATAGAAAAAGAGGCTTTAGCTACTCTTGTCGTTAATAGATTAAGAGGTGTTTTAAATGTTGCGGCAGTAAAAGCGCCTGGATTTGGTGATAGAAGAAAAGCAATGCTTGAAGATATGGCTGTTCTAACTAATGGTCAACTCATTACTGAGGATGCAGGACTGAAATTAGAGAATGCTACTTTAGAGATGCTTGGAACTGGAAGAAGAATCACAATCAATAAAGAGACCACGACAATTGTAGCTGAGGGTAATGAGCAAGCAGTTAAATCTAGATGTGATCAAATTAAAAAGCAAATGGATGAAACAGATTCATCATACGATAAAGAAAAGCTTCAAGAACGCCTAGCAAAATTAGCTGGTGGAGTAGCAGTGATTAAGGTTGGAGCTGCAACAGAAACTGAGATGAAGGATAAAAAGCTTCGTCTAGAGGACGCTATTAATGCTACAAAAGCTGCTGTTGAAGAGGGAATCGTACCTGGAGGAGGAACAACACTTGCTCATTTATCTCCTATTCTTAAAAATTGGGCTGATAAAAATTTAGAAGGAGAGGAATTGATTGGAGCTAATATTGTAGAAGCTTCACTTACTGCGCCCCTTATGAGGATTGCAGAGAATGCAGGCTCTAATGGTGCTGTGATTGCCGAAAATGTTAAATCAAAGCCATTTAATGATGGATTTAACGCAGCTACTGGAGAATATGTAGATATGTCTTCTGCTGGGATAGTGGACCCTGCAAAAGTTACCCGATCAGGATTACAAAATGCTGCTTCAATAGCAGGGATGGTTCTTACTACTGAATGTATTGTTGCAGATTTACCTGAGAAAAAAGATTCATCTGCTCCAGCAGGAGCTCCAGGTATGGGTGGTGACTTTGATTATTAACTAAAAATAGTTAATAAATTTATTGTTAAAAAAGGGACTATTTTAAATAGTCCCTTTTTTAATTTTTACCATTACGATATCCAGCCAGCGCTAAGAATTATTGCTAGTGAAAGAAATATAATTAAAAAAGTCCAAGTTATTTTGTTCAAAGAAGCTTCTGCACTGCTAGCACTATTAAACATTGAACTACCACTGGCAGCTATTCCTCCCATTCCATCCCCTTTGGGACTGTGAAGTAAAACTAAAAGTATTAAAAGTAATCCAGAAATTACCCATATCCAACTAAAAATTTGAACCATTATTAGGGCTTTGATTAATTTTAGACGTGTTGCACGACTTTATTATACCCTTTTAATTCGAATTCTTTAATAAGAGATTTTCCTGTCATTTCTTTTGGAATAGGTAAATTTAATAATTGCAATAAAGTTGGAGCAATGTCTGCCAATCCAGCATTATCCCTTAAATAGATTTCATTACCCATATTAGGGATTTTTCTTTTTTCACCCTCAATGAAAATTAAAGGAACTTTATTTGTGGTATGAGCTGTCCATGGTTCTCCTGCAGGACCTTTCATTACCTCTGCATTTCCATGATCTGCTGTTATTAGAATACTTCCGCCCATTTCTCCAGTAGCATTAACTATTTGACCTATACATTTATCAACTGTTTCTATAGCTTTAATAGTCGCATCCATGTTGCCTGTATGACCAACCATATCAGGGTTTGCAAAATTGATTACAACAAAAGCATAGTTTCCACTTTTAATTGCTTTAGCACAACTAATAGTTAATTTTTCGGCAGACATTTCGGGTTCCATATCATAAGTTGCAACTCTTGGTGATGGAACTAGATGTCTCTCTTCTCCGGGTAAAGGAATTTCTACTCCTCCATTAAAAAAATATGTTACGTGAGGATATTTTTCTGTCTCGGCTGTTCTATATTGCTTTAATCCGTTTTCTGAGACTATTTGACCTATAAAATTATTGAGAGATTCAGGAGGAAATGCAACTTTAACTGGGAAGTTCGTGTCATATTGTGTGAAAGTAACTAATTCTAGATCTGGAAAAAATTTTCTTTCAAATTCTGAGAATTCTTTATCTGTAAGGGATTTTATTATTTGTCTAGCTCTGTCAGGACGGAAGTTAAAGCAAATCATACTATCTCCATCTTTCAGATAGTTATCCGATAATCGAATTGGCTCTATAAACTCATCAGTTATGTTTTTGTCATAACTTTTTTGAATATAATCTTGCGGAGAAACATTCATTATTTTAATGTCTTTATCTGTCAAATTTCTATAAGCTTTTTCGGTTCTGTCCCATAAAAGATTTCTATCCATTATCCAGTATCTTCCGCTTATAGAGGCTATTTCGCCAGTATTATATTTTTTTATGCAAGACTCTATTTGTTCAAGATATTTAGATGCACTTTTTGCGGGAGTATCTCTCCCATCAGTAATTATATGAATTGCAACTTTTTTGATGTGATTCTCAGATGCCCATTTTATTAAACCTAGTAAATGATCAATATGACTATGCACTCCTCCATCAGAACATAATCCGGTGATATGCAAAGTAGAATTTTTCTTCTTTAATGAATCAGCTAATCCCTTTAACTCATTAACCAAGCCTAATTGGTTATTTTTTACAATATTTGAAATTCTTACAAGTTCTTGTTGGATAATTCTTCCAGAACCAATAGTAAGGTGACCAACCTCAGAATTACCCATTTGACCATCTGGGAGACCGACATCAGAACCGCTAGCACTTATAAGAGTATGAGGATATGCATGCCATAATGAGTCCATAATAGGTGTAGAGGCACTTTTTATTGCATTGTCAGACATATCTTCTCGATCTCCCCAACCATCGAGAATTGCAAGAACTACAGGGCCCTGAGGAACATTTAATCTGTTTATATTTTTGCTGCTAATCTTTGACATATTTAGATCAAATTTTTTGTTAAGTGATCGAACCTAAATCTAGCTTCAAACGATACTCTTTAACAATTTATATTTAATATAGTTAGCTTTTGCTAATTTATTAAAATATCGAATGAATTATTTTATTGATAAATCATGTCCAACAAAAATAAAAGAATTGTAATACTTACTGAAAATGAGCTTAGAAAAACCCTTTCACGTTTAACTTCAGAAATTATTGAAAAAGTACAAAACTTAGACAATCTTCTTTTAGTTGGTATACCTACTAGAGGAGTTGATCTTGCCGAAGTCCTAGAAAAAGAATTATTTTGTAAGACAGGTTTAAAAATAAGAAGAGGAATAATTGATCCAACTTTTTATAGAGATGATCAAAATAGAGTTGGAACTCGCTTGATAAAAGCAACAGATATTCCTACTCCAATTGAGAAAGAAGAAATTCTCTTAATAGATGATGTAATTTATACTGGTAGAACAATTAGAGCTGCAATGGATTCTTTATATTCATGGGGCAGACCTAAAAGAGTGATGTTATTAGTTATGGTAGATAGAGGACATAGAGAATTGCCTATTCAGCCAGATTTTTATGGTAAAAGAGTTCCAACTAGTAAAAACGAAAGTATTAGTTTACGTTTAAATAATGTTGATAATGAAGAAGGAGTTTTTCTTGAGTAGCTTATTTCAGAGGATGTTACCTAAACTATATTCTCCTAAAAATTTATTTGTAATATCGTAATAACTAACTAATAAATCTGCATCTTGATTTATTTTGAATAACAGTATTAAGTTGTCTTCACCAATAAAAGATTTATTTTTAAGTTCAATTTTGAATGGTTTTTTGTCCCATTTTATAATTCTCTCTTCACTTTGAATCTCTGATAATTTTGGTAATCCATTTTCAAAAATTACATCATATTCTCTTTCTTTTTTTGTTTCTCCAATAATTATTTCAAATATTTTCTGATTATCTTTACTCGCTTGAAGGATTAGTTTTAGAGGATTTTCGGTTGGCCATGTTTGACCTTTGCAAAAAATTGGGTGCCAGAAGTGCTTTTGTTCTCTTTTATTAAATAATCTTATGGATATTCCTTTGTTTAATATGTCCTTGATTTTAACGCCTGGGGTCATTCCCAAAGCTCCTAAAGCAACTGATTCAATAGGAGGCGGTGACTTTATTTGAATTGTTGGAATCTTTTTTGTTATCCATTCTTTAATTAATGGAATTTGAGTTCCACCTCCAATCAAGATAATTGCACTTAAGTCATCTACTGTACAAAATTTACCCCTTGCTTCATTTAATAAATCTTTAAGTAAGGAATTGAGGTGATTAAGTAGATTATTCTCAACAATAATTTTCTCAAATATTTCTTTACTTAGGTAAAAATCTTTTTCGTGATAACCTTCAATTAACAATTTTATTCGAAATTTATTTTCATAATTTATTTGAGAGGAGCTTAGTTTACGCTTTATTTCTTCAACCTTAAAAAGATTGATCGCATATTTATTATTTGGAATAAAATATTCAACTATCCATTGATCAATATCTTGACCACCAATTTTTGAGCCTGTTTTACTGATTACTTCAGCACATCTTATTTTTTGTTTTGAAATTGAGCTAACATCATTCCCATTAAATTTTAATAATTCAGCTATGGGACCAGATTTTCCTTCTCCTCCTTCTATTTTGACTATATTCATATCGATTGTGCTTCCTCCAATATCCAATGTCATGATTTTGGAGCCAAATGGTACATTAATGCCTAAACTTGCCGCAGTGGGTTCATCAACTAGTGCTATTTCTCCTACAGATATATTTTCGCAAAGGTTTATTAGCCATTCTCTATACCCCTTGTATGTATCAATCGGAGCAGTTAAAACGAGTCTTTTGACTTTATATTTTTGAGGAATGTTTGCCCATAAAAATTTAAAAAATTTTTCACCACATTCAGCAGGATTTAGGATTTTTGTTTGGTTAATTTTTTCATTGGGATTTCCAATTAATCTTTTAAAATTTGAATGAAAAAACAAATCCGAATTAGATTGGTATCTCATTTTTATTGCACTTGCACCAATTTTCAAAATTTTTGAAGGTTCCTCGAACCAAACTGCTGTTGGGATAACTCCCGGAGATGATGTAATATTTGGTATTTCAACTAAAACAGAATTTATATCTTTTTGACCTTGAAAAGCTACTACTGTATTAGTATTCCCTAAATCTATAGCAAGTGTTCCAGATAAAAAATTTTCCATGTCATATTTTTATGAATTAATTAAGTTCGTTTTGTAATTTATGTTTTGAATCGGTCAAATAAATTGTAAAATATAAATGATGCTAAAAAAATTTTAATGAACATATCAAACAACGCGGGAGTTGATTCTAATGATCTTGCCAAAAGAGGTGAGAGTTTAATAAGACAATCAACTAATAGATATTTAACTACAGTTAAAATTGCTTTTAGAGCAAAACAAAGACGTTTTGATGATTTTGATGGACTTTTAGAGGAATCAGCTGTGAAACCTGTTCAAAGATCAATTATTGAACTAAGCGATGAACAAGATCAACCAGATTTACTCCCTGGTTAGTTTTGTTAGAAGACAAAAAAAGATGGAGACTACATAGAGATTTAAAAAAAGGCAAATTTTGCTATCTGATAGGAATAGATAATTGGTCAATTGAGCTACAAAAAAGTGAGTTTGAATCACTCTGTATCCTACTTTTAAAAATAAATGCACAACTCTTAGATATCAAGAATGAGTTATTGGATAATGAATCTATCACTTTAGTATTAGAACAATTGCCTTGGTTTATTGAATTAGACGGAAAAAAGAATGAATGGAGCTTAAGGTTTGTTTTTGAAAGTCAAGAACAAACAAGATCCTTCGAAATGTATTGGCCGATACCAATAGCGCAAAATTTATTTTATGAAATAAAAAACATGTGGGAATCAATGAAATAAAAGATAAATAAAATTGGAAATTTTGTGAAATATTTCCACGTCCTAAAAAAAATTTTTCACAACTTTTCCACAACTATTTTTTAAAAAATATCTTATGAACTAGAGTTTGTGGAAAACTTTTAATTTTATGAAATTCTTTATATTTTAGTAAGATTTATTATTAGAAAATTAGTTTCCATGAGCTCTCCTTTTATGACTAAATTCTCATGATTCTATTGCTTGAGACTCTTTAATCATATTACTTGTTGACGATTATTTAATTATAAAGAAAACTAGATCTTGTAAGTTTAAATTTAGAAAAAATCTTTGAATATGCAAGATCAAAACTACGATACAAATCCAATTATTTTTAATCAAAAAAATGAGGTAATTAGTTTTAAATGTGAACTTCAAGAAAATCTTCAAAAGGCTATGAAAAAATTTGTTGAAGAACATCCTAATTGGGATCAATACAGGATCCTACAAGCCGCTATTGCAGGGTTTTTAATGCAAAAAGGATTCCAAAATAGAGATTTAACAAGACTATATGTTGGAAATATGTTTTCAATAAATTTTGAGGACTAAATTTTTTATATTTTTTCTAATAGAATTTTTGCTACATCATCACACACAGGTAGTATTGATAACCTATTTCCTTTTTTTACAACTAATAACTCATCCTCACTAAATAAAATCTTTAACTCAGGTAAACTCAAAATTTTATTTGATTTAGATATATACTTTACTTTTACACAATCCCATCTAGGATTTTCGGGTTTAGATTTTGGATCATAGTACTTTGAATCTTTATCAAATTGCGTAGGATCAACAATATTTAGATCTGTCACCTCCATAAGTCCAACAATTCCTGGAGGCTTACAGTTCGAATGATAGAAAAAAACTTTATCTCCTATGTGCATATTTCTCATGAAATTTCTAGCTTGATAATTTCTTATGCCGTCCCATAAAGTTACCTCATCATTTTTTAAAGTATCTATGCTGTAAGCATCAGGTTCACTTTTCATTAGCCAGTAGTTAGATTCAGTCATAGTCTATAATTTGCGGGAAATAGGGCTGCTGGTATGGTGCTGGTATGGCATGCTGTTAACTTTTTTGTAAATCAGCCAAATTAAAAGCATTTTATTTAGTTTATCGAACAATATTAGTCGAAGAAAGTTCCCATAAAGGAAAGTGATGGGTGGCATGGGGGGACTGGATCTTAAAAAACTACTTGATTATTAATAATCCTCATCAAAAGTTTCAATCAATTTTTTTCTTTTTTTTTAAACAATTCATAACTTGCTTAGAACTTTAAAATGTGATTCTTATAATGCATTCAATTCTCCTAAAGCAAAGCAGTGGTCTTGGATGCAAATTTATATAGTCTGCAACTAATCATTTTTTGATTTTAAAATAATATTTTATTTTTTCTTATTCGTATCTTATTTAATTCTTAAAGAAGAGTTCATTAAATCTTTTAATTTGGAGATAGATTCTATATTCTCCTCACACGAAAAATAGAAGCATTTTCTTTTTGAAATAAATTTGGTATGACTTATTTTGCAGAGCCAAATTACATAGAATATGACCTGTGGTTTGATTCAAATATTAATGCAGTTGATTTAATTAACTATTCAGATGAAAATGAATTTTGTAATTTTACGCATAAAAAATTCCATAAGATATCAAGTTTAAATTTAGTTATTGGTTCCTCAAAATATAAACAAATGATGATTTTTTCTTTTTTCTAATTTCCTTGCAGAGTTAATACATTCCTTTATTTTTTTATTTCTCTGATTCTGGAATAGCAGTCGTAATTAATTATTCTAGTCAAAATTTAAAAGCTTTCCTGTAAAAGTTTTTTATGTTTTTCTCATATTTATATTTAATAAATTCCATTAACTTAATTAACTTAATTATCTTTGATATTTAAGCAGCTTCTAGATTGGATTCTTTTTGTTCAAAATTTGCTTTATTTTCCTTAATTTCTTGATTAGCCCATTGTAATAATCTTATAGATAATATTAAGTCTCCCTCTAACCATGCTCTAATAGCCATTGCTCTTCTAGGATCATAAAATTTTTTCTTTCTATACCAATCAAAAACATTCTCATCTGATTTGTCTCCATTGCATGAAAGACAAGCTGGAACACAATTTTCTGTTATGTTTAATCCTCCTTGACTTCTTGGCAATATATGATCAATAGATTCTGAAGTTTTTCCGCAATATATACATCTTTTGCCCGTAAATGTATGAATGGACTTTCGCCAAAATCTTAATTTGAGCTTAGGGCATAAATCCTCTAAAAACACTGCATCATCAATATGCATTAAGATTATTCAATTACCTATATTAATCTCATATGAAATTTAAAAATAATTTAAGAAAAAGTTATCTTTAAGAAATAAAATTATTTTCAAAAAACAATCACAAAATAATTAATTTCAAATAAATTTTTAATTAATTTTCTCATCACTTTTTCTACTTTTTAGTTTGAGCTTTTCTTCTTCAGAATTTGGTTATGGGAATAACAATATACATTTTACATTTAACTTTATAACTTACCTTTTCTTTATGTGGAGTCTAGTTATTTAGTTGAATATAATAAGCTAAGAATTTTTAAAAAAATGTCTGATAAAAAGAAAGATACAAAAAAAGATTTAAAAAAGAATAAAGCTATGCTTGCTTACGGAGTGATACAACTAGGATCAGCAGTTGTATCAGCTGTTGCCTTAGTAGCTATTGCACTAAGCTTTTGCTCATTAAAAAAAGAATCAAAGTTCTTTAATGAATGTGTTGAAGAAATGAAAGCGACTGGTTCGCCAACAGCTGATGCGGTTCGTTTCTGTACTGGTGGGTAGCATTAGGTAAATTAAGTGTTTCCGATATTTTTATAAATAATATTTAATTTGTCTTAGTTCATATTAACCATAAATTAATTTTTTCTTATTTTCCCCTTAGTAAAACTAATAAATAAACTAACTAAAATTTAAATGGTTATAAATTTAGGAAAATTTTATGAGTGGAGATTATGAGACATTAGAAATCAATCAACCTAAGATTTCTTATTTTAAAAAGAGATCAGAACATAATACTTTATGGCTAGAGGAAATGATTAAAGAGATTGAAAAGATTGAAGATACGAATAACAATATATCTGATGCTGCTTAATCTACGATGGTTTGTGATTAATGATATTTATTGAGTAATCGATTATAAATTACCAACAATACTATTACTCCACCTATACCAAGAATTGTATGGTATGGGTCATAATGATTCTGCTAAAGCTCCTTTAAAAATTCCATTAATTTAGTCTTTGGGTCGAGTTAATATCAAGCGTTTTATTTATTTGTCTTGTTGGAAGAATTACCTAAGGAAAAAATATTAGAAGAATTAGCAAATTTATTAGATTGATTTAAAATCCTTTATATAACTTTAAATAATAAATAATTTCTGATAAATCATTAATTTTTTGAATCTTTTCTTGGTTAAATTCATTTATTAATTTATTTAGTATTTCAATATCTTTTGAAAAAAACATTAAATTACATTCCGCTTTAAGTCCTGAGATAGATCCTGCATATGAGTCTTCTATAACCCATGATTTCCTAGGATCTACATCCAATATTTTTAATGCTCTCAAATAAGGATCAGGCGAAGGCTTACCATCAGAAATGAATTTATCATCTCCAAGAACCTTTGTATTGAATAAATTTAACCAGGGATTTGCAGAGCTTTTTATTTTAAAACTTTCACTACTACTACTTGTTACTAGTGCAATAGGTAATTTTGTATTTATACAAAATTTGATTAATTCTATTGCTCCTTTAAAAGGTTTTGCTTTAGTAAGTACTTTATCTACTTTTAACTTTTGAGTAATGAGTAATTCTTCTATTGTGATTTCTTCATTTATCCATTTGAAAACTTTTTTTGCGCAATCTATTCTTCTTCTTCCTTTTAATTCTAGTAATTTATCGTTTGATAAATAGTAATTATATTCTTTTGCGGTTTCATACCAGGCATTAGCTAGTAATGGTTCTGTATCTAGTAATACCCCATCTAAATCAAAAAGAATTGCTTCTGGTAATTCCATCTTTATAGAAATATTTTTTTATTTGCTTTTAAAATTTCGAATATCTTTTTAAAGATAGCTAATTAAAAGGGGATAATTGCCCCTTATTTTAGATCGACTGTCAATCAATCAAAAGTTAATACTATGTTTACGCAGTGCGGTTATTTTTGGGGCTTTGGTGCAGCCTACTCCTCTTTTTTTATCTATTTCTTTCAATTATTCGAAAATTCATATCTAAAGCTCCTTTTCTTAATGGAATTAATTCTTGATATGGTCCTTCATAACAATCAATTGCTGCTTGTTTACTAGGGAATTGTGAAAGTACAGAGAAAGGCCCGTCATATCCCTCTCTAACATCAGTCTCGAAATCAACTGATAATGTCTTTGCTCCGCAACCTTTAACAACGACATCATTTACTTTTGAAAAGTATTTACCTGCTTGTTCTGGATTTGTAACCCTGCCAGAAATCATTACATAACCAACATTCTTGTCTTTTGGAACTTTATAACCAATAGCAAGCCCTGCAATGCCAGCAATTAAACCAATTAAAATAGTTTTTTGCATTAAAGATTTTGATTTTTACAAATGGTATACGATTCTTTCTAAATTGGCTTTCAATTATTAACTATTAGCGGTGCAAGTAGTAAGCGTTTCATTTAAAAACCATAAGTGACTAAATCGCATTTTTTCTTTCGATATATTTTCTGCATTTCTTTTTGTTCTGACAAATAATCTTCTTTTGCTTGTTTATTAATTTGATCATATTTTGCTTTAAATTCTTCTTTAAGATCTTGAGCATTTTGTCTTCTTTCTTCTGGCATAAAATCAAAATCATCATCACTATAATTTCCACTTTTTAAGATAGTTTCAAACAAATAACATTCACTAGATAAATCAATATCAAATTCTTTTATTAAGAAATATTCATTACATAAGCTTTCTATTTCATAAGGACTATCAAAAAGATCCTCCCATTCTGTCTCTATTGCATAAATTTTGGTAATTTTATCATTAGCAAATTCTTTGCTTTGTTTTACAAATGATATTTTTTGCTGATAATCATTTTTTGATTTATTTATTGCAAATTTAAGGTCTTCGCATAATCTTGCTTTATCGTTTCCAAAACCAAATATAAGTGGGAAAACAATAAATAAAGCTAAGCGTTTCATTTAATCGTTGACTTTTTGTTCTAATAATTCTTTTAATTCCTTTGGTAAGTTTAAAAAAGAATCTCTTAAATTTTCATTCTTTTCTCCTAAATGTAGTATCCACTCTCTAAATTCTTCTGCTATTGCATAAATGTCTTCATATCTTTCTAGATTATCCATAACAGAAATTCTTTTAGTAGCCCAACAAGTCGCAATATCAATTCTTTTTTTTTGTTTAGTATTTACTGCCAAAACTCATCTAATGCATCAAACACTCTGTTGAGAGAATCGTTTGCTCCTATACATTCCCATTTCCCCTTTTCACCAATCGCACATTTGTAGTGCAGTTCTCTCTTGAGTTGCATTAGTTTATTGGTCATAGCAACCTTGTCTAGTCTTCCGTTCATAGTAATTCCCTAGCTTCTGTCAATATTTGATTCTTTAAAAAAACAAGAGCGTCTAGTTTTTCTTCTTTTTCTTCATAATTTTCAAATTTCATTTCTGCAATTTCAACAATTGCTTTATCAACCTTTTTAAGCTGTTTCTTAATAACTCCCTTTTTAAGCTGTTTCTTAATAACTCCCTTTTTAAGTTGTTTTTTAATAATCCTTTTTGGGATTTTGGTTGATACCATTGGAATTACCTTTTTTCTTTATATTCTCTTTCTTTTCTTCAAAATGCGAGTCCATCACTTTAAATTCTGGTTAAATTCTCAACATAATATCGTTAAGAATATAGTTACCGCTCTTTCAATTTAATTTAATCAATCATTGGGGTTTTCATTCTTTCTGATCAATTGGTCTAAAGTTTTTTGATCTGAGACGACAATAAAATCATCAAAATCGATAGATTGATCGGGGTATTCAATTCCAATTTGTTTCCCCGAGTGTCTATAAACACCTATTCTTACATTAGTACCAGTGTATTTTCCTTTCCAGTTTGAACATTTTTTCTTTTTGCATTTCTTTTTCTTTTTCTTATCAGCCATCCCAAAAACGTTTACTAGTATTTAAATCTTTTTTTAATTCTCTAATTTTTTATGTCATAAATCCTTTCAGCATTTAAGTAAGCAATCTTTTTAGAAACTTCTTTTTTTTAAAAGCAAGCCTTTATTTAGAATTTAATTTTTGTTGTTACTCTATTTTTATTTTGAGATTTGAATTCAAAAATTCCTGTATCAGTAAATATGGTCAACTCATCTCCAGATGATTCTTCAATTGTAATTCCTTCAGACTCTAAATTTTTAACATATACATTACCAATAAGTTTTAGGGATTTATCATCCTTGTCAAAAGAAAGCTTTTCAGAATAAGCCTCAAAATTATCGCTATTACTCTTAATAACTACATTTCCTTTAGCCTCTAAATCACCTTCTAAAGTATTTATTTGAGAATCAGACGTAATTGTGTAATTAGTTAATTCCTCAGCAAAAGAGAATTCAGCTAATAGAAATAAAAACGATGCAAGAAGTACGCTTTTCATTTACTCCCAACCCTTTTCTGCATTTTGAATAATCCATTGTGCAAGAACCTTATCCTCACCATCCTTTAATTTATTTTTATAACCCTTCATAAAACCAATCCCATCATTAGCAATTATTGTTATTGAATTTACATCTGCTATTCCTCTTTTTTCAAGGTCAGAAAGTTTTAATGATTTGGATCCTTTAAGAACAACTGATCCCCCTCTTACATGGCAGCCTGCACAAACATTTCTAAAAATTTTTTCTCCATCTCTAATTTCAGAAGCCATTAGATATCTATTTTGCAAAGAGGTTTGAAAAATAATTATTAAAGTTATTACAGGAATTACAAATAGAAATTTAAATATTTTCATTTGATCTAGTTGACCTAAGACTAATTTAACTTGTAATTAGTCTTGATTGTTTTAATTACCGATTTTTTCGGATCTTTATTTGGAATACAATTAACAATTCTATATTTACCACCTTTTCTATCTGTCTCAACAAGAGTAAATTGAACAAATTTTTCTTTTTCAACATTTGAAAAATCCTTTACTTCTATTTTGATTATTTCTTCATTTTCACTTTCAATTATTCTGGATTTACCTCCACAAAGACGAACAGCAGTTTTTTTAGTTACATAAAATAATTTTTTTTCATCATTAATGGATGATTTACCTTTCGTAATCGAAATTTCATCTTTTGTAATGGATAATTCATCTTGGGTAATGGATAATTCATCTTTTGTACTGCAAGAAGTAAGAATAAGAATAAATACAACCAGTAACTTTTTCATATTTTTTTTAAATGATAAATTCATTTGCAATTGCTTTTAATTGTTTTTTATTTAGTTGGGTAAGATAGCTATAAATTTCTTTTCAACATAATCTGTCTTCAATTCTTTTACTTTCAATAATTGAAAATGTAATGAAGTTAATAAGTTTATTTTTGTTCATGTTTTTCTTATAGGTATCTATTGTTAACTTTTAATTAAATTCTTATTAAATAAACTTTTGATTATTAGAAAAAATATTTAATTTAGAAATTTAGAAATTTTTTAAACAAATTTATTTTTTACTTAATAACTTCTTAATCCAATAATCTTAGGTTTTATAAGTATTCTATATTTTTACGCCTTAAATATTGAAGACAATCATATAAAAAAATAATAAATGATTAAAAAAAATTCACCTTCTCCCAAAAACTCAAATCAAGTCAAAGAAATAAGGCATATCAAATATTCTTATCAAGAAAGTTTTAAAAGAGAAAATAAATCTATTTTGGATGATTCGGAATTTATTGAAAATTACAATAATGCCCTTAAATCACCTCAATCAAGGAGACTATACAAAACATTAGAGAATGAAAATTATCATGACAGAATCATTGTCCAAAATATTTTACCTCTAGATAAAATTTCTATTTAAAATTTTATTAAAAACTACTTTTAAAGATTTTTTAAATATATCTTAAATCCGACCTTTTTTTTTAATGTTAGCTTACTTCTACGTTCATCCAATTTATTTGGACGCATGAAATGAGAATAGGGAACGGGATTCTCATTAACTGCATAAGATCATGAATGAGCTCTCTCAAATAAGAGAAAAAATTACAAGAGCCAAGAGGCTTTATGAAGCCCAAATCTTGGCAACTAAAAATGGAGAAGTTACTCCATATAGAAGATCAGTCTTTGAAGAAAGAATTAGGGAAGCACAAAAAGAAATGAGATCGCAAGACACCAAAAAATAAATTCTTTTGTAAAAATTTATTTTGTATCAGCTACATTCTTGAAGAAATCACAGTAAGCCATTAATTCTGATTCGGTTTCGATTTTGAGATTTAAATCATTAATTGCTTTCTTGGTATCAATTCTGTATCCATACCAATCGAGACAAACTTCTCTCTGTTTTTGGGTTTCAGAAATCTTTTGAGTAGCTATTTTGTTTGAGTTATTAGTACAACTCGCAAGGAAAATAGTTGAGAGAGCTAGTAGTGGGAATAGCAGTCTTTTCATTTGTTAATCACAACAACTTTCCGTTGTAGCTGAAGAAGTCCAAGATGATTCTTCCATTGTTGAAAGGTTAACTCTATGGGTTGCCATCCAGTCTCCATTAGCTTCCACAAACTTCTGAA
This sequence comes from Prochlorococcus sp. AG-355-P07, assembly GCA_003280575.1. Taxonomy (GTDB): domain Bacteria; phylum Cyanobacteriota; class Cyanobacteriia; order PCC-6307; family Cyanobiaceae; genus Prochlorococcus_A. Next base: position 61,351 of record QCEN01000005.1, on the reverse strand, counting down.
CATTTCCTTCTGGAGCTTGATGAATGACAATAACTTTTTGAGGATCTTTCTTACTTATTCCTCTAAAAAGTGGCTTAATATCAAATTCTGAATGCCTTTTATCTGCTTCTGCACTATCAAATATTGCAGCCCATTCATCGAAAGTGCTTTCAATTTTAAAAGTAAAAACAGATGTTATAGAACAAGACATAATAAAGATATTGTTTGTATATATAAAATAAATCTATTTTATTAAGGCTTAGTTAATTATCTTTAAACGGAATTAAAATACCTTTTTTTTCAAATTTGAGCCAACCTTTTTTTTCTAGTATTTTTAAATTTCTTGTTACGGTTACTCTTGTTGAAGAAATTGAATTACCGATAATTTTATGGGTAAAATTAAATTCTTTTAAATTTAGATAAAAATGTTTATCTTTTTTTAAGCCAATTATTGAGGATAAGTATAAAAGAAATTCTTTTAGTTTTTCTTCTGATTTTTTTATATCCCTTATTAATAAAAGTTTTTCCAATTGATCAATTCTTTTTAGACTTTTTGTTAATAAGTCTGTAGATGAAAAAAATAGCCCTCTTTTAATTGTTTTAATTTCGCAAGTTGTCAACGTAATTAATTTAATATTTTCGTAGTTACATAATTCCAAATTTATTACAACATTTTTATTTATTATCCCAACAATATTTTTCTTATTCTTGATTTTTGATTCCATTATTAATATTCCTGATTTGACTTCTAGAATTGTATTTTCTTTAAATTCTATATTTTGCTTTTCAGGAATTATCATATTTATTTCTTAAATTCAATCACCCTAAATTTATAAAATTAAAAATAAATTAAAAATTATTTAATTCCTTAATAAATCTGATTAAAAATTGAGTAACTCAAAATAAAACACTTAATCAGAATTTAAACTCTTTTTGGGAAAAAGTTAATCTCTTTAGAGCAAGTTAAATATGGAGAATAAATTCAACACTAATGAATAATTTATTAAAGATAGTCTTAGGTCTATCAATAATCAGTGCAAGCATTTCAAGTTGTGGAAATAAATCAAAAAATTTAATTGGAGATTTAGATTTATCTGATTGCAATCCAAATAATACTGTTGACAGCAAATATTGTGATCGAGATGGAGATTTTCTCGCAGATCTACCCCTTGCCGAAGATGAATGGATAGATCCTGAAACTATTGTGTTCTCATATACACCTGTTGAAGACCCCTCCGTTTATGCAAAAGTTTGGGAAGATTTTGTAATACATATGTCTAAGGTGACTGGTAAAAAAGTAACATTCTTACCAGTTCAATCTTATGCTGCACAAGTTGAAGCGATGAGATCTGGTCGTCTTCACGTAGCAGGAATTAATACCGGTAGTAATACTGTGGCAGCAGCATGTGCAGGAGCAGTTCCTTTTGGAATGATGGCTAAAAAAGATTTGTCTTACGGTTATGAAATGGAAATCATCGTACCTTCTGATAGCCCAATTAATTCTCCTGCAGATTTAAAAGGTAAAAAAGTTACATTTACATCTAAGACATCTAATTCAGGATTTAAAGCACCATCGGCAATTCTTAAAGGAGAATTTGGTCTTGAGGCAAATAAAGATTTCACCCCAGTCTTTTCTGGCAAGCATCAAAATTCAATAATGGGTGTTGCAAACAAAGATTATGAAGTAGCACCAATTGCTAACTCAGTTCTTACAAGAATGGATGCAAGAGGTGTTGTTGATTCTTCTAAAATAAGAACTATTTATAAATCCCAAACCTTCCCAACGACAGGTTATGCTCATGCTCATAATCTACATCCAGCTGTAGTTGCAAAAGTAAAGCAAGCTTTTTACACCTATAACTGGGATAATTCAACATTAGATAAAGAATTTAAAAAGGCTGATAGATTCATTTCAATAAGTCACAAGCACGATTGGGATGTTATTAGAAAAATAGATAAGGCTAATGGTGTTGTTTATGATTGCAAATAAAAATTTTTAATCATAAATAAAATCAGACTTAATGCTTAAAACAATAAACCTCAAAAAGGTTTATCCAAATGGAGAAGAGGCGCTTAAAGGAATAAACCTAGAAATTCCTAATGGGCAAGTAGTTGCTCTTATCGGTCCTTCAGGTGCTGGTAAAAGTACTTTTATTAGAACAATAAATAGATTAGTTGAGCCCACTTCAGGGAAAGTTTATTTCGCTAATGAAAAAAATGACATTACTTCTTTAAATAAATCTAAATTAAGAAAAATAAGAAGACAAATTGGAATGATTTTCCAGGAATTTGCTTTGGTAGAAAGATTAAGTGTAATGGAAAATGTCCTTTCCGGCAGATTAGGTTACGTAGGATTTTGGAATAGTTTTTTCAGGAAATTTCCTCAAAAAGATATTGAAGAAGCATTCCGTCTGCTTCAAAGAATTGGACTAGAGCATATGCTTGATAAAAGAGCCGATGAATTGTCAGGAGGGCAGAGGCAAAGAGTAGGAATTGCTAGAGCTTTGATACAAAATCCAATGTTACTTTTAGTAGATGAACCTACCGCTAGTTTAGATCCCAAAAATTCCAGGCAAATTATGCGATTAATATGCGAGTTATGTAATGAAAGAAATCTTGCTGCGATTATAAATATTCATGATGTTTTTCTTGCTCAGAATTTTGCAGAAAGAATAATAGGTTTAAAAGCTGGAGAAATTGTTTACGATGGCAAGCCAAGTGGCTTATCAGAGGCAATACTTACAAAAATATATGGAGAAGAAGACTGGTCTAAAACTGCAGCAAATTAGGAATATATTAAATGAATGATAAGAAAGTAATTTGGAAAAGAAAACCGTTAATAAAAAATAGGTTATTAAGAATTGGATTAATTTTGATAATTAGTACTTACTTATTATCTGTTTTCCTAACTACCGAAATTGATTGGCAAAGAATTCTTGAAGGGATCCCAAGGGGTAAAAATTTTATATTTGCTTTTTTCCCTCCAGATTTTATAACTAGATCTGATGAGATTTTGGCAGGTATTTTTGAAAGTCTATGGATGACTATTGTTGCAACTATTGTGGGGATACTTATTTCTATACCTGTATCCTTAGGGGCGGCTAAAAACATAGCTCCTAAATTTGTTTATTTCTTATCAAGAGGAGTTATCACATTGTCGAGGAGTTTTCAGGAAGTTATCCTAGCAATATTTTTTGTTAAGTTAATGGGTTTTGGACCTTTTGCTGGAATGGTAACTCTGAGTTTATCGACAATAGGGTTTTTCGCTAAATTATTATCTGAAGATATTGAAGACATAAATAAATCCCAAGCTGAAGCAATCAAATCTACTGGCAGCAGTTGGTTTCAATGGGTTAATTATGGTGTCCAGCCTCAAGTTATGCCAAGATTTATTGGATTATCTTTATACAGATTGGATATTAATTTTAGAGAGTCAGCGGTAATTGGAATTGTTGGGGGAGGAGGTATTGGTTCTACCTTAAATACAGCTTTTGATAGATATGAATTTGAGACTGCAGCGGCTGTTCTTATCGTAATTATTTCTATCGTGATGATTGTTGAATATACATCTAGTCATCTCAGGAAATTAATAAAGTAATGCCAATAATAAAACAAAAGGATTACAAAACCTGGAAAAAATTTGATCGAAAAAGAGATTTACAAAACTGGCTTTGTTGGTTCTTAGGTACTTTAATTTTTAGCTTTTGTTTCGGTCTGATTAGTAGTAAAACAATCTGGTTTTATGTATTTGATTCACATAATGAGGCTTTAGATCTTTTAGGTAGGATGTTTCCTCCAGAAACTAATTATTTCTTCACTTTAATAAAACCTATTTGGGATACTTTAAATATCGCGACTATTGGTACAACGATTGGAACTTTAATTGCAATACCATTAGCTTTTTTATCCGCAAACAATACTACCCCAAGTAAAAAGTTTTTAAGACCTTTAGCCTTATTTTGCATAGTTTCAAGCAGATCAATTAATTCAGTAATCTGGGCATTACTTCTGGTTGCAGTTGTCGGTCCGGGAGTCTTGGCTGGCATAATTGCTATCGGATTAAGATCGATTGGATTTTGTGGAAAATTACTTTATGAAGCTATAGAGGAAATTGATGAAAACCAAATTGAAGCTATTGAGGCAACAGGGGCAAATAAAGCACAAATTATGACCTTTGGCATAGTGCCTCAAATTCTCCCAGCATTTACGAGTATTTCTATTTATAGGTGGGATATAAATATAAGAGAAGCAACTGTTGTTGGCTTAGTTGGAGCAGGAGGTATAGGGATAGAATTAGATGCTCAAATAGGAGACTTAGCTTGGGCTAAGGTATCAGTTATTTTATTAGCAATAGTAGTGGCAGTAGTTTTTAGTGAATGGATTACAGCAAAAATAAGAAAGGCTATTATTTAGACTAAATTAAATACTAGGATGAATAGTTAAGTAAAGATAAATTAAATGCAATTTTCTGATAGATATCTAAGTGTTTGGGTTTTCTTAGCAATGTGTATTGGATCTTTATCCGGTTATTTATTTCCTAATTTATCTCAATTTATAGGCGAATTAGAACTCTCAAGAATAAATCTTCCAATAGCAATTCTTATCTGGGGAATGATTTTTCCAATGATGTTATCAATAGATTTCAAGTCAATAATAAATTTGAAATATAAGATTAAAGGATTTTCTATTGTCCTTTTTATTAATTGGTTAATAAAACCAGTTTCAATGGCAATCATTGCAGCCTCTTTTTTATATTTTTTATATGGTAATTTTATAGATCCTGTACTTGCTAAAGAATATGTTTCTGGAATGATCCTATTAGGAATAGCGCCATGTACAGCAATGGTTTTTGTCTGGAGTAATCTTGTTAAAGGCGATCCTTTATTTACTTTAATCCAAGTAGCTATTAATGATCTAATATTAATTTTAGCCTTTCCATTATTGTCAAAAATTCTTTTAGGATTTAACAGTATAGATATCCCGTTAGATACTGTTTTCGGTTCTGTAATAATCTTTATTTTGGTACCACTTTTTCTAGCAATATTTTTAAAAAATAAAATCTATAGCGAAAAAAGAATAAAAAGTATTTTGAATAAAAGTAAAAGTTATTCGTTGTTTTTTTTAATTCTTACAGTCTTTTTATTATTCTTTGTTCAATCAAAATCTATATTACAAAATCCTATTCATATAATCTTAATTTCAATTCCATTAATAATTCAGACTCTTTTTATTTTTTATTTAACTGCTTTTTCAATGAAGTTTTTTAGGCAAAAGTTTTCTATTTCCTGTCCAGGCTCGATGATAGCCGCTTCAAACTTTTTTGAACTTGCAGTAGCTGTATCGATAACTCTTTTTGGTATTAATTCAGGAGCTGCTTTGGCTACCATCGTTGGGGTACTAGTAGAAGTTCCTTTGATGCTTTATTTAGTAAATATTTCGAAGTCTTCCAAAATATTATTTATAAAGTAATATTTTCTTCTTCAAGTTTTTTCTTAAGTTCTAGTGGCATATAAGCAATATCTTTTTTAACTGCATCTATCGCATCTTTATACTTTTCAGGATTAGATAAAAGCGTTTTTATTAAGTTATATTGACTTTCTATTTCCTGAGAGGAAAATTTACTCATTTTTAAAAACTTATCACTTTTTTTATTTTAGATTGACTGTCAATTTAATCTGTCTTTAAATATCAACTCCTAAAATAAATTTAATTTTTAAATTATTTTGGGTTACTTAAAAAAAGAATTTATTAAATCACTTAAAGTTAAAGGGTCCATATTTTTAATTGTGTTAATTATTGGATTTATTTACTCAAGTCCAAAATCAAAAGTAATTATTGCAAATTCTTTGACTTCTTCCGCTAAATTTTTAAACGAAACTGTAGAAATAACAGATAAAGATAATTGGTTTTCTGAACCTGATTTCATTTTTAGTCTTAGGTTAAAATTACGAGAATTATTGAGAGGAACTCAAAGAGGTTGAGAAGGAGCTAAATGCTAATTATGGTAGATCGACTGTCAATCAATAAGCAGTTCCTCCTAATTTCTCAAGTAATTCATACTTATCTCTTTTCTCATACCACTTATTTAAATCTTCTTCACTTACTGTTTTAAATAAAAATAAGGATATCTTTTCTAAATAATCAGCAATATAAATTCTTGAAATTGGGTTTAGAGAAACATAAATTATGGTAATTAAAACTAATAAAAGTTCAACTAGGAGTATGCGTTTCATTCAGAAATTTAAATTGAAGTTCCTTCTTTGAGCTTTGACGAGGAATCATTTTCTGGAAAAATCTGTTTTATATTTTCTGGAAAGAAAAACTCTAATTGCCTCCTTAAATCACCTTCATATAAATAGTCTTTTGTTGAGACTTTAAAAGTATCTCTTACTAATCGAACATTTATTTTTTCCTTTTTACCTGCCTCATTAATTCTTGATAAAACTAATTTAATTGGCTTATCTTTTGGTCCTTTTATGAGAGAAACAGCTTCATTTATACCCATTCCTTTAGTTGATTTGCCATCTATTTTTATGATTACATCATTTGGTTTAATGTCAGCTGAAGCAGCAGGTGAATCATTTATTACAGATTGAATAGTTAATTCAGCAGTGTCACTATTGAGAAAAAGCCTTATTCCAATCCCTGATATTTCCTTATCTTTTTTATGAGATAGTTTTTTATTAGTTTTCACACATCCTGCATAATCTCGTGCTTCTAAACATTTTTTATGTAATTCATCAGATATTTCAGCATTAACACCAGTTGGTAAAGCGAGGGCAGCTAGTAATGGGAGTAGTAAGCGTTTCATTTATTTATTCAACAATAATTGAGCCTCCCATCCCAAAAGGTGCATGAGGAGAACAAACATAATAGTATTTCCCAGCTGATACACCCGTTGTGTTCCATGATAGTTTTCCATCTTGAGTTCCAGGGGTACCTGATAATGTCCCTTTGGTTACTTGATCACCGCCTCCACGAGAAAATTCAGTCTTTATATAAAACGGATGACTAAACGCATCAACATTAAAAACAATAGTATCTCCTTTATTAACAGTAACTGTAGGATCATTCCCACTTACAGATCCATTTTTATCTTTACCACTAAGAATATAGTTTTCTATACTTTCTGCTGAAACATCAATAAAGTAAGTCTCTGACTTTGCATTCGCTGGAAATGAAAAACCTAAAAGCAAAGGCAATAATAAAAGTGAACGCATAAACTTAAGGAATTTATATAAACATATTAAAAAAAAAGGAGCTAATTGCCCCTTATTTTAGATCGACTGTCAATCAATTAAATTATCCCATCGCTGCTACTTCTTCAGCAAGTTGTTTATTTCTTAGAATAACTTCTTCATCATTAAAAACAGGAAGTACATTCCATTCAACGCCAAATTTTGCTCTCCAAATACCAAAATGTTCAGCCATTTTAAGATGACTGTCAGCTTTGCATGTTACGAAAACTTCTCCGGTTTGAGGAGCATGGACTCTACTTATCAATTCAAAGCCGTCAAAATTATCCTTAGGTGCGCCGGAAGCAATATATTGTTCAAAGAGTTTGTACCCTTCAGATTGCGAAAGAGTATCTGGGATAACTCCATGAACGTGATAGTAAGCCATAATTAAAATTCAATAGTGTAATTTCAATCTAAAAACGATAATTTAAAAAGTATTTAATTTATCTTTAAATTTAGATTTTTATATCGACAGTCAATCATCTATTTACTGATTGATATCTCTCTCTCGACTTTATCTCAAATAATTTATGATTGGCTTCAATTGTATGCCTGCAACTGCCTCATGACAACCATGTATTAATCCTAGGACTGGTAATTAAATAACAGTCTCAAAATTTGGTCCTCTACCCGAACTTTATTCTTCCTTAAACCGTACATTGTGATACTCATAAATAATATGCGTAGGTAGTTAGAGCATAGGTGTAGTAAGTAAGAGGAAATCATGAATAAAAGAGTTCCTTATACAATCATTCCTAAATACTTTAGGACTATTAATGATATAGATAATGGAGCAAATATTAAAGTAATTTATTGGAAACTTAAGTGTGAAGAGAACCCTTCATATCGCGGCTGCGAAATTTAAAATATTGCTATGCTATTTAGATTAAAATAAAGATTATAAATAATGAAAAATAAAGTTCTTCCTTTTATCAAAAAATACCCAATGAGCATTTTATTAGCGATTATTGCTATTAATTTATTCTCTATTGCTAGCAGTTTAAGAACAGAAGCTTATTTAAATAGGGAAAAGAATCTTTGTATTAAATATTTAAAACATCAAATAGATCGAGACACTCTTATCAAAAAGCTAAGAATAGTTAAGCAGGCAAATCCATCTAGTATTTGTGACTCTGTTCTTAAAAGTTAAAAAATGCAATTAAAGTCTTTTACACCATTGGTTGCAGTATTTGGTACTTCATTTCTTATAACTATTATTTTGATTAAAAGCTTCCAAGTTTTTATGGGCATATCAATATGTCTTTTAGCGATGCTGAAGCTTATGGATATTGAAGCTTTTGGTTTGAGTTATAAAAAATATGATTTAATTACTTCTCGATTTAAAAATTGGATTTATATCTATCCTTTTTGCGAATTATTAATTGGCTTATGTTTTTTACTATCTTCACCTCCCTCTTTAATTATTTTAATTGCTTTAATACTAGGAATTTTTGGAATGGCATCAGTTTTTAAAGCTGTTTATTTAGATAAATTAAAATTAAATTGTGCATGCGTTGGAGGATATACAAAAATTCCTTTAGGAGTTATTAGTTTTATTGAAAATCTTTTAATGGCAATTATGAGTGCTTTGATTTTGATTAAATAACAATTTTATAAAATTTCATTTATTTTATTAATAGTTTTGAAAATAAGAATTCCTTACTGAAATGGCATTTAAGAAATCATTCTTTAAGAAGCATTTACTAAAGACTCTTTTATTTTCTGGATTTCTCATAGTAAATATATTTAATGCCCAAAAGAGTAGTGCTAAAAATCAAGATAATATAGATATACCTAAAGTCGTTTCTTATAGATCAGCATCATGCGGTTGTTGTAAGAAATGGGTAAATCATTTACGCCAAAATGGATTAGAAGTTGTTGATAATATTCTTGAAGATGTTTCGGGAATTAAAAACCAATATAAAATTCCCAATAATTTAAGGTCCTGCCACTCTGCAAAAATAGGAAACTACGCAATTGAAGGACATGTGCCGATTGAATCAATCACTAAACTTTTTAAAGAAAAACCAATTATCTCTGGTATAGCAGTTCCTGGCATGCCTCTTGGTTCGCCTGGAATGGAAATGCATTCTCACGAATCACACTCGCATAATTATGAAAATTACAAAGTAGTTTCATTTAGTAATAGTGGCAAAACAAAAATATTCGACAAAATTTCACCCTAACAAAAATACTAATTTGATTAATAATGACTTTTGTTTTTAGAAAGATAAAAATTCTTACTTTTTTCATTTTTATATTTCTTAATTTCAATTCATATTCACATGCTCATATGAAAGGAACATATTCTTCTGAGCAAGATGCTTTAAAAAAGTCATTAGAACTTGGTTGTCAAGGAACACATAAGAACAAAGAGAAATGGCTTCCATGTGAGGATGAAAAAGAATTACATAAGTACCTAAGAATGTAAACGCAAAAATTTAAACTTAGTAAAAGGAAAATACATAGAAAAGTAGCTGCAATTTCTTCAATACCTTTATTAATTACTCTTATATCTGGGACTATCTATAGTTTTCTTCAACCATTAGGAGTAGATGCTTTTGGGTTGATCAAATGGCATACAGGTAATTTTGGCATTATTAATTTGCAGCCTTTTTATTCGATATTTCTTGGTATTGCATCGATAATCTCTGTAATATCTGGCATTAGATTATTACAAAAGAATTCTTAGCTTTAACCTAAAGAACTCACAACTATTCATAGGCAATGCTTGAGCAGCTAGCAGTGGGATTAGGAATCTTTTCATTTATTCCCATGTGGTCATATCAGTAGTGCCTTGAGATCTTTGCATCCAAGAATACTTCCAAGTACCATTTACATTTTTAAAAATGCAAGTATAAGTTGAAAGATCTTTATTTTGATTTCCTTTATAACTGAAGATTTCATTTAAAGTAAAAACTGCGTAAGCTATCTCACCGTAAATTTCAATTTTGTGGATTTTGATTAGTTCTGATGATTCTGCAACTAAGTCTTTGCTATCAAACATTCCCTCTAATCCCTTAGCAGATATAGGATTTCCACTTGGTCTTACAGCTAAAAAATCTTCAGTTACGTTTGGTATTAGAAAAGAAGAATCTTCACTGGTTGCATAACCATTAATTAAATCTTCTATGGCTTTAGTATTTGACATTAGAAAAGGAGCTAATGCCCCTTATTTTAGATCGATTGTCAATAAGTTATTTTTTATTGCTGCTGGTGATTTTGTTCTGAATAAATATTTTTTTGATAGTGATTATAAAGATCAATTTCTTCTTTATCTTCACTAGCTAAACCAAGATTGAGTCTTGCTAATAGCATTATCCTTTGCTTTCTATAGTTTGAAATTGCCATTATCATCAAATTTTTTCAATTTATTTTAGCTGTAAAAATCGTGAATATATCGTGAACATTTTTTTAACGGTTTTTGAAATCCATTGCCATGAATACTGGCTCACTTTTCATTAGCCAGTAATTAATATCAGTCATATCAAGGGATTAAGAGAATATTGCAAATCGTGAATGAATCGTGAATGAAATATAAGATTTGCCTTTATAAAATCATTATCCATTAAAGCTTCTATTTAGGAAAGTGATGGGTGGTATGGGGAAACTTCATTATTTTTTGGATACCTATCCTAATCTGAGATATTTGATGATTTGATAATTTCCCATGCTTCGGATGCGGTGTCTGCATATTCAAAAAGTTTTAAGTGCTCATCTGAAATTAATCCAAGATCAGCTAGATATTCGAAGTTAATTATCTTATCCCAATATTCTCTTCCAAAAAGTATTATTGGGATTTTGTTTTTCATTCCTGTTTGACGAAGTGTTAAAAGTTCAAATAATTCATCTAATGTTCCAAAACCCCCAGGGAAAAATACAGCTCCTATTGATCGCATGACGAAATGGATCTTTCTTAATGCAAAATAATTAAATTTAAAGCATAGACCTGGTGTTATAAAAGCATTGGGGATTTGTTCATTGGGAAGACTGATATTTAACCCTATAGATTTACAATTTGCTTCAAACGCACCTCTATTAGCAGCTTCCATAATCCCTGGACCCCCACCAGTCACAATCACATGAGAATTACATGATTTACTTTGATTATTTTTTGAAGCAAGTTTAGAAAACTCTCTTGCGGATTGATAATAGTGACTCATTGATAGCAAATTTTCTAATCTACTTAAATTTCGTTTAAGCAAAACCGATGAAGGATTTTTTTTAATTAACTTTTTTATTTCGTCAATTTTCTCTTTTGTTTTTGATTCTTCTGTAATACTTGCGCCTCCAAAAATTATTATGGTTGAAAGAATTTTATTTTCTTCTAGGATTAAATCTGGTTTAGTAATTTCAAGCAGCATTCTGACTCCGCGCATTTCGTTTCTGTTGAGCAAACCAATATCTTCATAAGCCAATTTATACGTATCAGAATTAATAATTAAATTCAGATTTTTTGAATTATTAATTTTGGTTGAAATACCTTTTTGTGTTTTGTTCATATTAAGCAAGGGTCTTAATTCTTCGTTCTAAGGGATTAAACCCAACTCTCTTAATTTGATCATTTTCCCAAACCCAATAAACAGGTGGAGTTTTTCTTGCCTTTATTAAACTTATTTGGTCTAATTTTTGTGGGATAAATTCTTTAGCTGGATCAAAAAAATTATCTCTTGTGGGTTGATTTAAAACAATACTTCCTTCTTTTCCTGAGATTGATCTGTGATAAGTTCCAACAGGAATTTCTAAAGCTCCCATAGATCTATTTAAATAAATCACATGATGAGGTTCATCCCATGCAGGATTTATTAAAACAAATATTCTTTCCCCAGTAATAACTAAGTTGTGATCAATTTGATGATTGTGAACGTAATATTGCTCATCTTTAAAATCATCTGGAGGAGATATAGCTTCTTCAGAATGAATTACCACATCACAACCATTAGATGCCCCCAATCCTGCATCAAAGAATATAACTTTTGGAGTCTCTCTAAAAATTTTTGTTGGCATGAATTTTAATTTCATAGTTAAACCTCTCCTTAAAAATTTATGAATATTTTTAAAATTTATAAGCTATGAAAACCGATTAATGAATAGTCAGTTACAACAAACTAAACAATCTTCTTTAGTTGGGTAATCTTGACATTCTCTCTTAAAAGTTTCTTCTAAAACTTCTACTTTATTGACATAATCAAGATCTCGCAGACCTTTGTTTGGAACTGTGAATTGTGTTTGAAGTTTCATTTTTCCCTCCTAATTAATACTGTTTTTTGAAGCCATCCCAGGTTTTAGAAAATCTTAATCCCAGATAAGAAACTAAAATTGCCCAAAATAGAATCTCTATATTTAAATTAGTCATCTGCTTTTCCTCCTTTCTATCTGACTATGCTTTAGTACGGATGATATATAAAAATCAAGCGTAAGAATACTTAAAAAGTTCGAGTATTAATCGCAAAAAATTTTGCAATGGTTATTACTAGGATGCTTTTCGCATTCTTTATTCCAGTAAGCTTCAAGTTCTTTCGCCTTAATATCGTATGAAAGATCTTTTGTATCCAAGACCATCTCTTGGATGGTAAATGTGTCGTTTAATGCCATAAGACTTACCTCTTGACTACACTTATGTTCTAATTCATTTGAATAGTTAATCTCAAGTTTTATGTGTGCGGTTAGAGGAACAAAATTGTACGGATTAAGGATCAAAAAAGACTCTCAAATTCAAAATAATGACCAGCCGAATATCTTCAAAATTATTAATTTCAAATTTAAAAAAGTTTGAGTAAAGTTTGAGTAAAAAATTATGATTTCTTTAGATCCAAGTATTAGCTAGTCGCGTTCACTTTTCATTAGCCAAAATTTTTCTTCAGTCATATCAGGGGATTTGGAGTAATTTATCTACCAGAATTTTGCTAGAATCAGAATTTTTTTATATGTTTATTATCCATCAAAGTTTCTATTTAGGGAAGTGATGGTTGGTATATGGTTCACGCGAACTATAAGCTACTCACGCTTGAGCTTTTTATGTAACATAATAAGTTTACATAAAGTAACAATTTAATGAAAAGACTTTTTCCTTTTATAGCCTTTGTATGTTTAACAGGTTTTACGGCTACGACCGGTTTACCAGTTATAGCAGGCGGTTGTAGTAGCCACATGAACAAAAAAGCTGAAATCAAATGCGCTGAAGATGATACTGAGTGTCAAATTGAAAAAGCTGAAAAGTTTGATTTAAGAGATTCTCTCCAGTCATAAAATTATGACTCAAATCAGTTTTTTATGAACTCTGCCCCGAGAGATTCAATCGAGTTCGTAATCTTTGCTGCTATTAGCTTCACTGCAGGATTCTTGGGATTAAATTTAGTTATAGAAAATTGACCCATTCTTTTTTCTCCTAACATTTTCAAGTCTTTCGTTCTTTTATGTGATGGCTTGCTTATAGAGAAATTTAATAAATCAAAAGTAAAAAATTTTTTAAAATTACCTTTTATAAAAAAATTTTTGTATGTCTTCAAATAGATTAGATTTTGATTTAAAAAATCCATTACTTTTTAAATAAGATTTTCCTTTTTCTATATTTTCAATTCTTTTTTTATAAGAATTTTCATTTGAATTTTTTTGCATAAAAAAATAGTCGGACTCCTATTCTGAATAATGCTCACAAAAAAGCGGTTACCTTAAATACAAAATTTAAATTCTTTTTTGAATTGCTTCTCATTCAAACTATAGATCTAATAAAAAAGTTTCTTTCTTAAATTTCTAGCAATCTTTTGATATCTTGTTCTTCATGTCCTCAATATTATTAATTAATTTGTCTAACCAATATGTATTGTCATCTGGTTTTAAATATGTAATTTTTGGTTGATTAATTTCAAGTGTTTCGAAATCTCCACTCATAAATTCTCATTGTATATTTGTTTAGCTACATCGTTGTTCTAATTGATTTGACTAAAATACTGCGTATCTAATGTGTGCGGTTTGAGGAACATTTAGGTACGGAAAGAGGTATGTTTTTTTAGTCATTTAAATCTATGGCTGACCTAAATTAGAAATATGGTTGTCATGAGTCGGTTGCATTGCTACAACTGAAATCAACCATAAACTTTAAATTGCATTTAATAAAATGACTTACTACAGTTGCTTTGATCAAAAAGGAAACATAATTGCTCGCTGTCAGACTAAAGAAGATATAGATGTTCTTAAGAAAATGGGCAGACCAATAATGGAAATAAAAGAAATGAAAAAAGAGGAATCAGTTGTTTGTTCTTTAACTGGTAGTCCATCCGATTACAACGAAGATTATTAAGAGTATGACTCAAAGAACACTTCAATTAAATCAACATGGAAGATCAGTAGTTCTTTTGTTGGTTGCATTGAATAGCATTTGTACTTTCTTTTCTACTTTTGAAAAAGCATTAACTGATTGTGAAAGAGTGAGATAAAAATATTTAGTTATTTGTGGATTAACAGTAAATCAATAAAATTTAAGACATAAAAAAAGACTTTGTTATAGGTCTTTTTTTTTATGGTGACGACAGAAAGGAGATCTATTTAATAATCAGATTAAGAATTTTCTTAGAAATTAGTTTTGGAAGTAAAAGTGATTTCTCACTTCTTCATGCTTTACAAACGACTTTATTTTTAAGATAGTTCAGAATTAATCCCAAGAGTTTAATTTCTGATCACTTAACTTACTTTCCGTGAAGGTTAGAAAAGTTAATTTACCTTGGTGTTGCAGACCATTGGCTAGTGAAGATCTAGTTGGTCAACCTTGGTCGAGTCGATCACCAGAACTGTCGTATAAATAAAGTAATCGGTTTCAAATATTTTGCATGAATCCTTAAGATTGATTTAATCATGATTAATTAAATCTTTAATTCTAGGACCACATCATCTCTTATTAAGCATTTTATTTTTTTGTTTTACAAAGAATATAAAGCCAACCAAAGAAAGTAGCAAAAGCAATTATTAAAGCAATATTGTTATTCAAAGGACTTAAATATCTTTCTATTGAAAGTGGTACATGAAGAATAACAAAATACCAATATAAAGCAGATAGTAATCCAAACAATAAAGCCAGAAGAATATAAAAAGGGAGGATATATAATCTTCTTTTTTTTATTCTTTCCTTTGTAATATTTTCGGCTAAACCAATTCTTGACCAATAACCACCATTTAATTGAAGAAAAAACTTTAAAAATATTCCGTAAATATTTATAAAAAACCTAGACAAAGCAAATAACGGTGAAATTATAAATCTTTGCATTAATGCTCTAAAAATTTAATCTGTTCAGACATGGAAATCTGACTTATATTATTAACTTTTTTTTCTCTATATTTCGTTAGGAAAAATACCATTGAGCTAAAAATAACTAAAATCCGATTAGTGATATTCGATAGAAAAGGTCATCAGACATATAAAAAAAGCTGATCTTTTAAATTTGTTTCTCATCAAAAAAAGTGGATTGTTTACTCTCTAAAATAGATCCTCAATCAATTACTAGCTTTTAGATATGTAAGTAGTAAGCGTTTCATAAAAAAACAGCTAATGAAAATAGATTTTATTTAGGATATAAAAACAAAATTTAGTGAGGATTAAATGTCTATCATTACCGACAATACAGTTTTAGTTCATATTTACAGTGGTTTAGAATCCAAAAATCAAATAACTTTAGGTTTATTGGTTGCCCTCACTGCAGAAAAAAACGATCATAAAGTAACACTTTTTCTAGCAGGAGACGGTGTACAAATATTAAATTGCAAAAAAGCTGGTGAAATAGTTGGTCAAGGTACTGGAGATTTATACGAACATCTTCAAAATTTAAAGAATTCAAAAATTACCATATATGTCTCAGGAATGTCTGCTAAATCTAGGGGTTACGATGAGAAGCTTCTAGATGGATATATTGCAGAGTTTGTTATGCCAGATGTTCTAGTCGAAGAATCAATTAAAGCGGATAGTGTACTTTGCTATTAGAAAAAGGGGCTTCTTGCCCATTAATTTAGATCGACTGTCAATCAGTATTTACTCTAGATTCTCAGCATCTCTTGTGAACAAGTATTTTTTTAGCCAGAACAAGAGAAAGCACCTGCAAGAATATTTTTGAAAATTGGTGCTTGACCTAATGCGCATAAGAAGAAAGTTGATGATGCGATAGTAATGGCTATTTTAGAAACCCTATTAACTTTCAAATTTGAGACTTTTGCAAATGCGGAATTCATTTGTTTATTAATGTACTAAAAAGATACTAGCTGAATAGTTAAAATGTTTAGCATTAAAATTTACCAAAGATTAATTTTGTTGCAGCTTTTGCTGCTCATGCTTTTTTATATGTTCGAATTCTTTTTTAGAAACTATTCTCATTTTGAAATCTGGATATCTTGTCTTCCACCATTTATTAATTGAAATAGCTACACCTTTTAAATCCTGGGTACAAATATGGACCCATAAAGTCTTAGATTGTTCTTCTTTATAGAATTCCCAACTCGAAGGTGAAGCCATTTAATAATGAATATATTGTGAACATTTTTTTACGGGGTTTTGAAATCCATTTCTATGATTACTGCCACATTATTCATTAGCCAATAACTAGGCTCCCTTTATACGCTAAGATCTTAGCGAAATTTTAATCTTCTAATGAGGTTCTACAAATCTAAAAATAAGGAGTATATGGTATTTCTGTTTTCATTGAGTCGCCATAGTAGCTCTCAGATGATTTTACTAAGACCCAATAAATGAAATTTAGAAATGATTTTTCCATAAAAATATCTATAGCTTTTTTCATTTAAATCAGAAACTTTAATAAAAACAACGTAGAAAATACTTAATAGATTAGGATTTGATTTAATGTTATTAATCCTTATTAAATCAACAGGAAAACAAGGTGACCCTAATAGTAAATAATTTTTTAGCTATGCATTATTTCTACTAGGAAGTTATAACCCCCTTTTCTTAAAGCAATAAATTCGGTATAAATGATATAGGGCTCTTCCTTCTTATTTGAAAGGAATTGAACCTAGCGGTTTCAGGGTTAACTCCGCACTCCTACACATGAGTACAAAAACCTTTTTAATTTATGTCGATCTCTTCTAAGACAATTAGCTTGCTGCTCAATGTAGTTTTTGTGCTTTGTGTCTTTGTTATTTAAAAAAAATAAAGGATTTACTTTGAACTTTATTAATTGAATTCTTTTCTCTTTTTTATATTTGATTCTTCAAATAAATCAAAAAATTTATCTAAGAAATCTTTCATTTAAGAGGGCATAAAAATTAGCGTTTCATTTTAAAAGTAAAGTATGCAAACCCACCAAGCAATAAAAGGCTAAGAACCCCATAAGTAATCGCTATGCCGTAAATGTACGTCATTTATTTATAAATATATAGGCAGAATATAAATAAACTAAGAAAGCTCCAATAGCAATAGAACTTCCATAAATAAGAAAGTTCCAAAATTTATATAATTTAGGTTTTTTAAATTCTTTTTCTTCTTCTTTATTAATCATTTATTTTCTTTTTCTTTTCTAGAAGCATTACCTTTTGCTCTTAATACTAAAGTTATCGTAAGGGCAGCGCTTAATATTACAGCATCAATTAATAAATGTGGGGAAATATTCATCAGCTGAAAAGAGAAATAAGAAGAGTCATTATCTTTTCAAAAATAAATCTATTAAACATAAAAAAAGAGGATTTTATCACTCTAAGTCTAGTTCTACTGTAAATTACTGTCTATTTTAAACGCGTTTCAATTAAAAATTTCTTCGGTTAGAAGGGGCCAAAAATTGCCCCCTCTTGGTGAAACTCTTCCAAAGAAACACCATTAAAATCTTACTCTGAAAGATGCAAAGTTAAACAAATTAACAAAATCAAGATTAACAATTTATGCGGCCTTCTTAAAAGGGTTCATATTCCTTAAAAAGTTATTACTTTTGCGGTTACTAATTTTTCTGTATCTTTGATTTATATCCAGGATGTATTTTCTGGCTTTCTTATCAATTTCAATTTTCTTTTTTCGTAGACGTAAAGCTCTTAAATCTTCTATTGACATAAGGCCATCATCTTCGTTGGAATTTAAATGATTAAATTGCATCAGTTTAAGAAATTAAGTGTCTTCTTTAAGTGAAAGATTAACAACCTCATCTTTATTTGCAATAGAGATAATTAACCAACTTAACTTATATAAGTTATTTAAATGTCAAAATAGCTATGAATTTAAAAATTAAAAACTTCAAATAAAAAACTTTGTAAAATCAAGAGAAACTTTTGATTGATTTAGGTGACTTCTAGAGATATAGATGATTTCCCATAATATAAGGTTCGGTAGACCTTATTAGTAACCAGTAAAAGTAATTTACTAATGCTTTCTCCACGAGGAATAAGTAAATAATTTAAAAAAACTCATAATTTTTGTAGTTTTAATATACAAAAATTTTATTAAGCAAACAAGATTTTTATTTCATAAATCATAGATTTATAATTAGATTAATTTATATTAATTTATATTCTCAGGCTTTAGGCAGCGGACTAAATCTTCGCGGAGTATTGGACTTTAACCCGCTCTATTTTTTTAGTAAAAGAAAAATAGCACTGCAAGGGAGTTTGATTATCTATAGCCATAGTCGATTCTGAATTAGCCTTTATTGGTTTATTGATTAAGAGTATCTGAGCATATTTTGGGGTTATTTATTGTATAAAATTGCTACAAAACTTTAGCTATATCAATGGATACAGTATTTTTGCTCATTGATATATGCATTCCTAGAATAATATTATTGTTGATACCTAAGAAAGGTTTAATCTTGAAAAAAATAATTAAATTTTTTAAACTACTAAAGAGAAGAATTGATATTCTTAATGCAGAGGCTGAATTAAAATTTATATTGGAAAATAAATAATGGGATTCCCACATTGCCCTATTTGTGTGGTTCTAGCATTTCTTTCAATTTTTATGGGAGTTACTCGTAGTTATATGTTCTACATTCTTTTAAAGGAGTTTGTGGGGGCAGAATCTGATTTTAAATTTAAGTTTGGAGTCTAAAAATTGTTGACATCTAAGTATAAATACTTTATAACTGGATTGTAGTGATAACTACAAAATCGTCCGATCTACCATTTGATAGACCGCAGTACGACTCAAGCCATAGGACGGGGACTTGAGCAATTTTAGGAGCTGCATCATGGTTAACATGTATTTCAATGGAAAGTCCTTCGTATACTGTAGAAAACAAGAAGAAAAAGTGATAAAGCTTACTTATAGAGGTTCTATTTACTTGAAATAAGATTTCTAATTTCCTTTAAAAAAGTTTCAATATTTATTAAAGTTTTTGAAATCAGTATTTATTAATACGTTATAAGAAAAACTTATTGTGAATATATTTTTTACCTATTTAAAAATTCTTATATTCGTATATTTAGTAACGAGAAATTAATTTTAAAATAACTAATTTGTAACTAGATTTTTGGAAGGATATGCAACCTATTTCTGAAGAACTTTACAAAAAAATTGTTGAGAGTTCTAGAAAATGAGTAAATTACTAATTGCTTTATTAGCATTAGATATAGGCGTAAGTCTGTCTAAAGTTTTTATTTTTACCTGAAAATCAAAGTAAATAGCAAAAAAGAAGCAATTGTTTTCTAAAAAAGAAATATTTACTCGATATTCTTTAATTTATTTAATTTATAAAATAAAAAATTAAACCAACAAAAGAACTACTTAAAAGTAGTAGCACCATTAAAAGGGCTATTAACTTTGCTAATCCCATAAAGATAAATCAGAATTTCCTGTAGATCTTTGCATCCAGTGAATTTTCCAAACATTATTTACTTTTTTAAAAATTGACGTAACTGTTGGTAAGTCATCATTAGGTGTTCCTTTATAAGTAAATTTTGAACCTAGTGTAAAAATGCACATTACTATGTGTTCACTTAAAAATTCGAATCGGTGAATTTTGGTTATTTCTGCCTTTTCTTGAACTATATCACCAGTAATCATTTGTTCAAATCCCTTTGCATCTATTGGATTACCACTCGGTCTTATGAATAAAAAATCTGGAGTCGCATTGTCAACAAAAAATAAAGCCATATTTTTTGGATTAGCAAATTCATTTAATAATGAAATTATTGTTTCTTTGTCATTCATAAAAATAAGGGACTTAATACTTCTAGTTTAAATCTACTCTTTTAAATGTACAAATCGAAATAGGATAATTTTAAAAAAAATTCGTTAGGATGATTTAAAAATTAGTCTTTTAATGTAGATCATGATTAATTCATTAAACAAATTATCGCCCTTTGGCAAAAAGGTAAAAAAATATTTGCCTTTTTTTATTGGATTTAAATTACTTACATTTACTGGCTTTCTCACTTATTTAATGAATCATTAATTAATATAACCTCAAAATTAATATTTAACTTAATTTTATCTTGTGAATAAAGAAGAACGAATTAAAAAATTTAAGTCTATGTCAAGTTTGCAAAGACAAGAATTGATATTAAAGAAGATGAAAGATATAGGTTTAGAAGTAGGAAGTGGAATTCCTAATAAAAAATACGATAGCAAAGAGGTTTATGAATTAATTCATATTGCAAATTGCTTCCCAGAATTAAGAGAGAAAAAATAAAAAATATTAGGAAGCCAAAAATAAATACAAAGCTAAAAATTTATGAAGAATAAATTATTTTCTTCGTGATATTAAAATTAAGTTAGTTTTAAGGAGAATTTACGATTTTGACTTTCTTGTGCCACCGTAGGAATAATTTTTATGTTTGGAAATTTCACTCCAACATTTTTTACAACAAAAAATCCAGTCTTTATGAATTATGGATTTAACTCTGAAGTGAATTTTATCTGGCTCATAACATAAATCACATTTTTTCATTCGTCTTTAAATTTGTTGAATAAATTTTAGATAAGATCAATTATCTTTTAAACATTCACGAAATGTTTTTTATCGTGTCAATATAAAAAGTGCACTCTGCACATCCTTTAGCAAAGCAGTGGTTTTGTTGAGTACAATTAATTATTTCTAATTACGCGATTAAAAATTTCAAATTTTTATTTTTGAAGGTTATCCTAAAATTAATATAAAATCTTTTAATAATTTTTTTCTGAAATTTAAAAAAAATATCTGATTATACATTTAAATTAGAACTTTAAAAAGAAACTCACGAATCTTACTATATAGACTTTATTATGACTTTATTATTTTTCTAAAATTATGAACATCTACTTGTTTTGGATATTATTTTTAGCACTATGGGCGATTGTCCCCCTAATGATTATTAAAGGTAGAGTAGACGAAGCCCCTAAGATTCAGACTTCACCAAAAGTCAAAGCAAAGAAAAAAGGTTGGTTTAATTAAGAGAATCTCTCACTGAGTAAAACAATCTCTAGGGTAGATTTTTATAATTTTAATTATTAGTAAATTTTATTTATTAAAAGTGGAAAAATTGGAAAATAATTTTCTATATTTGATTGTGCTTGGGGGAAGAGCAAGAAAAGCTAATATTGAATTACATGATGTTAGATGGGTTGTTGGAGCAAAAATTGAGGATACGTACGATACTTTGAGAAAGGATTGGTTTGGATCAATTGATGGTTTACATATTGATAGTTATAAAAAAATAGAATATGTAGATGGTTATAGGATATATTTGAAAAATTTTAAAAAAAATAATATAAAAAATAAGCAATCAATTAATCAAAATAACCAAAAAAAAAATTTATGGTTTGTCAATATTGGAGGTTATGATCCAAGTTCAATGCAAGAAAAACATGAATTTGGTTTAGTCGTGGCTTCAAGTTCCTTAGAGGCAAAAAATAAAGCTAAATCTAAATGGCTTAGTGGTTGTAAAAAAAAGCATAAAGATGATATCGCATCTCTAAAAACGTTAATTACTTGTGATGATAGTCAACTTATTAAAAATATAGGTAGTTGGGAAATAAAATTAATTTTAGAAAATAATTTACTTGAGGAAACTAATTATCCTGATTGGTATGGATATAAAAGAATAGATAAGTTCTAAAAAATTTAGTCCTAAGTTTTGTAATAATTTTATTAAATTTTTAGTTTAACTATACATATAAAAATATTACAAAGAACTTGATTTTCTCAAGAAATAAAATCCTCCTCCCAATGATATAAAGACAGGCAACCAAGCTGCAAAAATTGGAGGTAATAAACCCTTTACACCAAATGAACTGAATAGAAATGACATAACATAATAAATTAATATCAGTATCACGCTCAATCCAAATCCCTGACTTTTAGAAGATCTTAAATTAGATTTTGATCCCAAGCTACTTCCTATTAAACCAAATACTAAGCATGCAAAAGGAAGAGTAAATTTTTCTTGAATGCGGACTTGAATTCTTCTTATCTCTTTTAGGTTCCCAGTTTTTTTATATATTTTTTCTGCTTCTAAAGCTTGCTTCAGAGTCATCTCAGTAGCATCTTTAGGAACTTTTGCTAACTCCAATGGCCCCTCTACGAAAGGATATGTGTATTCTTTAAATTTAATATTAGTAGTTTGCCCGCTCGGAGCAATAGATAGAATACTTCCTTCAGAAAATATCCAAGAAGAGTTTTTCTTGTCAAATTTTGCGGTGTCTGCCTTGAGGATTTGTTGAATATCTTCTCTGGAAAAATCCAATACTGTAACGTTTTTCATTATTTTGTTTTCGTACCATTGAGCATAAAAAATATGAGTAAGTTGAGAATTATTTTTAGTTGGTTTTTTAGTTGCAGCGTCTACTCTAGAACCGTATCTTGAAAACATGATGTTTTCTTTTCTTTTTTCTTCGCTAAAGGAAATGCCAATACCTGCTCTTAATGTTGTTTCAGCCAATTTATTACTTGTGGGGACTAAATTATCATTAAAATAGAAAGTCAACCCAGTCATAAATACTGAAAGTGCAATGGCTGGAGAAATAATTCTTGTAGTTTTTATTCCCAATGATTTAAGTGCTAGCAATTCAGAATTACTTGATAGTTTTCCATAAGCTAATAATGTAGTGAGCAAAACTGCCATAGGGAATGATAAAACTAAAAAGCTGGGCAAACTAAAAAAAAGAACTTTTAAGGCTAAAAACAGAGGCAAACCATATTCAACAATTTTTCTTATAAGATCGAACATCACGCCAACAGATAATGAAATAACCGTAAAAGCAGAAATGGCAAATATCATAGGGGGTATCATTTGTCCTAATAACCATCTATCAATCAAAGGTATTGAATACCAGGGGGTTAGTATTTTATTGATGGTTTTTTTAATGAATGATTGATTTGAAAGTTTCAAAAGGAATTTATTTAATTTTGTGCTGTCTTTTCTTGCATTATAAAATATCAATGATTTGTATACCAATATAAAATTTTTACTTGAGAGATCCCTCCTTGTATTCTTTAATATTCCAATTAATTAAAAAATAATTTTTTATCTCTTGCATTAAGACAAAGAATTTGTTTATTTAAAAAAAAGGAGGAAATTAATGAAAAATAAAACTTTATTAAAAGAATGTAAGTGCATACATTGCCAACAAAAATTAGAGCAAATTAATAATTCAAGATTATATTGGGACAAATTAATTTTAAGTAAAATTTCAACCTAGATTCTTTTGAAAAAGAACTTAAATGATCATTAAGTTCAACACAAAATAGCTAGTTTTTTCATCTATTAAATTGAAATAAGCAATTAAGTATTTAGAGCATTCTTTGGATCCTTAATCAATTAATAAAATTACTTAGCCTTTTGATTTATTTGTTCTCTTTTTAAAAGAAAAAGGATAATAATAATACATGAAGGAATGAGAATAAAATCTATAGACATGCGCCTTTATTAGTTTATTTTTTATTTAGCAATAAAAAAAATATTTGGCAGTAATTTAACACCTGAATGTCTAATCATGAAAACTATAAAATTGGTTGTTTCATTTATTATCTAAAAAATAAAAAAGCCTGCAAGAATCCCACCTGCAAGCTCATGACGACCTAGTTAAATTCGTATTTATGAAATTAACCAGTTAAGCACTTCCTAAATGCTTCAAATATTCTAATAAGTAAAATTACTTATTGTGAGTATAAATGCTTATTATTGTGGATTTTTTGCTTAGTAGTTCAAAAGAAGGATTTAATGAAATTTTTTTAAATCTTTTTAAACAAAACTGTCACATATCGACCCATAACTGCTTATTCATTAATATTAATTAGACTTTGCTTTACATAAGTTAATATTTATGTTACTTTAATTAACAATTATAATTTTATTAATGTCAAAAACAGGAGTTACAACAGAATCAGGCGGAAGACAAAATATGTTCCCATCAGAAACTAGACCTTATATTGATGAATCAGTATCCTACGATGGATATCCTCAAAATGCAGAAAAAGTTAATGGAAGATGGGCAATGGTTGGTTTTGTTGCTTTGTTAGGTGCTTACGTAACAACTGGTCAGATAATACCAGGAATATTTTAATAGTTAATTTTATTAAGCTTATATATTCTTTTTTTTAAATTGAATATTATTCGTTTTAAATTTAAATTTTCAAACAAGGTAATTTTATTTCTTCTAGAAACTTTATATTAATTCAAATTAGAGAATAAGAAAAACCAAACAAATATTATTGCATTAAGGCCAAATATTATTCCTAAGAAAATATATGCGAATTTTTTTCCGATAAATGCTGTATCAGGTTCAAGCTTTACTCTCATAAATTTATACGATTAGTTTAAAAATTTAGCATTATTTATTGGAAAATTTAAATTTTGCAAAAGAAAAAAAATGAAATTAATCTTTCTTTCCTTTACCATTTTTTATTTGAATTAATTGTGCAGGATCTTTCTCAAATTTTAGTTGTGTAATTTCTTATTTTAATATTGTTGGTTCCTATAACCTTTCTTGGTTTGAGTGAACCTTGCGCTAATGTAAATTAATAAAATTAGCCAAAATGAAATCTCTAAACTTAGGTTTGCCAAGTGATTTACCTCAAATAGATAAATTAAATCTAATTCTATTAATTTTATTACGGTAGAGTTTTTATACTGATTTTGTAGTTCAATACCACAATGTGGTTAGTAAATATTGAGACTACAATTTTCGCCGAAGTTTAGTTTAGATAAAAAAAGAACCAAGCATAAGACTTGGTTCAAAAAAAATTTTAGTTATTTGATTAAATGAAACCGGGAATAATTTGACCTGTGGTCAAATAAGCTCCGAGTAGTGCAACAAAGCCTAACATTGCAAATCTACCATTTAGCTTTTCAGCCACGATTTTTTCTTTTTCTATAACCTTGGATTCATTATTCATTAGAACCAACCTGGAATAATTTGGCCTGTTGTTACATATGCACCAACTGCTGCAACAAAACCTAGCATTGCTGCCCAACCATTAAAACGTTCTGCTTCTGGAGTCATTTTTTTTTAAGTAATTTGTAAACAAATATAACATATTCATTTATTAATGTAAAGAAAAGTTCTCAAATTTGCCAATTAACTTTCAATAATGACAATTATGCGACACTTATGTATCTAAGTATGCTTTTTGACTATATGAATTTCTAAATTTGGTAAAGGCGATATGATTTTAGGGTTTTTTCTTTATAGGATTTAATCCTCAATTGAAATTAAATTAAATTAAAATTATTTTAAGAGTCAGCTAGTAGGGATACAGGCTGACTCTTTTAATTTAAAATTCTTAGTTTAAAAAAAATATAGTTTTAGGATTCAAATATTTGCTATTAATAAATTAGATGAAAAGAAACCATTGTCATTTGCTTCTTATTACATGCATTTAATTTTCGCAAGAATCCCTTCACTGGTTAATTCTGATTTAATACTTTATATTTTGCCAGCTCTAACATTTGCGATACTGTTCTCTAGCCTGAAGATAATGTTTTTTAATACTCCTAAATTGAGAAAAGTGAAATAAAGAGAATATTAAAATAATAATTTTTACTATGTTTCCTTATTATTTTCATTTTGGAAAATAGACTTTTTTTTCCGGCTACCAAGAGAAACAGAGCCTGTATTGGAGATGTACTATCCAAAATTATAAAGAGAAATGGTTCAATATTGGAAATTGGAAGTGGTAGTGGAGAGCACGGAGTAGTTTTTCAAAAACGTTTTCCAGAAGTGATGTGGCAAACAAGTGATCCAGAATTAGTCCATAGAAAAAGTATAAGTTCTTGGATTGAGTATGAAAATTTAAATAAGAAAATGCCCCAACCTCTTATACTAGATGTACAAAAAATTCCTTGGGAAATTCCACTGAAGTTAGTAAATTCTTTGCAAGGTATAGTTTCTATTAATATGATTCATGTAGCAGAATGGAATTGTACAGTTGCGCTCTTTAGAGAGTCGGCAAAATTATTAAAAAAAGGACAATTTTTGATACTGTATGGACCATTTAGAATTGGTAATAAGCATACAAGTAAAAGTAACTATTTATTTGATAATTCATTAAAAATGCAGAATGATCTTTGGGGGATTAGAAATCTTAAGGAAGTTAGCGAAGAAGGTAAAAAAAATGGCTTTTTTCAAGAAGATGTTATTGGTATGCCGGCAAATAATTTTTCAATAATTTATAGGAAGGTTTTTAATTAAATTTAAAAGATCTATAACTATACTTTGAAGTATTTTAATAACTTATCAACTTGAAAGTTTTCTACTCCACTCTTTATGCTTTTCATCTAAGTTAGAAACTTTTTCTCCCAGACTAAGTTGTCTCTCTAATAATTCTACTTTTGTTAAAGTCATTTCCTCTGAATAAAATTTAATAGGCTGTTTACCATGCAAATTGTCTCCACTCATAAATAGAATTTATTAACTAAAGTAATTCTTAGGATGAAAACTAGGATAATACTGATTCTTTTATATTCTTTTCAGATTTGCGTAAATTAATGTGATGAAAGGATTTTTATTTATTATGTTTTTAATGCTCTTTTATTGTAAGAAGCTTGCCAAATATATCTTCCTTTCCCTTCCTTCATCTCTGACTTAACAGCAACGCAGTTACAAGCAATATTCCAAAGAGCTTTGGGTATTGGGTCAGGATTAAAAAGATAAACCTTTTTAAAGGCTTTTTTTATTAAAACGGTCGCTTTTTTAGCTTGATAATGAGGAATGGTTGGACAGACATGATGTACCACATGGCTTGAACCAATATTATGGTGCAAAAAGTTAAGGATTTTCCCGTAAGGTCTGTCAATAGATAGAAAGGCTCCTTTCATAAATGAAAATCCCTTGTTTGAGAGATGTGGTACATCTGAATCTGTGTGATGAAGCCATGTATAAACTACTAACCAACTATTTACCACCAACAAAGGACCAATATACATTGCAATGACAGCGAATAATCCATACTTTAAAACAAAGTAAAAAATACCCAATAACGTTAAAACTACACCAATATCTGATATCCAAACTTTCTTAGCCCATATTGATGGCCATAATGCTTTGGAAAATGGTTTTATTGGCCAAAAATGATTAGAAGTTCCATATTTAACACCTCCAGTACTACCAGTAAGTAAATAAGCAGGCCAGCCAAATATTAAATGTAAAATAAGTTGAAGTATTCCGTAATTTTTTTTACCTATAGAATTTGAAAAATGTAATTCTTTGTCTCCTCCACCCTTTTCTGTAAATTCATTTCCATCAATGACTAAAGGAACGTGAGTTTCACCATTGGTTACATTATTTGTAAATCTATGATGAACAGCATGAGAACGTTGCCAAGAGAAATAAGGAACCAAGAGTAATGAATGTAGTAAATATCCAGTTATGGTTTCCAAAGTTTTGTTTTTTGAAAATGCTCCATGTCCACATTCATGGGCAATTACCCAGAATCCCATTGCAGTGGTACCTGATATTAATGAGTATATGATCCAAATTGGAATCATTTTTGGAGTAAACGGAATAGATAAACCTGTTGCAACTACTAAAAATTGAATTAAAGCTGATTGTAAAAGATATCTTAAAGAAGTTTTCGTATTGCACTTAAAATAATGTTTTGGGATAACATCCTTAAATTCTTTTATGCTTGGAATATCATCTTCCCTTATTACAAGCGCTTTGCCTTTAAGGCCCGAAAATTTTATATTTCTCAAATTTTTGTTAAGTAAGAATTTTGTTAAATAAAAATCAATTTATGGTATCTATTATCCATCACAGCATCTTCTTATTAAAAGATTGTGTCATTTTTCTTTGTCAATAGGATTTCCAAAAGCTACATTTCACCCTAGAACAGATCAATTTAGGTCGAAAAATTTTGATTCTATAATTTCATCGAAATTTTTTAATTTATTCATATAGTTATTTTTTGCACTGCCTCTATTTAAAACTTATTTAAAGACCACGAATGTACCTTTTTGAGAGACCTGATTGTTTACGAGGCTTTACCAAAATAGGTAAAACTATCACTCCAACTGTAAAAAGACAGATTGGAGCAACTACCATTAATATAGATTCTAAAGACATGAAATAATTTTGAATTTATTAATAAATAGCAGGATTTTTTTTAAAAGTCATGCGTATTTATATCTATTTAGTGATGATTGCTTCAAAACATCTATAAATTATTAAGAAAAAGAGAAAAAAAGATTAAAAATATTCATTTTCCAAAATCCGTCCTGTTTAATTATTCAGTAATAATCATTAAATGGGAGTAGAACTTCATGGATGAAGAAAAAAAATGGATGCTAATGACATATTATTGTCCAACTCACGGCGATTCAGGAATGATAAAACCAATTGAAATAACGAAAAAGGAAATTAACAAAACATTCCAAAAAAAAGATATTTCTTCTAAAAATTAATTTGTAAATTTCTGCAAAGTACTTTAAAACAGTATCAATATTAATTAAAAACTCGTATATATAGGTATTAATGTAAAGGAAAATTGCTTTGGCTGCTTTTTAATCAGCGGAATGAATAAATTTTTTCAAAAAGATTTTGAAATATTAATTGACCTCATTTTTTTCATGGGCTTTGAAGAAATAATGTTGTAAAGATATTTGTGATTAATTTGTTTGTAAAAATATAAATTTATTAATTAATTAAGTTCTCATATTAATAATTTCTAAACTTGATCAGAATTGCATGTCAATTCACACTGATTAAGATCATTAGATGAAATCTTCTCTAAAATTCTTAACATATCAATTTCAGAAAGCTCTCCATTTGAGTTCCATTTTAAAGTAGTTTTTCTCTGCGGGTAGTTTTTTTTATTCATTTTGCTCTCCACCCTTTAAATGAATTTCTAAACAACGAGTAATACATTCTTGATGACCATCAACAATACTGCATTCAGTAATACAATCAAAATATGAACTAATAGAATCTATTTCTGTATTCTGGTTCGTAGAAACAAATGAGTCATTCATAATATTAGTAGATTTATTTGGAATAGAGATATAGCACGAAATTATGTTCAATAATTTGATTTATTAAGTGAATTTGAAAAAATAAGTATTATTTACTAAATTTATATTGCACTTAGTTTACCTTTAAAAAGTTACTGATATACTTGTTTCACAAGATAAAGGAAGCAATAATTTTTATTATTTATAATGTTTTTTATAAAGAAATCTTTGAAAAAATCAGCATAAAGACTGATTTACTTTTCAGCAATTTAGTTAGATGATAAAAAAAGTCCACTTTTAGATTTTCAAATGAAATCATTAATTAATTGGCTTTCTAAAATGTTTGAGAGTATGGCTAACGCTATCGTACATCCTTTAAAGAATGACTTGCCTCCATCTATTGGTACTCATGCATATAGCTGTACTCCTCTGAAAAGAAAATTGAGAAGAAGATTAAATTAGGTAATAACTTATTGGGATTAATTTTTCATTTTTATTATCCCATATAATATATTTAAAGCAGTTTGAAAAATCGCTTAATTTCAAATACTTTGAGTGATAAAGCAAATGAATGTTTGCTTTATGACAAGCTCTTAAGTTGTAATTTGGTATTCTCTCGGAGAGATGATGAATGCTGTGGAAGGATATGTCTGCTAAAAACCAATTTAGCCAATTAGGTATAACTAAATTGCTACTACCTAAAATCGCCCCGTCAACAATATCCCAATTTTTCGTCTTTTTAGCATATGCATTTTCATAGTTATGCTGTACAAAAAAAACACATATTAAAATTGAAGCTGATAGAGTTAATACCAAAGAATAAAATGATAAGAAAAAAACAACCCCTAACCATTTGCACATAAAAATCCACCCTGTAATTACTATTATGTTATTTATTACTAATTCAAATAGTTCACTAAAATTATCTCCATAATCTGAAAAAGGTGGTTTAACTCTTGAATTTATAGCTAAAAGTTTAGAAATTTCTCTGTTTTTTATTTTGATAAAAGTCTCTTTTAATATATCTTTAATAAAGTTAACGATGATTATTATGAGTCCTAACCTAGGTTTTAAAACTAAATAATAAAAGCCTCCAGGGAAAAGCATTAACCAATTGCGACTTATTTTATAAAGAGTTTTTTCTCTTTTTGTGAGAGAATTATAGTCCTCAAGATTTAAAACATCTATAGGACCTTTATAAATTTCCCAGTTTCCATTATTTCTATGATGGAATGCATGATCTATTGACCATGATTTCTGAGGAATACCATTTACTAAACCAAGTAAAAATCCAAAAAAGCGGTTTAATTTTCTTGTTGAAAAAAGAGAATTATGACCGCAATCATGCATTAATGAAAATGTCCTCGAAGAGAATAGAGTTAGAAAGCAAATAATAGGAATCAATAAAAAGCCTTTTATCAATAATGAAAAAGGTTGATTTGTTATTTGGTAAACAATTAACCAAATAGAAATTATTGGGAAGATAGTAGAAATAATTTGATATAAAGCTCTAAAATTATTTCTTTTTAGAAATGGCTGGATTAAAAAATCACTTCTTTTTACTTTGGGCATATTTCTTCAATATTTTTGTAAAAAATACAATTATAAAAAGTATTGATTATTAACTAAATAAAAACAAATGTTTAATCACCATACTAAAGAATAAATTCTTTAGACATAGTTCTCAATTGTTCTAGATTTAATCTTTCTAGGTAATTCTTAAAATCGCTTAGATTCTTAGTTGATTCAGAATTTTTAACCTCATAAATGAGGCTATTAGAAATTAACTCAATAAGATGATCTTTATCCATAACTTCTTATAGACCATAATTCTTGTTTAAAAAATTAAGGTCTTGAATTCGAGATCATTATGTCATTTATAAAAAAAGTAATTTTTTATAAATTTTTTAAATCTTGTTCTATTTTTTCTAATCTTTGATTTAATTCTTTTTGTTCCTTAATTAGGTCTTTTTTCTTTTCTGCAAGCTCCTTGTTAAAAGGTGAATTGAAATATTTTTGATATGCTACAAAAAAAACTACTATTGCAACTGCAATACCGAGAGCACCAATAATTAAAATTGGAGATGAGGGAAAGTCATAAAATGGAATTGACAATTTTCTTTACTAAAATACAAGTCTAGCTATCTCTTACATTAAAAAATGCGTAATAAATACTTATTCTTGAAAGAATTTTATAGTTAATAATTAAATTTTTGGTAAAAATCTAAACTTTGAGGTTTATCTTAATTAATTTATTAAAAATCAAATATGAGTAATTTTACAGCTGTCAAAAAATTAATAACTAATAATGATTAAATAAGTAAAAAATTTTTTTTCATGAAGAAAATCAGAAATGAAAAAAATCATAGGTGTGAACCATGGTTTAAATGGCTAACAAGAGAACTAAATTCTTATGAGGCTTTTCAGGATTTCGACTGGGGTAAAAAACCAGAAGACGTTGCAGAGGATTTTATTTCTAATAATAGAATTGCTATTTCAGAAGTTTTCGAGAATTTTGATGAAGAAGATAAAGATACTCTTGATCAGTTTCTGAAATTAACAGAATGCGAGTTGCATGTGTTTAGAATTCTTAAAAAGGAAATATCTTTAAGAAAAAATATAAGATATGTAGATTTTAAAAAAAAGAAAAAAATAAAAAGCTAATATACAAACACTTAATTTTTAAATTTTTTTTTCCCTTGACCTGTCTTACCAAAACCTAACCAGAAAAACCACAAGATCAATCCAAAAATTGGTATTAAGTTTATAAAAATCCATTTCCAATCCTTTCCAAAATCTTTGATTCTTCTTATATCAATAGCTATTTGAGGAATTATGCAAATAATTCCGTATACGTTAAAACCAAATGTTTTAAAAAATATTGGAAAAGTAAAGAAAGAAATTATCAGATTCGCTAATTGAACAAACCACCAGTCAGCTTGTGATGTAAATCCCTTGAAGTCAGTCGCTTTAATCCAATACTCTTGATATGCATTTAAAAAGGCTTTAAACATAAATTCAAATAATTTGATTAAACATTATCTATTTAATCTTTAATTCAAGAAAATATACTTTATTTACAAGATAGGATCAAAAAAATTCATATCATTTTTATCTTTTTTTGTGATCTCTTTTTGATGTGGTAGAGAGCAGAATCCGTCTTTACAAATTATTTTTTCTTTAGTGATATTTGTTGTTTCTGAGAAGGTGTTTTCTTTTTTTTTATTTGAAGATTCTTTTAGCATTTATATGGGAAAATTTAAGTCAGTATTAAATTAATAACTAAATTTATTTTGATAGGCAACAAAATTAATATTTATTATTTATTATTTATTATTTATTTTTTTTTTGATTAGGTAAGTCTCTCCAAAATAGAGCCATTATGTAAATGAAAAAAAATATAGAACAAATATAAAGTAAAGAATTTAGATGCATGTTTGTTTAAGAAAGTAATTATAAAAAATAAGACTTTTAGTTCAAAAGTGCTAATTATAAATCTAAAATTGTACAATTTTTTTTAAATTCTAATATTTATTAAAGTTTTTTATGATATTTCGAATATTTCAAAAGAAAAGTTTTTATTAGGTTTTTATTTTTTGTTAATAAAGCTTGTAAATCTAAGAATTTAATAAATCTCATTAAAAATTTTCTTTTTTTTAAAATTTTTTATGATTGCTATTTATGATCTATCCTTATTTATTTCTCCTAAAGCTTTTCTGCCTTCTTTTAGGGTTCTCAAAATTAACCAGGAGAGTGAAATAAGGATAAAAATGGTAAGCGTGATTAAAGAAAAAAGGGTTAAATCAAAATTATTTGCCATGAACTAACTTTTTTAAGATCTTGATTTTAAAATAAATTTAAATTTTAGATCTAGAATAAGCAGGTATTAACATTCCTCCGTCTTGATCATCGTTATTGTCATCATCGAAACCACCTCCAAGTAGTAACTCGATGATTACAAGAACAGCTATTGGATAAAGACACCAAACAACAGCAGCAAATGGAATTACAGATGAAGAAGAATACAATTCAGTCATGAAATGAGTTTAATCTAAAGAAACAACAAATGTGGATCCTTTGGGTGGTTTTATTCTATATTTCTAAAAATATTCTTTGGAACTTTTTTCTTTCATACGAATAAATCTTAGATATATATTGATTTTTTATGCTTCAAAATGAATTTGAATAATAATTTCATCTACCTACTAAGAAACTAATAATGACATAATGAATCGTGTAATTGTTATTTTTAATACTTAACAATAATTGTACAATTTTGATTCAAAAACTATTATTTATCTTGATTTTATAAATTCTATGTTTTCTTTCACTTTTGATCCTTTGGCTGCGATATTTGGTATATCAGGAATTGTAGGCTTCTTTTTCTTCGTTTCTGCAGCTAAGGGAACTTCCAGTATCAATACAAAACCAAAGAAGGAATTAGATTAGAATTTGCTCAGTCAGGAAACTAAATTGAGATTTAAATCTGGCCTTTTAAGAAGGCTTGTTAATTATTACTTATTCCATTGTTTAGAAATAAATTCAAGAAAATCTTTTAGATCCTCTTCAGGACAATTTGTTTGTTTTTGTAAATCAAAGCAAATTTGCTTAATGTTTTCATAGGCAGTTTTAACTATTTCGTTTTTTTCGATAACCTCAAAATATTCTTGATCAGTAAAAGGCATAATATTAGTTTCCCTTTTGAATTTATTTATTAACTATATTTTATCGGTATTGACTTAACAATAAAAAAGAAAAAATCTTTTTTCTTATATTTAGCTGCCTATTCGATAATGTTTTTTGATACTTTTAGTTACTTCCCATTCGCAGTAAAGTCCAGCAGGAAACTCAACCAGATCTCCAGCTTGAATCAAATAAATGTCACCATTTTGGGTACTTATTTTCGCTTGGCCTTCAATAATTAAGCAAATTTCCTTATCATCGTAATTACATTTAAATTTGCTTGGCTCACATGCCCAAATAGGCCAACTTTTTATTCCATACTGAATTATTACGCTTGCACTACAGGGGGAAGATATTAGAACTTTCACGAAATAGTTAGGATTTGTTTTTCATTTTACAAATAAGAGAAGTATATATTTTCGAGAATGTGTATTTCTTTACTGTCTTTTATTTTTTTTCGTTTATCATTAAAAAAATTTCTAATTTATGGATGAGCTTTCTGTATTGTCAATTTCGCTATCTATAGCTTCTCTAGGAATATTTTTTTTATTTTTCGCTTCAAATGATGATGATGACCAAGATGGAGGTAAGTTGATTAAATCATTAGAAAGAATTAATTAATTACAAGTAAATAAAACATTTAATAGAGATTTATAACCTATAAAGCCTGCATAAATACAACTTAAAAAAATAACATAAACTTCCAATGTGCCAAGTCTTTTTTTCTTTAATGTTTTCATTGTTTTGAGTGTTTATAGGGTAATTTTATTTAATTTGATTTTTATTAACATGAGTATTTATTACATTAACTCAGAGATTAAAGAATTATTAATGTCAAGCCAAAAAATAAAGAACAAGTAAAAAATATTATTTTTTTGGTAATTTCTCTTTCCTCAGTCTTAGCAAAAAATAAGGAAATTACTGGAGATATACTTAATAAAGCCCATCCTATTCCTATGGGAAGGGTTTTAAACACAACTTGTTGTAGAAATATTCCTACATTTGTTCCAAGAAGTATTGAAATAAAAAATCTTTTTTGTTGTTTTTTGTCTAAGTTTTTTAAGAAAAAATTAATCTTGAATCCTTTAAGACTAATTAAAAAAATTATTGCACCTAATAATCTTATTTCAGTTGTAAGGAAAGGAGATAAATTGCTTTGAAGAAAAACCATCCTTGATAAAAGACCTCCAAGAACAGCACATAAAACTGATAAAAAAGGAAAAGCTAAAACCTTAAAGTTATTTTTTTCTGAGAAAGAGGAGTTTTCCTCTTTAAAATCGTTACCTTTTCTGAGAATTATGAATAGCGAAATCGTCACTATAATTATTCCAACCCATGATTTAGTTGTTAAATTTTCATTAATAAAAAATTCCCCTGATAAAGCTGCCATTAACGGAGAAAGAGTTTCTATAGATAAAGTTTTTCTTGTGCCAATTGTTTGTAGTGACTTTAAATAGAAAGTATCACCCAAACCAATACCTATTATTCCACTAATTAGTAGGATAAATATGTTTTTTAATTCAGTTGTAGAACTTAGATTGATAAAAGCAGGTATAAAAATTAAAAAAGCTATTATATTTTTTATTAAATTAATATCTATTGATTTATATTTTTGAGTTTGCGAGCGCCAAATAAAGCACGCATATGTCCAAGAAGTAGCAGCTCCAAAAGCAGAAAGGATTCCAATCAAAACGAATAATTTTTAAAAATTTTATTTTATAAATTGAGTAAATGCTAAAAAGAATACATAAATAAGAATCAAAACCCCCGGTAAGTACTGAATTAATGATTTGAAATTATTTTTTTTCATGTTTCTAAAATAGTTTTTTTAAACAGTTTTTTTATTAGTAGGGTACAAACTTTCTAACTTTTTTCTTCTTTGAACTTTCGCATTAATTCTTTCTTCTTTTTCTTTTTTCTTAATCTCATCATTTATCTTATTTTGTCTATATCCAAACCAAAGTAGAACCCAAATAACAGAAGTTATTAAAAGAAGAGCAGTATATTGACCAGTCATAGGAAAACTGGCCTCAGAATATTTAACGTAAGAAAATAGCAGACTCATTTAATTAACTTAAAGCATAAAAATAACGACTGTGTTGATTTTGCTAGAAATTTAAAAATTAGCGAATCGTAGCTATTTATTTTTTAGTTTTAAGGTTTTATATTTATTTTTTTATGGTTTTTAGACTAATTTTTATTTATAACTACTTGCTATTATCAGATTGAAGCATATTAAATAATAAGTTTTTGGAACCTTTTGATTTAGCAGTTGTTGGAGGCGGTGCAGCCGGTTTTATGACAGCAGTAACTGCTGCTGAAAATGGAGTAAAAAGAATAATAATTCTTGAAGGAACTACAAAACTTATGGAGAAAGTAAGGATTAGTGGAGGGGGAAGATGTAACGTCACTAATGCGACATGGATACCGAATGAACTAATTGAGAATTACCCCAGAGGTGGAATTCAGCTCTTGGAATCATTTAATCGTTTTGCTGCTGGAGATGTATACGATTGGTTTGAGAAAAAAGGTTTAAAATTAAAAATTGAGGAAGATCTAAGAGTATTCCCAGTGTCTAATTCTTCTTCAGATGTTATTGATTGTTTGAGAAAAAGTGCTTTATCAAAAAACGTAGAGATACTAACAAGATTTTTTGTAAAAGATATTGCAAAAACTCCAGATAATATATTTAATATTTTTAGTCTTAAAAAAGCAAAGTTAACAGCAAAAAATATTATTCTTTCAACTGGAGGTAATCCAAGCGGATATAAATTAGCTCAAAATCTTGGACACACCATTGTTAAACCTTTACCATCGCTTTTTACTTTTTCCACAAAAGAACCAAATTTGGATGAATGTAGTGGGGTATCTATAAGGGGCATAGATATTGAAATTAATTTAAACAATAAGAATTTTCAAAATAGAGGCGATTTACTAATAACGCATTGGGGGTTTAGTGGGCCAGCAGTATTAAAACTTTCATCAATTGCAGCAAGGGAACTTTATAGCCAAAAATATAAATTTAATTTAATCATTAAATGGTCTTCTTTAAGTTATGAGGAGTTAAAAGAAAAAATTAATTGTTTAAGATTAAATAAAGGCAAGGTAAATCTTATTAATAGTAGACCTGTTCCACTATTAACAAAAAGATTATGGATTTTTTTATTGAAGAAAATAGGTATTGATAAAGAGAAAAAGTGGGCTGATTTACTGGCGGATGAAAGAGAGAAAATGATAAATACTCTAATGAGGGATAAATATATAATTTCGGGCAAAGGTCCATTTGGAGAGGAATTTGTTACTTCCGGAGGCGTAAAAATTAATGAGGTTAATTTTAAAAGTATGGAGAGCTTAATTTGTCCAGGGTTATTTTTTTCTGGAGAAGTTTTGGATGTTGATGGGATCACTGGTGGATTTAATTTTCAACATTGTTGGACAAGTGGATGGATCGCTGGGATGGCAGTATCAAAGTTAAATCAATCAATAATAAATTAATAAGTAATAAATCAGTAAGTAACAATTCAATAAGTTTATCTTTTTTTTATTAAGTATTAGACGGAAAAAGTTTTTTGGAGAAACTTTAATTTTAAAGTTTTAATTATTGGTGAAGATTAATGCA
The DNA here is from genome assembly GCA_003280575.1 of Prochlorococcus sp. AG-355-P07. Classification (GTDB taxonomy): domain Bacteria; phylum Cyanobacteriota; class Cyanobacteriia; order PCC-6307; family Cyanobiaceae; genus Prochlorococcus_A. The sequence continues at coordinate 23,488 of QCEN01000005.1, read as the reverse complement.
GAATCTTGTATCAAAAAAAGAAGAAGAGGAAAGGAGATTAAAAGCTTTAGCAGAATATAGGATTTTGGGAACCAAGCCAGAATCATGTTATGACGATATTACAAAAATTGCTGCTACAACCTGTAATGTGCCTATTTCTTTAATGACATTGGTAGACAAAGATAAACAATGGTTTAAATCTAAAATAGGACTTCAAATATCAGAAACTAGAAGAGATTGGTCTTTTTGTACCCATGCAATAAAAGAAAATAGTCCATTAATTATTAATGATGCTTTCCAAGATGAAAGGTTTATAAATAATCCATTGGTAACAGGAGACCCCAAGATTCGTTTTTATGCAGGTTTTCCCCTTAGAAACAGTGATGGTAATAAACTTGGAACTCTTTGTGTAATAGACAGAAAGCCAGGAAATTTAACTACACAACAATTCAATATTATGGAATTATTATCCAAGCAAATAGTTTCATTTTTAGAGCTTAGAAAAAAGTCATTGAACTTGCTAGAGGCTTTGTCTAACTTGCATAAACAGGAAGGTATTTTATCTGTCTGTTCATATTGCAGAGAAGTGAAAAATAAGGAGGGCGATTGGATGCATTTAGAAAAATATCTTTCGAAAATTAGTGATATTAGATTCAGTCATGGGGTTTGTGATAATTGTATGGAAAAACATTTCCCAGATGTAATCGAAGTATGGAATAAAAAGGATTTTTTTGAAGATGGCCAGAAGAGGTATTTAGAGTCTTAGATTTAATACCTTGCTTTTTATTTATTAATTTATTTCTAAACAAATTCTTCATTTGGTGGTTAGGATTGTATAAATTTTGACTCGAACATGTTATTAGGAACTTTATTAACAGGTGAAATTGCTAAAAGTGCATTAGTAGCATATGTTCATTATTTAGGAATTATTTTGTGTTTCGGTTCTCTTTTGTTTGAAAGATTGACTCTCAAAGTAGGTCTTAATAGAAATGAGACGATCTCAATGATAATTGCAGATGTGGTTTATGGGTTGGCAGGAGTTGCAATATTGGTTACTGGGATTTTGCGTGTTAAGTATTTTGGTCAAGGAGGTGATTTCTATACGGGTAATCCTGTGTTCTGGATAAAGGTTTCGCTCTACATTTTGGTTGGCTTACTTTCTTTATACCCAACAACAACATATATCCTCTGGGCAATTCCACTAAGTAAGAATAAACTACCTGAAATTTCAGAAAACCTAGTGAAGAGGTTTAGACTAATCATTACCACCGAATTAGTTGGCTTTGCAACAATACCTTTATTCGCAACTCTTATGGCTAGAGGTGTAGGTTTAGGTTGAAAAATTTATTTTTAGAAAGAAATTGTTTAATAAGTGCTAACAAAATATATAGATGGAGTTTAAGTTATAAGATTTCTAAATCTAAAAAAGAGATTATTTTTATTGGTCTAAATCCTTCATTATCAGATGCAGTTTTCTTGGATAATACAACAAAAAAGATAATTAAAATCTCGAAAAATAATAATTATGGCACAGTTAAATTAATCAATTTATTTGCTCTTATTTCAAGTAATCCAGGAAGACTCTTTAATCACAAAAACCCTGTTGGGTATTTAAACAATAATCATATTTATAAAAACTTAAAACACTGGTCTGAAAATAAAAATTGTGATTTATGGTTAGGTTGGGGTAACAAAGGGAAATTTCTAGATAGAAATAAAAGAATATTAAAAAAAATAATGCAATATAACTCAATCAGAAAAAATAATTTTGATAATCCTCTTGGACCGCTTTTGATTAAGAAAACAATCAAAGATAATCCAATACATCCTCTATACTGTTCTGATAATTCCATTCTCAAAGATTTAAAAAGTATTTGATGCAAAGGTTTAAGAGGCAATTAATTTAAACTTATGTTAAAATAACTTTAAGAACGGGTTAAATTATGAGTAACACAAAGCAACTGCAAAAACTTAAAAACTTAAATGTAAAAGCAGAAAAATGCCTTACAAGAGATGAAGCACAAAAAATATTGATAAAGGCTAATAAGGCTCAGAGTAAAATAAATTTTTAAATTTGATATTTGCTTTTTTAGGAATAATTTATCAAAAAAATTTTACAAATATTTTTCTAATTATTTAGAATTTTTTTATTCTATTTAATTTTTATGGTTTTTAATATTATTAAGATAAGAAAATCCGATGATAGATTTTTATCAAGAAGAGATTGGCTGCATTCAATGCATTCATTTTCCTTCGCAGAGCATAGAGATCCAAAATGGGATAATTTTGGGAAAATTAGAGTTATAAACGAAGATATTATTTCTCCTAATGCAGGTTTTAATACACATTCTCATGCAAATATGGAAATAATTACTGTCGTAACAAAAGGAGCAATAACTCATAGAGACTCTTTAAATAATCTTGGAAAAATTCACAAAGATGAAGTACAAGTCATGTCTGCAGGTACTGGAATCTCTCATAGCGAGAAGAATGAAGAAGATGAGAACTGTAAGTTGTTCCAGATTTGGATATACCCTCAAAAAGAAAATATCAAACCTCGATATGATCAAATTTCATTAAATGAAAAGTTGTGGGACAATCTTATTTTTAATTACAAAGACGGTAAAAATAATAAGCTTTTTCTAAATCAAAGTATCTCTTTATGGCGTTGTAAATATAAGCCAATTAAAGAAAAAAAATTACCATTAAAAATCGATAAATATAATTGGATACAAATTATAGAAGGTAATCTTTTATTAAAAAGTAAAGACTCTAATTCAAATATATTTCTCGAATCTGGAGATGGCTTGGGTTTTGAAGTTAATTATTATGATGATGTTTCTATAGATACTGAAAAAAACTTAGATTTTCTCTTATTTTCTATGCCTTCCTTATAAATTATCTGTTATTTTACTCGTCAATTCCTTTATTAAATGCATTTAAGGCTTGCAAAGCCATATTAAGGTGAACTTCCATAGCACCAAGTGCAATTAAAGAATTTGGTGATTTATCTTTTAGTAAATTCTCTTTTCTTTTTGATAACTCATTAACTACCTTCTTAGTTGAAGCTTCCCAATTGTTGATTAACTCTTCAAATTCTCTTTTTTCAGGACTTTCTATTTCTGCTAATTCATCAGAAAAATGAGAATCTTTTTGTGCCTTAAGCATCAAGTAGCTTAATTTTTTATGACTTATTGCTTGAGGTAAATTGTTAGATTCACTCATTGCTAGTGTTTAATTTATAGACAAAATCTAACTAATTAAGTGAATATTTGCTAGAGGGTAAACGGTTGTGATGACCGACCTGAAAATTACGAAATGATACTTGAACAAAAAATGGATTTATTAACCTTTAATTTTTCACTTATTAGTTTCTTGAAATAATCTCCACGCTCTTCATAATTTTTAAATTGATCAAAACTAGAGCATGAAGGTGAGAATAATAATGTTCCAACCCTATTATTTTGTAAATAATGAAAAACAAAATTTAAAAGCTCTTTAAGTTCTGAAAATTCAAAAATATTTTTTTTAAATCCTTCATTAATAAGCGCCATTTTTAGGACTTTTGAGCTTTCTCCAAAAAGGAAAACACATTTAACTTTTTTCTTTAAAACTTTTATCCACTCACTATATTCATTGCCTTTTAATCTACCCCCAGCAATGATTATTATTTGACCTTCAATTGAATTTATTCCTGCAATAGATGAGTCAAAATTTGTAGCTTTACTATCATTAATTATTTCAAGATCATTATTTTTATAAATTGTTTCCATCCTATGGGGTAATTGTTTGTAATTAGATAAAGAATCTTTAATCTTCTTGCCAGATAATCCAACTTTTCTTGCTGCTGCAATTACCAATAAAAGGTTTTGAAGATTATGCATTCCTTTTAAAGAAAAATGTTCAAGTTTGAATAATTTCTTACCTCTCTCAAAAATGTATGCTTGATCATCTATCCAATAATCGCATTGAATAAAATTTGATTTATCGAAACAAGTTGTTATCCAAACCCCACTTGATAGCGAACTGTAGTAATTCCTTAGGTTTTTATCGTCATAATTATAAATTCTAAAATCGGATTTTTCTAGCAAGCTTTTTTTTATGTTGAAATAGTTTTCAAGTGTTTTATGTCTTTCAAGATGATCTTCTGTGAAGGTTGTCCATATTCCAATATTAGGTTTTACTTCTGGAGATATTTCTATTTGATAACTGCTTAATTCAGCTACAACCCAATCAATTTTTTCATGTTTTTTGGAGTGAGCATATTTACATAAAGGTGTACCAATATTTCCAGCAAAAGGAGCATATAATCCATTATCACAGAGTATATGGCTTAGTAGATGAGTGACAGTAGTCTTGCCATTAGTGCCAGTAATACCTATCCAATTTGCGTCTTTTAAAATTTCCCATGCAACATTAATTTCACCAATTACTTTAATTCCCTTTTTTTTTAATTCAATAATAGTTATATGGTCATACGGTATTGATGGACTTACAACAACAGATTCGATCTTTTTCACAAAAGGTTGAATTTCTTCAAATACAAATTCTTTATTCAGAGAAACCAGTATATTAAGCTTTTCTAATTCTGTTTTTCTTTCTAAGAATTCTATCCCATCTTTACTTTCCCAAACAATTACTCTCTTATTAATGCTTTTCAAATACTTGGCAGCCCAAAATCCAGATTTACCTAATCCAATTACAAGATTAATATTTCCTTTACTAGAATGATTATCTATCATTAAATTTATAATTGCATTTATATTAATTGTGTTTAAGGAGTAATTCAATCATGAGATCTGTCTTCAGTATTTATAGTATTTGCAAAAGAAAATTTAATTAATGGAAGAAAATACTGCAAAATATTGGTTCTCTTGGTTTTATGAAAAGTGGGAGAAAAATGCTCCAGGTGAATTAATTGAAAAGGGTTTAACTCCGTCTCAGATTGCTGAACGCTTTGTTAATGAAAACCATGATAGTTTTATTAAATTGTCAAAAAAAATTGATGAAAAAAATTATGATGCTTTAACGGAATTTATGAAACTCTCAGAGAGTGAATTACTTATCTTGAAGTATTTTCTAAAGTTAGTAAAAATGAAAAATTTATAAGAAGTTACTGAGTATTTTAAGGCTTTTTTCCCATAAATTTTTTCTTTCTTTTTTATTCATAGCGAAAGGAGAAGTAGGGGATAGTTTTGGATGACCTCTGAAATTAAATCTAGGACCATAATGGTCACCGCCTCTTGCATCTGGTGAAGTAGCTGCAAAAAGTTGAGGTAAAGCACCCATCTCAGCAGTTTGAAAAATAGGGCTAAATAATTCCAAGGAGAAAATTTCTAATGGACTAGGGTTAGGTTTTTGAGCAGTAAAGAGATTTGTTTTTGCAATTCCTGGGTGAGCAGCTAAAGAAAGTATATTTTTGTGCTTTAAGTTTTCATTAAGTTCCAAAGCAAACATTACATTTGCCAATTTGCTATTAGAGTAAGATTCCCATTTGTTGTAATAGTTCTCAGCTCTAAGATTTCCCCAACCAACTTTGCCAAAAAATTGTGCTCCAGAAGTAACGGTCACTATTCTAGATTCTTCTTTTTTTTCAATAATTGGAAGTAGCTTTAGGGTCAAAAGCATGTGAGCTAGATGATTAACTGCAAATTGTATTTCATATCCCTGGGCACTAAGAGTTTTAGGCGGATGCATAATGCCTGCATTATTGATTAGTAAATCCAAATTTTCAAAATTATCAAAAATTTTGGACTGAACTTCAACAATATTTTTTAAATCTGACAAATCTAATTCTAAAGGTGTAAATGATCCTTCAGGATTAAGACCTTGAAGTTTTTTGATAGTTTGATTAGCTTTTTCAAGCGATCTACAAGCTATAACAACATGAGCATTTTTTTCTGCTAAGGCTTTGGCAGTGTAGTATCCAAGACCACTATTCGCACCAGTAATTAGCGCTGTTTTGCCTGTAAGGTTTGGTATATTAGTTGTTTCCCAGTTAGAGATTTTAGGTCTTGAAATAGTGGCAGTCATTTAGTAATCCTGCAAATTGCTTTGGAATTTAACCAAAAATTAATTACTTTTCCACTGTAAATACTGGAAGTCAGTATCGTGAGCTCTTATTGAAGATAATATCTAATATTATTTTTCAATTGCATATTGCCATTCGTTATTTTGACATAAACTTTTCTTTCTAAGTAACTGTAATTTCCTACTATTTATTTTTATAACTATCCCATTAGTTGGATATTTCGCAAATATTTTTTTCTCTAACCAGTTTTTTTTATATATTTGGATTTCGCTTGTATGATTTGTGAAGTAACTGTCAGGGGTGCTGAAGCCACATTTTTTAAGATAGTTAAGGGTTTCGTATTGATTAAGTCTTCCATTAAGTATTTGGAAACAGCAAAAGCGGAGACTTTCTCCAATCCCTTTCTTATCATTGAGGTATTTTCTTGTAATTCTTTGGGAAATACCGGCAACTTGGTTTGGAGCGTATAGTTCACCTCTAATTTGAAAATCTCGTTTGATAGGAATACAATCGGGGACATTTTTAATTTGTTTAATTTTGCTTGAGACATCAAATCCTTTTTTTGTAATAGCTTTATTAAACTTGCCATCTATATATCTAATTGCAATAGCACAGCCATCAATTTTTGGTTGAATGCTTAATCTTGTTTTTGTTAATAAACTTTCCAAAAATTCTTTATAGTTTTCTTTAGCTAATTTTGGCAAAAGTTTATTATTTTTTTTATTAAAGTAGTCAGGATTTGGATCAACAGTAATAAAGAGCTTTTCAAGTTGCTTAAATGCATCATCCGAAATTATGCCTTCAACTATTCTGTATTGTTCATCTAGATACTTAACATCCCTCACTAATAAATTATTCATAATAATTTTGATAAATATTTAAGATTCTTTTAGAAAAAATCATTGTAAATAAAGATTTGAAAATTAAAACTAGATTTAAAAAGTAATTGACCACTAAATATCCTCCTACGCAGTGGGTGATTTAAGAGTATAAAATGTACTGATCCGTCGTTTAAATTAAATACTTCAATCAAACATATTTACTTAAAAGTGGAATTGAAAATTTTAAGGAATAAATCGCAGGTAAATTTTTGAAATTTCTATCAATACAAAAAAAAATTTTTTAGAGTTATGAGAAAATGTCATTTTTATTAAAAGCTCAAAATACTTGGGAAAATTTTGCGAAATACAAAATTAATGATTATGCAAAATTAAGAAATTTTGATTTTGGGCCTAACAAAGAAAGTTCAGTATCAAAATTATCACCTTTCATTAGTCATAGAATATTGTCGGAATATGATCTAATTCATGATATTAAAAGTAAATACAAAATTAAAAATTCAACTAAATTTGTTGAAGAAATATTTTGGAGAGTTTACTGGAAAGGGTGGATGGAAAATAGACCAAAAGTTTGGCGATATTTTATTTTAGAAAACAATTTGGATTTTGATTATGGTTTATATGAAAGTGCAATTAATGGCAATACAGAAATAGATTTTTTTAATTCTTGGGTCCATGAATTAAAGAAGTATAACTATTTGCATAACCACACAAGAATGTGGTTTGCGAGCACTTGGATATTTAATTTAGGCCTCCCATGGCAATTGGGTGCAAAGTTTTTCTTTAAATATCTGTTTGATGGTGATGCTGCATCTAATCTCCTTAGCTGGAGATGGGTCGGAGGATTGCAAACGAAGGGAAAGCAATATCTTTTTTCATCATCAAATCTCAGAAAATTTTCAAATAATAGATTTAATTCAGAAAAAATAAGCAATCAACAAATCTTTCTTGAAGAATCTAATCACATACCATTAGAAGATGAGATTTATAAAAATAATATGGATCCTAAATCAGATAATCTGATTATGTTTGAAAATGATCTGCACCTTGCAACCCTTAAAAATTTACTTCCAAGCTATAAAAAAGTATATATTGTCCTCTTAGAGAATCAACAAAGACAAATTGAATTGTCTGAATCTGTTTTGAAATTTAAAAAAGATTTAGTCTCCGAATTTGTAGAGCAATTTGATAATGTTGAACAGATTGATCCAAATTCACTTGAAATTACTCTTAAAAATTTATATGAAATAGACATTATTTATCCAGGAGTGGGAGAAAATTATGATTTCATTACTGAGTTTAAAAATATACACAATAAAAAAATTTTTAACCTTGTTAGAGATGAAGATTTATTTGCTTGGAAATTCGCCAAAAAAGGGTTTTTCAAATTTAAAGAAAACATTCCGAGAATTAATCAGAGAATATTTGAAAATTATTCAAAAAATAATTTTTAACTTTGTTGAATTCCTAATCAGAAAATAAACCCCTTTGGTAATTAGGTATAAATACTTATTTAGAGGCGACTTTTGCTCTTTAATCCACGATGGATACTGTGACTAGTTATTTTTACTTAAGGATAATTTTTTTATAGTGCTTTCAACAATTCTTACCAAGTCGTTTAGCAAAGATACTGCTTTATTAATTCTTAGAGTTATAACCGGAACTGTTCTTATACATCACGGTTATGAGAAATTAGCAAACATAGAAAATTTCGCTGATGCTTTTGTAAGACCACTACATCTCCCATTCCCAATATTTTTATCATACATAGCGGCATTTTCAGAGATAGGTGGTAGTTGGTTATTAATTATCGGATTAGCCACAAGATTCGGAGCTTTGGCAATTGCTGGAACAATATCTGTCGCTATATATCATGCACTTGTTACTTCAGGTTTTAATATTTTCTTACTAGAGCTTTTACTTTTGTATTTCGCTTCAGCAACTTCGATTGCATTAACAGGTCCTGGTAATTTCTCCTTGGATGAAGTCATTATCAGAATTTTGAAATCAGAAGATGAGGAGGAAGCTATACCTTCGACAAAAGCAAAACCTTCCAACCAAATTGAAGTCAAAGAAGAATCAAGTAAAGGTGGCTTATTTCAATTTTTGCAAGCGAACATACTCTCAGATACTTCAAGCTAACTTCTTAGGATAAAGGTTATTGATAAGTTCTAACCTTTTTCGATAACTGTTTCTCTTCTCAAGTTTTATCTTAATTGTTGCTTCAGAAAGACTTATAAATAGCCCTATAGCTGTCACCCAAGATAAAAAAATAAAAGGGTTTTCTGGAATTTCTGAGAAATTCATATGAATAATACTTCTTTTTTAAAACTGACTGATCAGTATATGTTTTTCAACCTAAATATACAATTTAGAAATATTTAAGGATTAATTTCAACTTTTTCCCATTTCTTAATCTTTTCCCAAAGATATCGTTTATGAACAGGCTGTTCTAATTTAAGAAGATCTACTGAATCGATTTCAAAATTTAGAACAACAAAATTTTCTGATTTGGGTAGATTGGATAATATTTCATAAGTAGATTGGACTTTTGGGTTTATTTTCTCTCCAGGAGATCCCCAATACCAAGAAGATTTTGATTTTTCTGATAATAAATCCCAATAATTTTTGTTATCACTTAATTCATGTATTTTCCCTTTAAATCTATATTGTGATTTGGTTTTCAAAAAGAACCATAATATTTCTGCATTAGGGTTAGATTTTAAATGCCCAATTTTTTCACTTCTTCTATCTGTAAAAATAATCATTGAACTATCTTTATTCCATCCTCTGAAAACAACTGTTCTTAATCTTGGCTCATTTTCTTCGCTGACTGTTGCAAGCTGTATCCATCTATTAGAGGGAGATTTGCCCTCTTTTTTTCTAGAAGATTTTAAATCTTGCCTCCAACTGGGTAAGTTGTTATCAGGCATTTAATTTAGGCAATATAAGACCACTTTTCTTTTTGTATTCTTCGAATGAATCATATTTTGAGAGCGATTTATCTTTTTTTATCATTCTTGGTAGAAAAACTATAGAGAAAAATATTGCAAGAATTACTAATGGAATGAAACTCATTGATAGGATGGCGAATGATAGATAAATCAGTATTTCTCCTAGATAATTTGTATTCCTTATATTTTTGAAAAATCCTTCTTTAATTAGATCTTTTTTTAATTTAAGAGAAAAATATTTTTGGGCATCACTAGCAAAGTGTAGAAACACACCTATTATATTTATAGATACAGATGCAGCTATTACGATATTTGGAACAGATTTCTGAGATGAGATAAGAATGTAGGGAGCTACCCAGTAACTTCCAAGGAAAATAAAACCAGTAACTGAAGTTAAAAAATTAATTTTTTCTTTAAAATAAGGATCTGGGAATATCTTTTCTTTTAGTAGCCAAAGTAATCCATAAGTACCGTGCAGAGCTAAATAAACGTAGGGAGCGATCGTAAAATTATCAAAAAAAATCATAAGACCTACCACTACAAATGCTGTGAGCCCCTTATGAAGATTAATTATTTGATTAAGTTTCATCTTTTTTAATAATCTAAAAAATGAAATTATTTTCTGTGGATATAACCTAGGTCATCAAAAGTTTTAATGGGCGATACTGGATTCGAACCAGTGGCCACTACCGTGTCGAGGTAGTGCTCTACCACTGAGCTAATCGCCCCAATTGAGGAATCTTTGATCCCCCTTATAAGAAAATAGCAGGTTGCGTTTCATTTTCTAAGTAATTTAACTTTCCATCGTTCTCTTTTTGTTATTTCTAAATTTAGAATTTCGATAAATCCTTTATTTTCAAGTTCTAGTTTGTCGCCAATTTTTAGATTAATTGTTGGCTTATTAACTTTGCTTCCATTTAATCTGAGCATTCCATTTTCTATCCTTTCAATGATTTTGGTTCGTGATACCCTAAAGCCAGCAGATGCTATAGCATCTAATCTTGTTGAAGCTTCTACTGTATTGAAAAGTTTTTTTGATCTCCCAGAAGGTATTTGTAATTCATCTATGCCTACTACATTAACTTTTACTTTTACGTCTCTTAAATAAAAAATCTTTTCATCTAGATGCTTAATATCTGAATCATCAATTATCCCTTGTGCTCCCCTATCGCCAATAGTCCATATATCTCCAACTTTGATTTGATTAACCCCATTTTCAATTAAGAGGGATCTAAAGTCGTCTTGTGTAGCATTATCAAATAAAAAATTTCCAATAATTTTTATTCCTTGAGCTGGAAAATTACTTTTTAGCGCATCCTCTTCAGGAATATTATCTCCCCTAAAGCAAGCTATCCTAGATCTTTGAGAAGAGGAGAATCCTCCATAAATAAAAAATTTGAAATCATTTAGATTTTCAAAATTTTTTAAAATCTCTTCGCAAACATAAGTTGAATTAAATCCAGTCCAATAAGTTTCCCAGTGTTTGTACGCTAAGTTAGCAATATTTATTAATTCCTCAGTTTCTTTTTTGTAGTTTGAATTTAATAAGATCTCTTTTAGGTCAATCATTTAGCCTTCTAAAAAAATTATATCTTTTGCTCCTGATTGTTTTATCAAAGCCCATGGTAATTCAGCTCCAATTTGATTTTCAAGTAGAACAAGCCATTTACCCTCTTTGTTGAAATTAATGATCGATCTCAACTCTTTATTTCTATTAATGTTGATACTTGCAGAAGAAACAATGCTTCCTAAATATCCTGAACCCATTCCTAAAAGACCTCCAATTAATGATTCCCCGATGTTATTTAAACCAAGAAAACTGAAAGTAGATAAATTTGTCATATTAGAAAAAGCTATTCCAGCTATAAAACCAAATGGCATTAGCCATCTACTCATATCTTTTTGTCTCATCCCTCTATCAAGTTTAGGATTTAAAATTCTAATATCTTCAAAATTTTGAGATTTGAATAAGATATTTGCTTTCGCATTTAGCAGTTCCTTGTCTTCTGATGTTATTTTTTCAATTATTGGTGGGATCAAAATAGCTTCAGAGACCATTACTGACTTTTCTGTAAAAACATCAAATAGCTGGACACATTTATCGATGTCTTCAAATATCACAATACTTTTTGTCAAATTTCAATCCTCAACTTTTTGTGTGTTATTCAAATTAATAAAATAAGATATATACACTATAGATTAAGTTAAAGTAAAAGATTAAAGAACCAATCTTAAATGACAAAAGTTCTCATTACAGATCCAATTGATCAAACAGGAATCGATATTCTTTCACAAGTCGCTCAGGTTGATCAAAAGATAGGAATCTCAGAATCTGAGTTGGCTTCCATTATTGGAGATTATGATGCTTTAATGATTCGCTCTGGTACTCAAGTGACTGAAGAAGTTATTAACTCTTCAAGTAAATTGAGAATTATTGGAAGAGCTGGAGTTGGAGTCGACAATGTAGATGTTAAGGCAGCTACGCAAAAAGGAGTTCTAGTAGTTAATTCTCCAGGAGGTAACACGATAGCTGCAGCTGAGCATACTATAGCTATGATGTTGGCCTTATCTCGACATATTCCAGTTGCTAATAGTAGTACGTTGTTAGGTAAATGGGAAAGAAAGAAATTTGTTGGCAACGAGCTTTATAAGAAAAAATTAGGTGTTGTAGGTTTAGGAAAAATTGGTGCCCATGTAGCGAAAGTTGCTAATGCATTGGGAATGGAAGTTTACGGATATGATCCCTTCGTTTCAAATGAAAGAGCTCAACAAATACAAGTTAAACTATCTGAACTAGAAGATTTATTCCAACAATCCGATTATGTAACTTTGCATTTGCCTCGCACACCAGAGACAGAGAATTTAGTAAATATGGATATGCTTAAAAGCATGAAAAGTAGCGCAAAATTAATTAATTGTGCTCGAGGAGGCTTAATTGACGAAGAAGCACTATCAGAAGCTTTAAATAAATCAATGATTGGAGGCGCTGCAATAGATGTCTTTTCTAAGGAACCTTTGGGATCTAATTCGCCACTTTTGAAGGTTCAAAAGAATCTTATTCTTACCCCTCACTTAGGAGCATCTACTCGGGAAGCACAAGAAAATGTAGCTGTTGATGTTGCAGAACAAATCAGAGATGTCTTGCTTGGTTTATCTGCTAGAACTGCAGTAAATATACCAGGTTTGAGTCCTGATATTATGGATAGTCTAAAACCTCATTTGCAGTTGGCAGAAACAATGGGTCTGCTTATAAGTCAGCTTTCAGGTGGACAGATTCATAAACTAGAGGTGAAGCTTCATGGCGAGTTTGTTCAACATCCTTCCCAGCCATTAATAATAGCAAGTTTAAAAGGTCTTCTAAGTAAAGCTTTAGGAGATCGGATCAATTATGTGAATGCCTCTTTAGAAGCAGATTCTAGGGGCATTACAGTTGTCGAGAGTAAAGATGAGGCAAGACCTGAATTTGCTAGCGGGTCGCTTCAATTAACCACATATGGAGATAATGGCGACCATAGCGTAGCAGGAAGCATTTTTGCTGATGGGGAATTAAGAATTATTAGTATTGATCAATATCCTGTTAATGTATCTCCCAGTAGATACATGCTAGTTACTAGGCACAGGGATATGCCTGGTATTATCGGTAAGCTTGGTTCCTTATTGGGTAGCAACAATGTAAATATTGCCTCAATGCAAGTTGGGCGCAAAATTGTTAGAGGGGAAGCTGTAATGGTTCTAAGTATTGATGATCCAATTCCTAGTAAGTTGCTTGACACTATTATTGAAGTAGATGGAATTACCAACGCCAATCCAGTTACTCTTTAAGGAGGCCTGCTATATAAATGGCAATTAAAGATTGGTATAAACTAACTTTTCAGATAGAGAGTGATGCAGAAGAAATTATTTTTTGGAAATTAAATGAGCTGGGAATATTTAGTTTTTCATTTGAATATTTAATAAAAAATGAAAATAAAAAAGAGGTTAATATATGGCTTCGATTTAATGATTGGGGCAAGACCTCTAGAAGTGGTTTTGAAAAAATAATTAGAGAACTTCTAAATATAAATTCTCCTAAGAATCAATTTTTTGACTGGAGTATTATCAAAGAGGAGGATTGGTTGAACAGCTGGAAGAAATATTGGACACCTGAATTAGTAGGAAATAATTTTTTAATATTGCCTTGTTGGATAAATCTAAATGAAAAATTTAAAGATAAACAAATCATAAAAATTGACCCTGGAGCAGCCTTTGGTACAGGAAGTCACCCTTCGACTTATCTTTGTTTAGAAAAAATGGAGAATAGTTTATTTTCTGGTAAAAAAGTATTAGATATTGGAAGTGGTAGTGGGATTTTGAGTGTTGCTGCAAGATTGCTAGGCGCTAAAGAGATTTGTGCAGTGGATAATGATTATTTAGCTATAAATTCAACTAACTCTAATTTTCAACTAAATTTTGGTAATTTAAAAAACTTAAATACATATTTAGGATCTTTTAATGAGGTAATTTTAAAAAATCAACTCAAACAATTTGATTTTGTTTTATGCAATATACTTGCTGAAGTAATTAAAGAAATGATTGCAAATATTTTTAAGTGCTTGAAAAACAATGGGGTAGTCATATTTAGTGGAATTCTGAATTCCCAAAAAGATGAAATTATAAAAATATTAATTCATAATGACTTGAAATTATTGGATGTATCAACTAGAAAAGATTGGGTATGCATTTCTGCTCAAAAATCAAGTAATCTATCCTAAGTATAAGTTTTTCTTATAGATACTCTTTCATACATTTTATTGTGTCATTTTTTACTTCAAAATCTCACATATCGACTCAATCGATGTTAAAAATGTATGTGATAGGTATTAATTACCAACAATTTTTTATTTAAATGGCTTCTTACAAAGTTACACTCATCAACGAAGGTGAAGGTCTTAATTCAACTATTGAGGTACCTGATGACCAGTACATCCTCGATGCTGCTGAGGAACAGGGTATCGACCTTCCTTATTCTTGCAGAGCTGGAGCATGTTCAACATGCGCTGGAAAAGTTACTTCTGGTAGTGTTGATCAATCAGATCAAAGTTTTTTAGATGATGACCAACTAGAAGCTGGTTTTGTTCTTACATGTGTTGCTTATCCAACTTCTGATGTAACAATTACAACTCACGCTGAAGAAGAATTATATTAAATATAAAAAATTAATTTTCCAAAGTTGATTATTTATCATTTCTCTGCCACCCTCTATGAAGGTGGCTTTTTTTATAAATGAATAAATTTGAATTTTTCAAGACTGGCAGTGTTCAATCAAGTTATGGAGGTCAGTACAGTTATAGGGTAATTGGACCATGTTGCAGGCTTTATGATAGGGAGGAGTTACCTTGGCCTTGTTCAAGGATTGCTTGGAGAAGTAAGGAGCCTAGTTGGAGAAGAATAGGTTCTAGATTCGTTGCTGATATGGCTTCAAGAAAATGCCCATCTTACTCAGTACAGATTCTGGAACCTGGATCAAAACCTGTTGAGACAGTTATAACTCTTTTTTCAAAGAAATTTTCTTCTGATATACAAGAATGGTGGTATAGCAAAAAACCAGGCTCAAAAGAGCCTGGTAACATCTTGCCTTGTAAAATCAGTGACCTTTAAATATTATGCTTTTGGCTTTGGAGGCATGTAACCTTTTAAGCCAGTACATTCAAGACTATCAATTGTGTTGACTCCAGTTTGTGAGTTAGTTCCACTAGCTCTTTCACATAATGATTTTCTCTGAGAAAGATCAAGATTTGCATCAGTAAAGTCTGCTCCATCAATAGTTGCCCCATCAAAAACACTTTTCATTAGCTCGCCATTGGTAAGATTTGCATCTGTAAAATCAGCATTATCAAAGCGTGTAGCATATGCAATAAGGTCCTTCATATTGGCCCCTTTAAAACTAGAGTTTTTTGCAGTTGTTACGCTCATATATGCGCCTTGAAGATTAGCTTCTCCTAAATCTTGATTAGATAAATCATATTTAACATATTCAGTATTATGAAGGTCTGCACCGTGAAGATCATCTTTTAGTACGTCAACTGATGAAGGATCACTAGGATAAAGTGCGTTTGCAGAGATTGGATTAATAAGTAAACCAATGATTAACGGAAGAAAAATAAATAGTCTTTTACAAGACTTATGTAGTGATGAAAAAATAGAAACCATTTCGATCAACATCAATATAGAAAACCTAAAACCATTATTCCATGGGTTGGTCATTTACGACCCTTCTTCTCACGAACTGTTGCAGTTTATTTTATTTCTGCCGTTAGAAAATCTTTTGCAAGCTGAGTATTTGGAAAAACTTTTTGAGCCTCTTTAAGCAAATCGCTTGGCGTAATTGCATTTTTATTAGTATATCTTGGACTTAAATGAGTAATAATTAATTTCTTTGTATTAGATAATAATGCTGTTTTAGCTGCCATGATCGTAGTGGAATGTAATTTTTCGTATGCCATGCTTTCATCCTCATCTGAAAAAGTCGATTCATGTACGAGTAAATCGGCATTTTTCGATAAAGAAACAGCGGATTCGCTGAAGAAAGTATCTGTGCAATAAACAAAACTTCCACCCTCTCTAGGAGGCCCACAGAATTCTTTTCCATCGAATGTTCTACCATCCGCTAATACGACTTTTTTACCTTTTTGGAGTTCTGAATAAATTGGTCCAGGTGCTATTTTTAGAGACTCTGCTTTTTTGATATCAAATATACCTGGTTTATCTTTTTCACTCACTCGATAACCAAAAGCAGGTATTTTATGTTTAAGACAAGCGCAGTTAACTGTTATTTTACTGTTTTCAAAAAGGATTTTATTTTCTGATGCAAAATTTTCAACTTCCACAAAGTGCAATGGAAACGACAATTTGCAAAAACTACTTTTAAGTGCAGAATTTATGAAACTCCTCAACTCTGAAGGACCGTAAATTTCAATACCCTTACTATTTCCTGATAAACCTAAGGTAGCCAAAAGCCCAGGCAAACCATAAATATGATCTCCATGCATATGTGTAATAAATATTTTCTTGATTTGTGAAGATTTAATATTGCTTTTCATTATTTGATGTTGCGTTCCTTCTCCACAATCAAAAAGCCAAACTTCTGATGACTGAGATAATTTAAGTGCTAGAGAAGAAACATTTCTAGTTAAGGATGGAACCCCTGAACTTGTTCCTAAGAAGGTGATATTCACTTATTTATGATATTTTTATTTTTATATCTGGATTAAATCTAGACTTTTAGTCAAAATTAGGCAAATTAAGCATTTGTTTTTTAAACAAAGTGATACTTAAATTTAAAAATTATTATAGTAAATGTTGCCTTATTAGTATTTTATTTATTTGTGTTTTTCATAGTGAAAGAGTTTTTGCCTCCGCAGAGCCAATAATTAGAGTTTTAATATCAAAAAATGATAATTTAAGGATTAGATCAGATAAATCAATTCCTTTAATAATAGAGGGAGAATTTTTTTCAAGTAAGAAGATTAAAGGTTTAACTTTGAAACATGAGAAAAATAGAAAAATTTTATATTTTGATAAAAATAAACAAAAAAAATATGACTTAAAAAGTAATCAACAATTTCAAGTTAGATCTTTTGATGGAAGAGGTATATGGGTAGGTCAGAAGAGATTTGCTGGTAAGCTTGATCTCTTTGTCCTTGATTCTGAAATATTGGTGGTGAATGTTTTAGGAATTGAAAAATACCTAAGCAGTGTAGTTGGTTCAGAGATGCCAACAAAATGGCCTATTGAAGCATTAAAAGCTCAAGCAATTGCCTCAAGAACTTATGCTTTAAAGCAAAAGGGAAATAATTTATTTGATATTGATTCAACTCAGAACAATCAAGTCTATAATGGTTTGGAGTCAAGAACTTATAAAACTATTAGAGCCGTTAGAAGTACAAGATCTTTGGTTTTGACGTATAAAAATAAATTAATTAATGCTTTGTTCCATAGTAGCTCAGGTGGAATGACAGAAAACAGTCAAGATGTATGGAAGAATAAATATCCATATTTATCAAGTGTGAAAGATTTTGATAAAAATAATCCAAAATTTAGATGGCAAAAAAAATTTTCTAGTAATGAATTAAAAAATTTATTTCCCAAGATTGGAGGTTTAAAAGATATAGAGATTCTAGATATAACTAGCACGGGCAGGGTAAAAATTGTAAAACTTATTGGGGCTTATGGTTCTGATCAAATGTCTGGGGTAGTTTTAAGAAAAAGATTAGGCCTCAACAGTAATTTTGTGAGATTTAAATTTTTTGAGGAAGAATTAAACAATAAATTTTCTACAAAGAAAGGTTTGATAGTTTTTGGACAGGGATCAGGTCATGGAGTTGGAATGAGTCAATGGGGTGCAAAATATTTGGCTTCTACAGGCCAAAAAGCTGAGAGAATATTAAAGTATTTTTATAGGGGTGTGCAGATTAAACCTTTTAGAAAAAATTACCTATAGAAATTAAATTATTTTGCATTAAGGACTAATTTTGGATTTATATAAGATTGATCTTCATTTAAAAAGCCTATTCCAAGAAGTGTTTGTTTTTGATCTATTACTTTTATGGGTTTTTTATAGTCAAAAGAATTGCTTTCCTGGAAGTAATTAAGATCGACTTTAATTGCTCTTCCTGTTCGCCAAAAATTGATTTGCTCTTCATTACTTAAGATAAATGTTGAAATGTGATTAAGAGCAGAAATTATTGGAATAATAAATTTTTTTGAGTTCCCCCCCCTTTTTTCTTTTTCGATATCAGATATTTTTATCGAGTCTCGTTCATCAAAGCCTGAAGCTGAAATTCTTTTTAGTTGTAGAAGGCAACCTTCGGAATTAAGAATTTTTCCTATATCTCTTGCGATTGCTCTTATATAAGTGCCAGCTGAACATTTGATTTTTATTTCTATGATTCCGTTTAGTTGGTCCCATTTCATTAAAATAAGCTCTTCTATCTTTACTTCTCTTGGTGCCAATTCAAAAATTTCATTCCTAAAAGATTTTTTATAAGCTCTCTCTCCATTAACATGCACACTAGATACTTTAGGCGGAATTTGTTTAATAATTCCTCTAAATCTATTTAAGTATTGATCTAATTTTTCATGACTAATTTTAGGCCAACTTTTTTGATTAATTATTTCTCCGTGAATATCATCAGTATTAGTTCTTATCCCTAATTTAATTTGTCCAATGTAAGTTTTACCTTGAGGAAGATATTGAATAAATCTTGTTGCACTGCCTATCGCGATTGGTAATGTTCCTATAACTTCTGGGTCAAGAGTCCCTGTATGCCCGACCCTTTTTATATTTAGTAAACTCCTTATTTGTTTAACACAATCATGTGAAGTACAGCCTTTTCCCTTATTAATTACCAAGAATCCATCTTTAGTTTCCATTTTTTATATTAAGAATACTTTGAGAAAGATTTATAACCATTCTATGATTTTGGTATTGAAAATTTAGAGTAAGAAATTGAAAAACAATAATTTTATCTTAAAAGAGTTTTTAGACAATTCTTTCAATTTGAAATCACATTTAATGGAATTCTTATCTATTAAAGAATGTGATTTAGATGGATTCCTTGCAAATGCAAAGATGAATTTAGCAAATTTACACCCTGGTGACGCTTTAAGTGATATATCAGATTTCTATACAAAGATAGTTGGAGATAGGCATTTAGCTGATTTAGCTGCTTGGCATATTACAAGCAAGGATTATATTGCTGATACTTTAAAACTTCAGCAAAGATTTTCTAGAGATTTAGTTTTAGATTTCGGAGGAGGGATTGGTACGCATGCATTGGCTAATGCGATGTCTTCAAAAGTTGAGCATGTTTTTTTTGTAGATATTAATGAAACAAATAGAAACTTTGTTGAGTATAGGGCTAAGGCCTTAGGAGTTGAAAAAAAGATTACTTTTTTTGAGTCAATTAAGGATGCACAAATTTCGAAATTTGATACCATAGTTTGTCTTGATGTTTTGGAACATCTAGCTAATCCAGCTACCCAAATTGAGATTTTTAATGAGATTATGGATTGTAATTCTATTGCTTTATTGAATTGGTATTTTTATAAAGGAGAAAAAAATGAATATCCATTCCATGTAGATGATAATCAAATTATTGAAAACTTTTTTAAAACAATTCAATCAAATTTTTTAGAAGTTTTTCATCCTATTCTCATAACTACAAGAGCTTACAAGAAAATTAGATAACTATATTAACTCTTTTTCTATTTCTTAGATTTCTCTTTATGCTTTCAAAGTTTACGATTCCTTCTTTAAGTGCAAAAAGAGTATCATCTTTACCTTTGCCAACATTTATTCCTGGAAGAAAAGAGGTACCTCTTTGGCGAATCAAAATTGATCCTGCAGATACTTTTTCACCACCATAAGCTTTAACTCCTAATCTTTTAGAGTTTGAATCTCTCCCGTTCCTTGTAGAACCTGTTCCTTTTTTATGTGCCATTAGTAATGATTAAATTGTAGATTTTAAGATTTTGGTTTAGGTTCCTTTTTTACAGTTTCTTTTTGAGAAGAAGACTTAGTAGAACTTTTTGTAACTGATATAGATTTTACCATAACTCTTGTAAGTTCTTGTCTATGTCCCATTTTTCTTCTTGTCTTTTTTTTAGGACGCATCTTGTATACAAGAATTTTCTTATCTCTTTTGTGCGCAACAACTTCTAATTCAATTTTTGCATCTTTAATGTAAGGTTTACCAATAGAAATGGAATTTTTATCCTTTAAAAGTAAAACTTTTTCTAGAGTTATCTTATCTTTTTCTTTTGCATTTAACCTATCAATGTCATAATATCTGTTGACTTCGAACCAAAATTGTTG
Organism: Prochlorococcus sp. AG-355-P07; assembly: GCA_003280575.1. Taxonomy (GTDB): domain Bacteria; phylum Cyanobacteriota; class Cyanobacteriia; order PCC-6307; family Cyanobiaceae; genus Prochlorococcus_A. Next base: position 2,830 of record QCEN01000005.1, on the reverse strand, counting down.
GCCTGAAGTTTCTGCTATTGCATACAATTCATTACTTTTAGAAGAATTGTTCGAGGAGTTTTTAGAATTTGTCATATCTTAGGGACGCTCATAGGCTCAAATTTAAAAATTTGATTAAGCCAGATAAGCAATCATAATAATTTGTTTATTTTCTTATTTTATAGTGTAATAAGTCAAGGGTCGTTTTAAATCTACTATATCAATTTGAGGAATCAAAATAATGGCAGCAAGAAAAACTTATATTTTAAAACTATATGTTGCTGGAAATACTCCTAATTCAATGAGAGCTTTAAATACACTTAGAGAAATTCTAGAAAATGAATTTAAAGGAGTTTACGCCTTAAAGGTTATAGATGTACTTAAGCAACCACAACTTGCAGAGGAGGATAAGATTCTTGCTACTCCAACTTTATCTAAAATTTTACCTCCACCAGTTAGGAGAATCATTGGCGACCTTTCTGATAGAGAAAAAGTTTTAATCGGTTTAGATTTACTTTTTGATGAATTAACTGAAACTGAATATAGTGGAGATTTATAATAAATAGAAAACTTTTATGCTTAGAAATAACTTAATTGTTTATTTTATTTAATTTTCTTCAGCACATCACTATGAAAGATAAGAAATTTGGCAAATCAAATAAAATGCAAGTTCAAAAATTACCTACAGGCATAGAAGGCTTCGATGATGTTTGTAGGGGAGGGTTGCCTGTATCACGCAGTACGCTCGTTAGTGGTACATCAGGCACTGGTAAAACTGTTTTTTCGCTTCAATACTTGCACCATGGGATTTTTAATTTTGATGAGCCAGGGATATTCGTCACATTTGAAGAATCGCCTTTAGACATAATAAGAAATGCTGCTAGTTTTGGATGGGATTTGCAAGAATTAATTGATCAAAATAAGTTATTTATATTAGATGCTTCTCCCGATCCTGATGGTCAAGATGTCGCCGGTAACTTTGACTTGTCTGGTCTTATTGAGAGAATTAGTTACGCGATAAGAAAATATAAAGCCAAAAGAGTTGCAATAGATTCAATAACTGCGGTTTTCCAACAATATGATGCTATTTATGTTGTCAGAAGAGAAATATTTAGACTAATAGCAAGATTGAAAGAAATAGGAGTAACAACAGTGATGACTACAGAAAGGGTTGATGATTACGGACCTATTGCTAGATATGGAGTAGAAGAATTTGTTTCTGATAATGTTGTCCTACTAAGAAATGTTCTGGAATCAGAGAAGAGAAGAAGAACTTTAGAAGTTTTGAAGTTAAGAGGTACAGTTCATATGAAAGGGGAATATCCTTTTACTATGGGAACTGATGGTATAAGTGTGTTTGCCCTTGGAGCAATGAGACTTACGCAAAGATCTTCTAATATTAGGATTAGTTCAGGAGTTAAAGATCTTGACGAAATGTGTGGAGGAGGTTATTTTCAAGATTCCATTATCCTCGCTACAGGTGCTACTGGTACTGGTAAGACAATGCTTGTATCGAAATTTGTAGAAGACGCGTATAACAACGGCGAAAGAGCAATACTTTTTGCCTATGAGGAATCTAGGGCCCAATTACTTAGGAATGCTACAAGTTGGGGTATAGATTTTGAAAAGATGGAAAGTGATGGGTTACTAAAAATTATTTGTGCATATCCTGAATCAACTGGTTTGGAAGATCACTTACAAATCATAAAAACGCAAATTAATCAATTTAAACCAAAGAGAATGGCAATAGATTCTTTATCAGCATTAGCTCGAGGTGTAAGTTTGAATGCGTTCAGACAGTTTGTTATCGCAGTAACTGGTTATACCAAACAAGAAGAAATAGCAGGCTTTTTTACTAATACTGCAGAAGAATTTATGGGTAGCCATTCTATTACTGATTCTCACATTTCAACGATTACAGATACTATATTGTTACTCCAGTATGTCGAAATAAAAGGAGAGATGGCTAGAGCTTTAAATGTTTTTAAAATGAGGGGATCATGGCATGATAAAAGAATAAGAGAATTTATTATCACTAAAAATGGTCCTGAAATAAAAGATTCCTTTTCTAACTTTGAGCAGATATTTAGCGGTGCTCCTCATAGGGTTGCTCCTGATCAAAATGTTCAAAATATTTTTAAAGGGATAGAAAATAATTAGATAATTTCTTTAACTTCAGAGCCAGTAAAAGAATCTACATTATTAATAGTTTGAGTCAATAATTCATCTTTATCAGTTTGTGCTAATGCCAAATCAAACCAAAAGGTGGTTCCAACTCCTATTTCACTAGCCATACGGATTTCTCCGCCATGTTTCTCAATTATGCCCCTCACAATAGATAAACCTAAACCAGTACCTTGCTCAGTATGAACGGAATTCTCCACTCTATAAAAACGGTCGAATATCTTTTCTTGATCCGCTTGCGATATTCCTGATCCTGTATCAGCAATCTCAATTCTTACTTTTGGTAGTGGTGAAACTAACTCACATTGAGGAGCTGCATCGTCTAAGTTACTTGGCGGGAGGGCAGGACAGGAATCTGGCCAAGTATAAGCTCTAATCATAAGGTTGCTGTTTTTAGGACTAAATTTCAATCCATTACCAAGCAAATTATCAAAAACTTGCAAAAGTAAATCAAAATTACCAAGAATTGGAGGAATAGTTTCTTCTATGTCATGCGCCAATGAAACATTTTTTTCTGTAGCGTTAAGTCTGTAATTTCTAAGAGTCTGCTCTATCGCAGGTTTTATATCCATTTCCTCTAGTTGAATTATTTTACCTGACTCTAATCTTGATAAATCTAATACATCATTCACAAGTCTTGTTAGCCTATCAGTCTCTGAATTTGCAA
>QCEN01000004.1 GCA_003280575.1 Prochlorococcus sp. AG-355-P07 | reverse complement strand
ATCGGTCGCTACTGAAAAACCATTTTTCTCAAGGTTAGTTATTTTTAGAATTGGAATTGTTCTAGAGGCAGATGGAGGTGCATTAGGAAAAATGCTCCCTATATTTAAAGTTGGTTTAGGTGGACCAATTGGAGATGGTAAGCAATGGATGAGTTGGATTCATAGAACTGATTTATGTGCAATAATTACTCAAGCATTAGTCGATAAAAAGTATTCGGGAGTATTTAATGCTGTTGCACCAAATCCAGTATTAATGAGAGACTTTTCTCAGACTTTAGGCAAATGTCTGAATAGACCTAATTTACTTCCAGTGCCTGGAGCGGTCTTAAAAATATTGTTAGGAGATGGGGCAAAAGTTGTTTTAGAAGGACAAAAAGTAATTAGCCGTAAACTCAAAAATTATACTTTTAAATATCCTCTTCTTGAGAAAGCAATTTACGCATCCACCAAGAATTGATACCGTTAACTAAAGCACCAATAATAAGAATAGTTATCAATGGAACTACAAGAGGATTCCAAACTAACTGAATAAAATTAATAAAAATAAATATTCCTTTAAATTGCATGATGATTGCAAAAATAAAAAATATTGCAAAAAAAATGACTATAAATAAATTTATTAATAACAAATTATCGATAATTTGTTTTAGCTTATTTTGATTATTCTCCTTATTCATTTTTTATAACATTATTAGTATCATCAACCATTTTAAGACAAGCTTTGTTTTCTCCCAGTCTTCTTTTAGCATTTTCATTACATGAGATCATAAACTTCTTATTTAGTTGTATTAGATATATTAATTTTATGATCAATTTTATTGTCTGATTGATTTGATCATTCTTATCTTTATAATTACTGGCACAAAAAACATATTTCCCGAGCAAACGTCTTTGCGCTTCTGCAAAAGTTTTTGTAAATTGTGGACCTTTACCTTCAATTTGAATAACAGGTATTCCTAATCCAATCGCTTGCTCTGCTGCTGTTCCTGCCATACTAATACAGCAACTACTTTTCAATAATATTTTGTCAAAATTATTCCAATATATATTGACTTCTAAAAATTTATATTGGAATTTCAAGAGATTATTATCTTTTATGTTTTCTAGTTTTAACCATCCTCTTTTTTGAAATATCGCCTTTATTTTTAATGAAGATAGAGCATTAACTATTGCAAAATTAAATTTAATTTTTTGAAAATACCTTACATCTGACAATGCCTCTAATACCTCTATAATCAAAACAAAATTATCTAAAGTCTCAGGGAATCTGCTTCCTGGAAATATTCCAATACTAAATTCAGCTTTCTTTAATACTTTGTTTCTAGGGAAAAACTTGTCCATAAATGGGTTGCCTAAAAAAGACACTCTCTTTTTTAATTGCAAAGTTAAATCATTAGCTGTAAGGGAATCTCGCGTGTATATTTTTTTTGCTTTTTGTGAGAGCAAGAAAAATTTAGAAGGCCATGGTAATCTCAACTTCCCTTCATAATGACTAGAATAAGCGACTAGATATGTAAAAAAATCTTTCTTACAAAACCATGCAAAAAAAACTGGCACAATATCTCCAACTACAAAAAAATAATCATACTTATTTCTTATTTTAAAAGTTAAATATAATCTTTTTAGAAGATAAAATATTTCTCCTCCAAATATCTCACTGAGTCTTCCTTTAAAAGAATTATAGCCAATTCCTCCCGTACTAAATTCTTTAGTTTTACCAATAATCTTAATTTTTTCTTTTTCGTAGTGGTTTCCTATACCAACAATTGGCAAAGCATCAACAGAATAACCACTTTTTAAGAATTGCTTAGCTAAGAGACTGCCAGATAGATCTTCTCCGTGCCCATTGCTTAATATTAAAATTTTAGACAATTTAAAATTCCAACCAATTTTTTACTTTGGTTAACTCAGGCCAATCTGGATATCTACTTAATCCGTCTTCAACAGATTCTTTCAACTCACTTTTCACATCTGGCATCATCATTGACATTTTTTTTATTAACTCAATATGATCCCTAACACCTTTATTATTTGTAGCCAAAAGAGCTAAAGACAAATTCATTCTTGCTTGTGGATCTTGCTGATTTAATCGAACAGCTTGTCTGGCAGCTGACAAAGCATCTTCATTTCTTTTCAAAAGTAATTGAAGCCATGATAAACAAGTCCAGGCTGCAAAATGATTTGGAATTTGTTGTATTATTTTTTGAAAATCTTGAACGATTGGAATTAAATCTTGCCCTGCTTTATATCTTGATAGAGCCGCATTAAAATCCTCTTCGATGGGATTAATTTCGTTATTCATTTTGTATTAAACTGCAAAGGAGCTTCCACAACCACAAGTTTGAGATGCATTGGGATTTACAAAATTAAAGCCACCTCCAATTAATTCCTTACTAAAATCTAATTGCATTCCATAAATATACAAAAGACTTTTAGGATCACAAACTACTTGAAAGCTTTGATCAGCTTTTAATGAATAATCATAAACTTTATCATCGGGATTTATTTCATTAGTTCCTATAAAATCCATCGTATAACTCATCCCACTACAACCGCCTGATCTTACTCCCACCCTTAATACTTTTTTATCACTTTGGCCTTTCAATAAATTTGAAATTTGTTCTATAGCATCATTTGTAATTAAGATACCCTTTCCATCATCAGAATTTTTAATTTCCTGTTTAACTTCTACATTTTCCATAATCAAAGGATTCCTACTATTTATAATATAAAAACTTAATCGATAGGATGCATAGAACAAACATTATCCAAACTTGATTTGTTATAATTCTAAGAAAAAGTGAAAATTGCAATAGTTGGTTCTGGATTAGCTGGTCTTACAGCAGCAGTCAATTTAGTTGATGAAGGTCATGAGGTAGAAATTTACGAGAGCAGATCATTTTGGGGTGGCAAAGTTGGAAGTTGGGAAGATAAGGATGGCAACCACATAGAAATGGGTTTGCATGTGTTTTTTTACAATTATGCAAATCTCTTTAAATTAATGAAAAAAGTGGGAGCTTTAGACAATTTACTCCCGAAAAACCATACTCATCTATTTATCAATAATGGTGGTAATTTAAAATCTTTAGACTTCAGATTCCCTCTAGGTGCTCCATTTAACGGACTAAAAGCTTTTTTTACCACTGAACAACTTACTTGGGTAGATAAATTTAGAAATGCCTTAGCTTTAGGGACAAGTCCAATAGTTAGAGGATTGATAGACTACGAAGGCGCAATGAAAATAATTAGAGATCTAGATAAAATTAGTTTTAAAGAATGGTTTTTAAACCATGGTGGAAGCGAAAAAAGCTTAGAAAGAATGTGGGATCCCATAGCATATGCTTTAGGTTTTATTAATTGCAAAGATATTTCCGCAAGATGCATGCTAACTATCTTCATGATGTTTGCTTCAAAAACGGAAGCCTCAAAACTAAATCTTTTAAAAGGTTCTCCACATAAGTGGTTAACTCAACCTATTGTCGACTACATCATAAATAAAGGAGCAAAAATACATCTTAACCATAAGGTAGAAGAAATCATTTATGAAAAGGATTCTTCCTCTTATTCAGTTAATCAATTAAAAATATCTTCTCCTGAAGGAATTAAGGTAGCGTTTGCAGATAAATTTCTAGCAGCCTGTGATGTTCCTGGAATAAAAAAAATAATTCCAAAAGAATGGTATCAATTTAAAGAATTTGAAGGTTTAAAAAAACTTAGAGCTGTTGCTGTTGCCACCATCCAATTAAGATATGACGGTTGGGTTACTGAATTACAAAAAGATAATACTGGAAAAGAACCAATTGGACTAGATAACCTTCTTTATTCTGCTGATGCCTCTTTCAGTTGTTTCGCTGATTTAGCGCTAGCAAGTCCAGCAGACTATAGAAAAAAAGGCATGGGATCACTTCTTCAATGTGTTTTAACTCCTGGCGATAGATGGATGGGAAGATCTACAGAAAGAATTACAAAAGAAATAGATAAAGAGGTTCGCCGTCTATTTCCATCCTCAAAAAACCTTAAATTGCTTTGGAGTAATGTAGTACAAATTCCACAATCACTCTATAGAGAAGCTCCTGGCATGGAACCTTTCAGACCTAGTCAAAAAACATCCATATCTAATTTCTTCATGGCTGGTAGTTATACAAAACAAGATTACATAGATTCTATGGAGGGAGCTACAATGAGTGGTCATTTGGCTGCTGCTGCAATTTTAGAGAAGCAAGTAGAATTAGCAAAGAATCTTGCAGTAAGTTAATTTATGGGTACCTGGCTAAAACATGACGTAATAACAGTTGTTAATGCGCCTCTTGAAAATGTTTGGGATACATGGAGTGATTTAGACTCAATGTCACTTTGGATGAGCTGGATTGAATCTGTAAAAACAGTTAATGAAGAGACTAATACATTACCAGATTTAACAGAATGGACTTTGGCAGCAAATGGCTTTAGGTTTAAATGGAAAGCTCAGATTACAGAAAGGGTGGAAAAAAGCAAACTTAAATGGAAATCTATAGGAGGTTTACCAACTGAAGGATCAGTAGTTTTCAAAAGTAAATCTGATCAAATCACAACAGTAAATTTAGCAATAACTTATGAGTTACCGAAAATGATAGCGCGTTTTATGGAAGAAAATATCCTAGGCAAAATGGTCACAAACGAATTACAGGCCAATATTGATAGGTTCAAAGATTTAGTTGAAAAGAACTATTCAAAAAATTTTTCTAACTAAAAATATTTATTGCCAAATCTAGCAGTCCTTCAAAAGTATATTTTTGTGCCTGACTATCAACTCTTCCAAAAATCTTGTTACATTTTTTTGTTGTCTGAGGTCCAATGGTTAATAACTTAATTTGATCAAAATATTCTAACCATTGTTTACCAAGTTTTTTTTCTAGTAAAACAGCAGCATTTGCTACGGTTTTACCGCTTGAGAAAATAATTGCATCTACTTTTCGATTAAAAATAATATCAATTGTTTCTTCCGGAATTGAGTCAGGACACCTAGTTTCATATGCAGCAACCTCAAAAACGCGCGCACCAGCCTTTCTAAATTGTTCTGCAATTAGATCCCTACCACCTGTTTGAACTCTTGGTACAAAGACTCGAAGTCCATAACCAGATACTGGGAAATTATCAATTAAACTTTCAGCAACGAATTCTGGAGGTATGAAATCAGCCTTAATCCCAAAATCATCAAGAGTTTTTGAAGTTTTTTCTCCGACTACGGCGATTTTTGTTTTTTTAGAACATTCTTTTAGTGAACTATTAAAGTGTCTAAGTCTTTTATCCACAAATTTAATCCCATTACTACTAGAAAAAATAATCCAATGAAAATCATTTATTTGATTTAATGCATCGTCAAGAGGATTCAAATCATCAGGATCACCAATACTTATTGCAGGCAAATCAAATACATTAGCGCCCTTGCTTGTGAATAACTTTTTTATATCCAATATCCCTTCTTTTGATCGAGTAATAATTATATTTCTTTGATTAAGAGGTAGATCAACTATTGGCATCCTTGTCCTCATAATTATTATTTTGATTTTTATTTTTTATTTCATCGAGAAGTTTCAAGACTGATAATCCTTTATCAATAACAACATCCTCTTTAAAAATTATCTCTGGAACTCGTCTCATCTCTATTCTTTTTCCTAAACTTTGTCTTATAGAGCTTTTTGCAGTATTCAAGTTTGCTACAATGTCTTTCCTCACTTTCTCTTGAGCATTTGAAGTTATGTAAATTTTACAGTGTTGCAAATCACCTGATAAATCAATCTTAGAAATATTGACGAAATGATCTCTTATAAGATCATTTTCCAAATCATTCTGCAAAATAAGGGTTATTTCTTTCTTCAAAAGAGAAGAAACTTTTGCAAGACGGTAATTATTTGGCATTATGGTTTTAAATTTAATGGGTTTGTCATCGCTTGCAAGACAAAATAAACAGTTATGAAAGCACTTAAGACAGAAGATATCAAACCTATTATTGTAATTGGATTTGATCTATTCTTGAATAAAGGTTCAAGCAAAGCAACAAGGCCCCCAACGATGATGGATATCAAATACTTTGGATATCTTGCAACATTAGAGAAAAATTCGCCCATCAGCTCCACAAATAGATTACTTTTTTAGCTAAGTTTTAACAAACATTAAACAGCATGATTACATTATATCAATTTAGGCATAGTGCTTTTTGTTTAAAAACAAGAATGGCTCTTCATGCAAAAAAACTACAATATCGAGTTGAAGAAGTAACACCTGGAATTGGCCAATTTGAAATCTTTAAATTATCAGGTCAAAAACAAGTACCTGTAATAGTCGATAGTAATGATCAAATTATTAATGACTCTTCAACTATTTGCGAATATATAGATAAAAAAAATGATAATAATACACTCTTTCCTGAGGACCCAATATTATTTGCACAATGCAAACTAATTGAAGACTGGGCAGACACTACAATGGCATCAACTTGTAGAAAAGCTTTAATAAAATCTGCAATAGAAAATCCACGTCTAAGGACTGCATTACTTCCAGATGAAATACCTTCTTCAGTTAAAAGTATTTTTGATAAATTACCTTTTGAAAATCTTAGTAAAATTTCTAATGTAGTTTTGTCTTCTAATGATAATTTAGAACTCCAAAAATTACTGGAAGCTTTATCAAAATCTTTGATCAACAAAAAATATTTAGTTGGAGATAGTTTATCAATTGCAGATATTTCAATTGCTGCTCAATTATCCCTTCTTAAATTTCCAAAGTCCGCAGGACCAATTCTTTCAGGAGAGGGGAGCCAAGAATACATAAATAACCCTTATTTAGAAAATCTTTTTATGTGGAGGAACAACTTAGAAGAATATCTTTTTAGTGCTAACTCTCAATAAATTCAAACGTCAATTTATATTTATTTGTTTTTATAGCATGAATAGAAGGATCACCAACTTTTGAACCATAAGAAGCAACATATTGCACTCCACAAATTGATGGTTTAACTGAATTATTATCTTCGAATGTTTCTTCGGAACATTTTTGAAATTTACTTATGGTCTCTACCTGATTAATTCTTGAAGCACCTGGCTTATGCGCTGTTTGTATAACAAGTTCATCTGCGAAAAAAATATCATCATCTTGGATCTGATTTCTTCCTGTAATTCTTGAATCGATATAAAAATCACCTTTTAAATACGTAATTTGATTATTAATAGATTGAGGATCATTTACAACCTTGATTAAGCTGTTACCAAATATTGCTTTTCCAATAGATTCAGAATTTTTTGCACGATTACCAATAATTAAATCTGAATCATTCTTAAAAAAATTTACTTTATAAATAATTGGCTCTTCTGAATTATTATTTATATCTTGAGAAGTAACAAGCCAATTCCCCTCGAACCATTTAGGATAAATTAAATCCTTAGAAGTATCAGATAATTTAAAATTTGGCAAATATAATTCTGGCCATTGATTTACACGATTTTCCAAAAACTTTCTTACGTTAGAATCTACTAAAGCAAAAGAACTTTCTAAAAAAATTCCTTGAAAAATCAAGCAAATAATTAATCCAAAAATAATTTTCATTATGTCAAATCCACTAATAAGAGCATCAGATCATTATGTATTATTAGAGCCAGATTCAAAAGAAAAAATTGTATCAAAGCAAGAAGCAATTTTATGGTTGAAGAATTGGCTTAGTAAGACAGAAACACAAACAATATATCAAAATATAGGAGATCCTGATCAGGAATTTCTTGAAGAATTATTGGAAAGTACCTATGAATTAGAAATAAAATCAGGATACGTTATCAAATGGTTTGCAGTAAGAATAGAACCAGATTAAGTAATTATTTCGTTATTAATTGCATTAATTATTTTCATAGCGACTTCTTCAATATTTTCGCTTTTTACTTGAATTCTTAAATCTGCTTGAGAATACAAATTTTCTCTAGATTGAAAAATGCTCATATATAGATCATTTAGATTCTTTCCCTGAAGAAGTGGCCTATTTTCAATTTCATTTTTCAATCTTTCAATTGCTATATCTTTGTCGAGATCTATCCAAGCAATTATTCCCTGTCTTAAGATACCCCAATTTTCCGATTTGGTAACTATTCCTCCCCCAGTTGAGATTACTAATGAAGGAATTTTGATAGTTTCTTTAAGGCAGTTTGATTCTAATTCGCGGAAATTATCTTCTCCTTCATCCTTAAAAATTTGATTGATAGATTTTTTTGCCAACTTCTCTATTAATGAATCTAAATCAATGTATTTATACTTCAATAATTCAGCCAGCTTCAAACCAGTTTGTGACTTACCAGAACCCATCATTCCTATTAAAAATATGCTTCTACCCTTGATAGAATGAACTGTTTTTTCGATAATGGATTGTTCCATAAAGACAAAAGCGTATTTAAAACCTTAAGATAGTATTATCGCAGACAGGTATGACTTCTACACAATCCAAACCATCTCATGGAAAAGGACGTGAATGCGTCATAACTCGACGTGCCTGCTTTAGTTCTAGTCACCGTTATTGGCTTCCTGAAAAAAGCCCAGAAGAAAATTTATCTCTTTTTGGAAAGTGCAGTATTGCACCAGGTCATGGTCATAATTATGAACTTATTGTTTCAATGGGTGGAGAACTAGACTCTGATGGAATGGTACTTAATCTCTCTGATGTAAAACACTCTATTAAAGATAAGGTTACTGGACAATTAGATTTTCGTTTTTTAAATGATGTCTGGCCTGAATTTAATGTTAACAATCAAGAAGGTATACTTCCCACAACTGAAGCATTAGTAAAGGTCATTTGGACTCGTCTGAAGGATGATTTACCCCTTACAAGTCTAAGACTTTATGAAAACCCAAATTTATGGGCAGATTATTTTGGAAAAAACATGGAAGCATTTTTAACAGTACAAACTCATTTTGCAGCCGCTCATAGACTTGCAAAAGAAGAGATTTCCTTTGATGAAAATAAAAAAATCTATGGGAAATGTGCCAGAGTTAATGGACATGGTCATAACTATCTTGTCGATATAACTGTAAAAGGAGACATTGATAAAAGAACAGGAATGGTTTGCGACTTATCTGCCCTCCAAGAGATAATTAACGATTTAGTAGTTGAACAACTAGATCATACTTTTCTTAATAAAGACATCGAATTTTTCCATAATTGTGTTCCAACTGCAGAAAATATAGCTTTATATATTTCTGATATTCTTAAAAAACCAATACATAATCTTGGTGCAACATTACACAAAATAAGACTCCAGGAAAGTCCAAATAATGCTGCAGAAATTTATGTTGATCAAAAGTTAACCAATTCGTTGAAGTTGAAATTAGAAAATAGTTTAGTCACGCAAACTTGAATATCCCAAGAGTAATAATAGTTATAGCATCAAGTCTTGATGGGAGAATTGCATTTCCTGGAGGTGGAGAATCGCATCTTGGAAGCTATGAAGATAAAAAAATATTAAATCAAAACTTATCAATGGTTGACGCCACCATTTTTGGTTTAGGTACTTTAATAGCTCATCAATCAACTTACCTAGTTAAAAATCTCACTGATAATGACGAAGTTAAAATATCAAAAAGTCAACCAATTTCTATAGTTGCTTCAAATAGCAAAAAATTTAAAAGTAATTGGAAATACTTTCGTCAACCAATTAGAAGATGGTTAATAAGCTCAAGTAAAGTTGATAATTCATTAAATAATGAATTCGAGAAAGAACTCTTTTTGGAAGATTCATGGAAAAAAACTTTAATTTCACTTAAAAAAGAAGGGATAAATGATTTAGCTCTTTTAGGAGGTGCAAAACTTATAAATTCATTTATAAAAGAGGATCTAATAACAGATATAAAAATTACAATCATTCCACGTATCATTGGAGGTAGATATACATGGATCCCTCCAGAAGAAACAAATGCGATTTTTAATCTCAAAAGGCTATGGGAAATAAAATCAATTAAAAATTTAATGAATAATGAAATCCATGTTCATTACCAAAAGATTTGAAATAGTTTCAATAATAATGAACCAAAAAATACATAAAGTTGAAGTAAAATTATCAATTAAGGATATCTCCAAGGAGAAATGGAATGAATTAGCAAATGAAATCAATAATCCATTTTATGAATGGACTTGGATTAAAAACCTTGAGATATCAAAAAGTGTTTCAAGAGAAACTGGTTGGCAGCCTCTATATTTTGTTGCTTATAAAAATGAAGAAATACTAGGAATTGCGCCACTTTTTTTAAAAAATCATAGCTATGGAGAATTCATTTTTGATCAATCATTTGCAAGATTGGCTCAAGAGCTGAATTTAAATTATTACCCTAAATTAATTGGAATGAGTCCTTATAGTCCTGTAAATGGATATCAATTTCTTTATAAAAAAAATAAAGACAAGAAAGAAATTACAAATTTACTCATAAACCATATCGAAAGCTTTGCGATTACAAACAAAATCCTAAGTTGTAATTTTTTATATATTGATGAAAGCTGGGGCAACCATCTTAAATCTTTGGGATACTATGAATGGATAAACTCCAGCAGTGAATGGAGGAGTAATGGAGAAAAAACATTTGACGATTTTCTATCTAGATTTAACTCTAATCAGAGAAAAAATATAAAAAAAGAGAGGAAATCAATCACTAAACAAGATATTAAAGTAGAAATTTTTAATGAAGATGATATCAACCAAGAAATCCTCAAAAAAATGCATAATTTTTATGAACAGCATTGTTCGAGATGGGGCGTTTGGGGTAGTAAATATCTAACATCTGCATTTTTCGAAACACTGGTTGATAATAAAAAAAATCTTTTACTTTTTAGTGCATCGAAACATGATTCAAATGAAATTTTTGCTATGTCGATGTGCGTTAAAAATCAAAACAACTTATGGGGTAGATATTGGGGTAGTCAAGAAGAAATATCGAATTTACATTTTGAATTATGCTATTACCAGCCAATTGAGTGGGCAATAAAAAATAGTATCCATTTGTTTGATCCCGGAGCAGGTGGAAAACATAAAAGAAGGAGAGGTTTTTTTGCAAAAAGCACCATTAGCATGCATAAGTGGTTTGACAAAAATATGGAAAATATAATTTATCCTTGGCTAAATGAAGTGAATAAACAAACTGAGATGGAAATTGATTTTGAAAATAAATCTATACCCTTTAAATAAAAAATTATTCGGCTTAACCAAAGATTATATTAGTAATATAGTTTTTTATTAACTTCTAAGAATGGATTCTAAGAACAGTTTCGATGAAAAAACAATGATTGATAATAACTTATCCAATCGATATATAGATTTAGATCCAAATGGTTATTTTATTATCAAAGTAGATTTAGAAGAAAATAAAATAATCTTAGAGCACTTTCTAAATAATATTAATGATGAGGGATATGCGCTTGACCCAGAAACAAATGAACCAATTAAATGCGACTCTCAAAATAAAAGAGTTAGTAATGAAGTTTTTAAAGGTATTAGTGCGAAACAACTTGGAATAATGATCACTGAAGAAAGAAATGACTTAATAACCAGATTCGACCACGCCCTATATTTAGGACGGGAACTACAAAAAGCAGAAGAATGTTTACACAAAAAATTACCATATATCCAAGATTAAGAAATTAAACGAAAAAATCTAATCTTTTCATCTGATGTTAAATTAAATAAGAATAAAAAAATTAATGAACATCATTTTCTATTTTGCATTTATTGGTTTTGGTTTTGGAGCTGCTTTCGCATTAGATAAGCTTTTAAGAGCGGTTAAATTAATTTAAAAAAACTATAAAATTTTAATAGTCTCTCCATACAAATCATATTCATCCGCAAAAGAAATATTTGCTTCAACAAACTTACCAATATAATTTTTCAAATCAATTTTACCCTTAACAGATAAAATTACTGTTCCGTCAACTTCAGGAGCGAAATTGTATGACCGACCTATTAATTCGTTATTATCTGATATTGTTTCTACCAAAATCTTCATTTTTGAACCAACATATGACTGATTTTTATCTTTGGAGATATTTTGTTGAACTGAAATAACATTATCTTTTCTTGCCTCTGCAACCTCTAGTGAAACTTTATTTGGCAAATGAAAAGCTGCAGTTCCTTCCTCAGGAGAAAAAATAAACACTCCCACATGATCAAATTTGTGCCTATCCAAAAATTCGAGAAGATGTTCAAAATGTTCTTTTTTTTCTCCCGGGAATCCAACAATGAGACTAGTTCTTAATACAGCAGATGGAATTTCTTCTCTAATTTTCTCCAAAATTGATTCATTCAAAGAAGCCTGCCAAGGTCTATTCATACTCTTCAATACATCTGGATGGCTATGCTGAAGTGGTAAATCAAAGTAAGGCACTATATTCTTTGAATCTTTGAAAGCTCTAATAACTTCATCAGTTAAACCCGCGGGATAAGCATAATGTATCCTTATCCAAGGAATTGGAACTTTAGAAAGCTCATTCAAAAGTTTGGCTAATGATGGTTTACCATAAATATCCTGACCATAATTAGTTGTTATTTGACTAATTAAAATGATTTCTTGAATACCCTGTTTTGCAAGACTTTTGGCTTCTGAAACTATAGATTCTATTGTTCTACTTCTTTGAGGACCTCTCAACTTAGGAATAATACAAAAAGCGCAATTATAGTTGCAGCCTTCAGCAACGCGAAGATAAGCAACAAATTTATTTTTATCTACAAAACGAGGTATTTCCTCATCTGCAATAAATTCCGGTATTTTTGAAACTTCATTAACGATTTCCCCTTTTTCTACTCTGTCTAAAACCTTGGCTATCTTTTGATAATCTCCTGTTCCAATCAAACCTTTTATTTCAGGGATTTCTTTTATAAGCTCATCTTTAAAATGCTGAGCCATACAGCCTGCAACTATTACTTCCTTTCCTTGATTTGTATATTCTAGAATTTTTCTAATAGATTCTTCTCTAGCTGTTTCAATAAAACTGCAAGTATTTACAACAACAACATTTGCATCATTTATATTGCTGTCAACTTCATAACCCTCTTTATCTAATAAGCCTTGCATATGTTCAGTATCAACAAGATTTTTCTCACAACCAACATGAGTGAATGCAACCTTAGATAGTTTTTTTTCTTTTACATTGAGACTATTTTGCTTCACAATTTTAAAAATAAGAATTCAAAGATTTATACAGCATTTCGCATATAACTCTGATGTCAAGATAATATTAGGATAGATAATGTAAATAACAAACTTTCTTTTTGTATGGCTCTTAATACTTTAAACAGAAGAAATAAAAAAGATTTGAAATGGCCAAAAATCATAATTGCAATTCTTAGCACTATAGGGATAGTTGACACAGGTTCGATTACTTTAAAAAACTGGGGATTATTTACTTCGCTTTCATGCCCAGGGATACAAAATGGTTGTGAAACAGTTTTAAATAGTCCTTGGGGTACTTTATTTGAAAATAATCAAGTTAATATACCTCTCTCATTAGCTGGATTCATAACATATTTATCAATATTAGTTATCACAATAGTACTCTCGCTTAATTTAATTTCCCCAAAAGAAAAACTTAATAAGTTTTTATGGTGGTTAGTATTTCTAATTTCTTCTGGATCATCAACATTTAGCTTTTTATTGATAAATATAATGTTTTTTAAGATTCAAGCATATTGCTTTTTTTGTATACTTTCAGCAATTTTATCGTTTTCTATCTTTATAATTTCTATGATTGGAGCAAAGTTCGAAAGTAGAGAACCTATGATTTTTAGAGGTTTCATTGTAGCCATTAGTGTCCTGTTGGGGGGGTTAATTTGGTCAACAAACGTTGACCCCTCTAATGCAATTGATGTTGCAAACCCCACTGAAAATATATCGCCAATAATTACCACTTCAAGTTCTCCCCAAAAGGTAAAGTTTGCAAAATTTTTAAGTGAAAACAATATTATTATGTATAGTGCATACTGGTGCCCGCATTGCCACGATCAGAAACAATTATTTGGTAATGAAGCAGTTAAAGAATTAAAAGTAGTTGAGTGTGCTAAAGATGGTAAAGATAATGAGTATGAGCTATGCCAAACGAAAGGAATCAGTGGTTTTCCTTCTTGGGAAATTAATGGAGAAATTATTAGTGGTACGCGTGACTTAAATGAATTAGCAACAAAAACAAAATATCAGGGAGATCTTAATTTTTAATGAATCTTTTTTGAATTTTTTGATCTAACTGTTGTCTAGTATGGCATTCCCAATTTTTATCTTTATCAGAGAAATCATCTCTATAATGCCCTCCTCTACTTTCTTCTCTAAATAGACAAGCTTTTAATAAAGATATGGTAGTTATTTGTCTATTCTTTAAATCAAGTAAAAGATTTAATGCTCTTCTATTACGTTCACTAAGTTTTATTTTTTGATCAAATTTTATTTTTTCAAGGCTATTTAGTAAATCATTTTTATTTAATTTATCTATATCATTTTGAATATAATTTAAAAATTTACCCATATTTACCTTATTTCGAGATACCCCTAAATTTAACCAACATAGTTTTCTTAGTTCATCAATTTTTTCAGCAATTATAGAAATTTGATCTTCTTTAGGATCTTCAATATCAAACTCTTGAAACGATCTATCAAATTTTTCAAATTTAGAGAGGTCATTCAAAACAATTGAAGACATTTTTCTTGCGAAAACAAGACACTCCATCAGTGAATTACTTGCCAGTCTATTAGCACCATGCACACCTGTAGAAGCAACTTCTCCAACGGCATATAATCCTTTTCTTGTTGAAGATGCATTTAGATCAGTTTTAACACCGCCCATCCAATAATGAGCTGCAGGAGCTACGGGAATAACCTCATTTAAAGGGTTAACGCCATAATCCTGACATCGACTTAAGATCGTGGGGAAGCGCTCTACAATTTTTTCTGGGTCAATATACCGAAGATCTAAGCCAACATGGTCTACATTATTATCATGCATATTTTTCATAATTGCTCTACTTACCTGATCTCTAGTAGCTAGATCACGATTTTTGAGATTTTTAACTGGACTTTCACCATTTTTATCAACTAAAATCGCTCCTTCCCCTCTAAGTGCCTCAGATATTAAGAAGCAAGGTGCACCATAAAATTTTAAAGCTGTTGGATGAAATTGCACGAACTCTAAATCTTCAATAGCAGCTCCTGCTTTCCATGCAAGAGCAATCCCTTCACCAGAGGATTGAGCAGGATTTGTTGTATTTGTAAATAAGTGCCCACCACCACCTGTAGCCAAAACAACAGCTCTAGATTTAATCCAATATAAATTTGCTCCATCAAGAACCTGCACTCCTTTACATTCTTCATTTTCAATGAGAAGTTCAGTTACTCTTACACCCCTGCAGTGAAGAATATTGTTTTGATTCTCTATATGATCTTCTAGAACTTCAACTAATGCACGTCCAGTACGATCTTTAACATGTAAGACTCTTCTTCGTGAATGGGCTGCTTCCAAGGTAGTAGCTAGTTGATCGGAACTTTGATCAAAAATCATCCCTAAATTCTGCAACCTTTCAACACAACCTGGAGCTTCTTTAACTAACATTTCTACAGCTTGAAAATCACAAAGTCCATCACCTGCTTTTAAAGTATCCTCAGCATGAAGATCAAATGAATCATCTTGTCTAACAACAGATGCAATTCCGCCTTGAGCCCATCTACTGGAAGATACCTTACTAGTATTTCTATTTAAAAGAAGCACTTTTAAATTTGGGGGTAATTCAAGACAAGTCATGAGGCCAGCAGCTCCAGCGCCTATAACAATTACATCCCAATTATTTATTGGTATCGCTTCTTGCGAAAATGGAGGCCTTAACATTAAACCAATCCACTAAAAGTTGGTTGCAGAATTGCTAAAACAATAAAAATACCATCAACAATTAATGTCGTTTGAATTACGTAACCAGAAACTAACAGTGCTTTGCCACTAGTAGTATTAATTGTGCCAGAATCTAAAATTTCTTTTGAAATAAACCAAAGTATAAGAGCAACAAAAACGATAATAGATAATGATTTTATTTGAATAAGACTCTCTGAAGTTTTTTGAAGAATCATGGGTGCATTTTCAGAATCTGCTGTAATTACCTGCCTCCATTGATCCATGATTCCGATTAAAAATATTGTAATGTCGGTAACTGCGGTTCCAAATAAAGAAGAGATATAAAAACTTGAACCTATTTTCCAATTAGTACCAAATCCAATTAAAGCTAATGGCAGAACTACAGCTTCAACAGGTATGTGTAGGATAGGAAATGGGCTTAACCATCCCCAGAATAAACATCCACCAAGCCAACTACCTGATATACCAAGTAATAATGAACTTACAATAAACCACTTATTTGATCCTTTCTGATTCAAAACAATTGCCAACAAGACAATGACAAAAGTAAAACAAAGAGCACTTATTGGTTCTAATCTTACCCAAGGGGCTTGAACAAAAATAGGTAAAATTACAAAAAAAGAAGACCACAATCTTAAAGATATAGGATTTGATAAAAAACTATTTTCATTTGAACCAACTGTTTTGTGCAATTCATAGTTTAATTTATCTTTCACTTCTAAATTTTTTGTAATTAATTCTTTCAATGAATAAAGTTTTTTGAGTTATTAAATTAATTTAAATCGTGTTTTAGAAAACTGCGAATGTCATATTTTAATAAATTAAAGGCCCTTAATTTCAAAACTATATTTAGTATTTTAAAAGTATTTAATACACTCTGAGTCAGATATAAGTTTAGAATATATAAAGAGGAGTATTTGACCTGTAATTGTGTGGCAAGAAATTAATTACAAAGAAGATCCCGAGGATAGTTTGGTTCCTAAAATTACTTATAAAATCAAACCAGCGGAAATTGAAAGTATTGAAGCTAATTCCATCGCTCAAGCAATAGGATTTGAATCAGGAGATTCAATTATTAGCATTAATGGGAAAAAGCCAAGAGATTTAATTGATTATCAGATTCTCATAAGTGAAGAAATTTTAGATATATCGGTTTTAGATAAAAATAATGAAATACACAATATAAATATTGAAAAAGATCAAGACGTTAATTTAGGTATTAATTTCAAAGATGCATTATTTGATTCAATCAAGCAATGTAATAATAGATGTCCATTTTGCTTTATAGATCAACAGCCAAGTGGTAAAAGAAAAAGCCTATATATAAAAGATGATGATTATAGATTAAGTTTCCTCTATGGTTCTTATCTAACTCTTACGAATTTAAAAAAAGAAGACTGGGAAAGGATTGCGCTGCAAAAACTTTCCCCACTTTTTATTTCAGTCCATGCTACTGATCCAGCTACAAGAGAAAAATTATTAAAAAATAAAAAAGCAGGAGTGATCCTTGATCAAATTTCCTGGTTTAAAAAAAACTCTATTCAAATTCATGCTCAAATTGTTGTTTGTCCAGATATAAATGATGGAGATATTCTTGAGAAATCAATTTTTGAACTTGCTAACTTCCACAAAAAAAATTCTCGAACTGTACTATCAGTTGCAATAGTTCCTGTAGGACTTACAAAATTTAGACCTGAAAATGATGGATTGAAATCAATAAGCCCAGAATACGCAAGAAAAACGATAACACAGGTAGAGAGAATTCAATCCTCTCTACAAAATACTCTTGGAACTCGTTTTTGTTGGCTAGCAGACGAGTGGTATTTAATAGCAGGGATAAATTTACCTAGTTATAAAACCTACGAAAATATGCCACAAGAATCTAATGGGGTAGGATCAATTAGAAACTTTCTAAAGATACTAAACGAGAAATCTAAAAACCTACCAAAAAAAATAAAACATCCAAAAAAAGTCAGCTGGATTGTAGGTAAATTAGTTTATGAAGCCCTAATTCCTACAGTTAAGAAATTAAATTTAATTGATGGTTTTAAAATTAACTTATATGGTTTACCAAGTATTTATTGGGGTCAAGATCAAGTTGTGACAGGTCTTCTTACTGGAGAAGATCTAATTTATGGGCTGAAAAATAAGGATTTGGGAGAAGCTGTCTATATACCATCTATTATGTTAAAACTTAATACTGATCTATTTTTAGATGATAAAAATATTAAGGAAGTTGAAAGTCAATTAAATACCAAAATTCACGTTCTTGATGATTCAAATGATATTATTAATACTTTGATTGGTTAATCGAATATCTTCGACACTATAAAACATGCTTAGAAGAGTAATAAATCCTATCTTATTCTTTCCCATTGCTTTAAGCATAAACTCTATAAATGTACTATCAAGCGAAACTAAAAATAATCTAAATAATACTTTAGGAGATAATCCAAATAAGCTTTTAGTTAATTATGAAGAAATAGAAAAAATTATCTCAAAAAATCAAGAGTTAAAATCATTACAAAATTTAGTTGCTTCTGCTAGCTTTAATCTTGCAAGTAAAATAGGTCAAAGATACCCATCCTTAGATTTGCAAGTAAATGGGTTACCAAAATATGTGTCAGGTAGAAATTACAGTAGCAATTCTCCGACTTTAGAAACTTCGCAATTTTCGGCTAATCCTTCTATTAATATTAGGTGGGATTTGATTGACCCGCTCAGAGGATCAGAAATTAAAATTGCCAAAGAAAACTACAAAATTGCGAAAAATAATTTTGAGATTAAGAAAAAAGATTTAATACAAGAAGCAAGAATGAGGTATCACAAATACCAAAAGTCTTATCAAGAAATTCAGAACAAAAATTTTGCCCTTAATTTGTCAATTACTAATTTAGACAATGCTAAAGCAAAGTTGGATGCTGGCATTGGTACGAAATTTGAAGTTCTCGAAGCAGAAGCTCAATTATCTCGCGATAAGTTATCTTTTAGAGAAAAAAAAATAGAATATAAAATTAATAAAATTTCTCTTAAGGAGATTCTTAACCTAAAGGAGGATTTTGAAACTAATAAAGAACAAAATATAATAGGCTTCTGGAACCATAAATTGAATAAAAATATTAATGAAGGTTTAGATAAAAATCTTTCCTTAAAAAACGTTCTTCTTCAAAATTCAATCAAAAAGAGCCAAGCAAATAGTTTTTTAGCTCAAAATAAACCAAAAATTTATATAAGCAACACATTCTCTAGTATATTTTCCAAGGGTGAGTCTCTTTCTAATAATATTGACTATGAAGTAACAGGATCTAACTATACAAATACAATCAGTCTAAATTTTGCATGGAGTATTTTTAATGGCGGTAAAAATAAGAACTCTTACAAATCAAAAATAGCTGACGCAAAAGCTGAAGAATATGCCTATAAAAATCTAAAAAATGTTTTAACTACAAATATTAGTAAAGCTTATTTGAATCTTAAATTAAATAAAGAGCAAATCATTTCTTCTCTTAAGGAAATTGAATCTAGCAAAGAGTCAGTAAGACTCTCAAGACTTAGGTATGAAGTTGGAATATCAACTCTGAGAGATTTACTATTGAGACAAAGTGAATTAAGTAATGCAAAATCAAAAAATATTAATGCAATTTACAATTACAACTTGAATCTAGATGAATTAGAAAGATTAACTTTTCTTGAAATAAGTAAAAATTGTTTGGATAACAATAATAATAAAATTAAAGATAGAGAATCTATTTGCAATATTCAAAGATGAATTTACCAAATTTAACTAATAATCAACTAAGTGAATTAGATTCTTTATTTCAATTAGTTAGTGAACGTCAAATAAAAGATTTTGGCAATATAAGCGCAAGAAATAAAGCAGACGGATCATTAATAACAAGTTGTGATTTATGGAGTGATAAAACAATAGTAGATGGATTAGCTTCAATAGCTCCAGGTGAAGGAGTCCTTAGCGAAGAAGGAGGTAAGTTAATTCCTAATACAAAAGCATATTGGGTGGTGGATCCACTTGATGGAACAACAAATTTTGCTGCAGGTATTCCTTACTGGTCTATATCAGTAGCTAGATTCATTAATGGGAGACCACAATCTTCTTTCTTAATAATCCCTACTTTGAAAAAAAAGTTTGTATCCATTAAAGGTAATGGTGTTTGGTTAAATAACCAAAAAATAGACCCTAAGCAAAGAAATAACCAAAGTGAATGCATTTCTTTGTGTAGTAGATCTATAAAAATCTTGCAAAAAAAGCCAAACTCAGTATTTCCTGGCAAAATCAGACTTTTGGGTGTATCGAGTTTGAATCTAACAAGTGTAGCGATGGGACAAACCTATGGAGCAATAGAATCAACGCCAAAGATATGGGATATTGCAGCTGCATGGCTATTATTAGAGGAACTTAATTGTTCTATAGAGTGGTTAGAAACAGATCCTTTGAATTTAGTTTCAGGCCAGAATTTGAGCGATGTTAATTTTCCATTAATTGCTTGTAGATCAACAGAAAAAATTGAAATATTAAAACCATGGGGTAATTTATTATTGGAAAAATAATTGAATCAATAATCAATAATTACTTGAAAAATTTCTTAATTAGATACAATAAAAAAAATATATTTAGAAAAATATTTGAAGAAAATAAATATGCAGAGAAGCTCAACATGGATCTTAAAAAGTTTATGGGGAGCTTGTGAGAGATGGAGCAAATCTGATTGTATTGATTTAAGTGCTGCATTTGCCTATTACACACTACAATCTTTTTTTCCTATTCTTCTAATTTCACTTTCAATAGCATCATGGTTTCTCGGAAAACAAGAGGGGTTAGATCAACAAATCATTTCTGTTGCAGCACAGATTTTACCTCCTTCAGTAGTTGAATTAGTAGAAACAACATTATTTAATTTGATAGATCAAGGTTTTGGAGCAGGAATTCTTGGAGCTATGTTTTTGCTATTTACAGCAGGTAATGCATATTTATCGCTCCAACGAGGTTCAGATAGACTATGGGAAGACGAACTTCCCTCAAAAAGAGTAAATGCTGCGTGGAGAGAGCAAGCATCGAGGTTTCTTCGTAATAGAGTTGAAGCTTTTTTTATAGTTTTTTTTATAGGTTTTTTAATGGTATTAGATCAGATAAGTGCGAATCTTAGAATGATACCAAGTAATGTTTTAGAAAATATTTCAAAATCCAATAATCTTTTCTCTCATTTATTACTGAAATTGCCTCTTTTACAAGTTGGACAATTTGCCATACCACTGATTGGCTTTTCTTTAATGGCCCTTTTGTTACAAGCTCTCTTACCTAGTAGAAAAGTTCCTTTGAGGCCACTTTTGCCTGGATCTTTTCTTATTGGAATTGGCCTAACCACCTTGAACCTTGCTGTAAGTAAAAGTATTCTCTCGCTAGGAGTAAGATTTCAAGCTTATGGTTTTATTGGAGGTTTTCTTGTACTCACTTTATGGGTATGGCTTTTAGGAGTGATTTTATATTTTGGACAGTGCTGGAGTGTTGTAATTGCTAGTATGTCCCTAGTAAATAAAAAAAAGATATCTTAGAAAATGGATTATTTCCTTAAGAGCAATAAAACATTGCTTACCTACACGTTAATAACGGTTATCATAATATCTACATTAGGAATTAATTTTTTTATAAGCTTTCTTAGTAATATCCTACTTCTTTTAATTTTAATTCCTCTCTTTCTATTACTAATAATATTTTTAGGTTTTAACTCTTATAAATCAAAAATCAACATGTGTGACAATTGTGGTGCAATATCCCTAGGTTTAAGTGAGACCTGTATGAATTGTGGTGGAAAAATAAAGGATACAAACAAAGAAAGTAAATTTAATGAAAATCCTAGTGAAAGAACAATTGAAGTAAAAGCAGAGGAAGTTAAATAAAACTTAGCCTATTCCAATTTGTCGTAAAATGCTTTGTCCAGTAATTAGTTCAGTTCCTAACCCGATCAAAATACCCATCATAGCCATACGACCATTCCAGGTTTCGGCGAAATTCACAAATCCAAATCTTGGTTGATTGTCATCTTTCATAATTTACTTTTACACTTTCTCTATTTTAACGTTTTGAGTAAGAATTTATGATAAATAATGAATGATTATTTAACATGTCTAATACCATCAACAGGGCGATACTCATCTCCAGTAAGTTCTTCATAAATGATAGCTGGCAATCCTGTATCAAACATGGTTTGTAACGCTTCCTTGAGCATAGGATTCCATCCACCAGTACTTACTTTGCCATGCCTTACTGTCCAATCCCATGTTCCTTGTAGATCTCTTGGTATTCTCCCTTCTCTATCTCTTCTAGCTACTAAATCTAATGATTCAACTATACCAACAATAACTGGATTTTTACCGTAAGAAGGGGTAAGGCTTAGTTCAAGTCTAACAGGATCTTCTTTAACCATTTTTAAACGAAACCTGGGTGGTAACTTAAGGGATCTAATGACCGCTAAGACAATTTTTGTTCTTAATTCCAATTGTTTTCTTTAAATTCAAATTTAATTAATCAGTTGTAGAACCTTTTTCTTCAAGAGAAGAGTCATTATCATTTGAAAATCTGACTGTGAGTAGTTCTTCTTCCGTAATATTTCCTGATTTATCAAGAAGTTCTGGATGTATTGTATATTTTTTTTGTTTAATATTTGAATTGTAAGGAATTTTTTTTTCTAGTCCAGATATATTCCATCCATTTGACATTACTTTAAAAGCTTTCCAAACTAGATAAGTGAGGGCTGCAGAATATATAATTGGAAATAAAATAGTCATTAAGCTTATAAATAAATTGGTAACATTTTATTCATAATAGCTCGAAAAAAAGAAAATTAGCTATTTTAAGTTAATAAATCCTTCTCAAAGCTAAATTAATTTATTTTGTATAGTTGTACTAATACAAAATAAATATTGTGTACTAAATGAATAAAAAGATTATAAAAAAATCAGAATTGAAAAACTACAAGAATAATAAATTTATTCTCTCTTCATTAATTGCATTAATTATTTTATATCCGACAAATATAATATCTCGTTCATTAACTAATACAAAATTAAATGAAATAAATAATGATTCAAACAAATCTTTCATTACTAAAGCCGTAGAAAAAACAGGTTCTTCTGTGGTGACAATTGATACTCAAAAATATGTTAAAAGAAGAAAATTTCCAAGAAATTCTCAACTATTTCTAGACCCATATTTTGAAAGATTTTTTGGATTAGATTTACCTTACGACGATCAGCCAAGAATAGAGCAAAGCCAAGGAAGTGGATTTATATTCGCAGACGGACTTGTAATGACTAATTCTCATGTTGTAAATGGATCCGATAAAGTAATTGTTGGTTTAACCAATGGCAAAAAATTAAACGCAAAACTTATAGGTCAAGACTTTTTTACTGATTTAGCAGTGCTTAAGATTGAAGGAAAAGGGCCTTGGCCAATAGCTCAATTGGGAGATTCAACAAAAATTAAAGTTGGTGATTGGGCAATTGCAGTTGGCAATCCATTCGGACTAGAAAACACAGTTACTCTTGGTATTATTAGTAATCTAAATAGAAACGTTACTAAATTAGGAATATATGATAAAAAACTTGAATTGATCCAAACAGATGCTGCTATTAATCCAGGAAACTCTGGAGGTCCACTATTAAATATGTATGGAGAAGTAATTGGTATTAATACCTTGATCAGATCAGGACCAGGAGCAGGTTTAAGTTTCGCAATTCCAATTAATAAAGCTAAAGAAATTGCTTATCAACTAATAAATAATGGAAGAGTAATTCATCCTATGATTGGAATAAGCCTAATAGATGAAAGAAATGCTGAAACAAATAATATCTCTGTAATTGTTGGTTCTGTTGTACCAAATAGTCCAGCTGAAAAGAGTGGATTGATGATAAATGACATAATCTTAAAAGTGGGCAATAAAGATATTGAATCAGCGTCAGATGTTATAAGCCAAATAAGTAAAAATGGAATTAATAAAAAAATAAATATATTATTAAAGCGAAAAAACACATTTTTAAGAGTTAAAGTACAACCAACTGATATTAGTAACCTGCAAAAATAACTAAAATATTTATCTATTGATTACAAATTATTTTACTTTATTTATTTATTTTTTTTCTAAAAAATATTGGTAATCACCATCATATGAAAATAACTTTGAGTCTTTAATTTCGACAATTCTATTTGCAACCTTTGAGATAAAATATCGATCATGAGAAACTATTAATAATGAACCTTTATAATTCCTAATTGCTAATTCTAGATTTTCTTTAGATTCGAGATCTAAATGATTAGTTGGCTCGTCCAAAAGAAGAAAATTACTAGGATTCATAATCATTAGAGCCAATGCTAATCTTGCCTTTTCTCCCCCACTGAGTTGTTTAACAAATTTAAAAACAGTTTCATTTTGAAAGCCAAAACCTCCTAAAAAGGTTCTTACTTTTTTTTGGGACCATTCTGGAGAATTATCACAAATTAAATCAACAACCCTCTTCTCAAGTGAAAGTGCTTCAGCCTGATTTTGTTCGTAATAACTGGTAATTATATTATGTTTGCCAAGATTAATTTCTCCAATTTCAGGGGATATTTTTTTCATAATAATTTTAAGCAATGTAGATTTACCACAACCATTCGGTCCTAGTAAGGCTATTTTTTCCCCCGAAGAAATCTTTAAATTGATATCTAAAAAAAGGATTCTATCCTCATAACTATGCGACAAATTTTTGATATTTAGAACTAATTTTCCTGAGCGAGGACAATCCGGAAAATTAAAAACTGGACTTTTTAATTTTGCTTTAGGAGCCTCAATTTTAGAAATCTTTTTTAATTGTTTTTCTCGACTCTTAGCTTGAGAACTTCTAGTTGCACTAGCTCTAAATCTATCTATATACTTCTTCTGGATCTCAATTTCTTTTTGTTGTAATTGATATGCCTTATTTTGTGATTCTTCATTTAAAGATTTTTGTTCTACAAAAAAAGAATAGTTACCATTATAAATTTCAGACAGTCCTCTATCTACAAAAATTATTTTTTTGCATAATTTATCTAAAAAATATCTATCATGACTAATCATAATAATTGCAATCTTAAGCGATGATAGATATTCTTCCAGCCAAAAAATAGTTTCTAAGTCTAGATGATTTGTTGGTTCGTCAAGCAAAAGTAAATCAGGTTTTTGTAAGATTATTTTTCCAAGTGCAATTTTCATCTGCCAGCCTCCTGAAAAATTTCCAACTAATTTATCAGCATCTTCTTTAGAAAATCCCAATTTGGGCAATATTTTTTCTACATCAGATTGCATTTTATAACCACCTAAAGATTCAAATTTTGATTGATATTTTGCGAGTTGATTTACAAATATTTCAAGTTCATCAGAATTTTTTTTTATATCCAATGATTTCATTTTATTTTCAATTTCTAAAAGTTTAGTAGCAACAATTTGTATATCTTTAAAAGAACTTTCTAATTCCTGTCTCACTGAAAAGTTCAAATTACAATCAAACTCTTGTTTTAAATGAGCAATTTTAGGATTTCCCTCTTTGATGATCGTTCCACTTGTTTGCTCTTCCTCTCCAATTAAAATCTTAAATTGGGTTGTTTTACCTGCACCATTCGAACCAACTAAGCCAACTTTTTCTCCTTTCTTAATCTCCCAATTGATATTTTTTAAAACAACATCTGTAGAATAAATTTTGCTTACACCTTCAAATCTAATCACTGTTTTAAAATAGAATTTACAAAATTTGTGGCTTATTTACTAATAAATATTTTTTGGAATAAAATCAAATCATGAAAAGAATAGAACAAATTGCAGTCATTTTCATAGCGGCAGCTCTTGCGATTCCAAGTTATTGGTTTTTTTGGACTTTAGCTGGTGGAGGAGGCTACAACAAAAGGATTAAACCTATTATTAATCCAAATAATTATTCAAAACCTGTTCCTAAAGACCTCCTCGAGCCTTAATTAACCACATTTTGGTTGGTTCATCATCAATAGTACTCAAATATTCAATAACCTCTTCTTTAGTCACAGAAATATTTAACTCGTTACCAATTTCACATATTTTATTTAAAGCTTTTTTGGGATTAGTTAAGGCTGTCATAAACAAACTTTGTTTCTTTTTGGAATCGTTAGCTATTAACTTATAAAGCTTTTCAGCATTACTGGACATTTTTTTAAATCTATTTATTAATAGACTATTACTTCAAGCTACATTTTGTTCATTATATTTATTAATAGTTAAATCATTGTCCGTATCTTTTATTTCTTTTGCAGAGGCATCTGCCATACTTCTCGCGTCTAAACATAAAACTTTTCTTAGTTTTGCAAAGTTTGCAGCGTGAGATTTTCTACCATCTTTTTGAGCATAGTACTCAGACTGCTGAAGAATATGGTGAAGATGAGTTAACAAATATGGACTAATTACAGCTGATACCAAAACATCACTATTTTCATTATCTTGAGAATCAGAATTAACTAATATTTTTTTCTTTTTATCAATTATCGATCTTTTAGGGTAATCAAGTTTTCTTGAGTTTTTCATGGTGCAATAAAAACAATTAATTGATGCGGACATAAATTTCCTTACTAATAATATACACAAAGATAGTATCCTTGACTAACTGTGTATACTTATAAGTAACAGTTATCAACTTTGACTCATGGCTACCCGGCAAAACTCAACTAATGGGAAGCCTAAATCCCCTAGAATTCAAGTAGTTCTTCCAGAATTAATATGTGAGCAATTAACTATTTTATCCAAAAATGAATCCAGGACAGTTAGTAATATGGCAAAAGTATTGATACAAGAGGGTATTAAAAAATATTTCGAAAAAGAGAGTGAATCACTTTACTCAGAAAATAATTTAAATACCAATAAATTTAGAGACGAACTTGAAAAACAAAGTGTGAAAAGATTAAAAAGAGCTCCTCAAAGAATTAGATACTATAAAAAATCTGATTAAAAATAATTAATTAATTCTGAGGCAATTTCTGTAAATCTACAGTTTTTCCCATTACTACCAAAATATTTCCTCTTTCCAAGATATATTTTGCTGGAGGATTAACTGTCAACTCTTCAGCAGGCCCTGCGGCAAGAACATTTACTAAATAATTTTTCCTCAAATTTAAATCTCTCAAAGATCTTCCAATAAATTCCTCTGGAACAGTTATTTCATCGATACCAGTTTGGTTATCGAGTTCCAATCTTTCAATTAGATTTGGCCTAACTAATTCTAGACCTAATCTTTCTCCTTGCATTCTAGAAGGGAAAACAACTTTGTCTGCCCCTACTCTTTTTAACATTTTTTCGTGTAAGTCACTCGTAGCTCTTGCTATTACTCTTTTCACTTTGCTTCCTTCACTATCTTTAGCAATAAGAGTTGTAGTTATACTTGCTTCAATAGGTTCACTGATACCGACTACAACAGTATTCATCTCAAGTATTCCAGATTCCTTCATAGACTCTTCATCAGTACAATCTACAACTCTAGCTTCTATAAGAGGTTCCAATTGTCTTAAATCATCAATAGCTTTTTCCGAGTAATCTGCAGCCAAAACATCTGCACCATTACTTATAAGTTCTCTACAAACAGCAGTTCCAAATCTTCCAACTCCAACAACTGCAAAAGTGAGGGCTTCTTTTTCTCTCTTTTGAGACCACTGCCACCAATCTGCCATAATAAAACTCAGTCAATCCTAAACATAAAGATCAGCCCTAGGATAGCCAATTCTTTTTTGTCTATCTATTCTACTCTTATAAAGAGCCTGCCAAAGTGCACTTAAAAGCAAAAGAATACCAAGTCTACCCACAAACATTCCGACAATAAGAATAAATTGGCCGAAATGATTTAATTTTGCAGTTAAACCAATATCAAAACCAACAGTTGCAAATGCAGATATACAAGTGAACAGAATTTCTAGGAATGTGAAAGATTCTCTCTTAACAAACGTGTTAGTTGTACTTAGCAGCATTGCCATTAAAAGAACAAAAAGCAAAGATCCAACTGTAATTCCAACCGCCTTTAGAATAACTTTATCTGAAATTAATCTATTACTAATAATCACATCTTTTTGACCTCTTAAAGTTGATCTAGTTGCAGCCATTAATGCAATAAATGTAGTTGTTTTTATACCTCCGCCAGTACCTCCAGTACTTGCTCCAATAAACATCAGAGTCATTAATAATAATAAGCCAGTATCTGAAATAGTACTCAAGGAGATTGGGTAATTTGTAAAGCCTGCAGTTCTTGCGCTTACTGTTTCAAAGACCGATGACAATAACCGTTCAAGGAAATTCAAATCATTAAAAAATTGACTATTTAGCAATGATTCAGTGATAAAAATTCCTAATGATCCGAATAATATCAGAGACAAACTCGTCCTAATAACTAGTCTGGAATGAAGGCTTAATCTTTTATAAGAAAGATTTTTTTTATTAGTCCAAATATCATCAATTACCCGCCAACCCAGTCCACCCATAATAATAAGAAAAACAAAAACACTGTTGACAAGATAATTTTTTCTATAGTCTTGGAGACTATTTGACATTAAAGAAAACCCTGCATTGTTATATGCAGATATGCTGTGAAAAATCGAGGACCATAGTCTTTCCCAATTATTTTGTATGTCTACAAATCCAAAAGAATATAAAACAATTGCGCCAAAGGAAATGATACTAATCGCTGTAATAGCAATACTTTGAAAAGTTCGACCAATTCCTCCAACTCCAAATTCATCAAGAGTCTTGCCTTTGTCTAATCTAGTTCTTAGCTTTGTCCCCTTTACAACAAACCCTTGTAAAAATGTCGTAATAGCCATTAAACCTAGACCACCTGATAAAAGCATTAAAGCCAAGAAAACTTGGCCAAAGAAATTTAAATCAACACCAATGTCTATTATGGTTAAGCCAGTAACGGTTATTGCAGACGTAGATGTAAAAAATGCTTCCCACAAACCAACCTTGGAAGATGAACATAATGGAGAACTCAAAATTAAAGTTCCAAAACAAATAATAAACAAGCCTGTAACAATAGTAAATTGAGGTACAGATAGCTTTTTGTAAGCATCTCTTAACTTATAAACCTTACTTGTAAATTTCACGATATTACCTGTAATTTAGAATTATCAATGCTGGCACTGTAAATGACATTATAAGTGTTAATCCAGCTCCATATTTTGCGATATCAAAAAATCTATATCGTCCAGGACCATAAACCATTAAATTTGTTTGATAACCCATTGGAGTCAAAAAAGATTGACTTGCACCGAATAATACAAGCATTATTAAAGCACTTGGTGAAATGCCTAAAACATTTGAAAATTCAATAGCAACAGGCAAAATCAAAGCAACCGAAGCAGCATTACTTATAAATTGAGTAAGAATAACCGTTGATAAGAAAATTACAACTAGTGCAAAATAGAGAGGCATTCCATTAAGGACAAAGTTTAGATTGACTGCAATTAAGTCCGCTAATCCAGTTACTTGCATAGCTACACTAAAGCATGATAAAGATCCCAACAATAAAATGACATCTAACCTAATTGATTTTTGTATCTCTCCAGGTCTTAAACATCCACAAGCCACCATGGCAATGACTGCTAAAAGGACTGAACCTACTAATGGAATATTAGAAACCGAAGGCAAAACCACCATTCCTATTGCAATGGCAATCGATATAGGTTTTTTTATCAAAAAAGGTAAGTCATCTTCGAATTGATCTAAAATAAGCAAATCATTACTAGCTTGCAAACCTCTTATTGAATCTAAAGGTGCTTGCAATAATAAAACATCTCCAGCCCTTAAAACAGCTTGACCTAATCTCTCCTGAACAGTTTGTTGACCTCTTCTTAATGCTATAACTGTTGCATTATGACGTTGCCTAAATCTTAATTCTCTCAAACTTGCACCAGCTAGAGTTGAACCGGCTGGTAACAGGGCTTCAAAGGTCTTAGTACCTTCATCATCTGAAAAAACATTAGCTCCATCGAAAGATGTTTTGTTTTCTCCTAACAGAATGGTATGTTCCTGCTGCAGTCTAAATAAGTCTGCTCTAGTAACGCGGATTATTAATCTATCATCCGGTTCAATCTTTCTATCAGCCAAAGGAGGAAGAATAACTTTTCCATTTCGTTGCAATTCCAGAACATCGACGTCAAATCGTCTTTGCAATCTACTATTTCTGACAGATTGTCCAACTAATTCTGAAGTAGAGGGAATAGTAACTTCAGTAAAATATATATTCATATCGCCATTTTTAATAAACTCCTTATCTCTACCTCTATCTGGCAAAAGCAAGTCTGAAACTAGAATCATATAAGTTGTACCTATAAGCCAAACAGGAATTCCTATTGAAGTCAAACTAAACAATTCCAAAGCTCCATAACCTAATTGTTGACTAATATCACTTACAAGAAGATTTACTGAGCTACCTAATAATGTTAGAGTTCCACCAAGTAAAGTAGCAAAAGAAAGAGGTAATAAAACTTTTGATGGTGATATATTTCTTCGCTCGCACCAACTTTCAATTAAAGGTAACAAAGATGCTACTACTGGAGTATTAGGGACAATACCAGATATTGGAGCAATCAAAAAAGCTATTAAAGAAATTAGTTTCCTTGGAGTTCTAATACTTTCAGAAGAAATCAATTCTCTTACTCTGTCTAAGGCACCACTTTTAAATAATGCAGAGGAAACCGCAAATAAACCCATAAGGGTAATTAACGACGGGCTACCAAATCCAGATAAAGCTTTTTCAGGAGAGAGAACCCCAGTAGCTATAAAAATTCCAACACATAACAAACCAGTCAATTCTGGCGCAATAGTATTTTTAATAAACAAAATTATTGACATTATTAAAACAACTACCGTTATAAACGCATCAAAATTATTACTAACTACTGTAATTAAATTCATACGAAACTTATTTCACTCAATATACCCAAAAACAATATTTCAAAAAAGTTTAATTGGAATAATCTTTTTTAAAAAACTTTTTAACAATAGATTTTTTTTGGAATATCCATGAAGATGCAGATTTTAAGCTTTCTGTGATATCAGGCAACTTGGAAGCATATATAAGTCTTCTTGCCTCAAAAGCCAATTTCCCAGATAAGGTAACCCCTAGCCCAGATATTGAAGCATCGCCTATTCCTAAACTAATCATTTCACCGTTGTCTTGAAATTCAAAAGGTAAAGGATCCTTTCCTTGAATTATAAGTTCTAGATTATTAGCCAGATGATTTCCTTCCTGCATAGCGACCTGAGCAGTTATGGGTAAATCCTCCATTCCTTCAATAAGTGAAATATCGCCAATAGCAAAACAATTTTTATAGTTTTCTATTTGCAAATTATTATTAACTAAAATTCGTCCAAATTTTTTTGTTATTTCATCAGTTTCTAGGTAAGACAAATTAGGTTTAACGCCTGCAGTCCAAATCACAATATCTTTATCCAAAGAAGTTATTCCAACCTCGTTAGAAATACTAATTTTAGTTTCTGAGACTTCTTTAACTGTGGAATTCAAAAGAACGTTGATTTTTCTTTTTTCTAATGCCTTTTCTGCTTGTTCTCTATTAAAAATTTTATTTTTATTAAGGATTTCATTTGATTTTTCTATTACATTAATTTCAAATTGGTCTATAAATATATCTTTAATTTTGCATGCTAACTCTATTCCAGAAGGACCACCTCCAACTATGAATAACTTTTTATAAAGCGCAGTTTTTTGTGATTTTTTTAAAAAAGATCTTAATTTATTTAGATCGTGAAGATCATTAAAAAAATAACAATTTTCATCTACTCCTTTTATAAAAAAACTATTTGGAATAGATCCTGTACAGATAACAAGATATTGATAACTTAATTTTAAATCGTCACTAAATTCTAGAATATTTTCTTTGAAAGAAATCTTAGTTAAACAATTTCTTAAAAAAGTTATACCTGCATCAGAAAAAATATTTGCAAATTTTGGGGTAGCTTCCCAACCTCTTATTTCTTTACTTAAAACTTCATACATTAAAGGTTTAAATATAAAGTTAGTTTCAGAATCAACTACAAGAAGCGGTAAAGAAGGATTAAGATTCTTTAAATTCAAAGCAAATGTCATGCCTGCAAAACCTGCTCCGACTATTACTATTGGTTTTTGTATTGATTTCATTAGCGAAATATTGTTAAACGTAACTGTATTATTAAACTATACGAATAATTTTTAAATTGAGCGAAATAAAATTAAACTCATAATCAAATTGAATAATGATTGAAAACATCCACAAAGATATTCAACCTAACTTGAGGAAATATAATCAAGAGCTAGTACATATGAAGCCTCAAGAAATGCTTACTTGGGGTTACGAAAAGTTTGATAATCAATTTTCTATTACAACAAGTTTTGGCATACAGTCATCAGTCCTTTTAAATATGGTTAGTAAATTAGGTCTGCAAAAAAAAATCAAAATATTTTGGATAGACACAGGTTACCTACCTCCAGAGACATACAATTACGCTGAAAAGCTTATTGAGGATTTATCATTAGAAGTAGAAACATTGCAAAGTGAATTATCTCCAGCAAGAATGGAGGCTAAATACGGAAAACTTTGGGAAACAAATAAAGAGAGTGATTTAGATAAGTATCATGAATTAAGAAAGATAAAACCTTTAGAAAATGCGCTAGAAAAGTATAATATTTTCTGCTGGGCAAGCGGTGTTCGGTCAAGTCAAACAGAAAATAGAAACAAAATGAAATTTCTAGACGTAATTCGTGAAAGACTATCTTTAAGACCTTTATTAAATTGGACAAATAAAGATATTTTTTATTATATGGAAGAGAATAACTTACCTTCTCATCCACTTTTTATCAAAGGTTATTCTTCTGTAGGAGATTGGCATTCGAGCAGTCCTGATAGTATCAAAACAAAAGGCAGAGATACAAGATTTGGGGGGATTAAACAAGAATGTGGAATACACACTAATGATTAAATTGATCATAGAATAATGGTCTCAGATATAAATTTTTTATTAGTTGGCAATAGTAGGCTTCATTGGGCTAAATATTCTAAAAATCAATCTAAATTCTTCCATACCAAAAAAGAGCAAAAAGTTCCCCAAAATATAGATCTTGATCAATTAATTTGGGCTTCTGTAGGAAAACTACCTAATTTTTTGCTCAAAAAAGAAAATGAAATAAGGACTAAAGATATTCATTTATCAAATCTTCCTGATTATTTTGGAGTTGATAGAGCTCTTGCTTGTCTTGCAGCACTAAAAAATATTAAAAACCCTTTCAAAAAAGATTTGCTAATTGCAGATTTTGGAACAATATTATCAATTACAAAATTGAATTCAAACGGATCTATTATTGGAGGTCAACTTATTCCAGGTTTTCTAACACAATTAAAGTCAATGGAACAAAATACAAAAAATCTTAAAGTTCCAAAAAAATATGAAGTCCCTACAAAAGATTTTTTGATTAATACAGAAGAGGCAACTTTAAAAGGAGTAATCAATTCTCTTACAAGTGTTATTAAGAATTCATATAATCCATTGGGTGATATCTTGATAACATGTGGAGGAGACTCTCAATTTCTAACAAAATCTCTAGAAACGAGCAATAAAAATATAATTAATGCTCCTAATTTGGTTATGGAGGGAATGATTATTCACCACCTGTCCGTAATAAATTAGCTTAATCTAAGGTCTGCAATTATATGGTCAGCCATTATTGCAGCTTTTACCTTTAAATAAATTTTCTCGATGTTACCATCTGTATCGATCAAAAAAGTATTTCTCATCATTCCCATATATTCTTTTCCCATGAATTTCTTAAGTCCATAGCTATCATAATCAGAAGAAACTTTAAAAGGTTCAGGATCAGTTAAAAGAATAAAAGGTAAATTAAATTTTTCTATAAACTTCTGATGAGAGGATGCATTATCTTTGCTAATTCCAAGCACAACAATATTATTTTTTTGGAGTAAATCCCAATTCTCTTTAAAATTACATGCTTCTTTAGTACATCCTGGAGTATTATCTTTTGGATAAAAATATAGTATTATTCTTTTACCTTTAAAATCACTAAGAGAAACTTCTTTCTCAAAAGAATCTTTTAATTTAAATTCTGGTGCTTTGTCGCCAACCTTAAGAGCCATTGAAATTATTAAATGAGTATGAATATAAAATACCAAAAATTTGGTTTTATGAGATTAAAGGTGTGCAAGATATCGCAACGGTAGAAGAAATTAAAACTGCAAAGAATCTATCAAGTTCAAGATCAAAGATTTTTTTAGAAACAAGAGCTTACTTACGACAATCACTTTCAACACTTTTTGATTTAGACCCCCTAGAAATTCCTATTAATGCTCATCCTGGAAAACCTCCAAGTTTACCATCAGGTATGGGAAATATAAGTTTAAGTCATTGTAAAGATGCCATTACTATAGTCTGGCATAAAAGCAAAATAGGGATTGATATTGAAAGAACAGATAGAGATTTTAACTATTTAAAATTTGCAGAAAAATATTTTTTTCATACTAATAAATCAATCCATAATAATTATTTGACAAAAAATATGATCCTAAATCAATGGTGTGCTGTTGAAGCGGCTATAAAATGGGATCATGGAAAATTAGCTAAAGACATTAACCATTGGCAATTTTTTGAAAAGCTAAAAAAGTTAATTCATAAGGAGAAAAACATACATTTAAATTATTCAAAGATAAATTTCCATAATTGGACTATAGCTTTAGCCTACGAAGAAAAAACTTCTTTTAATCCTGAGATTATTTGTTGTTCGAAAAATTTTTAATTTTCTTTTCTTCTAAGAAGTTCTTCATATTGAGTTTTTTCCCATCCATTATTATTTGGTTCCCATATTTTTAAACCTTTTAAAGATTTGGGAAGATATTCTTGTGCGACCCAATTACCTGGATAATTATGAGGATTGACATAACTATTAGAATTATTTTTTAAATGAAATGGAACATCAAAAACATTGGTAGATTTGATTGTTTCAATTGCTTTAAAAATACTTTTCGTACTATTACTTTTTGGAGACATAGCTAAGTATAAAGAAGCCTGAGTTAAAAAATATAATCCTTCTGGAAATCCAACTCTATCAAAAGCATCACAACAGGATTGTACAACTACTATGGCATTAGGATCAGCCATTCCAATATCTTCACTGGCAGATATAAGTAGTCTTCTAAAAATAAAATTAGGATCTTCACCAGCCTCCAGCATATTCGCAAGCCAGAATAAAGTTGCATCTGGATCAGAACCTCTTATGGACTTGATAAAGGCACTTATCACATCGTAATGATTTTGACCATTTTTATCGTAAACAATATTTTTCTTTTGAATTGCATCCTCTGCTATTGAAAGATTAATGTTGATTTCTTTAGCATCATTTCCAGCAGTTGTTTCTATGGCCATCTCTAGTGCATTGATTAATGTTCTTGCATCTCCACCTGAAAATTTAATCAAATGACTCATAGCATCTTGAGTAAAATGAATCTTTTTTGCATCTTTTCTTTTAGAATAGTAAGTCATAACTTTTTGTATTATTTTCTGCAAATCATTTTCTGCCAAAGGAAGTAATGTAAAAATGCGAGACCTGCTAACTAGCGCTTTATTAACAGCAAAGAACGGATTTTCAGTAGTAGCACCAATAAAAGTTATAGTTCCATTTTCTATTGAAGGTAATAAAGCATCTTGCTGAACTGCTGTAAATCTATGAACCTCATCGATAAATAAAATTGTTTTTCTTTTTGAATTTATCAATCTATCTTTTGCATTAGCGATTTCATTTCTTAATTCTTTAATACTTGATAATACTGCATTTAACTTAATTAATTTTGAACGCGTATTAAAGGAAATAATTTCAATTAAAGTAGTTTTTCCAACACCAGGGGGGCCAGAAAAAATAAAATTGCTAATCTTATCATTTAAAATTGCACTTCTTAAAAGCGAATTCTCATTAAGGATTGGTTGCTGACCAAAAAAATCTTCCAAATTCTTAGGTCTTAATTTATCTGCCAAAGGTGCATTATTTTCAATTTGAGAATAATTAGTAAATAAATTTTCTGAATGCATATAAATAAAATCAAAAAATCATTACTTTCAATTCTATGTAATTACAGTAGGAGTTTCCATTTTAGTAAGTTTTGAAATGTTTAATAAATCATCCAAATTATTTATTAGGGGTTGCAAAGCTATCTGAGGATTTAAAGAAAGATTCTGTTGGGTATTGAAAAATTTCTCAAAATAAAGTCTTAATGTTGCACCCTTAGTTCCAGTTCCAGAAAGGCGCACAATTACTCGAGAATTATCATCAAGTACTAATCTTAAACCTTGATTTTCACTTATGGAATTATCAACGGGATCTAAATATGAAAAATTATCTGCAATTTTAACTAAATGGCCAGCAAAACTATTTCCTTTTAATTTTTCGAGCATAGAAGTTAGATTACCAAAGATTTGATCAGCAATATTTAAGGGAATTGCCTCATAATCGTGTCTTGAATAATAATTCCTACCAAATTTTTTCCAATGATTCTGCATCAAATCACTTACAGAACATTTTTTCTCAGCTAAAACTTGTAACCAATATAAAACTGCCCATAGTCCATCTTTCTCTCTCACATGATTACTACCTGTTCCGAAACTTTCTTCTCCACATAAAGTAATTAAATTAGAGTCTAAAAGATTTCCAAAAAACTTCCAGCCAGTAGGCGTCTCGAAACAAGGTATATTTAATGCTCGAGCAACATTATCAACCGCTGAGCTGGTTGGCATGGATCGTGCCACACCTGCAATACCATCTTTATAACCAGGGACGCAATTTGTGTTAGCAGTGATAACTGCAAGGCTATCACTAGGATTTACAAAACATCCACTTCCTAAAATCATATTCCTATCTCCATCTCCATCGCATGCTGCACCAAAACTATAAGATTTTTTATTTAGTAACAAATCAGCTAAGTGGGATGCGTAAGTAAGATTAGGATCAGGATGTAAACCTCCAAAATCTTTTAACGGGGTACCATTCATGACACAATCAGGTGCAAGACCCATTTTTTCAACAAAAATATTTTTTGCATATGGGCCTGTAACCGCATTCATAGCATCAAAGATTAACGAGAAGTCTTTTTTTAAAAAATCACTAATTTGATCAAAATCAAAAATTTTCTCCATCAAATTAGAATAATCTGTTAATCCATCAATAATTTCTAAAGTAGTTTCGTCGTAAGGATAAGTTCCATATTCACTAAAATCAGGTAAATGAATTTTACAAATTTTATAACTAGTAAGTAATTGCGAAGCCTTGAAAATCTTATTAGTAATTATCTCAGGAGCTGGGCCACCATTAGAGATATTCAATTTCACGCCAAAGTCGCCATCAATCCCACCAGGATTGTGGCTTGCAGAAAGAATAATTCCACCAATTGCATTTTCTTTTCTAATTAAATGTGATGTCGCAGGAGTAGATAATAAACCGTATTTTGGAACAATAACCTTTTGAACTTTATGAGCAATGCATATTTGGACAATTTTTTCTATTGCTTCAATATTGCCATATCTGCCATCACCACCAACTACTAATGTTGAACCTTTTAAATCTTCTAATGATTGTAAGATTGCCTCAATAAAAACTTCTAAATAATGTTCTTCCTGAAACTTTAAAGTACTTTTTCTTAATCCAGAGGTACCTGGTTTTTGATCTAGAAAAGGAGAATTGATATTGATTATACTAACTTGATTCATATTTTTGAGAAACTTCCAAAAATCTAACTAAATTAATGAGGCATTTCGGAAGTTCTTAACATAGCGATAAACCATAATGAAGGAATTAATAATGCACTAAGAATTCCATAGTTGACACCAAATTTAGAAATTGTAATTGGAACTATTAGTGGAAACGTTAATGCCCCAAACAATGGAGTAAAAGCTACAATTTTTTTCAGCATTAATTTAAGTTGTTAAAACCATTCAGTCTCAGCATTATCTTTTTCATTAGTATCGTCAAGTGGTGTTGTTCTATCAAATTTCATTGATATACTTTTTTCTTGCTCACCAGATTCATCAAAAGCTTTAATATCATACTTTTGAGTCCCGTCTCTAAATGGAACTTGAATTCTAAAAGTACCATCTGCAGCAAGAGGTACATCTTCTCCACCTATTGTCAGTTTTGCAGAAGGCTCTGTAGCTCCATAAACAATTAATTCAGCATCAGCAACGAGCCAAAAAGATCTATTTTTAACAATTCCGCTTCCAGAATCATTTAAACCAGATGACCATTTACCAGCACCTGAGTCTGTAAAATTATTATTGACGTTTGTTGAATTTACGTTTTCCATAAATTCTTCAGAACCAACTTTTCTTCTGAGAGGAATGTTAGTTGCAGCTTGGTATAACCTTTCATGCATACCATTTTGTTCAGAAACAACAGGATTAGAAATATCAGGGATTGACTCAGAAGTGGAATCTAGATTAAAAGGTACAAATTTATCAAGAATTTGCTCAGAAGGGTGAGACCCAGGAACATGGCTTATCGAAGAAAATGCCAATGACATCCAGTTAAAACCATATTTGTAACCTAATTCAACTTTATAATCTCTATCTGCAAGTGGGATTGGCAAGTACCACTCTGTACTGTAACTATCAACTGCTATCTCTCTAAGTGTTCCTTGATTCAAGTTGCTTCCTTCAGAACCAGATGCATCAAATAATCGTAAACATAGTTTATTGGCTCCCAAAGATTGTGCTTTTTCTCTATCCGCATCAGAAATTTGCCAAAAAACATAAGCCCAATCTGGATCTCGGGGTAAGAAAACTACATTTGTTTTAATTTCTTCACTACTTTTAAAAGCATTGGACTCAGAAGTTTCTTCAGGTTTAAACTCAGGGGGTGTAATATATACATTTTTTGTAGATTTTTCTTGATATTTAAGTATTAAATCAACTAAAACTACTTTTGTTTTGCGACTGTAAAGAGGAACCGATAATTTACTTGCTTCTTGACGTAATTGTCTGAGGGTTAGTGAGAGTAATTGATCTTTATTCATTTTCCCATCAGCCACTTTAAATCTCCGTTTTTGTTTGGGATCAGTATGTTCTTTTTTTTTCGGAATTGTGTGTCTTTTTGGCCTGTCGTCAGGATCCTCTGACTACTAAAATATTCTCACAATTGATATTTCTCTTCAAAACAGTTGGTATCAATGAAAATAATTAATTTTCAGATCTTTTTGAAATGTAAATTAATTTTCTTTTTTTTTAAATTTTATTACCTAAATTTGTTAACGACTCAACAAAAATATATTTTTTCTTCGGGATCAGTTAAATAAAAGAGAATTCAGCGTTGTTCAACTAGAAGTACTAAATCATCTATCTCTAAATCCTCAATACTTTTACCTATTGTTTTTGAAAAAGTACTTAATTTTTTCGAAGTGGATTCTAACTGCTCATAAAAAAGATCACTAAATTTTTTATCATCAAATTTTTTGGATTGGTTATCACACCATTCTCTTAGGGGATTTTTACTTTGATATTCCAAACTATTATTTAAATTGATAATTTTTAAAATCTGAAGGCAATGAGCGAGTATTCTTAAATGATGTTTCTGCATTATAGGTAGATCAAGATTATCAATTTCTTGAATAGTTTCTATGTTTAATGGGTTAGACGAGGGATCAAGATGATTAGACATTAATTTTTAGTTTTAATAAAGGAAAAAAACCTAATATTGGGGGTATCTTTCGTTAGAGTGTATAAAGCTAATTGTAATAAGTTATTTTTGATAACATGGTCAACGAAAATTTAGTTAAAGATGTAGTAAAAGAGCCTTACAAATATGGTTTCGTTACTGATATTGAAACTGAAAAAATAGAAAAGGGATTAAATGAAGATATCATAAAATTAATTTCACAGAAAAAAGAAGAGCCAAAATTTCTTCTTAATTTTAGATTAAAAGCCTTTAAAAAATGGCAAAAAATGAAAGAGCCTGATTGGGCTGCATTAGGATATAAAAAAATTGATTATCAAGATATTATTTATTACTCTGCTCCTAAGCAAAAAGAGAAAATTTCTAGCTTAGATGAAGTTGATCCCAAACTTCTTGAGACTTTTGACAAATTAGGAATACCCCTCACTGAACAAAAAAAACTCACAAATGTAGCAGTAGATGCTGTCTTTGATAGTGTTTCTATTGCCACAACTTTTAGAGAAGAACTTGCTGAACATGGAGTTATATTTTGCTCAATTAGTGAAGCAGTAAAAAATCACCCTGATTTGATTGAAAAATATCTAGGTACAGTAGTTCCTAGTAGTGATAATTATTTTGCAGCACTAAATTCTGCAGTTTTTAGTGATGGTTCTTTTGTTTATATCCCAAAAGGTGTTACCTGCCCTATGGATCTATCTTCCTACTTCAGAATTAACAGTGGGGATTCAGGGCAATTCGAAAGAACACTAATCATTGCTGAAGAATCTAGTTCTGTAAGTTATCTAGAAGGTTGTACAGCTCCAATGTTTGATACAAATACCCTACACGCAGCAGTTGTAGAGCTTATAGCATTAGACGACGCCTCAATAAAATATTCAACAGTGCAAAATTGGTATGCTG
Source organism: Prochlorococcus sp. AG-355-P07 (assembly GCA_003280575.1). GTDB lineage: Bacteria > Cyanobacteriota > Cyanobacteriia > PCC-6307 > Cyanobiaceae > Prochlorococcus_A. The sequence goes on along the minus strand of QCEN01000004.1, from coordinate 62,702 downwards.
GTGATGAAGAAGGTATTGGAGGAATTTTTAATTTTGTCACCAAGAGAGGAAAATGTTTAGGTAAGAGAAGTAAAATTAGCTGGTCTCAAGTTGAAACAGGTTCAGCAATTACATGGAAATATCCTAGCTGTCTTCTTTTAGGGGAAGAATCTATAGGAGAATTTTATTCAGTGGCTCTCACCAATAATCTTCAGCAAGCAGATACCGGCACAAAAATGATCCATATTGGTCCTAAGACCAAATCAACTATTGTTAGCAAAGGTATTAGTGCAGGTAACTCAAAAAATAGCTATAGAGGTCTTGTCAAAATGGGAACAAAAGCTAAAGGATCAAGAAATTACAGTCAATGTGATTCAATGTTAATAGGTGATCAAGCTTCTGCAAATACATTCCCTTACATCAAATCTCAACAACCCAATTCTGAAATTGAGCATGAAGCAAGCACATGTAGAATCTCAGAAGATCAACTTTTTTATCTCCAAAGCAGAGGTATAGAATTTGAAGAGGCAGTATCTATGATGGTCAGCGGTTTTTGCAGAGATGTATTTAATCAATTACCTATGGAATTTGCTGCTGAAGCAGATAAGTTACTGGCACTTAAACTAGAGGGATCAGTAGGTTAATTAATCAATTTCTAAACTGATATGCAAAGTAAAATGAAAGAATCAGATCCAATTTTAGAAGTTGAAAATCTCTCTGCATCTACTGATAATCTCCCAATTTTAAAAGGGGTTTCTCTTACTGTCTATCCAGGAGAAATCCATGCCATCATGGGAAGAAATGGATGTGGCAAAAGTACTCTTTCGAAAATCATTGCAGGACATCCCTCGTATAGTATTACAAATGGCGACATAAAATTTTTAGGTGAAAACATCAACTCTCTAGAACCTGAAGAGAGATCTCAATCAGGAATTTTTCTTGGTTTCCAATATCCAATTGAGATTCCAGGAGTAAGTAATCTTGAGTTTCTTAGAGTTTCAACTAATGCTAGAAGGAAATTCCTCAACAAAGAAGAATTGGATACTTTTGATTTTGAAGAATTAGTTAAAGAAAAGTTAGAAATTGTAAAAATGGATCACGCATTCCTATCAAGGAGTGTAAACCAAGGCTTTTCTGGAGGTGAAAAAAAAAGAAATGAGATTCTGCAAATGGCTTTACTTGAGCCCAAGATAGCAATATTAGATGAGACCGATTCTGGTCTAGATATCGATGCTCTAAGAATAGTGGCATCAGGAATTAAAAAAATATCTAATGCACAAACTGGAATTATACTTATTACCCACTATCAAAGATTATTAGATGAAATTAAACCAAATTATGTCCATGTTATGTCAGACGGGCAAATCATAAAAACTGGTGAGAGTGATCTTGCTCTAGAGCTTGAGGAAAAAGGGTATGAATGGACTGATAACTTTATAAAAGAGACCTAAACAAATGGAAATTATTGAAAAAATAAAAACTAATAAATCGGTTGATAACTTTACAGAAATACAAAAAATCTGTCTTCATAAATTACAATCAAGCCCTCTCCCTAATCCTAAAAGTGAACTATGGAGACTTTCAAATAAATCAAAATTGTCAACTTTTTTAGAGTACTCAGTTAATGAAAAAGATTCAAAATTTGATATACCATATCCGAAAAATTCTCAAAGTACTATTAGATTAATAATTGGTGAGAATTGCCAAATTAAATTAATAGAGAAAAATTATTCAATAGAGAAATTAAGTGAGGATGAATTACAAAAATATATAAAGGAACAGATATCTTTTTTTAAGCAAAACGAAAATTGGAGTGACCTACTAAATCTATCTTTAAGTTGTAAAAATAATATTTTGGGATTAAAAATAAATGGATCAAAAATTCCTCCTATTGAAATTTTTAGTCACGCATCAAGTAATTCTTTAAACGCAAAAACCCTCGTAATATTTTTAGAAAAGAATTGTGATGTTGAATTATTACAAGTAAACCTTGGTAAAGAAAACTCTTCATTATCTCAATCAACTTTCTTTTGCTTGAAAGAAAATAGTTCCGTAAATCATGGTGTTGTTTCTTACGGTGAAAACAGATCCAATCTATTAAATTCTCTCAACGTAATTCAACAAAAAAATAGTGCATACAACTTAGGATCTTTACATTTCAAATTCAATTACGCGAGATTTGAAATTAGTATTAAACAATCTGCGGGTAACGCTAAAACAAACATCAAAGGTATGCAAATAACAAAAAAAGATGAACAGATTTCAACCTATACAAAGATAGAATTTAATGGCCCAAATGGATTTCTAGATCAAATTAATAAATCACTTGCTGATGATAAATCACATGCAATATTTGAAGGTTCAATAATAGTTCCGAAAATTGCCCAGAGAACTGATGCTTCGCAATTAAGCAGAAATTTACTTTTATCAAATCTCGCACAAATAGATACCAAACCTCAACTAGAAATAATTGCTGATGATGTCAAATGCAAACATGGGGCTACAATTTCGCAACTAAATGAAGAAGAACTTTTTTATATGCGAACAAGAGGGATCACGTTAACAGAAGCAAGTAAACTACAATTAAGTTCTTACTTTCAAGAAATAATTTCATTTATTCCCATTTCAAAAGATAAATGGGATTTGCTTGATAAACTTTTAAACGAGAATTAATGGAAACGATTCAAAATTTTCCTGAAATAACGAAGAAAGACTTTCCTCTTTTAAATAAGAACTTAAAAAGTAATGAGCAAATTATTTATTTAGATCATGCTGCAACCACACAAAAACCAATACAAGTCTTAAAAAAAATTGATGAATATTACAAAAACTTTAATGCCAATGTACACAGAGGGGCACATCAATTAAGTGCTAAAGCAACAGAAGAATTTGAAAATGCACGATATTTAATTAGCCAATATATAAAAGCGAATTCAGCAAAAGAAATTATTTTCACGAGAAATGCTACTGAGGCAATCAATCTAGTAGCTAGATCATGGGGCGAATATTCGTTAAAAGAAAACGATGAAATTCTCTTATCAATAATGGAGCATCATAGCAATATTGTTCCATGGCAAATGGTTGCAGCAAAAAATAAATGCAAATTAAAATTTATAGGTATAGATAAAGATGGGAAATTAGATATAGAAGACTTTAAATCAAAATTAACATCTAGAACAAAAATTGTTAGCATAGTTCATGTTAGTAATACTCTAGGTTGCTGTAATCCAATCAAAGAAATAACTAAATTAGCTAAACAAAAAGGTTCTTTAGTGTTAATAGATGCATGCCAAAGTTTGGCTCATCAAAAACTGGATGTGATTGATCTTAATATAGATTTTTTAGCTGGATCAGGACATAAATTATGCGGTCCTACAGGTATCGGTTTCCTCTGGTCAAGAAAAGAAATCCTAGAAAAAATGCCTCCTCTCTTTGGAGGTGGAGAAATGATTCAAGATGTTTTTGAAGAGACAAGTACTTGGGCAGAGCTACCACACAAATTTGAAGCTGGAACTCCAGCCATTGCAGAAGCAATAGGTCTTGCAGAAGCAATCAATTACATTAACAATATTGGATTGAATGAAATTCATGAGTATGAAAAGACTATTACGAAATATTTATTTGAAAAATTAAATCAATTAGAAAATATTGAAATCATAGGTCCATCGCCGGAGCTTGATCCAGATAGAGCCTCACTTGCCACATTTTATATAAAAAATATACATTCAAATGATATTGCTGAAATTCTTGATTCAAAAGGAATTTGCATCAGAAGTGGACACCATTGCTGTCAACCTCTTCACAGATACATTGGAATTAAATCAACAGCTAGAATCAGCATGAATTTCACAACCAATAAAGAAGAAATTGATATGTTTATAAAAAAATTAAAAGATACTATTGAATTTCTAAAAATCAATTCTTAAATTTTCAAAGCATTTTTTAAAAATTCCTGAGATTTTTGCATTACTAATTTTTTATTTTCAATATTTTTAAAACCATGACCTTCATTATCAAAAAAAATAACTTCTGAATATTTATTATTCTGAATCAAAATTTCTTGAATTTTTAAAGTTTGTTTATAAGAAATAACTGTATCTTTTTTTCCATGAAACAATAAGATAGGTTTTTTTATTTTTTTAATATGATTTATCGGTGATCTATTTATGTAATCTTCTTGGTCTTTTGTATAATTTCCTACCAAAGATTTTAAATAATCTTTTTCAAACCTATGAGTATTGTAATGCATATCCTTTAAATCAATAACAGGATATTTACAAATTGCTGCTGTGAAAATAGAACCATATAATAAACAATTTAGAGCAGTTAACCCGCCAGCACTATTCCCAAAAATTACTACTTTTTCATTATCAACTTGATTTGATTTAATCAATTCAAGAGCTAGTGCTTTGCAATCATAAGAATCAACGATACCCCATTTATAATTCAACCTCTCTCTATATGCTTTGCCAAATCCTGATGATCCTCCATAATTGACTTCAGCAACAAAAAATCCCTTCGACGTCCAATATTGAACTTCAGAATTATATGATCCATTAAAACATGAAGTTGGTCCGCTATGTGCTCTAACAAGGAGCGGTGGCTTTCTAAAATTTTCAACAAGCGGTCTATAAAGAAAACAATGAGTTGATTTATCTTCAAAACCTTTAAACCAAAATGTTTCAGGTTTTGAAAAATCTTTTATATGATCAAAAAATATCTGCTCAGAAAAATTTGATAAAACTTTTTTCGCAAAATCAATTTCAAATACAATTCCCAAAAAATCAGCTCCATAACCCTTTAAAAGAACTTTTTTCCTAAAAACACTGAAATCACTAATTGAGGTAAAAGGAGTAGAAAATTCTTTAACAAATTCAAAATCTTTATATTGTTCCAATATTAAACTATTTTCTTTTTTTGCTACACAAAATAAATTTTTTTTATTCCCTGAAAAAAATGTTATTCCAGTGACCCATTGTGGTGCTCCATATTCAATCAAACTTCTCTCTACTCTTTTCTTAATAAAAATATTCTCAATTTCACTAACATCTAAAAACAATAAGTTCCACCATCCAGAACTATCTTCAGAACATACCAAATGTGTTTCACTTATCCAATAGGGTTGAAAAAAAGAAACGTTTTTTCGCGAATTTATCAGCTGATTTGAGAACTTTTTTATTTTTTGTATCTCACCATCTTGATTTATTTGAGCAAAAAACAGCTCATTTTTCTCCCAGGGCATATATGGAGAATCCCACTCTATCCAGGAAAGTAAGTTAGCAGATCTATTGGAAGATAATTCTCCAGCAAAATTTTTAAATTTTTTTATTAGATGAATATCTTGTTTAGTTTTTTTTAAATTTAAAGAAAATAAATAATCTCTATTATTTATTTCGCAAATTCCATACAATAAATTTTTTTCAGAAATGACAAATGAAGAATCAAAATTTCCATCAATTGATTTAGATAGTTGATTAGGTTCTTGAACTGAAACGAGATATTTATTTTGGCTTCTATCAGTTGACGTTGCCTCTTTAAAAATTTGAAACCATACTGCCTTGGTAATCTGGTCTATCCATATCAAATAAAAATTATTTTTAAAATTTATACATTTATAAGATTTACCACCATATCCATGAAAATTATTTTTAATATTATATTTTTTACTTGTTAATTGCTGGGGGATAGCCTCTTTAACATTAAATGGTCTTGCAAAAATGGCATTTTCATTTTGACCTTCACCAAAAAAATCAATCCAAAAAATGGTATCCCTAATAATAATTAATTCCTTGAAAGCATATTTTTTAGATTCAGTTTGCCTAACTTTTAACTTATCATCATTACTCATTTAAAAAAATATAAAGAAAGTAAATTAAAGTGCTAGTATTTTTATAGCTAAACTTTTATCTAAAAACTTTTTCAACGTGGCAAACCATTTTTCACAACTTGCAAAAAAGTCAAGAACAAATGGCAGCTCAGAAAAAATTGCAAAAGAACAAACAGGTAAGCCATCTCTAGATATTTATAAACTTGGTGATGATGTATTAAGACAAAATTCCAAAAGAATAACTAAGGTTGACGAATCGATTAGAAAACTTGCTAGAGAAATGCTTCAAAGCATGTACGCAGCTAAAGGAATCGGACTTGCAGCACCTCAAATTGGTATCAACAAAGAGCTTCTTGTCATAGATGTAAATTTTGAAGATTCAGCAGCAGAACCTCTAATATTAATCAATCCAGAAATTACAGACTTTGGAACAACCCTTAATTCATACGAAGAAGGCTGCTTGAGTATCCCTGGCGTATATTTAAATGTAGTAAGACCATCAACTATAAAATTAAAATTTAGAGATGAAATGGGGAGGCCACGTAAAATGAAAGCAGATGGACTTCTAGCGAGGTGTATTCAACACGAAATGGATCACTTAAACGGAATATTATTTGTTGATAGAGTTACATCAAAAGATGATTTGAATAAAGAACTTATAAAGGAAGGGTTCAACGAAAAAGACGTAATTTCTATTAATCAATCTAATGACTGAAACTACAATATTTCAAAAAATAATTAATGAAGAAATACCCTGCGATAAGCTTTATGAAGATGATTTTTGTATTGCGTTTAATGATATCCAAGCGCAAGCACCAGTACATTTTTTAGTGATTCCAAAAAAGCCAATTATTAGTCTATTAGATTCTATTGAAGAAGATGCAAATTTATTAGGGCATTTACTTTTTGTTGGTAGCAAAATAGCTAAATCAAAAAATTTAACTAATTGGAGAACAGTAATTAATACTGGAGCAGAATCGGGACAAACAGTTTTTCATTTACATATTCATTTTTTATCTGGAAGAAAAATGAATTGGCCACCAGGTTAAAACTCTCGAAAGAAATGTTTATGGGTTATAAATAAAGAAAAAACACGATGAATGCCCCAGATTCCTTAAATACAGAATCCAAAAATTTATTTAATTTAATATTAAAAAATTGGGAAGAGTTAGACGATTCACTCAAAACTAAGTTAATAAAAATTTGGAGAGTTTTAACTTATAAATGGCAATTACAAATTTTATTTAATCTACCTTTTCTTTTATGGTGGGTATTAGATAAATCTTTTCCAATAGTTCATAAATTTGATATAACAATCTTGAATTACTTAAATTTACCTGACTGGGCACTTTCATTTATTGGCTTTGGTAAATAGACTGCTAAAAGTTATAATTTTCCTTATTAAACTTGTCGAGTAATGAATACAACAGTTAATAATAAATCCAAAATTCTGTACCAATTACAAAAATTAAGGAAGCTATCTCAGCCATTTTTTCTACCTATAGATCAATGTAATGGATTTCAATTCATATGGCTTTTGATTTCTCTTTTATTTTGTGTTGGTGGAGTAGTACTTGTTGGTCTTACAGGAATAATCAGTTTTTTTGAAAGCTTTCAACCAATTTTTCTTGAAAAGTATTTCGGAGGTGTAGTTAGTACTGTCAATTCAATTTGGGCTGGCAGTTGGGGATTGCTTTTCTCTGCCTTATTTTTAATTGGATCAGGGAGCTTTTTCAGCTTAAGACGTCAATTAAAAAATCGTAGATGGTTACATTGGTTATTCCTCGCAATAATTGTATTAATGCTTTTAGCTGTAAACGGAATAAACGCAGGTATTGGATTTATTGCAAGAGATTTAACAAATGCTTTAGTAGAAAAACAAGAAGATGGATTTTATCGGATATTGGGGATTTACGCTTGTTGTTTCGCTGTGGCTCTACCAATACGTGTTTCCCAAATATTTTTTACATATAAGCTAGGAATAATTTGGAGAGAATGGCTTTCAAAAAGTTTAGTCAAGGATTATATGACTAATAAAGCTTATTACCAATTAAATCCCAATGATGAAGAACAAACCGATGTAGATAATCCTGATCAAAGAATCACAGATGATACCCGAGCTTTTACGGGGCAAAGTCTCTCTTTCACATTAGGTATTTTTGATGCCCTATTAACATTTTCACTTAATATTCTTATTTTATGGAGTATTAGTACAACACTTACTTTTTCTTTATTTGGTTACGCTGCATTTGCAACTTCTATCCTTTTAATTGCTGGAAAAAATCTTGTAAAGATTGACTTTGATCAACTCAGATATGAAGCAGATTTTCGATACGGCTTAGTACATATTAGAGATAATGCTGAATCAATAGCCTTTTACTCTGGGGAGAATCCTGAACGAAGTGAAACTGAAAGACGCTTAGGAGAAGTGGTGAGAAACTTTAATTTACTGATTATATGGAGAGTCATCATAGACGTCATGAGAAGATCCATTAATTATGCTGGAAATTTCTTTCCATATTTAATAATGGCAATCCCTTACTTTAAAGGTGATATTGATTATGGACGCTTTATTCAGGCTAGCTTTGCATTTGGAATGGTTGAAGGTTCGTTATTTTTCATTGTTAATCAAATCGAAGAACTTGCAAAATTTACTGCTGGTATTGGCAGATTAGAAGGATTCCAATCAAAAGTTGAATCCATTAGTCAAACCAACCCAACAAGCAATCAAAACGTTATTTCAGATTACCCCTCAATTCTTATTAATAATGCTGACCTTTGCCCACCAGGATCAAATAAAACAATCATTAAAAATTTGAATTTAAGCATCGACAACAATCAATCACTTTTAGTTGTAGGCCCATCTGGGTGCGGAAAAACATCCTTACTAAGAATGATTAGTGGTTTATGGGAACCCGATCAGGGAGTAATAAAAAAACCAAAAATTGGGGAATTATTATTCATACCTCAAAAACCATATATGTTACTTGGTTCTTTAAGGGAACAATTATGTTATCCCACAGAAGTTAATAAATTTAGTGATGAACATCTTACTTCTGTACTACATGAAGTAAATTTAAAAACCTTAGTAGATCGGTATCCTAATCTTGATATCAAACAAGATTGGCCACGAATTCTTTCATTAGGCGAGCAACAAAGATTGGCTTTTGCAAGACTCTTACTCAATTCTCCAAGATTTGCAGTACTTGATGAAGCAACAAGTGCTTTAGATATTAACACTGAAAAAAAATTATATAGTTTACTAAAGAAACGAGAACTTTCTCTTATTAGTGTTGGACATAGACCTAGTTTAAAAGATTTTCACGAGAATATTTTAGAATTAAATGGACAAGGAGACTGGAAATTATTGACTTCTGATAAGTATAATTTTAAGGATTAACAAAAAAAATGAATCCTAAAGAAGAAAAAACTAACTCAGAAGGCACTAATTTAGAGAATGAGAGTTTGATAGAACAGAAGAAAGATCCAAATTACAATAATGAACAAATTGAAGAGAATAAATTAGATGAAAAATCTGTAGAAATTAAAGATGAATATAAATTTGGATGGAGTAGTTATTCTGAAATAACTAATGGAAGATTTGCAATGATAGGATTTCTAGCAATAATACTAATTGAATTATTAAGTCAGCAACCATTTCTAAAATGGGCAGGCATCCTATAAATTAATCATCAAATCTAGAACTATTATCTCTTGGTTTCTTTTTGTTGGTTCCAACTGTATATCTACTATTTTGATTTTTTGAGCTTGATCTTGCTGAAGAGTTTACTCTACGAGTCTCACGAGTTTTTTTTACTTCATTAGTATCTTTAAATGATGCATCCTCTACTTGCTCTTGCGAAGTTTGCTGCCTAATAGGAGATTTTGAAGATTTCTTTCTTAACGGAGAAGATTCAGATGATGAAGAAATGTTGCCCTGCCTAGATAATCTCTGATTCATTCTGGGTCTTGACCCTGTTTTCACTTCAGTACGAGATGAGTTACGTCTTTCACCAAAATTATTTCTTAGTGATTCTTTACTCTTTCTGACTTCAGAAGTCTGCCTTCTTCTTATAGGTTCTTCATTTTCAAACTGATTAAATTCTCTTGAAGATGGCCTTCTTCTACTAACAGCAGAAGCAGGAATAGCTCTTGAAACATTTCTTCTGCGAGATGTCTCATCCGTATATTCGTCTTCAAACTCATCTTCTTGAGGTTTAAATCTTCTAGATGGTCTTTCCGCTTCTTCAAACCTTTCGAAATCTTCATTAAATCGACTTCTAGAATTTCTCGGAATGTCAGGAATAGGATCATCATCAAAATAAGATGACCTTCTGGCTTGATCAGTAGCAACTCCCCTCAATCGAACACTTTCATATGCAAAAAAAACTGTAGTTCCTGCCAATAAAAACTGTCCAAACTGAAGGATAGGATCTAATCTCCAGCCTTGGAAAAATAATATCCCCCCGCACAAAAGGCCTATTGCGGCAAAGAAAACATCATAATCTCTTGCCAATGCAGGTTTAAAAGACCTTAAAAAGTAAAGGCCACCTCCACATACTGCGAGAACTATTCCAACAATACTGGCCCAATTGAGACTAGCATTGACCACATTCTTTCTCCAAAATTTATGTTTTTAAAGGAGATAAAAATCTCCCTATATATAGTGTACTGAAAACTTCTACAAAAACTAGCGTCTCCCAGTAGAAGTACGATCAAGAGAGTCTTTCTGACTAACAAAAATTAAAAATGCAGTAGCTGGAATAACAATAAGTAAAGCGGCAGCAATAAAACTCCCTATCATTCCAACTGCGGAATTATTTGCAACTTCGGCAGAAAAATCTGCAGCTAGTAATAAATTTGAGATTTGAAACACTTTTTAAATATTAAATTCTCAATTTATAATACGAATTAAATACGATTCAATGGGTTATTTATTAAGATGAGTTAAATAATTGTGATTTCCTTGCTTGAAAACTTTCTCCAAATTTTAGATGTTTTTTTAGGAATTTCTCTATCTTATTTAACTATAGTTTTTTTAATAAGATTAATTCTTACTTGGTATCCAAAAATTGAATTAAATAAAGGTTTGTGGTTATTCATTTCAATACCATCAAGCTCTATCCTTAATTTAACGAGAAAATTAATTCCCCCTATAGGAGGAGTTGATGTGGGACCTGTAATTTGGATTGGAGTTATAAGTTTTTTGAGAGAAATTTTAGTTGGTCAACAAGGGCTTATAAAGATTGCTTTGCATACACATATCTCACAGTTATAGCTTCATTAATCCTCAGTAATTAGGTAATAATTCTTCTTCTACATATTTTGTATGTATTTTACCTTCCTTAAATTTAGCTTTATTCAGTAAAGTTAAATGAAAATTAATTGTGGTAGGAATGCCGGTTACTGCACATTCATTTAAAGCCCTATTCATACGTTTAATTGCAGTATTACGATCTTTTCCCCAGACTATTAATTTTCCAATTAAGGAGTCATAGAATGGTGGAATTTCATATCCGGTATAAACATGACTATCCACTCTTACACCAGGGCCACCAGGAGGAAGCCAACCAGTTATTTTTCCAGGTGATGGCCGGAAATTATGCGAAGGATCTTCAGCGTTGATTCTACATTCAATGGCATGACCATTTAAATGAATATCATCTTGATTAAATTCTAAGTTAAAACCGCTTGCGATTTTAATTTGCTCAGCTATTAAGTCAACCCCTGTAACCATTTCTGTGACAGGATGTTCTACTTGAATCCTAGTATTCATTTCCATGAAATAAAAGTTATCATCATCATCAACTAAAAATTCAACTGTACCAGCTCCTTCGTAACTAATACTTTTTGCAGCGGCAATAGCTGCATTACCCATTTTTTTTCTAAGTTCAATATTAATAGCAGGACTCGGAGATTCTTCCAATAACTTCTGATGTCTTCTTTGAACTGAACAATCTCGCTCTCCTAAATGAACAACATTACCAGACCTATCTGCCAAAATTTGTATTTCTACATGTCTTGGCTTTTTTATAAATTTCTCCATATAAAGACCATCATTACCAAAGGCTGCCTCTGCTTCACCTTGAGCTGCTTTAAACATTTTTTCTAGATTATCGGCGTTTTCAACCAACCTCATACCTCTTCCACCTCCTCCAGCTGTCGCTTTGATAATCACCGGATAACCAATATCATTTGCCAATTTATAAGCCTCATCAACATTTGATAACAAACCTTTACTCCCAGGTACTGTTGGGACCCCAACCGCTTCCATAGTTTCTTTAGCTGTAGATTTATCTCCCATAGATCTAATAGCTTTTGGTGATGGTCCAATAAAAACAATGCCATGATCGTTACACATCTCAGCAAATTTATCATTTTCAGCAAGAAATCCATAACCAGGATGAATAGCATCAACTCCTCTCGATGTAGCAGCAGCAAGTATATTTGGAATATTTAAATAACTCTTATTACTTAACGAGTCCCCAACGCACACAGCTTCATCAGCAAGCTGGACGTGTAATGCTTTTTTATCTACTGTGCTAAAAACTGCTACTGTTGCAATCCCTAGTTCTCTACAACTTCTGACGATTCGTAAAGCTATTTCTCCACGGTTAGCAATTAAAACTTTTTCAACCATTATGAAAATTAAAATGAAGAAATGAAAATGACTTAAAATAAAAAATTATTTGCTAAAAAAATCAACAAAACTATTTTAGTAATCAAAAGACATTTTTTACAATACAACCTAGAACGTTATATATGTATAAATATTTGTTTTATGCAATAGAAAAAAATTCACAAGATTCAAAAAATCTCTATAAGAGCTACATCCCTATTTCAGTCAATCATGTATGATATTTTTAAGGTAAGACAGCCGCCGGTTGCCGAAAACCCATTGCGGACGTGGCGGAATTGGTAGACGCGCACGTCTAAGGAGCGTGTGGCTTTGGCCTTGCGAGTTCAAGTCTCGCCGTCCGCATTAAATGTATTCTGTTTTAACTGCAATGAAAAAAAAATCACTTGCAGTAGTTATAGTTTCTAATGGTCCTGGCGAATTAGCTACATGGGTAAGACCTGTAGTAAAAGAGCTTGAAAAAATAAATAAATCCTTATGTGTCAACGATAAACTAGATTTCATTCTTAGGTTAATCCTGGTTCCTTGCCCAAATGCAACAGGTAAAGAGTACAAAGTTGCAAATTCATGGAATAAATTCGAATTAATTACAAAACCAAACTGTTTTTGGAAATTATTAATAAACCCATTTTCTTTTGCTCATTGGCCAAAAAAAGGTATAGTCATCTTCCTTGGAGGAGATCAATTTTGGAGCATTTTACTTGCTAAAAGATTGGGTTATATAAATATTACGTATGCTGAATGGATTGCACGATGGCCTCGATGGACAAACAAAATTGCAGCTATGAATGCAAAAGTAAAAGAATTGATCCCTAAAAGGCATAAAAGAAAATGTCATGTAATAGGCGATTTAATGGCTGACATTAAACTTACTAGTGAAATATTATTAAAAAATAAGGAAAAAAAATACCTTGCACTATTGCCTGGCTCAAAAAAAGCCAAGCTCTCTATAGGAATTCCGTTCTTTTTAGAATTAGCAGATCACATAGCTAGAAAAAATCAAAATATAAATTTTATAATCCCCATTGCCCCAACCACGAATAAAAGTGAATATTTGTTCTTCCAAAGTGAAAGTAATCCTATTGCAAAACATTACTCATCAAAAATCAAAACAATAAAAAAAATTAAAGACTCCTATTTTGATTCTGTCATTGAAACATCAAACAATACAAAAATTTATCTAATTAAAAAAAGTCCTTGCTATGAAATATTAAAAGAATGCGATCTAGCGATAACAACTGTGGGAGCTAATACTGCGGAATTAGCAGCAATTTCTCTTCCAATGTTAGTTGTTTTACCAACTCAACATTTAAATATGATGAATGCCTGGGATGGTATTTTTGGAGTAATTGGAAAAAATTCTTTTATAAATAGATTTCTGACTTATGTGATTAAGTCTTTTTATTTTAAAAAAAAGAGATATTTTGCTTGGCCTAATATTAAAGCAAAGCAATTTATTGTCCCAGAAAGGATAGGAAATATTTCTCCTAGAGAAATTGCAAAAGAAGTATTATTTCTAATTAAAAACAAGAATCAATTAAAAATTATTAATAATAATTTACTTAAAGAAAGGGGTAGAAAAGGTGCTGCCAAAAAACTTGCTTTTATGATTTTTAATTCAATAAAAAAACTATAATAATTACCATGGATCATCGATTTCAAATTTTTCTGATTTTTTATTATCTTTAACTAAATTTTTTTCATCTACTGGTTCAATGTCTAAAGTTTCTGTTGCATTTTGAATTGGTCTTTTTGATGCGTAATTAGTTTTTGACTTTTGCTTTTGTTTAAAATCAATATTTTTTTCTTCATCTATTTGATTTAGGTTATTTAGATTCTCGTTCTGATCAGGATAATCATTCTCCATGTATAGCTTTTTTCTATTATTAATTTCTTCAGAAGAATTCTCTATTTCAACATATTCAAGTTCTTCATCATCTTCATAATCATCTTGCTCTAAAACTTCTTCTTCATATTCTTCAACTAAATTATTTTGTTCTTCTGATTCCAAACCAGAAAGTAACTGATTCTCAACTGGTACAAGATTTGCTGAGTATCCATTTGCTTCCCTTTCGTCCCATGAAGAACCTCCTACTCCCAGTTTCTCAAGTAGTCCACTACTTAATTGGTTCAATTTCTCTTCAGCACCTTCATAAACAATAATCCTATCTGTACCACTACTTACTATTTCCTCAACAGGAATTTCCCAAGTACTTAGAATTCCCTCACCTAAAAGAGGAACACCAACTGCACCCATTACTAGAGAAATCAAATCTCCAGTCTCAATATCAAAAGAAAACCCTAGAACCCTTCCCAAAAGTTGTCCAGATTCTGTAATCACCTGACAATTAATTACCTTCCCGTATCTTTCTGGAGAAAAACCTTCACTCAATGAATCTAGAGAGTCCACTAATATGACATCTCCAACTTGCTTTATGCTTTCTAAGGGCATCCATTTTGGTAAACCCGGCAAAAATCTTGTAAGCGGATTATCTCTAAGACCTAAAGCAACTACTTCTCTTCTGTCAATATCAACAACAACTTCGCCAACTACACCTAAACGCCTCCCAGTATCAGTAGTTATAACTTGCGTTCCCATCAATTCTGACCTTAACCATAATCGCTCGCTAGGAACAGAATTAGGACTATTCTTATTTGCAGATGTGTTAGACAAACTCATAAATACCTTTTTTTCATTCTGACGTATAAATTTAAAAAAGTGTGTTTACGCAGCATTTGGTAACCCAACAACTTGAGTATTAGCACCTCTCGCTTGCGCAACACCAATTGTTCGTTCAGACGCACTTATCATAGGTCTTCTATGACTTACGACTATAAATTGAGCATTTGATGACTGATTCGATATTAATTTGGACAACCGTTCAACATTAATACCATCTAAAAAGCTATCAACCTCATCTAATGCATAAAAAGGTGAAGGTTTATACTTTTGCAAAGCAAATAAAAAACTTAAAGCCGTTAATGATTTTTCTCCACCTGACATAGAGGCTAATCTTCTGACATTTTTTCCCTTAGGGTGAGCTACTAAAGTTAATCCTCCTTCCAAAGGAGAATGAGGATTTTCAAGCTGAAGAAAACCATCTCCATCTGATAAATTGGCAAAAATTTCTCTAAAGTGTTTATCAACTTCTACAAATGCTTGCATAAAAGCCTCTTGCCGCATAGTAGAAGCAGTTTCTATTCTCAGCAATAATTCAGATCTTTCATTAGATAGTATTTCCAATTTTTCACGTAAACCATTTAATCTCTCAATTAATTCTTCTAATTCATCAAGAGCCAACATATTTACAGGTTCTAAGCTTTGTAGTTGTGAATTAATGATCGAGATTTCCGATTGCAAAGATTCAAGACTATTCCCTTCATATTCTCCAAACTCTGGAAGAGGATTAGGGAGATCTTTTTTATAATTTTCTAGTTTTATTTTCTCACTCCTCAACTCCTCTTTAAGAGAATTCATATCCCTTTCAAGATATTCAAGCTTCAATAGAAAGTTATTAAATTCTTGCCTTTTATTTGAAATTGAAGAGTTTAATTCGTCTCTTTTCCTTCTCAATAAACCTAAATCCTTCTCAAGGGATTTTTTTTGATTATCGAGAACTAAAAGATCTTTTTTAAATTTATCTCTTTTTTCTATCCATTCACTATGGGAAATTGCAAGTTCTTTGATAGATTCCTGCAAGTTTTTTTCTTGCAATAAAGTTATTTTTAATGAATTTTTGATACGTTCTTTATTTAAAGCAAATTGATTTTTTTTATTTAGTAATGAATCCCTCTCCTTAATGAGTAATTCGAGTTTTTTATCGAGATTATTAAATTCGTTATTAAAAGCTATTAATGATGATTTTTGATTTTTTTCATAATTATCCTTAAGAATCATTTGTAATTGATCAAACTGATCATGATGAGGCTTTAATTCATTTTCTAAAAGATCTAAATCTTCCACTAAGAAATTATTAGCACTATCAAGTTTATTTAATCGCGATTTAAGATCTTCAATTCTTTGCATGAAAACTTCGAGAGAATTTTTATTTACTTCAATTTCTTTGTTGAATGAGGCACAATCTTCAATTATTTGACTGCGGTAAGAATTTAATTTGTTGAGTCTATTATTTTTTATAATCAAAGCATTATTTGACTCTTCTAAAGCTTCTTGAATAGTCAATAATCTTTCTTTTATTGGATTAGATTCATCAAGATCATTATTAATGCCAAATCTATAAGCTAAATCTTTATTTAACTTGCTACCTCCTGTAATAGCACCACTTGCTTCTAATAATTCACCACTTAAAGTAACTAACCTATTTTTTTGTTTAGAAGACCTAGCTGAGGCTAAGTCTGAAAAAACCAACGTATCTCCAAAAACATATCTAAAAACATCTGAATAAACATTATCAAAAGTAATAAGATTAATAGCTTTATCAATAAATCCATGCTCTTTATTATTTTCAAATCTTGAAATTGCAAAATTAATCTTTTGACTTTTAATTCTATTTAAGGGCAAAAAAGTTAATCTTCCCGCTTTCTTTTTTTTAAGAATTTCAATTGCTTTAGCAGCAATATGATCATTATCAACAACAATTTGTCCGAGTCTATTTCCAGCTGCAATTTCTAATGCATATCTATTTCTTTCACTAACCTCGCCAAGTTGAGCTACATAGCCATGTATGCCCTCTAAACCTGCTTCTAAAAGAATTCTGAGAGCATATGAACCTCTGGATTCATTTAAAGCTTCTTTTCTACTTTCAAATCTAGATAAATCCTTTTCAAGTCTTAATTGCTCGTTATTTAACCTTATTTTAGTTTTGTTTAATAAATCAATTTCATTTTTTAGAGAATCAATTTCAAAGCTATTACTTTCCAGGTTATTTTTATTTATTTCGAATGTCTCTTTTTTTATTTGATTTCCCTCTAAAAGATTCTGCTTTTCTAAAGCTAAAGCTTTGATCTGAGATGATATTGAATCTTTTTGAATATTATTTTGAATCATTTCTTCCTCAAGTTTCCTTTTATTTATTTCTAAAGGATTAATTGTATTTTTTATACTTTCAAGCTCAGCATTTAATTTGATACTTTTTTTTGAGAATTCTCCAGATTCTCCAGCTGCATCAGATAGTTTTTTTCTGGATAATTTATGTTTTAATGCGAGATCATCAATTTGCAAGTTCAATTTATTTAAAAAATTATCATCAAAATTTTCTTGTCTCATTTTTTCTGACTCAATTTTTCTCTTAGATATTGCAATTTCATCTCTCTGCTTTTGTAATTTAGTACCTTCTTCTTTATTCAAACTTGATATCCTATCAAGTTCTCTCAAGCTAGAATTAATACTACCAATGTCAGAATTCACCCTTATCAATTTTTCCTCTCCTTTATCTTTAAGTTCAGCAACCAGAATTTTTAAAGCACCTTCTAAAACTGATATTTCTTTATTAATAGATTCTTTTTGTTCATTGAATAATATTTTATTCTTTTCAATTTCAGTTTCTTTTGTCTCTATAGATTTAACATACTTAACTTGTTTATCAAAAATAAGAACTTTTTCTAATTCCTTTATTTGAAAAAGTTTTGCCTTCAAATCTTTATATCGTTTAGCTTTTTCACATTCTTTTTCAAGCTTATTTTTACTAGATTTCAATTCATTTTCTAAAATTTCACACCTTTCTTGTCTTTCGAAAACATCATTTAATTTTACATTAGTTTGTTCTATTCTTGTATCAAAAAGTGCAACTCCTGCTAATTCATCAATAAGATTTCTTCTCTCTTTATTATTCATCGATACTATTCTTGTTACATCACCTTGCATTACAACATTGCTGCCCTCGGGATCAACACTAATATCCCTTAAAATTCTCTGTATTTGTTGTAAGGTACATTGTTTCCCATCAGAAGTATAAGTAGAAGAATAAGAACCTCCAGGCATCAGCCTTAATTTTCTTGAAACTACCCATTCTTTTTGACCCTTACTAAGAGCAATTTCTTCTTCTTCCAACTCCAAGGGCTGAAGGTCCTCTCTGGGAGACCAATCTTGAATATTAAATCTTACTGATACAAATGTTTCGGATGACTTACCCTCTTTAACCTTAGAGTTATTTATTAGATCTGGTAATCTTTCTGCCCTCATACCTCTACTATTAGCTAAACCTAAACAGAATAAAATTCCATCTAAAATATTACTTTTCCCAGAACCGTTAGGCCCCGTAACCACAGTAAAACCTTCTTCAAGAGGAATTTTTACACTTCCCCCAAAAGATTTAAAATTTTCAAACTCGACCTGATTGATATGTACCAATCTAAAGTCTCAATAGCTAAATAAGAATAACTAATTTGCAAAAATTCTCAATAGAAATATTACGATTATTTATAAATTAATATTAATTATTTTTATTCAATTTACAAAAGTTTCCCGAAATTTCAAAAAAACCATAAAGAAGTTTACCGTCCAAAATGAATCGAAAACAATCAGACTCCGAATTATCAAAAACTTTTTTAAATATTCCGTGATCAACTCTTTTTACGAAACCTCGATTTCCCGAAAGTTCATATTCTTCCCTAGATAGCCATACGAGTCTGTGATTTGGCTGTTTAAAAATTTCTACATAAGATTGATTCAATAGAGGAAGTTTGAAAAATTTCCAAGTTAAACAATCTATTCCATTTTCCACAAGAAAATCATAATGTACTTCTAAAGAGTTACTTGAAAAAACTTTATGTTCAAGCAAAACCCATCTATTCATTATCTAGTTGATAAATAAATTGAATCTATATTCAAAACAAAATTAAAATAAAAAAATTTTGATATAAGAAAGTTCCTGTTATTTAATTACTTGCATCAGGGACAAATCTTAAAGCAATGAATAGCAAACTTCCAGCTCCAGCAATAGCTGCCGCAACCAATCCAATATCTGTAGGGATTGTGCGAGATGCAAAAATTAATGATTCAAAAGTGATATCCATGATGAAAATTTAAACTCATATAATAAATTCAGTAATAGCTTAACAAAACCTTATTGCAGATCAGAGAAGATAAATAAAATGTAAATAAACTTTTATATGTTTTTATTTTAGATATATCGCACAAATCTTTAGATAAGGGTTTCAAATTTGGAAATAGGGTCTAATCTTAAAATAAATAAGTTTAAATAATGGAGACTTACCATCCTCCCAAAGAAGTAAAAGAAAAAGATGATAACTCTGAACTTCCTAATAAAGAAGTTATCTCCGAGAAATGGTTACTTGAAAAGATTGACAGTTTAATACCATTAATAAAAGAAAAATGGCCTACTATTGCTCAGCAAACCCTTGAAGCCACAAAAGGGAGTATTGATGATTTAGTTGAAGTAATAGCGAGCCATAGTGGAACATCAGCAATTGGAATAAAACGCCAACTATTTGAAATAATTGATTCAATACGAGAAAACAATTGGGAGATATCAGAAACAATTGAACCTATCGAAAATCAATTAGAAGAGTTATTAGAGGAACTAAACAATACACTTAGACCAAAGATAGAAAGTCCAATTAGAAAAAAACCAATATTATCTATTGCTATTGCCGCTGGGATTGGTTTACTAATAGGAACTCTCATAAACAGTGGCAGAAAATAATATGGAAAAACCAAAAAATAAAAACTTTGCAAATACCGCGTCAAGAATTTCAGCTATCGCAAGTTCTGTGATGGATTTGCATGTAAGAATAGCTCTCCAAGAAGTAGATAGAGAAAAAAGAAGATTAATTAGTGGTGGAATATTTTTGGCAATTGGAAGCACATTACTATTATTAGTACTAATTTGTATTCATATTATTTTTTATCTTTTTCTAACAAAATATAATAACTGGAATCTTGAATATAATTTGTTACTCATAATATTTATCGATTTATTTCTTGCAGGATTAAGTTTGAAGCTTGGAGGTAAATTAGCCAAAGGACCTTATCTTCCTCAAACATTAGAAGGTTTGGGCAAAACAACTAAGGCCGTTTTAGGGAAAAAATAAATTACCTTATTATATATTTTATCCATCTACAATCTATCCCCCCATTACTAACAGGAATTTTCAATGAAGATTTCATTTTCAAATATTTTGTAAGTTTTGGATTTCCACTTAGCAGCCAAAATTCCCAAGCTGAAAAATTTTTCTTTAGGAAAATTCCAATTTGTTCATATAAATAAATCAATTCATT
The DNA here is from genome assembly GCA_003280575.1 of Prochlorococcus sp. AG-355-P07. Classification (GTDB taxonomy): domain Bacteria; phylum Cyanobacteriota; class Cyanobacteriia; order PCC-6307; family Cyanobiaceae; genus Prochlorococcus_A. The sequence continues at coordinate 42,059 of QCEN01000004.1, read as the reverse complement.
TTCGTCGCCCAATTTTTTGCCGTATGGAGGATTACATATAATGATCCCAGGTGAGCATTGTAATTGAAGTTCTAAAAAATCATTATTTATAAGTTCAATATAATTTTCGAGCCCCGCTAATGATATGTTTTCTTTCGCCTGGTCAAAAACCTCTTTATTAATTTCGCAACCTAATATTTTTGGCAATTTTTCATAATTTATAATTTTATTTTTTGCCTTATTTTTTTCATTAAGGTAAATATCTTTCCTAAAGTCCAACCAATTCTCAAAAAGATATACTTGATCAATATTTATAGGAACTTGAAGAAATTGGTTTACTGCCTCAATTAAAAAAGTTCCTGAGCCACACATAAGGTCAATTAAAGGCACTTTACCATTCCATTGAGTCATTTTTATCAATCCAGAAGCTAAATTTTCTTTTAATGGGGCTTTTCCAACTGCAGGTCTATAGCCTCTTTTGTGTAAACTTTCCACACTGCTTTGAAGACTGAGAATTGCTTTATTATTATTTAAATGCAGATGAATTATAAAATCAGGATTAGCTAGAGAAATATTTGATCTTTTATTCCAAACTGCCTGTTGCAAATCAGTTATGGAATTTTTTACTTCAAGAGCAGTGAAATGAGTATGACTTAAAGAAGATGTTCTCCCAGTCACTTGAACATTAAACGTTTTATCAAAGTGCAACCAACTTAACCAATCAAATGAATCTCTAACCCCCGCATATAAAGATTGCTTGTCATAGCAATTAAAACTTGCAATTTCTCTATAAAAACGAAAAGCTAATCTGGAATAGAAGTGAACTCTATAAAAAGTTTCAAAATCACATTCAAAATTAATAAATCTTTTATAAGTATTAATATTAAGGCCGCCTAAATTTGAAATTTCTTCTGCTAAAGATTTCTCTAGTCCCTCCGGAGATGATGCCACTACATTCATATACGATAAAACTTAGTAAAAAAACTATTCAATAACCATTTTGCCTGTCAGAATATAAATGTCCAATTGGACTAGGTGATCTCAACCGATGTTTCGGACAGCGGTTCGATTCCGCTCAACTCCACTATTTGGGGTTGTAATGGTTTCGACGGGGCATAAGGAAGGTGACTGAAGCCGGCTCGGTTAGAGCAAAAACACAAATGCTAACAAAATCGTTAGTTTCTCCCGTCAAACAGCACCAGTTGCTGCTTGATCCTAAAGGAGATGGGGTTATATCAGCCTTATCAACCAAATGATACGAGGAGTCTGGAAGGACTCCACTTTTTTAAATAACTAAGAAGTTGTAGTAGATAATTTATGAGTGTGTAAATATTGCTGCAATTACTTGTATTAAAAAGGATTTTTTTAATTTTATAAGTATAAATACTGAGAAGATAAGTTTTAAATTAATTTATCTTATTAAGAAATCCAATCTTACGAAATGGAATCTAATAAAAAACTAAATGACTTGATAATAAATCTCAAACCAAAAGTTATTAGATTCACTGGTGAAAAATTTCCCAATGAACTATGGAATAGTGGTTGTCAAATCAAAAAAAATAAGAACATAGCTAGCTAAAAATTTAATTAATTACTCGAAAAAGGATTTTTCGGCATTTTTTTTAAACATTTTTGTGAAACCTCCTGAAGTACTTTAAATTCATTTTTTTTTAAATTCCAATTAAATACATTAGATACATCTATAACTTGAGATTTTTTTCGCATTCCAACTAATGGAATAGTTCCTTGATAACAACACCAATTAATTGCTACTTGCGCTTGGGAAACTGATCTTTGATGCGCAATTCTTTTTAGACAACTCCGCAATTCATATGTTGGTTTTTTATAGTTTTCAAATAAGGAATTACGAATAAAACTTTTTTCTTTATTTTCTTCTTTATCCGGATCAATACAAAGTATTCCAAAGGACAAAGGACTATAAGCAAAGAAATCAATATTATTTTCGTCGCAAATTTTTTTTACCTGATATTGTTTTCCTAAATCGGGAGCAAGCAAAGAAAACTGTATTTGAACACTCTTTAAGTGCTGATCTCTTTTTGCTAAAAAATTAATTAATTTCATCAATCTTTTAGGGCCTATATTTGATAAACCTATTTGAAAATCAAAGCCTTCATCTTTTAAATCGCAAAGATTATTCAACAGCCCTAATTCCTGCCAAGGATTGTATTTTGCAGTTGACCAATGTAATTGCACTATATCTAATTTGTTATTAAGTCTCTCTAAACTTTTCAAAAAAGGTTTATTGAAGCCTCTATTACCTATTCTCCAGGGATAAGGTGCAAGTTTGGTTGCTATTTGAATTCTTTTTTTCTTTGCTGAAGGAGTATTTAGTAAAAATTTTCCTATCAACAATTCACTTCTGCCCTGAAGATTCCCAGTACCGTAAGAATCTGCAGTATCAATTAGATCGAAACCTCTTCGTAACGCTTCATCATATGTCTCACGTAAATCATCGTCATTTGTAGATTGGTAATTCCAGAAAAGCTTATTCCCCCATGACCACGTACCTAATCCAATTCTTTTCTTCACTAGCCAATTTAAATAAGGAACTTTATAAGGTTATCTAAAAATATTAACTTCTTTAAAATATTTCAAAAAATAAGTTTTAAAGCATTAAAAATCAATTTCTCTTGACATTAAGAAATTATTCTCCAAAGTAAGAGAAATAAAAATAAAAAATTGTTCATTACCGTTTGCGGACAAAAAGGGGGGGTGGCCAAGACCTGTACAAGTATTCACCTTGCAAGTGTTTGGCATTCTGAAGGTAAAAAAGTTTGCATAGTCGATGCCGACAAGAATAGATCTGCTTTAGCATACGCATCAAGAGGCAATCTTCCATTTCCAGTTTTCCCCGTCAATTCAGCTGCTAAAGCATCAAGATCATCAGAAATTGTAATAACTGATGGCCAAGCTAGCAGTGATCAAGAAGAACTTAAACACTTAGCGTATGGTTCGGATTTAGTTATCTTACCTACAACTGCAAAAGCAAGATCAGTAGAATTAACTGTTGAACTAGCTAATTTATTAAGCAACTTAAAAGTTAACCATGCTGTAGTAATAGTAAAAGTTGATTTTAGACAGCAAAAAGCAGCGCAACAAGCCAAAGCAGCTCTAGAAAATTTTGGTTTATATGTTTTTGATACATTTATACCCTTACTCTCAGCATTTGATAAAGCAGAAGCCTCCGGCAATGCTGTATTTGAAGCTGTAGACGATTTAGGCAGATCAGATCCTCGTCGAATGACGGGCTGGTCTGCTTATTGTTCAATTGCCTCACAAATTCCATGCCTGATTTCGAAGCCCTCATCCGACACCAACAACTTAAACAACCAACAACCAATAAGCGCTTAAAAGTAGTTGATTCTCCTAATTTTGAAGAAGAAAAAAAAGAAGAAGCAATAAATAGACAATCTGGATTATTACTTAATTTTTTTGGAGGTTTTATAGGCTCTGTAATTGGAACTTTAACAATACTGTTTCTATATTTAAATGAATATCTACCATTAGATTTACTAAAACTTAAGTAGTATATTCGCTATTAGTTTTCACAGACCTTGAAAACGATTGCTATGACTAAGTTTTACTATTAAGATTTAGTGGTATTTAGGTGGTACAACCCTATATTTATCCCTGAAATCGTAGTGATAATCTAACCAATGGTATTTTTGCGGTACAAAAAACTTATTTAAAATGTAATTTAAGCAATTAACATTATTTTTCTAAATATTCAAATTCGTGCAAAAATAATAAAAAAAATAATTTCATTATGTTGAAGTTCTTATCATTAATTTTGATATCTTTATTGCCAATTAGTGCCTTCGCAATTGAGATCAGTTCACCTGCATTTAAAGATGGAGAAACAATACCTAAAAAGTATGGATGTAAATACAACGGTGGAAAGGACATATCCATACCAATAAATTTTTCAAACGTACCTAAAAATGCACAATCAATCGTACTAATAATGGATGATCCTGATGCAAAAAAAGTCGTAGGAAAAACTTGGGTACATTGGATATTGTCAGATATTCCTCCTGATACAAAATATTTAGATGAAGTTAAATATGGCAAATTAGGTATTGGAATTGCAGGGAAAAACAGTGATAGAAGTAAAAAATATTTTGGTCCTTGCCCACCAAAAAATGAACATCAATACAACATCAAAGCTTATTCTCTAAACACAAAATTAGAGAAAAGTCTAAAAGCATTAACTCAGGAAAAATTTGAGAAATTATATGAAAACGAAATTATCAGTTCATTTATGATTTCTGGTAAATTTAAATAATTTAAGTTGCTAATTTAGTGGTACATAGGTGGTATCACCAAAACAGCATCTCTCAAACCTATTGCCCTGGAATGGATTTGGGGTTAGGTAGTATATTCGCTATTTATTTCAACATATTTTTTAGAAAGATCGCACCCCCAAGCTGTGCCTTTCGATTCGCCTGAATTTAGATTAATCATAATTTTTACAATATCATCTACCAAATATCTACCTTTCATTCTGGACTTAATATAGTCTGTGACTTTTTGTGGATCATATTTATTTAACTTGCCTTTTTCCAAAATGTGGGCGTTTCCTATATACAAGTCAACGTCATTTAAATTAAATTTAACTCCAGAATTACCTGCAGCAGAAATGATTCGTCCCCAATTTGGATCACAACCATGTATCGCAGTTTTTACCAAAGCAGAATTACAAATAGATTTCGCGAGCATAATTGCATCATCTGTATTTTTTGCTCCTTGAACCAAAACTTCTAATAAACAATTTGCTCCCTCTCCATCCCTTGCAATATTTTTTGCCAAGTTCTGACATACAATATCAATCCCTTGTTGGATAATTGGAAAAAACCTTTTTTCAATTTTCTCTCCTGCATTTATTCCAACAAAAGAATCATTTGTGCTTGTCTCTCCATCAACTGATATTGCATTAAAAGATTTTTGAACCGCAATAGCAATCATTTTGTCCCATTCGTCTTTTTGAATACCCACATCACAGGTTAGAAAAGCAAGCATTGTAGCCATGTTGGGGTAAATCATTCCTGAACCTTTTGCAAATCCTGCTATTTTTATTTTTCTACCTTGAATAATCGTCTCTATTGACACTTTTTTCAAAGTCAAATCAGTAGTTAAAATTGCTTCTGCTGCATTTGCAAAATTATTACTCTTTAAATCACTAACTAAATTCGGTAAATTTTTTACTAAATCATTTATTTGTATTGGGACACCAATTACACCAGTTGAGCACATCAAAACTTCTTCTTCTTTTATTCCTAAAAGTTCCGCAATCTTTCCTGTAGCAATTTGAAAATGTTGAATGCCAAGATTTCCTGTACATGCATTTGCTTGACCAGAATTAATTAATATTGCTCTTACAAAACCTGAAGTTGTTTTAATCCTTTCCTCACAAATATCCACACAAGAAGCTCGAACAATTGATTGGGTAAACATTCCACTAAAAACACTTCCTTCTGGAGCGAGTATTAGTGCTAAATCTTTTTTATTAGAAGCTTTTAAACCAGCAGATATCCCAGCAAAAAGAAACCCCTTGGGTGTTACCTTACTGTCATCAACAAACGACCAATTGGAATCTAACTGGCTCAAACTTTTTAGTATTTTAATTCATACTAACTACTCTTTAAAACTAAAGAAACTAAGTAATTAGATTATTATTAATTATATGGATATTCTTCAAAAATTAAAAAACAACCAAAGAAGGATTGGTTTAACAGGAGGTATTGCAAGTGGGAAGACAACTATAACTAATTACATAAGAAAACATAAAAACATACCAATATTAGATGCAGATCATTTTTCAAGAGAATTAATCAAACCAAACACATATGGATATAAGAAAATTTTAGATTATTTTGGCAATAAAATTATTGATAATAAAAGCAATTCAGAAAGGGAAATAAACAGAAAACTTTTAAGGAACATTATTTTTAAACATTCAGAAAGCAAGGAATGGATTGAAAAACTACTTCACCCTTTAATTAAAGAAAGAATGATAGAAGAATGCAGTCAATACAGAAATAATCAAACTATAGTATTGGTTATTCCATTATTGTTTGAAGCAAAATTTGAAGATATTTGCACTGAAATATGGTTAGTTAAATGTCCTAAAGAAATACAAAAAAACAGACTTATCACAAGAGATAAAATTAGCGAAAAAGAAGCATATGAATTGATAAATTTTCAATTAAGTTTTGAAGAAAAAAGAAAATTCTCAGATATTATTTTAGAGAATTCGGATGATCAAAATAAATGGATCAATACGATAAAAAAGCTTCTTTAAGATTTAGCTATTTAATTTTTCCATAAGAAGTTTATTTGCAAGTTTAGGGTCTGCTTTACCTTTTGTTCTTTTCATAAGTTGACCAACAAAAAAACCAAGTAACTTAGTTTTGCCATTTTTAAATGCTTGAACTTCATTTGGATGTTCATTTATAAGTTCATCAATTATTGGTGAAATACTTGAAGAATCAGATATCATTGCCAACCCTTTTTCTTCAACTAATTTTTTCGGGGAAATATTTTTTTGAATAAGTTCAGGTAAAATTTCTTTTGCAATTTTTCCACTAATTATATTTTTTGAAATCATGTTAATCATTTCAGCAAGATTTTCAGGACTAAGCTTTAATTCACTAAAACTTAGTTTGTTTGATTTTAAATAGCCCACAATATCACTTGTTACCCAATTTGAAGCTAGTTTAGCCTCAGCACCATTTGCTACTGTTTCTTCAAAAAAGTTTGCCATGCTTATTTCATCAGAAATTACCCTTGCATCATATGCAGACAACCCAAATTGACTTACGTATTTATATCTTTTCTTTGAAGGTAATTCTGGTAGTTCTTTAAACCATATTTCTTGTTGGGCTTTTGTTATTTCAATTGGACCTAAGTCAGGATCAGGAAAATATCTATAGTCACTGCTACCTTCTTTTAATCTCATACTTTTCGTTAATTGCTTAGCTTCATCCCATAACCTTGTTTCTTGGAGAATTTTTCCTCCATTTTCATAAACTTCTATTTGTCTGGCTATTTCATAATCACAAGCCTTTTGAATTGCAGAAAATGAATTCATATTTTTTATTTCCACTTTGGTACCAAAGGGAGCATTAGGTCCTTTTCTAACTGAAATATTGACATCGCAGCGTAATGAACCCTCTTGCATATTTCCGTCTGATACCCCTAGATATCTAACTGTTCTTCTAATCTCTGAAGCATATTCAGATGCCTCTTTACCTGATCTAATATCTGGTTTACTTACAATCTCACACAATGCTATTCCGGCACGATTGTAATCAACTAAAGAATACTTAGAGCCAGCTAATCTATCACTTCCTGAATGGACTAGTTTTCCAGCGTCTTCTTCCATATGTAGCCTTTCTATACCAATTTTTTTTATATAAGGTTCTTTGTCCTTTTCAATTATTTCAACCTCTAACCAACCATTTTCAGCTAGTGGCTCATCAAATTGTGAAATTTGATAATTTTTAGGAAGATCAGGATAAAAATATTGTTTTCTATCAAATTTACAATGTTCTGCAACGTTTAAATTTAATGCTAACGAAGTTTTTACAGCATACTCAAGAACAGTCTCATTCAGAACTGGAAGAGTTCCTGGTAAACCACAAACTACAGGATCTATATGGGTATTAGGTGCATCACCAAAAGCTGTTGACGCAGATGTGAAAATTTTACTTTTCGTATTAAGCTGTACATGAGTTTCCAAACCAATCACAGCTTCCCAAGATTCCAAATTGTTCATTATTAAAAGTCTCTTTATTAATATTATTGGATATAAAGGAAAAGAGGACCAAAACACAAATAAAAATATTAATTTTTAAATGGCACAAGAAACCAAAAATTCAATATTAATCATTGGAGGTGGACTTTTAGGTTTATCTATTGCTTATGAATTTTCTAGAAATAACTTCAAAGTTTTAGTTTTAAGCAAAAACAGAAATGAATCAGCTGGATTTGTTGCTGCAGGAATGTTAGCTACTCATGCTGAAGGACTCGAAGATGAATTACTAAAATTTGGCCAAGAAAGTCAAAATCTAATTCCAAAGTGGATACAAAATATTGAACAAGATAGTAATATTAAATGCGGTTTAAAAAAATGTGGCATAGTAGTTCCTTTTAAAAACAAAGAAGATCTTGAAGAGTTTCCCACTTATGAATTTGGAAAATATTTAAATCACAAAGATCTTCAAACAGAAATCAATGGAATGAATTCTATTTGGAAACATGCTTTACTTTTTGAACAAGATGGTCAAATAGATAACCGAAGAAAACTGATGCGTGCCCTTGAGAGAGCATGCTCTTTGAATGGAGTCGAATTTCAAGAGGGATCAGAAGTAGAGAATTTGACATTCGAAAAAAACAAAATTACAGGTGCAACAGTTTTATGTGCCACTGGGGAAATAAAAAAAATTAACTGCGAAAAAGCAATTATATGCAGCGGTGCGTGGAGTAAAAAAATTTTTAATAAGATTCCAGTCTTTCCTGTAAAGGGACAAATGCTATCAATACAAGGTCCAACAAATTTTTTGAAAAGGGTTATTTTTGGTCCAAAAACTTATCTAGTTCCCCGTGATGATGGACTTATTATAGTTGGAGCGACAGTTGAAAAAGATTCAAAATTTAATCAAGGTAATACTCCTAATGGAATAAAACAACTACAAGAAGGCATTCGCTCTTTATTACCAGAAGCTATTAATTGGCCACAAATGGAACATTGGTGGGGCTTTAGACCTTGCACACCAGATCTAAAACCAATAATTGGAAAATCAAAAATTGAAAATCTTTATATAGCTACAGGACATTACAGAAATGGAGTTTTATTTTCTGCAATAACAAGTGATCTTCTTTTGAAAATAGTTCAAAATAAAAATCTCAAAGAAATAGAGAAAAGCTTTTTAGAAAAATTTAGTTTAGATAGATTTGCGATTTAAATTTTAATTTTCAGATCGCCATTTCGAATCAGAAGTTTCCCACTCACATAATTCCTCTTCGTTAAACCATAGATTAATTTCAAATTTTGCTGTATCTTCTCCATCAGAACCATGAATAATATTCCTCCCAATATCAATAGCTAAATCACCTCTAATTGTTCCAGGCTCTGCTTCCAGAGGTTTTGTTGCACCTATTAGTTTTCTAGCACTCAAAATAACTCCTTCGCCTTCCCACACCATTGCTACAACAGGACCACTTGAAATAAAGTCTACTAAATCACCAAAAAAGGGTCTTTCTCTATGTACTCCATAATGATTTTGAGCAAGTTCTTTTGAAGGAATTAATTGTTTTAATCCAACCAATTTAAATCCTTTTTTTTCAAATCTTCCAATAATCTCAGAAACATATCCTCTTTGAACTCCATCTGGTTTAATTGCAATAAAGGTTCTCTCTTTGGTCATTTAGTTAATAATCACTCTATGTATATTCAACTTTTGGGTGGTAACTTGGCAAGTAATCATTAAAATAAAAGATATTGTTTTAAGTTTTTTTCAAAAACATTTATTAATCACTAAGACATAAATTGACCAATTTTGAGCCGAAAAAATTCAAGAATATTTGGACTATTGAAGATAGTATTTCGACTTATAGCATAGACAAATGGGGAGATAAATATTTTTCTATAAATTCCAAAGGAAATATATCAGTAACTAAAGATATAAAATCTGAAAATAAGATTGATCTTTTTAAGCTTGTCAAAGAACTTAAGAGTAGAGAAATAAATCCTCCATTAATCATAAGATTTAATGATATCTTGAAAGACCGAATAAATGAATTACATGAATCTTTTTTAAAAGCAATAAAAACCTATAAATATGAGAACATTTATCAAGGCGTTTTTCCTGTCAAATGTAATCAACAGAAAAATGTCCTAGAAAAGATAATAGAGTTTGGTAGCCAATGGAATTTTGGTTTAGAAGTAGGAAGTAAATCAGAACTATTAATTGGCCTTGCACTTCTTGAAAACCAAAATTCATTACTAATATGCAACGGATATAAAGATAAAAAATATATTGAGATTGCTACTTTGGCCAGAAAACTCGGCAAAAATCCAATAATAGTTATTGAACAACGAGATGAGGTAAAAAGAATTATTCAAGCAGTTCAAGAACTTAACGCGACTCCATTGATAGGAATTAGAGCAAAGTTATCAAGTAAAAGTAGTGGTAGGTGGGGTAAATCTATTGGAGATAATTCCAAATTTGGATTATCAATCCCAGAAATTATGTTGACAATAAAAGAACTAAAAGAAGCAAATCTTATCAACGAAATGAAATTGCTCCATTTTCATATAGGCAGTCAAATAAGTGATATTGCTGTGATCAAAGACGCATTACAAGAAGCGAGTCAAATATATGTTGAACTATGCAAACTAGGAGCCCCAATGCAATATATCGACGTTGGGGGTGGATTAGGAATAGATTTTGATGGAACTAAAACCTCCTCCAACACTTCTACTAATTATTCTCTCCAAAATTATGCTAACGATGTAATTGCAACTATTAAGGATTCATGTGAATTAAATAATATCAAGCATCCAACCATAATCTCAGAAAGTGGAAGAGCAATAATTAGTCATTGTTCGGTTTTAATTTTTAATGTCTTAGGAACAAGTCATGTCAGTTCCAAACTACAAATTTTTGATAAAAAAAATCAACAATTAATAATTTCAAATTTACTTGATACTTTCTATGAATTAAAAAAACTTAAAAATAAAAAAATAAATTTATCTCAAATAATTGAACTATGGAATGATGCAAAAAAGTTTAAAGAAGATTGCTTAGTCGCTTTTAGATTAGGATTTTTAAGTTTGGCAGAAAGAGCTTATGCCGAAGAACTTACTTGGGCTTGCGCAAAAGAAATTTCTAATAACCTGAATAGTGATGAAATCAATCACCCTGATTTATCTGAAATTACAGAAACTCTTGCATCAACTTATTATGCAAATTTATCTATATTTAAATCTATTCCTGATAGCTGGGCAATAAATCAGATTTTTCCAATAATACCAATACATAGGCACTTAGAGGAGCCGTTCTGCAAAGGCAACTTTGCAGATTTAACTTGTGATTCAGATGGGAAACTAAATAATTTTATTGATAATGGAAAAATTAAATCACTACTAAATTTGCATAAGCCAGAAGAAGATAAAGATTACCTAATTGGAATTTTTATGACTGGAGCCTATCAAGAAGCATTAGGAAACTTACACAATTTATTTGGCAGTACCAACGTTGTTCATATAGATATAAATCAAGATAATTCATATAAGGTCAGAAATATTATTAAAGAGGACAGTAAATCTGAAATTTTACAATTATTAGATTACAGTTCAGCGTCTTTGGTTGAATCTATAAGAATTAATACTGAATCAGCAATTGATCAAAAAAAATTAACTATTGAAGAAGCAAGGAAATTAATGGATCAAATCGAAATTAGTCTCAGAAAAAGTAGTTATTTATCAGAATGACTAGCTAATGTTTTTTGCAAATAATTTTTAGCATAATCTAAAGCATCACTTAACTTATCAATATCTTTAGCACCTGCTTGAGCAAAGTTAGGCTTTCCTCCTCCACCTCCCGAACAAATTCTTGCAATCTCATTAATTAATTTACCTGCATGCAAGCCTATTGTTACTGCTTCATCACCTAAAGAAACTACAAATAACAACTTTCTATTTTCTGGATTTGGTATTCCCCCAAGAATCACTATTGCTTTATTTCCCAAATGAGAAGTTAAATTAAGTGCTGCAGATTGCAAAGAATTCCCATCTAAGCCATCAATCTGATTTACTAAAATTGAAAAAGAATTTACTATTTCTGCGGATGATTTTATAGAAGAGTATTTAAAATATGCAATTTCATCTTTCATTTTTTGTATCTCTTTATTCTTATTAATAAGCTCTGCTTGCAAATTATTAACCCTTTCAAAAAGTTGATTAGGATTTGCTTTTAACAAATCACTTAGTTTGTTTACTAATGCATTTCTATCACTGAAATAGTCTAATGCTGATTGGCCTGATAATGCTTCGATTCTTCTGACTCCAGCTGAGATTCCTTCCTCACTAATTATTTTGAAAGAACCTAATTCGGATGTAGTTTTAACATGTGTGCCACCACAAAGTTCCATTGAAACTCCTGGTACATTAACAACGCGCACTACATCATCATATTTTTCTCCAAACATGGCGACTGCGCCCTTTTCAAGAGCCTCACTCTTAGACATATTTTTTATTTCTAGGACATGATTTTCCATAATCCAAGAGTTCACTAAAGTCTCAATCTTAGAAATTTGATCTTTAGAAATAGGATTAGAGGAATTAAAGTCAAATCGTAATTTATTAAAGGCTACTAATGAACCTTTTTGTCCAACACTTTTATTAACAACTGATTTAAGTGCAGATTGTAGTAAATGAGTAGCTGTATGATTTGCAGCAGCCTTAGCTCTATTAGAGGAACTAACATTAGTCTTAACTTTTTGTCCAATAGTTAAAATTCCTTTTTTGATCGTTCCATAATGTAAAAAAACATTTTTCTTTCGAATAACATTATCAACCGAGACCTCTACATCTTTTGAAAATATCGTTCCAATATCACCAACTTGCCCGCCAGATTCTCCATAAAAAGTTGTCTGATCAAGAACAATTAAAACTTTCTGACCTTCACTTGCTTGCTTAACTAATGTTGAATCCAAGAATATACCCTTGATTTCGGCTTCCAACAGGAGTGAACTATAACCATTAAAAACAGTTTTGTTAAAAAGATCTATTTCTCGCTCTAATGATCCCTCTAATGTCAAATCAATATTACTTGAAGCAGCTTTAGCTCTCTCTTTTTGTGCATTCATTTCTTCTTCAAAACCCTTTACATCTACACTGACACTATTTTCTTCAGCAATTTCTACAGTAAGTTCTAGAGGAAATCCATAAGTATCATAAAGTTCAAAAGCTTTAAAACCAGAAATTAATTGCTGCCCTGAAGAAATTAACTCATCTAGCAATTTCTCTCCTCTTTCAAGAGTTTCCCTAAATCTTATTTCTTCAATTTTTATCTCATTCAAAATTAAATCATTATTATTTTTTAAATCAGGATAATTATTTTGCATTAAATTGATTCCGACAGTAGCAATATGAGGTAAAAATTCATTTGTTATACCTAATAGTCTGCCATGTCTGACCATTCTTCTAATAAGCCTTCTTAATATATATCCCCTGCCGAGATTACTTGCTGCTACTCCATCAGAAATTAAATGAATAACAGCTCTTGTATGATCACCAATGATTTTTAAAGAAATTTTGTTTTTATCATCTGAAGAAAAATAATCAATATTTGCAATCTCACAAATTTTTTGAATGATAGGAAAAATTAAATCTGTCTCATAATTATTTTGCTTTTTTTGTAGTATTTGAGCCATCCTTTCAAGACCCATTCCTGTATCAATATTTTTAAATTTTAAATCTGTCAATTTTCCATTAGGATCACGATTATATTGCATAAAAACAAGATTATAAAATTCAATAAAACGATCTCCATCTTCTAAATCAATATTCTGCAGACCCTTTTCAGGATGAAAATCATAATAAAGTTCTGAACAAGGTCCACATGGACCTGTTTTGCCAGATGACCAAAAATTATCTTCCTCACCTAGTTTCACTATCCTATCTGGATGAATACCAATTTCATCTCTCCAAATTTTTGCAGACTCTTCGTCTTCGTGAAAAACACTCACAATTATATTTTCAACAGAAAGTTGATAAATGTTAGTAACTAATTCCCAAGCCCATTGAATAGCCTCTCGTTTAAAATAATCTCCAAAAGAGAAATTACCGAGCATTTCAAAAAAAGTATGGTGTCTAGCTGTAACTCCAACGTTTTCTATATCATTTGTTCTGATGCACTTTTGGCTAGATGTAGCCCTTTTTGATGGTCTTTCTTTTAAACCTAAAAAAACTGGTTTAAAAGGTAGCATTCCAGCAATTGTGAGCATAACTGTAGGGTCATCTGGAATCAAAGATGCACTTGGAATGATTTTATGTAATTTTTCACTATAAAATTTTAAAAAAGAATTTCTTATCTCATCTCCAGTAACTATTTGTTTTATTAGTTGAGATGCCATTTATCCAGAATAAGAAGATTAAAAAATAAAGAAAAGCGTAATTTCGGTTATTTCGCAAAAATAATCACGCGAATTTATATTCTATATAACTAAAGTTAATTTATAAAGCTAATTATTCTATGATAGCCTCTGCCCAAGCAAGTAATTCTAAATTGGCACAAACTAATAACAAGTTGACCGTTCAATCTCAAAACTTTGCTGATGATTCTTGTGCTATAAGATCTTTGGATTGGGATCGCAGTAGATTTGATATTGAGTTTGGTTTAAGAAATGGAACTACTTACAATAGTTTTATTATTAAAGGCGAGAAACTAGCAATTATTGATACTAGTCACGCAAAGTTCGAAAAATTATGGTTTGAAGAATTACTAAAAAAGGTAAAGCCACAAGAAGTTGATTATTTAATTACAAGCCATACAGAACCTGATCATTCTGGTTTAATAGGTAATCTTTTAGAATTAAACGAAAATATCACAGTAGTTGGATCAAAATTAGCCCTCAAATTTATTGAAGACCAAATACATATTCCCTTTAAACGTCTAGAAGTTAAGAGTGGAGAGTTTTTAAATCTCGGAACTAACCCTAATAGTGGTTTAGAACATAATATTGAATTCATAAGTGCACCAAATTTACATTGGCCAGATACCATATTTTCATATGATCACAGCACAAATGTTCTCTATACATGCGATGCTTTTGGACTCCATTATTGTTCTGACGAATTTTTTGACACTGATCAAAAAGAAATATACGATGATTTTCGTTTTTATTACGATTGCCTTATGGGTCCAAACGCTAGAAGTGTTATGCAGGCAATTAAAAGAATAGATAAGCTACCTGAATTAAAAACAATAGCTGTTGGTCATGGGCCTTTGCTCCATAATCAGGTCAATTTTTGGAAAGGAAAATATCTAGAATGGAGTAGCAATAAAAGCAAAGGCAATGATTTTGTGTCGGTTTGTTATATAAGCGACTATGGTTATTGTGATCGACTAAGTCAAGCGATATCTCATGGAATAAGCAAAGCAGATGCTCAGGTTCAGTTAGTTGATTTAAGATCTTCTGACCCGCAAGAATTAACAAGTTTAATTTCGGAATCAAAAGCAGTAGTCATCCCCACATGGTCAGTAGACTCAGATAATGAATTAAAAGAATCTCTCGGTACTTTATTTGCAGCACTAAAACCAAAACAATTTACTGCAGTTTATGATGCGTTTGGTGGAAATGATGAACCTATAGATTCCTTAGCAAATAAATTAAGAGAACTCAGTCAAAAAGAAGCTTTCTCTCCCTTAAGAGTTAAAAATATTCCAGATCCCATTGTTTATCAACAATTCGAAGAAGCTGGAACTGACTTGGGTCAATTGATCAATAAGAAGAAGAATATTGCCTCTATGAAGAGCCTTGATTCAAATTTAGATAAAGCTTTAGGAAGATTAAGTGGTGGATTATATGTAGTTACAGCGAGCCAAGGCGAAGGTTCTACATTTAGACAAAGTGCAATGGTCGCAAGTTGGGTTAGTCAAGCAAGCTTCTCTCCACCAGGTATTACAGTTGCAGTAGCAAAAGATAGAGCTATTGAATCATATATGCAAGTTGGGAAAAGTTTTGTTGTGAATATTTTGAGAGAAGATAACTATCAAAAAATGTTCAGACATTTTTTAAAAAGATTTGCCCCTGGAGCTGATAGATTTGCAGATGTAGATGTAATTAGCAACATCGCTGAAGGAGGACCAGTTCTTTCAGATTCACTCGCCTTTCTGGATTGTAAAGTTAGTTCCAGACTGGAGACTCCAGACCATTGGATAATTTACGGAATTGTTGAAAATGGTAATGTTTCTGACTTATCATGCAAGACAGCAGTTCATCACAGAAAAGTTGCTAATCATTATTAAAAAATAAGTCTTAAAAATGTCAGATATTAATATAGGCTTACTTGCAGAAAATCAAAACTTATCGGAATTTAAAATTACCGAAAATTTTTCTTGTATAAGATTCTTAGACCAAAATAAAGAAAGATTTGAACTTGAATTTAACCTTGAAAAAGGAACTTCTTTTAATACTTTTTTTATTAGAAGTAATGAGGAACTTTTTATTATTCATCCACCTGAGAAACAATATTTAAATTCATTTAACAAAGTAATTTCTAAGTTTTACAATCATTTTAAATTCGATAAAATCAACTTCATTTCTGGTCATATTAATCCGCAAATTATTGAAACTATAAAAAATATAAGTACCCAATTTCAAAACACAACTATTACTTGCTCTAATCCAGGTTATAAACTTATTAGCGAACTTTGGAATCAAAGAAATCCTACCCTAGAAAACTTTGTTGAAATTCAATTACCTGAAGTAAAGATAATCAAAAAAGAACTTAATTTAGAATTAGATAATATTTCACTAGAGTTAATTCCTATTCCAACAGCACGTTGGCCTGGTGGTCTGATAATTTATGAACGTAATCAAGAAATACTTCTTAGTGAAAAAATTTTCTCTGCACATATTGCGTCTAAATATTGGTCTGAAACAAATCGAGTTAGTACTGAAATTGATAGGAAACATTTTTATGATTGTTTGATGGCACCAATGTCTAATCAAGTAGTATCAATAACTGAAAAAATTGCAGATTATGACATTAAAACTATCGCACCATTACATGGTCCCGCGATCGAATATAGCTTAAAAAGCTTTTTAAATGACTACATTAGGTGGGGCGAAAATCTCTCAACAAATAATCCTAAGATCGCTCTGATATATGCAAGTGCATATGGAAATACAGCCTCAATAGGTGATGCATTGGCTAAAGGGATAAATAGAACCTCTGTAGAAGTTGAAAGTATTAATTGTGAATTTACACCTAATGATCAACTTGTAAAATCTATCCAAAATGCTGATGGATATTTAATAGGCTCACCCACATTGGGTGGTCACGCCCCAACTCCAATAGTTAGTGCACTAGGATCATTGTTAGCAGAGGGTAATAGGGATAAGCCTGTAGGAATTTTTGGGAGTTTTGGCTGGAGCGGCGAAGCTATAGATTTACTAGAAACAAAATTAAAAGACGGTGGTTTTAAGTTTAGTTTTGACCCTATAAGGATTAAATTCAGTCCAAATAAACCAAAAATTAAAGAGTTAGAAGAAATAGGAACTCACTTTGGAAGAAAAATTATAAAAAAAGCAAAGAAAAATCCCAGAAAATCAGATACTGGAATGATTACAAGCAAAACGGATCCAAAGCTACAAGCTCTTGGAAGAGTAATTGGTTCTCTTTGTGTCCTGACAGCCTCTAAAGGCAAAGATGAGAATAATATTAAGGGAGCTATGCTTGCATCATGGGTTAGCCAAGCAAGTTTTTCTCCGCCCGGGTTAAGTATTGCAGTAGCAAAAGATAGATCAGTAGAATCTCTTCTGCAAATAGGAGATTCATTCGCATTAAATATTCTTAGTGAGAAAGATTTTAAAGAACCATTAAAAAGATTTACAAAGCCCTTTGCACCTGGAGAAGATAGATTTGAAGGCTTAAATATTGAATTAACTCCTAATGAACAGATAATCATTCCTGAATCGCTCGCATGGTTAGATGCTTCTGTAAAAGAGAGAATGGAATGTGGGGATCATTGGGTAATATACGCTGAAGTACTACACGGTAATATACTAAAATCCGATAGTCTAACGGCAGTTCATCACCGCAAAACAGGTGCTAATTATTAAATTTATTTATCTTATTTATGACTGAAACAAAAGATCTAATAATCATTACGGCTAGTTGTGGCAAAAATCTAGAACTTTCTGAAAAATTTCTTGAAAAAAGTAATGAACTTAAAATAAGTTCTGAAATTTTAGACCTCACCACTCTTGATATTCCATTATTTAATCCAAGAATTCACAGCAAAGAAAATATTCCAAACGAAATAGAAGAACTAAAAAAAAAGCTTTTTAAGATTGAAAGGTGGGTGATTTGTGCGCCTGAATATAATGGATCTATACCTCCTATTCTCTCCAACTTCATAGCATGGCTTTCTATTTCAGGAGATGATTTTAGGAATTTATTTAATGGTCAACCAATTGCCATTGCGACATTTTCTGGTGGTGTAGGGTTAGAACTTCTAACCTCATTACGCATTCAACTAGTGCATTTAGGAAGTCAAGTATTAGGAAGACAACTTCTGTCTTCATATAGTAAACCGATAGATACAAAAACTATTGAAGATATTATTCACAGACTTTTACAAATGAAAAAATTAAGAACATAAATTTTAAACTAAAAATTAATATTATTTTTTTTCATTCCAAACTTTTAAAATTTCTCTTGCCATAGGAAGAGCGTGTACAGAACCTCCCCCTGGAGTATTTTGTGCAAAAGCAACTACAAGCAACTCACTCTTTTCTGAAGGTGTAAAACAAACGAACCAAGCATGATCTAAGCCACCTTCACCATCTTCAGCGGTTCCTGTTTTACCTGACACAGGAGGTAAATTTGAAACTCCATAATTAATTGATACTCCAGTGCCAGACTCTACTACTTTCCTGAGACCATTTTTTATTAATTGAATATTTTGTGGATCAATGTCAATTGGAACACGTTTTCTATCTAAAAAACTTTTAACATCTTTTTGAGTCAAATGTGGAGTAACTAGATAACCTCCATTAGCAATCGCTGCATACGCTCTAGCTATTTGAATTGGAGTTACTTGAACAACAAATTGTCCAATTGACATGCTCGCAATATCTTCTGGAACCCACGGAGTTCTCCCTGGTTGCCCCCATCCTCTACCTTCTTTAGCCCATTTACTACTAGCTACTAATCCTTTATTTTCTTGTTCAGAAATTTCAATTCCAGATAAAGAATTAAAACCAAGCTTTCGGGAGACCTTATGAATTTCATCAACTCCTACTCCGTAACCTACTTGATAAAAAAATGTATTACTAGAAACTCTTAAAGCATCTTCGTAACCTATTACACCAAAGCCTAAATCATTGTGCTCCCTAAAACATTGACTCCCATAAGTTATGCATGGTTTCGTATCTAACATGGTGTCTTTTGGAAATTTTCCACTTTCCAGCCCCGCTAAAGCAGTTACGATTTTCCAAACACTCCCTGGATCATAAGCATTTAATGCTCTATTAAAAAGAGGTTTTTCAGGAGAATTAAATATATTATTGTATTCTTTTTCGGGCTTAAAATCCTTTGAAAAAAAATTCAAATCAAAATTTGGCTTACTTACCAATGCTCTTATTGCACCATCTCTTGGATCCATTACTATTATCGCTCCAGCTTTTTTGTCTTTAAGAACTTCTTCAGCAATTAATTGTAGATTCAAGTCTATTGTTAGTTCAATATCATTACCTTGTAATGGAGGTCTTATACCTAATGATCTTTGAAATTTTCCTAATGAATTTACTTCAATCATTTCTCCGCCCCATTCACCTCTTATAAAATCTTCATAAACATATTCAATTCCTGTTCTTCCTACTAAGTCATTTAATTTATAACCTTTCTTAGATAAAAATTTATATTCTGATTCAGTAATTGGCTGAGTATAACCAATTACATGCGCAGCAAGTGATTTATAAGGATAATTTCTAATTAATTTGGTAGCTATTTCAAAACTAGTTAAATTTCCTTCATTTTCTTTGAACTTTATTAGTTGATTTATGTTTAAATCATCAAGAATAGTTAATGATAGTTTTTGATTATTTAAACCATCAGAATATTTTTTTTGAATTACATTACTATCAATATTTAACAAGTTAGAGATGCTTTTTTTATGTTTTTCCCAATTGCTTTTTTTAATAGATTGAGGCTTTATTATTAGAGAATATTTAACTCTGCTATCTGCTAAAACATAACCATTTTTATCTAGTATTCTTCCTCTTATTGGCTGTGAAGCAATAAGTCTGATCCTATTCTCATCTGACATCTTCTTAAAGGATTCATAATTTAAAAGTTGTAAAAAAATTAACCTAAATAGGATCAATAAAAACGAAATAGAAGAAAAAATAAGTAAGACTAAAGGTTGTCTTTTTAATGAAATGAGTTTTTTGTTAGGACTTGTTTTTATCAAAAATATACAATTTACTTAAATATTATTTTTTCCAACAAAGTAATTGTTAAATTTATATCTTTAAGTTTTGTTATTAAATCTCTATAATCAATATCTTCATTAGTCCCATAAAACTCATCATTTTCAATATTATTTGAATTCAAATTTCCACTCATAAAGAACTATACCCTTAAACTAAATATTAATATTATGATTCTAAACAAGAAATTAATTTTTTCAAAATTATATTAACTTAGGTACTTAAAAAATATCAAAAAAAATTAATTTAATTGATCTATATTTTGTTCAAAATAAGGATTGCAGCTATTCTTTGATATCCCAAATGACCATCCAATAAATGAAGAAATAAATATTGTGACGATTAACGGCAAAAATGCTTGTTGAGTATTTACTAGGCTAAACCATTCCCTCCAGCTACTAAAAAATCTTTCTCTTTGAAATTTTCTTTTTTCATTTTGCAATAATCTCGCTTTTTTGGCGAAAGATTTTGTTACCCACTTTTCAAAAGGAATTTTTTTTATGATCGCCATTTTTCTCTCGACTTCTAATAACTGTCCAGCACTAAGATACGGATGAAATGTACTTATCAATTCAAGAGTTTTTAGGAACATTTCTACGGTTGCATCTTTTATAAGCTTTTGCTCATGGCTTAAATCAGTCCACTCTACTTCTGGATAAAAACGATTCCTATTTGGATTAATTTGATCCTCTGACATTTGACCAGGTTCTCTAAGCCATCTATTTGTATTCTCGTCAAAACGACGCCAATACAAAAAAGGATTTATAAAAATCTTCTTACCAGATACCTTTACTACATCTTGTTGAAGATGATTAGTTATTTTTCTCTCAGAATTTTTTGAATTTATCAAAAGTCTAAATAAATTATCTAATTAAAGATTATCTTTTATTTACTATTTTTCCAGAGATACTCAAAAATTTTCTATGAGAATTAACTTAATGATAATTCCCAACGCTTTTTTAAATAATTACAGTATTCGCAATTTAATGATGGTTTGGGAAAAATATCAGAACGTAATAATTTAACCGTATCAATTATCTTATTTTCTACCCATGATGTAGAACAATCTAATCTAATTAGATGGACATCAAAATTTAGCTGATTATTAAAAACCTCTTCATTTTTTTTTCCATTAAAGTATAAAAGATAAGCTTCTCTGGCAACTTGAAATCCATTCTTTTTAAATAACCACTGATACATTTCCAATTGTCTCTTATAGGCTTTTGCATATTCATATTTATTAAAAGTCTCGGCCCAATCAAAATTATTTCTAGATGTCGCTTTTACATCAATGATGATAAGATCACCATTTTTTTTCTGCCAAATATCATCCACAGCTCCACCAAAATCATAATTATGTTCAATAGATTTATATCTTATTCCTTGAAAATTACTTCTCCAACGTTCTAAATCTTTGTGTTTAAATGGAACAGCATCAATACCATATTCAATAAATAATGGATGTGGCTCCTGAATTCTTCTATAGTGATCAAATTCATTTTTACATAAATTATCTACTGCTATATTTAGAGTAAAAGGTAATGAGGGTGGTTTTATTTGATATTTTTTATCAAGTACACAACATCTTGGACAACTAAGATATTTCTCGACAGTAGATCTACTTAATTTAATAATCTCACTCATACGTTTAAATCTAATTTAAAAAAATTTCATGTATAAATTAAAATATAAGTGGATCTCACTTTAAGAGTCAAAACTATATTCCCAAAAAAGTCACAAAAAAAATTTTTCAATTTTATTCAAGTGTATAGAAAAACGAGTTTCTACGATTTCTTCATGAAGATAAAGACAAGATCAGAAAACAAACGCTTGACAAACAAGGGTGTCAAGAACCCTGCCATTTCGTCACCAAATAACATCAAACGAACCTATTACAAACCGCTGTTTTCAGACTATAACTACTATTTTGTAGACGAATTATTCCCACTCAATAGTTCCAGGAGGTTTGCTTGTAATATCAAAAACAACTCTATTAACTAACATTACTTCATTTACTATTCTATTCGAAATTCTCTCTAAAATCTGAAAGGGAATTTTTGACCAGTCTGCTGTCATACCATCTTCACTAGATACACAACGTAAAACTATCGGCCATGCATAAGTTCTTTTATCACCCATAACTCCTACAGTTTTAACGGGTAGTAATACTGCAAATGCTTGCCAAATATCATTATAAAGACCTGCTTTTTTTATTTCTTCTCTCACTATCAAGTCTGCATCTCTTAAACAATCGAGTTTTTCATTAGTCACTTCTCCCAAAATTCTTATCGCCAACCCTGGTCCTGGGAATGGATGCCTTTTTATGATTTCATCCGGCAAACCTAATGCAGCGCCTAATTTTCGGACTTCGTCCTTAAAAAGTTTTCTTAATGGCTCAACTAATTTAAATTGTAAATCTTTTGGTAATCCGCCCACATTATGATGACTCTTGATTTTTACAGCTATTCTTTCGCCTGTTTTAGGATCAATATTAGTGCCAGCACTTTCAATAACATCAGGATAAAGAGTGCCTTGCGCTAAGTAATGAAAAGGTCCCAATCTATTACTTTCTTCTTCAAATACTCTAATAAATTCTTCTCCAATAATTTTCCTTTTTTGTTCTGGATCTGTAATCCCCTTTAATTTGGCAATAAACCTTTCCCTAGCATTAATATATTCAACCTTTATATTAAATTTCTTGTCAAAAAAATTCATCAAAAATTCCGGTTCACCTTTTCTCATGAAACCTTGGTCGATAAACATGCACGTAAGCTGATTTCCAACCGCTTCATTTAGTAAAAAAGCAAGAGTTGAAGAATCAACTCCCCCTGATAAGGCAAGCAAAACTTTCTTATTACCAACTTGCGCTTTTATCCTGGGAATTGTTTCTTCTAAAAAGGTTTCGGTTGTCCAATCAGCAACACAATTGGAGATTTTATAAACAAAATTTTTAATTACTGTCATCCCGTACTCTGAATGAATAACTTCAGGATGAAATTGTACGCCAAATAATTTCTTTATATCATTTGAAATTACTGCATGAAGTGTGTTCTCTGTATGCGCAATTTTATTAAATCCATCAGGCAAACAATTAATTGAATCGCCGTGACTCATCCACATTATTGATTTATCTTTTACATCGCAAAGGAGGTCACATTCTAAATCTATATTTATTGGTGCTCTACCATACTCAGCTTTTTTTATAGCTGAAGCGACAGAACCTCCAAGTTCTTTAACCATTAATTGCATCCCATAACATATGCCAAGAATAGGAATGCCTAAATCAAAAATTTTTTCATCACATTTAGGCGAATTTTGGTCATAAACAGAATTCGGACCCCCACTCAAAATTATCCCTTTAGGATTAATATTAAGAATATCCTCAATTGAAATAGAGTTACTTACTACAAGAGAAAAAACATTAGTTTCTCTTATTCTTCTCGCAATCAATTCAGAATATTGAGATCCAAAATCTAAAATTAATATTGAAGGATCTCGTTCTTTTTTTAAAGATATTTGATTCATGTTTAAAAGTTAGCTCAATTTATTTACAAAAGCATAATCAATCAAAATTAATCTCCTTGAAAATAAGAAATATAATTATTTCCATTAGTTCCCGACCACCTTATTTTCCTTTTCCTATCAAAAATGATTGATGCGATTTCCATGTCTGTTTTTACATACCTATTAACATAATCAAAAGAACGCTTTTCAACGGTATTTGACAAATTTTGGAATAATTTCTCAGCTATAGATTTATTAAATCTTTCAAGAAGCAATAAAGCATCTTCGATAGTTTTGAATTGAGATAATTTAACTATTATTTCAGATGGTACTTTTTCTTTAACGGCTAAATAAACCAGAATCTCTATTCTTCCATCAGCTAAATGATTATGTGTATGAAAAATTCCGCCTGCTAATTTAATTAATTTCCCATGATAACCAAAAAGAATTACAGTTTTAACATTTTTTATTGCAGCATCAACTATTAGGGGTCCTATCCAATTACCAACTTTTATAATTGGAAACTTAACGTTACAAGTTTTTGCCAAATTTAAACCATTTTCACCAATAACAAAAACAACTTGTCCTTTAAAATCATTTTTAGTCAGATTGGCTAGCTGTATTTTAGCTTCCTCTAATTGATCAGGTGAAGCACTCGAATAAGTCTCTGCAGAAGTTCCAATAATAGATAATCCATCAACAATACCAAATGACTTATTACTAGTTCTCTCTGCTAAAAACTCCCCATTTGGGAAAACTATTTCTAAATTCAAATTAAAACCCTTCGGAATAATATCCAATAAATTCGCATATAAAACTTCTTTAGCAAAATCAGAAATGCATATCTCTGATGTATTCTCATAGATGCCTACACCAGATCCTGCAATTATTTTAATTGGATTTGTTGGAACAGTATTATTAAAAGAAATTTTTTCTAAAGAAGCTATTGTCCATACTTCTAAGTTTTGTGTAATGTCAAGATCTAAGCCAGAATTTGCAAAGGAAATTGCTAATGCATGAGAATCACCTTCAAGCAAGCCAACAGAATGAATCTTGAGTTTTACTTCTTTTTTTTCATTAGGAATTTTTAGTATTTCATAATTCTCAAATGGCAAACCTACAAGTTTTTTTAATGCCGACCTAGCGGCTCCAGCAACCCACAAAGGTAAAGAAAATCCTTTTTTCAAATCAAGTAATTGAAAAATATATAATGAGAACTAATCTAAGAATGACCTATTTAACAAAAAGTGGCCATACAACAAAAATTATCATTGATGATTCCTGGACCCACACCAGTTCCAGAAAAAGTTTTACAAGCATTAAGTAAGCATCCAATAGGCCATCGCAGCAAAGAATTTCAAGATCTCGTAGAAAGTACTTCGAAAAATTTACAGTGGCTTCATCAAACTCAAAATGATGTCCTAACAATTACTGGTAGTGGGACTGCCGCAATGGAAGCTGGAATAATAAATACTTTAAGTAAAGGAGATAAAGTTATCTGTGGTGAGAATGGAAAATTTGGTGAAAGATGGGTAAAAGTTGCTAAAGAATTTGGGTTAGAAGTCATAAAGATTGATTCCGCGTGGGGCACTCCGCTTAATCCAGAAGAATTCAAAAAAATATTAGAAGAAGATCAAAAAAAAGAAATAAAAGCAGTAATTTTGACTCATTCTGAAACCTCAACAGGTATTATTAATGATCTTGAAACTATTAGTTCATATATACGTGAACACAAAACCGCATTGTCAATTGTTGACTGCGTCACAAGTCTAGGAGCTTGCAATGTACCAGTAGATAAATGGCAATTAGATATCGTCGCTTCAGGATCACAAAAAGGATATATGATACCGCCAGGACTCAGCTTTATATCAATGAGTCAAAAAGCATGGGAAGCTACAGAAAAATCTAATCTACCAAAATTT
The DNA here is from genome assembly GCA_003280575.1 of Prochlorococcus sp. AG-355-P07. Lineage (GTDB taxonomy): Bacteria > Cyanobacteriota > Cyanobacteriia > PCC-6307 > Cyanobiaceae > Prochlorococcus_A. The sequence goes on along the minus strand of QCEN01000004.1, from coordinate 16,404 downwards.
TATTTAAATTTAAAATCTTACAAAAAAAGTCTTTTGAGCAACAGTAACCCATACACCCCTGCAGTAAATTTGATTTTTGCTTTAGATGAATCTTTAAAAATGATGAAAGAAGAAGGATTAGAGAGTATTTTCCTTAGACATAAAAAACATAAATTAGCAATGAGTAATGCTGCAAAAGCTTTAAATCTTAAATTATTTGCTAATGAAAAATACTTAAGCCCATCGATTACAGCAATAGAGACTGGAGAAATAGATGCTGAGGAATTTAGAAAAACTATAAAAAATAAGTTTGATATTTTACTTGCTGGTGGTCAAGATCATTTAAAAGGGAAAATATTTAGAGTGGGCCACTTAGGTTATGTGAATGACAGAGATATAATTACAGTAATTTCTGCTATTAGTAAAACACTTCTTGATTTAGGAAAAATAACTACTCAACAAGCTGGGGAAGCAGTTGTAATCGCATCTAAATATCTTGAAGAAAATTAAGTTAAGTGCCTGGCTCTTCAACATTTCCACCTAATTCAACAATCTTTTTTCTCAGGGTAATTGATTTTTTTTCATCTCCCTTAGTTTGAGCAATTGCAAGAGCAAACTCTAATTTTTCAAGCTGATGGCCACCCTCAAAAAAAGATAATTTTTTCTTTATAGGGCTTTTATTAGATTTGTATGAAATTTGTGAAGACATAAGAATTCATGCTTTGCTTTTCATTATGCCAACAAATGGGGACATTATGAGAGAAAAACAAAAATATAATTTGACTATAAACCCAAGCAAAAAAAAATTTTTCTAATATTATGTCCAAACATCTCATAAATTTATGCCAAACATAAATCTCATCTATTATTTAATTGCAGGTGGAATTTTTGGGGCTTTAGCTCTAAAAACAGGTATACCCGCAGCTCCTCTTGCTGGAGCCTTAATAGGTTCAAGCATCCTTAGCATCAGTGGCAAAGTAGGTATAGCTGATTGGCCAATTGGTACAAGAACAATATTAGAGATTGGAATTGGGACAGTTATTGGAACAGCTTTGACTAAAGACTCAATAGTTGAACTTCAAAGCTTATGGAAGCCAGCTATCTTAATAACATTTACTCTTGTAATTACAGGATTAGCAATTGGATTATGGACAAGCAGATTACTAAATATAGATGTAATAACGACAATTCTAGGGGCTGCACCAGGTGGTATTAGCGGCATGAGTCTTGTAGGTTCAGAATATGGAGTAGGCGCTGCAGTAGCAACTCTTCACGCTGTAAGGTTGATTACTGTGCTTCTTATTCTTCCCTTAATTGTTAAATTTCTGAACTTATTTGGAGTGATAAAATCTTAAACTTCTATAGACATATTCTCGATAAAAGATATTTTTAAATAGTATCAAAAAGTTTAATGCAAAGATTCAAGCAGAAAAAATTTATACTAATAACTGCAGGAATTTTTTCTGCCTTATTCCTTACGAATTCAAAAGTAAATGCAAGTTCATTTGGAGCGGAAATATTTTGTACAATGAGAGACGGCGGAAACGATCATGAAAGCAGTTGGGAGGCAGCATATACCTACATAAAACGTCAAAAGGGAGGATTATTCAAAGTCTCACCTAAACAAGCTGCATCACAAATTACTGAAACAGTTATAAGAGAAAGTGAAAAATTTAGTTATTGTGTTGAATATTTAGATAATCTTCATCCAAATAGAAATCTTGAAAGAGAGTTACAAAAAAAACAAAAAAGAAAAGAACAAGAAGCAAAAAATAGAGAAAACAAAAGAAAAAGATTAGAAAAAAAATTAGAAGAAACTAATGATGTTTTTACAGATGAAACAATTGATCGTTATAGCTATTAATTAAATCTTTATATTTTTTAAACTTCTTATTATTTTGCATTTAATTTTATTTTGTATCTACTTACACTAAATTAATTTTTAAAGGCTGATTTTTAGTAAAACATAATAAATAAACATTGACTTTTAACATATTCAAGCCATTATTTATTTAACTAAATAGTCTGAATGCATATCAATGATGCGGTGTTTTTAGAGGATTTATGTCCTAAGTTCAGATTAAGACAATGGCGAAAGTCAATTCATAGATTTACAGGAAAAAGTTGTATATATTGTGGGAAACCATCTGAATCAATTGACCACGTTTTACCACGTAGCCAAGGTGGCTTAAGTACCACGGAAAACTGCGTGCCAGCCTGCCTTTCTTGTAATGGCGATAAATCAGATGCAAATGCTTTGTATTGGTATAGAAGACAAAAATTTTATGATCCAAGAAGAGCAATGGCTATAAGAGCCTGGTTAGAAGGAGATTTAAGATTAGCTATAAGGTTGTTACAATGGGCTAATCCTAATTTTAAGGCAAGTAAAAATAATTACGAAACAGATGAATCAAACTACAAAGCAGCCTAACTACAATACATTACATATTTTTCTGGAGTTATAACTCTCACAAATATTTCCCAATTCTCGTGGCGAATCAGGGATTATTAAAATTGTAGAAAATGAAATGAGGAGAATAAATAATTTTTGGTAAAATTTAGATCCAACTGAACTGAATTCTTTTTCTATTAAAGGAGTATAACTTTTGCTAATGCAGTAAGTTTTTGATTTTAAAATAGGTTTAACAGTTGTCTTCATCATTTAATAATACATATGTACTACTTTAGCTTCTTATGAGCAATTCTGCAAGTTCACTTTTCATTAAAAAAAAATTTTTAATCTTGGGATGTGGCTTTAGCGGTAGTTTCTTTGCAAAAACGATAAGGCGATTAGGTTCTACCGCTTTAACAAGTTCAAGATCTGAAAACAAAGATCCAAATAGTTTTGTTTTTAATAGTGAAAACGAAATAGTTCCTAATGAAAAAATTTTTGAGGGAGTCACACATATTCTTAGTTGCATACCTCCCGACAAAAATGGAAATGATCCAGTATTGATAAGTCTTAAAAATAAGCTAAAGAGTTTATCCCTTGAATGGGTTGGATATTTATCTACAACAGGAGTATATGGAGACACTAAAGGTGAATGGGTCTCTGAGATTGACTTACCTAACCCTTTTCAAAATAGAAGTCACAGGAGATTAAATTGCGAAAAAGAATGGATTAAATCGGGTTTACCTGTACAAATTTTTAGGTTACCAGGTATTTATGGGCCTGGAAGATCTACATTTGAAGCAATAAAAAACAAAAAAATTCGCGTTATTTCCAAAAAAAATCAAGTTTTTTCGAGAATTCATGTTGCTGATATCACGAATGCAATCATCTTCCTATTACAAAATAGAGATTCTTTAAAGTTTCACCAGATTATCAACATTGCAGATGATGAACCTTGCTCTCAAATAGAAGTTATTCAATATTGCTATGATTTACTTGGTTTAAAAATGCCAAAGCCTACATTATTTGAAGAAGCAAAAAAAGAATTATCGCCTATCGCGCAATCTTTTTGGATGGAAAATAGAAGAATTTCCAATAAACTTTTATGCGAAACACTTGGATATAAACTAATTTATAAAAACTATAAAGTAGGCTTAAAAGATTGCTATTTGAATAGTTAAAACAGAAATTTAAAGAAATTTATGAATTTTCAAAATACAAATAATACATTTAAAGTTATATTAAGTGTTGGAGATGAATCTGGAATTGGCCCTGAAATAATTTTAAAAGCACTTTGCTCAAATGAGATTCCAGAAGATATAGATTACATACTTGTTGGTTCCAAAAAAAAGCTTCAAAAAAAATATAAACAACTTATATCCTTGGGAATCGAAAATATTGCAAATCCTAAAAATCTTAAGATACATGATCTTGAAATTTCATCAGCTAATGATGAATCCAAATCAAGTTATGGAAATTCAAGTTTTTACTATTTAACAAAAGCAATTGAACTCGTAAAGCAATATCCTAATTCGGCATTAGTAACTGGACCAATTTGCAAGAAATCATGGTCATTAGCAGGTCATCACTTCTCTGGTCAAACTGAAGTTTTAGCAAAATCGTGTGGAATAAAAAATGTTGGAATGTTATTCACAGCAAAATCACCAATTACAGGTTGGAGATTCAACACATTACTAGCTACAACCCACATAGCTCTTCGTATGGTGCCCAACGAATTAACTGCAAAATTAATTCATTCTAAATTAGATCTTCTCAAAGATTTTTGTAATACATATATTGATAAACCTACTTTAAAAGTCGCAGGATTAAATCCTCATGCTGGCGAAGAAGGTATTTTAGGTAACGAAGAGAAAGATTGGCTCAACACGGCATTGATTGCTTGGAACAAAAAAAACAGAGATATTAAATTATTTGGCCCTTTGGCACCAGATAGTTGCTGGAATTCTTCGGCAAAAGCCTGGATAAACAAAGATTCTGAAAGGCATGATGGCATTCTTGCTATGTATCATGATCAAGGTCTAATACCAATGAAAATTATAGCCCTTAATTACTCAGTAAATACAACAATAGGTTTGCCTTTTATAAGAACGTCTCCAGATCATGGAACAGGATTTGATATTGCTGGCAAAGGAATAGCTCAATGTCAAAGCATGATTGAGGCTATAAAAACTGCCATTGAAATGACTAAAAATTCAAGACTGCTTAACACGCATTAAAACTTGACCAAATTCAACTGGCGTTCCATTCTCAACAAGAATCTCAACTATTTCAGCATTAAATTCAGATTCTATTTCATTCATTAACTTCATAGCTTCCAAAATACAAATAGTTTGGCCGACCTTAATATTGCTTCCTACTTCGACGAATGGCTCCTCCCCAGGCGCTGCAGCTCTATAAAAGGTTCCTACCATAGGAGAAGTAATTTCAGTAAGATCTGAGCGTCCAGGAGGGGCTACCTGAGGAGTCTCAGGCTCATTAACTATTGAGACATTATCGTTGATAGTTTTTTGATTAGTAATTGCTTGGCTATCAATTGAGCCATTGGAAACTAAATTTTTGGTAACTTGATTCTGGTCAAATAGATTACGTTTTATTTCTAGTTTAAAATCTTCTCCCTCAAGTAAGAATTCTTGAATATCGCTTGTAGAGATTTTCTCTATTAAGCGATTTAAGTCTTCATGATCTAATTTCATAGCAATTAATTTTCACGTCCAAGATAACTGTCGTTACGAGTATCAACCTTAATCATTTCTCCCACAGAAATAAATAAAGGAACCATAACTTGAGCACCCGTCTCTAGAATAGCTGGTTTAGTACCCCCACTAGCAGTGTCACCTTTAACTCCAGGGTCAGTCTCTGTAACTTGCAAAGTAATAGCTATTGGTAGTTCTACTTCTAAAACTTTACCATTATGGAAAATTACATTTACCTCCATTCCTTCTTTCAAATACTTTGCTCCTTTACCAATTTGTTCAGAGGAAAGTCTTGTCTCTTCAAAACTTGTCATATCCATAAAAACAAAATCACCAGACTCCACATAAGTGTGCTGCAGGTTAGACTTCTCAAGGATAGCCTGTTGTACTGATTCTCCGGCTCGAAAAGTTTTTTCAACCACGTTGCCGGTTTGAACTGATTTTAATTTTGTTCGCACAAAAGCAGAACCCTTACCAGGCTTGACATGTAGAAATTCTACAACACGCCAAACTTGTCCATCTAATTCGATGGTAGTACCTGTGCGAAAATCGTTACTGGAAATCATTCCTGTGTTACATCCCCAAGGATCATAAACCTGCAAGAGTGCTATGCAAAAATTCTTATCAAATCAGAACAAACTTTTTTTTATTCTATCAATCATAATTTTACAATTTTTTCTATTAAAACCTTCTCAAGTAATTGCCGATTTACCTACTGGTAATGCGGTAAAAGACCCTAATGCAATCCTCAGAAACGCCCTCCCTATCAAGCAAGTTGAATTGCAAGAAATTCAACACAAATTGGAAGAGACGAGTGACCTCGTGAGAGGAGGAAGATGGCCAGCGTTGACAAAAACTGTTACAAAATGTCAATCTTTACTAAAAAAATACCAAAGTCTAATTATTCAAGAATTGCCAAACGATAAAAAGAAAATTGCCGAAATAACATTTTTAGAACTCAAAGAAAATTTTGATAAACTTCAAGATCATGCTAAATCAAAGGACAAATTTTCATTTATAGCGACCCGCAAAGAAGCCTTAGATAAAATAGGTGGATTAGAAGAATATTTCCTACCAGAAAAATTTCCTTACCTTATTCCGGAGGAATTTGATAATCTCCCAAGACTTTTAGGCAGAGCAAAAGTAAATATAAAGACCTCTAAAGGAGATATGCAAGCTATTATTGATGGATTTAACGCACCGCTTACAGCTGGAGCATTTATAGATTTATCTTCAAAAAATTTCTACAAAGATTTACCCATCAATAGAGCAGAAGAATTTTTTGTCCTGCAAACAGGCGATCCAATTGGTGAAGCAATTGGCTACGTAGATCCTGAAACAAATGAAGAGCGTCACGTTCCTCTCGAAATAAGGATACCTGATGAAAAAGATACTTTTTACAATCAAACTTTTGAAGATTTAGGCTTCTACACTGAGACTCCAACATTACCTTTTGCAACACTAGGAACTTTAGGTTGGTCCCACTCAAATGCAGCAGTTAATGATGGCTCATCTCAATTTTTCTTCTTTTTATACGAAGCAGAACTGAATCCTGCAGGTCGTAATTTAATTGATGGAAGAAATGCTGCTTTTGGCTATGTTGTGGATGGTTTTGATGTTCTTGAAGAGCTAAATAAAGATGACACAATTATCTCAATTGACGTTTTACAAGGGATTGAAAACCTCAAATTAAATGCGTAAAGAATTATTAGAAGATATAGGAGAAAAAGAATTAATAAATAGGCTTAAAAAATTTATGCCTAAAAATCAAGCTTCAGATGATTGTGCTTTAATCATAACTAAAAAAGAAAAACTACTTATTAATAATGATACTTTGGTTGAAAATGTTCATTTCAATGACGTCACCATTAGCCCTCAAGATATTGGTTGGAAAGCAGTAGTCAGTAATATCTCTGACTTATTATCCAGTGGTAGCAAAAAAACTATAGGAATTACAATAAGTCTTATTTTACCTGCAAAAACCGAATGGTTTTGGGTTGAAGAATTATATAAGGGTATCGATAAAGCTTTAAAAAAATATGGTGGAATTATTCTTGGAGGAGACTGCTCAAGAGGAAATCAAAAAACAATATCAATTACGGCTCTTGGAATTCAAGGGGAACTTGAATTAAAAAGAAACGCATGTAGCCCAGGTGAAATAATCTTAACCACAGGAATTCATGGTCTTAGCAAATTAGGATTTATGATAAAAAATAAAAATAATTTTGAAAATGATATTTCTCTAAGTAAAAGATTAATCAAACAGTCAATGGAACATTTCACTCGCCCTAAAATTTACCCACATTTTCTAGCAAATCTGCTTAAAACTCGCCCCAATAAGAAAATAACGAGAATAGGTTGTACTGATAGCAGTGATGGCCTATTTCAAGCCGTACAAGATTTAGCAATTGCAAGCAACTGTAAAGCGATAATAAATTACGAAAAAATACCTAAAGATAAGGATTGGCCAAAAGGAGATAAATGGGATGAATATTATTTTTTTGGCGGTGAAGACTACAAACTAGTTTTTTCATTGCCTAAAAAATGGGCAAGAGAATTTTCAAAATTGGATAATAATGTTACCGAGATTGGTTTTTTTATTGAAGGTGAACCTTCGATAGAATTTAAAGATAAAAAGAAAAATAAATTATTGAAAAATACACCTTTCAAACATTTTTGATTACTCCCAATTTTTAGCAACAATCTCTGCTAAATCTACCACTCTTTGACTATAACCCCACTCGTTGTCATACCATGCAAGGACCTTAACAAGGTTATCGCCGATGCACATAGTGAGGTCACTATCTAGAATGGATGATTCATTAGTTCCTGCATAATCACTTGACACTAATGGTTCATCACCATACTTAATAATTCCCTTCATTGAACCTAAAGAAGCTTCTTTAAGAGCATTATTTACTTCATCGCTTGTGACATTTTTAGAAGATTCAAAAACGAAATCCACAGCCGAAACATTAGGTGTAGGAACTCTCATTGCAATTCCGGTTAATTTACCTTTCATTTCTGGGTAAACGAGAGCTACAGCTTTAGCTGCACCTGTTGAAGTTGGAACTATATTTGTTGCAGCAGCTCTAGCCCTTCTTAAATCTCTATGGCTATTATCTAAAATTCTTTGATCGCCAGTATAACTATGAATTGTAGTCATCAATCCTTTGTTGATTCCAAAAGTTTGGTCTAATACTTTAACAACTGGAGCTAAACAATTTGTCGTGCAACTAGCATTACTCAAGATATCATAGTCATTATGGGTATATGTATCTGCATTAACTCCAACTACATAAGTACCAACACCAGCACCTTTACCCGGCGCAGTTAAGATTACTTTTTTTGCTCCCACATCTAAGTGCTTGCTTGCCCCAACATCTGTATTAAACACCCCAGTTGATTCAATAACTAAATCTACACCCCAATCTTTCCAAGGGAGATTCAGTGGATTTCTGTCAGAGAAGCACTTAATTGTTTTGTTATTAATAACAAAAGTATCGTCAGTAAACTTAATATCAACACCATCAAGTTGGCCAAGGACTGAATCGTACTTTAATAAGTGAGCATTGGTCTTTGGATCTGAAGTTACATTAATACCGACAACTTCAATATTTGTGTAAGCACCTCTACTAAGCCAACAACGCATAAAGTTTCGACCAATTCTGCCAAACCCGTTAATTGCAACACGCAAAGTCATAACAAATAATTCTGAATGATTAACCTAAGTTGCTGATCATACTGAATTTTGTGCAATAACGTAAGGTTTTTTTGATTTATTAAGCAAATAAGTCTAGTTTTGTATTAATTCAAGAAAAAAAATGATTTTTTTTTAAGAAAAAATACCAAAATTTTACTTTGAAGTTATTTTAATTTAAGTAAAAGATAAACATTGAGTAAAGAATTAATACCTAAAAATCATTTTCATTTTATTGGAGTGGGAGGTATTGGAATGTCAGCAATTGCAATGGGTTTACTGAAAAAAGGTTATTCAATTTCAGGGTCTGATTTAGTTATAAATAATGAAACTAAAAAATTAGAAAAATTAGGCGCAATTATCTTCAATTCTCAAATTGAACAAAATATTGAATATGTAACTTCGAAATTTAACAAAAAATTTATTAATTTTGTTGTAAGCACAGCTATCAAACCAGAAAATAAAGAATTAATGTACTGTAGAAAAAAAAATTTACCAGTAAAACATCGTTCAGAGATTCTTGCACTTTTAATGCAATCCTATACTTCACTAGCAGTTGCAGGCAGCCATGGAAAAACATCAACCAGTACATTTCTTTCCACACTCCTTGAGTTATGTACTCATAATTCTTCTTCAATCACTGGAGGAATAATCCCTATCTACAATTCTAATTGTCATTTAGAAAATACAAAATTCTTAGTAGCTGAAGTTGATGAGTCTGATGGCACAATAAATAGATATAAATGTGATTTTGGAATAATAAATAACATTGATTTTGATCATTGCGATCATTTCTCTGATTTAAAGGAAGTTATATATTCTTTTAAAGATTTCGCTAAAAATTCTAAAAAATTATTAATTAATTTTGATTGTGAAATTTCTCGGAATAATTTTCATTCTGCAAGCAATTGGTCAAACATTACATCAATCAACGTTAGTTATGCCTTAATCCCTACTGAAATAAGTAAAAGTCAAACGATTGGAAAATATTATGAAAATGGAAATTTTATCAGTAATATAAATATTCCAATTCCAGGCTTACACAATTTATCTAACATCACAGCTGCGATAGCAGCTTCAAGAATGATTGGTGTAGATTTTTTAGAAATAAAGAAAAATATAAAATACCTTAAACTACCAAAAAAAAGATTTGAATACAGAGGCAAAATAGATGAAAGGCATTTATATGATGATTATGCACATCACCCAAACGAAATAAAAGAGACTATTAAATTAGGAAGATTATTTATTAAGCAAAAAAATAATAATGAATTTAATAAAAGTAGATTAATAGCTATTTTTCAGCCCCATAGATACACTCGAGTAAAGCAATTTGCTAAACAATTTGCTGAAGAATTATCAAAAGCAGATGTTATTTATGTAACTAGTATTTATGCAGCAGGAGAAGGAAACGTAGATAGAATAACTTCGGAAATTATCACTAATCTGATTTGTAAACAAAACAAAAATGTTAGTTTCATAAATAATTATCATGAAATTACAAAACATTTTTATGAATTAACTCAAAGAGGGGATTTAATTTTGAATATGGGAGCTGGTGATTGTCATAATTTCTGGTCAATTTTAAATGAAAAAAAATTGGGATAGTTCACTAATTTATGAATAAGAAAATTTTTACTAGGAATTCTAATCTGAGTACTTACACAACTATAAAAGTTGGAGGTGTAGCTGAATATTTTGCTGAACCAAGAAATACTGATGAATTTTTATTTCTAATAAAATGGGCTAATTCAAATAAACATAAATGCCAAATAATTGGAGCAGGTTCAAATCTACTAATAAATAATATTTTTATAAAAGGTTTGGTTATATGTACAAAGAAAATGAAGACACTAGTGATAGAGCCTTATACAGGAATCGTTGAAGCGGAAGCAGGTGTTATGCTCCCAACATTATCTAATTCTCTCGCTAAAAATAGATTAAAAGGAGGAGAATGGGCTGTTGGAATTCCAGGTACTTTAGGAGGCGCAATTTATATGAATGCTGGGACAGGGAGCTTATCATTAGCAAAAAATCTTATTTCCGTAAAAGCTATAAATCATATAACTAATGAAAAACTTGATATTGAAAGAAAAGATATCGATTTTGAGTATAGATTTAGTTCTTTCCAAAGTAATAATTTAGCAATTATTAGTGCAAAGCTTCATTTTGAGCCTAATGGAAATCTAGAACAATTAATTCAAACAACCAAAAATAACCTTAAATTAAAAACGGAAACGCAACCATATCATCTACCAAGTTTTGGTAGCGTTTTTAAAAATCCTGAAAATAATTATGCAGCGAAATTAATTGATGATATGGGTTTAAAGGGATTTCAAATTGGGGGAGCAGAAATTTCTACACTGCATTCAAATTTTATAATTAACAATTCTTCAGCAAGTTCAAGAGATATTTATGAATTAATAACCGTAATTCAACAAAAAATACTACAAAACAAAGGGATTTATCTGCAACCGGAAGTAAGAATGATTGGTTTTGACTATCCTAATTAAAGTAACTTTTATTAAAATGGCGGGTTTTGGACTTCCAAATTTTGGACAACTAACAGAAGCTTTTAAAAAAGCTAAACAAATACAACAAGATGCTCAAAAATTACAAGATGAACTTGAAAATATGGAGATTGAAGGGAAAAGTGATGATGAAATGGTAAAAGTCTGGATAAGTGGCAACCAAGTCCCTCTAAAAGTAGAAGTGCAAGAAAATGTTTTTAATTCAGATAAAGAAAAAATTGAGCAAAACATATTACAAGCCATTCAAAAAGCTCATGAATTATCTACTACCACTATGAAAGAACGAATGAATGATTTAACTGGTGGATTAAATCTTAATCTTCCGGGTTTTGATAATAGTGATTCTTAGAAGACTCGATCATTTCTTTATAAAAAGAATACCTTTCAAAAGATTTATTTAAATTACAGCCTTCATCATTCAAATGTAAGCAGTCCCGAAATTTACACCTAATTCCTTCATCGATTACTTGTTTATGTATTTCCGAAAAGAGATGTGGCAAAAATCTTATATCAACCTCAAAAGGTTGCATATTAAAACCTGGTGTATCAACAATATAACTTTGATTAGATATGGAAAATAACTCAACATTTCGAGTAGTGTTTTTTCCTCTCTTAATTTTATTGGAAACTGGAGCAGTACTATTTTGAAGACCTGGAATTATCTTGTTAAGCAAAGTAGTTTTACCAACACCGGATGGACCCATAAAAATAGAGCACTTTTTTTTCTTTAACTGAGCTAATAAATCTTCAAAGTGATCAGATACATGTAAATTTAAAGTAATTGCTTGGTAACCCCATTTCTTAAATTTATCAATTAAAAAAATCTGTTTTTTGTCTGATATTAAATCACACTTAGTCAAAACTAATGACACTTCTACCCCCATAGATTCTGCTGATATCAAAAACCTATTGACTTGAGATAAATTTAACTTTGGCTCTTCAACTGAAAAAGTAATGTAAATATTAGAAATGTTTGCAACTGATGGTCTATTTAGTAAATTTAGTCTTTTTTTTAGACTTACTATTACTGCCCGTTTGCTTGTTAAATCAATATTATCAATTTCTACTTCATCTCCAACATAAATAAATTGATCTTTGAAATTTATAGACTTTCTTACCTTACATAAAAATCTCTCGCTATTTCCAAAGTTTTCTTTATTTTTAAGGTCAACAAAGAAAAATTCATTAAATTTTTTCGTAACTAAACCTAAATTTTTACTATTATTTTTCATTTAGAATTTTTATTTTTATAAATCTTTCATGCCCTTTGATTTGTTCATAAAAACATCCCATTTCTTTTAAATTTTTGAATACCATTTCTTCTGGTTCACCTTTATCTAATTCAACAATAAGTTGTTCATTTTTAGATAACTTCTCTAAAGCTAATTTGATCTTGACGACATTTAAAGGACATGGAACAGATTTCAGATCCAAATACTTCAAAAAAGTCATTAAGATTCTTTACCAAATAATTTACTAAAAAGTCCACTATTGGAATTAATATTTTTATCTGAATACTGAGAAGCTAAATCCTCTAAAAGATTTCGCTCTTCATCAGTTATACGAGTTGGCAATTTTACCTTAACTAGAACTTCGTGATTTCCTCTGGCAACTGGATTACCAAGTCTAGGTACCCCTTTATTCTCTAGTGAAAGAGTTGTATTTGGTTGCGTACCACTAGGAATTTTTAAATTAACTTTGCCATCAACTGTAGTAATTTCAACAGTATCTCCTAAAATTGCCTGTAAATAACTCACAACTATTTCTGAATAAATAGTCACACCGTCTCTTTTTAATTTCGAATCATTCTTCACCTTGATAAAAACATAAAGATCTCCAGGTGGGCCTCCTTTTAAACCAACATTTCCCTCTCCCGAAACTCTTAATTTTGTACCAGTATCAACTCCTGCAGGAATATTAATTCGTAATTTTTTTCTGACTTGCTTTACTCCATTACCACCGCAACTTGCGCATGGGTCTGAGATTATTTGACCAGCTCCATTACATGCAGGACATTCAGCTACTTGAGTGAAATTACCAAATGGTGTTCTCGTAGCTCTTCTAACTTGTCCACTTCCTCCACAAGTTGTGCAAGTTTTTGGTCCGGTTCCTGGTTTGGCACCTGTTCCCCTACAGACTTCACAAGTCTCGAGATGAGGAATTGTAATTTCCCTTTGTTGGCCAAATATTGCATCTTTAAAATCAACATTTAGATCATATCTTAAATCATCTCCTTGTTGAGGACCTCTTCTTTGAGTTCTTCCTCCCTGTGGAGTTTGCCCTCCAAAGCCATTAAAAAAGGTTTCAAATAAATCTGCAAACCCGCCCATATCGCCCATATCAGGCATTCCAGCGGCACCTCCAAGACCAGCCTCTCCAAACTGATCATATCTAGCTCTAGTTTCAGGATCAGCTAATGCTTCATAAGCCTTGCCAATTTCTTTAAATTTATCTTCAGCACCAGGTTCTTTATTAACGTCAGGATGATATTGTCTTGCTAATTTTCTATAAGCCCTTTTTAAGGTATCAGCATCAGCATCTCGTGAAACTCCAAGTATTTGATAAAAATCAGCCATTAAATAATGCTCAAGTAAAAATTTGGAATTTATACATCTTCAGAAGTATTTTCCTCTGAATCAATACTCTCTTCAACTGTATCCTTTTCTACTTCTTCTTGTGAATTTTGTTTACCTGGCCCCATAGAAACTTTAACCAAAGCATGTCTCAAAACCTTTCCCTCTAAATGATATCCTCGCTGCAACTCTTCTACAATAAAATCTTCTTTAAACTCTTCACTCGGCTCTCTTAATACAGCTTCATGCAGATTTGGATCAAATTGCTGGCCAACAACTCTCATGGGGGCAACTCCTTGTTGTTTTAAAACTTCTACCAATTGTTTATACAATCCTTGATAACTTCTATGAAGGACTTGAGCTTCTTCACTTTCTGGTTTTAGTTGTTGTCTTGCTCTTTCAAAATTATCAACGATTGGAAGTATTGCAGTTAAAGTTTTAGAAACAAGTTGGACTTTTAAATCATCTTGATCTCTAGACTGCCTTTTTCTAAAATTATCAAAATCTGCTGAAATTCTTACGTATTGATTTTTTAATGTTTCGTGCTCTTTTTCTAACTGTTCTAACCTTGCATCATTATTAGAAATAGTGTTTTTTAATTCTTCGGTGTTTATTTCTTCTATTTTTTCTGAAGATAATTCATCATTTTCAATAACTTTATCTTCAGCAGATGAAGTATTATCAGGAGCATTATCCTGATTAGAAATATCATTTTCTTTAATATCGATATTGTCTGATTGATTTTCAATCATTTTTCTAAAAATTTAATAAGACCATTTTCCAATAAAGTGATGCACAAAACAAGTTGCGGAAGGCCGCACAAATTTTTACTCAGGAACAAATCTTAATGCTAATCCGTTATTGCAGTATCTTTTGCCTGTAGGAAGTGGACCATCATTAAAAACGTGTCCTTGATGACCTCCGCATCTAGAGCAGTGATATTCGGTTCTTGGAACAATCAACTTAAAATCAACCTTTGTAGCAACTGATCCTTGAATTGGATCCCAAAAACTCGGCCATCCAGTGCCGCTATCAAACTTTTTATCTGAGAGAAAAAGTGGTAAATCACATCCTGCGCAGTGAAAAACCCCTTTTCTTTTCTCATTATTTAATTCGCTACTGAAAGCTCTTTCAGTGCCTTCTTCCCTCAAAATATAATAAGATTCTGGACTTAGTCTGGATTTCCATTCTTCTTTAGATAAATTCCACTCCTCTTTAGAAGCGAGTGAAGAAGCCAAAACTTGCATAGGCTTGAAAAATGTTTTTAGTATTGACATAGTAGGAATTAGAATAAAAGTTCTTCTTGATAAAAATTGATTCATATTTTTACTCACAAAAAATAATGAGTTCCATACATACAGATTCTATTAAAAATATTCATAAATTAAGTATTGCTCCAATGATGGATTGTACTGATAGACATTTCAGAATGCTAATGAGAAAAATAAGTTCTGAAGCTCTGTTGTATACGGAAATGATTGTGGCTCAAAGTTTATTTCATACGGATAAAAAAGAACAATTTTTAAATTTTAATAATGAAGAACACCCGATATCGATTCAATTTGGGGGAGATAATCCCAATATTCTTAAAGAGGTTGCCAAAATGGCAGAGGATTGGGGTTATGACGAAATAAACTTTAATGTTGGTTGTCCAAGTCCAAGAGTCAATTCTGGAAATTTTGGTGCTTCGCTTATGAAGGATCCTG
The DNA here is from genome assembly GCA_003280575.1 of Prochlorococcus sp. AG-355-P07. GTDB lineage: Bacteria > Cyanobacteriota > Cyanobacteriia > PCC-6307 > Cyanobiaceae > Prochlorococcus_A. Next base: position 809 of record QCEN01000004.1, on the reverse strand, counting down.
AAAAAGTTGCAAAATGCATAGATGCTTTAAAAAATAATTGCAGCTTACCGATCACGATTAAACACAGAATTGGAGTAGACAACGAGGATAGTTTTACTAATTTAAATAATTTCGTAAGATATATCGCAAAAGCTGGTGTAGACAGATTTACAGTTCACGCCAGAAAAGCCATTTTAAAAGGACTAAATCCAAAACAAAACAGAACTATTCCTCCGCTTAAATACGATGTAGTAAAAAAATTAAAAAAGTTAAATCCAGAATTATTAATAGAAATCAATGGAGGCTTAACAAATATCGATGAATCATTAAAAGCTCTAATTGATTTTGATGGTGTAATGATAGGACGATCGGTGTATAAACATCCCTTAAGATGGTCTGAAATCGATAAAAAAATTTATGGAATCAATAGAAAACCTAAATCTGCTTCAGATATCATCTTCTCTTTAATTCCTTATATAGATAATCACTTAACTGAAGGAGGAAATTCTTGGGATATATGTAAACATCTCATAAATTTAGTCGAAGGTATTCCAAAAGCAAAGATTTGGAGAAATCAAATTTCAATGAAATCTATAAGTAAAGAATTAGATATTGAGTATCTTCTTGGATTAACTTCTATGCTTAAAGAAATGGGTTACTGATTTTCATCATTTGAAGCATTGCTTCCATTTGAAACTCCCCTTTTTCTTCGACTTCTACCACTTTCATATTCAGAATTCTCAGGAGAGTTTCCATAACTTCTATCTTCCCAACCTTCTGCACCTGAGGATTTATTGGTATAAGAACTATTAGATTCAGAATTACTGCCG
>QCEN01000003.1 GCA_003280575.1 Prochlorococcus sp. AG-355-P07 | reverse complement strand
ACCGGAATTACCACCATAACCACCGGAATTACCGCCGTAGCCACCGGAATTACCACCATAACCACCGGAATTACCCCCGTAACCACCGGAATTACCACCGTAGCCACCTCTTCCACCTCTTCGAGCTCCTCCAGATCCTCTTGGCTCTGCTTTATTTATTCTTAATGGCCTGCCCATAAGCTCTGTACCTTGCAAACCATCAATAGCCGTAGCTTCTATTGCTTCATCTGCCATTTCAACAAATGCAAATCCTCTCTTTCTACCTGTATCTCTTTCTATAGGAAGAGAACAATTTAAAACTTCACCAAAAGGGGAAAATAACTGTGAAACATCTTCACGCTCAGCACGGAAAGGCAAATTGCCAACAAAAATACTCACTTTAAACTCAAAAAAGAAAATTTACCGAATTAAAAAAACTACAAAAAGCAGTTTAATTACAATACTCCATTATTCTACTTCAAAGCATACCCTTGTTGTAGAAAAATAATTGAGACTCAAAGTAACAATTTTTTCTGCCAATTATTAACCTCATTTTCAACTTGGCTAAAACCTGTTCCACCTTTACTAGTTCTTGACTTAACAACATTAAAAGGATCAAGATCCATAAAAACATCTTCTTCAAATTTTGGATGAAATTTTTTAAAATCTTCTATTTTAAGATTTTTAAATAAGATTTTTCTCTCTGAGCAATACTTAACAATTTCACCCACAACTTGATATGCGGTCCTAAAAGGAACATTTTTTTCAACTAGATAATCAGCCAAATCAGTGGCATTAGAAAAATCATTTTTTACCGAAGCAGATAAATTTTCAATATTAAATTCTATACCCTCATTGATTAAAATTGTCATTGCTTTAATGCAAGATGATATAGTCTCTGCAGTATCAAATATTGGTTCTTTATCCTCTTGAAAATCCTTATTATATGCAAGTGGTACCCCTTTTACCATAGTTAATAATGCTTGGAGATGTCCATACACCCTTCCTGTTTTACCTCTTATCAATTCTGGAACATCAGGATTTTTTTTCTGAGGCATTAAGCTACTGCCAGTTGAACATTTATCTGTTAATTTTGCAAAAGAAAATTCATCAGTTACCCATAAAATTATTTCCTCCGAAATTTTACTCAAATGAGATATTGCTAGAGCAGATGCAGAGACAAACTCTATACAAAAATCTCTATCACTCACTGCATCAATACTATTTTGGTATATCTTCTCAAAACCCAATTCTGAAGCTGTAAAGTTTCTATCTATTTTTATTTTTGTACCAGCTAGTGCTGCAGCTCCTAATGGTGAAATGTTAACTCTTGATCTTACTTCTTTAAACCTTTCTCGGTCTCTTTGAAACATCTCCAAATAAGCCAATAAATGATGAGCTAAGGATAATGGTTGCGCTCTTTGCATATGTGTATATCCAGGAATTAAGGTATAAATATTTGACTTCGCCAGGTTTAAAAGAGATTTTTGCAAATCAGTTATTAAATTTTCCAAATTATCAATTTCTTTCCTTAGCCATAGTCTTATATCTGTGCCAACTTGATCATTTCTACTTCTCCCTGTATGTAATTTTTTTCCTGTTTCACCAATTAAACTAATCAGTTTTTCTTCGATACAATAATGTATATCTTCAGAGGGAGGACTAGGAAAAAATTTTCCTTCCAAATATTGAACTTTTATTGTTTCTAAACCATTTATTATTTGCAAGGTTTCAGAAGAAGATAAAACTTTAGTTTTACCGAGCATTTTTGCATGAGCAATCGAACAATCTAAATCTTCTAAAATAAGCCTTTTATCAAAATCAATTGAAGCATTAAACTTTTCAATGAAAGGGTTAATTGTGTTATCAAATCTTTTACTCCAAACTTTTGCCATATCATTGAATAACTTTATATCTAATAAAGCATTTTTTTATATAGGTGACAAAAAATATCTACTTTAATTGAAAAATAACCATAGATGCATCATCCTCCAGATGCCTATTTTGACCTGTAAAATCATCTAATTTTTTAAATATTTTATTTAAAATTTCTTGAGATGTAAAAGATTGCTTGCATAATCTTGTAAAAATTTTCATTAACCTTTCTTCATCAAATCTTTCACCTAAAGAATTAGAAGTATCTATCACTCCGTCAGTGTAATAAAGCACTAAATCATTTTCACTTAGCTTGATTTCACCACATTGATATTCAGCTTCTTTTTGTAATCCGAGTACAAATCCTTCAGCATCTAACTTTATAATTTTCTGATCTGAGCTTTTCCAAAGCAAAGGAGGATTATGTGCAGCATTTGCAAATCTCAATTTTCTAGTTCTAGGATCATAATCTGAATAAAATAATGTAACTAATCTATGTGATTGATCTAAATCATTAATTGCTAATTGATTCAAATCATGCAAAATTCTATCTGGAGGTAAACCTGTAAGAACCTCTGCACGCAGCATTCCTCTTAGCATGGTCATCAAAAGACCAGCAGGAATGCCTTTACCCATAACATCACCTATAACTAAGGCCCATCTGGCTTTTTCTTTTCTTTTTTCTGAAATATTAGTCTTTAAACACATAAAATCATAGTAATCGCCTCCTAATTGGAGAGCAGGTCTGCAATGTGCTGCAAGATCAACACCATAAATAGATGGACAAAAATCTGGAAGTAATTGAGATTGTATCTCAGCTCCTGTAGAAATCTCTCTATCTACGTTCTCATGCTTTTTCTTTGTTTTTATTAAGCAGTAATTTTCTAATCCAACAGCAAGAGAATTTTGAATAAAATTAAAATTACTATCGTCAGTAATAGAATTACCAGATAAATCTTTGCTGAGAATATAAATGAATCCTCTACATTTACCTCTAGATAATATCTTTTCTGTTTCGACTCTATATTCTTTAAAATTTTTTTTTAAAGCATTTTCAAAAGAAATAATTTCTTTGATTTTAAAATTTTTAGAAAAATTAAATTGATTAAAACAACTTTTAATTTCTTCTTGAATTTTACTAGATTCATCTTTAGCAGAAATTTTAATGTTTTCAAACCATATTTCGCCTTCATAATTTAAAGGGATAATGAAAATAATTTTTTCATTAAAAATATGTTTAAAGATTAGGCATATGTAATCTAGTAGTTTGTTGATATTGGAAAAAGATTTTAAATAATATGCTAATGAGGATGCAATTTCAGCAAATTTATAATTATTTTTTAAAGATAATGTAGGTTGGTTATCTAAAAATTTTTGGATAAATTTGTTTGAAAATAATTTTTCTTTCTGATTATTTGTCACAACAAATTTAATAGATATGTATGTTTTAACATTAAATTTTAATTTTTAAAAAAATTTCATTAAATATTTATTTATCTGCAAGCAAAGCCTCAACAAATTCATAACTATTAAAGGGTCTCAAATCCTTAATACCTTCTCCAGCCCCGATAAATCTTATAGGCAAATTAACTTCTTCAGAAACAGCCAAAGAAACGCCTCCTCTAGAAGTTCCATCTAATTTAGTAATTATGGCACCACTTAAATTAGCCGATTTGGCAAAACTTTTGGCTTGCTTTAGCCCATTTTGACCTTGACTTGCATCCAATACTAATAATGATTCAACAATTGCATCTGGAACCTTTTTATCAATAATTTTCTTTATTTTGGCTAATTCGTCCATCAAATTATTTTTTGTTTGTAATCTTCCTGCTGTATCAACTAGTAATAAGTCGACATTTCTTTTTTTTGCAGAATTAATTGCATCAAAAACCACAGCCGCTGGATCAGCATTTTTTGATTGATTAGATATGACATCTACATCACTCCTTTCACCCCATACTTTTAATTGTTCAACTGCAGCAGCTCTAAAAGTGTCAGCAGCTGCAATCAAGGTTTTATAATTACTCCTTGATGATAAATAAGCTAATTTTCCTAATGTAGTAGTTTTGCCAACACCGTTAACTCCAACTAATAACCAAACATTTAACTTACCCTTTTTTGGCACTAACAGATCAGTACCTGAATTTTTAATAGGTTTATCAATAATTAATTTTAATTCCTTCTTTAAGAATTTTATTCCTGCTTCTCCACCGACTACTTCTTCGTTTAATTTTTTTCTAAGAGAATTTATAACTTTATCAGTTGAGTCAATCCCGACATCAGCCCTAATTAGTAAGGTTTCTAAATCATCAAGAGATTCTGGCGTAAGAGGATCATCTCCTAATTTATCCAATAATTCAGTAACAAATCCTTTTCTAGTCTCTTCTAAACCTCTTCTTAATTTAGTTAACCAATCAATTTCATCAATCGATATTTGATTTATTTCTTTTCCTTGAGCAGCTAATACCATTGCAGACCAGGTAAAATTATCATCAAATTCTCCTAATTTAGTTTCATCAATAGTTTGAGTAGGTCCTTGAAAATTTTCTTTGTTAGGACTATCAATCAAAGCTTGCTTCTGCTCTTCCTGCTTTTTTAATTCTTGCTCCTGCTCTTCCTGCTTTTTTAATTCTTGCTCCTGCTCTTCCTGCTTTTTTAATTCTTGCTCCTGCTCTTCCTGCTTTTTTAATTCTTGCTTCTGCTCTTCCTGCTTTTTTAATTCTTGCTTCTGCTCTTCCTGCTTTTTTTTTAAAAGTGCATAAGCTTGTGCTGCCCATTCCCGAGTATTATCAGAATTAGTATTAGTCATTGATATTTTTATTTTCGTATTTAATAAATTTTAAAATATTATTTATTTATATCAAATAATTATTGCAATTTAACTGTTTGTAATCTCCTTAAAACTCCATTGATAAATTTTCTTCCTTGCATATCACTATATTTATTAGCTAAGTTTACTGCCTCATCACAAGCAACGGCAACAGGTGTATCCAAAAAATTAATATCTACATATGCTATACGCAATATATCACGATCAATTCTTGGTAATCTACTTAATCTCCAACCATCCATGGATTGATCAATGTCAGAATCAATAACAGTAAGATTATTAATAACATTACTGATCCTCTGATTCACATCCTGTCTGATATCAATTTGTCCACTAGAAACTATTAATTTTGGAAAGTCTAAAGTTACAGAAAGTATATTCATTACAGTTTCAATTTTTTTTATAGATTTTTTTAACGCATCTCTAACATTTGAGAGAGAAGAGTCAATTCCTTCTTGCAATTCACTCTCCAATATTTTTTGTGATGCATTTTCTAAATCTGATTCGCAATTGTCTAATTCGTCTCTGCAATGATTGATTAAAGAATCAAGAGCAGATTCAAAAATCTCTTCTATCTGCGATTTGTTTAATTTAGTGTCACCTTTATCTTTTATTAAACCTAAAGAAATTAAAGATAATTCTCGAGAAAGAGATCTATAACTATACATCAACTAAGAAGAAGTGTTAGTGGAAGCACGTAATTGAGAGAATAATTTTGAAAATGTTGGATTTGTGGCATTATTTTTCTCATCTGGATTGACTATCCCAGCCGAGATAATTGTTCTAAAAGCATCTTCGACAGAAATGTCCAAATCTTTTACAGAGGACTCAGGAACCAATGTATACCAGCCAGTCGTTGGGTTAGGCGCAGTAGGGATAAAAACACTTAGCAACTTTTCTTCCAATTCTGGCTGCAGAGAGGGGCCAACATCACCAGTTACAAATCCCACGCTAAACAAACCTTCCCGTGGGTATTCAACTAAAACAACCCTTCTAAAACGATTTGATTTGTTACTTAAAAAAGTTTCAAGCAACTGTTTAAGAGTTTTATAAACTGCCCCTGCTACCGGAATTTTTGATAGGGTACCTTCTCCAAATTCTAATAACCATCTTCCGACAAAATTTCTCGCCATTAATCCTATTAGCAAAATAGCCAACAAAGGTACAGTTAAACCCAAAGAAAGATTAATTAAATCTTGTAATAAAGGATTTAAATTAATAAAAGGATTTAATTGCTTCGGGACAGAAGTAACTAATGTTAAAACAAACTTACTAACCAATGATGAAAGCCAGATTGTAGTTGCTAGAGGTATTACAACCAACAAGCCAGCTATTAGATCATTTTTTAGATCCTGTTGAAGCCTAGATCCAAGGTTGGAATCTTGGTTTTGATTAGATTCAACCAAAATAAAGTTTCTTACTAATTTTACTTTACTAATAATTTACCTATTTTACTAAGTAAGGATATATTTTTTTTTAATAAATTAAAATTATTTACTAGTTTTTTGCTAAATAATAACTTTTAAAAAAAAGCTATGCATAATAAAGAAATGATCAATACTATTGAAGAAAAAATAAAAATAAGTAAAAAATTAAAAGAAAGAGCGATTTATGAAGGTTTCACTATTGCTGGGATTGCTTCAATACCAGGCAGTTCGCGCTTAAAATTGAGAACTAATGCATTAGAAAGATGGTTATCAAATGATCACCATGCTGAAATGAAATGGATGGAAGCAGAAAAAAGAAAAAACATAACCTCACTTCTTAAAGATGCAAAAAGTATCCTAAGTGTTGGATTTACTTACCTAAATTCAAACCAAAACAATACTAACCGCCTAAAGGTAGGAAAATTTAGCCAAGGAGAAGACTACCATAAAGTGATTTATAAAAAATTAAAGAATATTGGTAAATGGATCAAACTTGAAATTCCAGATTGCAAATGGAAAATATGTGTAGATACTTCTCCGCTTCTTGAAAAAGCATGGGCTGAGGAATCAGGTCTCGGCTGGATAGGAAAAAATAGTAATTTGATAAACAAAGAAAATGGTTCTTGGTTTACGTTAGGTTTCATAATCCTTACAAAAGATTTAATTCCAGATAAACCTCATCAATCCCTTTGTGGAAAATGTGACATCTGTATTCAAAATTGTCCAACGAATGCAATTGTTGAGCCCTTCGTTATACAATCAGATCTCTGCATTGCGTATCACACAATAGAAAACAGAGAAAAAAATATTCCCAAAAAAATAGAAGAAAATTTGAATGGATGGGTTGCAGGATGTGATATTTGTCAAGATGTATGCCCTTGGAATAAATCCGTGCCCTTCAATAATGCTTTTGAAACTACTCCTAAGGAATGGATTAAAAATCTTGGTATTGATTCTTTAGAATGGGATGATAAAACTTGGGAAGGAAAACTGAAAGGGACTACCTTAAAAAGAATTAAACCATGGATGTGGAAAAGGAACATACAAGCAAATTTAAGGAATAGCAAAATTAAAATATGAGAAGGTTTTTAAAAAATATATTATGTGTCTATTTAATTGGGTTTTGCTTCTTTAAAATTGAAAAAGTTCATTCTATAATTCCCTATTATTATTTCCCAACAATAAAAAATTTAGAAAAGGAAAGTATATCTATTGGCAAAAGTGCATATCAACTTTTATATTTTGGACAGTACGAAGACAGTCTCAACTTAGCTAAATTAGCTGTAAAAATTAATGCAAAAAATGAAAAACTATGGTTAATTTTATCTGAAGCACAGGTAGCTAACAATCTATACAAAAACGCTTTAAATTCATTAGATAAAGCCGAAAAAATTAATCCGAATATTAGCGAAATATATTTTGCTAAAAGTAATATTTACTTACAAATTTCACAACAAAATAAGGCAAAAAATGCGTTGGGAAAAGGTTTAAGGATTGAACCAAATAACCATAAAGCAATTTTTCAATTAGGGAATATTTTTTTAATGGAAAAAAATTACTCTAAAGCTATAAAGTTATTTGATAGATCAATAAAAATTAAACCTGATTTCTGGCAAGCATTCAATAATCAGGGTTTAGCTTATTTCGAAAAAAACGAAATAAATCTATCAATAAAACTTTTTGAAAAAGCAATCTCAATTGAAGATAACGCTGAGCCATTACTTGGACTTGCTTCGTGTTTAAGATTTAAAGATATTAAATTAGCACTTGAACTCGCAAAAAAAGCTTTAGCAAAAGATCCCAACTATGTTAATCATAATTATAGAAAAGAACAATTATGGGGTGATAAACTGCAAGCCTCAACAGAAATCCTTTTACAAAATAATGAGCTTAAAAACGATGTAATATTAGCAAAATCCAAAATAGATGCATCTTCTTAAATTTCGATACTGGTAAATATTTGTTTACCTATTAGTCTTAGCTTAGTTAATTAATACATATTCAATTTTGGACTCTAATGGATAAGAAAAACTTCACTTCTATCTCACTCCAAGAAGAAATGCAACGTTCTTATCTTGAGTATGCAATGAGTGTAATTGTAGGACGTGCTTTACCCGATGCACGAGACGGCCTTAAACCAGTACAGAGAAGAATACTATATGCAATGTACGAACTTGGCTTAACACCAGATAGGCCATTTAGAAAATGTGCAAGAGTAGTTGGAGATGTCCTCGGAAAATACCATCCGCACGGAGATCAAGCAGTATATGATGCATTAGTGAGACTTGTTCAAAATTTTTCGACTAAGTATCCTACCCTAGACGGTCATGGAAATTTTGGATCTGTAGACAATGATCCACCAGCGGCAATGCGATACACTGAAACCAGATTAGCGCCTATAGCATACACTGGATTTCTAGAAGAAATTGGATCAGAAACAGTAAACTTCTCAAATAACTTTGACGGTTCACAAAAAGAACCAGATGTTCTTCCTGCTCAACTTCCATTTTTGTTGCTGAACGGATCATCAGGAATTGCCGTTGGAATGGCAACAAACATACCCCCTCATAACCTAGGGGAAATAGTAGATGGTTTAATTGCTTTGATAGAAGATAAAGATATAAGTAATAAAAAACTTTCTAAAGTTATTAAGGGACCTGATTTTCCTACAGGCGGAGAAATAATTTGTAGTAGGACAATAGAGGAACTTTACGAAACTGGAAAAGGATCAATAATAATAAGAGGCGTATTAAATAAAGAGGAAATCAATTTAGGCAAAGGTAAGCACAAAAGAAATGCATTAATCATTACAGAACTTCCTTATCAAATTAGTAAAGCGGGTTGGATTGAAAAGCTAGCTGAACTTGTTAATACAAACAAAATCAGCGGAATCGCTGATATTAGAGATGAAAGCGATAGAGATGGGATGAGAATTGTAATAGAGTTAAAAAAAGATTCTAATACTGAACTTGTAATTTCAAATTTATATAAAAAAACGACATTCCAAACAAACTTTGGTGCAATATTTTTAACTTTAATTAAAGGTAAACCTGTTCAACTAAACTTAAAACAATATCTTAATTATTTTCTTGAATTCCGAGAAGAAACGATTAGAAAGAGAACTAATTATTTTCTAAAAAATACTCTTGAAAAACTAGAAATTTTAGGAGGTTTATCTAAAGCAACAAAAGACATAAAAAGAATTATTAAGATTATTGAAGGCTCAGAAAACTCTGGAGAAGCAAAATCAAAACTGATTGAAAATTTTTTCTTAAGTGAAAGACAAGCAAATTCAGTTTTGGATATGCCACTAAAAAGATTAACAAATCTAGAAAAAAATCAAATAGATGAAGATATAAAAAAATTACAGGAAAAAAAGAATTATTTCACACAATTATTGGATGAAAGAAAATTATTGCTTAAATTACTAATAGAAGAATTATTAAAACTAAAGAAAAAATATAATGTCAAAAGAAAAACAAAACTAATTGAAAATATTGATCAAAATGAAGAATTAGAAACAATTAATAATCAAATATTAGAAGACTTTATAAATAAAAAAACAAAATTATGTATAGATAATAGATTATATTTAAGGAGAATGATCTTAAGTAATTACAAGAAATCTTTTGAGGATGTAAATAAAATTATAGAAAATAAAAATATTCAAAAATTTATATGCAATATTGAAAAAAATTTAAAGATAATTGGAATAACTAACACAGGAAAAGTTTTTCATATTGATTGGGAGTCAAATATTAATAATGTCTATAAATTAGATAATAAAATCCTTGAAAATGTGAATCCGAATGAAATAATAAATTTTCATTCAATTAAAAAAGAAATTAAAAATTACTTATGCATCTTGAATTCGGATGGAAGATTTAAAAAAGTTTTATTTGATGAAGACATGATAAAGAGTAATAGATCTTTTAGAATAATGAAATTAAAAAATGATATTAAAACAATTGATTCATTTGTATACAGTGAAGAAAAAAATTTACTAATATTGACCTCTATTGGAAGACTTTTTAAATTTAATTTATCAAATAAAATTATAATGCCGACTACAAAACAATCTCAAGGATTAATAATTGCAAAGCTTTTCCCGACTGAACAAATTGTTTCTTGTTGTTCATATCTAGATGGAGAAAATATTTATTTAGTCTCTAAGCAAGGAAAAATATTTTGTTTGAATAGTAATGAAATTTATGACGCAAATGAATACGGTTTGGGATATTTAAATGAAAGGACCCAAATTAAAAATGATTGTTTCCTCAAAATTTTGCCAAGTAACTATTATCTTGATATTGAAACCAATAAAAATAAATCTGCTAGATTAAAATTTGATAAATTAAATTTAAAGTCTAATAAAACAAATTTTTTAATTGACTTTTTGAAATTAGATGAGGACGAATATCTTGAAAATTGTTTTCGACTAGAAAACTTTCTCGACTAAGATTTATATTCATTTTCAACCCAGTTTAAATACTCTTGATTTACTGTTCCTGTTACATAAGTACCAGTAAAACAACTCATCTCTAAATGTTCCACAAAAGAATCACTTAATATAGATTTACGTAAATTCTCAACACTTTGATAAACGAGATTATCAATTTCAAGTTGATCAGCAATTTCACTTATTGTTCTATCGTGAGCTATTAATTCATCTCTATTAGGCATATTAATTCCATAAACATGTGGAAAACGCACTGGAGGAGCCGCTGATGTAAAAAAAACTTTATTTGCTCCAGCATCCTTAGCCATCTGTACGATTTCTTTAGAAGTAGTACCTCTTACTATCGAATCATCAACTATTAATACATTTTTATTTTTAAACTCTGCACTCATAGCATTTAACTTTTGTCTGACAGATTTCTTTCGTTTCTGCTGACCAGGCATAATGAATGTTCTGCCAACATATCTATTTTTGAAAAACCCTTCTCTGTACTCAATCCCTAACTGTCTTGCAACTTGCATAGCGGCAGGTCGAGAAGAATCAGGAATAGGCATTACAACATCGACATCTCCAGAAGGAATTATTTCCTTTATCGTTTCAGATAAATAATCTCCCATTTTCAAACGAGCTTTATATACTGAAATTCCATTCATAATTGAATCTGGCCTAGCTAAATAAACATATTCAAAAGCACAAGGGCATAACATTGGATTTTCGGAACATTGCTTAGAAAAAAACTCGCCATTTAGATTTATGTAAATAGCTTCTCCAGGATCTACATCTCTCACTATTCGGTAATCATTATTCTCAAGTACTAAAGATTCACTAGCAACCATCCACTCTTCTTTTTTTGTAGTTAGTGAAAATCTTTTTCCTATGACTAAAGGTCTAATACCAAAGGGGTCTCTGAATGCTAATAAACCATGACCTGAGATTAATGCAATTGCAGCATATGATCCCTGAATTCTTTTATGTAAAGATTTGACAGCATCAAAAATTATATCAGGTTCTAATTCTTGCTTATGAGTTTGTTCTTGCAATTCTGTAGCAAATACATTTAATAACATTTCAGTATCGCTTGAAGAATTTGTGTGACGCTTATCAATATTGAATAATTGTTTTTCTAAATCTCTGGTATTAGTCAAATTGCCATTATGTATTAAAACAATTCCATAAGGTGCATTCACGTAAAAAGGTTGAGCTTCCTCTACACTTTCTGCTGATCCTTTGGTTGCATATCTAACATGACCCAATCCTATTTTGCCGATTAAATTCCTCATATCTCTTGTTCTATAAGCAGTATTAACCTGACCTTTGGCCTTATGTATATGGAAAATAGTATTTTCCATTGTAGCTATACCTGTTGAATCTTGACCTCTATGCTGTAAAAGCAAAAGACTATCATAAATTTGTTGATTTACATCATCTGAAGAAACGATTCCAACTATTCCACACATAACTTAATTTCGTAAAAATTTTAATAGTTGAAAGATTTTTTTCATATTTACAATTGGCCTGAAATACTATTATTAAATTTTTCGGTTAATTCCTCAACCCTAATATTGCAAATATCTTTATCTTTAATTTTTATATTGAGAGTTTTACTAGAGACAATTCCTATTTTTTTTACAAATATACTTGGTTGAAAATTTATTTGATTTTTATTTAAATAGTTTAACCATTCATTTTCTTTCATTTTATCTATTGAAAAAATAATTCTAGAACCTCCTTCTGCAAATAATAAATTATCATCCCTATTACAATCTTTCTTTAAATCTATAGTTGCGCCTTTTCCAGACAAAATACAACACTCAGCTAAGGCTATAGCTAAACCCCCATCACTAATATCATGAGAAGAAACAACAAAACTTTTTAAAATCGCAGTTCTTAGAAAACTCTGGCAAAACTTTTCATCTCGCAAATCTAACTTTGGAGGACGACCTGTAATTTCTCCATGAAAATATTCCAGATAAGAACTTGCTGCAATTGTTGTTTCTGATTTATGAGAACCAATTAACCATATTTGATCATGAATATTTTTCCATTCACTACTGATAGCTTTATTAACATTATCAATCTTCCCAACCATTCCAATAACTGGAGTGGGATTTATTGGAGTAATTTCATTATTTTTATTTTTGGATTCATTGTACAGGGAGACATTTCCTCCTGTTACGGGAGTTTCAAGCGCTTTACATGCTTCAGAAATTCCATTGCATGAAGATGAAAGTTGCCAATACCCTATTTCGGTTTCAGGAGAAGGAAAATTCAAGTTATTAGTAATAGCAACTGGTTCTGCTCCAACACAACTAACGTTTCTTGCTGATTCTGCGACAGCAGCGATAGTTCCTCTAAAAGGGTCAAGAAAAACCCACCTACTATTGCAATCTACAGAAGCAGCAACACCAGAAAATACTTTATTTTTATTTTTTTCATTTTGTTCTCTAAGTCTAATTACTGCTGCATCTGATTTTCCAGGTTTGAAAACTGTATTTGCCTGAACCTGAGAGTCATATTGATTATAAATCCATCGTTTAGAAGCTATTGAGGGATTAGAAAGAAGTTTTAAAATGACTTCTGAATAAGAAAAACTATTATTTTCTTTAATTGAAAATATTTTTTGCTCATTTATTTCTGGTAAATTACTTTCTTTCCATTCCCATTTCTTTAACAAATAATCAGGTGGTTTTTTTATCTCACAGTGAACATTGACAGGAGTATCATCAGATAAAGCAGAAGTAGGTATTTGAGCAACGATTTTACTTTTATGAGAAATAATTACCTCATTAGTATCTATTACTTCACCAATTACATTGGCATATAACCCCCATTTATTAAATTTTTCAATAAGCATTTTAACTTTTTCTTCCTTCACGACGAATAACATTCTTTCTTGCGATTCAGAAAGTAAATACTGATATGACGACATATTTTCTTCCCTAGAAGGAACCAAGTCTAAATCAATAGATATGCCTAAATTTCCGTTGGAAGCCATTTCTGCACTACTACAAGTTAAACCTGCTGCACCCATATCTTGAGCGGCAATTACATCTCCTGTCTTAAAAGCATCTAAACAAGCCTCTATAAGACTTTTCTCAATAAATGGGTCTCCTACTTGTACTGCAGGTCTGTCGTCTAATGATGCAGTAGTTAATTCAGAACTTGCGAAGCTAGCACCTCCAACTCCATCTCTACCAGTTGTGTTACCAACATATAAGACAGGTGATCCTACATTTTTTGCTCCAGAACAAACAATTTCATTAGTCTCTAAAAGTCCTAAAGCCATAACATTTACTAGAGGATTTCCTGAGTAACTATCGTCGAAATCAATTTCACCACCAACAGTAGGCACACCTACACAATTTCCATAATGTGCAATACCTGATACGACTCCTCGAAGCAAATCAACATTTGATTGCTTCTCAAGATTTCCGAATCTGAGTGAATTCAATACTGCAACTGGCCTTGCTCCCATTGTAAAAATATCTCTTAATATTCCCCCTACTCCTGTTGCCGCTCCTTGAAAAGGTTCAATTGCAGAAGGATGATTATGACTTTCTATTTTAAAAACAAGTTTTTGATTATTTCCTACATCAATAACACCAGCATTTTCTCCTGGACCTACCAAAATATTTTTTCCTTTTGTGGGAAACTGAGATAATAAAGGTTTTGAATTTCTATAACAACAATGTTCAGACCACATAACACCAAACATTCCTAATTCAGTCCTATTTGGTTCTCTATTTAATCTTTTACAAATTTCTTCGTAATCATTAATTGTTAAATTTTCAATTTTTAGTGCTTCATTAAGATCATATAGATCATTATTTTCTAGATTTATCATTATTTAGATCCAAGGGTCATCTTCTTTTTTATCACTAAAAGAACTTAATTTCCTATCGTCATTATAAAAACTTTTTTCTTCAAAATCTAAGTTTTGGTTTATATCTTCATCTTCTTCAAGCCAATCCTCTAATCTATCAACAGCTATATTTTTCATATCATCAAATCGGTTAAAAATTTTTTTTCCTTTTTGCAAAAATTCATTTTTAAAACTTGATTTTATTAAAAGTAAATCATCTAAAGAACTACTTTCACAAAAAACTAATCCTGGTTGTTGATCATTAATATTTTCTATATTTAATTTCCATCTGCTAGAACCTGGAATTTTAGGATTAGATCGAGAAACTAAGTAATATTTAATTTTTCCCGTTTTCATTTCGAATAAAAAATCAGCAATAACTCCTATTTTTGAACCATTAATATTTATAAGATTAGCTTCTATTAAAGTTGGAAACCTATTTAAAGTTGCTAAATCAGAAATCGCTGGCTCACCCTTAACATAAATTTCATTATCTATTATTTGACTAATTTGATTTAATCGCCAAACATTACGTTTTAAATCAAAATTTGAAGGACGAGAGTACCATCCTAAAATTCTATGAACTGGAGGATGCATCCAAACATTTTCACCATTTCCGTAATTAAGAGCCATTTTGCCCTTAACACTGTAATTTAGTAATTCACTTAATAGAATTTCTTTTGGTAATTTCAAATTAGGAGCGAACCTGTACAGGCATAACTAAATAAGTAAAAGAATTCAGATTATCTTCTGGTACAAAAACAGCTGGAGTAGTTGAAAGATTACACTTTAGAAGTACATTTTCTGAAGAAATAACTTTTAAACCTTCTAAAAGATATCTAACATTAAATGCAATATCAAAATTTTCTCCAGAATATAAAACAGGTATAGCTTCGTTAGCATTACCGATATCTTGTGCATCTGCACTAATTAAAGCTGAATCTGTATTGTCTATTTTAATCTTGACAACATTACTCTGCTGATCTGCTAAAACAGCAATTCTTTCTAATGCATCAATTAATCTTTTAGTATTGAAATTAAAAATCTTAGAAAAAGTATCAGGAATTAATTGTGAATAATTAGGATAGTTACCTTCAAGAGTTCTAGTTGTAATTATTTGATTAGAAGATATAAAAACCACCTGACCTTTATCATAAAAAAGCTTTATTGATTTTTCTGAGCTTCTTAAAGAAACTAGTTTTTCAATTTCTCTTAGTGATCTTGTTGGAATAGTTACTGATAAATCTCCTTCACTAAAAACTAAGTTTTCTTTATTTTCAAAACATTCTTCGTTACCTATTAATGCTACAGCCAATCTATGACCATCTGTAGAAGCAGACTCTAAATGATTTTGTTTGAAGATGAAATTAACTCCTGTAAGTAATTGCTTTGAATCATCATTACTACTTGCAAAGATCGTAGATTTTAAAGATTTCAAAAAAGAACTAGGGTCGATATTTAAAGAAGTTCCACTTTCAACAAATGGTAAATTAGGATAATCATCAGAAGGTATACCCTTAATATTAAAGGAACCTCTATCACTTTGAATTAAAATACTATCAGAATTCTCATCTACTTCTAAAGTAACAGGTGTTTCATTGGGCAATTTGTTTACTATTTCTGATAAAAGCTTTGAAGGTATCGTAATAGCCCCGCTATTTTTGACAGTTCCATCGAAAGAAGTTTGAATGCCTAGATTAAGATCAAAACCCGTTAAGCTAATTTTATTTGTTCCTTGATCAGCTGTTAAAAGTATATTTGCAAGAATTGGATGAGTTGGTCTTGAAGAAACTGCTTTGCTTACTAACTGAATAGCACTATTTAACTCATTTTGATTACAAATAATCTCCATCGGATTTTGGAACTTTTTTATAAATACAATATACTTTTTTCGTAAATCAAATTCAATAACTTATTTCATTTACTATTTATATTATAAAAATAAAGAAATAATAAAAAATTTAGTAGTAGTAGTTATTGTGGAAATTGTGGAATTTTGATTTTAATAGCCTGCTTACGTTGATTCTTGAATTTTTAATTAAGTGGAAAAAACTTTTTATTTGTTAAATAAATTTTCAATTTTAAAAAACCTTCTTATATATTCAACAAAACGAATTACTTTTTATTTGTTTTTCAACAAGTAAAGCTTGTTTATAACTGATTTCCACAGACACTAATTTTTTTGGATTTTAATATCCTAAGATTTTGGTTATATTTTTTAACGAAGGATCAATGTTTTTTCTAAAAAGTGCATCATTGTTTTTAATCGCGCAATCAGGATCTTTCAATCCATTTCCAGTAAGGACACAAACGATTTTCGAATTTTTTTGAATTCTATTCTTATTTTTTATAAGTCCAGCAACCGAAGCAGCACTGGCAGGTTCACAAAAAACTCCCTCTTTTGCAAGGATCTTATAAGCTTCGATTATTTCATCATCTGTAATTGACTGAAAATCTCCTTTACTTTCTTTTTTTACTTTCTTTGCTTTTTCTCTATTAACAGGATTCCCTATTCTTATTGCAGTTGCAATAGTCTCAGGGTCTTTAACAATTATATTTTTTACTAAAGGCGCTGATCCTTCAGATTGAAATCCCATCATAGTTGGCAACTTTAAATTTCTTTTTATTTTTGAATATTCTTTAAAACCTAACCAATAAGCAGTTATATTTCCAGCATTTCCCATTGGAATGCAAAGCCAATCAGGTGCATAACCTAAGTCATCAACAATTTCAAAGGCGGCTGTTTTTTGGCCTTGTATTCGATATGGATTAACAGAATTAACAAGTTCTATTGGATGTTCAGAAGATAAATCTCGAACTATTTCTAAGGCTTTATCAAAGTTTCCATTTATTGATATGATTTCAGCTCCATACATTAAAGCTTGCGCTAGCTTTCCTTGTGCAACAAATCCTTCTGGGATTAAAACATAAGGTTTTAATCCTCCCCTGGAAGCATATGCAGCAGCAGCAGCAGAGGTGTTTCCAGTGCTTGCACAAATAACTGCTTCGCGACCTTCTTCTTTTGCTTTGCTAATAGCCATAGTCATCCCGCGATCTTTAAAAGATCCTGTGGGATTAAGACCATCATATTTTAAAAAAACTTTTGTTTCATTTCCAATTAATTCGCTAAGTGATTCACTGAGAATTAATGGGGTATTCCCTTCATTTAGTGAGATAATAGGAGTTTTCTTTGTGACCGGGAGATATTGTTTATAAGCTTCGATTAAACCTGGCCATCTTTTTTTTCTGTAGTTGATGCCCAGCTTATTTTTCATTTTATTTAATAGCACCATAACTGTTTAGTTTGTTTTGATTTTGTCTAGAGGTGAATTTGTAAAAAAATCTAATAATTCTGAAATAGATTTTACTTTATTCATAACTTTGCTCAAAGCATTCACATTTAAAATGACAGTTTTAGTTGGATATCCTTCAAAAAAATTTATCAAATTTATTTTCCCCTTTCCTATAATAATACCTTTAACTACACTTGCTCTAAGGGCTAATATACCGGTTCTTTCATCATCTGCATTTGGCGGATGAATAATAGATGAAAGTCTCGCTAAAAAAATATTACCTATTTCTGAATAGACTAGTTTACTTGCAATTGTAATAGGAACTTCAAAGTTCTTATTTAAGATTGATCTAATTTCCTTATCAGGAGAACCTGTAGCTTTTAAAATTTTTTGTAGCTTTTTTGTGGAATTACCTTCTTCGGCAAATGTTTTTAATGTATTTACTTTAATAGTTCTAGAAAACACGCTATATACAATTTTAATTTCTTCAGCAGCTTTAATTTTTGAAACATTAAAAAGTAATTGAGTAGTAATAAATATAAAAATTATTTTAACTATTAAAAATTTACTTAACTTCATCTTAAATATTTGCACCAGCAGCAATTTTTACAAGTCTAACAACCCCTTTTTCTGTAACCTTTTTTGCAATTTTTATACCCATTTCTTTTGTATATGGCTCGTTTATAAGTCGAGGAACTCTTTTTATAAAAATATCAATTGAGTAGCCAGGAACTTTTTGTACAATTTCTAAAAAGTTTCTAAAGGGCTTTATTTGTATTATTAGGTCATTTAGATTGTTGGTTTCATCAGTTGTATTTAATTTGATCGAGCTAGGTAGGTAGTTATTTAAATTTTTTAATATTTTTAGACTAAATAAATCTATTTGGTTTGTTAATTCTTCAATTATTTCATCTCTAAGAAATCCTCCTTTTGAAGAAAATAGAAGATTTATAACTTCATCTAAAAGTTTCTCTAAATCAAGATTTGTTTGTTTTGCAGCGTTAGATAATAGATCCTCTAAGCGGTTCCATTTGAACTTTTTATTATCAAAAAGCATTTCCTTTAAGCTTTCTCTTAATTGTGGATCTGGATCTTCCATCAACCTTCTCGCGAAATATGGATAGGCTGCACCTAATATTTTAAAGTTTGGATCTACACTTAAAGCAATTCCCTCTAATGTGAGTAATGACCTAATTATTAGTGCGTAATATGGAGGTAATCTGAACGGGAATTTATACATCACACCAGACATGTCGTCTGTAACGCTTTTGAAATCCATTTTTGAAACCCCTTGTTCAACCGCGTTAATAAAAACATCTTGAAATGCTGGAACTATGGGCTCTAGATTTACTTCTTCTGATAGAAAACCTAATTTTACGAAATCTTGAGAAAGTTTATCGAAGTTTTTATTCACTAAATGTACAACTGCTTGTATTAAGCCAGACCTAGAGTCTCTTGAAACTTCACTCATCATTCCAAAATCTAGATAACATAGTCTTCCATCTTTCAGAGCTAATAAATTACCTGGATGAGGATCAGCATGAAAAAAACCATGTTCTAAAAGTTGTTCTAAACTGCACTGCACGCCAATATCAATCATTTTGTCTGGATCGATACCTAATTTTTTTACATCTTCTAAATTGGTTAATTTTGTACCATCAATCCATTCCATAGTTAAAACTCTTCTTGAGGTTATTTCTTTATAAATTTTTGGCACAGCAATCATTTGGTTATGTTTATGCATATTTCTAAACTTTTCAGCGTTTTCAGCTTCATTTAAATAATCCATTTCTTCAAAAACTCTTTTGCCTAATTCATCAATTAATGCCACGAGATCGCTTCTTATTAATCCAATATTATTTTTGAGCCAATAAGCAATATTTCTTACTATGTAGAGATCTAAAGTAATTTGTTCTCTTAAACCTGGTCGCTGAACTTTAACTGCCACAACTTCATTATTTTTAAGTTTTGCTTTATGTACTTGTCCTAAAGAAGCTGCAGAAATAGGCTCTTTATCAATTTTTAAAAAGATTTCATCAATTCTGGATCCTAAATCCTCTTCAATTAATTCCATAGCTTTATTTCCATCAAAGCCAGGAAGTTGATCTTGCAATTCAGATAATTCTTCAAGAAGAATCCCTGGAATAATATCTGGTCTTGTTGATAAAGCTTGGCCTGCTTTAACAAAAGCTGGCCCAAGTTCTACCAATAAATTTGTTAATTCCTTTGCCCTACACCTTGCTTTCGCTTCATTTTTCAATCTTCCAGTTAATTTATCCCAACCCACAGAAAATATATAGGCAAAAATGGGGATTAGGGTTTGCCAAAGTCTTTTTAAAAGTCTTTTCGGGTTTTTTCGGTAAATTTTTGATATCGTTTCTGGATCGTAGTCCAACAGACCAGATACCTCAATAAAATCAGTAAAATCTTCTTTCATAACTTTATATATTTAAAACCTTTATTTTTCTAAAAAAGAAGTTAATTTTTTTATATGGAATGTTTATCATGCTAATACAACTAAAAATAGAAAATATTGCCTTAATAGAAATTATAGAAATTAATTTCGAAAAAGGTTTGAACATCATTACTGGGGATTCTGGCTCGGGCAAATCATTGATTTTAGACGCCTTAAATGTTTTATTTGGTGGATCTAATATACCTTTAAAGCACTTAATACGTCCAGGAAAAGATAATTGTGCTATTGAGGCAAAATTTTCTTCTTCTTTTCAGATTAATAACTGGTTAAATAGTAATGGTTTTATAAGTAGTTCTTCAGTTCTAAATATAAAAAGAACATCCTATAGAAAAAATAATAAAGTTTTATCTAAATATAGCCTTAACAACTTATCAATTAATAAAAAATTATTAGTGGAACTTGGACGATTAGTAATTGATTTTGCAGGTCAATCTGATACTTTTATATTTGATTCTCAAGAGCAGAGAAGAATAATTATTGATGATTTATGTTCGCAAGAATTTAGAGATATTAGTACAAAGATTAAAAATCTATGGGGGGAAAGTCAGGTTTTAAAAAAATTAATTAATGAAAAAATAGAATCCTCACGTAAGAAAGAAGCAAATAACTTAGTAATTAAACAAATGTTGAAGAGTTTAGAGGAAGCTGAGTTAGATTCCAGTGAAGAAATTTTAGAATTAGAGTCATTAGAAAATAAACTTGTAAATAATCTTGAAATTAATAATTCAATTCAATCATCTTTAGATAATTTAAATAATTTCAGTCATGATGAACCATCTGTTGCTTCTTTGATAAATCAATCGATAAAAAATTTAAACAAAACAGCAGATTTTGATTTAAAAATTCAAAATTTTAGAGAAAATTTATTACAAATACAAACAAATGTTGAAGATTTAATTTTTTCTTTAAACTCATATATACAAGACAAGGATGATAATGAATCTAATCTTCCAGAAATACAAAAAAGATTATTTTTTTTAAAAAACTTGGAAAGAAAGTTTTCACTGAATTTACAGCAACTTATTGAAAAGAGAGATCAATTAAGGACATATTTTCTAAATAGCGATCAAGATAATGAAATTGATAATATGGAAAATCAATTCAGAAACTTACAAAGTGAGTTAAATTCTTTATTTCATACTCAGTCTATTGAGAGAAAAAAAATTGCAAAATTGTTACAAGATTCAGTAGTTTCTATTTTAAGGAGTTTAGGACTAGAAAATGCAAATTTTTCAATTCAATTTTCTGAATGTAAGTCTTCTGGTGATGGCATTGATAATATCCAATTTTTATTTTCTGCAAATCCTGATCAGAGGCTAGCTCCTTTATCAAATGTTATTTCTGGCGGGGAAATGTCAAGATTCTTATTGGCCATTAAATCTAGTATTTCTAAAAAACCTAATACTTTCTTTTTAGATGAAATTGATAATGGTTTAAGTGGTAAATCTTTATTTGCTTTGGTTGAGCTAATTAAAGAAATATCCAAAGAGCAACAGGTTTTATGTATTACACATCAGCCTTTTTTAGCTGCCGGAGGATATGCACACTTTAAAGTTTATAAAGATGTAAGGGATGGAATAACCTATACTTCTGTAATAAAATTATCGACAAAAAAAGAAAGAAAAAATGAATTAATAGAACTGATCGGAGGAGGTTTTAGCGAGGCAAATGATTATGCATCTAGACTTCTTAACCGAGCAGCTGCATAAAATAGAAAAAATTCCATTATAATAATCTTTCTAAACCATAAAATTATTAAACATGGTTCAAAAGATTGATAATAGTTTTGAAGAAGTTAATTCAATTAATATTAGGGGAGCTCGTCAACACAATTTAAAAAATATTGACCTCTCTCTACCTAGGAATAAATTTATAGTTTTTACAGGGGTAAGTGGAAGTGGTAAAAGCTCTCTAGCTTTTGATACAATTTTTGCTGAAGGTCAAAGAAGATACGTTGAGAGTCTTTCAGCATATGCAAGGCAATTTTTGGGTCAAGTAGATAAACCAGATGTTGACAATATTGAGGGTTTATCACCAGCTATTTCAATTGATCAAAAATCTACAAGTCATAATCCTCGATCAACAGTTGGAACCGTAACAGAGATACAAGATTATCTAAGATTGTTGTTTGGTCGTGCTGGTGAGCCACATTGTCATCACTGTGGGATTCCAATTGCCCCTCAAACAATTGATGAAATGGTTGATCAAATTCTTCTATTACCAGAAGGAACAAGGTATCAACTGTTGGCTCCTGTCGTAAGAGGGAAGAAAGGAACACATACAAAATTAATAAGTGGACTAGCTGCTGAGGGATTCGCTAGAGTAAGAATTAATGGTGAGGTAAGAGAACTTGCTGATAGTATTGAATTAGATAAAAATCAAATTCATAATATTGAGGTAGTAGTTGATAGATTAATTGCGAGGGAAGGAATACAAGAAAGATTAAATGATTCTCTACAAACTTGCCTTAAAAGAGGCGATGGATTGGCAATAGTAGAAGTTGTTCCAAAAAAAGGAGAAAACTTACCACCTAACTTAGAGAGAGAAAAACTTTACTCAGAAAATTATGCATGTCCTGTACATGGTTCAATTGTAGATGAACTCTCTCCACGATTATTTTCCTTTAATAGCCCATATGGGGCTTGCCCAGATTGTCATGGGATTGGTTATTTGAAAAAATTTACTGCGGATAGAGTTATACCAGATAAAACATTACCTGTTTATGCCGCAATAGCGCCTTGGAGTGAAAAAGATAATACTTATTACTTTTCTTTACTTTATTCTGTAGGACAAGCTTATGGTTTTGAATTAAAAACTCCTTGGAAAGATTTAACTGATTTGCAAAAAAAAGTTCTTCTCTTAGGATCAGATAAACCAATACTAATTCAAGCTGATAGTCGTTTTAAAACTTCCAGTGGTTTTGAAAGACCTTTTGAAGGAATTTTACCAATATTAGAGAGGCAACTGAATGAAGCTAATGGAGAATTAGTAAAACAAAAATTAGAAAAGTACTTAGAGTTAGTTCCTTGTAAGACATGTTCTGGAAAAAGATTAAGACCCGAGGCGTTGGCAGTTAGACTTGGCCCATATAATATTACTGATTTAACTTCTATAAGCGTTTCTGAAACCTTAACTCATATAGAGCGTATCATGGGTTTAAGTAAGACTAAAAAGGAAAATATATCTTTATCAGAAAAACAAAAGCAGATAGGTGAATTGGTTCTAAAAGAGATACGTTTACGTTTAAAGTTTTTAATTAATGTTGGTTTAGATTACTTAACTTTAGATAGACCAGCTATGACTTTGTCTGGTGGAGAAGCTCAGCGTATTAGATTGGCCACGCAAATTGGAGCTGGCCTTACTGGTGTTCTTTATGTATTAGATGAACCCAGTATTGGTTTACATCAAAGAGATAATGACAGATTATTAGAAACCTTAAAAAGTTTAAGAGACCTTGGCAATACTTTAGTTGTTGTTGAACATGACGAAGATACTATGAAATCTGCAGATTATTTAGTAGATATTGGTCCAGGCGCAGGAGTTTATGGTGGGGAAATTATTGCAAAAGGATCATATCAAGATGTCTTAAATTCAGAGAGGTCATTAACTGGAGCTTATCTCAGCGGAAAGAAGTCGATTCCTACTCCAAAAGAACGTAGATCATCTGTTAAAAAGAGTTTAATTTTAAATAATTGCTCAAAAAATAATTTAAAGAATATATCCGTAGAATTTCCATTAGGAAGATTGGTCTCTGTAACTGGTGTTAGTGGCAGCGGGAAGAGTACCTTGATAAATGAATTGCTTCACCCTGCTTTGTGTCATTCTCTAGGATTAAAAGTTCCTTTTCCTCAAGGGGTAAAAGAGTTAAAGGGTATAAAGGCAATTGATAAAGTCATCGTTATTGATCAATCTCCAATAGGAAGAACACCAAGATCAAATCCTGCCACTTATACAGGTGCTTTTGATCCCATAAGGCAAATATTTACTGCTACTGTTGAAGCAAAAGCAAGGGGTTACCAAGCTGGTCAGTTTAGTTTTAATGTTA
Source organism: Prochlorococcus sp. AG-355-P07 (assembly GCA_003280575.1). Classification (GTDB taxonomy): domain Bacteria; phylum Cyanobacteriota; class Cyanobacteriia; order PCC-6307; family Cyanobiaceae; genus Prochlorococcus_A. The sequence goes on along the minus strand of QCEN01000003.1, from coordinate 179,532 downwards.
AAGGAGGAAGATGTGAAGCTTGTAAAGGCCAGGGAGTTAACGTTATAGAAATGAATTTTTTACCGGATGTTTATGTTCAATGTGAAGTATGCAAAGGAGCTCGCTTTAACAGGGAAACTCTTCAAGTTAAATACAAAGGTTTTAATATATCAGATGTTTTAGAAATGACTGTTGAACAAGCTGCAGAAACTTTTTCTGCTATACCTCAGGCTGCTGATAGATTATCTACATTAGTAGATGTCGGATTAGGATATGTTAAGTTAGGTCAACCTGCCCCTACTCTATCTGGCGGAGAGGCTCAAAGAGTTAAGTTAGCTACGGAATTATCTAAAAGGGCTACTGGAAAAACTTTATATTTGATTGATGAACCAACTACAGGCCTTAGTTTCTATGATGTTCATAAACTAATGGACGTTATACAACGTTTGGTGGATAAAGGGAATTCTGTAGTTGTTATCGAACATAACTTAGACGTAATTAGATGCTCTGATTGGATTATTGATTTAGGACCTGATGGAGGAGATAAAGGTGGCGAAATTATTACAGAAGGAATTCCTGAAGATGTAGCCAAACATCCCACAAGTCATACAGCAAAATATCTTAAAAAAGTTCTCAAATAAGAAATCTTTGTTGTATTTCTTTGTATTTTAAATTATCTGACCAAAACAAAATTCATCCTTAAGTGGATATAAATTTAGTCCATATAAGCTTTTATAAAAATTTTTGATTTTCAAAAATATAAAATCATAATGGTTTCTTAATATTTCCTTTGGAAATTCAGCTTATTTGTATTAAAGGCAGATGATCGGAGGATTTATTGAATGAGATTTAAATTTTTACATTTACATTTACATGGTCTTATACGTTCTAAAAATCTCGAATTAGGAAGAGATGCAGATACAGGAGGTCAAACACAATACGTTTTAGAGTTAGTTAAAAGTTTGGCTAATACTTCAGAAGTTGACCAAGTAGATTTAGTTACTCGTTTAATTAACGACTCTAAAGTAGATAATGATTATTCACAAGAACAAGAATTTGTAGAGCCTGGAGTTAGAATTTTAAGATTTAAATTTGGACCTAACAAATATTTAAGAAAGGAATTGCTTTGGCCCTACTTAGATCATTTAACTGAAAGTCTAATCCATTACTATGAAAAAAATAAAAAGCCTCATTTTATTCATGCACATTATGCAGATGCTGGATATGTAGGTGTCAAACTAAGTAAATCCTTAAACGTTCCACTTATTTTTACTGGTCATTCCTTAGGTAGAGAAAAACAGAGGAAATTGCTTGATACTGGTTTAAAAACTGATCAAATAGAAAAGCTTTATTCTATAAGTAGAAGAATTGAGGCAGAAGAAAAAGCGTTAAAGTCTGCAGATATTGTTGTTACAAGTACTAAACAAGAGTCAGTTTATCAATATTCTCAATATTGTTCCTTTTCACCTGAAAAAGCAAAAGTCATTCCGCCTGGGGTTGATCATAATAAGTTTCACCATGTTCACTCGACAACAGAGACCTCTGAAATTGACAATATGATGAAACCTTTTCTCAGGGATTCTACTAAACCTCCATTTCTGACTATTTCTAGAGCTGTTCGAAGAAAAAATATTCCTTCTTTGATTGAGGCATACGGAAGATCTGAAAAATTAAAAAGAAAAACTAATTTAATTTTGATTTTAGGTTGTCGAGATACTACTTCAAAACTTGACCCACAACAAAAAAATGTATTCCAAAATATTTTTGAAACGATTGATAAATATAATTTATATGGAAAGGTAGCTTATCCAAAAAAGCATCTTCCAAGTCAAATACCTGCTATATATAGATGGGCTGCTAGTAGAGGGGGTGTATTCGTAAATCCAGCTTTAACAGAACCTTTTGGTTTAACCCTTCTTGAAGCTTCCTCATGTGGATTACCTATAGTTTCAACAAATGATGGAGGACCAAAAGAAATTTGCTCAAAATGTGAAAATGGACTTTTAGTAGATGTTACTGATATTAATAAGTTAAAAGTTATTTTAGAAAAAGGAATCTTTAATAATGGTCAATGGAAACTATGGAGCAAAAATGGAATAGAGGGTGTTAATAGGCACTTTAGTTGGAACACTCATGTACGTAATTATTTATCAATACTCACAAAAGAGTTTTCAAGTGCAACTAATTATTCTTCATCTGATATTAAACAAAGTTGTTTAAAAGGAAGTTCTTCACTTACAAAACCCCATTGATCAAATACTTTAGGATCAGGGTGAAGAATTAGTTGATTATTGCGAGTTTTTTTTAGTTTGAAACCTTTCTTAGATAGTTTTTTCATTAAGTTAGCAGTTTCTTCAAACCTTGAGGCCATTGCATCAAGACTTGAGCAGTCACTTGTTAATCCATTGTCTTTCCATGTAAAAAAACTCATAACAAATTTTTAAATCTTAATTTTTAAAACTATACCTAAAATTATGAGTAAAGTGTTGATTTTCCAAAAATTTTCAACTATTTTTTCTTCCTTAACTCCTTTAAGTTCCAAATGGTGGTGCAGTGGAGCCATTAAAAAAATGCGTTTTCCTTTGTGAAAAAATTTTTTTGTAATTTTAAAAATCCCTACTTGAATTATTACTGATATAGATTCAATAATAAATATTCCTGAGAAAATAGATAAGGTAAAAACGCTATTAGTTAATAAAGCTATAGATCCCATAATGGCACCAATACTTAATGATCCTGTGTCACCCATAAATATTTTTGCAGGATAACTATTATATTTGAGAAATCCTAAACATATGCCTGACATTGAATAACATAAGACACTAAAAACAAAAAGCTCTTTTTGCTCTTTCATTAATATCTCTGTACCTAATCCATAAAAGACAAGCCCACTGCATCCAGCTGCTAATCCATCTAGTCCATCAGTTAAATTGACTGAATTACTCATACCAACTAGTACTAAAAAAGAAATTGGAAATATAAAAAAACTTGTATCTATTTCCCAAGATCCAGAAATTGTAATTAATGGATTTATTAAATTTTTTTCATAGGCTAAAAGTATAAAAATTATTGAGATGATACTTTGTAAAGCAAATTTCTCTTTTGTTTTTAATCCTGTATTATCTTTTTTTTTAATACTTAAATAATCATCTAAAAAACCTATAATAAAAAATCCAAAAATAGTCAGTAATAAAAGAAATAATTTTTGAGAACCTAAACTTGCAGTTATTATTAAAAGAAAAATTAAAAAAGGGATCATCATAAAAATCCCACCCATTGTTGGGGTATCACTTTTTTTATAATGATTAGTGGGACCTTCTGATCTAATATTTTGGAGTAAATTTAATTTTATGATTCTCTCTAAACCATTTTTTGTTATTAATAAAGAAATAAAAAAAAATAAAGTGAAAACTCCTATTAGGATAAAATTATCAAAAAAATAGGAGGTTACTATTAAAGCAAAAGTATTAAGTATTAATAACGATTTAAAGTTAAACTTTTTAATCTTCCCAATCATCTTCTGAAGGGTCTTCTTCAGTTTTATAGTCCTCTTTTTCTCCCATTAGTGCCGATAGTTCTTCTTCTTCTATAGTACTAATCTCTTGAGAATCTCCCTCACTTTCAGTAACAAGCCTTCCTGTATTTTCAAGCCAAGACAGTAAATCTGGTTCATCTCTTAATGGCAAAACAGGAGCTGGATCATCTCTGTGGTAGCAAGTTAGAGCTGGGTTAACTTCCGAAATATCGTCTAATTTAATTTTTAGTTTATTTGAGTTCATTAGGGGTCATGATATATATATAAGATAATACATAATCATCCGCACGAAAAACTTTGTTTGATAAAGGAAATTTAAAATACTTATTTATCTGGTTAATCTCATTGTTGTTGTCTGGCTTATTTAAACTTATTGGATATTTGAATCCAAATGTTTTAATAATTAATAACTTTCTTATTTTATTACTAGTTTTTGGTCCAGCTCTTTTAGTTACAATAATATTAGTTTTTAATAAGTTATCAAATCCTTAATTACGTCAAAAATAAAAATCTATGGAGCAAATTGAAATGCAGCAGGTAAAAAAAGTTGTACTAGCTTATTCCGGTGGTGTTGACACGAGCGTTTGTATTCCTTATTTGAAGAATGAATATGGCATTTCAGAAGTGGTTACTTTTGTGGCAGATCTTGGACAAGGTGATGATTTGGAACTTATTAGACAAAAAGCTTTAAATTCTGGTGCATCTAAATCAATCGTTGGCAATTTAGTTGAAAGTTTTGTTGAGAAATACGCATTCCCAGCCATTAGAGCAAATGCATTATATTTAGATAAATATCCACTATCAACAGCTCTTGCGAGGCCTTTAATTGCTGAAAATCTCGTAAATACTGCAAGAAAAGTTAATGCCGATGCAGTAGCTCATGGATGCACAGGTAAAGGGAATGATCAAGTTCGGTTTGATTTAGCAATTAATGCTTTAGGTCCTGATTTAAAAATTATTACTCCTGCAAGAGAGTGGAATATGAGTAGGGAAGAAGCAATATTGTATGGAGAAAAATTTGGTATTCCTGCACCGGTGTCAAAAAAATCACCTTATTCAATAGATGTTAACCTTCTTGGTAGGAGTATTGAAGCGGGCATACTAGAGGACCCGATGCATGAAGCACCTGAAGATATTTTTGCAATGACATCATCAATTGATAATTCACCTGATTGTCCTCAAGATATAGAAATTGTTTTTAAAAACGGGTTTCCAGTTGAAATAAATGATGAAGTGTTAACACCTGTGGAAATTATAAAAAAAGCTAATGACCTTGCAGGTGAACATGGTTTTGGAAGAATAGATATGATTGAAGATCGAGTAGTAGGGATTAAAAGTAGAGAGATTTACGAAACACCTGGCCTTTTACTTCTAATCAAAGCTCACAAGGAATTAGAAAGCATAACATTAAACCCAGATGTTATTGATTTCAAAGGAATAGTTGAAAAAAAATGGAGTCAATTAGTCTATCAGGGGTTTTGGTTCGGACCTCTTAAAGATAGTTTAGATGCTTTTATTTCATCGACTCAAATTTCAGTTAGTGGAAGAGTAAAGATTAGACTTCATAAAGGGAATGCAAATGTAGTTGGAAGAATGTCGGAAAATAATTCACTTTATAGGGAAGATTTGGCAACTTATAGTCATAATGATGTTTTTAATCATTCTTTAGCAGAGGGTTTTATTTATATGTGGGGTATGTCTAATAAAATATGGGCCGAATTAAATTCAAAGACAAATGATTAAAAGTTAGGATTCTTTATTTTCTTTGATTTCATTATCTTCTTTTTCTGAAGTTGAAGTATCAGCGCTTGTTACCGGTTGTTTTTCTTTAGATTCAAGATTGGTTTCTGGGTTATCTTTATTCTCTGATTGAGCTGTACTCTTATTCGAAGGTCTTGGAGTTGGTAAAGATCCTTCTTGTTTGACGGTCATATATCTAATAACATCTTCACTTAACCTCATCGCTCTTTCAATTTTGAAGATATGTTGTCCATCACCTTGATGACTCAATTGAACATAAATTCCTTCTCTATGTTTTGATATTTGATAAGCTAATCTTCTCTTACCCCTCATTTGACTATCAAGGATAGTACCGCCAAATTCTTCTAAAAGTTTATTGTATTTATCTATATGATTAGTTACTTCATCTTCCGCAATATCTGGGCGGAGGATGTACATCGTTTCGTAATAGGATTGTTGATTGTTCATAGTTTCAGACAAGGTCTTTGGCTCATGAATGGATGTGATGAGCGTCTGTTCATTATTTACGATACATTATGAAGGGTAGTTTCTTGAAAATTAGCATCAATTTTTATAGATATTTTTTTAGTGCATCATTCATGACATGGAAAGGAACTTCTAATCCATCTGTCCAAAATGATAATGATTTTATTCCTTGAGCAACAAGCATTTGCAAACCATCGATAGTCATGCATCCTTTTTTGGTGCCCAATTGTAACAAAGAAGTTGGAGTAGGATTGTAGATTAGATCGTAAATAATTGATTTCGAGTTAAGAGATCTCCAAAAATTCTCTCCAAATGGCAATATATGCTCTTCATGTCTAGTAGTTTTCATTCCTACTGGCGTTGTATTCACAATTAAATCTGCTTCCTCCATTAAATTTTGAGCTCGATTATCATCATTTAGCAAACCCTGAATTTCAATTTGTCTTCCAAAATTTTTTATTAATTCATCTAGTGATGATTTATTTCTTGATATTACTGAAATTGTTGAAAAATTAAGATTTATTAATCCCTGAATAACTGATCTTGCAGCCCCGCCCGAGCCAAGAACTATAGATTGTTTATTGGTTAAATTTAAACTTTTTAAAGGATAAATGAAACCCTCTACGTCTGTATTAGTTCCGCTCCATTGTTTTTTAGAATTTAATTTAAGGGTATTAATTGCTTTTAGTTTGTTAGCAATAGGGGAAATTTCACTACAAAGTTCAAATACTTTCTCCTTATAAGGAATTGTAATATTTAAACCTTTGCAATTAATTTTCTTTAAGGAATTGAGAACCGATTCTAAATCTTTGTCTTCACAAGGTATGGCGATATAAATTAAATCTAATCCTAAATAACGAAGGGCAGCATTTTGCATAATTGGTGACAAAGAATGGCTTACTGGATTGCCGATTAATGCAATAAAAGATGTTTTACTGGTAATCATTTAAAAAAAAATAGCGATCTGTTCGGGAACCACACCCCGCCTTTGAGTAACAATAATGACGCCGATGACCGATTATGGAGAATATTAAATATGAGAATTTACCCATGGGTAAGGTTGTAGGAATCGATTTAGGAACAACTAATAGTTGTGTCGCTGTAATGGAAGGTGGTAAACCTACTGTAATAGCAAATGCTGAGGGTTTCAGAACTACTCCATCAGTTGTTGCATATACAAAAAATCAAGATCAGCTTGTTGGACAAATTGCCAAAAGACAAGCCGTTATGAATCCTGAAAATACTTTTTATTCCGCAAAGCGTTTCGTCGGTAGAAGAGTTGATGAAGTTAATGAAGAATCTAAAGAAGTTAGTTACTCTGTTGAAAAATCTGGTTCTAGTGTCAAATTAAAGTGCCCAATTTTGGATAAACAGTTTTCTCCAGAAGAGGTAAGTTCTCAAGTCTTAAGAAAGTTAGCTGACGATGCAGGGAAATATCTTGGTGAAAAAGTTACGCAGGCTGTAATAACAGTTCCAGCTTATTTTAATGATTCTCAAAGACAGGCAACAAAAGATGCTGGTAAGATTGCAGGTTTAGAAGTTCTGAGAATAGTTAACGAGCCAACTGCTGCAGCATTAGCATATGGTTTGGATAAAGAAAATGAAAAAATACTTGTATTTGATTTAGGAGGAGGAACATTTGATGTCTCAGTTATTGAAGCCGGTGATGGAGTAACTGAAGTTTTATCTACATCTGGAGATACTCATTTAGGTGGTGATGATTTTGATAGGTGTATAGTTGATCATTTAGCTAGCACTTTTAAATCAAATGAAGGGATTGACTTAAGACAAGACAAGCAAGCTTTACAAAGACTTACTGAAGCAGCAGAAAAAGCAAAAATTGAGCTTTCAAATGCTACGCAAAGTGAAATAAATTTACCATTTATCACTGCGACTCCTGAAGGACCAAAACATTTGGACCTGAATTTAACTCGAGCAAAGTTCGAAGAATTAGCAGCTTCTTTAATCGACAGATGTAAGACTCCAGTTGAGAGAGCTATAAGTGATGCAAAAATTTCAACTAGTGAAATCGATGAGGTTGTTATGGTTGGAGGTTCATCTAGGATTCCAGCTGTCTTAGATTTAGTTAAAAAAATAATAGGTAAAGAACCAAATCAGACTGTTAACCCCGATGAGGTAGTTGCCGTTGGAGCAGCTATTCAGGGAGGAGTTTTAGCAGGCGAAGTAAAGGATATATTGTTGCTTGATGTTACTCCACTTTCTTTAGGTGTAGAAACTTTAGGTGGGGTTATGACAAAAATGATAAATAGAAATACTACAGTTCCTACGAAGAAATCTGAGACCTATTCAACTGCTGTAGACGGACAAACCAATGTAGAAATACATGTACTACAGGGAGAAAGAGAAATGGCATCTGATAATAAAAGTTTAGGAACTTTTAGATTAGATGGAATTCCATCAGCACCAAGAGGTGTTCCCCAAATTGAAGTAACCTTTGATATCGATGCAAACGGTATCCTTAGTGTTACTGCTAAAGACAAAGGAAGTGGTAAAGAGCAAAGTATATCTATCACTGGCGCCTCAACTTTATCTGATAATGAGGTTGAAAAAATGGTTAAAGATGCTGAATCAAATGCATCAGCAGATAAAGAAAAAAGAGAAAAAATTGATTTAAAGAACCAAGCTGAAACACTTGTTTATCAGACTGAAAAGCAACTTGGTGAATTGGGAGATAAAATTGATGCTGCTGCAAAGTCTAAGGTTGAAGAAAAAAGTAATGCTTTAAAAGAAGCAACTTCAAAAGAAGACTATGAATCAATGAAAAAACTTCTTGAAGAACTTCAACAAGAACTTTATGCAGTTGGTTCATCTGTTTATCAGCAACCTGGCAATCAGCCACCATCACCTGGCGCGGCGGGCGGTCCCGAACAGAGTGATTCAAACGAAAAAGGTGGAGATGATGTAATTGATGCAGACTTTACTGAAACGAAAGATTAAGAAAAGTATTTTTTAATTTCATTAGCAACCCATTTAGAACAAGCTGGAGCAAGTAAAATCCCATTTTTATAAAAACCTGTACATATAATTAGTCCATCTTCAAGATTTTTCATTATCGGTGAAGGTTCACCATCTGGTCTTGACCTTATTCCGTACCATTTTTTAGAAATTTTCCCTTTCATCAGCCAATTTGGTTTTTTATCGAGAAAATTTGTAAGTTTTTCGAAAGTATTTTCTTCTGGCTTAGTACTATATTCGTCGGTTGATCCAATAATTAGCTTATTTTTTGATTTTGGAATTATATTTTTACCATTTATATTGAATTGTTTTGGCAGCGATAATAAATCAACTTCTGCTTCATTAACATCAATTTCCATAGCTTGACCCAAGACAGGTTTTAATGTGATTTTGTGAGATATGCCATCTATTAAATCAATTGCTTTTAGTGAATTGCACAAAATAACGAAATCAGATTTTATATTTTCATTGTTTCTTGTTGTAGAAATCCATTGATTGTTTGCTTTTCTGATTTTTATTATTTCTCCTTCTGAAAAATTGATTTTTTTTTGTTTTAGATATTTATCTAATGTTTGAAGTAAAGAAAAAGGATTTATTCTTCCATCCTTAAAGGAAATCATTCCTTTTATAGTTTTTGTTTGGAAGGCTTTATTTATATTCTTGATAAATATTGAGTCTTTTTTTAAAATTCGTAGGTTTTGATCATTATTTTCATAAATAAATTTCTCTAATTTTTTAAACTTTTCTTCATTAGTTGTTAGTTGTATTAATGGTTTTTCGATATTTAATTCACTATTAAATTTTTGTAGGAATGTAATCCATTGTGGCCATAATTCAATGCTTTGTTTCCTGAGATTCCAGCTTCTACCTCTCCTTTTTTGATACATATTACCCATAAGTAAGCCTAAGGCTGCATAGCTACTATTTTGGAGTTCAGTTGGATCTATTATTGTTACTTGGAAACCTAATTCTGATAATTCTAAGGCGTTAAATTTTCCAATAATCCCTGATCCAATAATAACTATGTGTGCTTTTTGAAAATTTTCTTTTAAGCTTTTCATTGATATATTAGATATACTTGCTCAATTGACTTAATAGTTAAAGATTTTTTGGAACATCCTTCAATTATATTCAAAATTGTTTGTCCCGATCGTCCTGGTCTTGTAAGTTTACTTACAAGTTGGATTTCAAATTATGGTGGAAACATAAAACATTCTGATCATCATACAGATCAAGATGCCGGTTTGTTTCTTAGTCGAATTGAATGGAATAGTAATAATGCCTTTTTTAATAGAGATGAAATTTATAAAGAATTTGAAAAAATTGCAGCTGAAGTAAATGGAAAATTTAATGTAAATTATTCTGATGAAATTCCAAATGTTGCTATTTTCGTTAGTAAACAAAATCATTGTTTGATTGATTTACTTTGGCGAGTAAGAAATGGAGAACTCAAAATGAAAGTCCCGTTAATAATTTCAAATCATTCTGATCTTGAAAATATTGCAAATGACTTTAATGCAAAATTTGTTCATATTGATACCTTTAAAACTGATAAATCTATTGTTGAAGATCAATTTTTATATTTATTAAAAGAATATCAAATTGATCTTGTTGTATTAGCCAAATATATGCAAATTTTGAGTGACTCTTTTTTAAAAAAGTTTTCTTCAATAATAAATATTCATCATTCTTTCTTACCTGCATTTAAGGGCGGGCAACCATATCATCGAGCCTGGAAGAGAGGTGTTAAATTAATCGGCGCTACTGCTCACTACGTTACTGAAGATCTTGATGAAGGGCCGATAATTGAGCAATGCACAGTTAATGTAAGTCATAGGGATGAAGTTGAAGATTTGATTAGAAAAGGAAGAGATATTGAAAGAATAGCTTTAGCAAGAGCAGTTAGATTACATTTGAATCATCAAGTATTTGTTTATAACAGCAAAACTGCTGTTTTTGATTGAAGATAGTTTTTTAGTCTTCTAATTCTATTTGTATTTGTCTTTCATAAATTGATTCTTCATTAAAGGTTCTTGCTATCAAGAAACTGGCAATGCAGCTAATTAATACAGGTTTCATGATTAATAAATTTTTTGTTAATGCAAAAGCTAAAAACATAGCTGTTATTGGAGTTCGCGAACACCCTGCTATGAAAGCTCCCATCCCCGCAAAAATGTATGTACTTGGTGCATGTCCTGTTGCAATTTCTACCCAACTACCCATTATTAGTCCGATTGACCCTCCTAAAGTAAGCATTGGATAGAACAATCCTCCAGGAGCTCCAGACGCGGCAGCTAAACCTGTCGTGATAAATAATACAAAAACTGCTAATAAAGCAATTTCAATACTTGTATTTTGTTCAGCTATTATTTTTTGTAATTCATCTAAATTATGAAATGTACTAGGCAAAAAAGAATAGATACTTCCTAAAATAAGGCCGCAAATACTCATTTTTAAAACAAATTTATTTTTGTACCATTTTTTCCCAAGATTTTGCATAAACAAAACATATCTGCTATAAATTTCTGCAAAAATCCCAATAATGATTCCTAACAAAACTAGGTAAATAAAATCTATAGGCAAGAAAAAAACTGATGGGTCATATTCTTTTTGTATCAAAAATCCAAGGTTAAAATCAAAGCCTCCTGCTTTGGGATCTAAACCCAAGGCTTGAATAATATCAGCAGATGAATCTGCAATGAAAGTTGTAATTAGTACTAATAGCAAAACTACTGGTCTGGCAGAGTTTAATAGCTCTTCTATTGCATAAACAAAGCCTCCTAATGGAGCACTAAAAACTGCAGCTATTCCAGCACCTCCACCTGCTGCTACTATTACCCTTTTGAAGGCTGTAGGAGCTTTGAGCCATTTGGCCATCTGCCATGCAACTGATCCTCCCATTTGAACAGATGGACCTTCTGGACCTAAAGGGAATCCACTACCAATAGCAATAATTCCTGATATGAGCTTTACTAATCCTACTTTTAAATTCATTGGCACTTTTTTATGCCTTAAGAAACCCATAATTTGACTAACACCTGAACCTTTTGCAGCAGGTGCAATATTTTTGATCAAATATCCTGCAACGGCTCCTCCTATAGCTCCAAAAATTGGTAATACTGCAATAGATGGAAATTGGTCTAATAATGCTAATCTCCAATTATTAATAAAATAGATTCCAGTTTTAAAAGATATGCTTGTAATTGAGGCTCCTAAACCTGTTAATAAGAGAGAAAATGCAACTACGAGAGATCTTTGCCTTAATAATTTTTTGATGCTACGAGAAGAATTATTACTGATTTTTTGAATGTTTTCTTTTGTACTATTTGGCATAATCCATGATCACTTTGACAAACTGAAATCGTTTATTTCATCAAATTGAAGATAACGATAAAGTTCATTTGAATATGGATTAATTTTATTTTTAGTAATATCCTGGTATTCTTCAACTTCAGGGATTTTTCCGAGAAGTGCACAAACTGCTGCAAGTTCAGCACTCCCTAAAAATACTTGCGCATTTTTCCCAAGTCTATTATCAAAATTTCTTGTACTAGTTGAAAATACTACAGATCCTTCATCTACCCTGGCTTGATTTCCCATACATAAAGAACAGCCTGGCAACTCTAACCTTGCACCGCAATCTTCGAAAATTTTATAGTAACCCTCTTTTTTTAGAGTTTCTTCATCCATTTTTGTAGGTGGACAAATCCATAATTTAGCTTTTAAATTTTGTACACCTTCTAGAACTTTCGCAGCAGCCCTGTAATGTCCAATATTCGTCATGCAAGAACCTATAAAAACCTCGTCAATATTTGTATTTGCAACATCAGTGATTTCTTTTACATTATCTGGATCGTTTGGGCAAGCAACTATAGGTTGTGTTACTTTTTCTAAATCAATTTCAATTATTTCTTCATACTGAGCGTTTGAATCTGGTTGAATTAATGATGGTTTTTTTAACCAATTTTTCATATCATTTATTCTTCTTGAAATTGATTTAGAATCTTCATAATTGCTCTCAATCATTTTTTCTAGCAGGCAAATATTGCTTCTTAAGTATTCTTGTACAGTTTCTTGGGATAAAAGTATGGTACTACCAGCGCATGAGCGTTCTGCAGTAGCATCAGTGAGTTCAAAAGCTTGTTCAAGTTTTAGGTTTGGTAATCCCTCAATTTCCATAATTTTCCCGTTGAATATATTTTTCTTATTTGCTTTCTCAACAGTTAAGAGTCCTTTTTTAATTGCGAAGAGAGGGATTGCATTTACTAAATCTCTAAGAGTGATTCCTGGTAGTAATTCTCCCTTAAACTTAACCAGCACAGATTCTGGCATATTTAATGGCATTGATCCTATTGCAGCGGCGAAGGCGACAATACCCGAGCCTCCAGGAAATGAAATGCCAAGAGGAAATCTAGTATGACTATCTCCGCCTGTGCCAACAGTATCTGGGAGAAGCATTCTATTAAGCCAGCTATGAATTATTCCGTCTCCAGGCTTAAGAGCTACTCCACCTCTTTGAGATATAAAATCAGGTAATTCTTTATGGGTAACTAGATCTACTGGTTTAGGATACGCAGCTGTATGACAAAAACTTTGCATCACTAAATCTGCAGTAAATCCTAAACAAGCTAGTTCTTTAAGTTCATCTCTAGTCATTGGCCCAGTAGTATCTTGACTACCAACTGTGGTCATAATTGGCTCACAGGTCATTCCTGGCCTTACTCCATCTAAACCGCATGCTTTGCCTACTATTTTTTGAGCTTGAGTAAACCCGGTATTACTTTCGGTTGGATTTTTTGGTCTCGTAAATATTTCACTAGGTTGATAATCTAATTTATTTCTAATTTTGTCTGTAAGAGATCTTCCAATCATTAGATTAATTCTTCCGCCAGCTTGAATCTCATCAGTAAGAGTTGACGGATACAAGTCGAATTCGCTAATTAATTCTTCAGTATTTGAATCTTTTTCAATTTTTTTAATAATGCCTGCATAAGGATATATTTTAATAACATCTCCTGTTTTCATCTGAGATACGTCAGCTTCTATTGGTAAAGCTCCTGAATCTTGTGCAGTATTAAAGAAAATTGGTGCTATTTTGCCACCAATTATTATCCCACCTGTTTTTTTGTTTGGAACAAAAGCAATATCTTCTCCTATATGCCAAATTAGTGAATTAATAGCAGATTTTCTAGAACTCCCTGTTCCAACAACATCTCCAACATAAGCTATTGGTAAATTTTGTTTTTTTAAATTATCAAGAATCTTTAGTCCATCAGGTTTTTTGAATTCCAACATAGCTAATGCGTGCATCGGAATATCCGGCCGTGTTGTTGCATGTACAGCTGGAGATAAGTCGTCTGTATTTGTTTCACCGTCAACTTTAAACACTAAACAAGAAATCTCTTTTTTCAGAACTTTTTTATTTGTGAACCATTCTGCATTAGCCCAACTATTTACAACCTCTTTTGCATAAAAATTATTTTGAGATAATTCATAGATTTCATTAGCTGAGTCGTAAACAAGAATAATATTTTTTAAAACTTCTGCAGCTTTTTTAGTAAGTAAATTATTTTCCCCTTTTAGTATTTCAACCAGAGAATTTACATTATATCCGCCTATCATTGTTCCTAATATTTCAACAGCTTTTTCGGGATTAATTAATTTGCAATATTTTTCGGAATTAACAATGGCTGTAAGCCAGCTTGCTTTTACATAAGCAGCCTCATCAACTCCTGGTGGTACTCTATTTATTAGTAAATCAAGTAAATAAGAAGAATCGTAACTACTATCTTGTTCTAATAATTTTGTAACACAATTTGTTTGCTCAGCATTTAGAGGTAAAGGAGGTATACCTTTGGTAGCTCTTTCAGCTACGTGATCTTCATAATCTTTTAGCAATGTTTCCAAATTCTTCATTAGTAAGGTTTAATGCCTAATCTATTGTTATTTTTAATATTGAAAAGGAGAGTATTCATAAATGCTTTTTTAAATATTCAAATTTCTTAATTAATCAATGACGACATCATCAAATAATTCAGCTTTAGAAAAGACATCAGATTTACATGTTGTTGAAACACGTCCATTAATACCTCCAAGCAGATTACATAATGATATACCTTTAGATCACGCCTCTGCTAATACAGTATCTAAAACAAGAAGATCGATACAAAATATTTTGCATCATAATGATCAGAAGCTTTTAGTCATTGTGGGTCCATGTTCAATTCATGATTTAAAGGCGGCAAAGGAATATTCAAAATATATTCAAAATTTCCGAGAAATTTATAAAGATAAATTAGAAATAATCATGAGAGTATATTTTGAAAAGCCAAGAACAACTATTGGTTGGAAGGGATTGATAAATGATCCTCATCTAGATGATTCTTATGATATTAATACTGGTTTAAGAAGGGCTAGAAGTTTACTTTCATATTTAGCAACTCGTGGCATACCTTCTGCTACAGAATTACTAGATCCAATTGTTCCTCAATATATTGCCGATTTAATAAGTTGGACAGCTATAGGTGCGCGGACTACAGAAAGTCAAACTCATAGGGAAATGGCATCAGGATTATCAATGCCTATAGGCTTTAAAAATGGAACGGATGGTTCTTTTACCACTGCTATTAATGCAATGCAGTCAGCTTCTAAATCCCATCATTTCTTAGGGGTAAATGACAATGGTATGGCTTCTATAGTTAATACTACAGGAAATCCAGATGGACATATAGTTTTAAGGGGCGGCTCAAAAGGCCCAAATTTCGAAAGTGATCACGTTAAAAGAATTTCAGCTGAATTGAGGCAATTTAATCTTCCCCATAAAGTGATGATTGATTGTAGTCATGGAAATTCCAATAAAGACTTTCGAAAACAGTCGGAAGTGCTTAAAAATATAGCTTCTCAGATTAGTAATGGTGAAAAAAATATTTTAGGAGTTATGCTTGAAAGTCATTTAAAGGAAGGAAATCAAAAACTTTTAAAAAAAGAAGATCTCCAGTTTGGCAGAAGCATTACAGATGCATGTATAAGTATAGAAACAACAAAAGAATTACTCGCTATTTTATATAGTTCACTTAGCTAGTTATAAAAAAATTAAAAAATAATGCTGAAGAAATTGGAACAATGAAATTATCTATCCCTAAAAAACTAAACTGTTCGAGTAAAGTCGCAAAAAAAGCTATTGTAAAATAATTTAAATTTAAGGTATTTTGTTGTGCGTATCCTATTGAGCAAACTACTATCAAACTTGTTAAAAACATTGTCAAAGTACCAAATAAAGATTTTTTTTGTTTTAAAAAAATCCAACTCTTAGAGTTAAAGCTTTTTCCTATTACTCCAGCTAATCCATCACCAAATGTCATTATGAAAAATCCACTAATCAATGCATATGGATCTTTATCCCAAAAAAGATAAATCAAAATCAACAAACTTAGACAATAAAATAATGTTCCATAACTCTTTCTCTCAACATCCTCAATTGTTGGAAATAATTTATAGGTGTAATTGATGAAAACCATTATTGAAACGATTCCCGTAAAAATTAGAGCAGAGTTTTGATCAATTTTTAAAAATTGAGCAATTGGTATTAAAGGTCCTATTCCAATATGTATTATTTTTCTGACGATTTCTCTGCTATCTTCATTATACTTTTTAAAAACTATTGATATTAAAAAAATGGAAAATAAATAGAATAAAATTACAGTAAATTTTACCAATTTGGTTAAGCAGCTTTTTGATGAGTTGTCATTACTCTAAGTTTTAATATTGCTTTAGCTTCTAACTGCCTTACCCTTTCTCGGGAAACATTAATTTGTCTTCCTATTTCTGCAAGTGTTAATGGTTCTTCACCATCTAAACCAAATCTAAGCTTCATAATTTTTTGTTCTCTTTCATTTAATTGAGAAAGCCATGTCCCTAAATGTTCTTTTTGAATAGTTCTATCCATGCCTTCCATAGGCTCTTCACAGTTTGGATCAGGAATGAGTTCACCAAGTGTACTTCTATCTTCTTCACCTCTTGCGTGAGCATCTAGGGAAGCGCAAGGAGCACTTTGCGAAATTAAATCTTCTAAATCTTTTTGATCAATTCCCATTTCAGTTGCCATTTCCAATCTGGTAGGTTGTCTACCAAATTTATGTGATAATTCTCTAGAAACTCTTCTCATTTTGGATAGTTTTTCACTTATGTGAATAGGCAAACGGATTGTTCTTGCACTGTTATCAATAGCCCTTGTCATTCCTTGCCTAATCCACCAGTAAGCATAAGTTGAGAATTTATATCCCATAGCAGGATCAAATTTATCTACAGCTCTTTCAAGTCCAATAGCTCCTTCTTGGACAAGATCTAATAATTCAAGCCCTTGGTTTTGGTATTTTTTTGCAACAGAGACAACAAGCCTAAGATTAGCTGCCATCATTCTATCTCTGGCTCTTTTGCCAATCTTAATTTGATAAAGATTTCGTTGCGTTCTGTCAGTTTCAGGAATTTGTAGCAACTTTTTCATGCTCTGAACATGATGAGCCAACTCTATTTCCTCTGCTGGTGTCAAAAGAGGTACTCTTCCAATGCTACTCAAGTAATAGCCAATAGAATCTGAAGCAAGCCTGCCAGATTTTTTTTGGCTTTGTTTTGCTGTAAGCCTGGATTTTGATTTGCGAGACTTGCTCGCAGTGTTTGGTAATCTTGGCTCATCAAAATTATTATCTGAAGAGCTTTTTGCAGATTCCAGAGGGATCCCCATCACCCTGGCCTCCTAAATAATGGATTTTTTAAAAAGCTAGCACTGAAATCGAAATAAAAACTACTTTTACGTTGAAATTTTAAAGACAAAAAATTTGTTTTTAAAGCCTATTTCTTGAAATCCATTGATATGAGTGGGATTTATAAAAATTAAAAAAAATTTAAAATATTAAGTATTTTTTTAAATGTTATAAAAATAAATATTATTTTTATTTTTCTATTAAGTCAATTTGCGAACGATTATCCGAGGAATTTAATTTATATTTCGAATAAGAACCATCTTCTTTCATTATCCAAGAAAAGTAATCATCTTTAATGTAGGTTTGTAAAAGCGAGTATATTTTTGATTTCAATTCATAATCCTCTATTGGAGTAACAGCTTCTATTCTTCTATCAAGATTTCTTCTCATCCAATCTGCACTTCCAATAAAAACCTCATTATCACCGTTATTATAAAACCAAAAAATTCTTGAGTGTTCAAGAAAATGCCCAATAATACTAATGACTTTAATATTTTCACTTAAATTTTTTCTTTGGGGATATAAGCAACAAATACCTCTAACGATAAGACAAATTTTTACACCTGAATCAGAAGCTAAATAAAGAAGTTTAATTATTTCTGGGTCTACTAAAGAATTCATTTTTGCAATTATTTCTGCTTTTTTACCTTTTTCTGCATTTTGAATTTCTCTTTTTATGAGAAATATAAACTTTTCTCTCATGGATGAGGGAGAAACCAATAACTTTTGATATTTTGTTTGTTTAGAAAATCCTGACAAGTAATTAAATAACTCAAGTAAATCTGATGCAATATCAGGGTCTGTAGAAAGTAATCCTAAATCTGTATAAAACCTAGAAGTATTAGAGTTATAATTTCCCGTTCCAATATGAAAATAATTTCTTAACCGCCCCTTTTCTTTTCTTACTATTAAGGCAATTTTTGTATGTGTTTTAAATCCTATGATTCCATAAACGACATGAATTCCAGCTTGTTCAAGTTGTTTTGCCCATTGAATATTATTGTCTTCATCAAATCTTGCTTTTAGTTCCACAAGAGTCATTACTTCTTTTCCATTTTCTGCAGCTCTCATTAAGGCTGAAATGATAGGAGAATCCTTAGAAACTCGATACAAAGTTATTTTTATAGCCATTACAAGTGGATCATCAGCTGCTCTGTTTATAAATTCTTCAACTGAAGTTTTAAACAAGTCATATGGATGATGGAGTAGAATATTTTTTTTTCTGAGTATCTTGAAAATAGAATTGAGGTTTTTGTTTGAAGGTAAATCTAAATTTTTTAATTGTGGGTGAGTTTTCCCAACTAAAAGATTTTCTTTTAAATCATCTCTATTAATTTTTGTTAGCTGATTTAAATCGTCTAGGCCTAATAAACTTTTGCAAAAGTATATATATTCTTCCTGTATCGATATACTTTCAATAAGTAATTTTAGAATGTTTTTTGGCATATCAGACTTCACTTCTAATCTAACTACGTCACCACCTAATCTTCTCTTTTGCAAACTTTGTTCAACTGCTAAAAGCAGATCATCAGCTTCAAGTTCTTTTAATTCTAAATCTGCATCTCTTGTTACTCTAAAAAAAGAGTAATTTATACATTCCATTCCGTTAAATAAAGTATTTATATTATTCCCAATTAAATCTTCAACACTTATGAAAAAGTGGCGATTTTCATTACTATGTTGAATAATTTCATTGGGAATTTGTATAAATCGGTTTATATTTTTTGTTGGTATTTTTATTCTTACAAACTGATTTTTAGAACCTTCCTTATCTTTTATTAAAGCCGCTATGTTTAGACTTAAATTACTTATAAATGGAAATGGATGTGCTGGATCAACAACTAATGGAGTTAATAAAGGGAAAATAGATGTAGTAAAGAAGTTATTACACCAATTTCTTTGATTTTCACTTAGGTCGTTATATTTTTTTAAAATTACACCTTTTTCTTTTAATTCATTATTTAATTCATTATTAACATAATTTTCTTGAAGGGTAATTAATTTTTTTATTTCATGATTGATTTTAGTTAATTGCTCTTTTGGGGTAAGTCCGTCAATACTTTTTTTAGTAATTTCTGCTTCAACTTGAGCCTTTAGTGAAGCTACCCTCACCATAAAAAACTCATCAAGATTATTACTAAAAATTGAACAAAATTTCACTTTATCTAGGATTTTGTACTCTTTTTCCATACCAGTTAGGAGTACTCTTTTATTGAATTCAATCCAACTTAATTCTCTATTAATAAAAACATCAGCCTGGCTTTTCATTAAAAAACTTTTGATTTTTGATTTATAAAAGAATTATTATTTTTACCCTCTGAAATAAGGTATATCATTAAAAGTAAGATAACGGAACCAGCTATAAAAGGTGATTTAGGACCAAAACTATCATAAACCTTTCCTGCCATTGCAATTCCTAAAACTCCTCCAAGACTCTGTAGACCTTGAAGGTTACTTAAAATTGATCCTTGTTTATCAACGTCTAATTTTTTTGATATTAGTGCTCTTAATGTGGGCGTAATTAACCCTGCCCCAACAGCTAAAAATGAAACGGCTGAATAAATATTAAATGTAGCATTTTCTTTTGGAGCAGTTATTAAAAGAGTACATGCCAAAAGAATGAAGCCTGATCCGATAAGTGTTAATCGCATTTCGCCAAATTGCTTTACAAGAGGCCCTATTAGTCCTCCTTGAACGATAATTGCAATTATTCCTACTAGAACAAGAGTTCCACTTGATGCTTTGGTAGTCCAGTTTAATGATTCTTGAAGGAAAAATATAAGGATATTGGTCAGTCCAGTAAAAGCGATAAAGTAAATAAAAAAAGCTAATGATAATTTTTTAATCTTTTCTTCTTTGAAAACTTTAAATAGCTCTTTTAAAGGGTTTTTTAAAATAGTTTTTGATTTATTTGAGTAACTATTAGGCTTGGTTTCTGGTAGGTAAAAAAATACAAGGAGGAAATTTATTATTGGAATGATTGAGGCTATCAAAACTGGAATAATAAAATTATTATTTGTATTTTTTGCAAAAATTACAACAAAAATATTACCCAAGAAAAAACTCAAACCAAAAGCTACACCAATAATACCAAATGTTTTTGCTCTTTTTTCAGGGCTTGAAATATCTGCAAGAATTGTTGTTGCAGTAGCTGCAGTACCCCCACTTAAACCATCTATTAATCTCGCTAAAAATAATAAAAATAACGGTATAGAGGCTATTGAATTTGACCAATTAAAAAGAACTGTAAAAGATAATATTGATATTCCTATTACTGAACCAGTAATACAAAAAAGAGTGACAGGTCTCCTTCCATATCTATCACTCATAAGTCCTATAAAAGGAGAAGCTGTAAATTGAGCTAATTGGTAGGTGCATGATAATAAACCATATGTACTTGCTTTAGAGTCAAAAAGTAAAACAAAAGAGGGTAATATAGGTAAAAGTATACTTTCACTTAAACGATCATTAAGAAGAGTGATAAACGCACTAAGGAGAGTAAATTTTTTATTTGGTTTTAATAAACTTTCTTTCACAATATTTACCTTCATTGCGATTAACTTCTACTACCATACTTGTTAATGGAGATTATTGTGCCCGGCATTGTTTATTTAGTTGGAGCAGGTCCTGGAGATCCTGAGCTTTTAACTCTTAAAGCTTTACGCCTAATAAAAAGTTGTGATGCATTAGTTCATGATGCTTTAATCCCAGATGAAATAACAAAAGAGGCAGGAAAAAATACAGAAATTTTCCATGTAGGCAAAAGAGCTGGGAAGTGTTCTGTGCCTCAGGCTGAAACTAATGCTCTTATTTTGAAATTGGCAAAAGAAGGCAAAAATGTTGTAAGGCTTAAAGGGGGAGATCCCTTTGTCTTTTCTAGGGGTGGTGAAGAAGTATCGTTTTTAGAAGAAAATGGAGTTTCAGTTGAAATAGTGCCTGGGATTACTTCCGGTATAGCTGCTCCCACATATTTTGGTATTCCACTGACTCATAGAGATGCTGCCAGTTCTGTAACTTTCGTAACTGGGCATGAGCATGTTGGTAAGGATAAAAAGACCGTTAATTGGAGAGATTTAGCTAAATCTTCAGATAGCTTAGTCATATTTATGGGTATAAAAAATATTGAATTTATTGTAAGGGAATTAATTTTAGGCGGCTTATGTAAGGATACAAAATGTGCTGTAATCCAGGAAGCTACTTTGAAAAATCAAAAATGTTTTATAGAGAAATTGTATAATCTCCCAGATAAAATCAAAGATAAAGAATTTTTAGCTCCATCAATTATCATTATTGGAAAAATTGTTGAATTTAAGGTCAATAACAATATAACTAAAGTATCTGATGTCTATTTACCAGATATTAATAAAGTTCAACTATATAATAAATCCCAAAAGTAAATTGGATCGAATTTAGGTTTAAGCTTTAAATCATTAACTTGATTAATTTGTCTGCAAGATAAGCTATTAATTGCAACTATTATGTCATCATTTTTAAATTTTGGAGGAATTAATTCTTCTTTTACAATTTTCAATTTTAAAGCTTTTGAAACCATAATCCCCTCCAAACAGCCGCTCTCTTTTCTAGGAGTTATCCATTGATTATTTCTTTTAATTAGAAGATTAAATGTACTTCCACAACAAAGTTCACCTGACGTATTCAACAGGATAGAATCATCAAATGATTTTTCATTAGCTTCCGTCAAAACTTGTATTGCCTGATTATATGAAAATGTTTTGCATTTACTTATAAGACTGAATTCATTTATTTTTTCCGTTTGACTAATTAAAACGCTTATCGGATTAAAATTCGGTTTGATTCTATAGAATTCAAGCCATAAATTATCTAAATCTTTTGTCTTTGAAGTGCTATCAATTGTTAGTGTTCGACCTTTATTAGTTCCTCGACTATAGTTTATTCTTACTGAAGCAAATTGATCATTCTTAAGCGATAACTTTCTAATTCCATCATGAATAAGTTGTCTCAAAGTTAATTTATTTATTTTGAGATGAATATTTAAAATTTTGCTGCTTTTTTCAAACCTTTTCAGATGTTCATCAAAAAGAACAGGTTTGTTTTCCTTTATTAAAATTGTTTCAAATATACCATCAGCAAATTTTAATCCTCTATTATTAGCAGAAATAAAAATTCTATTAATATCTAACCATTGATCCTTGTGCCAGCCTAATGTTTCAATCATTTTAGTGAATCAATTAACGGTAAAAGTTTCCACTTTAGTTCATCAGTTTCCTCTTCAGGGTTTGAGTCAATAACTATTCCGCAACCAGCATATACATTAATTTTTTTGTCTTTAATTAAAAATGATCTTATTAGTATATTGCTGTCAAACTCTCCATCCCAATCAACCTTTAAAAATGAGCCACAGTATGGTCCTCGTTCACATTCTTCTAATTCAAAAAGTCTCTGGCATGATCTTAATTTAGGTGCTCCAGTTATGGAACCCCCAGGCCAACAAGCTTTTAGTAAATCTATCCAGTCTTTGTCTTTTTTTAATTTGCCTCTGATTACTGAAGTTAGATGATGAACTTTTAAGAAACTTTCAAGTTTTAATATTTCTGGCACCATAATACTTCCTGTTTCGCAAACTTTACTTAAATCATTTCTTATTAGATCAACAATCATAATATTTTCGGCTCTATCTTTTTCGTTAGTTATTAAATCGATAGCATTAAGTGCGTCTTGACTGAAATCCTTATCTCTGGATCTAGTTCCTTTGATAGGTCTTGATTCTACAAAATTTTTATTATCTATTTTTATAAATCTTTCTGGCGAGGTAGATAATACCGCCTCTTTATAATTATCATTATTATTTATTATTATTCCTCCAAAGGGAGCTCTTAATTTCCTTCTTATTTTTAAATAAATATCTAGAGGATTATAGTTTTTGGAAGATTCAATTTCGCATTTAGTTGTTAAGTTTGCTTGAAATAAATCCCCTAGGGAGATTAATTTTTTCAATTCAAAAATATTTTTCTGAAATTTTTCGGTAATTTCGTCCAAATTAATTTTTGAAAAATCAAAATTCAAATTTGTTTTAATAATTTTTTCTTCTTCAATAGTTTTTATATTGTTGATTATATTTTTATATTTCAATAGTTCAGATGAGTTTGTGCCTTCGATAATTATTTCTTTTTTTATTAAATTACATTTAATGATTGGATCATATGATGCAATCCATAAAGTTGCCATATTAGTTTGTCGCCATGGGTTTTTTGGTTCTATATAAACACCAGCTTCATAACTTAACCATCCGATCCAAAATCCTTTTTCGATATTTTTTAAATTGTTAAAGGGATTATTAGTTTTGTCTAAGTTATTGATATCTCTTGATTGAATTGTTTTTTTAGGTTTAATTCCTATTATTGACCATTCCCCATTGTCTCCACCATCACTGTCTAGCCAAGCTAATCCTTTATCGCCGAATTTGCCTGTTAAATGATGCGTAATCAGTGCTGGATCTATCCATTTTTCTAGAATTATTTTTTTTATTTTCATTTTTTGTTATTGAGCCAATTTTCATAAGCGGTATTTCTAATTCTGCAGCTATCACATTTACCGCATGGTTTTGAATTTCCTGAATAACAACTCCATGTTTGATCTAAAGGGACATGATTATCGAAAGCTAATTTAATAATTTCCTCTTTATTTAGATCTAATAGTGGTGTCCAAAGTTTTATTGGGTTATTTTCTCTTCCTCTTTTATTAGCTAAATCTGCTAATTCTTGAAATTTTTTAATATAGTCAGGTCTGCAATCTGGATAACCAGAATAATCCAGTGCATTAACTCCTAATCCTATAAAATCAGCATCTATTGCTTCGGCGTAACTTAGTGCAACGGAAATAAATATAGTATTTCTCCCAGGAACATAAGTATTAGGAATTTGATTAGTTTGTACTCCTTCTATCGGAATATTTTTTTGAGTATCAGTTAAAGAAGAGCCTCCCCATAAAGATAAGTCAAGCTTAATGATTTTAAATTCTTCGATATCAAAGTGTTTTGCAATTATTGATGCAGAATTTAATTCTTTTTTATGACGTTGACCGTAGTCAAATGAAAGCCCAAAAATTTTAGCTTCGGATTTTTTTGCGATACCAGTTACTGTAGAAGAATCTAAACCTCCAGATAACAAAACTACTATCGATTTATTTTTAAGAATCATATGATTTCATTTAATTTTTAAGTATTTGTGAGTTTGAAGGCTTAATTTCCAATCAGGGTTATTTTTTACGAAATCAATAGCAAGTGAAAACCCCTTCTTATTGTTCCATGCTGGTTGTAAATAAAAAATTTTATCTTCTTTTTTTAAGACATCTTCGCTTTTTGAGAGTTGATATTGCTTTAAAGTCTCTTTTTTTATTTGAATAGCAAATTCAATATCTTTTATTTCATTTATGATTATTTTCATTTCATTACAGTTTTTTAAAAAATAATTTTTTGGAGGTGAGTGTCTTTTAGGAGATAAAGTAATCCAGTCATAACTTCCTGATATCGAATTAACTCCACTTGTCTCAATATGAATCTTCATTGAGTGTTGTTCTTCTCCCATCGTCATTTTTTTGATGGCTTTGCAAAAATTATCTAAGTTATGTTGTAAAGGTTCTCCACCTGTAATAACGCAAAAAGATGCTCCTTTGCTCCTAGCAATTTTTATGCGATCTATTATTTTTTCAATTGGTATATGGGGGTATTTTTTTTCATCCCATGAATTCTTTGTATCGCACCACGAACATCCAACTTTACAACCAGCTAATCTCACAAAAAAAGCACTCTTTCCAGCGTGATAACCTTCACCTTGTAATGAATGAAATTGTTCAACTAAGGGTAAAAAATTTGTCATTTTTTCATTCAAAAAAATAAATAATATTAATTTGATTGAGTTAACTTTTCTTGAGAGGCTTTTATTAAACCTTGAAATAAAGGATGAGGTTTTCCAGGTCTTGATAAAAACTCAGGATGATATTGACAAGCTAAGAAGTAAGGATGATTTTCTAGCTCAATTAACTCAACTAATCTGCCATCTGGTGATGTACCACTAATTTTGTATCCGGAATCTAAAAAACTTTGTTTGTAGTAATTATTAAATTCGTATCTATGCCGATGTCTCTCATAAATAACATCTTCATCATATAAGTTTTTTCCAGTTGTATTTTTTGTCAATCGACATGGATAAACTCCAAGTCTCATTGTCCCACCTAAATCAACTACATCTTCCTGTTCTGGTAATAAATGTATCACTGGATTGGGAGTATCTGGGTTTAGTTCTGAACTAGATGCATCTGGAAGATTAGCTACATTTCTTGCCCATTCTATAACTGCACATTGCATACCAAGGCACAGGCCTAAAAAAGGAATTTTATTTTCTCTTGCAAATTTTATAGCGGAAATTTTGCCATTAACTCCTCTATTTCCAAATCCTCCAGGTACCACAATTGCATCAACTTCATTTAAGTAAGTTTCTGCTGAATCTTTTTCTATCATTTCAGCACTAACCCAATGTAAATCTAATGAAGCCTTATTTTCAATGCATGCATGTCTTAAAGCTTCAACTACAGATAAATATGCATCTCCAAGTTCAATATATTTGCCTACAAGAGCAACTTTTATTGGATCCCCAGGATTTCTTAGATTGTGAATTAGTGCTTCCCAATTTTTCAAATCACATTCTTTGTCTTCTAGTTCAAGATACTTCAGAGTTTCTTTGCACAAACCCTCCTTTTTTAAAGCAAGAGGCACAGAATAAATACTATCTGCGTCTAATGCCTCTATTACTGAATTAATATTTACACCACAAAATCCACTAAGTTTCTTTTTAAGTCCTTCATTTATTGATTTATCACTTCGGCATACAAGTAAATCTGGCTGAATGCCAATTGATCTTAATTCTTTTACTGAATGTTGTGTTGGCTTAGTTTTTATTTCTCCAGAGGTTTTGATGTAGGGAAGTAATGTTACGTGTATGTATGCAACATCATTCTTTTTGACATCATTTCTGAATTCTCTTATTGCTTCTAAAAAAGGTAAAGATTCAATATCACCAACTGTTCCACCAATTTCAGTAATAATAATATCTGCATTGCTGTTAGCGGCTACTCTATGAATTCTTTCTCTAATTTCTCCCGTTATGTGAGGTATTACTTGCACCGTTCCACCATTATAACTACCTCTTCTTTCTTTATTAATAACTGCTTGATAAATAGATCCAGTTGTTACACTATTCAACCTAGTCATTGCAGTATCAGTAAATCTTTCATAATGACCTAAATCTAGATCCGTTTCAGCCCCATCTTCGGTTACAAATACTTCTCCATGTTGGAAAGGGCTCATTGTGCCTGGATCAACATTTAGATATGGATCTAGTTTTAATATTGAAACACTATATCCTCTAGACTTTAATAATCTACCTAAGCTTGCAGCTACAATTCCTTTGCCAATGCTAGAAACTACTCCTCCGGTGACAAAAACAAATTTTGACATTAAATATTTTTAATTAAGCAAATCCTCCTTATATTTTATTTAAACAAAAAACTTTTAGAACATCCATATATATTCTTATTCATCAATTGTTATTTCGATATCTAATTCTTTTAATTGTGATTCTGAGACATTTGAAGGCGCATTTGTAAGAAGACATTTTGCTTGTTGATTTTTTGGAAAAGCAATGGTTTCTCTGATTGAATCTGCACCAATGATCAGCATGGTAATACGATCCAATCCAAATGCTATTCCACCATGAGGAGGAGCACCCATTTCTAGTGCTTCTATTAAAAATCCAAATTTTTCATCAATCTCTTTATCAGTAAGTCCTACCGTTTTTAGAACTTCTCTTTGTAAGTTCGCTTCATGAATACGTAACGAGCCACCTCCCAACTCCAATCCATTAAGAACTAAGTCATAAGCATTTGCTGTAGAGCTCTCAATTTCTTTTTTCAAGTTTTCAGAATCCTCAGATTTTATATTTTTAGGAGAACAAAAAGGATGATGTAAAGCTTCATATCTATTTTCCTCTTCATTTCTCTCGAACATCGGGAAGTCAGTTACCCATAAGAAATTCCATTTACTTTTATCAATGAGATTTAAGTCTTTTGCGATATATTGTCTAACTCTATCTAATGACTGATTGACAATTTGTTTATCTCCAGCTCCTAAGAGGATTAAGTCTCCATCTTTTGCTTCTGTGATTTTTAAAATATCAGCTATATTCTCTTCACTTAAATTATTTTTAATTGCCCCAATAGTCTCAAGCTCATCTCCTTTGACCCTTATAAAGGCCAAACCACCAGCTCCTGCATCTTGAGCTACTTGGAAAATGTCACCTCCTGGTTTAATTCTTACGTTACTAATACTTGAATTACCTCCTTTGACTGTTATGGATTTTATATAACCTCCAGACTTAATTGCCTTGGTGAAAATATTAAATCCAATATCACCTAATACACCTCCTAAATCTTTTAATAACATTTGATATCTAGTATCTGGTCTATCAGTGCCGTATTTATCCATTGCTGCTTGCCATGACATTCTTTGAAAAGCATTATTAAATTCAATATTTAAGACTTCTTTCCATATTTTTTTTATGAGACTTTCATTAAAAGAAATTATTTTTTCTTCACTAACAAAGCTCATCTCAATATCTAATTGAGTAAACTCTGGCTGTCTATCTGCCCTCAAGTCTTCATCACGGAAACATTTTGCGATTTGATAATACTTGTCTAGGCCTCCAACCATTAAAAGTTGTTTAAATAGTTGTGGGGATTGAGGTAAAGCAAAAAATTCTCCATTTGAAAGACGTGAAGGAACAAGAAAATCGCGAGCGCCTTCAGGAGTTGATTTCGTAAGTAATGGGGTCTCTACTTCTGTAAAACCAAAATTATCAAGAAATTCTCTAGCAACTTTAATAATCTTATGTCTTATTTTTAAATTTTCTAGTATTTTTCCCCTTCTTAAATCAAGGTATCTATATTTTAATCTGAGTTCCTCTTTTGTATTTTCATAATCATGTATAGAAACTGGAAAAGGTAAGTTTTTTTTAATTTGGTTGAGAATTTGCAAATCTTTAACCTTAAGCTCCAACTCTCCAGTACTTAAATTTGTATTTATGGAATCTTTGGGCCTTTCATTAATAATTCCGCTAACCATTATTACTGTCTCATTTCTTAGATTTTCTGCTTGTTTAAAAAGATCTGCACCATCATCGGGGTTAATTGTTATTTGTAGGAATCCACTATGGTCTCTTAAATCAATAAAAATTACACCACCATGATCTCTTCTTCTATCTACCCATCCGCATAAATTAACTAATTTACCAATGTCTGTATTATTGATTTCTTTGCAGATTTTGTTTCTCATCTAAGTATGATTTATTTATCAATAACTTATAATAATTCTTTAAGGGTAAATTTAGTTAATAATTTTTTTTATAAAACGATCTTTTAGTGATAATCCCTTTGAATTTTTTGCCTCTTATTAATATTTGAACTTCATTATTTATTAAGGCATGTGAAGTATTGATGTATGCAAAAGCTATAGCTTGTTGTTTAGTTGGAGACCAACTGCCGCTTGTGATAGTCCCAATATTTTCTTCACCTTTAAGAACTGCGCAACCTTTTCTTCCTATTGCTTTACCTGTTATGGAGAGACCAACTAACTTTTTTTGAATACCTAATCTTGACTGCTCTTCAAGAAATCTTCTTCCAAAGAATTCATGATTATTTTCTAGATGTACTAGCCAGCCTAACCCTGCTTCATATGGAGAAGTTTCTTCATTTATGTCTTGACCATAAAGATGCATGCCTGCTTCAAGTCTAAGAGTATCTCTAGCTCCTAAACCACAAGGTGCAACATTTTTGGAAATTGAGAAATCCCATAAATTAATTGCTGCTTTTTTAGATAAAAGTATTTCTAGACCATTTTCACCTGTATATCCTGTCTTTGAAAAGAAAATTTTTTCTTCAGACGAAATATGTTCAAAAATTTTATATTCGCATCCAAAGTTAGGTATATGTGAGATCGAAGATTCAATCCATTCTTCAAATAAATCGAATGAGTTTTTCCCCTGTAATGCTAAAAGTACTTTGTCTTTTTTAAAGTTTTTTATCGAAATTTCATCCTTATTTAAATTATTTTTTATCCACTGAAAATCTTTTTCATATCTACTTGCATTAACTATTAACAATAATTCTGATATGTCATTTTCTTGTATACCAAGGTCATAAATTATTAAGTCATCTATTATTCCTCCTTTATCATTGAGCATTACTGTATAAAGTCCCTGACCTTCAGAAAAGGAGTATAAATTAGTAGGAAAAAATTTTTGTATATAATCCTTTGGATTGATTCCCTTAACAGATATCACACCCATATGAGAAATATCAAATAATCCTGCTGTAGATCTAACTGATTCATGCTCTTTAATTAATCCTGAAAATGATATAGGCATTTCCCAACCCGCAAAATCCACTAATTTTGCATTGGATTCAACATATTTTGAATAAAGAGGACTTTTCCGCAAATCCATGAAATATTTAGTTTTTATTTATTATTTTTACACTGTAGTTTAGAAATTTTTTATTGCATATTTTCTAATGACAAAATTAAGCTTCTAAGTACTTTGGCTGCAACTACGCTACTTACTCCGCTTTTATCAATTTCTGGAGATAATTCCACAATGTCAGAAGCCACAATTCTAAATTCTTTTAAAGTTTTCAGTATTTCTTCAAAATCATTCCAAAAAAATCCACCCGGTTCAGGAGTACCCGTCCCTGCTAATAAACTGGGATCAAACCAATCTAAATCTATTGTTAAATAGATTGGAGACTTAACGTATGGTATTAGAGCTTGTTTTAATTCATGTGCATTTCCGCCTGGATAAAAGTTAACTAATTGGTTGTTGTTATGCATAATTTTAAATTCTTCCTTAGTCCCACTTCTTATTCCTACTTGCAAAATTTTCTTTTCAGGTAGTACTTCTAAGCATCTTGTCATAGTACAAGCATGACTATGTTCATTTCCCATATATGATTCTCTTAAATCTGCATGAGCATCAAGTTGAACTAATATCAAATCTGGATATTTTTTTACTAATGCTTCAATAGCTCCACTTGTAATAGAATGTTCGCCTCCAAGCATAATAGGACTAAGGCGTTTACTAATTAAATAATTTGTTGCTGATTTAACCGATTCAATAATGGACTTTGAGTCATTTTTATCAATTAGTATTGATCCAAAATCAACATACATAATATCTTCTAAGTCTTTTTTTAGTTTTGGACAATATGTTTCTAAACAAGAACTGACTTGTCTTATTGCTTCTGGACCAAATCTTGCTCCTGGTTTAAACGAACATGTCCCGTCATAATTAACTCCAAAGATACCAATTGAGCAATTCTCAGGACTTCTTTGTGCTCCCATATAAATTGCATTTTCGTTATCAAATAAATTTTTTGTCATCTTATGAATCTAGTTCTTTTACAATTTTATTTGGCATCATTTTGAATGCGGCATTTTGAAAATTTAAATTCCAAATTTCACATCCTTTTTCTATTTTTAGCGCTTCATCATAATTTTCCTTTGATAAATTTAGATCTTCTGAAGAAGCGAATGTCCAACTCCAAATCCCGCTTGGATATATAGGAACAAAGGAATACATAGTTTCAGAAACTTTAAATATATTTTTTAGGGTTTTCAAAATCTTTATGTGCATATTTTTGAAGGATTCAGGTGATTCGCTTTGCGTTGCTAATATCCCCATTGGTTTAAGTATTCTTTTACATTCTTTATAAAATGAAGCTGAAAATAATAAATTTGAAAATTCTGAGGGATCTGAGCAATCTATAAATATAACGTCGTAAAAATTATCTTTTGTTTTTTTTACCCATTGAACACCATCATCAATATGAATCTTTAATCTTTTGTCATTCCATGCTTTGCCTCCAATTTCTTTTAAAAATTTTTTGGATATTTTGATTACTTCCCCATCAATCTCTACGAGATCAATTTTTAATATTTGAGTATATTTCATGCATTCTCTTGCAGTACCACCGTCACCACCGCCAATAATTAGTACATTAGATTTTTCGTCAATCCTACTTAATGCAGGATGCACAAGACACTCATGATAATATTTCTCGTCTTTTAATGATGTCATCCAGCAACCATCTAACATTAGAGCTTTACCATAATATTTATTTTCAATAACAATAATTTCTTGATATTTTGAGGTTTTTTTAATTAAAATTTTCCCATTTAGGCCGAATCTTGAGCCTTTATGATATTCATCTATCCATGTTGTAATGTTTTTCATTTGCTTTTAGGCACTTTTCCTGCCATTTTTTGCTTGGCTATTTGCCAAAGCCGTTGAAAGTCTTTGGGAGTTTGTTTTTTAATATTATCTCCTGCATGCTCTTCTACGATTGAAAATCTGTTTAAAAATTTCTTATTAGTTTTTTGAAGAGCTGATTCGGGATTTATTTTTAAAAAGTTTGAGAGATTCAGAAGGGTAAAGTAAATATCCCCAAATTCATTTTTTATTTCTGAATCATTATTACATTTAATTGCTTCCTTTAATTCACTAATCTCTTCTTCTAACTTTTCAAAAATCTGATCGGTACACTCCCATTTAAAACCATATTCTTTAACAACATTTGTAATTTTATCTGTTCCAACCATTGGAGGTAAATTTTTGATTTTCATTTTTAAATTTTTACTAATTGATGATTCAATATGAGGTGTTTCTTTTTCTGAATTTTTAATGTTTTCCCAAATTTGTTGCGATTTTTCTAAAGATACTTTTTCTTTTTTTTTAAAAATATATGGATGTCTATTAATAATTTTCTTGTTTAGATTTTTTATAACATCATTTAGTTCAAATTCTTTTTTTTCATAACCGATTTCAGCATGAAGCATTACTTGTAATAAAAGATCTCCTAACTCTTCACATATGTTATCCGCCTTTTTTTCATATATCGCATCTATAAACTCATTACTTTCTTCATGTAAAAATGGGATCAACGATTTATGAGACTGTATTTTCTGCCAAGGGCATCCCCAAGTTTTATCTTTTAATGATTTGATATTAGATATTAAAATTTTAAAGCTTTCTAAAGTCTCTAAATCTGAATTTTTTTGTAAGTTATATCTATTGTTTGAGTACATAGGATATATTTTATTAATTTAATTTTGCCTCAATCATGAAATATTTAAATACTTAGTATAAATATTTCAACTTCATCTATTAGAATGGTTTATTATAAGGGCGATTAGCTCAGCGGTAGAGCGCCTGCCTTACAAGCAGGATGTCCCTGGTTCGAACCCTGGATCGCCCATTTATTATTTTTCTAATGACTGAGATCGTCAATCTTTCAATCAGTCAAAGTGCTGCTTCAGAACTATCTAGGCAAGCTTCTTTTGGAGGTTCTCCAGGAGAAATGTCTATTGATTTGGTAGAGGATAAAAATTGTTCCGAAGGATGGATGCATATTAAATTAAGGCCAGGTAAATGTAATGGATCCCCTATTTCAAGAACTGAAGGAGTAACTTTATTCGCGGATGTGAAAAAGTTTAATTTACTTAAAGATTTAAAATTAGATTATTACGGCGATTTGAGCGGTGGTGGATTTCTTATTTCAACACCAAAAAATGCAAAACGTTGTTCCTGCGGTTCTGGCTTCAAACTTTTGTAGAATGTATGTGTCTTTTTTTGCAAACTAATATTATTTACATTAATTGGTTGCTCTCAAGATAAAATAAACAAAAAGTTTATTGAAATAAAATTTGGACATGACAGTGATGAATGATCAATTATCTTTAGAGAATTATTCACCTTTTGAAGTAGAGAAAAAGTGGCAAGAAAAATGGGAAAATCTTAGGGCGTTTAGTCCTAACCCTGAGGATGATGGGGAGCCTTTTTGTGTTGTTATTCCGCCACCAAATGTAACTGGATCTTTGCATATGGGGCATGCATTTAATACGGCTTTGATAGATGTTGTAGTACGTTTCCAAAGACTTTTAGGCAAGAATGTTTTGTGCTTACCAGGAACTGATCATGCTTCAATAGCTGTTCAAACTATTCTTGAAAAACAATTAAAAAGTGAAGGCAAAACAAGCGAGGATATCGGAAGAGATGACTTTCTTAAAAGAGCATGGAAATGGAAAGAACAAAGTGGTGGAAGAATAGTTTCTCAATTAAAAAGGATAGGATATTCAGTTGACTGGACTAGAGAAAGATTTACTCTTGATCAAAAATTAAATGAAGCAGTTATTGAGGCTTTTAATATTCTCTATAAAAAGAATTTAATTTATAGAGGCGAATATTTGGTTAATTGGTGTCCTGAATCTCAATCTGCCGTAAGTGATCTTGAAGTTGAAATGCAAGAAGTAAATGGTCATTTATGGCATTTTAAATACCCTTTAATTTCTGAAAGTGGTGAACAGTTAGATAAGTACTTAGAAGTTGCAACAACAAGACCAGAAACTCTTTTGGGTGATACTGCTGTGGCAGTTAATCCTGATGATGATAGATATAAAGAATTTATTGGTGTCAAAGTAAAAGTCCCTTTTGTTGATAGAGAAATACCTATCATCGCTGATTCACATGTTGATAAAGATTTTGGTACGGGTTGTGTGAAGGTTACTCCAGCACATGATCCAAATGATTTTGCAATAGGAAAAAGGCATAATCTAAAACAGATTAATGTAATGAACAAAGATGGAACCTTAAATATTAATGCAGGTATTTTTCAAAATTTAGATAGATATGAAGCTAGAAAGAAAATTATCAAAGAATTGGATAACTTGGGCCTTTTGACAAAGATAGAGGATTATAAACATACTGTTCCTTTTTCTGATAGAGGTAAGGTGCCAATTGAACCTTTATTGTCAACACAATGGTTTTTGAAAATGGATGATATATCAAAAGGATGTCTTAATGAAATTGATTCTAAAAAACCATCTTTTATTCCTCCACGCTGGGAGAAAGTTTATAAGGACTGGTTAAAGAATATTAATGATTGGTGTATTAGTCGCCAATTGTGGTGGGGGCACCAAATACCAGCATGGTATGTTTTAGATGAATCTCAAGACTCAATAGAACAAAACACTCCGTATATAGTTGCAAGAAATGAAGAAGATGCGTTAATCGAAGCTAATAAAAAATTTGGATTCAATATTAAATTGGTTCGTGATAAAGATGTTTTGGACACATGGTTCTCAAGTGGTTTATGGCCTTTCTCAACCCTTGGTTGGCCAAATAAAAATGATCCTGATTTTAAAAAATGGTATCCAAATAATGTTCTTGTTACTGGTTTCGATATTATTTTTTTCTGGGTGGCCAGAATGACAATGATGGGGAATACTTTTACGAATAATATTCCTTTTAAGGATGTTTATATTCATGGTTTAGTTCGAGACGAAAACAATAAAAAAATGAGTAAAAGTTCAGGTAATGGTATTGATCCAATACTATTAATTGATAAATATGGTTCTGATGCTCTACGATTTGCCTTAATTAGAGAAGTTGCAGGCGCTGGACAAGATATCAGGCTTGATTTTGATAGAAAAAAAGAAACATCTTCAACTGTTGAAGCTTCAAGAAATTTTGCGAATAAGTTATGGAATGCAACTAAATTTGTGTTAATTAATAAAACTTCTAACAATAATTGTTCGCTTAATGGGAGTGATGAAACTTCTTTAGAGTTATGTGATAAGTGGATTTTATCAAAATTGAATCAGGTAAATATAAAAGTGGCTGCTTTGTTGAAAGAATATAAATTGGGAGAATCTGCAAAACTTCTATATGAATTTGCATGGAATGATTTTTGTGACTGGTATGTAGAATTTGCTAAACAAAGGTTTAATAATAAAGAGACTAAAAATAGTCAAATATCTGAAAAAGTTTTAATAAAAGTGCTCAATGATATTTTGGTAATGATTCATCCTTTTATGCCGCACATTACTGAGGAACTTTGGCATGTACTGCAAATAAGACCAGATAATGCATTATTATCTCTTCAAAAATGGCCAATTCACGAAAATAAATTTGTTGATAATAAGCTGGATAATTCCTTTCAGCAACTCTTTGAAATTATTAGGCTGATTAGAAATTTAAGAGCTGAATTAGGTCTTAAGCCATCAGAAAAAGGTCCTGTATATTTAATTTCAGACAATGATGAATTGATTGATTTCTTAAAAACTTTAGTTGACGATATTCAAAACTTAACTAAATCTTCTGAAGTGTTTATTTTTAAAACTAATGCTGTTGATAAAAAAGATTTATCTAAATCTTTTTCTGGGATAATAAGTGATTTAGAGGTTTACTTGCCTTTTCAGGATTTTGTAAATATAGATTCATTAAAGGAAAGGTTAACCAAGGATTTAACAAAGGTGACTATTGAGTTAGAAAATTTAAATAAGAGATTATCTAATAAAAATTTTATTGATAAGGCTCCAAAAGATATTGTTGATGAATGCAGATTTAAATTAAATGAGGGTTCGGTGCAAAAGCAGAGAATTACTAAAAAACTCGAACTTTTGAATTGAGAATGAATATATTTCTTGAAAATATTTATAATTTGTCATTTTTTTTTAATACTGGAATTGGGATATTTTTGTTTATTTGCATTTATATTTTAATTGTTTTATTAATACTTCCAGCTTCTTGGTTATCTTTATTATCAGGTTTTTTATATGGCTCATATTTAGGATCAATTATCGTTTTTTTCTCTGCTTCTATAGGAGCATTAGTTGCTTTTTTTGTATCAAAAAGTTTTTTTGCAAAAAAGCTAAAAAATCTTTTTAGCCGTTATCCAAAATTAAGTGTTATGGAAAAAGTAGTAGAAAAAGGCGGACTTAAATTAATTTTTTTAGCGAGATTATCGCCCATATTTTCCTTTAGTATTCTTAATTATTTTTATGGTTTAAATAATGTTAGATTTCGAGATTTCGCTCTTGGTCTACTTGGAATCATTCCAGGAACTTTTCTTTATTGCTCAATAGGTAGTTTGGCAAAAAATATTCAGGAGCTAAAAAATGTGCAATCACCAAATAATTTATATATGACTATCGTTGGAATTAGTTCAACTTTTTTAGTTGTATATTTCTCAGCTAAATACTCTAGGGAATTTTTTGAAAACTCCTAAGAATTTACTCTTTAATATTCCAATCTCTAATTGATGCAATTAAGATAAACCACAAAAGCCTTAATTTACCTAGTAAAGTTTTGTTGGCTTCTAATTCGATATATTTTGCCTGTCCACAAGGGGTTTTTATGAATTTGAAAACTGTTTTCTTCGTCATAAGTCTCTCAAAAAGTCCTGATAATTATTCTTATATTTTATAGCTAAGATTTTTATTTTTTTATTAAAACCACATTTTTCTTTGACTACTTTGTTGATATTATTTTTAAAATTTAAACTTTTTCTCCATCTTTAAATCCTCTAAAGCATTTAAATCTAGGAAACCTAAGACTAAAAGCCACCGAATCCTTTGACTTGGTTTTTGCATCAGCTCTGATTTCTACAAGTTGACCAACTAGATGATTACGTTTTGACCAATATTCTTCACGTTGAATATCACTAAATCCGCTTCCGCAGCTAAGACTATATTCATACCCATCATCTTCACCTTCTACCAGGATTGCGCCCAGTCTCCCTTTGTTGCGACCTGTACCTTCCTCAACTGATACAACTTTCAAAGTGACTTCAATGAAAGGTTTTGCTTTTAACCAACTGTGTGTTCTTTTACATTCATACATAGCATCAGGATCTTTAATCATTACTCCTTCATACCCACCTTCCACAGCAGATTTATTCAGCTCTACAAATCTTTTTTGTCCTTCAATAGTGTCGAGATCTACATTTTCCCATTCAAGTGTTTGTATATGTTTTAGAAGCATAGAATGTTTTGCCACCCATTCTTTTACTAATAAACTTCTTTTTGTTTGACTAGTGTTCCATCTCCCTTTTTGAAATTTTTCAAGGGGACATAAGTCGAATAGGTGGAGAACTGCGTCTTTGGTTTGTTTGCCATCTTTTCTATGTACCTGTTTCATTAAATCTTGAAAGTTAGCGCTCATCACTTCACCATCGAGTACTAAGTCATAAGGTGCTGGGTCTTCTTTTAAGGCTTTTTCTATTTCTGAGATAATATGACCAAAATTATGGAATTGTTTCCCATTACGAGAAAACATTTCTACTTTATTTTGTCTAATAATAGTTAAGACCCGTACACCATCTAATTTGATTTCAATTTGCTTTTTTCCTATCATTTTTTTTTCATGATTTGCACTGTCATGAGCTAAAGGACAAGAAAAAATAGGAATAGCGTATTTGGGAAATTTCTTTGCTATCTTGTTGATTGTTTTTTCAGATACACCACATCTAAGATCTTTAATTAAAACTCGTCTATAAAATCCATTCCACTCTTCTTTTGTTGCAGATTCCATAGCCGTAAGAATTGCGTCGCGAGCAGCGTGACCAGTAAGTTCTCTTTGAATAAGCTTATTGGCTAATTTTCTAAAATCTTCCCATAAAAAATTTTGACTTTTTTCAGTCTCCTTCTCAGGGACAATTTTTACACCAAAAGTTACTAATGGATCAAGTGCCATACGTATACCTTCAAAAAAATCATCTAGACCTTTTTCCATTGCTTCTGAGATGATTTTTTCTTTGTCTAATCTACTTGGGTGTAATTCTAATTGATTT
This sequence comes from Prochlorococcus sp. AG-355-P07, assembly GCA_003280575.1. GTDB lineage: Bacteria > Cyanobacteriota > Cyanobacteriia > PCC-6307 > Cyanobiaceae > Prochlorococcus_A. The sequence goes on along the minus strand of QCEN01000003.1, from coordinate 141,345 downwards.
ATTATTTCTTCCTTAAACAATTCTTTTTGCCTCACAAGAAATTATTAATTCACTTTAGCTATTCTGTCTATTTTCCAATCATTGTCAGTTTTTGCAAAAGTAAAATCTAATGGGAGCTCATCTTGTTTGTCTTCTGATTTTAAATTCAAAGTTATTATGATTTGATCTTCTTGGACTCTAGGTCTTCCTGATTTTAAATTTCTGTATTTATTGAGGTTTAAACTAGCTAAAAATTTAAGAAAATCTTGTCGTTTTACATGAGTTTTATAAGTTTTTGTAGTCAAACCATAAGCTGCATCAATTCTGCCAGCAGCTATTTGATCGAAAAACTTTCTTACTAATGGATTAATTCCTCTGGCGCTTATAACTAATTTGACTGCATTAAAAGTCCAAAAAGAAACTAGTACAGCTCCGCCAACTAATAATGCTTTAATACCGATATCTTTAACTAGTGTTGCATCCATGTTAATTTGAGCTTTTTATTACTTTAAGAAAAGAAATCGTTTTTGATGGCTTTTTTTGTCAAAATAATATTAATTTTAATCCATAATGCCTGTAATTCCTCTTTTACCCTTATTTCATAGATTTAATAGCCAATATTTTGAAAATTCTTTAACGATTAACAATCACCCTTTAGTAAAAGTTAGATGGAGTGATAATAGATTAAAAACTACTGCTGGCTTTTATAAAAGAAAACGTATTAATGGTTTTATAGATTCTGAAATTATCTTATCGAAACCTATTTTGAGTAAATTATCTACTAGTGAAATAAATAGTACTTTATGTCATGAAATGATTCATGCATGGGTAGATAGGATATTAAAAAAAAATGAGATACATGGTCCAAATTTCTTAGAAAAGATGAATGAAATTAATAAGAAAGAGAAGAATTTTCAAATTTCTGTGAGGCACTCATTTCCTATTGAAAGGAGAGAATTAAAATACGTAGGAACTTGTCAAAATTGTGGTGAGAAATTTTTCTACAGGAAAAGGATAAAGAATATTGCCTGTAAAAAATGTTGTGTAAATTTCTTTAATGGATCATGGAATAAAAACTGTTTAATTTTGTTTGATTAAAAATATAAGATGTGTTTTTGTTTCTATATTTGGAATTATTTATTTTTTTAATGTAGTTTATATTTTAAAAACCAAAATAATTTATGGATTCAAGGAGAATTAGAAATCTTAGAAATAGTTTTGATAAAAATATTGTTGATAAACAGGTTGATAAAATTTTCGAAACTGGAAGACAATTTGTTGATGGAGTATCTGGTGCTAGACCAGGAAAAAGAAGGAACTCAGATTTTCAAGGAATAACAAGTAAGAGTGTGAAAAAAGTAGGAAGATGGGTATCTGAAAAAGTGGATTTATTTTTTGATGAAGATAATGATGATTGGAATGATGAAAATTTTTACGATGATAACAGCGATATTAAGACATTTTCTAGAGAATCAAATTCTTATGAATCTGCTAAACAGCACTCAAAAAGACCTTTAGAAGCAATATCTTTAAGACAACCAAAAAATATACATATAACTGAGCAAAAAAAATTACCTTATGTGAGAGAGCGAGAGGACGAAGATTGGCCAGATGAAATGGATTTCAAAGTTGAAAGATGGCAAAGAGCTTCAGAAAAAGAGAATAATAATTCGAGAGTTCAATCAAACCAACAAGTTCAATCAAAATCAAGAAATCTTCCCAGATCAAGAAGAAGAAGAGTATAGTTTCGTAAATTCTTTAATTCCTGAGTAGCCTAATAAACTCTCTAAATGTGGATTGAATACTTCTCTAATAATTGTTAAGGGCTTTTTGTCTCGAAAAAATCTATAATTTCTTGACCAGAATGGACCTTTAAAACAAAATTGATCCTCTAACCAATTTGAATTAACAAGTGAAATTCGGTCAACTTCTCTAAACAATTCTGATCTGTCTTGGGTTAAATTCTTCCAAATTGGTTCCTCTTTGGCTTTTAAATTTTCATTAACTTGTTCTGCATTCCACCAACTTTCAGCCCATGCTAGGTTTTTATTATTGTTTTTAATCCATACTTGTCTTCTAATTAAAGGTCCATTTAATTGATTTAATTCTTTAGGACCTTCTTCAATAAATAGAGGATCAGCTCGCATTGAAATTAACTTAATTTTTGTCTCTTGATTAGTTAAAAGCTGTAAATGTCTAGTTGGACTTCCATCCCCAAGCAACATTAATTTCCATGGACCAGATATTTTTGGTAGTGAATTTTTCACTAAAAAAGTAGAGGCTTTTTCTTCCCATAAGATATTTGGTGAGTTAAAAAGTTTATTATTCAGTGCTCAGACGGAATGCTTTTAAGATGATAACTTTTTTTCGACAAAAATATTTGCCTTTTCTTTTTTTATTTCTCTTATTTTTAGCCAAACAAGTAATGCAGTTAAATCAGCTTTGCTAACTCCAGGAATTTTTGAGGCATCACCAAAATTTTTTGGCTTTATCTTGTTCAAATTTTCTCTAGCTTCTAAAGACAATGTATCTATCTTCTCATAATTTATTTCTTGAGGCAGAGATTTACAGCTTTGACGATTTATTTGTTCAATGTTGTTTTTTTGCCTTTTAAGGTAACCCTCGTATTTAATATCTATTTCAACACCTTCCTGTATTGAAGAGCCTAGATTTTTTTCAGTCAAATTATATTTAATTAGATCTGAATAATGAAAGTTTGGTCTTTTTAAAAGTTCTTTCAAAGTTGTTGAGCCTTTGATCTTTGATCCAGTTTCTAATTCTATTTTTTTTGATACTTCCTCGGTATTTTTTAAACGAGTGTTATTTAATCTAAATTTCTCTTCCTCAAGAAGTTTCATTTTTTCTTGATAGGCCGACCACCTTTTCTCATTAATTAGCCCTATTTGATAACCTAGTGGTGTTAATCTCCTATCCGCATTATCTCCTCTAAGAGTTAACCTATATTCACTCCTACTAGTTAAAACTCTGTATGGTTCTTTGAGATCTTTGGTAATTAAATCGTTGATCATTGTTCCTATATAACTGCTTTCTCGAGTGAAGATTATTGGATCTTTTTTGCTTAGTTTTCTTGTCGCATTGACTCCTGCAACTAATCCTTGTGCTGCTGCTTCTTCATAACCAGTAGTCCCATTAATTTGTCCCGCGCTAAATAAATATTCAATTTCTTTCGTTTCGAGTGATGTTTGGAGCTGTGTTGCAGGTATATAGTCATACTCTACAGCATATGCTGGTCGCAACATTTTACATTCATTCAATCCAGGTAAGGTTCTTAAAAGTTCTAATTGAATATTTTCGGGTAAACCTGTAGAAAATCCTTGTACATATATTTCAGGGGTATTGATTCCTTCTGGTTCTAAGAAAATTTGATGTGATTCCTTATCAGCAAATTTAACGATTTTATCTTCAATTGATGGACAATATCTTGGTCCCTTACTATCAATAAAACCGCCGTAAATAGGAGTTAAATGTAAATTGTCTCGAATTAGTTGATGTGTTTTGGGAGTTGTTCTTGTGATGTGACAACTAACTTGAGGCATATTATTTTTTATATCTGGGTCAAACGAAAAATATTTATCTGCTGCAGTGCTTGGTTGAATATCTAATTCATTAAAAATGATACTTCTTTTATCAACTCTTGCTGGAGTTCCTGTTTTTAAACGTTCTGTTTTAATACCAATTTCGTGCAAATTTTGAGTAAGACCTTTTGCTGCTTGTTCGCCTGATCTGCCAGCTGACATTGATTTATTTCCTATCCATATCCTTCCTTCTAAGAATGTACCCGCTGTAATGATAACTGATCTTGCTGAATAATAACTACCAAAGAAAGTCCTTACACCTTTGATTCTTTTTTTTAAGATTTTTTTTGAGTTCAATCCAATTTCTTCAGTTTTTGCGATATCTAGTTCAGTAATCATTGCTTCTTTTAAAGATAAATTATCTGTATTTTGTAGTATTTCAATCATCTTTTTTGAGTATTCTCTTTTATCTGTCTGAGCTCTTAATGCCCATACTGCTGGACCTCTACTTGCATTTAATATTCTTTTTTGTATTGCTGTCTCATCAGCTAATTTACCAATAATTCCACCTAACGCATCAACTTCATGTACTAACTGACTTTTTGCTGGGCCGCCAACAGCAGGGTTGCAAGGCTGCCAGGCAATCCTATCTAAATTGATTGTAAATAAGGCTGTAGAAAATCCTAATTTTGCTGTTGTTATAGCTGCTTCACATCCTGCATGTCCACCTCCAATAACGATGACATCAAAAAATTCATTTGTTGAGTGATGATCTTGCATTTTAGGAGCGATTTAATTTGCTAAATTCCTAAATCTCGTAAATTGAGGTTCAAATAATAATTTAACAGTTCCTACGGGTCCATTTCTATGTTTAGTGACAATGATTTCTGTAATTCCTCTATCTTCAGTCTCTGGATTATAGTATTCATCTCTATAAATCATTAATACTAAATCTGCATCTTGTTCAATAGATCCTGATTCTCTTAGATCGCTTAACATTGGTCTTTTATTCGTTCTAGACTCTACTCCTCTACTAAGCTGAGATAAAGCTACTACTGGTACTTTTAATTCTCTGGCCATGCTTTTAAGACCTCTTGTTATTCGTGAAAGTTCTTGCACTCTATTATCAGGGGTTGATCCTTCCATCAACTGCAGGTAATCAATCACAATTAATCCAAGTTCTTTTTTTTGTTCAGCTATTAATCTTCTGCAAAGAGATCTCATCTCTAAAACACTTAAGTTAGGCTTGTCATCTATAAATATTGGTAATTGACCTAGTGAATTGATACCTTCTCCGAGTAACGGCCATTCATCTTGTTGTAATCTTCCTGTTCTTAGCCTGCCACTCTCGATTCCAACTTCCATAGAGAGTAATCTATATGTCAACTGTTCTTTACTCATTTCAAGGCTAAATACACACACAGGTAAATCTTGAGATTGTGCAACATTTTTAGCCAGATTAAGAACTATTGAAGTTTTCCCCATTGAAGGTCTTCCGGCAACAATTATTAAATCACTTCTTTGAAAACCTTGAGTCATCGCATCAAGATCATAGAAATTTACAGGAATTCCAGCTACTGAAGTACCTAATGATCTTGACTCTATTTCATTGAAAGTACTTGTAAGGATTTCAGCAGCTTGAGTCAGACCTTTTGAAGGTTTTTCTTGACTGATTTCAAATATTTTTTGCTCTGCTTTATCTAGAACTTCATTAGTATCTTGAGTTTGATCAAAACCTAGTTGAACCACTTCATTACCAGATCTGATAAGTTGCCTTCTCAGGAATTTGTCGTTAATTAAATTAGCAACTTGTTCTATGGAAGCTGTAGAGGAAACATTTTCAACAAGTTCTACCAGTTTGCTGTTTCCTCCAATTTTTTCTAGTGATCCATTATCTGCTAACCATGCACTCATTGATGTTAAATCAGTTGGTTTACCCTGGGTATGCAACATTAATGCTGTTCTATAAATCTCTTGATGGGCATTTATGTAAAAAGCCTCAGGTTTGATTAAGTCTGCAATTCTTCCGATCGCGTCTGGATCAAGAAGTATGCCACCAAGAACTGCTTCCTCTGCTTGAACGTTTTGAGGAGGAACTAATCCAGCATTTTCACTATTAAAATCCTTTTTAAAATTTTTATTTTGCCCATTATTTGGAAAAGGTACGGAAACCATATCTTTAATTGCTTAGATATATACTCTGGCTACTTTTCAAAATAATGCAACAAATTGATTAACTTGTTACTTCAATATTTACTTCTGCATTTACTTCTGGATGTAATTTTATTTTTGCAGTAAAGGAACCTAAATTATGAATATCAGGAACAGTAATGTTTCTTCTATCAATTTCTTTTTTAGTTGCCGCTCCTATTGCTTCGGCAACATCCCCATTGGTAACCGTTCCAAAAAGGACACCATCTTCTCCAACCTGTTTTTTGATAATGAACCTACCTATTGTAGATAATGCAGTTTGGAAATCTAAAGCTTCTTGCTTTAATTTATCAGCAGCGATTTTTTCTTTTTCTTTCTTCCTTTCAATTTGTTTAAGGACTGCTGGTGTTACATTCATTGCCTTGCCATAAGGTAATAGAAAATTTCTTGCGTATCCTGGTGCTACTTCAACTAGATCTCCCTCTTTACCTAGTGATGCAATTGATTCAGTTAATGCGACTTGTATTCTTTTAGCCATGAAAATATTGAACAATATAGTTAATAATAAGACCTAGCGGGTAACTTTACTTTTTTTGCAAGACCAAATTTCGCAAGAATCTTAATATGTTCCCATGTTATATCTATCTGACCTCTAAATAATCCTTGTTTTGCGGAATTGGGAAATGCATGATGATTATTATGCCAACCTTCTCCAAAAGTTAATGCAGCAACCCATGCATTGTTTTTGGATGAATCACCACTCTCAAATGGTGCTTTACCCCAACAATGCGTAGCGGAGTTGACTAGCCAAGTTATGTGATAAACAACCACAAGCCTCAATGGAATTCCCCAAAGGACTAGAGCCCATCCTCCAACTCCTAATTTTTGACCTATTGCGTACAAAGAAAGTCCAATAGGAATTTGTAATAATAAAAAATATTTATTTAGAAATCTATAGTATGGATCTTTGATTAAATCTGCACTTAGTTTAGGAACAGCTTTTAGTGCTTCTACGTCTTTAAACATCCAACCCATATGACTCCACCAAAACCCCTTTTTACTATTGTGGTGATCTACTTCAGTATCTGAGAAAGAGTGGTGATGCCTATGTAAACCTACCCAATCTATTGGACCATGCTGGCAACTTATGGCTCCACAGGTAGCAAAAAATCTTTCTAACCATCTTGGTACAACGAAAGATCTGTGTGATAACAATCTGTGATATCCAAGGGTGACTCCTAAACAAGCAGTTACCCAGTAAAAAAATAATAATGAAGTGACTGCAGGGAGACTCCAAAATTTTGGTTGTATAGCTATAAGAGAAAGAATATGAATCGTAACCATAAAAACTATTGTTCCCCACGTTTTATGTAGTCTTGGAGGATATCTTTTTGAATGACTGGAAGGCTCTAGTAACTTTTCTGAGAGTTCTATAACTTTTTCAGTTGGAACAGGTTTTTTTAATTTTGCTGTTTTTTGGAAAATTACTGAATTCATGATATTGAAATACTATTTTCAAAATTACCGATATGTAATATTATCATACTATACTATTGATAAGTTTAATTATCTGTGAGTCTCGGATATCGCGATAAATTATCTAGAGGTCGAAGGGCTATGGCTCATTTGATACACCTTTGGCATGAAAGAAATGGATGGTCTCACAGAGTATTACCATTACTGTCTGAAGTTCTTGATTTAGGTAAAGTTCATAATTCGCAAATTTCTAATCTTAGGAATGGTAAGTTATCTTCGCCAGGTCCTGAAGTTTTTCTTGCTTTGGCTCAAGTTAATACGATTCTTGATCAAGGTATAGAAAAAATCAGGGATCGTTTTGAAAGTGATTACCCAGAGTTATGGAAATCTTTGGAAGAGTCTGCAGTACCTCTAAAAAATGATTCTGGTAATCCATTATCAGCCGGGGAGTTATTCGAGATATTTTCAGGATTAAAACCTCTACCTTCATCTTTTGACTGGTACATAGAAGATGAAGAAGCTTCTGCTTTAAGTGATGCTCTTTCAGTGCATTTTTGTCAGAATAAGGCTTGGAGATCTTGTAAAATGCAGGTAATGGAAGCCTATGCTGTCAATAAATCTGCCCGTAGAGAACGTTTTGCTGAGGTAATTGCAGGAATTAGAGATTATACGGCAGAAGAATTAGATGGAGAACTTCTTGATTTATATGAGGCTTCAAAAAAACTTTCCTATTTTCAGGGTCGGGGACCTAATGCTTTCCTAGCAGAATTAAGAAATTTAGCTTCCGAAAAATAACATTAATTTTCATAATAAATGACTCTTGACAATAACTTAAAACTGGCTGAAAACGCTGTTCTTTCCGTCGAAGAGAGTTTAAGTAAAGTTTTCCAAGAAAGGTCTAATCAGGTTTTCCAGAAATTAGAAAATATTTTGACAATTTTTAAGGAAGAAAAAGTTTCTAATAGTCATTTCAATCAATCTTCTGGTAGTGGTCATGATGATATATCTAGAGATAAAATTGATGCGGTTTTTGCAAGATTGTTTCTTGCTGAAAAGGCTGCTGTGAGGATGCAATTTGTAAGTGGAACCCATGCAATAAGTTCTGTCTTATTTGGAATTCTTCGACCTGGAGATCTAATGTTATCTCTTACAGGACAACCATATGACACGTTAGAAGAAGTTATAGGAATAAGGGGAGGAGGAAAAGGATCACTTAAAGATTTTGACATTGAATATAAGCAAGTAAATATCTGCGAGAATTTTGATTCTTTTGAAGAAAAAATTGTTCATTTTTTTAAAGAAAATTCATGCAAATTAGTATTCATACAAAAAAGTTGTGGATATAGTTGGAGAAAGTCTCTTACGAATCATCAGATAGAGAAAATTTGTAGTCTTATTCATTCTCTTGATCCTAAGTGTATATGTTTTGTTGATAACTGTTATGGAGAGCTTGTTGAAGACAGTGAACCAATTTCTAAAGGGGCAAATATAATTGCTGGATCATTGATTAAAAATTTGGGAGGAACAATAGTTCCTACTGGTGGGTACGTTGCAGGAGATGCAGAGTTGGTTGAGATGGCATGTTCTAGATTAACCTCACCAGGCATTGGTTCTTCTGCAGGAATAAATTTTGGACTAGGAAGATTAATTTTGCAGGGTTTGTTTTTAGCACCACAAATTGTTCACGAATCACTAAAAGGTGCTGATATGGTTGCAGCAGTCTTTAAAAATTTGGGATTTGAGGTTTTACCAGAGCCAGCAACTTATAGATCTGATCTTATTCAGTCAGTAAGATTGAATAATCCTGATTTGGTACAAAAAGTTTGTCAATCTTTTCAAAATTCTTCACCAGTAGATTCTTTTCTGAATGTTGTTCCATCATCAATGGATGGATATGATTCAAAATTATTAATGGCAGGAGGTACCTTTATTGAAGGTAGTACAAGTGAATTTTCTGCTGATGCTCCTTTAAGAGATCCTTACAATATTTTTGTTCAAGGTGGTTCTCACATAGCTCACATCAAAATTGCATTAATTCGATTATTATCTGAATTATTAGAGGAAAAATTAATTTCAAAGGATTCTCTACTTCCTTTATCTACTTAAACATGTCTTACAAGTTTCCAGACAACCTCAACTATGCTGATACTCATGAATATGTCTTGGAAGAAAATGGATTCTTAAAAATTGGAGTTAGTGAATTCGCTATAGATCAATTAGGAGATATTGTTTTTGTTGAATTAGCTGATGAAGGAGCAACTTTAGAGAAAGGCGAGACTTTTGGAACAATAGAATCAGTTAAGGCCGTTGAGGAAGTCTATGTGCCTTTTTCAGGGGAAATAGTATCTGTAAATGAAAGTGTTATTGACAACCCTGAGCTTTTACAGAATGATCCGATTGGAGACGGTTGGTTAGTCATTTTGAAACCAGAATCAAAAGTATCAATTGCTGATTTGATGACTTCTGAGGAATATCAATTAAAGGTTGTACCAAAATAAGGCAAACTTTTTAAAAGGAGCTATTTTAAAAGAAAAATATTTTAATATGACATCCAGATTTGGGTCTAATTTGTTTATAGAAAGGCATCTTGGGTTAGGAGAAAATGATGAAAGAATTATGCTGAACAAGCTTGGTTTTAATAATATTGATCAATTTATAAATCAAGTTATTCCTGAAGATATTCAGATTAAAGATAAATCTTCAGAAATATTGCCCCAAGGTTGTTCAGAAATTGAGGCTTTAAATGAATTAGAAGAGATTGCGAATAAAAATACTAAAATTAGATCACTTATAGGCCTTGGTTATTACGACAATCATATGCCTAAAGTAATCCAAAGACATGTTCTTGAAAATCCAAGGTGGTACACGTCTTATACTCCATATCAAGCAGAAATTGCACAAGGAAGATTAGAAGCTCTATTTAATTTTCAGACTATTGTTTGTGAACTAACTGGATTCCCTGTCGCCAATGCATCTTTGTTGGATGAGGGTACTGCAGCTGCAGAAGCTATGGCCATGAGTTTTTCCGCAAGAAAAAATAAATCTTCAAAAGTGTACTTAGTGGAATCAAATGTTTTCGATCATACTTTTAATGTTCTACAAACGAGAGCAAAACCTTTGGGAATATCCTTAAAACGCTTTATTCAAAGCAACCCTCCTAATCATGATGATGTTTTTGGAATGTTGTTGCAATTACCTGGTAAAAATGGGGAATTATATGATCCCACATTCTTAATATCCCAAGCACATAGATCAGAAATTATTGTTGCAGCATGTATTGATCCACTAGCACAAGTTTTGATTAAACCAATTTCTGAATTTGGTGTTGATGTAGCAGTGGGGAGTATGCAAAGATTTGGTGTTCCAATGGGTTTTGGTGGCCCTCATGCAGCATATTTTGCTTGTAGCGAAAAATATAAAAGGCTGATACCCGGAAGAATTGTTGGACAAACTCTATCTAAAAATGGAGAAAAGTCTCTAAGACTAGCATTGCAAACAAGAGAGCAACATATTAGAAGGGAAAAGGCCACTAGTAATATTTGTACTGCTCAATCTTTGTTAGCCATAATTTCTTCTTTTTATGCTATTTATCATGGACCCTCTGGATTAACGCAAATTGCTAAGAGATTAGTTGAGTTGAGAATAAATTTAGAATCATGTTTAGCTGCTTTAGGTTTTGATATTCCTGATGGGATTAGATTTGATAGTATTGATGTTTATTCTGAGCACTCCCAGAGGATCCATAATGAAGCTTTAAAAAATGGCTATAACTTAAGAATTTTGCCGTTGGGATCAACTATTGAAAATTCAACTGGCTTTGGGATCTCTTTAGATGAGCTTAGTAATGAAAAAGAAATAAAAGATATTTTGACTTTCATAGCAAACCTTATAGACAAAGAAGAAGATTTAGAGCATATAAAATTTGATAAAGAATTTCATCTTGAAAGTTTAGCTTTGAGATCCAGTGCATGGATGCAGCAAGATATATTCACAAATTACCAAAGTGAAACTGAATTAATGAGATATATATTCCGACTTGCAGAAAAAGATTTTTCTTTGGTAGATGGGATGATGCCATTGGGAAGCTGTACCATGAAGTTAAATTCTGCTGCAGAGTTAAATCCAGTCTCTTGGGCTAATTTATCTTCCATGCATCCTTTTTCCCCACCAGATCAAACTAAAGGCTATTCAAAAATTATCTCTGACCTAGAAAAATGGATAAGTGAGATCGTTGGTTTAAAATCAGTTTCTTTTCAACCAAATGCAGGCTCTCAAGGAGAGTTTGCCGGCTTATTGGCAATTAATTCTTATTTTGAATCAAAAGGTGAACTGTTAAGAAAAAAATGTTTAATTCCAAAAAGTGCTCATGGAACAAATCCTGCTAGTGCAGTTATGGCAGGTTTTGACGTGTTAACTGTTGAATGTGATGATGAAGGAAATATTGATTATCAAGATTTGTCAATCAAGGTCAAGAAATTTGATAACCAAATAGGGGCTCTTATGTTGACTTATCCCTCTACTCATGGAGTTTTTGAATTACAAATCAGAAAGATATGTGATTTAATTCATTCTGTGGGAGGATTTGTCTATCTAGATGGAGCAAATTTGAACGCTCAGGTTGGATTATGCAAACCTGGAAACTATGGCGTTGATGTTTGTCATTTGAATTTACATAAAACATTCTGCATTCCACATGGAGGTGGTGGTCCAGGAGTAGGACCAGTTGCAGCATCAGAAACTTTAAGCCCATACCTTCCTACTCATTCTTTAATGGATAATAATTTATCTAATAGTTTTAATTTCGTATCTTCTGCCAAGCATGGGAGTGCAAGTATTCTTCCAATAAGTTGGATGTATATAAAAATGGCAGGTCTTAGTGGGTTAAGGAAAGCAACTTCGCACGCAATTTTATCTGCAAATTATATTGCGCATTCCTTAAAACATAAATTCAAGATTCTCTATAAAGGAAAAAATAATTTTGTCGCACATGAATGTATTTTAGATTTTAGAGATTTGAAATCCAAAACTGGATTGAGTGTTAATGATTTAGCTAAACGATTAATTGATTATAGTTTTCATGCCCCAACTATTAGTTGGCCTGTTCCAGAAACCATAATGATAGAGCCCACTGAAAGTGAAAGTTTGGCAGAAGTAGATAGATTTTGTGAGGCTATGCTATTGATTGGAGAAGAAATCAGTGAAATAGAAAATAATCATGAATTAAAAAATAATAATGTAATAAGCAATGCTCCCCATACTCTGAAAGAGTTAATTGCTGATAATTGGCAATATCCTTATTCAAAAGAAAAGGCTTCTTTCCCCTATAAAACTCCAACAACTATTAAGTTTTGGTCTTCAGTTTCTAGGATCAATAATGCATATGGCGATCGAAATTTAATTTGTTCTTGCAATGTAAATCAAGATGAGACTTTAGAAGAAAAAAAATGTGCTTAAAGGACTAGCGTCCTTGTATTTACTTGGTTATTATCAATGTGAATAAAAATTTAATATTTTCTTATAGAATTTTTTTAAATTTTTTTATTAAAATATTCGAGCATCAAATTTTTTTGGGGTATTTGAAGCTATGACCAAAGATTTTAAATCTGGTAATGTTAAGCAACTGCCAGTTAAAAACGTCAACTTACCAAATTTTGTAAATAATTTTTCTGGAGATAACTCAAAGATTTGTTCCATTGAGGGTACTAATGTTATAAGAGTACCTTTTGGTAAAAAATTCTCAAAGAAAAAAAGGCCTGAAAAGAATCAAAATATAGCTACTCTAATACTTCCTTTAAGTTCATATAGTAATCCTACTCCCCCACACGTAGCATAATAATTTAGATCAAATTTAATTTATTTCTTTAAGCGTATCTGAATAATAATTTTGCAGTTGTAACGTTGCTTGATTCCAATCCCATTTTTCTGCTTCGTTTCGTGCCTCTTTTCTCATAATTTCTCTTTTATCTTCATTCTCTAGAATTTTTTTTGTTGCTTCAATCAAACTTTGTACCCCATTGTCTTTTTCATCTGGATCATATAAACAACCATTAATCCCGTCACTAATAATATCTGGAATCCCCCCTTTATTGGCTCCGATAACTGGACATCCTGCGGCCATTGCTTCGAGTAAAACTAAACCAAGTGTTTCTGTACTAGAGGGAAATAAAAATATATCTCCAGAGGCATAGGCGCTAGCAAGTTCATCACCAGATAAATATCCTATGAAATTAGTCTTGGTATTTTCGAAGATTTTTTCAAGCTGGTTTCTATACGGTCCGTCACCTACAAGTGCTAGACAAGCATTAGGAATACTCTCTAAGACTGGTTTAATTCTCTCAATTTGTTTTTCTGCTGATAATCTTCCTACATAAATCAATAAATAATTAGCGTCTTTATATTTTCCAAATAATTTATCTCTCATTTTCTCACTTCTTAAATCTGGTCTGAAACTGTAAGTATCTACTCCTCTTTGCCAAAGGGCAGTCCTTTGAATACCTTTATCTTTTAATTCATTGACCATAGCGGTGGAAGTACACAAATTTAACAAGGCTTGATTATGAGCTGCTTTAAGTAATTCCCACAAAAGTGGCTCTAGCATACCCATACCGTAATGTTCCAGATATTTTGGAAGATGAGTATGGTAGCTAGCAATTAAAGGAATATTATTAGTTTTCGCCAACCATATGCCACCTAAGCCAAGTACAGCTGGATTAACAACATGTATCAAATCTGGATTAAATTTTTCTAACTTATCTGAGACTGCAGGACCTGGTAAACCAAGCTTCAACTCAGGGTATAGGGGTAATGGCATTGCAGCAACTCCCACTACAGTTGCTCCCATATATGAATCTGGACACCCCTCTGGACAAAAAATTATAACTTCATCACCATTTTTTATTAAAAATTCAATTGTTTTAGTCAGTCTTGTGACTATGCCGTCAACTTTAGGTAAAAAAGTTTCAGTAAACAATGCAATTTTCACTTTCTTAAGGTAACTATTTCAAAAATTTTAATTAGTCTTTATAGCCTCAGCTTGTTTTTTTGTCCAGGATGAAACACAAGGAATGCGATTAAGATCACATCTATTGGAGTATTTTTTGGCGACTTCAACAACTTCTTCTAATAAGCCATTATCAAGAGTAGTTGGGTTTAAACCTAATTCTATAAAGCATTTATTATCAACAATTAGATCATTTTCTACTGCTTCATTCCTTGGATTTGGTAAATAATTGATATCAGCTCCAGTTAGAGAAGCAACTTTTTTAGCTAGTTCTCCAACTTGATGACTCTCAGTCATTTGATTAAAGATTTTGACTCTTTCTCCAGATTTTGGAGGATTTTCAAGAGCAAGTTGTACGCATTTGACAGAGTCTTTTATATGTATAAATGCTCTTGTTTGCCCTCCTGTCCCATGAACACTTAATGGATATCCAATTGCAGCTTGCATTAGAAATCTGTTTAAAACAGTTCCATAATCTCCGTCATAGTCAAATCGGTTTGTCAATCTAGGATCTTTTAAAGTTGCTTCTGTATTTGTTCCCCAAACAATGCCTTGATGTAGATCAGTGATCCTTACAAGATCATTTTTGTTGTAGTAAAGAAATAATAATTGATCTAAAGTTTTAGTCATATGGTAGACACTACCTGGGCTTGCAGGGTGTAATATTTCTTCTTCAAAGCGGCTTCCATCAGGTTGTGGAACTTCAACTTTTAGATAACCTTCTGGAATTGTTGCACCTCTATGTGATCCATATCCGTAGACTCCCATTGTTCCTAAATGAACAACATGAATATCTAAATTACTTTCTACTATCGCTGCAAGTAGGTTGTGGGTGCCATTAACATTATTATCTACTGTATATCTTTTGGTAAAACTTGATTTCATCGAGTATGGTGCTGCTCTTTGTTCTGCAAAATGGATCACGGAATCTGGTTTTTCATCAATGAGCAAATTGAGTAATTTTTGATATTGCTTAGAGATATCCATGTTAAGAAATCTCATAGGCTTGCCTCCAGTCTCTTCCCATGCAGAAAGTCGTTCTGTTATCGAAGAAATTGGAGTTAAAGATTCTACTTCTAGATCAATATCAATTTTTCTACGACTTAAATTGTCGACAATAATTACATCATGATTTTGCTCTGCTAAATTCACCGCACAAGGCCAACCGCAAAAACCATCTCCACCTAGAACAATAACTTTCACTCAGAACTCCAGAATTAAAAGATTCATAATATATTTATTAAATTACTACAGCGTGCTTCCACTTTGCGAAAAAACATTGTAAATAGTTTCAAATCTTCTTTCTTAATACGATAAATAAAAGCGAATAATAAATTTTTACTTTCTTTTAAAACTTTTCTCAATTTAGAGAATTAGATAGATATATTTTTTTCTGGCGAACTTGCTACTGCAAAGTCTTGTTTTTTAATTCTTCCTGCTAGAAAAGCTTGCCTGCCAGCTTTCACGCTATAATTAATCGCTTGAGCCATTAGAGGAGGATTTGCAGCTTGTGCTATTGCACTATTGATTAAAACACCATCAGCTCCAATTTCCATAGCTTGAGAAGCTTCACTAGGCACCCCAATTCCTGCGTCAATGATTACTGGCACTTTTGCATTCTCAATAATAATCCTTATATTTGATAAATTTAACAAACCTTGCCCGGAGCCTATGGGAGAGCCCAATGGCATTACAGTTGCACAACCTATTTCTTCTAGTCTTTTTGCAAGAATAGGATCTGCATTGATATAAGGTAGTACAGCGAAACCCTTTTTTATTAAAATTTCGGCTGCTTTAAGAGTTTCTATTGGATCTGGTAGCAAATACTTTTTGTCAGGAATAACTTCTAACTTCACAAAATTATTTTCTTCTTGACCAGATAATTTTGCAAGTTCTCTACCTAAAATTGCTATTCTGACAGCCTCATCGGAATTAACACAACCAGCTGTATTTGGGAGCATCCAGTATTTTTCCCAGTTGATCTCTTCGAGTAAATTTTCTCCGGTCTGATCATTTTTAATTCTTCTAATAGCGACGGTTATAATTTCCGTTTCAGAATTTGATAAACTTTCCACCATATCTTGAGTAGATTTATATTTGCCAGTGCCAACCATTAATCTACTGGAAAATTGTTTTCCACCAATTAGTAAAGAAGAATAGTTTTCCATATTTAGAATCCCTTATCTTTAATACCTTTATAAGGTTTATAGTTGTTTCTTTTTTCTAACTCCTTACTTTTTTTAATTGCTGTTTTGTTCTTTGGATCTATCACCAAAACCTTTTGATAAGTTTCATATGCCAAGTCGTACTCAAGTAAACGCTGTTGTGCTGATGCGAGGTTATTTAGAGCTATAGGATATTCTGGAAGTGATTTTATTGCAGAGTTATAGTGTTTAATTGCTTTCTTAAATTCATTTTGAGCTGCATAAGAAAATCCTAAAGCATTATTTATTATCGCTTTGGCTTCATCAGGTTCATTTTCATAATTTTCAATTGCTTTTAAAAAAGTTTTAGTAGCTTCAGAATATAATCTTTTTTTTATCTGAATAGACCCAAATTCATATAATTCTGTAGCTTGAGTGAGAGAATCTAAACCTTTCTGCTCGAATTTTACTAAATTTAATTCTTCACTTCTTGTTTTTAGAAATTGTCTAAATACAAAAATAGAAATTATTATTAATACAACAAAAAGAATTATTAAATAAGATTGAAAGGAAGATATTTCCATTATTTACAATTACTTTCTAGATTATATTCTTTTTTCTACTTACTAACGGAAGAAACAATTTTTTCAAAACACTTAGGATCGCTTAAGGCTAATTGAGCAAGCATTTTTCTGTTAATGATAATTTCTGAATTTTTCATGCCATTTATTAACTTGCTATAGTTTGTTCCATTTATCCTCGCAGATGCGTTAATTCTAGAGATCCAAAGTCTTCTAAAATCTCTTTTTCTTCTTCTTCTATCCCTATAAGCATTACAAAGAGCTTTCATCACTCTTTGGTTTGCTGTTCTGAAAAGATTTTTGTTGCCGCCTCTAAAACCTTTTGCAAGATTTAAGACTTTGTTTCTTCTTTTTCTGGCTATGTTGCCTCTTTTTACCCGTGCCATGAATATCTAAAAAATTGGTTAAGGATTTATGCGTATGGAATCATTAATCTTACATTATCAGCATCTCTTTCATCAACTACGGCTTTTGTCGATAGATGTCTTTTTAATTTTGAGCTTTTGTGATCAAGTAAATGATTATGGAAAGCTCTTCTTCTCATGAATTTACCCGTCGCAGTAGCTTTAAATCTTTTGGCAGCTGATTTACGAGTTTTTAGTTTAGACATTTAAGTCAAATATGTTTAATTAGGATAATCTAAACCTTTATATGCATTGGTGCAAATTAAAGTTTTTAATTGATAAGGAAAGTTCTAATTTATGAAACTTAAATTTGCCTTTTTAAACTTATTTTTAGGCTGCATTTCTCTTTTGATAATAAACACTAAATTTATTTCAAACTCAAAAGGAGAAGAATTGCTAAAGGTTGAACCCCATAATGAAATTAAAAAAGGAAAATTTTTAATTGGTTTAAAGCAATATTTAGGCGGGGAGAATGATAGTTTTTCGGAGAAGAAGAATATAAAATTTACAACTAATAAAGGTTTTTTAAACTTGATATCGTCCAACGGTATTAAACATAAATCAAAACAGATAAATATTACCTGGGAGGATATTCCTGTCAAAAATCCAAAAACAATTGAAAGAATTGTTTTTGGTCCTTTTGCTAGCTATGAATCGGCGAAAAAACAATCAGAGAAACTAAGAGATAAAGGATTTGACACGACTGTTGCCTACCCTAAAAATTGGGAAGTATGGATTCCAATTCAAGATGATCTGCCAGAGTTTGAAGTAAAAAATAAGATTTTAAAAAAAATAAAAAATTTTCAAATTGCTCCTGTTCTTAGAAATGACTACAGTGATATTAAACTTGAAGGTCCTATATATATTTATGCTCAAGAGGACATAAAAATAAATGGTGTTAATTTTGGCAAAAATTTTTATTTATTAAAAGATTTATATGGAACTTGGACATTAGTTCAAAAAATTGAGTTTGATGATTATTTGGCAGGTGTTTTGCCATACGAAATTGGACCTAATTCTCCTTTAGAAGCACTTAAGGCACAAGCAGTCATTGCAAGAACTTGGGGAATTTTTAATTCTGATAGATTTAATATGGATAAATATCATTTATGTATTACCACTCAATGTCAAGTTTATAAGCCTCCTAAAATTGCAAATAAAAAAGTTCAAAACGCTATAGACGCAACTTCAAATTTAATCCTAACTTATGAAAATAAACCAATAAATGCTTTTTACCATGGTTCAAATGGAGGAGTATCTGCTACTGCGGGAGAGTCTTGGCAAATTCAAGATTATTATTATTTCAATTCAATCATTGATGGATCTAAACCATTAAATAAAATTTTTAAACTTCCAATTACAAATGAATCTTATTTAAATAATTTTTTAGATTTTGATAAGGAACAGTTTTATGGGAGTAATCATTCTCTTTTTCGATGGAATAAGAAAATTTCTAGTCTTGAAATTAAAGAAAAGTTAATTAAAAACAAACTTATAAATACTAATGAAGATGTTTTGAATTTAAATTCTATTGAACGTGGGTTTAGTGGCAGAGTGACAAAATTGGAAATACAAATGGCTAAAAGTAATAAATCTATTGTTCTTGTTAAAGATGATATTCGAAGGGTATTTAATTTTATACCTAGTAATTTGTTTACTATTAATAAATTAAATGATGATTTATGGCTTTTGAGAGGAGGAGGCTTCGGTCATGGTGTAGGTTTATCTCAGTCAGGAGCAATTGACATGGCTAAATTAGGATTCTCTTATGAACAAATATTGAATCATTACTATCGAGATGCAAAACTAAAAAAAATTGAGATATTGTCTCAATGAAAGTTAAGTAATTAAAAATTTACTTTTATGAGTAAGGGTTTTTATAAAAATCGAAGATTAAAGTCGTTTATATTTCTTAGTGCTTGTTTTTTAGTAGCTTTTATTCCTCATGCTTACAATATCGCAAGTTTCTTTTACCTAATATTGACGCTTTCCTTTGTGATTGTTCTTTACGGATTAATAGTTATTTCTAGAAATTTCAAAAGGAACAACGTTTTAAATACTGTAAGCAGAAGAATTAGCAATAAAGAGTTACCTGTGCTTGATATTTTAGTCGCAGCTAGAGATGAGGAGAATGTTATAGCGAGATTAGTTGAAAGGTTATTTAGTTTAGATTATCCAACTAATAAATTAAATATTTACATAATCGATGATGGCAGTTCTGATAAGACCCCTTTAATTTTAGATCGATTATCTAGACAATATGACAAGTTAAAAGTCGTAAGTCGTTCTCCAAATGCAGGAGGAGGAAAATCAGGAGCTTTGAATTATGCCTTGAAGTTTACTTATGGGGAATGGTTATTAGTTTTGGATGCTGATGCTGAATTAAATCAAGATTCTTTGATAAGGTTATTTAGTTTTGTAGGAGAGGGTGATTGGTCTGCAGTTCAACTAAGAAAATCAGTAACAAATGTAAGTAAGAATTTTTTAACTTCATGTCAGTCAATGGAAATGGCTATGGACGCAATCTTTCAATATGGAAGATTATCAGTTGCTGGAGTTTCTGAATTAAGGGGAAATGGCCAATTAATTAAGAAAGAAATATTATTGGCATGTGGTTCTTTTAATGAAGATACAGTTACAGATGATCTTGATTTGAGTTTAAGATTATTATTATCAAAATCAAGAATTGGAATCTTATGGGATCCTCCAGTCATGGAGGAAGCAGTTGAGAATTTAAATGCTTTATTAGCGCAAAGACAAAGATGGGCAGAGGGGGGTTTGCAAAGATTCTTTGATTATGGAGATCAATTATTTACTAACAAAATTGATTCTTTGCAGAAATTTGATTTAACTTACTTTTTTATCTTGCAATATGCACTACCAATCATTTCTATTTTTGATTTAGTTTTCAGTATTGTTTTATTAGATTCACCAATTTACTGGCCTATATCATTAATAGCTTTTACTTTATCTGGAATTGCTTTTTGGTACGGTTCTTCTTGTAAAAGTGAAGTCCCTGTTTTGCAAAAAAGCAATTTTTTGATGGTATTTGTATCGGTTTTTTATTTATCACATTGGTTTTTAGTGATCCCTTGGGTAACAATAAAGATGTCTATTTTTCCCAAAAAGATACTCTGGCGAAAAACTCTTCATACTGGAGTTTAATTTATTCATCAAGGTCTATAATTTCCCCATTAAAAAAATTTGCTAAGTTTTTTGAACTATCATCATAAGTTTCCTCGTTAGATATTTTTGTTGACGAGTTAGTTTTTGGTTCTATTTTTTTTATTGGTCGATAATTATTAACTTCATTTTGGGTTATTTCTGGAGTGTTTGTTGGGTTACTTTTATTTAATTGCTTGGTTGAAAAATTAAGTATTATTCCATCTCCAAATATCTTTTTTACAGTATTTTCAATTATCACTTTTCTACTTTTTATCATATTTTCCCAGTTCGGAGATAATGCAATTGTGATTTTTTCTGAATCAAAACTTTCAAGTTCTGCTTGTTGCGAAAGTAACATTCTTGTTGATGGTAACTCTACTTTAGAAAGAATTAATTCCCATTTATCTTTTAAATTATTTGATCCAGGATTATTTTGGTGATTGTCAGAAAAATTTTCAATATTCTCTTTTTCAAGGACGTCAAATTTTTCTAATTTTTCGTCTTTTTTTTCGATCCATTCATCGCTAGTTTTCTCTTTTTTGATACTTGGTTTTTGAATTTCATTAGAAATATTTTCTTTATTAAAACTTGCAATTTTTTTTCTACTTTCATGCTTTTCCGCAGTCTTATTATTTTTACTTTCTTGATTATTTTTAAAACTATTTATCTCCTGATTACATAGAAGGCCAGTTAAATGTATTTCAAACCAAAGCCTTGGATTATCACTTGTTTTGATTTGATATTCAATATTTCTCAGATTATTATGCCAATTTACTATTGTTGATTTATTTATTGTTTGTGAGATTTTATTCAATTCATCTCGAAATTCATCAGACGTATAATAAAGATCTGAATATTTATTATTTGTAGTGTGTAATAGAAGATCTCTCGTTATATTCAATAGTCCGATAATTATTTGAATAGGTTCGTTTCCGGAATCATATAATTTGTTGCAGGTGATAATTAATGACTCTGGATTATTCTCAACCAATGATTTAATCAGATTTGTTAATTCACTTTCTGATACTTCTCCTAGGAGGTTTTGGATATTATTGATTGTTATCCCTTCTGGTAAAAGATTCAATTGTTCAAGGAGGCTTTGTGCATCTCTCATACCTCCATTAGATCTTTTTGCAATCATTTTTAATGCCTGAACTTCGTACTCAATGGATTCTTTTTCAGCGATTTCTGATAAATGTTGAAAAATATCATTAGGGCTTATTCTTCTAAAATCAAACTTTTGGCATCTACTTTTTATTGTATTTAATACTCTCTCAGGATTTGTCGTCGCAAGGATAAATACAACTCTTGAGGGCGGTTCTTCAATGGTTTTTAGTAAAGCATTTGAAGCTGCTGTTGAAAGCATATGACATTCATCAATAACGTATACTTTCCATCTCGCTTGAGTAGGTGCAAATCTCGCTCTCTCTATGATTTCTCTTATATTCTCAACTCCTGTATTTGAAGCAGCATCAATCTCGATAATATCTAGAGCGTTCCCATCTGTAATTTGTCTACATAAGTTACATTTACCACAAGGATTTATCGTAGGTTGCTCGAATGCCTGGCAGTTTAAAGATTTTGCAAATATTCTTGCACTAGATGTTTTTCCAGTGCCTCTTGGACCATTAAAAAGATATGCAGGAGCAATTTTTTTTGTTAATAATGCTTGTTTGAGTGTAATTGATATAAATTTTTGACCAACCAGTTCCTCTAAGTTGTTTGGTCTATATTTTTGATGAAAAGGCTTATGAATATTTGGCATTTATTTTTCATAAATTAGAAAAATTCGGGATGAATTTAAAATAATTAAACTCTAATTTTTATGCAGACTCTTTAATGATTCTTTTTGCTCCTGAGGGTAGTTTAACAATTTTAGATGAGAATAAACTATCTACCATTTTTTTCGTAATTGTGAATTCTTTTACATTATCTTCCGAAGGCAAAGTGTACATTATGTCTAGCATTAGTTCCTCAATTATTGACCTTAATGCTCTCGCACCTGTTTTTCTTTTGTATGCTTCATTTGCTATCGCTTCTACAGAATCAGGCTCAAATGATAATTCAACATTATCCATACTTAGCAAAGTTTTGAATTGCTTCACTAGTGCATCTCTTGGTTGAGTTAGGATAGATTCTAAAGTTTCTTTAGTAAGACGGTCCAATACAGCACAAACTGGAATTCTTCCAATAAATTCTGGAATGAGTCCATATTTAACTAAATCATCTAATTCTAAATTTTTCAGAGAATCTCTAGGGTCGACTATTTTGTTTGTATCACCTGTGTTTTGATCTGAATTGGTAGTGAATCCTATGGAGTGTTTGCCCATACGCTTTTGAACGATATCCTCTAGACCTATAAAAGCGCCCCCACAAATAAATAAAATTTGACTTGTATCAATTTGGATGCAGTCATGATAAGGATGTTTTCTTCCGCCTTGAGGTGGCACATTAGCAATTGTTCCTTCAAGCATTTTTAGTAATGCTTGCTGTACTCCTTCACCAGAGACATCTCTAGTGATTGAAGGGTTCTCGCTTTTTCTCGCAATTTTATCTATTTCATCTATGTAAATAATTCCTTTTTGAGCTAGTTCTACATTCATTTCTGATTTCTGTAGAAGTCTTAAAAGTATATTTTCAACATCTTCTCCAACATATCCAGCTTCTGTCAAAGTCGTCGCATCAGCCACTGCGAAAGGAACATCTAGAAATTCGGCTAAAGTTTGCGCCAATAATGTTTTTCCGCTTCCAGTAGGGCCGATGAGTAAAATATTTGATTTTTGTAATTTTGTTGCTTCTGAATCTGTTGCATTGCTATTTTTACTGTCTTCTTTAATTTTCCAAGCTAATCGTTTGTAGTGGTTGTATACGGCAACTGATAATATTTTTTTTGCAGATTCTTGTCCAACAACTTGATTATCTAGAAAACTTTTAATTTCTAATGGCTTAGGTATTGAGGTTAATTCTAAAGGAACAGATTTTTTTTGATTATCAGTTGGTAATTTCTTTTTTACTTGAGGAGAGTTGTTTGTATTCGCTTGATTATCTAGTAGTTCTTCATCGAGAATTTCATTACAAAGATCTATGCACTCATCACAGATATAAACCCCAGGACCAGCTATGAGCTTTCTTACTTGGTCTTGTGATTTTCCGCAAAATGAACATTTAAGATGGGCGTCGAATTTAGCCATCGATTATAAGTTTAAATGTGAAAGGTGTTAAATATTCCCTATTCACTAGGATTGCTTATAAATATCAATTCGTCATCATATTCTTAAAAAATCAGCATCCCTTGTCACTTTTTGATAACTTTATCAATTAATCCATATTCAACTGCTTCTGAGGGAGATAAAAAGTAATCTCTTTCTGTATCTTCATTAATTTTTTCTAAAGGTTGACCAGTATGTTCTGCTAAAAGCGAATTTAATGTTTTCTTGAGAAAAAGTATTTCTTTTGCCTGTATTTCAATCTCTACTGCTTGACCTTGTGCACCGCCAAGAGGCTGATGAATCATAATCCTAGAATTAGGTAAAGCCAATCTTTTTCCCTTTGATCCACCAGAAAGTAGAAATGCCCCCATACTTGCCGCCACTCCAAAGCATATTGTCACTACATCAGGGGATATTTGTTGCATAGTATCGTATATGGCCATTCCTGCGGTTACTGAGCCTCCAGGAGAATTGATATATATTTGTATGTCTTTTTCTGGATCTTCAGCTTCAAGAAATAATAATTGTGCCACAAGTGAGTCAGATACTTGATCATTAATTCCAGTGCCTAAAAAAATTATTCTCTCTCTCAAAAGTCTTGAATAAATATCAAAAGCCCTTTCTCCTCTACCTGATTGTTCTATAACAGTAGGAACAGCGGCAAAAGTCTTATTATTACCTTCGTAAGAACTGATTGAGCTTTGGATTAAATGTTTTTTTTCTGAGTTCACAAATTGGTTTTCGTCTTATGAATAATTTAAGGGTTTTTTGCTCAATTAGTAGGAAATTTCATAAATTATTTTTTTTCTTTTTTATTTTGAGTTTTCGTAGTTTTTGTAGTTTTCGTAGTTTTCGTAGTTTTTGTGGCTTTTGTTGTTTTGGAGATTTTTGTAGTTTTTGTAGTTTTTTCTTTTACTTCAGAATTTTCTTCAAGCCAAATTATTAATTTTTCTTTGAGTAAATCGTTACTTATTACATCTTTTAATTTTTGTATATCTATTTGTTTTGCAGATTGAGAGATTGCATCTTCATATTCTTTCATTTTTAAATCAATTTGATCTTTCTCAACTGTTATATTTTCTTTTTCAGCTAATGCTTTTAGAGCTAAATTTCTTTTAACATTTTTTTCAGCCTGAGGCCTTGTGGACTCTGCCAATGACTTAACTAATTCCGGAGTGAAAGTAGATTTAACATCAAGACCTTGTTGAGCAAATCTTTGAGCGGTTTGTTCAATATTATTCCTCACTTCTATATCAATCATAGATTTTGGAATTTCAGCAACTAATTCTTCTGTTAAAGCATCTAATAAAGCTTCAATTTTGATATCTTTTTGAGTTTTTTCAAAATTTTCTTTAAGTTGCTTTTCAATATCTTGCTTCAACTCTTTTAATGATTCTTTGTTGCCTGACTGTTTAGCAAAATCGTCATTAAGTTCAGGTAATTCTTTTTCCTTAAGATCCTTAAGATTTACTTCAAAGATTGCCTCTTTGCCTCTTGAATCCTCATGAGAATAATCTTCAGGAAATTTAAGATTAAGTGTTTTAGTATTACCAATTTTCATCTTTACGATTCCCTCTACGAAACCAGGGATCATTTTGTTTTTTTCCAACTCAAGATCCATTGATTCACTTGTCCCACCATCAATCTCTTGACCAGAATCTTTGTATTTTCCTTTGAAACTAACTACAGCAATATCTCCTAATTTCGCTGCTCTGTTGGTTACTGGAATAATATTTGCAAACTGACTTCTAGATTTTTCTAGCGCTTCATCTACTGACTTAGGATCAAACTTTGTTTTTGAGATTTCAACACATAGTCCTTTGGATTTTTTTAGTTTTAATTCGGGGGCAACATCAGTTTGAAGGGTAACCTTAAGTGGTTTTTCAGGACTAAATTTTGCGAGTAAAGATTCAAATCCATCTACCAATTCTGGTTCACTTAATGGCTCTATAGATTTTATTTTTAATGCTTCTTGCCATGATTTATCAATAATTTTTTCTAGAGCAGATGCATGTAATTGTGTGATACCAATTCTTTGGATTAAGACTTGTTTGGGAATTTTACCAAGTCTAAATCCCGGAATTTTAGCTGAACGACTAATAGTGTTTATTGTTTCATTTACGCAAGTTTTGCATGTCTCAGATGGTATTTCTAATTCAAATGAAATTCTACTTTTAGGTAGAGATTTTGTTTTGACTATTAATGCTTCTTTAGCCATGTTTTTTGTAATTATTACGATAAGCCGGATCTTAATTATTTCACATTAAGTGATTTCCTTGGAAGTTAATTTTTTGATACAGTAAAAAAATAGTCAAACTATTTATAAAATCATTTTAAAGTGTGAGAAAATTTCCGTTTTTGCCTAATAGGCCATTAAAAATTGCTGTTTTAGGATCTTCAGGTGCTGTGGGATCTGAATTACTCAAAATTCTTGAACAACGTTATTTTCCAATATCAGAATTGGTCTTGCTTTCATCAGAACGGTCTGAGGGGAAAAAAATTATTTGGAAAGGTGAAGAATTAGTTACAAAAAAAACCACTAAGGAAGAATTTCGCAATCTTGATTTAGTTTTAGCTTCAGCTGGTGGAAGTATTTCAAAAAAATGGTTGTCAACTATTATTGATCAAAATGCTCTACTGATAGATAATTCCAGTGCTTTCAGATTAGATAAGAACGTACCTCTTGTAGTTCCCGAAGTTAATGCTAGTGATGCACTCAATCATGATGGGGTAATAGCGAATCCAAACTGCACTACCATTTTGTTGACATTAGTTTTAGCTCCGTTAAACAAACTTTCGACTATTCAAAGAGTTGTTGTTTCAACATATCAATCTGTCAGTGGTGCAGGTCAATTGGCGATGGAAGAACTAAAACTTTTAACTGAACGATATCTTCAGGGCAATCCTCAAAAAAGTGAAGTTTTGCCATACTCTCTGGCTTTTAATTTATTTTTACATAATTCACCTATGCTTTCGAATAATTACTGTGAAGAAGAGATGAAAATGGTTAATGAGACCAGAAAAATATTAAATATTGTTGATTTAAGACTATCTGCTACATGTGTTCGAGTACCCGTATTGAGAGCACACTCTGAATCGATTAATATTGAATTTTCCGATGTTGTTGAGCCTAAAGATGCAATTGAAGAATTAAAAAAATCTCCTGGAATTGAAATTATTGAGGATTACAAAAATAATAGATTTCCTATGCCAAATGACGTTATGGGAAGAGATAATGTGGCTGTTGGGAGAATAAGGACAGATATAAGTCAGCCTAATGGATTAGAATTATGGTTATGTGGAGATCAAATAAGAAAAGGGGCAGCTCTTAATGCTGTTCAAATAGCTGAGTTATTAATTCCAAAAAAATGATTGCAGACAAAACTGAGTGTAATAAACCATTATTTGGAAGAATATTGACGGCAATGGTAACTCCATTTACTGAAAATGGAGATGTTGATTATGAACTAGCTATAAAACTCTCAAATTATCTTTTTGAGAACGGTTCCGATGCAATTGTTTTATGTGGTACCACTGGAGAATCTCCGACTCTTTCGTGGGCGGAACAGCATGATTTATTTATTGCGGTAAAAGGATCTTTGGATTCAAGCTGTAAAGTAATAGTTGGTACTGGTAGTAACTGTACAAGCGAAGCTGTTGAAGCCACAAAAAAAGCCTACGACTCTGGTGCAGACGGAGCTTTGGTCGTTGTTCCTTATTACAATAAGCCACCCCAAGAAGGTCTTTATAAACATTTCAGTTCTATTGCAAATTCTGCAAAGGATTTGCCTCTTATGCTTTATAACATTCCTGGAAGGACAGGATGCAATTTATTACCTGATACTGTGAAGAAACTTATGGATTTCTCAAATATTCTCAGTATTAAAGCTGCAAGCGGTAGAATAGAAGAAATAACAGAACTAAGAGCTATTTGTGGTTCTCAACTTTCTGTATATAGTGGCGACGATTCATTGTTGCTTCCAATGTTATCTGTAGGTGCTGTAGGTGTAGTAAGTGTTGCAAGTCATTTGGTTGGATTGCAATTAAAAGAGATGATTCATTCTTTTCAAAGTGGAGAGGTTTCCAATGCCCTTGCCATTCATGAAAAACTTCAGCCTCTTTTCAAAGCACTTTTTATGACTACTAATCCAATCCCAATTAAGGCTGCTTTGGAGCTATCGGGATGGAATGTTGGTAATCCAAGAAGTCCTTTGTCACCATTAACCCCCGATATGAAAAAGGAACTATCTTTTATCCTGAAATCCTTATAATAGGGATTATATTTAACTTGATAATTAAATTTAAATAAACCTTATTTGATTACAAGCAGGCCTTCATAAATTTCAAAATTATGCAATCAAGTACAAATTCAACTGTAAATAGATCTAATACTGATTCCACTAGATCTAAAAGTAATACGCCAGCTCTCAGAGTAATACCTCTTGGAGGACTACATGAAATAGGCAAAAATACTTGTGTTTTTGAATATGGTGATGAATTAATGCTTGTTGATGCTGGCTTAGCTTTCCCGTCTGATGGAATGCATGGCGTTAACGTTGTTATGCCAGATACAACTTTTTTAAAAGAAAATCAAAGAAGAATAAAAGGAATGATTGTCACTCACGGTCATGAAGATCATATTGGAGGTATTTCTCATCATCTAAAGCATTTTAATATTCCGATTATTTATGGCCCAAGACTGGCAATGTCAATGCTTAGAGGAAAAATGGAGGAAGCAGGGGTATCTGATAGAACAACTATACAGACAGTTAATCCAAGAGATGTTGTAAAAGTTGGGCAACATTTTTCTGTTGAATTTATTCGGAATACCCATTCTATTTGTGATAGTTTTTCTTTAGCAGTGACAACACCTGTTGGCACAATTATTTTCACGGGAGATTTTAAGTTTGATCATATGCCAGTAGATGGAGAGCAATTTGACATTGAGAGAATGGTGCATTACGGAGAGAAGGGCGTTTTATGCATGTTCAGTGATTCAACTAATGCCGAAGTCCCAGGTTTTTGTCCTTCTGAGAAGACTATCTATCCCTCTTTAGAGAAACATATTGCGGAGGCAAAAGAACGAGTTATCCTTACCACTTTTGCTAGCTCTGTTCATAGAGTGACAATGATCTTAGAGTTGGCCATGAAACATGGAAGAAAGGTCGGTTTGTTAGGTAGATCGATGATAAATGTTATTGCTAAGGCGAGAGATATTGGTTATATGAAATGCCCAGATGATTTATTTGTTCCTATCAAGCAAATTAGAGATTTGCCAGATAGAGAGACCTTATTATTAATGACTGGAAGCCAAGGAGAACCCCTAGCAGCGTTAAGCAGAATATCTCGTGGTGAACATCAGCATGTTCGTCTGAAGACTACTGATACTGTAATATTTTCGGCCAGCCCAATTCCTGGCAATACTATTTCTGTTGTTAACACAATAGATAGATTAATGAAACTCGGAGCAAAGGTTGTTTATGGAAAGGGTGAGAATATTCATGTATCTGGTCATGGTTTTCAAGAAGATCAAAAATTAATGTTGGCACTCGCAAAACCTAAGTTTTTTGTTCCTGTTCATGGAGAACATAGAATGCTTGTTTGTCATGGCAAGAGTGCACAAACTATGGGGGTTCCAAAAGATAATATTTTAATTATTGAAAATGGAGATGTAGTTGAGTTAACGCCTAATTCTATTCAAAAAGGTGATCCTGTAAAAGCTGGTGTTGAACTGCTTGATAACTCACGAAATGGGATAGTAGATGCTCGCGTTTTAAAAGAAAGGCAGCAATTGGCTGGGGATGGTGTAGTAACAGTTTTAGCTCCTATTAGTACAGATGGAAAGATGGTTGCGCCTCCCAGAGTTAA
The DNA here is from genome assembly GCA_003280575.1 of Prochlorococcus sp. AG-355-P07. GTDB lineage: Bacteria > Cyanobacteriota > Cyanobacteriia > PCC-6307 > Cyanobiaceae > Prochlorococcus_A. Next base: position 111,832 of record QCEN01000003.1, on the reverse strand, counting down.
CTTAAGAGGAGTTGTTACTACTGCAGATCCAAGAAAAATGTCTATGTGGACAGAACGAGAAATAAGTTGGGTTTTAGAAAATAGATGGAAACAATTATCCAGACAAACTGGGCCGAATAATTTTGAAGTAGATTGGATTGGTGTACAAAGAGAAATTGAAAATGGTTTAACGAGAAGAATGAGAAGAGAATTACAAGTTGAACCACTTATTTTATGTTTGGTTCAACCTGCTCCAAGTGGAACTCGTGCTTATACTCCAAAGATTATCGAAGAGCCAAATTTTTCCAATAGAAATAGAAATAATAATAATTTCCATAAGAAATCAAACAATAATCATCCAAATAGTTCAAATAACCCGCAAAATAGCCAAAAAAGTCAAAAAGTTTCACAAAATCCATCAGCTGATACCTCTACAGAGGATTCATTTGAAGGTAGGACAAGAAGAAGAAGATCTGCTGTCACATCTTAACTTTTTTCAAAATTTATATAGTTTTTATTCCAAACAATTTTTAAAAACTCTTGCATGTTAATTTCACCTTTATTTTTTTCATAAATTGAAGTTGCTAATTTTGTCAGATTTTTAGAACTAAATTGCTTTGCAGATTTTTCTTTTAAAAATCTATTCAAAATTGTGCACCTCGCTTCAATACACATACTATTTAAGAGATTCCTGTTGATACCTTTTACATCTTTACAATATAAGTATGCTAGTTCACTAAGATCATTACGTTCATTATTGTATTTGCTCATTTTTTGGGAAAAATTATTTATCCTTTTAGAACAACCAGGATAGATAACTTCAAGGGTAGGAATAATTTTTTTTCTTACTAAGTTTCTTTTTAATTTAAGATCTGAATTTGTAGGGTCTTCCCAGACTGGGATTTTCAAATCATTACAAAGTTGCTTAGTATCTTCTCTACTGAAAATTAATATTGGTCTTATTAAAAAAATTTGATTTTCTATTAATCTTTTGTTCTCAATATTACTTAGACCGGCAAAACTACTCCCTCTAGATAAATTGAGGATAAATGTTTCTGCGTTATCACTACTCGTATGACCAGTTAACAAATAAATATTTTGTTTTTGCTGGTTTTTATTTATTAAAGTTTTGGCTCTTTCACATAATTTTTTGTATCTCCATTCTCGTGCTTTTTCTTCTGAAGAAATATTTTCTTTATTTGCTTGATCAAAAGAGAATGAAATATTTTTATCTTTGCAATAACTATTTAATTCACGAGCATAGTGTGAGGATTTTTCATGCCACTGATGATCACCATGCCAAACACTAATAGACCAATTATGTAGTTTTTTTAGGTCATTAATTAGGGTTAATAAGGCCATTGAGTCTTGTCCCCCGGAAACACTTATTAAAATATTCGATCCTTTTGGAATTAATATTTTTTTGCTAAGTATCTCTTTATGAAGTTGATGATGCCATGATGACCAATTTTTCTGAGTTAATTTTTTATCAGACATTTTGTGTTGCTCAGATAATATTTTTTAAAAAATGCACTGTTTTACTAAAACAATGTCACAATCGGGTAATAAATTCATTAATTAAATGAGTCTGATTAATCTTTTGCCACAAAAAATCAAAGAAGAGTTTAGAAGCAAATCTTTACTCAAAGTTATTTCAGGATTAAATAATTTCGATGTTCAATCAGTGAAAATGATTGTTGAAGCTGCATCATTAGGAGGTGCAGATCTTGTTGATATTGCTTGTAAACCTGAACTCGTTGATTTAGCACTTCAGAATTCAGCACTACCCATTTGTGTTAGTTCCGTAGTGCCTCGATCTTTTAAAGATTCTGTAAAAGCAGGAGCATCATTAATTGAGATTGGAAATTATGATACTTTTTATGAAAAAGGCATTAATTTTTCAGAAAAAAAAGTTTTGAACATCACAAAAGAGACGAGGGATTTATTGCCTAATGTTCCATTATCAGTAACTGTTCCTCATACTATGCCAATTGATAAACAAGTTGATCTTGCTGTAAAGCTAGTGGAAGAAAGTGTTGATATTATTCAAACAGAAGGTGGCACTAGTTCTACGCCTTACTCTCCAGGAATTCAAGGCTTTTTTGAAAAATCAGTACCTACTCTTGCAGCCACATATGCTATTTATCAAGAATTTAAGAAACAATCTCTGAATATACCAATAATGAGTGCCTCTGGATTAAGTCAGGTAACTTGTCCATTAGCAATATCCTCTGGAGCATCAGCAGTTGGCGTTGGATCTGCAGTTAATAAATTAGATGATTTAATATCAATGATTGCGGTTGTGAGGGGCTTAAAAGAATCTTTGAAAAATTCAATAATTGTAGAAAAAATTTCTTAATATAAATACATCCTTTAGCTACACGCTTGATGAACAACTATAAGCTTCAAGCTCCTTACGAACCAAATGGAGATCAACCAGAAGCTATTAAAAAATTAGTTAAAGGAATTAACACTGGTAAAGAGTTTCAGACTCTTCTGGGAGCTACTGGTACTGGTAAAACATTTACTATTGCGAATGTAATTCAACAAACAGGAAGACCAGCGCTTGTCTTAGCCCATAACAAAACGTTAGCTGCACAACTATGTAATGAATTAAGGGAATTTTTCCCAAAAAATGCTGTTGAGTACTTCATTTCTTACTACGATTATTATCAACCTGAAGCATATGTACCTGTAAGTGATACTTACATAGCCAAAACAGCCTCAATTAATGAAGAAATAGATATGCTTAGGCACTCTGCAACACGCTCATTATTTGAAAGAAAAGATGTAATTGTTGTAGCCTCAATAAGTTGTATTTATGGTCTTGGTATACCAAGTGAGTATTTAAAAGCTGCAGTTAAATTTGAAGTGGGAAAATCAATAAATCTACGTTCTTCTTTGAGGTCTCTCGTTGAAAATCAATATACTAGAAATGATATTGAAATTACTAGAGGTAGATTCAGAATTAAAGGTGATGTTTTAGAAATCGGTCCAGCTTATGAGGATAGATTAATTAGAGTCGAATTATTTGGTGATGAAGTCGAAGCTATAAGATATGTTGACCCTACTACAGGAGAAATCCTTGAAAGTTTGGAACAAGTTAGCGTTTACCCAGCGAAGCATTTTGTCACCCCAAAAGAAAGACTTGAGAGTGCAATAAGTGCAATTAGAAGTGAATTAAAAACTCAACTAGATAAATTTACATACGAGGGAAAACTATTAGAAGCTCAACGTCTAGAACAACGCACAAAATATGATTTAGAAATGCTCAAAGAGGTTGGTTATTGTAATGGAGTTGAGAATTATGCTCGTCATTTATCAGGAAGGGAGGAAGGTTCACCGCCAGAATGCTTAATAGATTACTTTCCCAAAGATTGGTTGTTGGTAGTTGATGAGAGTCACGTAACATGTCCTCAACTTCATGCGATGTACAACGGTGATCAATCTAGAAAAAAAGTTTTAATAGATCATGGTTTTAGATTGCCCAGTGCAGCAGATAATAGACCTTTAAAATGTGAAGAGTTTTGGGAAAAATCAAAACAGACATTATTTATCAGTGCAACTCCGGGTCAATGGGAATTAGATCAATGTGATGGTGAATTTATTGAGCAAGTTATAAGACCAACTGGGGTATTAGATCCTGTAATTGATGTAAGACCTAGTGAGGGCCAAATAGAAGATCTGTTATCTGAAATAAGAATTAGAGCTGAAAAAAATCAACGAGTGTTAGTGACAACACTTACTAAGAGAATGGCTGAAGATCTAACTGATTTTTTATCTGAAAATAAAGTAAGAGTTAGATATTTGCATTCCGAAATCCATTCAATTGAAAGAATTGAAATTATTCAAGACCTCAGAATGGGCGAATATGATGTTTTGGTAGGAGTTAATTTATTAAGAGAGGGACTAGATCTTCCTGAAGTATCCTTAGTTGCCATTTTAGATGCTGATAAAGAAGGTTTTCTCAGAGCTGAAAGGTCATTGATTCAAACAATAGGAAGAGCTGCAAGACATGTTGAAGGTGTTGCCTTGCTTTATGCAGATAACTTCACAGATTCAATGAAAAGAGCAATATCTGAAACTGAAAGAAGGAGAACTATTCAAAAAAAATATAACCAAGTCAATGGTATTACTCCAAAACCTGCAGGCAAAAAAATAGAAAATTCAATATTATCTTTTCTAGAACTTTCCAGAAAATTAGATGCTGGTGGTTTATCTAAAGATTTAATAAATATAGTTAATAATAAAACTGACGCAATTCTCGGTTCCAGTGATAATCAATGTTTGCTCGAAGAATTGCCTGACTTAATAGAAAAGTTAGAAATTAAAATGAAAGATGCTGCAAAAGAGTTAAATTTTGAAGAAGCTGCAAATTTGAGGGATAGAATCAAAAAATTAAGACAAAAATTGGCAAGAAATAATTAAAAAGAACTTATTTTTCTAATTCGAAATGATTATGAATTGCATTAACAGCTTTGTCACAATCTTTTTCTAAGACAATACAAGAAGTCCTGATTTCACTAGTGGCAATCATTTCAATATTGATATTTTGGTCAGCCAATGCTCTAAATATTTTTCCAGCCGTTCCAACCTTAAATGCCATTCCCGCTCCTACAGTACTTACTTTTGCTATGGCAGGGCCATCTTCAACATATGATCCGGGTAATTTTTTTGTTAAGGCCTCAAAAACTAAGTTAGCTTTTTCTCTATCTTGTTTATTCATTGTAAGACTAATATCCTTAGTTTTTAAAGAGGAAATTCTTTCAGACTGAACGATAGTATCGATAAGTAAATTATTTTCAGCTAATGCTAAACATATCGATGCAGCTACACCTGGACGATCAGGCAGTTTTCGAAAACTTACTTGAACTTGGTTTTTATCTAATGCAATTCCTCTTACTTCAGGTTGATCTTGCTTTTTATTGATTGGATTAACAAATATTTGTGTATCGGATAACTTAAATTTCTCAGCAACAATTCTTATAGCTTTTGGTATATTATTGATTTCAATTACACAGCTGACTTTAATTTCACTAGTAGCTATTAACCTGACATTTATATTCGCTTGAGATAAAGTATCAAATAAATCAGCTGAAACACTAGGTCTGCCCATAATGCCTGCACCTTGAATACTTAATTTAGTCATGTTTGTTTTTAAGTTATATTCTCCTCCTAATTGACTAGTTATAAGTTCACATTGTTCTGCAGTCTTTTTAACTTCTAATTCATTAACAGTAAATGTAATATCGTTTTTATTTCCATCATTTGTCGCTTGTATTATTAAATCTACACTAATACTTGCTTCTGAAAGTTTTTCAAATATTTGTGCGGCAATCCCAGGCCTATCAGGAATATTTGAGAGACTGAATACTGCTTGGTTTTCTAATACCTCAAGACTATTGACTGTTTTTGTTAATTCTAAGCTTCCTCTTTTTAGTGGGAGAGGTTGGATTTGACTTTCTAGGAGAGTCCCACTTGAGTCACTTTGGCTTGATTTGACACACAATTTTATTCCATAATTGCGAGCAATTTCTACTGCTCTTGGATGCAGAACTGAAGCACCGACACTTGCAAGTTCAAGCATTTCCTCACAGCTAATTTCATCTAAGAGTTTTGCCTTAGGAACAATTCTTGGATCAGTAGTAAGAACCCCTGGAACGTCTGTATAAATTTCGCACGTCTCAGCTCCTAAAGCTGTGGATAAAGCTACTGCGGAAGTATCTGAACCACCTCTACCCAAAGTTGTAATTTCCATTGAACCCGTATGGCTTAATGTTGTCCCTTGAAATCCAGCCACTACAACTACAAAACCTTGATTTATATAATTTTGGATCCTTTCTGTTTTAATATCCAGAATTCTCGCTTTCCCATGAATTGATTCAGTAATAATTCCAACTTGGCTACCGGTCATTGAAATTGCAGGTATTCCGTATTCGTTTAATGCCATTGAGAGAAGAGCTATGGTTACTTGCTCTCCAGTTGAGAGAAGCATATCCAATTCTCTTCGATTAGGATTTTTACTAATTGATTCCGCTAAACAATTTAAATCATCTGTAGTTTGCCCCATCGCAGAGACAACTACGACAATTTCATTTCCTGCTTCTTTACTTTGACAGATGCTACTAGCAATATTTTTAATTTTTTTAATATCACCTACAGAAGTACCGCCAAATTTTTTTACTAGTAAAGCCATATTTAAATCATAATGTAAATTCTTAAACTTATAATTTGGTTAACTTAAATTAATTAATTTCTCTGTAAAAACATTTATAGGATTATTACCTTGTTTTAGTAATGATTCAATATCTAGTAAGTTACTCATTAAATTAATTAAATATTCTTGAGATACATTTTTGACTTTTTTTCGAATAAAAAAAATTCGTTTTGGATTAGAAATGCCTGCAAGATTACAAATCTTTTCTGCATTATCATTACCTGAATTAACTCCTAATTTTATAATGGTATGAATTCTTACTTGACTAATTAAACCTGCATTTAGTCTTAAAGCAGGTTCTCCTTTCTTTAAGGAATAATTAATTTCTATGAGGCTTTCATTAATATTTTTTTGTAAGAGAAGATCAATGATTTTGAAAATATTGGATTGATTATCACTAAATATTTTTTTTACATCAATACTTTTAAGAAAAAGTTGTGAATTCGAATCACTTGATACTGCAGAAAGGTATGTTTTTGCTTTGGCTAATTCATTTATTAGTTTAAAGCTATCATTACCAACTGAATCAATTATTAATTCAGTTGCATTTTTATCAATTTTGATATTCATTTCATTTGCTGCATCTTCTAAAAATCTTTTTTGTCCTTCATAGTCCCAGATTTCTGGTAAAGAAAATGACTTTTCTTTAGCTAAATTATTTTTGATAAGTTTTTGTAAAAATTTAGTACTCTTTAGCCTTGAGTCTGGTTTTTTTGTATTTTGTAAAATTAAATAAGTATTTTGAGGTATATTGCCATGAATTTTTTCAAATTTAGTTCTTAGATCCTCATTTTTGGCAGTAAAAATTGGATTATTTTTCAATGTAACTATTCTGTATCCTTCTCCAAAAGGAGGTGTGAGAACTTCATCAAAAGCTTTATTGACTTGCTCATCATCATCTCCATTTAAATTTGTTACGTTTATTTCATTCCATTCTTTGGATACTTCCTTATCAATTAATTTTTGAATAAATTTATTTTGAGCATTTAAATCATTACCCCATAATATTTGTATTGGCATAATAGCTCAATAAAAACTATATATTAACTATGATTACTTCTAACACAAATTAAATTTAATGGTAATAGATCATCCAATTTTTTTGGAAAGCATCAGATTCATAAGATCTCATTTATTAGCCAATGATCTCAATTATTTGGAAAAAAAAGTGTTAGAGAGATTAGTCCATACTTCAGGAGATTTTACAGTTCAAAATCTTATAAATTTTAGTGAAGGTGCTTGCGAAAAAGGGCTTCAGGCACTTAAAAATGGTGCTCCGATTTTGACTGATACTGATATGGCTGCAGCAGCAATAAAAACCATGGCAGAAAATACCACTAGGAATAAAGTATTCACCGCTAGAATGTGGTTTGGAAAAAATAATCATACAAACTTAACTAAAACCGCATATGGCTTAAGTGAAGGTTGGAAGGAGTTATCCGCTATTAATTCTGGAAGCAAATCGCCTATTGTAGTTATTGGCAGTTCGCCTACAGCGTTAACTCATTTAATCGATATTTTAGAGAATGCAAAAGATTCACCTAGTTTAATTATCGGAATGCCTGTTGGATTTATTGAAGTAGAGAAAAGCAAAAACAAACTAATTTCTACCGATTTTCCTAGAATTGTTTTGAATTCAACTAGAGGAGGTGCTGCCATGGCAGCTGCAGCGGTTAACGCCTTATTGAGGGAGACTATTTAAAGAGTATTTATTTTATAAAATGTCAAAAATCTATTTAATATCATAATTTAATTTGTTATTCTCTTCTAAAGAATTTAAAACTGATTTTGCTTTTTCTATAACTTCTTTTGGAACTCCTGCTAATTTAGCTGCTTCTATGCCATAGCTTTTATTTGAGCCCCCTTTAATAATCCTGTGGCTAAAAATTAGTTGGTCGTTATTTTGTTCTACTAAAACTTGAAAATTTTGTATATTCTTATTTGAATTTTTTAAATAATTAAGCTCATGATAGTGAGTAGCAAAAATAGTATTACATTGAATTTTTTTTGCAAGATATTCACTTACTGACCAGGCTATTGAAAGTCCATCAAAAGTAGATGTCCCTCTGCCTATCTCATCAAGTAAAACTAGTGAGCTAGAGGTTGCCTGATTTAGAATTGATGCAGTTTCAGACATTTCTACCATAAATGTTGATTGTCCAGATGATTGATCATCAACAGCCCCAATTCTTGTGAAAATCCTATCTGCAATTTTGATTTCAGCATTATCAGCAGGAACAAAGCTACCAATTTGTGTGAGAATTTGTATTAAACCAAGTTGTCTTATAAAGCAACTTTTTCCGCTTGCATTGGGACCGGTTAATATAATTAATTTTTGATTATCCTCAAAAGAGATATCGTTTGGTACAAACTTTTTATCACTTAACAATTGCTCTACAATTGGATTTCTTCCTGCGATAATTTTTGTACTATTTTTTGTCATTGAATCATTTATTGGTATTAATGAAGGTTTTATAAAATTGTTTTCTACTGAAGTAATTGATAAACCAAGTAGTGCATCAAGAGATGCTATGGATTTTGCGATTGATCTTATTTGTTTTGTTTTTTCAGCAACTATATTTCTTAATTCGCAGAAAATTTCATATTCTTTTGATGAAGTTCTACTTTTTATTTGGAAAATCTTATTTTCTTTATTTTTAATTTCTGAAGTAATATACCTCTCTTCATTAGTAAGTGTTTGCCTTTTGATCCAATGTTGTGGAGCTAAATTAACTTTTGACTTGTTAATAGAAATGTAATAACCAAAATTTTTATGAAATTGAATTTTTAGGTTTGAAATTTTGCTAATTTTCCTTTCCTTTAATTCCTCTTTATTTAGCCACTCAGAGTAATCATCCATTAAATTGCGTAAACCATCCAATATATTGTCAACACCATCGTGGATCATGCCTCCTTCACTAATATTTAGAGGAGGATTTTCTACTAGTTTAAAACTTATAGTATCAGCTAATTCTAATAGTCCTTCATCAATATTTTTTAATTGATCAGTCCAATCTGGGAGATCATATTTAAATAATTCAATTATGGATTTTAGTCTAGGTAATTTTTTTAAACCTTCAGCTATTGCAATTAAGTCTCTGGGACTTGCATGTCCTGCACAGGCTCTACCTGCAAGCCTTTCTAGATCCCCCATTGCTCTAAGTAAATTTTGGGTATCTGTACGTAATTTTTTAGATTCAAGAAAGTTAGTTATTATATTTTGTCTTTTATAAATTTCATTAACGTTTAATAGCGGTGAATCTATCCACCTTCTTAAACACCTTGCACCCATGCAAGTATAAGTTCTATCAATACTCCATAGTAATGAACCTACATAATTATTTTCTCGTTGTGTATTTTTGATTTCTAAGTTTTTTTGAGTTTGATAATCAATAATTAATTTGTTGTGACCATATTGGATTTGTGGAAAGTCTAATGAGATTTTTAAAGAAGAATCTTTATCTAAATTTGAAGGATTAATTTTTTCTAAATAATTTAATAAACCTCCAAGTGATCTAGTTGCATTGTTTAAATTTTTAAGTCCTATTCCCTCTAGGTTTGCAATTTGGAAATAATTTTTTATTAGATAATTTGCTTCATTAATTCCAAAATTAGTCTCTTGAGAAACTGTATATGTAATTTGACTATTTCCTTTAATTAATAAATTTCTTACTGCATTGCTTCCTACAATGATTTCTGAAGAATCTAATTTAATAATTTCATCAAATAGTTTTGACAGAGATTGGCCTTCTAAAGTTATTAATTCTCCCGTACTTACATCAGCTTTTGATATACCCCATTCATAAGATTCTTCTGAGTTTTCTTCTGATAAGTAAATAGCAGTAATCCAATTATTTTTCTTTGCTATCAACATCCCCTCTTCAATTACGGTTCCAGGAGTAATGATTCTTGTTATTCCTCTTTTAATTGGAGTCCCATAATTTCCAGAACTTTTTTCTAATTGATCGCATATAACCACAGAATAATTTTTTTTAATTAAATCAGCACAGTATCTCTCCATTGCATGATGGGGAACCCCTGCCATAGGGATCTTACCAATCTCTTTGCCAGCATCTTTACTGGTAAGCGTTATTTCTAAAAGGTTAGATATTAATACTGCGTCCTCAAAAAAACATTCAAAAAAATCTCCTAATCTATAAAGTAATAACCTATCTTTATTTTCTTCTTTAAGAGTTACATAATGCTTCATTACAGGAGTTAATTTCAGTTTTGAAACTGTTTTATAGCTATAAGATTCTTCATTGATGCAAACATTTTTGTTATTTGAAATTAAATCAGTCTTGAATTTATTTATTAAATTAGTTGAATTTTTTCTTTGCCTGGGTCTTTTTTGCGATTCTTTTTTTAAATCTTCCAAAGATAAATTTTCTGGAATTTTTGTTATTTCTTTTTGTTCATTATTATCATTACCAATCGCAAATAAATTCTTTTGAATTATCGTATCTTCTTGCATACTTTTTTAATTTCTAAATAGATATTAGGTAGGATTTTTTTTTTTGCATTTAAAGTGACTAAAGTATGTAAATTTTCTCTAAAAATTATCATTTCCATGAGATTATAGTATCTATAATATTTGAAACCTAAGACTGAATTATGCAGGCTGTTAACTTTTTCTTCGTAAATGCTCTATTATTTGCTTCTTTAATTGCGGTAGTTGGAGTACCCGTTTTATATGTGACTCAACCTTCTACTGAGGAAGGACAGCGAGAAAGTAGGAGAAAAATTTATTCTATTGCTGCTGTTTGGGTTGTTTTGGTTTTTGTTACGGGGATAGTTTCTTCATTAGTTTGAACTTAATACCTTTTCGTGAGAGTCTATTAATATACCTAAGTAAATTTAATGGCTATTTTTGAAGGTTCTTTTACTACTGCCTCTACTTTAAAAGTTGGGATTGTAATAGCAAGATTTAACGATTTAATTACAAATAAAATTCTATCTGGTTGTCTTGACTGTTTAAAAAGAAATGGTTTGGATACTTCTGAATTAAGCAATCAAGTAGATATAGTTTGGGTTCCAGGTTCGTTCGAATTACCAATTGCAGCTAAAACCCTCATGAAAAAAAAGAGTTATGACGTTGTAATTGCTCTTGGGGCTGTGATCCGTGGTGAAACTTCCCACTATGATGTAGTAATATCTGAGGCGAGCAAGGGTATTTCGCAAGTTTCAAATGAAAATAATGTTCCAATTATTTTTGGAGTTTTGACTACTGATACTATGCAGCAGGCTTTAGAAAGAGCAGGGATTAAAAATAATCTTGGTTGGAATTATGCTTTACAAGCAATTGAAATGGGATCCTTAATTAAAAATTTAAATTAATTGAAAAAATTTTAGTTATTTTTATCATTGATCCCTTCTTTGAGATAAAATAAAAAAGTTATGCGGATGTAGCTCAGTGGTAGAGCATCTCCTTGCCAAGGAGAATGTCGAGAGTTCGAATCTCTTCATCCGCTTTTAATGTTTGTATCTTTTAGAATAATTTCAACAATAACTTCGTAATGACAAGAGTAATTTCTATTGAGGATTTAAAGGGATTATTTACTAAACCTTATGGAACAGATGCACCAACAAAACAAAAGTGGGCTGAATTTTATAATGAGAATGTTATTTTTACAGACCCAACTCAGGAAACAAAGGGCTTGGATTCTTATGTGAAAGCTCAAGAAAAACTAGTTAAAAGATGTGATGATGTTTTTTTAGAAACTCATGCAATTTCCATAACTGGGGATTGTGGATTTGTTGAATGGACGATGGGTTTAAAAATTATGGGCAAAGAATTTATTTATCCTGGAACTACGCGTTTATTATTTGGTAAAAATGGATTAATAAAAGAGCACAGAGATTACTTTGATTTTTGCGGCCCAACTTTTGGACCAGTTCCTCTTTTAGGACCTTTTATAAGATGGCTTTATAGTAAATTTGTTTCTTGATCTACTTTCCATAAAACTTCATATTTCACGAATTAACAAGTTTTGAGAAGTAACTTCTTTAAAATCAAATTGGGAATAAAACATTTTTTTATTTGTCGTCATTAAATATAATTTTTTTGTATTTTTAATTTTTTTTGAGGATAAAAGATTTTTTACAATTAATGTACCAAAACCTTTACCTTGGTGATTTTGATCTATAACTATATCCCAGAGTACCCCGCGGTAAATCCCATCGGTTAAAGCTCTACCAAAACCAACTATTTCTTCACCAACCCAAAGACTTATGACGACATCACTATTAGCAAGAGATTTTTTCAAGTCATTAATTGTTCTATTTTTTGCCCAGAAAGCATTGGTGTCTAAAAGTTTTTGTAACTTAATTAGTCCATGTGTCGGTTTAAGATTAGGACCTAATCCAAAAATCCTTAACCCAAAAGCTCCTTTAGTATGTTTGATAAGAGATATTTCTTTCATTTATAAAAAAAATTTTGAAAAGTGATGTCAGTTAGATTATTTTTTTGACCTCAATCTAAATACCTTAATCTATAGTTTCTATAAAATAAAGAGATAATAGTTTTCTTCATTCTGTTGTAACGCACTAATTTATAATGTTTGTAATAGGATTAATTTTTTAAGGACTTTTACTTATGCTAAAACTTTTGTTGGGAGATCCGAATACACGAAAGTTAAAGCGCTATCAACCAATAGTGGAAGAGATAAATTTTTTGGAAGAAGAAATTTCTCAATTGAATGATGATGAGCTTAGAACACAAACTCAAAATCTTAAATCAAAGATTTCATCAGAACTAAATTTTAAAAAACAAAAAGAACTCTTAGAAGAATCTCTTCCTAAGGCCTTTGCAATAGTAAGGGAAGCAAGTAAACGTGTTCTTGGCATGAGACATTTTGATGTCCAGTTAATAGGCGGGATGGTTTTACATGAATGTCAAATTGCAGAGATGAAGACTGGAGAGGGAAAAACTCTTGTTGCAACATTACCTTGTTATTTAAATGCTCTTACTGGAAAAGGTGTTCATGTTGTTACAGTAAATGATTATTTAGCTAGAAGAGATGCAGAGTGGATGGGACAAGTTCATCGTTTTTTAGGTTTATCCGTTGGTTTAATTCAGCAAGATATGAATCCAGTTGAGAGAAAGAAAAATTATGATTGTGATATAACTTATGCCACAAATTCCGAATTGGGATTTGATTATTTAAGAGATAATATGTCTACTGATATTAATGAGGTAGTTCAAAGACAATTCAATTACTGCGTAATTGATGAAGTTGATTCAATTTTAATTGACGAAGCAAGAACGCCTCTAATCATTTCCGGCCAAGTTGAAAGACCGCAAGAAAAATATCAAAAAGCTGCAGAATTATCTCTGATATTAGTAAAGGCAAAAGAATTAAGTAAAGATGGTATTGATCCAGAGGGGGATTATGAAGTTGATGAAAAGCAGAGAAGTTGCATATTAACTGATCAAGGTTTTGCAAAATGCGAAGAGTATTTGGGAGTTAATGATCTATATAATCCTAAAGATCCATGGGCGCACTACATAACTAACTCTTTAAAAGCCAAGGAATTATTTATAAAAGATGTCAATTATATTATTAAAAACGATGAGGCCGTTATAGTGGATGAATTTACTGGTAGAGTTATGCCAGGAAGGCGTTGGAGTGATGGACAACACCAGGCAATAGAAGCAAAAGAGAATCTTAAAATTCAGCCTGAGACTCAAACATTAGCATCCATAACTTATCAGAATTTTTTCCTTTTATATCCAGGTTTAGCAGGAATGACAGGAACTGCAAAAACTGAGGAAGTTGAATTTGAAAAAACTTATAAATTAGAATCAGTAGTTATACCAACAAACCAATTAAGAAAGAGACAAGATTGGTCTGATCAAGTATTTAAGACAGAGATTGGTAAATGGAGAGCAGTTGCTAAAGAAACTGCTCAAATTCATAGAGATGGTAGACCCATATTAGTTGGTACAACAAGTGTTGAAAAAAGTGAATTATTAAGTTCACTTTTATATGAAGAAAAAATCCCGCATAATTTGTTAAATGCAAAGCCAGAGAACGTTGAACGTGAGGCAGAAATTGTTGCACAGGCAGGAAGAGCAGGTGCTGTTACTATTGCTACAAATATGGCTGGAAGGGGGACAGATATAATTCTTGGAGGTAACAGTGACTATATGGCAAGGCTTAAATTAAAAGAAATTTTAATTCCCTTGTTAGTAAAGCCTGATGATGAGCATAAGCCACCAATCCCTAAACAAAGAAATTCAAAATCTAAGGGCGGTTTTTCTAAAAAAACTGGTTCAAATTCGAAAAAGATTACTTTAAATTCTTCAAATAGTCTTTTCCCTTGCAAGCTTGATGAAGAAATTGATAAGAAACTCTCTCTTTTATCTGATGAACTTGTTAGAAATTGGGGAGATAGACAACTTTCTGTCTTAGAGCTCGATGACAGGATAGCTACAGCTGCAGAAAAAGCACCAACTGATGATAACTTGATAAAGCTTTTGAGAGAATCTTTGTCTGATGTAAAAAAAGAATATGAAAAAGTATTAATTCATGAAGAAAAAAAAGTAAGAGAAGCTGGTGGTTTACATGTTATTGGTACTGAGAGACATGAATCAAGAAGAGTAGATAATCAACTTAGAGGAAGAGCAGGAAGACAGGGTGATCTTGGAAGTACAAGATTCTTTTTATCGTTAGAAGATAATTTATTAAGGATTTTTGGAGGTGATAGAGTAGCAAATCTAATGAATGCGTTTAGGGTTGATGAAGATATGCCTATTGAGTCAGGAATGCTTACTAGGTCCCTTGAAAGTGCTCAAAAGAAAGTTGAAACTTACTATTATGATATTAGAAAACAAGTCTTTGAATACGACGAGGTAATGAATAATCAAAGAAAAGCAGTTTATGGCGAAAGATTAAGAGTATTGAAAGGGATTGATTTAAAGAAACAGGTAATAGGATATGGAGAAAGAACAATGGGTGAAATTGTAGATGCTTATATTAATCCTGATCTTCCTCCTGAAGAATGGAATATTGATCAATTAATTTCTAAAGTCAAAGAATTTATATATTTATTAGATGATCTTAAATCTGATGATATTAATTTACTTTCAATAGAAGAATTAAAAAACTATCTTCAAGAGCAGTTGCGAATTGCATATGATTTAAAGGAATCACAAATAGAAAAGATTCGTCCAGGATTAATGAGAGAAGCTGAAAGGTTTTTCATTTTGCAGCAAATCGATAATTTATGGCGAGAACATCTTCAGTCTATGGATTCCTTGAGGGAATCTGTCGGGTTGAGAGGTTATGGCCAAAAAGATCCCTTAATCGAGTATAAAAATGAAGGATATGACATGTTTCTCGAAATGATGACTAACATGAGACGTAATGTTATTTATTCAATGTTTATGTTTCAACCTAAAACTGATGCAGATGATACAAATTAAACTCTAATCATTTCCGAGATATTCTATTATTTCTTTGTCTTTAAGATTTTGAGCATCTCCAAGTTTAGAAATATCAATAGATTCTGAATTGGCAAGACATTGTAGAGTTTTCTGTAATTTAAGAAGTTCGTTTTCAAGTAAATCAATTCTATCCATTAAATTTTTTATCACATTAGCTTCTGCATCTGGTAATGCAGAGTGAGCTAGAGGATTAACTTTGACACCACTTTGATGCACTACTCTGCCAGGAACACCAACTACTGTACTATTTCCTTCGACATTACGAACAACTACTGAACCAGCGCCAATGCGGGTATTAGAGCCTACTATGATTGATCCAAGGACTTTTGCACCAGCTCCAACGACAACATTTTCCATTAAGGTTGGATGCCTTTTCCCATGACTTTTGCCAGTACCTCCTAATGTCACTCCCTGATAAAGTAAACAATTATTTCCTATCTCGGCTGTTTCACCTATTACAACTCCCATTCCATGATCAATGAAAACGCGTTTACCTATTTTGGCACCAGGATGGATTTCAATTCCTGTGATTAGCCTATTAAGATGACTTAATAATCGGGGGATTAAAGGAATTTTTAGTTGCCATAATTTATGAGTAAATCTGTGAATAACTATCGATTGAAAGCCAGGATAGCAAAGAAAAATCTCTAATATGCCTCTAGCCGCAGGATCTCTCTCTTTGATAATATCAATATCTGATTTAAAGGTTCTCAACATAATGATTGTTAATTAATAACTCCGATTTCTTTTTTTAATTGATTTATAGTTTCAATACTCAAGTAATTTTTAGCACAAATTATTTGAGGTAATCTTATAAACTGAGAACGATTTTTTAATAATGTGTTTTCAACAACTGATAAACTAGGCCAATCGCACACTATGTGGTTTGAAGTCTTTAAAAGTGATAGTAATCTACTGTTATTATCAGAGATTGCGGTCATTAGCATTAAATCACTCCCTCGCATGCTGTGTATGATAACCTCTGCTGCCCTTAATAAACCAGGACTTATACTAACAATGCCTACACAACTGCCAGCACTTAATTCTTTTAGAATTTTCAATTCTTTTTGAAAGTCGCTTAAGTCAACTGCAATAGCACGAATTCCATGCTGTTTGGCAACTTTCTCTAGAGGCTGCAAAAAATACCTGCTTGTGACAATAGTACCATTATTTGAATTACTCAAAACTTTTTCTAATTCTTCCATAGGAACAACTTCCACTGGCACATCAATTTTTGGAGAAAGTTCTTCTGCTATAAGCATAGAAGCCCCTATGTCTTCTCTAGGAGTGCTCACTATAATTCTCGCTCCGCATTTAATACGCCAATCAATTTCATTAGTTAAAATTTCTCTTGTTTCCTGTAAGGTGCAGCCAAGATTTAATAAGTTATCAATTGCCTTCTTTGCTTCTTGGTCAGGTAGCTTTTTTATATTGTTTTTTGAGTAAATTGATTTTTTAAAGTCTCTTTTAGTAAGATTATCCCTCACATAAATACCTGACCCAGCCATAGCTTCAACTACTCCGTCCATTTCAAGTTGTCTGTAAACTTTACTTATAGTGTTTCTATGAAGTCCAGTCTGCATTGCAAGTTGCCTGGTGCTGGGAAGTCTGTGACCTGGAGGATAATGTCTTGCGGCTATTGCAAAGCAAATTTGATTGTATAATTGTGTCGATGCTGGAATATCACTTTCTTGTTGAATATGGAATCTCACTTTAGAAAAATCCTGATAAATTAATTTTTACTCATAGTGACACTTTAACATTTGTCATATCTTTTCCATAATAATATCTTATGATGGCTCTTTTTTAACAAGAGGAGTTTTTCTAGGACTTAAAAACATTATCATGTTTCTCCCTTCTCTTTTTGGTTTTTGTTGTACTTCTGATTGCTCTTCTAAATCATCAGCCATCTTTAAAAGGAGTGTTTCTGCTAAATTAGAATGTTGAATTTCTCTGCCTCTAAAAATTACCGTACATTTTACTTTATCTCCTGCTTTTAAAAATTTAGTTGCTTGACCTATTCGTACGTCATAATCATGCTTGTCAATTTTATACCTCATTTTTACTTCTTTAACTTCTGTTTGATGAGATTTTTTTCTTGCTTCTTTTGCCTTTTTTTCCTGTTCAAATTTATATTTTCCATAGTCCATAATTCTACAAACAGGAGGGTTTGCTTTTTCGCTTACCAAAACTAAATCGAGTTCTCTTTGAGAGGCTATTTCTAAAGCTTTTAATCTATCTAAGACACCTAATTGTTTTCCATCTGAATCAACAACTCTTAATTGAGGATATTTTATTCTTTCATTAATATTTGGGAGCTCTCTAACTGGAGCGCGGCGGTCAAAGCGTGGGCGTGGTGGCATTCAGTTTTGTTAATAAATTGATTGGATGTTGAACAAGATCCGCTAGTTTATAAATTAGCCTAAAAAAGACTCTATCCTAATTATTGCATCTTTTAGTGGGTTTTTGTTATTAAGCCAAATAGGATTATTTTTATTACGAAACCATGTTTTTTGTCTTTTGGAAAATTGAATCGTTTTTGTAGTGGTTATTTCAATTGCCTTTTCAATAGTTAAATTATTATTTAATACATCTTTAGCTTCGCGGTAACCAATTGTTTCTAACATTGGCATTTCAGAGCCATATTGAGAAATAAGATGTTTCGTCTCTTCAATAATTCCAGAGAAAAACATATTTTTTGTTCTTTGTAAAATTCTTTCTTTTAAATTATCTCTATTTAATCCAAGCTCTAGTATCTTCCAGTCAGGTTTTTTTTGAACTTTTTGAGTTGACAAAGGTTTACCTGTTACGTAAAAGACTTCTAAAGCTCTTATTGTTCTAATGTGATCAGCAAAATTTATCGTTTTTGTTGATATTGGATCACAGTTTTTTAAAAGTTCCCAACATTCTCTCTGACCAAGGTTTTCTAATTGCCCCCTCAAATGTTTTTGCGGAGGTACATCTGGCACAAAAAAACCTTTTGTTATTGAGTTCATATACAAACCGCTTCCTCCAACAAGGAAAGGTAAGTTATTTTGTTTGATTTCTTTTTTTATTGAATTTTGTGCTAATTCTTGAAACTGTTTTACATTAATTGGATCAATAGGCTCTGCAATATCTATTAAAAAATGCTTTATTTTCTTTTGTTGATTTTTAGATGGCTTGGCTGTTCCAATATCCATAGATTTGTAAATTTGTCTTGAATCGATATTATGTATATGATTTTTAAAATAATCTGCAATTTCAATAGCTAATTCTGTTTTACCACTTGCTGTGGGTCCAATTAAAACTATTACATGAGGCGAATAAGTAGACATATCAATTTCTGAAGAAAAATCTATTCCCTATATAATTAAAGTGATTAAATTTTTCATATACTGTGAGCCTTTCTCGTATTGCGGTGTTAGATTTAATCTAAGACCTTTTAAAAATAATATTTTAAAAGTTTAATGTTTTTTTTTATATTAAATGAGTGAGGACAAAAGATCTAATAAAATCTCAAATGAATATGGCGCGGAACAGATCCAGGTTTTAGAAGGGTTAGAGCCTGTTCGTAAACGTCCTGGGATGTATATAGGTTCTACAGGTCCAAAAGGCCTGCATCATCTAGTGTATGAGGTCGTTGATAATTCAGTTGATGAAGCCCTTGCAGGCCATTGTGATCTCATAGAAATAGTACTTCAAGCAGATGGATCAGCGTTAATCTCGGATAATGGACGAGGCATTCCAACAGATATTCATCCAAGGACAGGTAAAAGTGCTCTAGAAACTGTATTAACTGTTCTTCACGCAGGAGGTAAATTTGGAAGTGGTGGTTATAAAGTTTCAGGCGGTTTGCATGGTGTAGGCATATCAGTAGTTAACGCTTTAAGCGAATGGGTTAATGTAACTGTTTTTAGAGACGGGAATGAGTTTAATCAAAGATTTGAAAAAGGGCTTTCAAAGGGTACATTGCAAGCTAAAAAGCAGTCTGTAAAACCTTTTAAGAAAGGAACAACCATTTGTTTTAAGCCCGATAAAACAATTTTCTCTGGAGGAATCGAATTTGAATATACACTTCTTTCGTCTAGGTTAAGAGAATTAGCTTATCTTAATGGCGGTGTAAAAATTATTTTTAGAGACGAGAGAAATAAATTGTCAGATGGATCTTATAAAGAAGAAATTTACTTATATCAAGGAGGTATTAAAGAATATGTGCAATATATGAATGCAGAAAAAGAGTCTATTCATCCAGAGATAATTTATGTTGACTCACAAAAAGAAAATGTATATGTGGAAGCTGCTTTGCAATGGTGTTCAGATGTATATTCAGATAATATTTTAGGTTTTGCAAACAATATAAGAACTATTGATGGAGGCACTCATATTGAAGGATTAAAAACAGTTTTGACAAGAACTTTCAATAACCTCGCAAAAAAGAGAGGTAAAAGAAAAGATGTTGAAAAAAATTTAGCTGGTGAAAATATAAGAGAAGGCTTGACCGTGGTTTTATCGGTAAAAGTTCCAGATCCTGAATTTGAAGGGCAAACAAAAACAAAATTAGGGAATACTGAAGTAAGAGGAATTGTTGATTCTCTTATTGGGGAGGCTCTTACAAAATATATGGAATTCAATCCTGGAATTTTGGACTTGATTCTTGAAAAAGCAATTCAATCATTTAATGCTGCAGAAGCTGCAAGAAGGGCAAGGGAGTTAGTTAGAAGAAAAAGTGTTCTTGAAAGTTCAACTTTGCCAGGTAAATTAGCTGATTGTAGTTCTAGAGATCCCTCTGAATCAGAAATTTATATCGTTGAAGGAGATTCTGCTGGAGGTTCAGCTAAACAAGGAAGAGATAGAAATTTTCAGGCCATACTGCCTTTAAGAGGTAAAATCCTTAATATCGAAAAAACTGACGATACTAAAATATATAAAAATACAGAAATTCAGTCATTAATAACTGCTCTAGGACTAGGAATAAAAGGTGAAGAATTTGAAGAGAGTTCTTTAAGATACCATAGAGTTGTAATTATGACGGATGCTGATGTTGATGGGGCCCATATTAGAACTTTGTTATTGACATTTTTTTATAGATATCAAAGAGAACTTGTTGAGAAGGGTTTTATATACATAGCTTGCCCTCCTCTCTATAAAGTAGAAAGAGGTAAAAATCATAAATATTGTTATAACGAGACTCAATTAAAAAATACAATTGAAGGGTTTGGTGAAAACGCTAATTACAATATCCAAAGATTTAAAGGTTTAGGCGAGATGATGCCAAAACAATTATGGGATACAACAATGAATCCTCAAACTAGGATGATGAAAAGGGTTGAAATTGAAGATGCACTTGAAGCTGACAGAATTTTTAATATATTAATGGGAGATAAAGTTGCTCCAAGAAGAGAGTTTATTGAAACCCATAGTAGTAACTTAGATGTGGCAACTTTAGATATATGATTAATAATCTGCTTAAGAATACTTGTTTAATTGTATTTGCATTAATTGGTCCTATTACTCTCCCAGCTGGGGGAATTCAAAAGAGTTTAAATCAATATAAGTTTCCTATTAATACAAAAGAAATTATATTGAGTTCAAATACTTCTCTTTATTCTTTTCCTGAAATTAATGCTACAGAATTATTAGTTCTTGATATTGGTACCACTTTATCAGTTTTACGTAATTGGAAAGTCAGTGAAAGTGAAATTTGGATTAGAGTAGAATTAGCTTCCAATAAATTTTTAGACGATCCCAATAAGATTTCAAAAGGCTGGATTAAAATGTAACTTTTGGATATTACCTCAATAATTATTATTTTATTTGGGAGTACTTTTGGATTGATACTAAGGATGTTTATACAAAATAATTTAAAAATAAATGTAGGGTTAAATATACAAAATACTTCAATAGTAAACTTAATAGCATCATTTCTTTTGGGAATTTTAGTATCAGTAAACTTTTCTAAAAATAATTCATTGTTGTTATTTTATACTAGTTTTTTAGGGTGTTTTAGTACATTTTCTTCCTTTATATATCAATTATTTGTTTTATTTCAAAAGAAAAAATTTGTGCGTTTATTTTTTCATTATTTAGAAGTTATTTTACTATCTTTTATTTGCTTTTATTTAGGTTATTATTTAATGAAAATTATTAAATGAAAATAACAAATTATATTTATATTATTTTAGTTTGTTATGCAGCTACTTTTTTAAGACTTCTTATAAATAATAATTTAATTGTTTCAATAATTGGTTCATTGTTTTTTGGTGTTGTTATCGCAAAAAAAGTAACTTATTGGAAAGAAAAAATTATTTTAGGTGGTTTTTTTTCTTGCTTTACATCTTTTAGCGGATTTATATATTTTTTGTATAAAATTTTGAATCAAGGAGATTGGATAAAATTTATAATATTTTTTAATTCAATCATCATTTTAAATATTTTCACTATGTATATAGGGTTCTGGATAAGTAGAAAAATTACTTAGATTTCATATAATGGTTTTGTTACTTTGATAAGGGATAATATTTATGAATGATAATAACCTTGAAACTGTTACATCCTTAACTTCAGATTTAAGTAATCGAGAAAATATTACTAATCAACTTGAAGAATTGCTGGTAGCAGGAAATTATGATGAGGCAAAATTACTTCTAGAACCCTCCCAACCAGTTGATATCGCAGATGCTATTGGCAGCCTTCCATTAATATTGCAGGCATTAGCATTTCGATTGTTAAAGAAAAATGAGGCGATTGAGGTTTATGAATATTTAGATCCAATAGTTCAGCAAACTTTATTAGACAGACTACGTTCAGGAGAGGTTTTAGAGATTGTTGAGAAAATGTCTCCTGATGATCGAGTTCAACTCTTTGACGAATTACCAGCAAAAGTTGTACGAAAATTTTTGTCTGCTCTTAGTCCTGGAGAAAGGAAAGTCACAGCTGAATTACTTGGATATGAGCCAGAAACTGCGGGAAGATTAATGACAACTGAATTCATAGATCTTAAAGAAATGCAGACTGCTGCTGAGGCTCTTTCGTTAGTTAGAAAAAGAGCCCCATTTACAGAAACTATTTATAGTTTGTACGTTACCGATAAAGAGAGACATTTAACTGGTATTCTTTCATTGAGGGACCTTGTAACTGCAGATCCAGCTAAACCAATTGGAGATGTAATGACAAAAGATGTGGTTAATATTTCTACTAACACTAATCAAGAAGAGGTAGCAAGAGCAATACAAAGATATGATTTTTTAGCTCTTCCTGTTGTTGATAAAGAAAAAAGACTGGTTGGGATAGTAACTGTTGATGATTTAATTGATGTCATAGAGCAAGAAGCAACAAGAGATATATATGCAGCAGGGGCAGTTCAACCTGGAGATGAAGATGATTATTTTCAAAGTAGTTTGTTCACAATTGCTCGAAGAAGAATTTTATGGTTGTTAATTTTGGTTTTGGCAAATGGTTTGACTACTAAAGTCATTGCCATGAATGATCAAATTTTAAAAGAAATAGTTTTGTTAGCTGCATTTATTCCTTTGCTCATAGGAACCGGGGGTAATGTTGGAGCTCAAAGTTCAACTGTTGTTATAAGGGGTTTAAGTACACAAAAATTGAAGTCTCTTGGCGCAATTAAGGCAGTAGTTAAGGAGGCAATAACAGGAGCTCTTCTTGGTGTGTTGATGATGCTGGTAATATACCCCTTCGCATGGTGGCAAGGAGAAGGACCTTTAATAGCCTCTGCGGTAGGAATAAGTTTAATATCCATTACGACGTTAGCTGCTACAACCGGTGCTATTCTCCCTTTGTTATTTGATAAAATGAGATTGGATCCAGCCTTAATGTCTTCTCCTTTCATAACAACTGTCACTGATATCGCAGGTGTATTTATTTATCTAAATACTGCGAAATGGTTATTAAGCTCTTGATTAATACAAATTGACTAGGTATTTATTCTCATTTTTGTAAATTTGTGGATTTTTTTGTTTAACTTTACATTTCTTAATGGTATTGTTTACAAAACAACATTTAATTTTCATGTCTACTGAAACAATAGGTGAGAATAAGCTGACGTCTATTGCAAGTTTAAAAATTAGTAATGATGTTGATCTAGTTCGATCATATTTGAGGGATATAGGGAGAGTCCCTTTACTATCTCACGAGCAAGAGATCACTCTTGGCAGGCAGGTACAAGAATATATGCAAGTTGAGAGAGCAGAATTAGAGATAATTGAATTAACTGGTGATAAGCCAAGTATTGATGAGCTGTCAGCAAAGTTGAATCTCTCTACTACTCAGATTAAGAAAAGGTTACGAGCTGGACAGCGTGCTAAAGAAAGAATGGTTGCTGCAAACTT
Organism: Prochlorococcus sp. AG-355-P07; assembly: GCA_003280575.1. Classification (GTDB taxonomy): domain Bacteria; phylum Cyanobacteriota; class Cyanobacteriia; order PCC-6307; family Cyanobiaceae; genus Prochlorococcus_A. Next base: position 87,858 of record QCEN01000003.1, on the reverse strand, counting down.
GAGATTAGTAGTTAGTGTTGCAAAAAAATATACCAAAAGAAATATGGAATTATTAGATTTAATCCAGGAGGGAACTATTGGACTTGTAAGGGGTGTCGAGAAATTTGACCCAGCTAGAGGCTACAAGTTTTCAACATACGCATACTGGTGGATTAGACAAGGTATTACAAGGGCAATAGCCGAAAAGAGTAGGGCTATAAGGTTACCTATACACATAACCGAAATGTTGAATAAGTTAAAAAAAGGGCAAAGAGAGCTAAGTCAAGAAATGTCTAGAACTCCAACAGTAGGTGAACTTGCTAAATATGTAGAACTACCTGAAGAAGATGTTAAAGATTTAATGTGTAAAGCTGGACAGCCAGTTAGTCTTGAAACAAAAGTTGGTGATGGTGAAGACACTGTTTTATTGGATTTACTAGCAGGCGGTGAGGATTTGCCAGAGGAACAAATCGAGATGGATTGTATGAGAGGTGATCTTCATTCTCTTTTGCATCAATTACCAGATCTGCAATGTAGAGTTTTGAGAATGCGATACGGGATGGATGGTGATGAACCTATGTCTCTTACAGGTATTGGAAGGGTACTTGGCATAAGTAGGGATAGAGTAAGAAACCTAGAACGAGACGGTTTAAGAGGTTTGAGAAGACTTAGTGATAATGTCGAGGCCTATTTTGTTTCTTGAAGAAACTCACATATTAACCTATTAGTTTCTTCAGGTTCTTCATCATGCGGGCAATGGCCAACGCCTTTGATTATGTCTAATCTTTTTATATTGTTAAATTTTTTCTTCCAGTCTTTTGCTTCACTTAAAGATTCCCACGGATCTTTTTCTCCCCAAATCAGTTGAATTGGAACATCAACCTTATCGAAAAGGTCTGTAGCAAGATAGTCATCAAATAGGTTAATAAAACCCCTAAATGCTTCTTTAGAATTTTTTCTTTGAGAGGGTTTATAAAGTATTTCAATTAATTCTCTATCAATATTTTTTCCTGAGGGATAAGCTTGTTTCAGTATTTTAGTTATAACTTTTGGATTAGCAGCTCTTGTGAAAAGTGTATCGCTAATTAATCTTTGCCTCACTAATGTTTTTAATACTGGCCTAATCAAATTCATCAAGATATCACTTTTTTTTAAGCGTTTATCATCCATAGTTCTTTGAGCACAATCAATTAAAATGACACCTTTACATTTTTCTTGGAGCATTTCAGCAGCTTTTAACGCAATAACGCCACCTATTGAGTTTCCTACCAAGTAAACAGGAGATTCTATTACCTCTGAGCAAAAAGTTGATATTTGATTACTCCATAAATCAAAAGAATATTTTATTGAATTTTTTTTAATAGGTTCATAATGTAATAGAGCACTAGGCTGACTACTCTCTCCGAAACCGAGTAAATCAATTGCGTAGCAATTAAAAATTTTGCTAAGAAAATCTTGATTATGTCTCCAATGTTTTTTTGATGCTCCAAATCCATGGACTAATAAAATATTGTTCTTATTATCGTAAGTAGATTTTTTTGATAAGGACCATGATATCTGCCAATCTTTCCATTTCCAAATTTCAGATTTTTTATAAGTCACTATTAATAAGTTATTAATTAAACTTTAATTCAAAAAAAAATTATTCGTTTTTGATTAATTATTCTTAAGGAAGAAAAACAGTTTGATTTTATGAAAAAGGCTAATGTCGTATGCATTGGAGAGGCTTTGATAGACAGAATTAAGAATAAGTCAAATGAAGGATTTAAAGATTTTATTGGAGGTGCACCCGCAAATGTTGCTTCTGCATTAAAAAAATTGGAAATAGATTCTATATTTATTGGAAGTTTGGGAAGTGATGATTATGGAAAAAAAATCATTAAGCAATTTAATGAATTGGAGATTAATTTAGATTTCTTGCAATTAGATAATGATTCATCTACTCGCGTAGTAAATGTAGACAGAGATCAATCTGGAGATCGTTTTTTTTCAGGATTTGAATCAAGCCCGCATTTGTACTTTGCTGACGAAGCTCTAAGTATGAAATTAATCGAAAAAGAACTTAAAAATTTGGAGAAATGTTTTTTAAGAACTCAATATTTAGTTACAGGAACCAATGTACTATCATCACCAATTTCTGCCGAGACTATTTTTTTTCTTTTGAAACAGGCAAAAAAATTTGAAGTAAAAGTAGTAATTGATTTGAATTGGAGGGAAGTTTTTTGGGATTATTCAAATTTCGCATCGGAAAATATTAAGAAAGATAGGATAAACCTAATCAAAAACTTTTTAAATAATGCACATTTTATAAAGCTTGCTAAAGAAGAAGCGACTTTGTTTTTTGAGCTTGAAGATCCCTCGTTAATATCTCAACAAATGTCAAAAAGACCAGATGTAATAATTACTGATGGGAAAAACCCTGTCTCATGGTATATAAATGGATTACAGGGAAATACTAAAATCCCTCATACACAAACAATTGTAGATACTACTGGCGCAGGCGATGCATTTTTAGCTGGCTTAATTTCAACATTTATTTCTACTGGATATCCTACAGACGAATTAGAAATTCAGGCTTGTGTCAGGTTTGCATGTGTTTGCGGATTGTTAACCTGTCAAAGGGAGGGAGCTATTGAACCTCAGCCAGACTATGAAAAGGTCTGTAAATTTTTAGGATCCCTTATCTCATAGTTTCTGCCACAATTTTTGGCATAACTAATTTCTATTTTCCAGAAATTTTCAACAACTGGTTCCACTAATTCTGGCCATTCAACAACTAAAATAGCTTGACTTTGGGATGCCTCTTCCACTTCAGAAAAAAAAAATTCTTTTGCTGAAGAAATATTTTCTAACCTGTATAAATCAATATGAAATAGCGGAATTTTCCCGGAGTAATAGTGATGAGATAAGGCAAATGTTGGGCTTGTAACATCCTCAGAGATAGATAACCCTTTGGCAATTCCTTGAACTAATGAAGTTTTTCCTGCTCCAATCGGACCCTTTAATAGAACAATTGATTGTGGATTTAATTTATGTGAGATTTTTTCCCCTAAATTTAAAGTCTCTTTTAAATTCTCAACAAACACAAAATTAATCAATTATCAATTATAGTTTAGTAAACAAAGTATTTTAAATATGGTAATTGCAAATTCAGTTAAAACTTCTACACCAAATTATGTGATTTCAGATATTTCTTTATCTGATTTTGGTCGAAAAGAAATAAAAATAGCAGAAACCGAAATGCCTGGATTGATGGCACTTAAGGATAAATATCAATCTAGGAAGCCGCTTAAAGGAGCAAAAATAGCTGGTAGTCTTCATATGACAATTCAGACAGCAGTATTAATAGAAACTCTTGTTGAATTAGGTGCGCAAGTTAAATGGGCTTCATGCAATATTTTTTCTACCCAAGATCATGCTGCTGCAGCTATTGCAGTTCAAGGAATTCCTGTTTACGCAAAAAAAGGTGAGACTCTTGAAGAATATTGGCAGTACACCCACTATATCCTCGATTGGGGCTCAGACTCTCCGAATATGATTCTTGATGATGGAGGGGATGCAACTGGCTTATTGATACTTGGCAGTAAAGCAGAAAAAGATTTGTCTGTTTTAGAAAATCCTAGTAATGAAGAAGAGATTGCTTTATTTAACTCTATTAAATCTAAGTTGAAAGTTGATAGTGGCTTTTATTCTAGAATCAAAAATAATATCATAGGCGTTACAGAAGAAACTACTACGGGCGTTGCAAGACTTTATCAACTTCAAAAACAAAAAGCTTTACCTTTTCCTGCTATTAACGTTAATGATTCAGTAACAAAAAGCAAATTTGATAACTTATATGGCTGTCGTGAATCTCTAGTTGATAGCATAAAGCGTGCGACAGATGTGATGATTGCTGGGAAAGTTGCTTTAGTCATGGGTTTTGGTGATGTAGGTAAGGGCTCAGCACAATCTTTAAGAGGACTTGGTGCAATCGTAAAAGTTGCTGAAGTCGATCCAATTTGTGCTCTTCAGGCAGCAATGGAAGGTTACAGCGTGGTTACCCTTGAAGATGTCGTTGAAGAAATAGATATATTTGTAACGGCAACTGGAAACTATAAGGTTATAACTCATGAAAATCTGATCAAAATGAAGGATGAGGCCATAGTCTGTAACATTGGTCATTTCGATAATGAAATTGATGTAGCTTCATTAAAAGATTATCCATGGGAAAATATTAAGCCGCAGGTTGATCATATAACTCTGCCGAGTGGAAACAAGATTATTCTTTTAGCTGAAGGGAGATTAGTCAACTTAGGCTGTGCCACTGGACATCCAAGTTTTGTTATGAGTAATTCTTTTACCAATCAAGTCTTAGCTCAAATTGAACTTTTCAATAAGTCAGAGCAATACTCCAAAGAGGTTTACGTTTTACCAAAACATTTAGATGAAATGGTAGCTAGATTACATCTAGATAAAATTGGTGCAAAATTAACAAAATTAACTAGAGAACAGGCTGAATATATTAATGTTTCTGTTGAAGGTCCTTATAAAACAGAACTTTATAGATACTAAGTTTGAGTTTAATTTTTGTAAATATTCTTACTTCAATCCCTGACTATATTGGTTTGGCGGTCGAAAAGAATTCAACTCTTGCATACCTCACTATATGTTTGGCTATGTTCTTAGAAAATATAATTCCCCCGATCCCATCAGAAATAATAATGCCCTTGGGAGGATATTTTGTTTATCAACAAAAATTAAATTTCTATATTTTAGTTTTTTGGGGTTTATTTGGAACGATACTCGGGGCATTGCCTTGGTATTATTTGGGTAGATTAGCAAATCAAAAAAGACTTTCAAATTTTCTAGATAAAAATGGAAAATTTTTAGGAATTTCTTCTAATGACTTAAGTAAAAGTAAAAAGTGGTTTGAGAAATACGGTGTATCTTTAGTTTTTTGGGGCCGATTAGTTCCAGGTATAAGAACTTTAATATCAGTTCCAGCCGGAATAGAACTTATGCCATTAGGAAAATTTCTGATATGGACCACATTTGGTAGCTTTATATGGGTTGCCCTTCTTACTTATGCAGGCTATTTATTTGGTGAAAATTATCAAATCGTTGAATCTTATTTAGATCAAATCAAATATATTGTGAAGCCAATTTTAATTTTAATTTTCCTGTATTTTTTAACAAAAATATTTATTAGACTTTTTAAAAATAGCCCTTAGAAAGGTATTTCATCAGAGTTACTGTTGTTAGAATATTGGTTATTTTCAGACTCTTTTCGGGAACTTAATAAATTTAATCTATCAACCCTAACTACAGGTTTGTATCTATCTTCCCCAGTGTTTTTATCTTTCCAACTGTCAATTTTAAAGCTTCCCGTAATTCCAATTAAAGACCCTTTCTTAACGTAATCTGCAGCTATTTGGGCTTGCTTTCCCCATATTTCTAAGTTAAACCAGTCTGGCTCTTCATCTCTGCTTCTTCTGTTCACTGCAAGAGTGAAATTGGCTACGATGCTGCCAGATTCAAAATATCTGACATCTGGTTCTCTGCCAGCTCTGCCAACTAGGTTAATTGTGTTAATTTCCATAATTTTTTTTATTAATACTACTCATATTTCAAGTTTATGCTCAAAGTTTTACGTGCTATTCATAACTAAATGAGAGAATTGTGAGAGCTTACTAAAAAATAGATATATTATTTATAAAAAAGAATTCTTATCGTGATTTTTAACAGATTTAAATTTTCTAGAGACATTGGCATAGATTTGGGAACAGCTAATACTCTCATACACGTATCAGGTAAGGGGGTTGTTTTACAAGAGCCTTCTGTAGTAGCCATGGATTTAGAAGAAGGCATACCATTAGCTGTCGGTAAAGAAGCAAAGTTAATGCTTGGAAGAACACCAGGTAACATAAGAGCTGTAAGACCACTTAGAGATGGGGTCATTGCAGATTTTGATGCAGCTGAGCAAATGATAAAAACATTTATTCAAAAATGTAACGAAGGTAAGGGTATCGTAGCCCCAAGAATAGTTATTGGTATTCCAAGTGGAGTGACAAGTGTTGAGCGAAGAGCAGTCAGAGAAGCTGGATTAGCGGGAGCTAGAGAAGTTCACTTAATTGATGAACCTGTTGCAGCTGCAATAGGAGCATCATTACCAGTTACTGAGCCTATTGGAACTATGATTGTTGATATTGGTGGTGGTACTACTGAGGTTGCAGTTTTAAGTTTGGGTGGAACTGTATTAAGTGAATCTGTTCGAATAGCTGGCGACGAAATTAATGAATCAATTGCTCTTTATCTTAAAAAAGTTCACAATTTGGTTGTTGGAGAGAGAACTGCAGAAGATATTAAGATTAAAATTGGATCTGCATTTCCAGATGATGACTTTGATAAAACTACTTTGGAGGTGAGAGGTTTACATCTTTTGTCTGGCCTACCTAGGTCAGTTACTTTGACATCTGGAGAAATTAGAGAAGCCATGGCCGATACACTGAGCAAAATTGTTGAAGCTGTAAAAAGAACCTTAGAGCGAACCCCCCCTGAACTTGCTGCAGATATTGTTGATAGGGGCATTATGCTTGCTGGGGGCGGGGCTTTGGTTAGGGGAATTAACGATTTATTGAGCGATGAAACGGGAATTTTTACTCACATAGCAGAAAACCCACTCTTGTGTGTAGTGAATGGTTGTGGGGAGGTTTTGGATGATTTTAAAAAACTTAAAAGAGTTGTTGATACCCCTGACTTTATAAGAAATGCGATAAGAGATTAATAGTATGTTAGATATCCGACGAATTTCTACTAATCGTTGGTGGCATAAAAAGAATAGTTGGATATTTTTTGGAATATTTTTATTTTTACTTTTTATAAGGATATCAAAAGGATCTATTTATAAAGATTTTTATTATTTTATTTCAAAACCTTTTTGGCCTGGCCAATTTCAAAAAGAAGTTATCCTTAAAAGCATTGAGCAAGAATCTTTAATAAAAGTAGATCTTCTTAAAAAGGATAATATTAGATTGCGCGAAATCCTATCACTCCAAGAATCATCTAATGACGATAATATTTCAGCAGCAGTTATTTCTAGAAAAACAGGCAGTTGGTGGAGGCAGATAATATTAAATAAAGGTTCAAGAGATGGAGTGGAAATTGGTAGTACTGTGGTTGGCCCTGGTGGATTATTAGGAAGAGTAAAAAACACCTCTTTATTTACTTCTTCGGTTAGTTTGTTAACTTCTCCAGAAAGTAAATTAGGTGTCTGGGTTGATAGGATTCAAATTAATGGGCTTTTGGTTGGTTCGGGAGATGATCATCCTAATTTAATAATTTATTCAAAAAATGCTGATATAAAAGTGGGAGATTTTGTATCATCTTCACCTGCCAGTACTTTATTACCTCCAAATATCCCAATTGGTATTGTTAAATCTGTTGAGGAACCATTTCAAGCAAAAAAAATGGCTAAAGTGTTACTTTTGGCAAAACCTCAAGTAATAGATTGGGTGCAAATTTTAAAATTAAAATTAAATGAATAATTTTTATAAAAAAAGATTATCTATAGTAATTTTTATTTTTATCCCAATTATTTTTTTATGGCACCCAAATTGGCTCGGATTTTTAAGAATTCAGCCATATTGGCCTTTATTTTGGTTGTTACCTTGGTCAATGATAAATAGATCAATTAATGGAGCAATATTAGGTTTGTTCTTAGGTTTAATTTTAGATTCTATAACTCTTGATAGTAATTTTACACAAATACCAGGTTTGATTTTATGTGGAGTTTGGTTTGGAAGGATAAAAATGCATAGTGATTTGTTGGTTGGACATTTTAGGCATGGTTTAATTTGTGCTTTTGGTAGTTTTTTATGTGGTACCTTGTATTTTTTACAGATTTTGTTTAATAATTTTTCAGATAATAATTTTTTATTGTTCATCCCTAGTGTTCAAAATATTTTAGCTGAAGTTTTTCTTACAGGTTTATTTGCTCCCTTGATTTGTTCTCAACTTTTGAGGTTCTTTAAATCTTTTATGGGAGAAAAGCATGACAATAAATTTTCCTAAGACTAAATATTGCTAACGAAAAATCTTTTTTCTTAATTTAATGAAAATGTTTGTAAATCTGAGGAATATCTCTTTGAGGGTTCGTAATGTTATATTTTTAATTGTTAGAATAAAGATTCAATGCAATTAATTTTTGCTTTGAAATATCTGGAAAACTCTTTGAACTTATGTCAAAAGCAAGAATTTTAGTTGTTGATGATGAACCAGCAGTTTTAAAAGTACTAGTTACGAGACTTCAACTAGCAGGATATCAAGTTTTTTCAGCCACTAACGGTGAAGAAGCTCTTGAATCTTTTCATAGAGATTCTCCTGATCTAATAGTTCTTGATGTTATGCTTCCTAAGATGGATGGATTTGCAGTTTGCCGAAGAATTAGGGCTGAATCAGTGGTTCCAATAATATTTTTAACTGCACTTGAAGCGATTTCAGAGAGGGTTGCAGGTTTAGATCTAGGAGCCGATGATTACTTATCAAAACCATTTAGTCCAAAAGAATTAGAAGCTAGGATAGCTACTATATTGAGAAGAATGGGGCCCACTGTTTCTGTTACCGAAACAAAAGAAGTTCCTTCTGGTAAAGGTGTGATGAAATTTGGAAGTTTAGTTGTTGACACTAATAGAAGACAGGTTTCAAGAGCGGGTGAAAGAATTAGTCTTACGTACACAGAATTTAGTCTATTAGAATTGTTGTTTGACGAGCCTGGTAAAGTTGTCCCACGGGCTGAAATTTTGGAGCAGTTATGGGGTTATCCTCCAAGGAGAGCTGCTGATTTAAGGGTAGTAGATGTATATGTAGCTAGGCTCAGAGGTAAGTTGGAGCCAGACCCAAGAAATCCAGAATTAATTTTAACTGTTCGTGGCATAGGTTATGCATCTCAGAGAGTAGGCGAAACAGCAACATCTTTGGCAAGTTGAGCCTAAGTCTGATACTTTTATTAAATAAAACAAACATATTAAATAAATTTTGTCTGATATAAGAGAAGCACGTTTACAAAAAGCTAATGCATTAGTCAGTAAAGGATTTGCTTCTTATGCAGAAAGTTTTAAAGTTTCCCATCCTACAAAATTTCTCATACAAAAATTTGATTATTTAGATAATGGTCAAGAAGAAGATTTTAGTGTCTCTATTGCTGGTCGAGTAATGGCAAAAAGGATAATGGGTAAAATTGCCTTTTTCACAATCAGTGATGAAGAAGGCCAGATTCAGCTTTATTTAGATAAACAAATTATCAATTGCAATTTAGAAAATCAAAAATTACTTTCTTTTGAAGATATAAAGGAAATAGTAGATATTGGAGATTGGATAGGTGTGTATGGAACAATTAAAAAAACTAACAAAGGTGAACTTTCAATTAAAGTGGAAAAATGGGAAATGTTATCTAAATCACTACAGCCTTTACCTGATAAATGGCATGGATTGACTGATATTGAAAAAAGATATAGACAACGTTATTTAGATTTAATAGTGAATCCTCACTCAAAAAATGTATTTAAAACAAGAGCAAAATGTATAAGTTTTATAAGAAAATGGCTTGATAATAGAAATTTTTTAGAGATAGAGACTCCAATTCTGCAATCTGAAGCTGGTGGAGCTGAAGCAAGACCATTTATTACTCATCACAATACATTAGATATTCCACTGTATTTAAGAATAGCTACAGAATTACATTTAAAAAGAATGGTTGTTGGAGGATTTGAGAAAGTCTATGAATTGGGAAGAATTTTCCGTAATGAGGGAATAAGTACAAAGCACAATCCTGAATTCACCTCAGTTGAAATTTATCAAGCTTTTGCTAACTACGTCGATATGATGGATTTAACAGAAGAACTTATTAAAGATATCGTAGCTGATGCCTGTGGTTCTCTAGTTATAAATTATCAAAATAAGGAAATTGATTTTTCTAAGCCATGGTCAAGAATATCTATGAAAGACATAGTCAAAATATATACAGGGATTAATTTTGAATCTTTTAATGGAGACTTTCAGGCAGCAAAACAAGCCGTTAAAAGTATAAATGTTGAATTTTCTGATAAATGCAATTCTATGGGAAGACTTTTAAATGAGGTCTTCGAACAAAAAGTGGAGTCAGAACTTATAGAACCTACTTTCGTTATCGATTATCCTGTTGAAATTTCTCCTTTAGCTAGGCCACATCTTGATAATAAAGAAATGGTTCAGAGATTTGAATTGTTCATTGTTGGTAGAGAGCTAGCAAATGCTTTTAGTGAGTTGATAGACCCAATAGATCAAAGAGAAAGAATGCAAATACAGCAGTCTCTTAGAGATGAAGGAGATTTTGAGGCTCATTGTATAGATGAAGATTTTTTGAATGCTTTAGAGGTTGGCATGCCCCCTACTGGAGGATTAGGGATAGGTATTGATAGACTTATTATGTTAATAACTAATAGTTCATCAATTAGAGATGTAATCCCCTTCCCATTGTTAAAACCAGAAATAACTTAAAGTAAAAAATGAAAAATCACCCTTGAATGAAGTAAAATATAAAAATTAATCCAATACGAAATTTTTTAAATGAGTGGTGAACGTGTTGGTTTCCGTTTCAAACACGCGGATGCAGTAGTGAAAAGAAATCCTCAAGGTCGATCAAGAAGAGGATGGGTTATTGAACCAGTGGAGCAAACTACAAGCAGGGGTACGAAAATGCCTGCATATAAAATTCGCTGGAGGGATAGTGAGAGACCTGAAACCGTTTTACAGCATATGTTAATTGCAGATCCAGATCCTTCTCCTCCTCCAAATTCAGTTAGTTTAGATTAATAGTGTCAATAAGACTAAATAATATTTTTATCTTTTTAGTGCAGAGTTAATTTCTTTTTTTATACTTTTTTGTTTTTCATCTTGGCGTTTGTCATGTAATTTTTTTCCTTTACCGACTCCAATAGTTATTTTTATCCATGATCCCTTTAAATAAAGAGATAATGGAACAATAGTCATTCCTTTTTTTTCAGTATTTGATTTCAGTTTTATTATTTCCTTTTTATGTAATAGTAACTTTCTATTTCTTAATGGATCATGGTTAAAAAAAGACCCCACATTGTTGTGTGGTGAAATGTGAACATTTAATAATAAAATCTCACCATCTCTGAATGAACAATAACCATCTCTTAAATTTGCTTTTCCATTTCTAATAGACTTTACTTCAGTCCCTAAAAGTTCAATTCCAGCTTCGATTGTTTCAGATATTGCATATTGGAATTTTGCAAATCTATTTTCCGCTAGACGCTTAAAATTATTTTCTTTTTTTGAATTTTTTTGAAATTTGTTTGAATTTTTTGCCATTTTGGTTAAAAAAATCTTTCTACTCAGGACAATTGCAATTAACCTTTCATTATGGCAATAATTTCTTCTGATATTGGTGATAATGACTTTTCTCTTCGTAAAAAAGAGCTAAGGCTAGTAGATTCAAAAATTATTCCAGAAGAAAAAAGAAATAATAATCTGAACATAGCAAGGCCAGTTACCTTTAAAGAATTTGTTGGCCAAGAAAAAATTAAGTCTTCATTAAGAATAGCTATAGATGCTTCAATTTATAGAAAAGAACCTTTGGAACATACTCTTTTATATGGACAGCCTGGTTTAGGCAAAACTACCCTGGCTTTTTTGATAGCTAACGAAATGAATACAAAATGTAGGATAGCAACTGCACCCGCAATTGAAAGGCCCAGAGATATTGTAGGGTTATTGCTCGGATTAAAAGAAGGTGAAGTTTTATTTATCGATGAGATACATCGCATGAATAGCTTAACTGAAGAGTTGTTATATTCTGCAATGGAGGATTTTAGATTAGATTTAACTATGGGAGCTAATAGAGGAGCACGTTGCAGAACAATTAATCTTCCTAGGTTTACGCTGATTGGCGCGACAACCAAATTAGCCTCAATTAGCGCCCCGTTAAGAGATAGATTTGGTTTATCTCAAAAAATTGAATTTTACACATATGATGAATTAAAACAAATAATTATTAATTTCTCTAAACTATTAAACCTTAATTTAGAAGATGAAGCTTCCTTTAATTTAGCGAAGATATCTAGAGGGACCCCAAGAATTGCTTTGAGATTATTAAGACGAGTTAGAGATTATGCTCAAGTTGTTAAAAAAACTAATTTTATCTCCGTAAATTTAATAAAAAAAGCTTTAAATTCTTACCAAATAGACGAAAAAGGATTGGATTCTTTAGATAGGCAATATTTATCTTTTTTAAACCAAAATAATAATCCAACTGGTCTCGATGCAATCGCAGCCGGATTAGGTGATGATTCTTCAATGTTAGAATTTGTAGTTGAGCCATATCTAATTCAAATCGGTTTCCTTACTAGAACTCCTCGAGGAAGACTTCTCACTGCAATAGGAAAGCAGTACATTGATTCAGTAAAATGATAACTTTTAAAACAGTTAAGGTTTGTTTTTTATTAATTTTTGTTTTTGTAAATATTTTTTATATTGCCCCATGCTATTCCTTAGTTTTGAGAGAAGATTTGTTTAAAAATGCATTAGATTTAAGTTCAGAAGGAAAATTTAATCTTGCTTTAGAAGAATGGAATCGCTATCTAGATTCTTATCCTGATGATGCAGCAGGTTTGAGCAATAGAGGAAATGTAAGACTTGTTATAGGTGATGTAGAAGGATCAATAGATGACCAAAATAAGGCAATAAGTTTAAATCCTAGTGAAATAGACCCTTATATTAACAGAGGTATAGCCGAGGAAGCATTGGGTCAATGGTCGCAAGCGAAAAGAGATTATATGTTTGTCATTTCGCAAGATAGCAAGAATTTTTCTGCATTATATAATTTGGCTAATGTTGAAGGTTCTACATCACAATGGCTAAAAGCTAGAGATTTATTTTCAAAAGCCGCTTTATATAACCCTGGATTTGCTATGGCAAGGTCAAGTATGGCTTTAGCAGATTTCCAGTTAGGCAATATTGATGAATCTGAAAAAGAATTGAAAAATTTAATTAGACGTTATCCAACTTTTGCAGATGCCAGAGCAGCTTTAACAGCGTTATCTTGGTCCAAGGGTGAATCTGGTAAAGCAGAGAGTAATTGGATAGCAGTAACTGAATTAGATCCTAGGTATAGTGATGAGGAATGGTTAAAAAAAATAAGACGATGGCCACCGATACCAATTAAAGATTTAATGAACTTTATCGATTTAAAATAAGTAATGAATAGAGATCAGTTCTTTAAAAAAATTGATTCGTTTAATGATGAATTAATTAATTTAAGAAGACATATCCATGCACATCCTGAATTAAGCGGACTTGAAAATCAAACGGCGATTTTAATAAGTGGTTATTTAAAAAATATTGGTTGGAATGTCAGAGAATCTGTTGGCAAGACTGGAGTTGTAGCTGATTTTGGGCCATTAGATAAAGGCATTATAGGCTTAAGAGTGGATATGGATGCTTTACCGATATTGGAGGAAACTAAATTAAGTTTTTCTTCAAAAGTAGATGGTGTTATGCATGCGTGTGGTCACGATTTACATATATCGATTGGTTTAGGTGTAGCAAAAATTGTTAAGGATTTAAAACTTAGTTTTGGGACTAGATTAATTTTTCAGCCCGCTGAAGAAATTGCGAGTGGAGCTAGATGGATGATTAAGGATGGTGCAATTAATGGTTTAACTAATATTTTGGGAGTTCATGTATATCCTGATTTAGCTGTAGGAACTATTGGAATTAAGGAGGGAAGTTTAACTGCTGCTGCTGGAGAACTTAAGGTGGAGATTAAAGGAAAATTAGGGCATGGAGCAAGACCATATGAAGGAGTTGATGCTATTTGGGTGGCCTCTAAAGTGATCTCGGGAATTCAAGAATCAATAACACGGCAGTTAGATCCTTTAGATCCTGTAGTTATAACTTTTGGTAAAATAAATGGTGGCAATGCATTCAATGTGCTCGCAGAGAAGGTTAATTTAATTGGTACTGTTAGATGTACGAATCTTAAATTATTTAAGAATATTGGTAGTTGGCTTAATCAAAATATCTCTTCCATAGCTAATAGTTGCGGAGCTGATGCAAAAGTAGTATTTAGAGAAATTACTCCACCAGTTAATAATAATTCTGAAGTTAATAGAGTTCTTAGAGATTCAGGAATTAAGGTTTTGGGCCAAGAAAATGTTATTGAATTACAAAAACCATCTTTAGGTGCTGAAGACTTCGCTGAGTTCTTGAATGATATCCCTGGGGCAATGTTTAGGCTTGGAGTATCTAGTTCAAAAGGTTGTGCTCCACTGCATAGTTCAAAATTCGATCCAGATGAAAGAGCTATCGCTGTTGGAATTAAAGTTATAACACAATCCATAGTAAAATTAAACAATGAAATAATTAAAACAGTTGATAAATGAAGATTAATAAAAAATTCATTTTATCTTTTGTGGCTCCTTTTATGATCTCTATATCAACTATTGGCATGATATTAAGAGACGACACAAGGAAAATTTTTTATTTACCTATTGGCATAATGGGGTTTTCAATTATTTTGGAGAAAGATATAAAAAGAAGATTTGATAGGAAAAATATTTTAAAAAAAATAAAGTCTTTTCAAAAAGTAAAATAAAATTTTTATTTATTTTTATGCAAGAAATGATGACTATTTTTTAGAAAAGAGTTATTAATAAGATTAATACTAGGGGTGCTAAGAAATTGAACTTAGCTGAGATCATACCCTTTGAACCTGAGTCATTTATCATGATTCAGGGAAGTGGAAATTTGATCAAACTTTAGTAATAACACTTTTAAAAATTTATAAATTATGAGAAGTTCTTGGATTAAACCTCGCCTTGGGAAAGACAATGTAACTCAAATGAACTTTGCTAGGAATGGTTATATTACTGAAGAAATGGATTTTGTTGCTAAAAAAGAAAATCTACCTGCTTCTTTAATTATGGAAGAAGTGGCAAGAGGAAGATTAATTATTCCAGCTAATATTAACCATTTGAATCTTGAGCCAATGTCTATAGGTATTGCCTCTAGATGCAAAGTTAATGCAAATATTGGTGCTTCTCCTAATGCAAGTGATATTAATGAAGAAGTAGAGAAGCTAAAGCTAGCCGTTAAATATGGTGCTGATACGGTTATGGATCTTTCTACTGGCGGAGTCAATTTAGATGATGTTAGGCAAGCAATTATTCATGAATC
This sequence comes from Prochlorococcus sp. AG-355-P07, assembly GCA_003280575.1. Classification (GTDB taxonomy): domain Bacteria; phylum Cyanobacteriota; class Cyanobacteriia; order PCC-6307; family Cyanobiaceae; genus Prochlorococcus_A. Next base: position 72,663 of record QCEN01000003.1, on the reverse strand, counting down.
TCCTGTTCCCATAGGAACAGTTCCTGTTTATCAAGCTTTAGAAAGCGTCCATGGCTCAATAGACAGACTAACTGAAGATGATTTTCTTCACATAATAGAAAAACATTGCCAGCAGGGTGTCGATTATCAAACTATTCATGCTGGATTATTAATAGAGCATTTGCCAAAAGTAAAAGGAAGAATCACTGGGATCGTAAGTAGAGGGGGAGGGATTTTAGCTCAATGGATGTTACATCATTTCAAGCAAAATCCTCTTTATACAAGGTTTGATGATATCTGTGAGATTTTTAAGAAATATGATTGTACCTTTTCTCTTGGAGATTCACTCAGGCCAGGATGTTTGCATGATGCTTCTGATGATGCTCAGCTTGCTGAATTGAAGACTTTAGGTGAGCTTACTCGAAGATCATGGAAACATAATGTTCAAGTAATGGTAGAGGGTCCTGGTCATGTACCTATGGACCAAATTGAGTTTAATGTAAGAAAGCAAATGGAAGAATGTTCAGAAGCTCCCTTTTATGTTCTTGGTCCATTAGTAACAGATATATCTCCTGGTTATGACCACATATCAAGTGCTATTGGAGCAGCGATGGCTGGTTGGTATGGAACTTCTATGTTATGTTACGTAACCCCAAAAGAACATCTAGGTCTCCCAAATGCAGAAGATGTACGGGAAGGATTAATTGCTTATAAGATAGCTGCTCATGCTGCTGATATTGCAAGACATCGATCTGGAGCACGCGATAGAGATGACGAACTCAGTCATGCAAGATATAACTTTGATTGGAATAAACAATTCGAACTTTCATTAGATCCAGAAAGAGCTAAGCAATATCATGATGAAACATTACCTGAAGAAATCTTTAAAAAGGCTGAGTTTTGTTCAATGTGTGGACCTAAACATTGCCCAATGAATTCAAAGATTTCAGATGAGTCTCTTGATCAACTAAAAGATAAACTCGAGGGATGTAATACTTCAGTGTAGTTATTAAGTAAAAGTTATAGGATTTCTCTTGTCTTATTAACCACGTTTTCGACAGTAAATCCAAAATTTTTCATGCATTCTCCACCTGGTGCTGATGCACCAAATCTGTCCATAGTAATACAAATACCATCAAAACCTGTATATTTATGCCAACCGAATGAATGGGCTGCTTCTACTACAACTCTCTTTTTAACACTACTTGGTAAAACACTTTCTTTGTAAGATTCTTCTTGCTCTTCAAAAAGTTCTACACAAGGCATAGAAACAACTCTAATTTTTTTACCTAAGTTTGAAATCTCCTTACTTGCTTCAATGCAAAGATTAAGTTCGCTTCCGGTACCAATAAATATTAGATCTGGTGTTCCTTGGCAATCGGAAACTACATATCCTCCTAGAGCAACTTTGTCGATCGAAGTATTTTCTTGATTTGGCATACCTTGTCTACTTAAACAAAGAGCAGATGGTCTTTTTCGATTTTGGATAGCAAGCTTATAAGCTCCACTTGTCTCATTTCCATCTCCTGGTCTGAAAACTAGCATGTTAGGCATGGCACGAAGAGAAGGGATAGTTTCAATAGGTTGATGTGTTGGTCCGTCTTCTCCCACACCAATTGAATCATGGGTTAATACATAGATCACTCCTAATTCGCTGAGTGCTGAAAGCCTCATTGAACCTCTCATATAATCAGCAAACACAAGGAAGGTTCCACCATAAGGAATAAGACCACTATTGTGATAGGCAATACCATTAAGTACAGCAGCCATTGCATGCTCTCGTACACCAAAATGTAAATATCTTTTTTCAGGACTATGAGGCTGGAATGAGCCAGTTTCCCCTTTGATATCTGTGTAGTTTGAGTGAGTTAAATCTGCGGATCCACCAATTAATTCAGGCAAGTTAGGCCCTAGAGCACCTAAACATATTTGTGAATGCTTTCTGGTGGCTAAACCATTATCATCAGGTGTATAAGAGGGGAGATCTGACTCCCAATTGTCAGGTAATTGGCCTTTTAACATTCTATTTAACTCGGCTCCTTCGGAGGGATATTTTTTTTGATATTCTTCAAATTTATAATCCCATTCTTTCTCTAGGTTTTCGCCTTTGTTTATAGATTTTCTAAAATGCGCATATACTTCATCAGGTATTTTAAATGGAGGATATTCCCAATTTAGAAACTCTCTAGTTAAAGCAGCTTCTTCTTCCCCAACAGCTGCTCCATGAATTCCAGCAGTATCTGATTTATTGGGCGAACCGTAGCCTATGGTTGTAGAAATTTTTATAATTGAAGGTTTGTCTTTAATTAATTTTGCTTTTTCGATAGCTTCAGTTATTCCATTGATATCATGATTCCCATCTTCGACATGTTGTACATGCCATCCATAAGCTTCGTATCTTTTTAAAACATCTTCAGTGAAAGAAACGTCGGTTCGTCCATCAATTGTAATTTGGTTATCGTCATAAAGTGCAATTAATTTTCCAAGCTTAAGATGACCTGCTAATGAGCAGGCTTCTGATGCGATACCCTCTTGATTACAGCCGTCGCCCATTATTACGTAGGTATAGTGATCAACGATGTTACAATCAGGCTTATTAAATTTTGCTGCTAAGTGAGTTTCAGCTATCGCTAAACCAACTGCATTTGAAATTCCGGCCCCAAGAGGACCAGCTGTAACTTCAACTCCTTCAGTTTCGAATGTTTCTGGATGTCCAGGAGTTTTTGATCCCCATTGTCTGAATTCCTTAATATCCTCTATAGAAACTGATTTGTATCCTGTCAAATGAAGCAAAGAATATAACAGCATACAGCCATGACCAGCTGATAATACAAAACGGTCTCTATTGAACCATTTTGGGTTATTGGGATTGTGATTTAATATGTTTTGCCATAATGCATAACCCATAGGAGCACACCCCATTGGCAATCCAGGATGGCCACTATTGGATTTATTTACAGCATCTACAGCAAGCATTCTTATACTATTTACACAAAGTGATTCTAATGAAACAGATGCAGCGACCATTGTTTTAAAGTAAGTTAAGTTGGAAATATAGAATTGGTTGTCTTTAATTCATTTTGCTGAAAGCAAGGCAAACATTGTGACCACCAAATCCAAAAGAATTAGAAAGAGCAACTCCTATTTGAGCTTCTCTTGCATTATTTGGTACATAATCAAGATCACATTCAGGATCTGGATTGACGTAGTTAATTGTAGGAGGGATAAAATTATGTGTCAAAGAAAGTATACAAGCTACCGCTTCTATACCTCCTGAGCCTCCTAGGAGATGACCAGTCATCGACTTAGTAGAGCTTACAGGAATGAGGTAAGATCTGTCTCTAAAAATAGATTTAATTGCGGAAGTTTCATTTTTATCATTAGCTGATGTACTTGTCCCATGCGCATTTATGTAATCAACTTTTTCAAGGCCAAGACAAGCATCTTCAATTGCTAATTTGATAGCTTGGGCGCCTCCAACTCCGCCTGGGGAAGGAGCAGTAATATGATGAGCATCACATGTTGTTCCATATCCAATTATTTCTGCATAAATTCGCGCATTCCTTTTTTGTGCATTTTCTAAGGTTTCTAAAACAAGAATTCCAGAACCTTCTCCAATAACAAATCCATCTCTTTCTGCATCAAAAGGTCTGCTAGCAGTTTGAGGGCTATCATTTCTGAAAGAAAGAGCTTTGGCACTGGCAAAACCAGCTACTCCAAGAGGCGTAATACTTGCTTCTGCACCTCCACAGATCATTGCATCTGCCTTTCCAAGTTGGAGTAATCTAAAAGAATCACCAATTGCATTAGAACCGGCAGCGCAAGCGGTTGAAACGGAGGAACTTGGTCCTTTTGCACTCAATGCAATGGCAGCTAGTCCAGTTGCCATGTTTGGAATCATCATTGGGACTGTAAATGGACTTACTCTTTTAGGCCCTTTATGACTCAATATTTGAGCTTGACTTTCCATAGTTAGTAAGCCTCCAACACCAGAGCCAATAATCACTCCAATTCTTGATGCATTAGCTTCAGTAATTTCAAGTCCAGAATCATTAAAGGCTTGCTTTGCAGCAATAACTCCAAACTGGGAAAAACGATCCCATCTTTTAGATTCTTTAGCATCAATAAAATTTTCAGATTGAAGATTTTTAACTTCTGCAGCAAATTTGCAAGGATGTTGTTCAGGATCAAAAAGAGTAATATTGGATACTCCATTAGTTCCTGTTTGAAGACCGACTAAATATTCATCAATGTTATTACCTATTGGAGTTACTGCTCCAATACCAGTAATAACTACTCGATGGAAATTTGGCATTCTTTATTAACCTTTTTTTTCTTCGATGAATTTTACTGCATCGCCAACAGTCGCGATTCCTTCGGCTGCTTCATCCGGAATTTCAATATCAAATGCCTCTTCTAGAGCCATCACGAGTTCAACTGTATCTAGGGAATCTGCACCTAAATCATTTTGAAAATTTGAATCTGATTTTACTTCTCCTGCTTCAACGCTTAATTGTTCTGAAACAATAGAACAGACTTTTTCGAGGATTTCTTGTGACATAGTTTATGGAAATTACTAATTATCTATATGATTTTATGCCCTAGAGTTAACAAGAGTGAAGCATATCTTAATTTTTTTAATTTCTTTGTAAGACAATAGTATTATAAAACGAGGTTCAAAAAGACAATTTTTACATGTCACACGCAGTTAAAATTTATGACACTTGCATTGGTTGTACCCAATGTGTAAGGGCTTGCCCACTTGATGTTTTAGAGATGGTTCCTTGGGACGGCTGTAAAGCTGGACAGATAGCCTCATCCCCTAGAACAGAGGATTGTGTAGGTTGCAAAAGATGTGAAACGGCATGTCCAACAGACTTCCTAAGTATTCGTGTTTACTTAGGAGATGAAACTTCAAGGAGCATGGGCTTAGCTTATTAGTTTTATAGTGCAGTTTTAAGAGAGTCCATTTTTTAATAAATACGTAATTTTTTTCAATATAATTGAAAAAAAATTATCATATGTGTGGAATAGTAGCTGTTACAGGTTATAAAAAAGCTTTACCATTATTAATGAATGGTCTAGAAAAACTTGAATATAGGGGCTATGACTCTGCCGGTATTGCTATTATAAATTCTGATACAAAAAATATTACTTGTAACAAAGCAGAGGGAAAACTTAAAAATTTAATAAATAATCTTAATGATAAGAATATGCCTGGCACTGTAGGTATTGGACATACTCGATGGGCAACTCATGGAAAACCTGAAATAAAAAATGCTCATCCACATACAAATAGTTCAGGAACTATTGCAGTTGTTCAAAATGGTATTATTGAAAATTTTCAAGATTTAAAAAATAAATTACAGAAAGAGGGTGTCATATTCAATTCTGATACAGATACCGAGGTAATTCCTCATCTAATTCAAAGAGAATTAAATACATTAAGTAAACTGAATCTTGATAAAAATAGTTCAACATTATTAGTGGCTGTTAGAAATGTAATATCTGATTTGGAAGGATCTTATGCCTTAGCAGTTTTATGGGCTGATGCTCCAACGGCCCTTGTAGTTGCAAGAAGACAAGCACCATTGATTATTGGTTTGGGTGAAGGAGAATTTATATGTGCAAGTGATACTCCAGCTATTGCAAACTTTACAAATATTATTCTGCCTATGGAAGATGAGGAAATAGCTTTATTAACTCCTCTTGGAATAGAAATTTATGACTCAAATAATGAGAGACAATATCGAAGTCCAGTTTCTTTAAAAGTTTCAGAGCAAATAATGGATAAGATGAATTTCAAACATTACATGTTAAAAGAGATTTATGATCAGCCTGAGACTGCTAGAAATTGGTTAAAAAATTATTTAACTAAAAATTTAGAAAATGGCCAATATCAAATAAACTATCCCTTTGATACAAATTTTTTTGAATCGATAGAGAGAATTGAAATCATTGCTTGTGGCACAAGTAAACATGCTGCAATGGTTGGAAGATTTTTGTTAGAACAATTCTCAGGAATCCCTACTAATGTCTTTTATGCAAGTGAATTTCGATATTCACCACCCCCATTATTACCAAATACATTAACTATTGGAGTAACTCAATCTGGAGAAACAGCCGATACAATTGCAGCTATCGATATGGAAATTAAACGACGGTCTTCAAAAGAAGAGAAAAAATTTACACCTAATCTCATTGCGATAACAAATAGAAAAGAAAGCTCTATAGGAAGACAGGTTTTAAATATAATCGATATCTGTGCAGGCATAGAAGTTGGAGTAGCAGCCACAAAAACTTTTTTTGGACAATTGCTTTCTTTTTATGGATTAGCTATAAAATTTGCGCAGATTAAAGGCACTCAAAGAACAGATGATATAGATAAATTAATTTCAGAACTTATAAAGTTGCCTCCATTAATAGAAGATCTCTTAGAGCAACATAATGAATCCTCTGAAAAGTTAGCACATGATTTTTTTAATATTAAAGACGTAATTTTTTTGGGAAGAGGTATAAATTATCCTATTGCTCTTGAAGGAGCTTTAAAACTGAAAGAAATTAGTTACATTCATGCTGCTGGATATCCGGCTGGTGAAATGAAACATGGACCAATTGCTTTGTTAGATAAAAAAGTACCTGTAATTTCTATCGCATCTCCTGGTCAAGTTTTTGATAAAGTTATCAGTAATGCTCAAGAAGCAAAAGCTAGAGATTCATATATGATTGGGATCGCTCCTGAATGTAATGGAACTGAAATCTTTGACTATTTAATGAAAATTCCTTCTTCTACCGAATTGATTTCTCCTTTACTTAACATCGTACCTCTGCAATTATTGAGTTATCATATCGCGGCACATAGAGGACTTGATGTTGATCAGCCAAGAAATTTAGCTAAAAGTGTAACTGTCGAATAATCAATCCTTATACAATTTTTTAGAGAAAGACTATAGTTCTAAAAGTCCCTTTGGGGGTTTAATCATAATAAAATTATTTTTTAAATCGATCAATGGTACTATTTCGTTAACAAATGGCACTAAAATCTTTTTTTGATCTTTTGATAATTCAATAACAAGTAAATTATTTTTTTCATTTTCTAAATCAATAACCTTTCCAATTATTTTTAATTCTTCATTTTCCATAATTTTGACTTCCAAATTTATAAGTTCTAACAAGTGGAATTCTTCTTTTTTTAATTTAGGAAGTTTGTTGGTTTTGACTAATATTTTGTAATTTTTTAGGTTCTCTGCATGATTTCTATTTTTTATTCCTTTGAATCTAAGTATGAATGTATCTTTACCAGGATTTTTGAAACCAGAGATAAGTTCTATTTTTGATGGAGGTTCTTTTTCTTGTTGCAACCATCGGAATCCCGGTTTTAGAAATCTTTCTTCAAAATCACTCAAAGATTTTACTTTTACTTGTCCATGAATTCCATGACATGATGTTATCAATCCAACAGTCAGCCATTCATCGTTTTTTATCATATATTGTAGTAAAGAGATTTTTTAATGGAATTATCTACTAAACCCATACTTCCGGGTTCTTTTGTTGTTGTAAAAGATACTGATTCTATATATAGAGGATACAAAGGATTTGTACAGAGAGTTACAAAAAAAAAAGCAGCTGTCCTTTTTGAGGGTGGTAATTGGGATAAACTCATAACTTTCCAACTAACTAATTTAGAAATAGTATAAAATCTAAAACTTACCTGTATTTATATACTTTTCAATTAAAACCTTAGCTGCATTTTTCTCAGCTTGTTTATGCGATTTACCAAATGCAGATGATTCTTCTAATCCATTGATCAATATATTGCAGGAAAATCTTTTTGGATCCCCATTTTTCTTGGAGACTTCAATTATTTTATAAACTGGTAAATCAAAACCTTTACTTTGACACCACTCTTGTAATATTGACTTAGCTTTAAATTTATATGGAGCTTTTAGTAATATTTCTGCTTCTTCTTCCCAAATATCATCTAACCACAAATTAACTTCTTGAATTGAATTAAAGCATTTATAAATTGCTCCAATTAAAGCTTCCGTGGCCTCACCAATAATGGTGTTTTTTGAATTTTCATCACCAAGAGCTTTGGGACCTTTGATTATTACTTTCTCTATATCAATTTTTTTTCCTAATTTTGTTAACCATTCATCACTCACAATTTGTGCTCTTAGTTCTGATCTTTCTCCTACGTTCATTTGAGGATACTTTTTTTCAATAAAATTAGATGCCGCTAATCTAAGTACTGCATCTCCAAAAAATTCTAATTTTTCGTAATTTATGATTTTGTCATCTGAGGAATGGGTTAATGCTTGATCAAAATCTTTAATAACTTGAGCATTTTGTTTTTTAATAATGTCAGAAAATCTCTTTGATTTAATTTTTAAAGAATTTAAGAAAGCAATTATTTGATTAATCCTTGTTACATTAATTATATTTTTCATTTTTTTAGAATGGTCACATCAATGAGAAAGCAGGTCGTAAGCCGGGTTCTGTTCATCTTAAATAAGATGGGCAACCATCTATCTAGGGCTGGAATTACTTCACAGTCTCAAGCGGCGCTTCTAAGTAGATTTAATAATGGCCGTTAATCTACTAAGCCTTGCTCCCAGCCGGGGTTTACCTAGCCAACACTTCTCAATGTTGCTGGTGCGCTCTTACCGCACCCTTGCACCCTTGCCGTACTCATAAGTATTAGGCGGTATGTTTCTGTGGCACTATCCTCACGGTTACCCGCACTGGGAATTACCCAGCAAGCCTGACCACGTGGGAGCCCGGACTTTCCTCAAAAAAGTTTTATTTTGGAAACAAAATAAAACTTTTTTGCGATTGCCTCTCCTGCTTTCATTTAGCATAGTACTAATTACTCTAAAAAACATCCATTGGGGCTGTAGCTCAGCAGGATAGAGCAACGGTTTCCTAAACCGTAGGCCGTGGGTTCGACTCCCGCCAGTCCCGTAAAAATAAAAAACTATATGTAGTATGTGTGCAAATTTGCTACTCTCTAGCTAGCGTATAATTAGTAATAAATCTTTTATGGCTAAGTTACATGATATGCGTTTAAAACTCTTAATCCAACAAGAGCATGAACGTATTTCTAAATCCCAACCTAATGATTTAGATCTTTCAATAGTTCAAGCAAGATGTCTTTGCTGGCTTGCTCTATTGGCGGAAGCCCACGAAGATCAAGCAAATGATGCTGAGAAAAGAGGCGATGCCGAGCAAGCTATGGGATGGTTTGCTGATTCTATGAGACTAAGAGATGTTATTAATTTGGTTACTAGTATTGAGATACCTTTGCCAGATAGTCCCGATTCACTCGATGAAAATGACGAATTATTGGATGGCCCTACAATTTTGCCCAAATAGTGAGATGATATAAAAAGAATTATTTTTTTCTTTTGGCTGAAGAACCATGTCAATGCTCTGATTGTCAGAGATTTTACAAAGAGCATGATCGTCTGATTAGAGAATTTCCTACTTTTAAGCGGCAACAAGAATTAAATTGGGCATCTATTCAATCTTTCAGAACTCTTTGTACTAAAGTAACTGATGAGTTGCAGAGAGAATTATCTGATAGGGAATCAAATGAAGAAATAAGTCCAGACAAGAAACATATTTCTGATACAGAAATTACTGAAGCTTTAGATGAACTTGAAAGTGTCAATGCCTATTTATATTCAATTGAAGCATTAATGGAAAGAATATTTGATACAAAAATTTCAGATAATATTGAATCAAAATTTAGAGAAACTGCAAATGAGTTAGCACCAGACCCATTAAATATGGATAGATTAATTTTGAATCGATTATTTCATCAAACCCCAGATTCACCAGATAAAAAAAATATTAATTAGTTAATTCTTCGACATCACAAGTAATTTCAACTGGCATTGGAGAGACTTTCCAAATAGATTTACAGTATTCTCTAATAGATCTATCTGAAGAAAAATATCCTGATCTAGCAGTATTTAATAATGCCATTTTATTCCACGTTTTTTTATTATTCCAGTATTCACTTACTACATCTTGTTTGTTTAAGTAGTCTTCAAAGTCAGCCATAACAAAGAATGGATCATGCCCGGTCAAGCTATTTAATAAAGGTTTAAATAATTCTTTATCCCCGTTGCTAAAGTGGCCTATTTCAATTAGGCGTATAACCTCTTTAAGTTCTGGACATTGATCAATAAAAGTTTTGGGGGAATAATTATTATTTTTTAAATCCATAATTTCACTTTCAGTTTTACCAAAAAGGAAGAAATTCTCTTTTTTCACAAGATCTCTTAATTCAACATTAGCTCCATCTAAGGTTCCTATAGTTAACGCTCCATTCATTGCAAATTTCATATTTCCAGTTCCAGATGCTTCTTTTCCAGCAGTTGAAATTTGTTCTGAAAGATCCGTTGCAGGATAAACTATTTCACCAAGTTTAACATTGTAGTCTGGTAGAAAAACAACTCTTAATAAACCATCCATATCTGGATCAGAATTAACTACATCAGCAATACCATTTATAAATCGAATCATCAGCTTTGCCATAAAATAGCCTGGTGCAGCTTTACCGCCAAATATTATTGTTCTTGGTACTTTATATTTGTTTGTACCATTTTTGATTCTTAAATATTGAGCAATAATTTGAAGAGCGTTTAAATGTTGCCTTTTATATTGATGTATTCTTTTTACTTGAACATCAAATAAACTAGATGGATCGACAAGTATTCCAGTTTTCGAATGAACAAAATTAGCTAATTTTCTTTTGCCATTTAGTTTAGTTTCCTCAAATTTTTCTAGAAAATTGCTGTCATCTTTTTTTTCTTCTAACTTCTTAAGAAGTTCCATATTTGTTATCCAATTTGGGCCAACTTCTTTTTCAAGAAGGTCAGATAAAGATGGATTAGATAAGGCAACCCATCTTCTTGGAGTAACACCATTAGTTACATTTGTAAATTTTTTAGGCCATAATGCTGCGAATTCAGGCAGAAGTTGCCTTTTTATAAGATCTGAGTGAAGAGCTGCAACACCATTTATATGATGGGCGCCAATTGTAGCCAAGTGGGCCATCCGAACTGATTTGGAGCCTTCTTCATCAATTATTGAAAGTTTTTGAAGGATCTTGTCATCTCCTGGATAACGTAGTCTTAATTGCTGTAGAAATCTCCAATTAATTTCATAAATAATTTCTAGATGACGAGGAAGAAGATCGTTAAATAAACCTAAATCCCATTTCTCTAAAGCTTCTGGTAATAATGTGTGGTTGGTATAAGCAACTGAGGAGGTTGTTATATTCCAAGCTTTATCCCAGCCTATTTGATATTGGTCAATAAGAAGTCGCATTAATTCCGCAACTGCAATAGCAGGGTGGGTATCATTTAATTGAACTGTCCAATGATCAGGAAATTCTGTTACTGGTATTGATCTTTTTTCAAGGCTTCTCAACATGTCTTGAAGAGAACAACTTACAAAAAAATGTTGTTGTTTGAGTCTTAATCTTCTACCTTCGTCAGTTCCATCATTTGGATATAGAACTTTTGAAAGTGTTTCAGATGCAACTTTTTCTTCTACTGCACCATAATAATCACCAATATTGAATGCATAAAAATCAAAACTTTCTGTTGCATCGGCTCTCCATAATCTTAATCTGTCACATGTATTTACTCTGTATCCTAGAACTGGAACATCATGAGGTACTCCAATAGCATGTTCAGAGGGAATCCATCTTGATCTGTAGTTCCCTTTATCATCTCTATAACTTTCAGTTCTGCCTCCAAAACCAACAAAACATGATTCGTCTGGTTGTGGAAGTTCCCATGGCCACCCCCCCTTTAACCATTTGTCAGTTACTTCAACTTGCCAACCATCCCTAATTAATTGATTGAATATTCCAAATTCATACCTAATACCATAACCAACTGCTGGAACTTGTAGCGATGCTAATGATTCCATGTAACAAGCAGCAAGTCTGCCAAGTCCACCATTTCCTAATCCAGGCTCCTCTTCAACTTCAAGAATTGTTGACAATGATTCAATGCCAAATCTTTTTAAAGCATCTTCTGCTTCTTGAGTTATTCCAAGATTTAGAAGATTATTACTTAATTGAGGGCCTATTAAAAATTCTGCTGATAAGTAGGCAACTGTTTTTTGTGGTTTTTTTCTTATGACTTCTTGGCTGGCTAAATATCTTGTCATTAGCCTATCTTTAACTGCATAACTTAAAGCCATATACAAGTCGTGAGGACTTGCAGAAGTAGCTAACTTTCCAAGGGTATAAAATAAATGGGCTGTCATTCCTTGAAAAACAGCATCAGAATCCATGCCAGCCTTTTCAGGATCTAAATAGCAGCCTGGAGTTGGCAAGCGTAGATCGAAGGGTTCGTTGGGATTCATTGATTTAGCCATATAACAGACAATAGCCATTTTTTAAAAAATTTCTTTGTTGTAACTTCAGATCCACACTTGTTGAGTATTTTTGCTTTTTTCTTACATATTTCTTAAAGTGGGCCCTTTATAAACTATCTTCCAATTAGGTAGTTTATTTTTCTCTCATTTCATATGTATTCTTTACTTGCTGAATTAAGTGCACATGATTTAGAAGTTGCTGAAACTTTGATAGGAGTTATAAGGTTTCTACTGATATTTTTAGCTGCAAGAGCATTAGCAGAAGTATTAGTAAGACTAAGTTTACCAACGATAGTAGGTGAGCTGCTCGCAGGGGTTGTAATAGGGGCATCAGGATTCCATTTGTTAATACCGCCTTCGGCAGGAACCGAATTAAATGAAGGACTTGTAAATGTTATTAGCTCTTTGGCTTCAATCCCTCCAGAAGCTGTACCTGATGTTTATTTTGAAAGTTTTCCATCCCTCCAAGCAGTAGCAACACTTGGTCTATATGCACTTTTATTTTTAACAGGATTAGAAAGTGAGTTAGAGGAATTGGTAGCTGTTGGAGCTCAGGCTTTTACTGTTGCTATGGCCGGGGTAATTTTACCGTTTGCCTTTGGAACGCTTGGATTAATGTTTATTTTCCAAGTAGATTTAATTCCAGCAGTTTTTGCTGGAGCATCTATGACAGCCACAAGTATAGGAATTACAGCAAGTGTTTTCGGTGAATTAGGATACTTGAAAACTAGAGAAGGACAGATTGTTATTGGTGCTGCAGTGCTAGACGATATTTTGGGAATTGTTATTCTGGCAGTTGTTGTGGCTCTTGCTGCAGGAGGTTCTTTAGAAATTGCACCTATTGTTAAATTAGTTGCGGCGGCAGTAGTATTTGTTATTGCTGCTATCGCATTAAGTCGAACAGCAGCTCCAGGATTTGATTGGTTATTAGATAGATTGAAAGCTCCTGGAGCTGTAGTAGTTGCATCTTTTGTGATACTTGTATTATGTTGTTTTGTTGCAACGGCCATTGGATTAGAAGCAGCTTTAGGGGCTTTTGCAGCTGGATTAATTCTTAGTAGTTCAAAAAATAATCATGCAATACAACAATCTGTTCTACCTTTGGTTTCCTTATTCGCAACTATTTTCTTTGTATTAGTTGGAGCTGGCATGGATTTATCAGTTATCAATCCACTTGATCCAACAAGTAGATCAGCTCTTGTAGTTGCAGGATTTTTGTTAGTAGTTGCAATTATTGGAAAAATTGCAGCCGGATGGGTATTTTCAAGTGATAAACCCACAAATAGATTAGTTGTAGGTTTAGGTATGATGCCTAGAGGAGAGGTTGGTTTAATTTTTCTTGGGCTAGGAACAAGCGCTAAGTTGTTAACCCCTTCTCTTGAAGCAGCTATTTTATTAATGGTTATTGGAACTACATTTCTTGCACCTGTTCTCCTGAGAATTGTCCTAAAAGATAAGCCCCCAAATGATGGCAATAAAATTTCAGATGATGTTGCAGCTGATCCTGTGGGTCTTCTTTAAGAAATAAGTTTATTAGAATTAATCAAAATAGAATTTCATTAAATGGAAAAATCAGCTTTGATAGATAGTGATGTAAATTATGACTGGAATTTTTTAAATTACCCAATACATACTGTTTCTGCTAAGCCTGAGCAAACATCAAAAGAATTTGTAATTTTATTAATTCACGGTTTCGGAGCCTCTACGGATCATTGGAGATTCAATATTCCTATTTTGAGTAATAAATACGAAGTTCATGCTATGGATCTTTTAGGTTTTGGGAAAAGCCCTAAGCCCCAAGATGTTGAATACTCAGGATCTTTATGGAAGGATCAGGTTGTAGCTTATGTAAAAGAGAAAATTAAAAAACCTACAATTGTTGTTGGAAATTCATTAGGTGGTTATGCAGCATTAGCTGCTGGTTCAGAATTAAATGAGCTAAACGCAGGGGTAATATTATTGAATGCTGCTGGATATTTTAGTGAAGAAAAAACTATTAAAAAGAATATGATGCAAACTTCAATTGAAACAGTTGCCGGAATATTTTTGAAAAATATTGTTCTTCAACGTTTGATTTTTGAGAATATGAGAAATCCAAAAAATATTAAAAAAACTTTGAATCAAGTTTATGTTAATAAAAAAAATGTTGATGATTTTTTAGTTGAGTCAATAAGAAAGCCTTCTTTAGATTATGGAGCTTTCAATGTTTTTAGAAGTGTATTTAATCCATCAGGTCCTCAGGGATTGCCCTTAGACAAATTATTCGCAAAACTCGATTCACCCTTATTACTGCTCTGGGGAGGCAAGGATCCTTGGATGAATACTCCAAAAAAAAGAAATCTATATAAAAAATTTACACCAGAGAATACAAAAGAAATCATTCTTGATGCTGGACATTGTCCCCATGATGAAATACCTGAATTAGTTAATCATCATATTTTGGATTGGGTTGATTCTCTTTAAATAACAATTTTGCAAGTTAAATTATCTAATAAAGAAACAGGAATTTTTGTCTTTCAATTAGATCAAAATAACTATATAAAATTTTGTCCTGAAAGAGGAGGTGTTATTACAGATTGGGTTTCTGATGGTCAAGAAATACTCTATTTCGATGAAAAAAGATTCAAGGATAAGACAAAAAGTATTAGGGGAGGTATTCCAATCTTGTTTCCAATTTGTGGAAAGCTAGAAACCTCTACTTCTGTATTTGGAAAAGATTATTTGCAATTAACACAACATGGTTTTGCAAGGGATTTACAATGGCAATTCTTCTTTAATGAAAATAAAAAGTCTTTATGCTTATTTTTAAATGAATCTAAAAAAACCAAAAAATATTTTCCTTTCGATTTCGAACTAAGAATAGAAGTTACTTTAAAGATTAACTGTTTAGAATTTGAAATTACGATTTTTAATAGTACAGATATTGCTATGCCTATAAATTTTGGATTGCATCCTTATTTTAATGTCTCTGATGTCAAAAATTTAGAGTTTATTGATAATCCCCTTAATTGTCAGAATCAAGAAAAAAATATCATAAGTAATACTTTGGATGAATTAAAAAATATTAATTTAGGAGTTGATCTACTTATGTATACTTCCGGAAGGAGCGCTTTTATAGATAAATTTTTTAAGAGACAGGTAACTTTAACTCATCCATATCCTTTTGACCTAGGCGTTATTTGGAGTGATCCTCCAAGAAGAATGATATGTCTTGAACCTTGGACTAGTCCTCGAAATTCTTTTGTTGATGGGTTCAGAAAAATCATTATTCCTACAAATGATAGACAAAGGTTTAATGCCTCAATTCAAATAAAACATTTTTAAGTAATGTGAGATACTTATGAAATTTGTTGTTATAGATGATGATCCAACAGGTTCTCAAACTGTTCATGATTGCTTATTGCTTCTCAAGTGGGACTGCTCAACTTTAGTCAAAGGTTTTGAATCTAAATCTAATTTATTTTTTATTTTGGCTAATACAAGGTCACTATCCGAAAATGATGCGAAATTAACAATAGAGGAAATTTGTAAAAATCTAGAGACTGTTATAGCTTCTCTAGATTATGAAGAAGATATTATTTTTATAAGTAGAGGAGACTCTACTCTTCGAGGACATAACTTTTTAGAGCCTTTTGCCCTAAATAGTTGCTTAGGTCCATTTGATGCTACTTTTCATATTCCAGCTTTCATAGAGGGTAAAAGATTAACAATTAATGGATCACATTTTGTAGATAATACCCCTATTAGTCAAACAATTTTTGCAAAAGATAAAATTTTTGGATATGAGACAAGTAATGTCAAGAATCTTTTATTTCAACAGAGTAAATCGCAAATCAATTTTAAAGATATTCTAAACCTTTTATTATCTGATATCGAAATGCTAAATGATGAAGAAAATAATATTGTTTTTAAAACACTAAAGAACTTGACGAATAATAAACATGTAATTGTAGATGTAGAAAATTATTCTCAATTAAAAAAATTCTCTTTAGTAATTAAAAAATTAATTAAACAAAAAAAATTTCTTTTTCGAACTGCAGCAAGTTTTATAAGTTCAATTTCTGAGAAAAAAAGTGTCTCTCAAAGTGAAATATTTTTCTCCAATTTAAGAATAAGAAATAAAGAAAAGAGTTTTCTTCCAGGACTGATAATTGTTGGCTCTTATATTGAACTTTCAACAATACAATTGAATAATTTATTAGAGATAAGTAATTGCGATCCAGTTGAATTAGATGTTTTTGAGTTCTTTGAAATCACTTCATCAGATAATAATCAGAAGCGAAAGAATTTGTTTAAAAATAAATTTTTGAAAGAAATTCGATTTTCTTTTGATAAAGGAAAAACACCTGTTTTGTTTACTTCAAGAAAATTTATGTCTTTAGATTCTTCAGAACTATTTAATTTTTATAATTTACTTGCTTGCTTTATTGCTGAACTAGTCGCAGATTTGAAGTATGAAATAGGATATTTGATTTCAAAAGGTGGAATAACAACAAATTTGATTCTTAGTTATGGACTTAATGCCGATCATGTTTATCTTGAGGGACAGATTTTAACAGGCATTTCAGTGGTTACTCATAACCTAAAAAATGACGACAAACTTCCTATTGTTACTCACCCTGGAAACCTTGGTACTAAAGATTCACTCGTTAATATTTGGAAAATTTTTGAAAATAAAAATAATTTTTAAAATTAGAAATTTGAGATAATTTCTTCAGCAAAACTACTGCAGGATAAGGGTTCTACTTTTGGTTCCATTAAGCGTGCTAGATCATAGGTGACTTTTTTTTGCTCTATTGCCTTACTTAAACCATTAGTAATTAAGTTAGCTGCTTCATCCCAACCAAAATATTCAAGCATCATTACACCACTAAGAATCACTGAGCCTGGATTAATCTTGTTTAAGCCTGCATGTTTTGGAGCGGTTCCGTGCGTAGCTTCGAAAATTGCAGCATTATCTCCAATATTTGCACCTGGAGCCATACCTAGACCTCCAACAATTGCTGCAGCCGCATCAGAAACATAGTCTCCATTAAGGTTTAATGTTGCAAGAATTGAATATTCTTGAGGTCTAGTTTGAATTTGTTGAAAAATGCTATCAGCTATCCGATCATCAACAAGAATAAGTTCTCTCCATTTTCCATCTCCGTGAGATTTTGCTATTGATGCTATAACTTCTTTTATTTCTTCGCAAATGAATGCTTTTTTGTTATTTGTAAGCTTATCAAAACCTGGTTCAATTTTTCGAGCGTTATTTTCAATCGTAATTTCAGGATTTTTCTGAATATTATCTAAAATCCAGCTTTCTCTCTCAGTAATGCAATCTTCTCTAAATTCATTTACTGCTAATTCATATCCCCAATCCCTAAATGCACCTTCTGTATATTTCATAATATTCCCTTTATGTACAAGAGTCACATGCCTTTTATCTCCCGATAATCTTTTAGCATGTTCAATAGCTTTCCTAATATGCCTTTGGCTTCCAGATTTACTCACTGGTTTTATTCCAATTCCTGATCCGTTTGGTATGGATCTATTTTTTAAATTTTTACTTTTTGGTATGACAACATTATTTAAGTGATTAATTAATTCAAGACAATTATTATCCTCCGCCTCCCATTCAATTCCCATATAGATATCCTCAGTATTTTCTCTATAAACAATAACGTCTAAATTTTGGGGATTTTTGTGAGGGCTTGGAGTTCCTGAATAATATTTGCATGGTCTAACGCAGCTATATAAATCAAAGATTTGCCTTAATGCAACATTAAGAGATCTAATACCTCCACCTATGGGAGTCGTTAAAGGACCTTTGATGGCTACACCAAAGTGTTTGATTGCTTCAATAGTATCTTGGGGGAGATAGTTATATGTTCCATAAAGTTCACAAGCTTCATCACCTGCATAGACTTTAAACCAATTGATTTTTCTTTGATCTCCATAACTTTTTTTAATTGCTGAATCAAGAACGATTTGGGTAGCAGGCCAAATATCAACTCCAGTACCATCACCCCTAATAAATGGGACAATTGGATTATTAGGAACATTAGGGTTGCCTTGATTAAAAGTTATTATCTCGCCTTCATTAGGTAAAGTTAATTTTTCAAATTTTGGCATAGCATTGAATTAATAAAAGATAACCCATTGAAGTTCCTAGTATTGTAATTTGCGATGAGTTATTTTCTTTAAAACCTAGAAACTTATTATTCAAATGTGAATAGAGAATACTTTATTAATCAGCATTTCAACATCTTTATTAAAAGAAAAAGTAGTTAATAAGCAAGTTAAAGCAAATTATGTCATTTTCAAAAAAATACTCAGCTACTTATGAATGCGAGTTCAAATGTAAGTAATGTTGAAATAGCTAATAAAATTGCTTCTACAGCAGCTTTGTTTCGGAAATATTTTCCAGATGCAAGCGTAAATTTTAGTCCCTGGGACAATTCAAATAATGAATCCATGCAAGATACTATTGATTTTGCTTTTCATTTTCCTGGTTGGAGTCCTCTTATTGAATGTAGAGCAATACTCTTACAATTAAGAATTGAAAATGATAATAATGACAGAGTCCCGAGGTTGTTGGGAATAATAATGAGAGGTATGATCGTTCCTTCCGAAAGATGGAGAGTCGCTACCATCGGTGATTGGGAAATGACTGGCACACACCTACCCCAAAAAGAACAAAAAGATAACCTTTTTTTGGTTTGTAAAGAACTTTATAAGTTATTCTCTAAAACATCCGCTGGTAACAAAAATTAGCTGTTTTATGTATTTTCCTTGTAGATTAAATACACACACAAA
Organism: Prochlorococcus sp. AG-355-P07; assembly: GCA_003280575.1. Taxonomy (GTDB): domain Bacteria; phylum Cyanobacteriota; class Cyanobacteriia; order PCC-6307; family Cyanobiaceae; genus Prochlorococcus_A. The sequence goes on along the minus strand of QCEN01000003.1, from coordinate 53,481 downwards.
ATTAATTCAAAATATATGGCAGTCGCTCTTGCAGGACAATTAAGAGAAGGGACAAAAAAATCCCACACTATGGCAGAAAATACTGGCTTTGTGGCTTGTTTTTTAAAAGGGGTTGTTGAAAAAAAATCTTATAGAAAATTAATTAGTGATTTATATTTTGTTTATGAAGCTATGGAAGAAGAAATTGAAAGACTTGTCAATGAGGAACATCCTGTAATAAAACCTATAGGTTTTAAATCATTATTCAGGAAAGAAACTCTTGTAAATGATCTTAAATTTTATTTTGGTGATAACTGGAAGAATGAAATTAATATTTCTCATTCAGCAAAAGAATACGTTGAGAGAATCAGAGAAGTTGCAAAAAATTCACCAGAGCTATTGGTTGGTCATCACTACACTCGCTATATAGGAGATTTATCTGGGGGGCAAATTTTAAAAAGAATCGCTAAAAAAGCATTAAATTTGCAAGGAAATGATGGTTTAAATTTTTATGAGTTTGAACTAATTTCTGATGAAAAGAAATTCAAGGAAGAATATTCCCTTACTTTAAATCAACTTCCAATAAATCAAAAGACTGCTGATCAAATTATTAATGAAGCTAATCAAGCTTTTACTTATAATATGAAAATGTTTAAGGAGCTTGAAGGTAATTTGATTGCTGTTTTAGGCAAGATTGTATTTAATTACATTACAAAAAAAGTAAGGAAAGGGAGCACCGAAACTTAGTAATTTATGTTTGATTCATTAGTTGATTTCCTTAAAACCAATATTGATGAATTAAATGGTCATGAAGTACAAATATCTAGCGAATTCAAAGAACATCATAATGGAGACTCAAAATATGTTATTAAAAATTGGCTTTTTTCATCTCCTGAATATAGAAAGTGGCGAATAACAAGATTGGATGGTGGCAAAAAACTGCAAGTGTTTAATACGGTTGCATATCCAAATTTTGATAGTGAAATCCCTATTTTAGGAGCTGATATTTTATGGTTTGGAACTTCACAAAAGTTATTGACAATACTTGATTATCAACCTTTAATTCAAGAACGCAAGTATCTTGAAAAATATTGTTCAAGTTTAGGTAGTATTAAGGAAAAATATTCTGCATTTGATAATAATAAAATGAAGAATATATATGATTCAAAAAAGTATTTTTCCCCATGGGTGATTATATGTAGAGGAAATAAATTAAATCTTGATAGAGATTTAAATAGTATATTCCACTTATTTGTAAATAATTATTTGAACATTTATAAATCTAATCCTGTTAATCATTTTTTAAATGCAGAAGAAATAAAGATTAATCAAATTAAATATGATAAATACAGTTTTGAAAAAGACCCTGCAGATAAATTGTTTAAATCTTTTTTTGGAGAAAAATGGACAAAAAAATTTATCAATAAATTTCTTTTTACATTAAATAATGAGATTATTCATTGAATGTTAATACAAGATACTATTTTTTACAGGCCGGATTGGAGATGGCATAATTTTCTAAAATATTTAACTAATAATTTAAGTAAATATAACTGTTTAGAAAAAACAATACCCTCGGAATATTCTTATAAAGATTCAACCTATGGTTCAAAAAAATCAAAAAAAAATGTGAATCTCTCTACTTGGGGTGTAACGCATAAAAAAAGAATTCAATTTGCAAGAGCAGTTTGTATTAATAGTCCAAATTATTCTGTTTTAAATTTTTTAATTATTCCTAATACTATTTATAACGTCCCATTTTTTGGAGTCGATTTTGTTTCTCTACCTAATAGTCATTTATTAGTATTAGATTTTCAGCCTTCATTAAAAATACAAAATCAATACAATAATGAATTATTAGATAAACTTATAGTTCTTAAAAATAAGAGTCATTCATCACTCCCATTAGCTGAAAAAATGTCTTCAGATGTAGCTAAATTTTTTTCTCCAGGAGTAATCTGGTCAAAATTACCAAAAGAAGAAAAAAGTGATTTTTTAATTGCTAATCAGCTTTATAACTCATTTAAGGAATATCTTGATTTGTATTTGGAAACTCTTTTCGAAAGCAAAGAAGCTAGTATGGAATTGCAAAAAGAATTAATAAATGGTCAAAATAATTATTTGAAATATAGAAGAGATAATGATCCAGCAAGGCCTATGTTATCTAGTTTGTTTGGTAAAGAATTTACTGAATCTTTAATTAAAGAAGTTTTATTTACTACTTAAAAGTCTTATAATTGGTTGAAATTTGAAACCATATGAAAAAAATTTCTGTTCTTTTTGTATGTTTGGGAAATATTTGTAGGTCTCCTGCAGCAGAAGCTATCTTTATAAGACTACTTGAAAAGAAGGGATTAACCGATGGCTTTATTGTAGATTCTGCTGGAACAGGGAGTTGGCATATTGGGAAAAAAGCTGACTCTAGAATGAGAACTGCGGCAGTAAGAAGAGATATAAATATCTTAAGCAGAGCTCGTCAAATTACTAGTAAAGATTTTGTTGAATTTAATTATATTCTTGCGATGGACGACTCAAATTTTAGAAATATTCAAGATCTTAAAAATAGAACTGCTTCAACTGATTGTGCATCAATTAAAAAAATACAAGATTTTAGATCAGTTTTTAATGAGCAAGAAGTTCCTGACCCATATTTTGGAGGTGATGAGGGCTTCGATTATGTCCTCGATATTTTAGAGGACTCTGTAAACGGTTTTTTGGAAAGTATTTCTTGAATTTATTTGATCTCAGTCTCTTTAGGAATCTTGTCATTATAAAGATCAACAATTTTATCCACTACCTCATTAATTGAATATCCATCTGTAATAATTTCTATTGCGTCATTCGCTTTTATTAGAGGTGAAATTTCCCTAGTGGAATCTTCAAAATCTCTTTCCTTTATTAGTTCTCTTAATGTATGAAGGTCTATTTCTTGTGAATCTTTACTATTTTTATCTGATTTTCTTCTTTTTGCTCTTTCATCGATGCTAGCAGTTAAAAATATTTTAAGTTCTGCATAAGGAAAAACAGTAGTTCCTATATCTCTTCCCTCAGCTACAAGTCCGCCTAATTCTCCAATTTTTCTTTGTTCTTCTACTAAGAATTTTCTTACTTCTTTTATTCTGGAAATTTTAGAAACGATGGAACTTATTTTTTGTGACCTAATTTCTTCAGTAACACAGTAGTTATTAACATAAACATCCTGATGTGAATTTGTATTCGACTTGAAAACAATAGATATATCTTTAAGAATAGTTTGTAATTTTTTTTCTTTTTTATAATCAATACTCTCTTTAATTAAAAGCCAACTCAATGCCCTATACATTGCTCCAGTATCTAAATATAAAAGTTTAAGTCTCTTCGCTATTAACTTTGTTACGGTACTTTTACCTGACCCTGCAGGACCATCAATTGCAATAATCGGCCTTCTTTTCATTAGAAAAACGTGATCAATTAATCTTGTCTCTCCACATCTTATCGCACCAGCTAGTAACGAAATATTATCCTCAATTCTTGCTTTTTGTAGTGTATAAGGGTGTAAATGTTCTAAATATTCAATTGAAATTTTTTTTGCTGATAGCTTTTTAATTATTTCGTTTAAATTGATCTTTTTTTCTTGTTGAAAATTTTTTTTTACTTCTAATAACTCACTTGAAAAACACCTAATCAATTTTCTTTCATTTCTTGATAAATGTACATTACGTGAACTTAAAGGAATTCCATCAAAATCTCTTTGTGTAGGAATAGATTTAATAGCAACATTTAATTTCTCTCTTAGGACAAGATTCTTTAAAATTAAAAGTTGTTGCCAATCTTTTTCTCCTAAGTAAAGATTTTTTGGCTTGATGAGATTAAGTAATCTATAAACTACTGTACAAACGCCATCGAAATGTCCAATTCGATTTAATCCACATAATTTAGAAGATAATTCTATTGGAGCTTTTAGGAATTTAATATTTTTATTATTAGGTGGATATATATCTTCATTACTTGGAATGAATATAGCATCTGCTCCATTTGAAAAGGAGGTATTTATATCATTATCAATTGTTTTAGGGTAGTTCTCTAAATCTAACTTGTTATCAAATTGAAGTGGATTAATAAAAATACTGACTAAATTAACATTAGAGTTATCATTTTTTGCTGTGGATATTAGTTTTATATGTCCATTGTGAAGATTACCCATTGTTGGAATGAAGTTAATTTCACTATTTATTTTTCTCCTCCAATTTTCTATTTCTTCAGTTTTTCTTATGATTACTTTCTTCACTTTATTTTAAAAATAAATCTATTTGATAAATAATTACTGGACAAAAGCAATCTTAGGAGGAATATCTATATAAGGGAAGTCTATCATTTTTATTTCATGGATTACAAAACATCTGGTGTTGATATAGAAGCTGGGCGAGAATTTGTTTCTGAAATTAAACAGGCAGTTGAAGGAACTCATAATTCTAATGTTATTGAGGGTATTGGTGGGTTCGGAGGTTTGTTTAGAATTCCCATCGATAGTTTTAAAAAACCAGTTCTTGTTTCAGGAACTGATGGTGTTGGAACAAAATTAGAATTAGCCCAAAGTAAAAACTTTCACTTTGAGGTTGGTATCGATTTAGTTGCAATGTGCATGAACGATATCATTACTAGTGGGGCAAAACCTCTATTTTTTCTGGATTATATTGCTACTGGTAAACTTGATAAGAAACAATTATTGAAAGTTGTTCAGGGAATTTCACATGCCTGCGGAGAAAATAACTGTTCATTACTCGGTGGAGAAACTGCTGAAATGCCCGGATTTTATTCAAAAAATAAGTATGATCTTGCAGGATTTTGTGTCGGAATAGTTGATGAGGATAAGCTTATAAATGGTAAAAAAGTATCTGAAAATGACTTAATAATTGCTTTAAAAAGCAATGGAGTACATAGTAACGGCTTTAGTTTAGTAAGAAAAATTATTCAAAACAATAATCAAATAGATAAAGAATTTGAAAAAGTTTCTCACTTAAATTTTTATGATGAGTTATTGAAACCTACAAAAATTTACAATAATGTGATTAACCAAATGTTATCTGAAAATATAGAAATTAAAGCAATGTCTCATATTACTGGGGGAGGAATTCCAGAAAATTTACCAAGATGTATGCCTTCTGATTTTATTCCTTATATCAATCCCAGTTCTTGGGAAATACCCATTTTATTTGAATTCCTTAAAGAACAAGGATCGATTCCTGATAAAGATTTTTGGAATACTTTTAACCTTGGAGTCGGTTTTTGTTTAATTATTGATAAAAAATTTAAAGATCCAATATTAGATATCTGCAAAGATCATCAAATCGATAGTTGGGTTATTGGAAAGATAGTTCAAAAAAAAGATTCCAAATTTACTAACTCTTTGCCTGGAATTTTAACTTAAATGATTTTAAAAAAATTTTTTATACACAAATGAAAAAGTTGGGTGTAATATAGTAAAATTAGCACCGAATAATATCGGAAGTTTAAGTATTAAGATTTAACCATTAATTCAATGCCTTTTGCAAATAATCAAAGAATTACACGTAGACGTAGTTCAGCTGGTCCTACACCTCCAAAAAGACCGATAGGTAATAATTCTGAAATTAGCGGAAGACAGGCTCAAGGTCCAAGACCTACTTTTTTAACATTAAGGGATCACGGCAAGGTTTTTGTGGCTGATTTACCAAATTTGTCAGATGGTCAATTAGCTCACATTAGTAAAGAAGCAAATGAAGTTTTAAATAGTTTAGAAAAAAGGCTTAGTGATCTTGAAAGTGAATCTCATATTAGTAATCCTGAAAACGACACTCTAATAAAAGCCTCTACCAAAAGAGACGTAACACTTAGGTTTATTAAATCTATAGAAGAGGAACAAGAACATAGAAAGAATAATCCTGCTTTAAGAGATGCTGCTTCTGAATCGTTACCGAGAACTTTTCTTGAGGTTGCTAGACATAGATTACCTGGGGCAACTTTTGATTCATTACTTCGAGAGGCTCTCGAAGCTTGTGCTGTTGATGATAATGCAGAAGAAAATCAAATTATTGATAAGCCTAAAGAAACTGTAAAAATCATGGATATACCTTCCTCCAACACAAATGCTTCACTTGTTGTTAGTATCGATTCAAATAATGATCCAAAAAATGGCTCTATTTGATTCAAAAAAAGAGTTAATAAGTTTAAATCTTCAAAATAGTTCTAAAATTAATCTTCCTCAAAAGAAAGATGCAATTTTATGTGTTCATTGCAAAAGGACTGCTACAAATGGGGTGAGATGCTTAGGAATGTGCGTAGCAGATAATGACTACTAAATATTTTTTATAATATTATTTAATGAGAAAAATTAATTTATGAATTTTATTCATAATAATTCTATTGATAGAAAAATAAGAATTGAAAATGAAAAATTTAATAACCGTTGGATTAACTTAAACAAGTTTGTTTGTTATCAATCAATTTCAAAGAATCATTTAGACTTTGATAATTTTGATTCAACTGAATTTATGGTTGTTTGGTTCAAAAATATTGATAGATTAATAAAAATGCTGCCTTCAAAACTAGATTTTTATGAATATTCTTTATTAGATGTCGGTTGTGGTTCAGGAATTTCAACTTTATATTTTTTGCAAAATTATCAATTTAAATCTTATTTGGGTTTTGATAAATCAAAGTATCTAATTTGTAATGCAGAAAAAAATAAAGAAATTTTTTTCAAAGGTAAAGATCCTTCTTCAAAAATAAAATTCGAAGTTTGTGATGCAACTAATTTTAAAATTAATCAAAAATCAATTGTTTTTATGTTTAATCCATTTGGATTAAAAACGATGGAAAAGTTTTTTTTTAATAATCTAAATTTCTTAAAAAAAAGTTCATCTTATTTTCTGTATGCTAATGATTTATGTATATCTTCAATAGCTCAATATGGTACCATTTTGGCGAGAGATAATATTTATAATTTGTCATGTATCAAATTTTAATTATCTAAAATTACTATTTGAATTTGGAATTAAAAGTTTTATCCCAAATAAAATTATTACAAATATTTTGGAATGAAAAATATGGTCAAATTGTCGACCAGTAATTCCAATCATCCCCCTTAAAAATGTATAAAAAATATACAAAACTTAAGTTATTAGAAGGGTTTATAAGTAATTTAGTATCAAAATTCAAGAAGGCGGCACCCAGATTCGAACTGGGGATAAAGGATTTGCAATCCTCTGCCTTACCACTTGGCCATGCCGCCGATAAAGATTCCATTGAATCTTTTTATGATCTTAACAGTCAAGCGACTCATTCTCTATTAATTATATCTAATGGGCATGGAGAAGATGTAATCGCATCAGAAATAATAAAAAGATTATTAAAAAAAACAAAAAACAAAAATATCGAAGTTTTACCTTTAGTAGGAAATGGAGATGTGTTTAATTCAATAAAATCAAAGAATTTTCGTAAGATAGGATATTTAAAAGATCTTCCAAGTGGAGGGTTCAGCAATCAAAGCATTAAAGGATTTTTGCTTGATTTGTTTGCAGGATTTTTAATAGATAATTTAAGAAACTTTTTAATTGTAAAACAAAAGTCAAAACATAAATGCAAAATCATAGCAGTTGGAGATTTTTTACCTTTACTTTATGCTTGGAGTTCAGAATGCGAATTCAGTTTTATTGGAACTCCCAAAAGTGACCATACTTGGAGTAGTGGACCTGGTTGGGCTTTAAGCGATTTTTATCATAAGTTGAAAGGTTCTGAGTGGGACCCATGGGAAATGTTTTTAATGACATCGCCAAGATGTAAAAATTTAATCATGAGAGATAAAATAACAGCTACTAATTTGAATAGGAAAAAAATTGGTGCAAAATACCTGGGTAATCCAATGATGGATTTCGTTACTGCAAAAAATGAAAATATATCAAATATCATTTCTTTCAATAGGGTAATTTTATTAGTTGGAAGCAGATATCCTGAGGCATTTAAAAATCTTGATAATTTTCTTGATTGTTTGAAAGATTTTAATTTTTCTAAAAATTTGGTAATACTTTTGCCCTTAAGTATTAATGCTAATGTAATTAAAATTAAAAGTTATTTAAAAAAATATGGTTTTCAAAAACAAAGTAAAACTAAATTTTTGATTGATGAAGATTCAGTATGGAAAAATAGAGAAAAATTGATTTTAATTGGGAAAGGCAAATTTAACTTATGGGCAAATATGGCAGATGTTGGATTGTGTAATGCGGGAACTGCTACAGAGCAAATTGCGGGCCTAGGAATCCCATCTCTTTCTCTTCCTGGATCTGGACCACAATTTACAAAATCATTTGCAAAAAGGCAATCAAGACTATTAGGAGGTAGTGTTTTTGTCTGTAAGAATAAAAAAATTCTTTTGCAACGTTTAAGTTTACTTTTGAAAGAAAAAGTTGAAAGGTTAGAGCAAGCAAAAATTGGAAAAAAAAGGATGGGAGAATCTGGTGCAAGTAAGAAAATTGTAGATTCCATAAACTCTCATTTGTTATCTTAGTAAATGGCCCAAATGTTTTTAATCTCTTATGTATCCAATAAATGATAGGCAATATTTAAAAATTTGCGCAGAGATTGCAAAACTTATGAGTGTAAGCTTATCCTCTGCTAAGAAGAAAGTAGAAATCCAAATTGCAAAAGAGGGCTCCAAAACTATTCAGGAAAAAATACAAGTTGCACAAAACCTCTTAGAAATTTGTGAAAAAAACGAAGGAGATAAATTAAGTTCTTCAATAATACTTGATAAGCTTATGGAAACTATTGATGATGAAGATAATTTCTTAACTGAAGAATGATTTTTAATGTTCGAATATATTTGAAAATTTAAGTATGTCTAAATCAGCATGCACAGCTACTGTTTTAAAACATTTTTGAGCCAACTCGTATCTATTTTCTCTTCTTAATATAACTTTTAATTTATGCATCGCTTCAATTAAATACCTAACGTCATTTGCTGCATAATCTAATTGATCTTTTGATAAATTTTCGTTGCTACCCCAATCACTGCTTTGTGAGCTTTTGTCTAATTCTATCCCTAATAATTCATTAATTAAATCTTTTAAACCGTGTTTATTTGTATATGTCCTCGCTAACTTACTAGCAATTTTTGTACAAAAAATATTTTTTGTATTAATTCCGAGATTGCATTTTAGGGCCGCTACATCAAATCTCGCAAAGTGAAAGATTTTAGTAATTTTTTCATCTTCTAAAAGAGCTTTTAAATGAGGAGAAGAAGATGTATTTAGTTCAATTTTCACAAAAGATGTTCTGTTGCATTCATTGCAAATTTGTACTAAACACAATCTATCTCTTCCATGAACTAAACCCATTGCTTCAGTATCAATAGCTAAGTAAGATGATTTTTTATAAAGATTATATAAATCTGCTGATAAATCACTATAAAGGAGATCAATATTTTTATTTTCAATAGTCATATTTAAAAAGGTATTTAAATTCATTAAAGGTTTGTGATATTACCTAGGGTTCTATTTCATTAAGAATATTTATCTAATACATTCATTTTACAGAATAAATCTAAAAAATTATAATATGATGTAACTTTAATTTTTATTCTCGAGTAAATATAAAAATTCATTTAATGTCAAATTCTTTAAATTCAACATTACTATTGACAATTCTTCTCGCTATAGGATTATTTTTTTTTCTAAGGGCTTCAAGCAAAGATAGAACAACCATTGTTGAGGTTTCATCTTCTCAGAAGCCACTTGAGGTATTAAACGGTTTATGTGAATGGCTTAATTTAAGAGGCTGGGAGCAAACGGGAGGAGATTTTGAAAAAAGAATTTTAATATTTAAGGGACAAGTTGTTTCTAGTAAATTTTTGGCAATTTTTTTAGGGTTTCTTGGCGGTTTTGGATCCTGCGCTTTGGGCTTGGTAATTATTCAACTATATCCTAAATTAAGTTGGTGGCCTATTCTTCTAGGATTTATTGGTGGACCTTTGTCCGGATTAGTTTATTTTAAAAAATCAGCAAGAGAGGAGAAATTTGAATTAAGATTGATGAACGAAAATGAAAATGATTCAACTTTAATGAGATTAAGAGCTCATAGGGATGAATTAATCTCGTTAGAAAATGAACTTGGAGAAAAACTTAAATTGAAAAGCGATGGTTCTTTATTTAAAACTCCTATTTAATATGAATTAAAAGTAATTTAATAGTTTTAATCAAAGATATTATTATCCATACAGAATTTTTCTAAATCTTTATCATAAAACCAATCTTGAGGTTTTGTAAAAACTGATGTCAGAAATTCTTCTCGTGAACCTTTTTCTGTTTTATATCCATACTCCCATTTAGCTAAAGGCGGCAATGACATTAATATTGATTCAGTTCTACCGTTCGTTTGCAATCCAAAGATTGTCCCTCTGTCCCAAACTAAATTAAATTCAACATATCTACCTCTTCGATATAGCTGGAATTCTCTTTCGTTTGATGTATATTTTTGAGTAGCCCTTTTTTCAATAATGGGTAAATATGAAGGGAGAAATGCCTGCCCACAGTTTTCCGCTAAGGAAAATAAATTATCCCAATTTAAATTAGATTTACCAATAGTCTGTGAAGCTTTTGATGCCTTTCCGTTTTGATCACTTCCTCTATAAATATTGCCTGAACCATCTTGATAATCATAAAAAATACCTCCAATTCCTCTAGATTCATTTCTGTGCTTCAAGAAGAAATATTCATCACACCATGGTTTGAAAACTTTATGCAAATCTTTATCAACTTTTTCGCAAGCTTTTTTATGCTCCTTATGAAAATTTCTTATATCAGAAAGATAAGGATAAAAAGGGGTTAGGTCTGCACCTCCACCAAACCACCAAACAGGACCAGCTTCGAAATAACGGTAATTCAGATGAACTGTAGGAATATATGGATTTATAGGATGCAACACCATAGAAGTTCCTGTTGCGAACCATTCATGTCCTTTCGCTTCAGGCCTCTGAGAGATTATTGATTGAGGTAATTCTTTCCCTCTTACTTCAGAGAAATTTACTCCTGCTTGCTCAAATATCGAACCGTTTTTGAGTACTCTTGATCTTCCACCACCACCTTCATCTCTTAGCCATGATTCTTCGATGAATTTGCCTTTGCCATCTACATTTTCAAGACCTGAGCATATTTTATCTTGTAAAGTTAATAAGAGATTTTTAGTTTTTTCTCTCGAGTTTTTAGGAGGTTCTTTGCTCATTTATTTAGTAATACTTGAAAAAAAAATTTTTCTGTTAATTATAAGTTTCCCTTTATAATTTCTCTTAAGGGGTGCTTATTTCCTATTATTTGATAGTTCGACATAGTTCTTAATCTTTTAAACTGTCGACTACCTTGTCAAAATATCTAAAAACTTAATGACCACAATTGAAGATGCGACTTCTGCTTTACAAAAGGTTCTAGATGCGGGATCAAATAAAAATGTAATTGAATTAGATTGGATTAAAAACGTAAGAGTAACTATACCGAGAATAATCGTAACACTATCACTACCATCATTTGCAAATTCTCAGAGAGATAGGATAGTACAAGAAGTGAGAAAATATCTACTAGATTTTGAAGATATTGAAGATGTTCAAATAGAGATAGATAATAATCTTTCCAAAACAGAATCCAGAACTGAAAGTAATGGTCCTGTGTTGCAGCAGATTGAGGGTATTCGACATATCATAGCTGTTAGTAGTGGTAAAGGTGGAGTTGGAAAAAGTACGATTGCAGTTAATCTTGCTTGTTCTTTAGCTAAATTAGGATTAAAGACTGGTTTACTGGATGCTGATATATATGGACCCAATACACCCTCAATGATGGGAGTTACTGAACAGAATCCAAAGGTTACAGAAGGAACTGGCAATGATCAAAGGTTAATACCAATAAATAAGTATGGAATTTCTTTAGTATCTATGGGCTTTCTTATTGAAGAAGGACAGCCAGTTATATGGAGAGGACCTATGCTAAATAGTATTATTCGTCAATTTCTTTACCAAGTTGAATGGAATAATCTTGATTTTTTGGTTATTGATTTGCCTCCAGGAACAGGTGATGCACAAATTTCCCTTTCTCAATCTGTGCCTATTTCTGGAGCTATTATCGTTACCACTCCACAACAAGTATCTTTGCAAGATGCAAGGAGGGGATTAGCAATGTTTAAACAACTTGGAGTACCTTTATTGGGTATTGTAGAAAATATGTCAGTATTTATTCCGCCAGACATGCCAAGAAAAAAATATGAAATTTTTGGTAAAGGTGGGGGGAAGATATTATCTGCAGAAAATGATTTGCCATTGTTAGCACAAATACCAATTGAAATTCCGCTTGTTGATGAAAGCAACAAAGGTATACCAATCTCAATAAGTCAACCAAAAAAAGAAACTTCTGTTGAGTTTACTAAACTAGCTCAATTAATTAAAAATCAATTTGTCGACAAATAATTGATGTTTAGGGAAATTTCTTTGTTGAATAAGAGAGGATTTTTACAAAAAAAGGATAAGTTTAGTAGAGGATTTTTATTTTCTCCACTACTTTTGATTCCTCTTTTTTTAGTTATTATTTCGGGTTTTTTAATTAAAAGTATTCAGGGTGATTTTTTAGTATCAAATTATTCAAGTCACATCTTAACTGGTTTTATAGGTTATTTTTTAGCAATTTTTATTTCTTACATACCGTTAGAGAGATTGAGAAAGTATTTGATACCGTTCTATTTGTGTACTTTATTATCTTTATTACTAATTTATTTTTATGGGATCTCCATTTCTGGAGCTCAAAGATGGCTAAATTTGGGATTTGTTTCCTTTCAGCCTTCAGAAGTCGCTAAATTGAGCACTATATTAACTCTTGCTTTAGTCCTCGATAAGAAAATAATTTCAAGAATAAAAGATTTAGTATTGCCTTTATTAGTATTTATTATTCCTTGGTTATTAATTTTTTTTCAACCGGACTTAGGTACCTCTTTAGTTTTATTAGTTTTGACAAATGTGATGCTCTATTGGTCGCAAATGCCTATAGAGTGGATTTTGATATTAGTCTTTTGTTTATTTACTTCTATATTTTATTTAACATTACCTGCTTTGCTTATTTTCTGGATTCCATTAATAGGATATCTTGCTTATAGATCTTCAAAAAAGAAAATTATTGCTTCTGTTTTTGCTATTTCTTTCCATTTATTGGTGGCTAAATTGACACCAATTTTATGGCAATATGGCCTAAAAGAATATCAAAAAGATAGATTAGTTTTATTTTTAGATCCAAATAGAGATCCGTTAGGTGGCGGGTATCATTTATTACAGAGTAAAATTGCAATTGGTTCTGGAGGAATTTTTGGGACTGGTTTGTTACGAGGTAAGCTCACTAATTTACAATTTATACCTGAGCAACATACTGATTTTATTTTTAGTGCTCTAGGTGAAGAGTTGGGGTTTTTGGGATGCACAATAGTTTTATTTTTGTTTTTTTATTTGATTAAAAAACTTATTAATATTGCAACAAGTGCTAGAAGTGATTTTGAGTCTTTAATTGTTATTGGAATATCTGCAACTTTTTTATTCCAAATAATTATTAACTTATTCATGACTATTGGATTAGGACCAGTTACTGGGATACCTCTTCCTTTTATGAGTTATGGTAGAACATCTTTGGTGATTAATTTTATATCTATTGGATTTGTTTTATCTATACTCAAACGTTCTAGATCCCTACGAAGATGATGAAATCACAAATCACTATAAAAAAAATTCAAGACCTTTTGATTAAAGGAGTTCAAACTATACATGTGGATGATGATACTTCCAGAAGAATGTGGTGGGCTTCTTTAGAAGTCATTCAAAAAGATTTCCTTTCTCAAAATTATCAACAGGGAGGGATTTGGGTTGCTTCTCCTTTGCCAGCTCTTAATGATAAAAAATTTTTTAATCAACTTCATGGCTGGTTGTGGTCACCAGAGGGGTTTCCATATTTTCAAAAGGATAATGCAGGTTTTTTACCAGTCAATCAAGCAGCTAAGATGAAAAAAGATTTTGATTTTATTAATAATTACAGAGTCTTAAATCTTAGTCAAAAAGATGGTTATGAACCTTTTCTGATGATAATTACACCAAACTTTCAATGTGTATTAACAATTGCAGGAGAAAAAGATAAGAAAATGCTATTGATGAAATGTGATGAAGAAAGTTTAAAAATTTCAATTGAATTAATGCATGCAAAATTAAATCAAGAAAACTCTCAAGAAGGAGTTAAATTTCGTAATGCCATCAATAACTTAGGTAATCTTAATATTGATGATCAATTTGAAAAAAATTTTTGGCCATCTCTGTCTGCAAAATTGGCAAACTTGGACTCAAACCACAACATACATAATTCTGCGAAAAACAATAAAAAAAATGAACAAATTACTGAAGCAAAATTGTTAAGCGCAATTTCTCATGAAGTAAGAACTCCTTTAGCAACAATAAGAACCCTAATAAGTTCTACTTTAAAAAAATATAAAATGGATGAATCAATGAGAAATCGTTTAATTCAAATAGATAATGAATGTAATGAGCAAATTGATAGGTTCGGTTTAATTTTTAATGCTGCAGAGTTAGTAAGTAATGAAGTTCCTACGTTAAATAACTTGGCAAAAATTAATTTAACTGAAATTTTTAAAAAACTCACTCCTGTTTGGAATAAACAATTGAATCGTCGCGGGATTTCTTTAAAGATTGTTATTCCTAATCATCTTCCACAAATTTTGAGTGATTCTGAAAAATTAGAATTAATGTTAAGAGGATTAATTGATAAAAATACAAGAGGATTAAAAGAAGGTAGTACATTAATTTTAGAATTAAGACCAGCTGGCCAAAAACTCAAACTTCAATTAAAGGTCCAAAAATTAGATAGTAATCCAAAAGAAATATTTAAAAGAGAAAATGGTTCGGATATTGGTCCTGTTTTAAATTGGAACCCTCAAACCGGTAGTTTACAATTAAGCCAAAATGCAACTCAGAAGTTGTTAGCTAGTTTAGGAGGCCATGTTACCCATAGGCGTGATACTGGTTTGACAGTATTTTTCCCTATTTCAGATTCAAAATGAAATAAAAAAATCTTACATTTATTAAATAATGTAGAAACTTTCTTATTAATTTTGAATTTTGTAAAATATGAATGCTAATTTCTTATTATAAATAACTTAAAATCAAGGATGACGGAAACTTTAGTTGGTCAATTTCCAAAGCATATAGGAAGTACTGGGGGTTTGTTAAACTCAGCAGAAACTGAAGAAAAATATGCGATTGTATGGAATAGCTCAAAAGAACAGGCTTTTGAATTACCTACCGGTGGTGCCGCTATTATGCATGAAGGCGATAATTTAATGTACTTCGCAAGAAAAGAGCAATGTCTTGCACTAGGAACACAATTACGTGCTTTCAAACCAAGAATTGAGGACTTCAAAATCTACAGAATTTTCCCAGGTGGTGATATTGAATTCTTACATCCAAAAGATGGTGTGTTCTCTGAGAAAGTTAATGAAGGTAGAGAAAAAGTCGGCCACAACCCTAGGAGAATTGGTGAGAATCCTAATCCAGCTGGGTTGAAATTTACAACTAAGAATACTTTTGATTAATTTTTTTAAAGTTGATATAAAAGAAAAATATAATTATAATTTGGGTTGACATTATTCGTATGATCAGCTCTCAAAAAGATATTTTTTTTAAGGCTTATAAAGAAGGTAAAAATTTTATACCTATCACTCAAACTTGGCCAGCTGATTTAGAGACCCCACTATCAACTTGGTTAAAATTATCCGAAAAAGATTCCCATGGTGTTTTCTTAGAGTCTGTTGAGGGTGGCGAGAGTTTGGGAAGGTGGAGCATTGTTGCTACTAAACCTCTTTGGGAAGCTGTTTGTTACGGAGAAGAAATTGTCAAAACATGGAATAATGGAAAAACTGAAATACAAAAAGGGGATCCTTTTAATATTTTAAGAACTTGGACAAACGAGTATAAGTCATCCTCGATCGAAGACTTGCCATCAATTGGACAGTTATATGGTTCTTGGGGTTATGAATTAATTAATCGTATAGAACCAAGTGTTCCAATCAATGAAGTTGAAGAAAACAATATACCTCACGGTTCATGGATGTTTTTTGATCAGTTAGTTGTTTTTGATCAAATAAAAAGATGTATAACAGCCGTAGTTTATGCAGATATAACTTCTTCAAAAGAGTCGAATATTGAAGAAATTTATCTTAATTCAATCTCTAAAATTACGAAAACTAGAAATTTAATGAAAGTTCCTTTGGAAGAAAAAGAATTTTTAGAATGGAATGAAAATGAAAATTTGAATTTAGAAATTAAGAGTAATTGGAAGAAAAAAGATTTTGAGGATGCAGTTCTCTCCGCAAAAGAATACATAAGAAAAGGAGATATCTTCCAAATCGTTTTAAGTCAGAAATTTCATGCTCAAGTCAATAATGATCCCTTTAATTTATATAGAAGTTTAAGGATGGTTAATCCATCTCCATATATGGCATTTTTTGATTTTGGCTCATGGTATCTCATAGGTTCCAGTCCTGAAGTTATGGTTAAAGCTGAAAAGATTAAAAATAGTCGGATTGCTGCAAGCTTAAGACCAATAGCTGGGACAAGGCCCAGAGGTAATAATCCTCAAGAGGATCTGGCATTAGAAAAGGATTTGTTAAAAGATCCAAAAGAGATAGCTGAGCATGTAATGCTGATAGATCTTGGAAGAAATGATCTTGGAAGGGTTTGCGAAATTGGAACTGTGGAGGTAAAAGATTTAATGGTTATTGAGAAATATTCACATGTTATGCATATTGTAAGTGAAGTTGAAGGAGTCTTAAAAAACAATACAGATGTATGGGATTTGCTTAAGGCAAGTTTTCCCGCAGGAACAGTAACTGGCGCACCAAAAATTAGAGCAATGCAGTTAATTAAATACTTTGAAAAAGATGCTAGAGGACCTTATGCTGGTGTTTATGGATCTATTGATATCAATGGAGCATTGAATACGGCAATTACAATAAGAACTATGGTCGTTAAACCTTCAACAGATGGGACATATAATGTATCAGTGCAAGCAGGCGCTGGAATAGTCGCTGATTCTTCGCCTGAAAATGAGTATCAAGAGACTATTAATAAAGCTAAGGGGATACTTAAAGCGATAGCCTGTTTGTGTAAATAAATGAGTAAGCTTCATCTCTATAAAGGTTTTGAAGTGGAACTTTTCACAGGTTCTTTTAATTCTCATATTGGTGTATCAGCAGATGTAGAAAAAAAATTTTCTAATTTTGTGAAAGAGCCTGATAACAGAAATATTGAATACATAACAAAACCTGAAAAAGACTACAAGTTGTTATACGGACAATTAATAACTCCAAGAAAAAACTTAAGACAATGGCTGAATAATAAAGGGTTAACAATCATTCCCTCATCCACTCTTTGTTTCAAACATGATATGAAATTTCAAAGATCTGATATTGAAAACGTTTATCATCAATTTATTCAAGATAACTATGGGATTTCTATTGCGACTTCAAGTGTTCATATAAACATAGGAATAGAGAACTTAGATAAGCTTTTTGCTGCTATTAGATTAATAAGATCTGAAGCTGCTTTGTATCTATCAATAAGTGCTAGCTCACCTTTTTTAAATAATAAAATTACGGCAAATCACTCTCAAAGGTGGATTCAGTTTCCTAAAACGCCTAGTAAAGTCCCTTTTTTTGTAAATCATAATTCCTATATCAAATGGATCGAGGAAAATATAGCTAATAAAAACATGCAAAACATAAGGCATTTTTGGTCTTCCATAAGACCTAATGGTCCCCAAAGGCCTTTAATTCTTGATCGTTTGGAATTGAGGATTTGTGATTTTGTTCATGATATTAAATTGTTATTGGGGATAACAGCTTTACTAGAACTGAGGATTTTACATCTTTTCGACAACATAAACACTTTAGATCCTTTGACTGCGAGTATTTTTTCTATTGAAGAATTATCAGAAATATGCGACCAAAATGAAATTTATGCTGCTAAAGATAGTCTGAATTCAGAGTTAATTCACTGGCAAGATGGTAAAAAAATTATTTGTAGAGAATGGATTCAAAACTTATTATCAGATTTATCATTCACCGCAGAAAAATTGAATATGAAACATCTTTTGAAACCTATTTATGAAGTGCTTGAAGAAGGAAATCAATCTATGAAATGGATAAATCAATATAAAAAAGGCCTCTCTATTGAGCAAATAATGAAACAAACTATCGATGATATGATCATCAATGAACAAGATAGTATTTGATTATTTAAACAAACATTTGATCTGAATATTTTTACTTATGACATAATAATTATATGGAATCTTCCCAAAAGAATAAAAATAATAAAATGGATCTCATAAGTAACAATGATCCACTAGATAAAAATCGTCTTTTAATAGAGGATCTATGGGAAGCTGTTCTCAGAGAAGAATGCCCAGAAGATCAAGCAGTGAGATTGATACAGCTTAAAGAATTAAGTTATTCAAAACAAATTGATGGTGTTAGTTCAAAAACTTTTAAAAATGAAATAGTTGATATTATAAATTCCTTGGATTTGGCAGAATCTATTGCAGCAGCAAGGGCATTTTCACTATATTTTCAACTAGTGAACATTTTGGAACAGAGAGTTGAGGAAGATAGATATATTCAAAGCTTTACCAATAAGAATGTTCAAAAGTCGCATGATAATCTTGATCCTTTTGCCCCAGCGTTGGCCAGACAAAATGCTCCGGTAACTTTTAGAGAATTATTTTATAGGCTTAGGAAACTAAATGTACCTCCAGGAAAATTAGAGGAGTTATTGCAGGAAATGGATATTCGTTTAGTTTTTACTGCACATCCGACTGAGATAGTCAGACATACGATTAGACATAAGCAAACTAGAGTTGCAAATTTGTTGAAAAAAATACAGGTTGAGCAATTTTTAACAACAGAGGAAATAAATATTCTAAAAAATCAATTAAAAGAGGAAGTGAGGCTTTGGTGGAGAACAGATGAATTACATCAATTTAAGCCTTCCGTTTTAGATGAAGTTGATTATGCCCTTCATTATTTTCAGCAAGTTTTATTTAATGCAATGCCTCAATTGAGAGGTAGGATCTTTGAAGCACTAACCGAAAATTATCCAGATGTTCAGATGCCCTCTGAATCTTTTTGTAACTTCGGTTCTTGGGTAGGATCTGATAGGGATGGAAATCCATCTGTTACTCCTGAGATAACATGGAGAACTGCTTGCTATCAAAGGCAGTTGATGTTGGAAAGATATATAGCTGCAACAACTAACTTACGAGATCAATTAAGTGTCTCAATGCAATGGAGTCAAGTAAGCTCTTCTTTGTTAGAGTCTTTAGAAACAGATAGAGTTAAGTTTCCAGAAATTTATGAAGCTAGGGCGACAAGATACAGATCTGAACCTTACAGATTAAAATTAAGTTATATTTTGGAGAAGTTAAGGCTTACACAAGAAAGGAATAATTTATTAGCTGATAGTGGTTGGAAATCTGATTTAGAACGAGAAATTGATACAAAAAATATAGATAAAGTTGAAAAATTATATTACAAATCAGTCAGTGAATTTACTTATGATCTCGAACTGATTAAAAATAGTCTGATTAGTACAGATTTAACTTGCGAAGCGGTAAATACCTTGCTTACTCAGGTCCACATATTTGGATTTTCACTAGCAAGTTTAGATATCCGTCAAGAAAGCACTAGGCATAGTGACGCTATACAAGAGCTTACAAATTTTCTTGATTTGTCTGTCCCATATGACCAAATGTCTGAGGAAGAGAAAATTAAATGGCTTATAGAGGAATTAAATACAAAAAGGCCTTTAATTCCTCATGACTTCAACTGGACAAAAACTACAGAAGAAACCTTTTCAGTTTTTAAAATGGTTAAAAGACTGCAGCAAGAATTTGGAAGTCGTATTTGTCATTCTTATGTAATTTCAATGAGTCATAGCGCATCTGATTTACTTGAAGTTCTTTTATTGGCAAAAGAAATGGGACTCCTTGATCAAAATTCACAAAAGTCAAAATTATTGGTCGTTCCTCTTTTCGAAACTGTTGAAGACCTTAAAAGAGCCCCAGAAGTTATGGAAAAATTGTTTAAATTAGATTTTTATAGATCATTATTGCCAAAAGTTGGAGAATCTTTTAAACCTCTTCAAGAATTAATGCTTGGATATTCTGATAGCAATAAAGATTCAGGATTTGTTTCTAGCAATTGGGAAATTCATAGAGCCCAAATAGCTCTTCAAAATCTTGCAAGTAGAAATAACATATTGCTAAGACTTTTCCACGGAAGAGGCGGTTCTGTAGGTAGAGGGGGAGGACCAGCCTATCAGGCGATATTGGCTCAACCAAGCGGTACTTTAAAAGGGCGAATAAAAATAACAGAACAAGGTGAAGTATTAGCTTCAAAGTATAGTCTTCCTGAACTGGCTTTGTATAATTTAGAGACAGTTACAACTGCTGTTATTCAAAATAGTTTGGTGAATAATAGGCTTGATGCCACTCCAGAATGGAATCAATTAATGTCTAGGCTTGCAGAAACATCAAGGTCCCACTACAGAAAATTAGTTCATGAAAATCCTGATTTATTAAATTTCTTTCAGGAGGTTACCCCAATAGAAGAAATAAGTAAATTACAAATATCTAGTAGACCTGCCAGAAGAAAAAAAGGTGCTAAAGATTTGTCAAGTTTAAGAGCAATTCCATGGGTATTTGGTTGGACACAAAGTAGATTTCTTTTGCCAAGTTGGTTTGGAGTAGGAACTGCATTATCATCCGAATTAAATTCTGATCCACAACAAATTGAATTACTAAGAGTTCTCCATCAAAGATGGCCATTTTTCAGGATGCTCATATCTAAAGTTGAAATGACATTATCTAAGGTTGATTTGGAAGTTGCTAAATATTATGTTGATACTCTTGGCAGTAAAGAAAATAAAGATTCTTTTGATGTTATTTTTGAAGTTATTTCTAAAGAATATAATCTTACAAAATCTTTAATACTTGAAATTACTGGTAAAAGTAAGCTTCTTGAATCTGATAAAGACTTAAAATCATCAGTTAGCTTGAGAAATAAGACAATTATCCCATTGGGATTTTTGCAGGTTTCGCTTTTAAGAAGACTTAGAGATCAAACAAGGCAACCTCCAATTAGCGAATTTATTATTGAAAAAGATGAATCTAGAAGAGCTTATAGTAGAAGTGAACTATTGAGGGGTGCACTTTTAACGATTAATGGGATAGCAGCAGGCATGAGAAATACAGGTTGATAATTGCAATATTTTTCTAAAAAAAAACTTGTTCTTCCAGAAGGTTATTTTATTAATTCTTCCCAGATTCCATTAGCAAAAGAAGTTAACAAACTTTTAGCGAATTGCGGCTGTGAGACATTCCCAATGAAACCCCTTTCTGAAGCAATTCAGAAAAGTAATTTCTTTTTCACAATACAAAATGAATTAAGAAACAAATTATATGGTTTTGTAAGGGTTACATCAGACAGGGGATTGAATGCTAACTTATGGAATTTAAGTGCGGCAAAAGGCATTAATCAGGAACTTTTTTATTCAATATTGCTGCAAGTAACTCTTGAAAAAATAAATATAGAAATGCCTGGATGCAGTATTTCTGTTCAGGCTCCAGAGTCTTCATTTAAAAGCCTAGAAGAATGTGGATTTATATTAGACCCAAATGGAATAAGAGTTATGGGATATAAACTTTAATAATCACGTTACGAGCATGGAGGGATTTGAACCCCCGACACTCAGAACCGGAATCTGATGCTCTATCCAACTGAGCTACATGCCCTTTTATTTTTCAATTTCTTTAAAGAAAATCTAAATATTTTAAATTTAGCTAATTTAATAAATAAATGCATCAAGAAAATTTTTTTAAATAAATTAAAAATTAAAAATTTTCGGAACCATAAAAGTTTTGGAATTGACCTAAAAGAGCAAAGAACAATCGTTCTTGGCTGTAATGGCATTGGTAAATCAAACTTACTTGAATCTATTGAATTTTTAAGTCAATTAAAATCTAATAGAGCATTAACTGATAAAGATTTAATAGAAAATGATAGTGAAATGGCCGAAGTTATAGGACAAATAGATTTTAGAGATGATTTAAAATTAAATTTATTTAGAAAAGGCTCAAAAAAAATTTATGTCAATGATTCGATCTTAAAAAAACAAAGCGAAATAAAGAATTATATTAGGAGTGTATGTTTCTGCTCAAGTGATATAGGTATTGTTAGAAATGAACCTAGTTATCGCAGAATATGGATTGATAAAGTTGTATCTCAGCTTGAACCAGTATATTTAGACTTGATAAGTAGATTTAACAGGCTTTTAAAGCAAAGAAGTCATTTTTGGCGTTCGGAAAGTTTCTTAAAAACCCAATCCACAGATATTGTTGAAAGCTTTGATATTCAAATGTCAATAATAAGCACAAGAATTTTTAGGCGCAGAAGAAGAGCTTTATTAAAAATCAAACCATATGTAGAATATTGGCATAATCACTTAAGTAAATCACAAGAGCAAATAGACATAAATTATCTTTCGGGGATACAAAATATAAGTCCAGAAGAAGAAGAAGAAGAAGTTATTAGTAAAAAAATAGCAGAACAACTCTTAAATCAGCGTTCAATAGAAGCATTGACTGGTAAATGTAATTTTGGACCTCATCGTGATGATGTTGAGTTTCTAATCAATAATGTCTCAGTTAGAAAATATGGTTCCTCAGGACAGCAAAGGACTTTTATCTTAGCTTTAAAGATGGCTGAACTCGATTTATTAACTAAAACATTAAATGTTCCTCCAATTCTTATATTGGATGATGTCTTGGCGGAATTAGATTTAACCAGGCAAAATTTGTTATTAAATTCTGTTGGTAAAGATAGTCAATGTTTTATAAGTGCGACACATTTAGATAAATTTAATCATTCTTTCTTAGGCTCGTCACAAATGATTCACTTATAATTTAGAAAAGGCATAATTTTTAGCTAATCTTAATTTCATATAAATTTCTTAAATGGAAATCTACAAAAAAAGTCAAATTTTAAGTTCTTTAAGTGATGTGCAAAAATTAAGTCATCAAAGTAAACACCTTTTGTTAGAACTTTATAGATGCGATCGTGAAAAATTAAATGACGAATCCTTTTTGCGCTGTATTTTAAATAGAGCTGCTAAATTGGCAAATGCAACCGTTTTGAATTTGATTAGTAATAAATTTGAGCCTCAGGGGGTTACGGCAATTGCATTACTGGCCGAATCTCATATTTCAATACATACTTGGCCTGAATCAAATTATTCGGCAGTCGATATTTTTACATGTGGTCAAAATATGATACCTGAACTAGCTAGTCAATACTTAATTGAATCTTTAATGGCTAAAGAACATTCTTTGCGTGTCATTGAGCGAAATCCTCCTTCATCAGTCTCTAAACATATAAGAACGGTTGTTTAGCAATATTTACCTATTTAATTTTCCGCTTACTAGTCCCTCAAGATCTAAACTAGTGCAATTAAATCCTAAATTAGAAAAATATTGAACTAATTCACTAAAATTATATTTGTTAAAAAAATGTTTCAATTCATCTTGGGGAATTTCTATTCTTGCAGTTGAGCCTTGACATCTAACTCTAACCTCCGATAATCCACATTCTTTAAGATATTCTTCTGCTTTTTCAACCATCTTTAGCCTTTTACTAGTTATTTCATAGCCATAAGGAAATCTTGATGATAAGCAAGGTTGAGCAGGTTTATCCCACCAAGGAAAACCCAATGCTCTTGATATATCCCTAATGTCTTGTTTTGATACTTTAAATTTAGCAAGGGGGGAGATAACTCCTGCTTGTTTTGAGGCTTGTATACCTGGTCTGTAATCTTTAAGATCATCCAGATTGACTCCATCTAAAACAATCTTGTAATTAAGTTTTTTAGAGAGGAAGGTTGTATGTTTGTGAAGCTCTTTTTTGCATGCAAAGCACCTATCCTTGGGATTTTCGCTATAACTTGATTGGTCTAATTCTGATGTTTTGATTTCTAAATGCTTTACTCCAATCCATTTAGCCTGCCTTCTTGCTTCTTCACGAAGAGTATTAGCTAATGCAGGAGAAATACCTGTCACAGCGATTGCTTTGCTACCTAATTGCTCGAATGCCAATGATGCTACTAAAGTACTGTCAACTCCTCCGGAATAAGCAATACAAACACTATCAAGATTCTTTATGTATCTTCTAACTGTATAAAGCTTTTCACTTTGTTCATCAGAGAGAATTTCTAGTTGATTGAACATGCTAATTACTTTAAAATTCAAATTACCTATGAATAGGTTGAATTTATTATTAAATCTTTAATAATATTCATATCTATATCTTAGATTAAATTTACTAATTTTGTTCAATTGACGAATACGAGTAGAAATAGAGGAATTGGAATTGTTACAGCAAGTGACAGTCAAGAGAGATCAAAAGGTCAATTACATATTTATGACGGAGAGGGCAAGGGGAAAAGCCAGGCCGCATTGGGAGTAGTTCTTAGGACAATAGGATTAGGAATATGCGAAAAAAGACAGTCAAGAGTTTTACTTCTAAGATTTTTAAAAGGCCCTGAGAGGCCATATGACGAAGATTCAGCTATAGAGGCTTTACAAAGAGGCTTTCCACATTTAATTGACCATGTAAGAACAGGGAGATCTGAATTTTTTACTGCTGACCAAGTGACAAAGTTTGATGTTGGTGAGGCCGAGAGAGGTTGGAATATTGCTAAAGGAGCAATTGCTAGTTCTCTTTATTCTGTAGTTGTACTCGATGAATTGAATCCAGTTCTTGATTTAGGAATGCTTGATGTCAATGAAGTAGTTGATTCTCTTCAAAATCGTCCAGATGGATTAGAAATAATTATTACTGGAAGGGCAGCCCCGCCCTCTTTGGTAAGAATATCTCAACTCCATTCAGAAATGAGACCACGTTCGTCAGGAGACTTATCAGAACAAAGCAGACAAAGTATTTCAAGTGGTGGAATTGAGATTTATACAGGTGAAGGAAAGGGTAAATCCACAAGTGCACTCGGTAAGGCTCTTCAAGCTATAGGTAAAGGAATATCTCAAGATAAAAGTCATAGAGTTTTAATATTACAGTGGTTAAAAGGTGGAAATGGATATACCGAAGATGCTGCCATTGAAGCTTTGAGAGAGAGTTACCCTCATTTGGTAGATCATATGCGTTCAGGTAGAGATGCCATCGTATGGAGAGGTCAGCAACAACGAATTGATTATATTGAGGCTGAAAGAGCTTGGGAAATTGCTAAAGCTGCTATTTTGTCTGGTTTGTATAAAACAATCATTTTAGATGAATTGAATCCAACTGTTGACTTAGAGTTGTTACCTGTGGAATCAATACATCAAACGCTCTTAAAAAAACCAGCAGATACAGAAGTTGTAATTACTGGGAGGTGTAAAAATGAACCTTCATACTTTGAACTGGCTGATGTTTACTCTGAAATGGTTTGTCATAAGCATTATGCAAATGTGGGAGTTGATTTGAAAAGAGGAGTAGATTACTAACTATTCTCAAAAATTTAATTGCACAATGTTTTTTTTATCTTTTCAATGCCGCCTTCTATAGATCTTGACTGAATTTTTAATTTAGACAAAATTCTTGAAGCTTTTTCAGAACGTTTTCCTGATTTACATATAGTGAAAACCTCTTTATTTAAGCTTTCTTTTTGAATAAATTTTAAATCAGATTCTTGGTTCAAATGACTTAAGGGAATTGAGATAGATCCCTCTATTGAATATGTAGAAAATTCTTCATTTTCTCTAACATCAATTAAGAGAATATTGTGGGGTTTTGCTTTGTATAAACTATTAAAGTCATTGGCATTAATGCTGTTAATTTCATCGTTTTTATCACAATATTGATCACTATTGTAAAAGCTCTCAAACTGAGAGAGATTTTTTATTCTTTTATTTAACTGATCACTTTTTAGATGTAATTTTTTCATATTCATATTCAATAGATCAAAAATTAATATTTTCCCATCTAAAATTTCACCTTTTTTCAAAATGATTTTGATAATTTCATTAACCTGAAGAATTCCTATTAAACCTGTTGAAACACCTACTACCCCGTATTCTGCACAACTAGGAGCAGCATTTCTTGAAGGTGATTCTGGAAGTAAGTCTCTTAAATTAGGACTATTTTTATATAAATTGAAAACACTCACTTGCCCTTCAAAGCCTTGCACACTTCCAAAAACTAGGGGTTTATTTAATATCAGGCATGAATCATTTATTAAATATCTTGTGCCAAAGTTATCCGAGCAATCACAAATAACATCAAACTCCTTTAATAATTCAAGAGCATTTTTAGGATTAATTCTCTTTGAAAAGGTTAATATTTCACAATTAGGATTGAATTTTTTAATTCTTTCCCTGGCAGAATCAATTTTAAGATTACCGATAGTATTTGTTTCATGAATTATCTGTCTCTGGAGATTAGACTTCTCAACTTGATCATTATCAACTATTCCAATTCTCCCAATTCCTGCTGCAGCTAAATAAAGCAAAACGGAAGACCCAAGCCCACCTGCACCAATACATAATACTGAGCTGTTTTTAAGATATAGTTGACCCTCATAACCTATCTCTTTGAGGGTGAAATGTTTTTGATATCTTTCTTCTTCATCAGAGTTTAATAAATTAAATTTGATATCTTTAGACATTTCGATACTTGATGTTTGCGAGATAAACTATGGAAATATAATAATTTAAAATAAAAATTTTAGCCTTTTAAATTTTTCTTATTACTGAGATTTATTAATGTTTTTGTTAGAACTAGACGATAATGTGAAGTTTTTATAAATCAATTTTAAGTTTAAATATCTTCAGAAACCCTGCATAGCAACGCCTCTAAAAAAATACAAAATGTTTCGGTTCGGAATTTTGCACAACAAAAAGGTAGTCAACAGACGTTTTTTCCGATACTGTCTGGTTCATATATTATGTTTACTGAATTCATGAGTGACAACACTCCAGAGTCAAACCAAGACTCCGGCTCCGATACAAGCTCAGAAACCAAAAGTTTTTCAGAGAAGTACTCTGATGTTATGGGAAAAGTCAACGAAACCCTTGGTAATGTTGATTGGACCCAAATGGGTAAGTACGGCAAGGCGGCAGGCATAATTGCTGTTGTCGTAATAGCTCAGATAATAATTAAAGTTGTCATTGACACGATAAACTTTTTCCCAATTCTCCCTGGTTTACTAGAACTACTAGGTGTAATTGTTGTCGGTCAATGGAGCTGGCAAAATCTTCGTACCAGTGAAAATCGTGAAGCCGTTTTAGATAAGGTACAAAATCTTAAGAAGACTTATTTAGGTTAGTTAAAATTACATATTTAGTATTGCTTTTACGTAATCTTTAACTTGTTTTAGGTACCCTCCCTCAAACATATTGGCATGGTTCAGTATGTGATAAAAATTATAAATAATAATTCTTTTTTCAAATCCGTTTTTTATAGGAAGAACTCTATGATATTCTTCATAAAATTCTTTTCTAAAACCTCCAAATAATTTTGTCATAGCTATATCTACTTCATTATCTGCCCACCAAGATGCCGGGTCAAAAATTACCCCCTTTCCACTTTTGTCAATTCCTGCATTGCCTGACCACAAATCACCATGAACTAGAGTATTTATTGGTTTGTGATTCAGTAATTCTGATTTAATTTTTTCTTTAACTTTATTTATAATTTCTTTATCTAAAATCTCTTTATCTAAAGTCTTTGACTTAAGAATTAATAGTTGAGGTATTATCCTTAAGTTTAAAAAACAATCTATCCAATTATCTTCAAAGCCTTCCTTCTGGTCTGTAGTTCCGATAAAACCCTCAATTGGAAACCCAAACATATTAGGATTAGATTCAGCTGATTTTAAATGCAATTCACCTAAACCTTTTCCAAGTTTTTTTTGGTCAAAGTTATGCATATCTATCCATTCGATTAAAAGAATCTCAATATTTTTTATATTTTTATATGCAATAACTTCAGGAATAATTAAGTTTTCTTGATTAATAAATTTTCTCAAATTTTGGAGACAATATTTTTCAAATTCAAGAAATTTTTTGTTTCTAATGTTTCTTTTAAGGAATAACTTTTTGTTTGGGAATTCTATTTTCCAGGCACTATGAATATCACCACCATGTACTTGTTCAATACTTTTTGGATAGGTTTCACCTAATTCTTCACAAATTTCGTTAATTTCAATAAGGGATAATTTTTGCATTTTAATGAAAAAGTCTGAAGTTATTGTTATAGGCGCCGGTATAGCAGGACTAACTTCTGCAGCGATTTTATCAAAACAAGGCTTATCAGTGACTTTAATCGAATCTCATACTCAGGCCGGAGGATGTGCCGGTACCTTTAAAAGAAAGAATTATATTTTTGATGTTGGCGCAACTCAGGTTGCTGGTTTAGAGAAGGGAGGAATTCATTCTAGAATTTTTGATTTTTTGGATATTCCATCCCCAGAAGCCACAATTTTAGACCCTGCTTGCATTGTTGATTTAAATGATGGTGGCAAACCTATACCTATTTGGTATGAAAAAAGTAAATGGATTGCTGAACGAGAAATGCAATTTCCTGGGAGTCAAAGATTTTGGAAACTTTGTACCCTCATACATGAAAGTAATTGGATATTTGCTAATAATAATCCTGTATTACCAATAAGTAATTTTTGGGATTTTTCTCAACTTCTTAAAGCACTAGTACCTTCAAACCTCGTAACAGGTATCTTACTTAAATCGACTATTTTTGATCTATTGCGGATATGT
Organism: Prochlorococcus sp. AG-355-P07; assembly: GCA_003280575.1. Taxonomy (GTDB): domain Bacteria; phylum Cyanobacteriota; class Cyanobacteriia; order PCC-6307; family Cyanobiaceae; genus Prochlorococcus_A. The sequence goes on along the minus strand of QCEN01000003.1, from coordinate 24,595 downwards.
GGATTATCTAAGAATGAGCGCTTGATTAAATTTTTAAATCTTCAACTAAAACTTTATTCTCAAGAGGACGTTTATAATACTGCTGCATTATATGGATCTACTGTTCTCCAGATGTGTCAACAGCCACATGGTCTTTGGCACCTTAAAAAATCTATGCAGTCTTTAAGTGAATCATTAGAAAGTTCTTTGATTAAAACTGGAGTTCATTTAATTTTTGGGCAAGAAGTTAATTCTATAACTTTTGACGACGTAAATATGTGTTGGAAAGTATCTGCTAACTCGAAAAAAAAATCTTTTATTTACCAATCAAAAGATGTTATTTATACCGCGCCTCCACAATCTTTGTTAAAGCATTTGAAAGATCCTTTAAAAACAAAAAAAAATTATAAAAATCGACTTAATAATTTGCCTGAGCCAAGTGGAGCTGTAGTTTTTTATTCAGCATTAAAAAAAGAACATATTAAAAAAACATTCTCAAATCATTATCAATTTGTTTCGAAAGAATTTTGTTCGTTATTTGTATCAATTAGTGATGATGGTGATGGAAGAGCACCAAAAGGCGAGATTACTTTAATTGCAAGTATATTTACCAAGACTAAAGATTGGTTTGATTTAGATCAGCAAACTTACTTAAAGAAGAAAAATGTTTTCATGAAAAAAATATCCATTGAATTGGAAAGTCAATTTGATATTGATCCTGACAATTGGCTACATAGGGAATTAGCAACTCCATTGGGATTTGAAAAATGGACAAAAAGACCTAATGGAATAGTGGGCGGGCTTGGTCAAAATCCAGATATTTTTGGTTTATTTGGATTATCAAGTAGGACACCTTTTGAAGGTTTATGGCTATGTGGAGATTCGATTTATCCAGGAGAGGGGACCGCAGGTGTTAGTCAGTCTGCATTAATGGTTTCAAGGCAAATTTTAACATCCAAAGGGATTGCTAATTTTAGTTTATAAAATTTTGTCTGCTTTCTTTTGCTTCAGCAAGTTTGTTAAAAAGTAACTCCCAATTTTTTTCTTTAATAAGAGATTCAAGTATATTCAGCTTATTTTTAAAATTATTTATCGAACTTAAAATATTTAACTGATTATTAATAGCTAAATCTAATCCTAATTGTTCATTTCCACCGCCAACTCTCGAAGTGTCAGCAAATCCCGTAGAAGCCAATTTTTGCGTGAGATCTAATAAAGATTGATTATTTTTTGTATGCGCAGTTTCGATTAGGGCAGAAGCTAAAAATATAGGCAAATGAGAAATAAGAGATACTGCTTCATCATGCTCTTTAGGCGAAGCTTGGCAAATTTCACAATCCATCGATTTTATGAGCTCGGAAATAGTTCTGACTGCGTTTAAATCACTATTTCGTGTTGGGGTAATAATCCATTTTGCATTTTTAAAAAGACCTTCAAAACCCGTATCAACTCCTTTTTTTTCTGTTCCTGCCATTGGATGAGATCCAATAAACAGAGGATGTAAATTCTCCCAGGTATTTACAATTGGTTCTTTAACAGAGCCTACATCAGTTAGGATTGTTCCCTTAGGTATTGATTCTACTAATTGTTGAGACGGACTGATCAAATCTTTGATAGGTAATGCCAAAATTATAAGCTCACATTTTTTTAATAAACTCAGATCACAGCTAACAAAATTTGCAAGTTTATTATGCTTAGCTTTTTTTTCATTAAGTTCATTATTTGCTATTCCATAAATTGTATGATTTAGTCTTTGGAGTTTTAATCCTAAAGAACCGCCAATTAGACCTAATCCTACTATTCCAATTTTCATAGATTGATTAATTCAAGAGACTCTTTTATATTGATACCAATTTTTTGTATATTAAGTTCATCAATTTTGTATGTATTTAAAATTAAATTAATTATAAATGCTTGAAATTTTAAGTCATCAATATTTGAAAAATTTTTTGAGAGATCAAAATATTAGGTGGGAACACATATATTCTTTTGGGAGGATAATTTCCAAATGTATCGCAAGTGATTCTACATATCTAATAAATTCAGAAATCTTTTCTAGCTATGATTGGTTATCTCCAATTTTGATCTCTTTATTTTTAAGGGAAGAGGATTCAACTTTTATTTTATCTAAAGAAAAAATTCAATTTATAAGTCAATTTCAGATTGATTCATTGAAAAATCTAGGTTTTGATTTCATTTTGAAAAATGATCAACTCATTTTTGCAAATCATCATGTTCGCTTGATAACAATCCAAAATTTACTTAATGATCCCAATTATCGTAATCTTAGAAATCATCGAATAGTTTATTCTGGAATTGAGGATATTAAACAGGATTTAAAAACTCATTTTAGAATTTCTTTGCTTAAAAAAGATTGGACAAAAAATTTTAAAGAATTTGAATTAATCAATCAAAAATTTCTAGAAGTATATGATTCTTTGAAGAAAAAGTTTTTCATGAGAAAGGTCTTAGGAAATAGTTATATTAATTTAGATGAAAAAGAAATAAGTTTTTTTTCAAACTTTTTCCATGAAAATTCTTTTTTTTCTGATAAATTTTTAAGCGTTCATAAAGCATTATCTCAAGGTTGGGCATGTTGGGTAAAATTAAACGATACAAATTTAGATTGGAATTTGTATTTGCAGCCAATAGACGAACTTTCTCAAATTAAGGAATTTTTTTCAAATAATAAATTTGTTTTTTTATCAGCATTGAGAAAAGATAATTTTTTTCAAATGTATTTTAAAAAGCACAGTTTAGATATTGACTTGGTTATTAATTTTAAAAGTAATTTTGAAGAGAAAAAGATTTCATTATATATACCCTCTAAACAGTTACTCCCAAATAATCCTCTTTTTACAAATTCAATCTTGGATAAATGTAAAAAGTTAATACTTTTTAGGAAGGGTTTGACTGTAGTTTTGTCTGATGATATTCAGTTAAAAACTAACCTTGCTACAGAATTAGCTTCTAAGTACGGGAAGAGGGTATTGCTAGAGACAATTCCTTCTCGTGATAATGCAATTCTTTGCTCTAGTTATGATTGGTGGATTATGAGTTCTTATTTTATTCAAATTCCTGAACAAATCATCATTCCTTTACTTCCTATTCCGAATATGTCAGAACCTATTAATGCAATTACAGTCTCTCATAAAAAGAAGCTTTCTCAAGATTGGTTTAGAGAATTCTTGCTTCCTCAAGCTAGAACAAAACTTGAAAGATCTATTTCTCCTTTAAGAAGAAATTCAGGTAAGTTAATTATTCTTGATGGAAGAGCAAATAAAAGAAACTGGGCAAGATTACTTTTGCAAAACATTCAACCCTCAAAACAAATTAACTATATGCTACCTTTTGATTAGGAATGTTTTTGTAAATAACTAAAGGAATATGGGAGAAGCAAAAAGACGTAAAACGCTTGGGTTACCTCCAAAAAAAAATAATACTAAAACTAAATTTGATGAGTCTCCAAGATTGATTGAATGGCTTCCCTTTACAATTAATCAAAGAGATGAGCTAATTAAATTAAGTATTAAGGCTAGTTGGTTTGGAATCGGAGGGTTAGTAATCTTATGGATTGTAGTTAGATTTATAGGACCTTCTGCTGGATGGTGGACTTTGGCAGATTCTTTATAATCTAAGCTACTGTTTTTATATCATTAACAGCGATTGTATTAGCAGGATTGCTATTTAATGCTTTCATTGAATTAGAACTTACTTCAGTACCTTCTGTTAATTTTTCTTTAACCATAGATTCTACTTTATTCCTAATTTCTAAGTTTTGATCAAGCCAAATTATTGTATTATCTCTTCCTTGCCCAATATTCTCTCCTTCATAACTATACCAAGCTCCTCTCCTGATTATAATATTAGTCTCCTCTGCTAAATCTAATAAACATCCAGTTGTACTAATACCTTTTCCGAAGAGAATATCAAACTCTGCAATTCTAAATGGTGGTGCAACTTTGTTTTTTGCTACTTTTACTTTTGCTCTTATGCCATATTCTTCAGTACCTCTTTTAAGCGTTTGAATTCTTCTGATATCGAGTCTCACTGAGGCGTAAAATTTTAATGCATTACCTCCTGTGGTTGTTTCTGGATTGCCGTATGTAACGCCAATTTTTAAGCGTAATTGATTCAAGAATATAACCGTACATCCTGATTTCCCAATGTTCCCTGTTATTTTTCTCATTGCTTGACTCATTAGCCTTGCTTGACTTCCAATTACATGATCTCCCATTTCTCCTTCTATCTCGGCTCTTGGAGTTAGAGCTGCTACGGAGTCAACAACAACTAGATCTACTGCACTCGATCTTATAAGTTGGTCAACTATTTCTAGAGCCATTTCACCAGTATCTGGTTGTGAAACTAACAAGTTTTCAACATCAACTCCTAAAGAGGCTGCATAAACTGGATCCAGTGCATGCTCAGCATCTACAAATGCAGCTACTCCTCCATTTTTTTGGACTTCCGCAATCGCGTGAAGCGTTAATGTAGTTTTTCCTGAACTTTCTGGTCCGTAAACTTCTACTACTCTTCCTTTTGGATAGCCGCCTCCTAATGCTAAATCTAATGTGAGCGCTCCAGTAGATATTGTTTCTACTTTCATTCTTGAGGCATCACCAAGTCTCATTATTGATCCTCGTCCGAAATTTCTTTCTATTTGGCCTAAGACTAGACTTAATGCCTTGTCTTTTTCTTTTGATTCAGTTTTTTTCTTTTCTTCAAGGCTCATTTTTTGATTTATCGGTTAAAGTTCATGTAATTATTTTAAATTTGGAAATTTTTATTTAAACCAAACTTCATAAATACAAACTATAGTACATCTGTACTCTAGCTGATTATCTTTAAATTGCAACTAATTCCTCAAGGTTACCTAATTTTAATAATTTGATTTCATCACTTAAACTATGTCTATCTGATCCTTTTAAATATCCCCAATCAGCAAGGAAGCATGGAATATGAGATGTTTCTGAGTTTTGTTTAATATCAATTAGGGTTTTTTTTCTATCTTCTATAAAACCTAAAATTTCATAAGTTTGAGAAAGTTTTGCAGCTATTTTGATTTTTGTTCCATATTCATAACCAAAAATAAATTCTGGAAAAATATTTAATTGTTTAAGAATTTTTTCTGCAAATATTCCCCTTTTTGTTGTTATTATTCCAGTCTTTACTTCTCTTTTATTTAATTCTTTCATAAAATTTAGAACTTCAAAAAATGGATTATGTAAATTTACCCACGATTTAAAATCTTTATCAATTTGGTATTTGCGAGACTTATCCAATATTTTTTGTAAATCTTCGGCAATCCAGGAATTATCATTTAATATTCTCTGGCAATTTTGATGATAATTATTAATGAAATCATTTTGAGTTTGTTTTTTTAATGGATTTTCTGTTTTTATAATTTCGTGAACAATTAGAATCATTTCCCAACCATATTTAACCCAAGGCCTAATTTCTTTGAAAGTATTAGGTACTCTTTTATAAAGTTTTTGATCAAAAGATATGTAGGGTGAATTTAAATATTTTTCACAGGCTAGCAAGGAACTATACCAATATTCATGCATTCCATCGATTATTACTCCATCAAAATCGAATAGAAATATTTTTTGATATGACACCAATGTAAATGTTAGAACTGGGCCGCTAGGATTCGAACCTAGGAATGTCGAGACCAAAACCCGATGCCTTACCACTTGGCGACGGCCCATTGAATTATTATTTTAATACATGAAAAGATTTTTTTCTATCAAAAAAATACAAAGTTTTTATAAACACGACAAAGGTTTTGAAAAATAAAAATATTATTTAAATTAGCTTGATTTCCATGGCTCCAGAAATTTCTCAGCTTTTTTGATCGCTAAAGCCATTTTGTCAGGATATTCATAGAGTTTTTTGTTATTTTTGTGAGCAAATTCAATAATTGGCTGCATAATTTTTCTGGCAGAACTTCCAAACGCTATTCCGTCTGGAAGATTGTTTGTCTTCAATAATTCATAGGTTTTTTCATTTGTTCCTCCCGCCAATTGAACTAATCCTGGTGGAAGATCTGAGCCAATTTTCTCAAACAAGTTAATAGCATCTCTACTTGTTGTTGGAGCAAGATCACCAGACATTGGCCTCCCATCTAGCTGCCAAATAAGAGGAATATTTAGTTCGTTTAGAATTTCATATCTTTCCCAAAGAGCTTTCAATAGATCTTCGGGTTGTGCCGATTTTTTGGCAGATTGATTTAATCCACAACTGATAGATATCTTGTCTAATTTCGTTTCAGAACTTTTAAGGATACTTACAACCTTTATAAAAGAATCTAGGCGTTTGATATCTGTATGAATTTCTACTGCATTAGGCTTTATTTTTTGAAGTGTGGATGCTAAATCATCTTTTGACAAATTATATTCATAGTCAGTAATTAGATTCAGAGGACAACTATTTAAACATCTTCCACATCCATAACATTTACTCTTTTTGACTCCGAAATTATCAATTGCAGAGGTGGGGCATACTTTTTCGCATGGTCTTGGACAATAAGGGGGACATTTAAATGGATCAAATTTTGCTTTACGAAAGTGTATATCATTACCATCACTAATGCTTATCATTAATCCAGGGGAGTTTTTAAAGAGTTTTTTTGCCCACTCGATTCCTTTTTTTGCTGCACGAACTATTGATTCTTCTGCGGCAACATCTATGCAATCTACTCCAGCAGCAGTATAAATTGCACATAAATCTTCGATAGCAACTATATCTTCATTACTGGCACCACAAATCAACTTAATCCATTTATCTTTTTTATTCTTTGTTTTAATCAAACAATTTAACTTTCAAATTCATTCAAAATATAATCACTTAATGGCACCCATTCAAGTTTTCTTGAACCCCCCATTTCAACAACAATTTTTAGTTTGTTATCTTTAGTGCAAATCTCTATTAAGCTCTCTAATTCAGACTGAGATAAAACTTGACCTTCTAACAACCAAAGTAATTTACCTTTATCATTTTCATTAAATAATTCAGAAGCTTGTGGGATTACTTGTTGAACTTCCCCGAGCGCTCCGTTTCTTCCTACGCTTTGATGACCAAGGTGAGGTGGTCTAACGCCATGCAATTTGAGTAAGAATACTTCTGGATCCCCAAGCCCTCTTGCTGAGGTTATGTAAGTTTTGAAGCCCTTGGCCCTCATTCTCCTCAAAAGACGAGTTTCATAACCACCTTCAAGGGGAGCAAAGATTGCAAGACATTTGTTGGTTTTTAATTCGTTATGAAACTTTTTCCCTGTGAGAAGTAATGGCATAAAAAATTCCTTTATGTCTATATTATTTTATTTTATGGTACTTGATGATGTACAATTGTAATTCAGTGAATTTTTAAGCTCGCAAGCTAGCCGAGCCTCTGTAAAATTTCACATTTTTTAGCGTTTCGTTAAAAACCACAGGTGGGTTTATCCCAGGAGAAACTATCTAGATTTTCAGATAAGTCTCAACCTTATTTATTGAATTGTTTTTCATTAACTTAAGCTTTTATATAAAGCTTTTGATAATTGAAAAATCATTACGAGCTAGCCTACTTAAGTCTTATGTCTATAGGAATTTTAGGAAAGAAATTGGGCATGTCCCAACTCTTTGACGATAAAGGTAATGCAGTACCAGTTACTCTTATTGAGGCTGGCCCATGCCGTGTCACGCAATTGAAAACTACCGCTCTGGATGGTTATACAGCCGTTCAGATCGGCTATGGCTTGTCTAAAGAGAAGCATATTAATAAACCTGAAAAGGGGCATTTACTGAAATCAGGTGAAGAACTTTTAAAGCATTTAAAAGAATATAGGGTTGAAGAAATTTCATCTTTTGAAATCGGAAATCAAATAACTGTAAAAAACTTTGAGGTTGGCCAAAAAGTTGATATTAGTGGCAAATCTATGGGTAGAGGTTTTGCTGGATACCAGAAAAGACATGGATTTAGCAGAGGCCCTATGAGTCATGGTTCAAAAAATCATAGAGCTCCAGGCTCTACAGGAGCAGGGACAACTCCAGGCAGAATTTATCCTGGAAAAAGAATGGCAGGTAGATATGGAGGGAAACAGATAACTACAAAAGGTTTGTTAGTTCTAAAAATTGATGACCAGAAAAATTTGCTAGTAGTAAAAGGTTCTGTTCCAGGTAAGCCTGGCTCAATCGTCAATATTAAGCCAAACAATGTTGTAGGAAATAAAGGAGGTGAAAAATCATGACAACACTCGAAACTCTTAAGTGGGATGGTAAAAAATCAGGGAAAGTCACTCTTGATTTAGCAGTTGCTAAGGAAACTTCTTCTGCAGACTTAATCCATAGAGCAGTTCTTAGGCAACTAGCAAACAAAAGACAAGGGACGGCGTCAACTTTGACAAGATCTGAAGTACGAGGTGGTGGTAGAAAGCCATATAAACAGAAAGGCACAGGAAGAGCTCGTCAAGGATCAATAAGAACACCCTTAAGACCTGGGGGGGGAATTATATTTGGGCCGAAGCCACGTTCTTATAATCTTGATATGAATCGTAAGGAACGTAGATTAGCTCTCAGAACAGCACTTATGTCCAGAGTATCTGATATAAAGGCTGTTGAAGATTTTGGTTCTACCCTAAAGCAACCTAAAACAAGTGACATCACCAAAGGCCTTGCTCGCCTAGGTATACAAAAAACTGAAAAAGTTCTGGTTATTCTTGATAGTCCTTCCGATTTAATAAAAAAATCCATTAACAATATCGAAAAGGTAAAGTTAATCGCCGCCGATCAATTAAATGTATTTGATATTCTTAATGCTAATAAGTTGGTAATAGGTCAATCCGCAATAAATAAAATTCAGGAGGTTTATGCATCATGAGCAAGTTGTTCGATTCTCGTTTAGCTGATGTAATACGAAAGCCAGTTATTACTGAGAAAGCTACAAACGCACTAGATCTTAATCAATATACTTTTGAGGTAGATCATAGAGCGGCAAAGCCACAAATAAAGGCAGCTATTGAAGCCTTGTTCAGTGTTAAAGTCATAGGAGTTAACACTATGAATCCTCCTAGGAGAACAAGAAGAGTCGGGAAATTTTCCGGCAAACGTTCTCAGGTCAAGAAAGCAATTGTACGTCTTGCTGAAGGAGACAAAATCCAACTTTTTCCAGAATCTTAAGGAGTTTTAATCATGGCAATTCGTAAATTTAAACCTTATACACCTGGTACTAGGCAGAGAGTAGTTACTGATTTTAGTGAAATAACAAGTGCCAAACCTGAGAGATCACTAATAGTTCCGAAACATAGAGTTAAAGGTAGGAATAATCGAGGAGTTATTACATGCCGTCATCGTGGAGGTGGTCACAAAAGGCAATATAGATTGGTCGATTTTAGAAGAGATAAGAGAAATATTAATGCTAAAGTTGCTGCGATTCACTACGATCCTCATAGAAATGCCAGGCTTGCACTTTTATTTTATGAAGATGGAGAGAAAAGATATATTATCGCTCCAGCCGGAGTGAAAGTTGGCCAAAATGTTATATCTGGAGAAAGTGTTCCAATTGAAGATGGCAATGCAATGCCGCTTTCTGTTATGCCATTAGGATCTAGTGTTCATTGTGTAGAGTTATATGCAGGAAGAGGTGCACAAATGGTTAGATCGGCTGGATCTAGTGCACAAGTTATGGCAAAAGAGGGAGATTATGTTGCTCTAAAACTCCCATCTACCGAGGTAAGACTTGTTAGAAAAGAATGCTATGCAACTCTTGGAGAAGTTGGCAATTCAGAAATAAGGAATACCAGCTTAGGTAAAGCAGGAAGAAGAAGATGGCTTGGAAGAAGGCCACAAGTAAGAGGAAGTGTAATGAACCCATGTGATCATCCACATGGAGGAGGAGAGGGAAAAGCACCAATTGGTAGAGCAGGCCCTGTTACTCCATGGGGTAAGCCAGCTCTTGGGTTAAAGACACGTAAAAAGAACAAACCAAGTAATAAATTAGTAGTTCGAAGACGTCGTCGAGTTTCCAAGAGAAGTAGAGGAGGTAGAGACTCTTGATTACTTCATTTATGACTTTAATTTCTATTTTATAAACATGGGACGATCACTAAAAAAAGGACCTTTCATAGCAGATAGCTTGCTTAAAAAGGTAGAAAAACAAAATACTGATAATGACAAGTCTGTCATTAAAACTTGGTCTAGAGCCTCTACGATTTTACCCGTAATGATTGGCCACACAATCGCGGTACACAATGGCAAGACCCATATTCCTGTATTTATAACCGAACAAATGATCGGTCATAAACTCGGGGAATTTGCCCCTACACGGACTTACCGCGGACATATAAGAGATAAGAAAGGAGCAAAATCATGACAAAAACACCTGAAACAACAAAAACGGTTATTGCTCATGGAAACTATGTTCGAGGATCAGCTTCTAAAGTCAGAAGAGTTCTTGATCAAATAAGGGGTCGGTCATATAGAGATGCATTAATTATGTTGGAATTTATGCCATACAGATCTACTGATCCTATTACTAAAGTTCTTAGATCTGCAGTTGCTAATGCAGAGCATAATCTTGGAATGGATCCATCTACCTTAGTCATTTCCTCTGCATGGGCTAATAGTGGCCCTGTAATGAAAAGGTATAGGCCTAGAGCTCAAGGTAGAGCTTTTTCAATCAAAAAACAGACTTGCCATATTAGTATTTCTGTTGAATCTGTTCCTACTCAAACTAATGCGGAGGTACAAAACTAATGGGACATAAAATACATCCTTCTGGACTAAGGTTAGGAATTACGCAAGAGCATCGCTCCAAATGGTTTGCTACTTCAAAAACATATCCAATTCTTCTTCAAGAAGATTTTAAAATTCGTACTTTCATAGAGAAAAAATATGGTGCAGCAGGAATTAGCGATGTACTGATAGCTAGAAAAGCTGATCAACTGGAACTCGAATTAAAAACAGCAAGACCAGGAGTAATAGTTGGAAGACAAGGGAGTGGTATTGAAGAATTAAGGTCTGGAATTCAAAAAACTATTGGTGATAGAACAAGGCAAGTCAGAATAAATGTTGTTGAAGTTGAGCGGGTCGACGCAGATGCTTTTTTACTGGCTGAATATATTGCGCAACAACTTGAAAAAAGAGTCGCCTTTAGAAGAACTATAAGGATGGCATTGCAGAGGGCTCAAAGGGCTGGAGTTTTAGGTCTTAAAATACAAGTAGGGGGAAGGTTGAATGGTGCTGAAATCGCTAGAACTGAATGGACTAGAGAAGGTAGAGTTCCTTTGCATACTTTGAGAGCAGAAATTGACTATGCAACACGTGAAGCTAATACAACTTACGGTGTTCTCGGTATTAAAGTTTGGGTGTTCAAAGGAGAAGTTCTTCCTAAAGAAGAGCAAACCATTCCTGTGGGTGCGAGCCCTAAGAGAAAAGCTAGTAGAAGACCTCAGCAATTTGAGGATCGTTCAAATGAGAATTCATAGGAGGTATAAAAATGCTTAGTCCAAAACGCACTAAATTCCGTAAACAACATAGAGGCAGAATGAGGGGGGTAGCCTCAAAGGGTAATACTATTGCTTTCGGTCAATTTGCTCTCCAAGCTCAAGACTGTGGATGGGTAACTGCACGTCAGATCGAGGCAAGTAGACGAGCCATGACAAGATATATCAAACGTGGAGGTCAAATTTGGATAAGAATATTTCCTGATAAACCCGTAACCATGAGACCTGCTGAAACAAGAATGGGTTCTGGTAAAGGTAATCCAGAGTTTTGGGTTGCAGTTGTAAAACCAGGAAGAATACTTTTTGAAATGGGTGGTGAGGATATCACTGAGGAAACTGCAAAAGAAGCTATGCGTCTAGCTCAGTACAAACTTCCTGTAAAAACAAAATTTATCTCCATTGATAAAAGTCAAGAAGAGACAAGAAATAGTAAAAAATCTCAAGAGGAGGTTAAAAAATGAAAAACTCAGAGTCTCTTAAAGAATTTAAAAAATTAAATTCTGAACAAATTACTGAAAAGATTGACCAATTAAGAAAAGATCTTTTTGATTTGAGATTCAAACAAGCTACGAGACAGCTCAATGAAACTCATAAATTCAAAAAAATAAAGAAACAAGTTGCTCAATTACTAACTCTCAGTAAGAGTCAATCTGCTTCTAAAACTACTTCTGATTAATTATTAGTTATGGCACTCAAAGAAAGAATTGGTACTGTTGTCAGTGACAAAATGGACAAAACAGTTGTTGTCGCTGTTATTAACAGATATCCACACCCCACTTATAAAAAAATTGTAAGTAGGACTACGAGATACAAGGTGCATGATCCTGAAAATATATGTGCTTTAGGTGATCGAGTTAAGATTAGAGAAACTAGACCACTTAGTGCTCATAAAAGATGGGCAATAGAACAGATCCTCAACAAAACAATTGAGTCAGAGGAGGTCAAAAAATGATTCAACAAGAAACTTATCTAACAGTTGCTGATAATAGCGGAGCGAAAAGACTCCAATGTATTAGGGTTTTAGGCTCTAATAGAAGATACGCTCATGTAGGAGATGTTATTGTAGCAACTGTTAAAGATGCTCTTCCAAATATGGGAGTTAAGAAGTCTGAAGTTGTGAAAGCCGTCATCGTTAGAACAAAAGCTACATTAAGAAGAAATACTGGTAATTCAATCAGATTTGATGATAATGCTGCTGTTTTGATTAATGAGGATAAGAATCCAAAAGGAACAAGAGTTTTTGGTCCTGTGGCAAGAGAACTGCGGGATAAAAATTACACTAAAATTGTTTCTCTTGCTCCGGAGGTGATTTAAATGTTGGATTCATTAAAACAAAAAAAGAATTTCCAAAAAATAAAAATGAGAATCAAAACTGGAGATTTAGTAAAGGTAATTAACGGAAAGGAAAAAGGTAAAACTGGAGAGGTTTTAAAAACTATCCCTCTTGAAAATAGAGTTGTCGTTAAAGGAATTAATCTTAGGACTAAACATGTAAAACCAACCCAGGAAGGAGAAACTGGAAGAATACTTACTGAAGAAGCATCTTTACATGCATCAAATGTAATGTTTTTTTCAAAGGATAAAAATCTTACAAGTAAGATTGAATACTTTATTGATAATGAGGGAGTTAAGAAAAGAAGACTGAAGAAAACTGGTGAAGTAATTGATTAATTTTTCATCAGAAACCAGATTTCAACTTTTCCTAATTTATCAATTCTGACAAAGACCAGAATTAACAAAAAAATTATGACTCTAAAAAATCGCTACAAAGAATCAATTAGACCAAAACTTTTAAAGGAACTTGGTCTTAAAAATATTCATCAAGTACCTAAAGTTGTCAAAGTCAACGTTAATAGAGGTCTTGGTGAAGCTGCTTCAAATTCAAAAGCTTTAGAGGCTTCATTAAATGAAATGGCAACAATAACAGGACAAAAAGCTCTAGTAACTAGGGCCAAAAAAGCTATAGCGGGTTTTAAAATTCGTGAAGGCATGCCAATTGGTTGCACTGTAACTTTGAGAGGTGACAGGATGTATTCTTTTTTAGAGAGATTTATAAATCTAGCTTTACCAAGAATAAGAGACTTTAGAGGAGTTAATCCAAAAAGTTTTGATGGAAGAGGGAATTATACTGTTGGGGTGAAAGAGCAATTAATTTTTCCTGAAATCTCTTTTGATAAAATAGACTCAATAAGAGGTATGGATATTACCATTGTCACGAGTGCGAGAACAGATCAAGAAGGTAAAGCTCTCTTGCAAGAGTTAGGTATGCCTTTTAGTAAGAATTAAATTAAAACCATGTCAAATCACGATCCTATTTCAGATATGCTTACTCGAATTAGAAATGCGAGCCAAAAAAAGCATACAACCACTACAATCCCAAGTTCAAAAATGTCCTTAAGTATTGCAAAAGTACTTCAAAAAGAGGGTTTCATTTCTGATATTAACGAGGAAGGTGAAGGCTATAAATCACAAATAATACTTGGATTGAAATATAGTGGCAAGAATAAATTCCCTACTATTCGATCAATGCAAAGAGTTAGTAAACCTGGTTTGAGAATTTATAAAAATACTAGAGCTTTACCAAAAGTTCTTGGAGGCCTCGGAGTTGCTATCATATCTACTTCTAAAGGTGTCATGAGTGATCGTGATGCAAGGAAGCAAGGTATAGGTGGGGAAGTACTTTGCTATGTTTATTAAGGAGGATTAATCATGTCAAGAATTGGAAAAACACCAGTACTGATACCAGATAAGGTGACTGTTGACTTTGATGGATTAACAGTTACAGTTAAAGGCCCTAAGGGTGAGTTAAAACGTCAGATGCCCGAGGGAGTTAGTTTTGATAAAAAAGATAATACTGTTGTTGTAATTCCTACTACCACTAAAATATTTTCAAGGCAAAGACATGGTTTATGTAGAGCCTTAATTGCGAATATGGTTGAAGGGGTTAGTCAAGGTTTTTCAAAAAAACTGGAAATTGTAGGGGTTGGATCAAGAGCACAAGTAAAAGGCAAGAATCTAGTTGTTAGTGCAGGATATAGTCATCCTGTAGAAATGATCCCCCCTGATGGTATAACATACAAAGTTGAGAGTAATACAAACGTTACCGTATCTGGAATTGATAAGGAAATTGTTGGTAATGAAGCAGCAAAAATCAGATCAATTAGACCTCCAGAGCCATACAAAGGTAAAGGGATTAAGTACCATGATGAGAGAATCCTTAGAAAAGCTGGTAAATCTGGCAAAAAATAATCCTAATTAAAAAAATGACCAAAATTTCCAGGAAATTACAAACCCAAAAAAGACATAGAAGATTAAGGAGATTCTTAATTGGGGATGCAACGCGTCCAAGATTGTCTGTTTTTCGCTCCAATAACCATATTTATGCTCAGGTGATAGATGATGACTCTCAAAAAACTATTTGCTCAGCTTCAACTATTGATAAAGAACTAAGAGAAAAATCCGAGAAATTAGCCTCTGATTGCAATTCTTCTTCCATTGTAGGAAAACTATTAGCAAAGAGAGCAATAAAAAAGGGTATAAAACAAGTAATTTTTGACCGTGGAGGTAATTTATATCACGGTAGAGTTAAGGCACTTGCTGACGCTGCTCGTGAAGCAGGCCTAGAATTTTAACTTTTAATTTTTACTATGACTGACACTCCAACAAAACAAGAAATGCAATCCAAGAACGATAACGTTCCAGAGGTTATGCCCGTGGAACAAAAAAAGAATAATCGTAATGATCGAAAGAGAAACAAAAGAGGTGATGCGAAAAATCTAGAGAGAGATTCTGATTGGCAAGAAAGAGTTGTTCAAATTCGACGCGTTTCTAAAACTGTTAAAGGTGGAAAAAAAATGAGTTTTAGAGCAATTGTTGTTGTAGGTAATGAAAAAGGTCAAGTTGGAGTGGGTGTTGGAAAAGCTGGAGATGTGATTGGTGCTGTGAGAAAGGGAGTTTCAGATGGTAAAAAGAATCTTGTTAGGGTTCCCTTAACCCCAAATAATTCAATACCAACTTTATCTATAGGACAAAATGGTGCTGCTAATGTACTTATTAGACCAGCGGCACCAGGTACAGGTGTAATTGCTGGTGGTTCAATAAGAACAGTTTTAGAATTAGCGGGCATAAAAAATGTCTTAGCAAAAAGATTAGGTAGTAAAACACCTTTGAATAATGCAAGAGCTGCTATGGTGGCTCTTTCTCAATTAAGAACACACAAATCTGCCTCAAGGGAGAGGGGGATTTCACTTGAACAGCTCTATTCTTGAAAATCATGACTTCAACATTAAATACACTTAAATCAAACTCTGGCTCGAGAAAGAAAAAATTAAGAAAGGGTAGAGGTATTGCTGCCGGTCAGGGTGCGTCATGTGGTTTCGGGATGAGAGGACAAAAGTCACGTTCTGGAAGACCCACACGTCCAGGCTTTGAGGGTGGCCAAATGCCTCTTTATAGAAGAGTTCCAAAATTAAAGCACTTTGAAATTATTAATCAAAAGAACTTTTCTATTATTAACTTAGAAAAATTAAATGATTTCAAAGATAACGATACTGTTAACCTTGACTCACTAGTTAAGAAAGGATTAATCTTCAAGCCAAAATTTCCTCTAAAAATCCTAGGTAACGGAAAAATTAATGTTAAGTTAAAAGTCCAAGCTCATGCATTCACAAAAGTTGCAAAACAAAAAATTGAGGATGCAGGTGGATCCTGCGAGCTTATAAATAATAAATAAATTTATTAAAAATTTAGTTAAGCTTTAAAATGTTTGTCAACAAAAGTAGAAATCCTAACGCTTCAGAAATACTTTCTCAATTATTTTTAAATAAAGAGCTTAGAAGTAGGGTTTTAACAACTTTAGGTCTTCTCCTTTTAGTAAGACTTGGTATTTATATTCCAATGCCAGGTATTGATAGGGTTGCCTTTAAAAGTTTTATAGATCAAGGGGGACAATTAATAGGTTTTTTAGATATTTTTACTGGAGGAGGAATTTCAACACTAGGAATATTCGCATTAGGAATACTCCCTTTCATCAACGCATCAATTATTATTCAGCTTCTCACAGCATCATTGCCTGTTCTTGAAGACTTACAAAAAAATGAAGGAGAAGCGGGAAGAAGAAAAATTGCTCAAATAACAAGATATGTTTCTTTAGGATGGGGGTTTTTGCAAAGTATAATTTTTTCCTTAATTCTTAGACAATATGCTATTCAGGGGATAAGTGAAACTACATTTGTCTTACAAACCTCCATTGCATTAGTTACTGGTTCAATGTTAGTAATGTGGTTTAGTGAAATTATTACGGAGAAAGGGATAGGTCAAGGAGCTTCACTAGTGATTTTTTTGAATATTGTCTCGACTTTACCTAAGGCTCTAAGTTCAACCATTGAAAAAGCTCAGACTGGCGATAGAGGAGATGTTTTAGGTATAGCAGTTTTACTTGGAGTATTTTTACTAACTATTGTTGGTATCATTTTTGTTCAAGAGGGAGCAAGACGCATACCTATTGTTAGTGCAAAAAGACAAATAGGAAATTCAACACTACTTCCTACAAGACAAAGTTATTTACCTTTGAAATTAAATGCAGGAGGAGTTATGCCTATTATATTTGCATCTGCTTTAATATTTTTACCCATAACTATTGCAAATGTTACGGGAAATCCAGTCCTAATCAAGTTGGCAAGTAGTTTAAATCCTGGATCCTCTAATCCATGGCCATATGCTCTTACTTTTTTCTCATTGATTTTGGGGTTCTCCTATTTTTACGCATCTCTTACTATCAATCCAGTTGATGTAGCTTCAAATTTAAAGAAAGGAGGAGTTGCAATACCAGGAGTTAGACCTGGTACTAATACAGCAAATTACCTATCAGGTATACAAAATAGGTTGACATTATTAGGTGGATTATTTCTGGGTTCAGTAGCTATTATTCCAGCTGCAGTAGAAAGAGCTACAAATGTTCAGACTTTTCAAGGTTTAGGAGCAACTTCATTACTTATTCTTGTGGGTGTCGCTATAGATACTGCGAAGCAAATTCAAACTTATGTTATTTCCCAAAGGTATGAAGGCCTAATCAACAATTAATGAAGAAACATTTATTATTTTTAGGGGCTCCTGGGGCGGGGAAAGGGACTCAAGCGGAATTGCTAAGTCAAACTTATTCTTACTTGCACCTTTCTACCGGTGAATTATTAAGAAAAGAAATCGAAATGAATACTATCCTCGGTATTGAGGTAAAAGATATTATGAATAGAGGTGAACTTGTTAGCGATGAACTTGTATTAAAGATAGTAAAACAAAATTTAGATAATAAAAATAATGGATGGATTTTAGATGGTTACCCAAGAAATCTATCTCAAGCAAATTCATTGAATGAGGTCTTAACTGAAATTAATCAACCTTTGGAAGTGGTTTTTTATCTAGATATTCCAGAAGAAGTTTTAATTAAACGTTTGCTTTTAAGAGGAAGAAAAGACGATACGGAAGAGACAATTAGAACAAGAGTTGACATTTATAAAAAAACTACAGAACCATTAATTCAATATTTTAAAAATCTCTCATTATTAGAATATATCGATGCTGATAGAGATTTAAAAACTATTTCCTCTGATATCAAACAAAAAATGGCTTGATGATGATGTAGAATATAGTATTAACGTTAATTTGTTAAATCCCTATGAAGGTCAGATCTTCAGTCAAAAAAATTAGTCCTGACGATCAGATCGTGAGGAGAAGAGGTAAAATCTATGTTATTAACAAGAAAAGACCTCGCAATAAACAGCGTCAGGGTTAAATCTCAACCCTTAAATTCAAACTTTTACTTATTCAAAACACGTGGCCAGGATTGCAGGAATTGACATACCTCGCGAAAAGCGAGTTGAAATTGCACTTACATACGTTTATGGCATTGGTTTGACGAGATCAAAGCTAATTCTTGCTAATACGGGTGTAAACCCTGATACTCGTGTCAAAGATCTTTCAGATTCTGAAGTGCAAAAACTTAGAGGTGCTTCAGAGGAATTCACTTTAGAAGGGGATTTAAGAAGAAAAGAGGGAATGGCTTTAAAACGTCTACAAGATATAGGGTGTTTGAGAGGAAGAAGACATAGATTGAGTCTTCCAGTAAGAGGTCAGAGAACTAGAACCAATGCAAGAACAAGAAGGGGTTCGAGGAAAACAGTTGCTGGAAGAAAAAAATAATTAACTAAATCTATTTACAAATTTAAGTATTAAATTAAAACATCATGGCAGCTACAGTAAAAAAAACAGGTTCAAAGAAATCCAAACGTAATGTACCTAATGGCGTGGTACATATCCAAAGCACATTTAATAATACTATCGTTTCAATTTCCGACACTTCTGGCCATGTAATTTCTTGGTCATCTGCAGGTGCTAGTGGATTTAAAGGTGCTAGGAAAGGCACACCATTTGCTGCTCAAACTGCAGCTGAAGCTGCAGCTAGAAGAGCACTTGATCAAGGCATGAGACAAATAGAAGTATTAGTAAGAGGACCCGGCGCAGGTAGGGAAACGGCCATAAGAGCTTTACAAGTGGCCGGTTTAGAAATAACTCTAATAAGAGATGTAACTCCGTTACCTCATAATGGATGTAGAAGACCTAAACGAAGACGCGTTTAAGTTTTATCCATTCTCTAACCCCCCAATAAAAACTTTTAACCTCATTTTTTTCCGTGTTGCAATACCAGATTGACAGAATCGACCATCAAATAGCAGATGATCGCTCCCAAACAGGAACTTTTTTAATTGGCCCTCTAGAAAGGGGACAAGCTACAACTTTGGGTAATTCTCTTAGGAGAGTCCTAATGGGAGGACTTGAAGGGAGTGCAGTGACTGCAGTAAGAATAGCAGGAATTAATCATGAATATGCCACCATTCCTGGAGTTAGAGAAGACGTCTTAGATATTCTTCTCAATTGTAAGCAACTATCACTAAATAGTACTAATCCAGAGCTTGAGATTGGCAGGTTAGTAGCGAGCGGTCCAATGGAAGTGAAGGCGAATGATATTCAATTCTCCTCTCAAGTTGAAATTGTTGATGGTGAAAAACCAATCGCAACTATTCAGGAGGGTCACAACTTAGAGTTGGAAATTCATGTTGAAAGAGGTGTTGGATATAGACCTGTTGATCGCAAGAATGAAGAGACAACTGCTATTGATTTACTCCAAATAGATGCTGTATTTATGCCTGTGAAGAGAGTGAATTTTACGATTGATGAAACTGCCGTAGCAGAAGGTGGAACAGGTAGAGAAAGATTAAAAATGGAAGTCGTAACAGATGGTTCAACAAGTCCTGATGATGCCATAGCTGAAGCTGCAAACCAATTAATAGAACTCTTCCAGCCTCTTGCTACTGTTACAATGGTTGAGGAATTACCTGAGGAACCTGAACCATCTCCTGAAGCTCAAATTCCTCTTGAGGAACTAAACTTGTCCGTGAGAGCATATAATTGTTTAAAAAGGGCGCAAGTTAATTCAGTTTCAGATTTAATGGGCTTTAGCTATGAAGATCTTCTTGAAATTAAGAACTTTGGCTCTAAATCTGCAGATGAAGTTATCGAAGCTCTTGAGAGAATCGGTATTTCTATTCCACAAAGCAGAACCTCTGTTTAACAATTTTTAAGATTATGAGACACCAACTTAGAATTCCATTATTGAGTAAACCTGCTGACCAGAGAAAAGCACTCCTTAGAGGTTTGACTACTCAATTAATAAGGGAAGGTAGAGTAACAACAACAAAAGCTAGGGCAAAAGCTTTAAGAAACGAAGCAGAACGTATGATATCACTTGCTAAAGAAGGAAGTTTGGCTTCTAGAAGAAGAGCTATTGGATATATATATGATAAGAAATTAGTTCACTCATTATTTGAAAAAGCAAAGGAAAGATATGGAGATAGAAAAGGTGGTTATACTCGCATAGTACGAACCGTCTCTAGAAAAGGTGATAACGCGCAGATGGCTATAATTGAGCTTGTTTAAGTTAATTAATAAAGAGGCTTTTCCTAAAAATTACTTTTGAAAAGAGTAGCTTTACTAATCCAATATGATGGATCTAATTATTCAGGTTGGCAAAGACAAAAAAATGCAATTGCAATTCAGGAAATTCTAGAGCAAGCTCTTTTTAAGATTTCACATCACAAAGTAAGGACATTTGCAGCAGGTAGAACTGATGCGGGGGTTCATGCATCAGGTCAAGTAGTTCACTTTGATGTTGATTGTGTTATTCCAGGTAATAGTTATTCAGATGTCCTAAATGGTCTTTTACCCTCAACAATTAGAATCTTGGAATCAGTTGAAGTTAAGGATACCTGGCATGCATGCTATTCAGCAGTTTATAGACATTATCGATATGTCATTAATAATAGTAAATTCCCTAACTTGTTTATAGATAATTGGTCATGGCACAGATACCAAAAAGTATTAGATGAAGTTTTAATGTCTAGTGTTTTAAAGAGAATGGAAGGAGAGCATGATTTTTTTGCTTTTCAGAAAAGTGGAAGCAACAGGAAAAACTCTATTACAAAAATAAAAAATATTGACATTAAAAGAGTAGAAGATTTGATTTTAATTGATATTAAAGCTACTGGTTTTCTCTACGGAATGGTTCGTTTAATTATTGGACAACTAGTGTTAGTTGGAGAAAAAAAAATATCGCCTGAAATTTTTACAGATAGATGGATAAACAAAAAGAAAAATGATGTTAAAGAATCAGCTCCAGCTAAGGGATTATGTTTTGTAAATGCCGTTTACCGAGAAAATGTTTTTAAAAAGATTAAAAATAATGATTTTTTTCCTATATTTTAATTAAAGGTAATTCTTAAGTAAATTTGATTAAAGCTAATTATTTGCGTAAATCATCTAATATTATTGTTTAATATTCCTTCAATGATGTAGAATTTAAAACTAAATTAAATTTATTTGCATAAATTTGGTAAATGAATAAAACAATTACTCCGTCTTTAGAAACTATAGAAAGAAATTGGTTTTTAGTTGACGCAAAAGATAAGACACTTGGGAGACTTGCTACAGAAATTGCAACTGTTTTAAGAGGAAAAAATAAACCAACATTTACACCTCATTTAGATACAGGAGATTTTGTTATTGTTGTAAATGCTGAGAAAGTTGAGGTAACAGGGAAAAAAGCATCACAAAAATTGTATAGAAGACATTCTGGCAGACCTGGAGGAATGAAAGTTGAAAAATTTGAGTCTCTTCAAGAAAGAATTCCTGAAAGAATTATTGAGCAGGCTGTTAAAGGTATGCTCCCACATAACTCTTTGGGGAGACAGCAATTTAAAAAATTAAAAGTTTATAAAGGCGCTGATCATCCTCATGCTGCCCAGAATCCTGTATTATTAAATAGTTAATTTATAAATAATGAATAGTCAAATAAAAAACAAAGCTGTTTATTGGGGAACTGGAAGAAGAAAAACTTCAGTAGCTAGAGTTCGTTTGATTCCTGGGAATGGACAAATCAAAATTAATGGTCGATCAGGAGATGATTACTTAAACTTTAATCCTCTGCACTTAAATTCAATAAAAGCACCTTTGCAAACTTTAGGTTTAGAAAATTCTTATGATATTTTTGTCAATGTATTTGGTGGCGGCTTGACTGGCCAAGCAGATGCTATTAAGCAAGGTGCAGCAAGAGCACTTTGCGAATTATCTCCAGATAACAGGAAACCTTTAAAAACTGAAGGTCATCTCAGTAGAGATCCTAGAGCCAAGGAAAGAAGAAAATATGGTCTTAAAAAAGCAAGAAAAGCTCCACAATTCTCTAAACGCTAAAGGAATTTTAATTATGCCAAAATCAGAAATTCATCCAAAATGGTATCCAGATGCAAAAGTTATTTGTAATGGAGAAATTGTAATGACGACAGGTTCAACTCAGCCTGAATTACATGTTGATGTTTGGAGTGGTAATCATCCTTTCTTTACTGGAACCCAGAAAATTTTGGATACAGAAGGAAGAGTTGACAGGTTTATGAAAAAATATGGAATGGGTTCAGCTAATTCAGCCACATCAAAAGAGCAAAAAGAAGAAAAAGATTCTAATAAATAGAATTTCAAACTTAAGCAAAATTTCAATTGGAATACTCAACACTAATTGCAAGGTTGAAGACTGCTTCAGAAAGTTTTGAAAATTTGGAAGTGCAACTTGCAGATCCTGACGTAGCAAATGATCCTAAGAAATTGGAGTCAATAGCAAGAGAAAGGTCAAAATTGGAACCTCTAGTAATTGACTTTAAAAAGTTACTTGACATTGATAAGGAAATTGAAGATTCAAAAAATCTACTAAAAGAGAGCAGAAATGATAAAGAGATGGAATCATTAATAAATGAGGAATTAATAAACCTGGAAGAATGTAAGAATGAACTAATTCAAAAAGCTACTATCGCATTATTACCGAAAGATCCAAGAGATGAGAGAAGTGTAATGTTAGAAATCAGAGCAGGTGCTGGAGGTAACGAGGCTTGTATATGGGCGGGTGATTTAGCAAGAATGTATGAAAGATATGGACAAAAAATTGGATGGTCTGTAAAACCCGTTAGTGCTTCAGAGTCAGATATGGGTGGATTCAAAGAGTTAGTTATCTCTGTCAAGGGAGATTCAGTATATAGTCAACTTAAATTCGAGGCTGGTGTACATAGAGTTCAAAGAGTTCCAGCTACTGAATCTCAAGGCAGAGTACACACTTCTACTGCTACTGTTGCTGTCATGCCTGAGGCTGATCCGGTTGAGGTTAAGATTGACCCAACTGATATAGAGGTTGGCACAGCAAGATCAGGAGGCGCAGGGGGACAAAATGTTAATAAAGTAGAAACTGCTATTGATCTTCTTCACAAGCCCACAGGGATACGAGTTTTTTGTACTCAAGAGAGATCACAATTGCAAAATCGTGAACGAGCAATGGAAATTTTAAGAGCTAAATTATATGAAATTCAGTTAAAAGAAGCTAACGCCCAAGAGAGATCTCAGAGGCTTTCACAAGTGGGGACAGGGGATAGAAGTGAAAAAATTAGAACTTATAACTTCAAAGACAACAGGACAACTGATCATAGATTGGGTTCCAATTTTTCGCTAGAGCCAATTCTAGCTGGTCAATTGGATGAAGTAATCGATGCATGCATAGCACAAGAACAAAAGAGAATGATGGAAGATTTTAATAAAGAAGAAAATTAAAATTTTATTTTAATTAAATTGCAACTCCTATTACATATTTGCTCCATTCTTTATGCCTACCTGAGTCAATTTGCCTTGTAGCTTCAAAATTGAGATTACTTAGTGGACGGTATGGCTTTCTTTGTAAAGGCATATTAGCTTCTTCTGGTGTGCGGTTACCTTTTTGAACATTACATCTAAGACAAGCTGTAGTAACATTTTCCCAGTTATCAGTTCCGCCTCTACTTCTAGGTAAAACATGATCTATCGATAAATCAGCACCCCTGTAGTTACAGTATTGGCAAGCATTATTATCTCTAAGAAGAATATTTTTTCTTGTTAAAGAAACCTCTCTAAAAGGTACCTTTACGTAGTAACGAAGTCTTATAACAGTAGGTAATTTTCTACCGCAATGAATCGAATATGATTTATCTTCCTCTAAGCTTTCTGCTTTACCTTTAATCATCAAAATAACAGCTCTTCGCCAAGAAGTGATGTTTAAAGGTTCATAAGAAGCATTTAAAACTAGAGTCTGGCCCATGCCAAAATACAATTTACATGTCATGCTAACTGTATATTTCAATAAGCGCATATAATAGTGCAAAGTTAATGCAAATTCGGCACACAAATCGAGGATTTAATTTTTATAAATTTCCAATTTATGAAAATGATTTAGATCCAAAACAAAGAGCATGGATTGAAGTTAGAGGTAAAGCCTTAGAAACAAATGTGAGGAAGCTAAGATCACAATTAAGTAAAAATTGTCAATTTATGGCAGTTGTTAAAGCTGATGGATATGGCCATGATGCAATAGTAGTTTCTGAATACGCTATCAGAGGTGGTGCTTCGCAATTAGGAGTTGCGACTTTAAAAGAAGGGATGAAGCTTCGCTCTTCTGGAATAAAACAACCAATTCTTATTCTCGGAAATCTTTATACAAAAAAAGATTTAATAATTTCT
>QCEN01000002.1 GCA_003280575.1 Prochlorococcus sp. AG-355-P07 | reverse complement strand
TTTAACCACCTTCTTCTAAATTTCCAGTTTTTGAGTGCCTGGAGAAAAATATTAGTCTTTTCCCATTTTCTTGAACTTATCAAAATAGGCAAATTTAATTGTTTTAAATCTTTTTTATTATTTAATCTCCTTAAAAAATCTATGTCTTCCATTAAAGGTATTTTTCTAAAACCATTATTCTTAAAATAAATTGTCCTATGAATTATTAAACCTTGATCACCATAAGGTTGTTTAAGATATTTGCTTCTCAAATTTACAAGAATCTCTAAGACTCTATAAATTATCTTTTTGTTATTAATTTTAAATTTAAAATAGTAAATATATTTCTTGTCACCCTGTAAAACTAAATTTATTTTTTTAAACCAGTCATGAGTTAATCTGGTATCTGCATGCAAAAATACTAGCCAGTCTCCTTTTGAATTTTTAGCGCCAATATTTAATTGTAAACCTCGATTTCTTTCTTCTGATTTACATACTTTCGCCCCATAAATATTTGCTATGTCAATAGTTTTATCTTCACTTCCACAGTCAACAATAATAATTTCTCCCTCTTTATGAAATTTTGTCAAGTCTCCAAGCAATAGAGGCAAATTATTGGCTTCATTGAGAGTGGGAATAATAATTGAGATTTTTGACAAGTTGATTAATTTCTATTTTCAATATCAATAACTTTATCAATGTCTATTTTTTTATCTAAAAATTTATATTTAAATTTAAGGGGAGAGAGATTATCAATTGTATTTTGAAGAACATTGTTTGTACTCCACTTAATGTTAACGAACGGGGAATATAGATGTGTTGACATTATTTTTTCTGATAAACCAATAAGCCAATATCCTCCATCATTAGACGGTCCTAAAATAAGATCATTTTGTTGAAGCTCTCTTAAAGTTTTCAACAAATCTTGATGGCATAAATCTGGAAGGTCAGTTCCAATAAAAATGATATTTTTGATCTTGTGTTGAGTACAAAATTTTTTGTTTATAATTATTTGCCTTTTCATTTTTTCTCCTAAGTTGCCTTTCCCCTGCAAATTAAATTTTTTGATACCTAATTCTTTAGACCATCTACTGGCATTTTTCTGTCCTAAACCAGAAATAGCTATAGATATATCAATAAGATTATCTGCTTGGAGTGATTTGGCGACTGAAATAGTGTGTTGGGTCATCACATGTTGTACTTTTGCAGAATTACTTTTACCTATATCTTTTGATAATCTTGTTTTGCATCTTCCAAAACCATGCCATTTCGCCATGATAATTAGTAATGCTTTATCCAATACTTAAGGGAATATTTTTAAATATTATATGCCTATTGAAAAAAAATAAAAATATTTTTTATGAATTCAGATGATGCTTTGTTAAGTAATTTTAAATTTGTTGTGATCTTGTGATTTCCTAATGGCCAATTATTAAATTCCAACTAGATTAATAATCTAGAGAATAAAATTTTGCAAGCAATTAATCCTATTTGGGCGGAAGTTCAACAATCACTTCAAAAAACTTTAAGTAAGCCTTCATTTGAGACATGGATAAGGCCTGCTAAATTTAATTGTTTTGAAAATGGCTTATTAACCTTAATTGCTCCAAATACATTTTCCAGTGATTGGTTAAGAAAGAATTATTGTCAAACTATCGAAAAGGCTGCAAAAGAAATATGCGGCCATGATGTAAAAGTTGTTTTTAAATCTGAAACAAATACTAGTAGCGATTCAACAAGTAAAGGGAACCAGGATGAACAGAGCTTGAATCATAAAACAAAATCATTTCCTAATAATAGTCAAGGTATTACTTCAAAAAATCGATCCAAAAATCCTAACGGTCTAAACTTACGCTACGTATTTAAAAGATTTGTTGTAGGTCCAAATAGTAGGTTGGCTCATGCCGCGGCTTTGGCAGTTGCCGAATCACCTGGTAGAGAATTTAATCCATTATTTATTTGTGGTGGAGTAGGTCTCGGTAAAACTCATTTAATGCAAGCAATAGGCCATTATCGAGTAGAAATAGATCCAGAAGCAAAAGTTAAATATGTATCTACAGAGACTTTTACTAATGATGTTATTAGTGGTATTAGAAGAGATGGAATGACCGCTATTCGAGATAAATATAGGAACGTAGATTTGATTTTAATAGACGATATACAGTTCTTAGAAGGTAAAGAGTATACACAGGAAGAATTCTTTCATACTTTTAACGCTCTTCACGAATCAGGAAGTCAAATAGTTATTGCAAGTGACAGACCTCCAAATCAATTATCAGGAATTCAAGAGAGATTAATTTCTAGATTCTCAATGGGTATGACCGCAGATATTCAACCACCTGACCTTGAGACGAGGACAGCCATCCTTCAAAAAAAAGCAGAACAAGAGAGAATGAGTCTTCCGAGAGATTTAATTCAATTTATAGCAGGAAGATTTACTTCGAATATTCGAGAATTAGAAGGAGCATTTACTAGAGCTGTTGCATTTGCATCAATCACAGGCTTGCCAATGACAGTCCAATCAATTGCTCCAATGCTTGATCCGAATAGTGTTGGAGTAGTTGTTACTCCAAAACAAGTTATAAATAAAGTTTCAGATTTCTTTAAAGTCTCTACTGATGAATTGATTAGTTCAAGTAGGAGAAAACCTGTAAGTCAAGCTAGACAAATAGGCATGTATCTTATGCGACATGGAACGGATCTAAGCCTGCCAAGAATTGGAGATGAGTTTGGGGGAAAAGACCATACAACAGTTATGTATGCTATTGAACAAGTTGAAAAAAAATTGTCTATTGATCCTAATATCGCAAGTCAAGTTCAAAAAATAAGGGATTTACTTCAAATAGATTCAAGAAAAAATTTATAGTTTTACTGTTCACTAGAAATAAAATTTCTAGGATCTTGATCGTATCTGTGCCTGAAAGGTATCCTATCTATTACATTGATATCACAAAGCGATTCAATTTTATTTAACGATTGTCTTAATAACCTTGCTGAAATAATTGGCATATCTCTTGGAACTGAGATTCTATTTTTTAAGTATTTTAAAGAGATTCCTGAAAGTTTTTTAGGGATCAGTAATTCTCCTGTGATCATATGAGTCAACGCGGATCTCAGTGATTCATCAAAAGATTCTTTATTATATGGGCTTACTTTTAGTAAATTGTCTTTATGTTTTATTACTCTTTTAAGAGCAATTCTAGCGAAATATTTTGAATCATAATTTCTATTTAATTCATAGTTACCAAGACCTTTCCCAGTATCTATTAGTTCAGAGAAAGTAATCTGTTGTTCATTGCTTTCTTTATAACATCCACCCATTTGTGGGGGTAAATCATGAGAGTGAGTATGAAAATCACCTTGTGTGCCTCTATAAGCACTTGTCTCTTCAAAAAGGGTAAGCCAGTTATCTACATGTTGGTAATTAGATCTTAAATTAAACCCTTTATAATAAATAAGAGATGCATTCATTCTCTCCATATATGGAATAAAAATTATATCTCCAACACCAGGCTCTATATTACCCGTGTTAGATATTGATGGATCAATTAAGCCTGATTTTGATCTACTTAAGATTCCATTGAATTTAGAAATGGATTCTTTAAATCTTTTTTTTCTAAAAGAATTATCTATAAAATTAAAGCTTTCTCGGCAGAGCCAATCGCACCAGGATCTGAAAATTTCTCTTTCTAATTCTCGAATTCTGATAAGGCTATTGGATGTTATAAAAGATCCAAGTGGTCCAAATGTATTTTCTAAAAAGGATATGATATCGTCGCTTTCAGTTATAACTTGACCTTTAAATTCAATCGCAGGTAATTTCCCTGATCTGACTTTATCAAGGAACCAACTTTCTTTTTGACCGTAGCAAAACATATTTATTTTTTTGACTCTGTATGGAATTCTCTTATATTCAAGCCATAACCATACTTTCTGACAGTAAGGACACCAAGAATGCCTATCCCTATAGAGGGTAACTGTTACATCATTTTCAGTATGCCCGAATAATCTTAAATTTGCGTAAGAATTATTTATACCATTAACTCTGTCAAGATCTTCAACTTCAAATTTATTTAAATCAGACCATGTCAAAATCCCATTCATTATTTGAATTAAAGCTATAAACTAACGTTATAATAATTGATTAAAAAAAGTCTTGGAATTTGAATTTGATTTAATTGTTGTTGGAGCTGGATCTGGAGGGCTTGCGGCGGCTAAACGTGCAGCTAGTTATGGAGCAAAAGTTGCAATAATTGAAGTAAATAAAATAGGAGGAACTTGCGTAATAAGGGGATGTGTTCCTAAAAAATTGATGGTTTATGCCGCTAAAAGTAAAAAAAATATGGAATCTTCTGAAGGATATGGATTAAAGAATGAAGGTATTTATTTTGAATCAAATATTTTATTAAAGAATGTTAGAGAAGAGGTTTCCAGATTAAGTAATTTACATAGAAATACTTTAAATAAATTGAATGTAACCGTTTTTGAGGGCTTAGGAAGATTTACGACTCAAAATGAATTAGAAATTATTTGTCCAAAAACGAAGAAAATTAAAAATAAAATAAGTTCAAAGAAAATTCTTATTTCAGTTGGAGGTAAACCAAAGAAATTGAATATCCCTGGTATAGACTTAGCATGGACTAGTGATGATGTTTTTAAATTAGAAAATTTCCCCAAATCAATATTAATAGTTGGAGGAGGATATATTGCTTGTGAATTTGCTTCTATTTTCAGGAATTTAGGTACTGAAGTAACTCAATTAATTAGAGGTCAACATTTACTAAATGGCTTTGATGAGGATCTTTCTGTCTGTCTAGAGGAATCACCTACGTTCGCTGACATAAAAATAATCTCCAATACCCAATTAAAGGCTATCAAGAGGGTAAATGGAAATCTGGAATCTACCTTAGACTCGGGTAATAAACTCTTAACTAATAGTATCCTTATTGCTACAGGTAGAGAACCAAATCTTTTGCCTTTAAATTTAGATTTTTTAAATCTAAAGATGGATGGCCAATATTTAGATGTTGATGAACTTAATCAAACAAGCAACGCAAATATTTTTGCAGTTGGCGATATTATTAATAAACCAAACTTAACTCCAGTAGCAATAGAACAAGGGAGAGTTTTTTCTGATAATTTTTTTAATTACCAAAAAAGAAAGGTAAATTATGAAAATATCCCTAAGGCCGTTTTCACTATTCCAGAAATTTCAACAGTTGGCTTAAGTGAGAAAAAAGCTATAGAGATTCACTCTGAAAAAAATATAAAAATCTTCAAATGCAAATTCACCCCTATGTCTAATACTTTCAAAGAGAATAAATCAAAATGTATGTTGAAGATTGTAGTTCATAAGCTAACTGATAAAGTACTGGGATGTCATATGTTTGGAGAAACATCATCTGAGATTATTCAAATGGTATCAATTTCATTAAATGCAGGGATAACAAAAAAAGACTTTGATATCACTATG
Organism: Prochlorococcus sp. AG-355-P07; assembly: GCA_003280575.1. Lineage (GTDB taxonomy): Bacteria > Cyanobacteriota > Cyanobacteriia > PCC-6307 > Cyanobiaceae > Prochlorococcus_A. The sequence goes on along the minus strand of QCEN01000002.1, from coordinate 213,741 downwards.
GCTTTGCATCCTACTATCTCAGAAGAGTTTGTGACTATGTATGGCTAAAATTATGAATTAGAAAATTTTAATTTTTCTTGAGCAAGTAGGATAACTATAAGTAAGGAAAAGTAAATAAATAAACCTGACCTTAATTCAGAAAGATAATTAAATCCATTTAAAAAGAGTATCTTGTCGAGAATGTAAAAAATATAAAAATTGATCAAAATAAATCCCTCAATTCTGGTGATTTTCCCTTTGGTCCAGAAAATTGGTAAGCATGCAAAGGTAGTTAAAACCATAAAAGGTAAGTCAACTTTTATTAAACTTTGTTCAATAACTAAACCTTTAAATCCTGAAAAAATGCTACAACTTCCCAATATTAGAAGTTGATTGAGCAAATTACTTCCTATTACATTACCAATAGCAAGATCTGTTTTGCCTTTAAACGAGGCAATTATTGAAGTTACTAATTCTGGCAAGGATGTTCCAGTAGCGACAATAGTTAAACCAATAACAATTTCATTTACCCCCAAAATAGTAGCAAGAGTTTGAGATCCATTTACTAAAATGTTTGAACCAAAGCTCAAAAGAAATATTCCTAATATCAGCTTTAGTAAAATATTTATACTCCCTCTAAAGTTATCATTTAATTCTTCTATTTCTGGTTCAGCTTCTCTTGTATCATCTTCTTTCTCGTTAATCGTATTAATTTCCCATATTGTATTTAAGACCAAACAAAATATTAGAAAGATTCCTGCTTGCCATGTCAATATTCCAGTTGATGACATTCCCCAAACAGCACAAGAAACAGCCATTAAGAGTGGGACATCTCTTCTGACTATTCTGCTTTTTACCTTAAGAGGTGTTATCAATGAGCTTATACCTAAAACTACAAGAATATTAAAAATATTGCTTCCTATTACATTACTGGCAGCAAGCGAATCACTGCCTTTTAAAATAGAACTTAAACTTACCAATAACTCAGGAGAGCTTGTACCGAGAGAAACAACGGTTAATCCAATTACTATTTGTGGTATTCCTAAAATTAAAGATAAATTTATTGCTCCTTGAATAAAAAATTCTCCTCCCGCAAAAAGTAAAACTATTCCGAGAATTATTTCCATGATCGGTAATAAAAAATCACTCATATTTAAGCTTTGATTTAGAAAATTAAATCTTTAGAAATTGGTTAGTCTATTTTCAAATATCTATAAATTATTGTCAATTTATATTTGCTGTTAAAATTGATTAAATAGAAAAAATCTTGAAGACTTTAACCATAATAAAACCTGATGATTGGCATTTACATTTAAGAGAAGGTCTTCTATTAAAAAATATCATTCATTTTACTTCCGAATTGTTTGGAAGAGCTATCGTTATGCCAAATACTAAAAATCCCATTACATCTGTTGAAAGAGCTATATCTTATAAAAAATCAATTGTTGATGTGTTATCAGAAAGTTCTAAGTTTGAACCATTAATGACAATGTTTCTTACAGATGAGACTAATAAAGAAGAACTCATAAATGGTTTCAAAAAAAATATCTTTTTCGCAGCAAAATTATACCCTGCTAATGCGACAACAAATTCCAGTCATGGAGTCAAGAAAATAGAAAATCTTTATAATATTTTCGAATCAATGGAAGATAATGGAATGCCTCTTTTAATTCACGGGGAAGTAGCTGATTCTGAAGTAGATGTATTCGATAGAGAAGAAGTTTTTATAGATAAAGAACTTTATCAAATAACTAAAAGATTTCCAAAATTAAAAATCGTTTTAGAACATATAACCACCTCTTATGCAGTGGATTTTGTTCAAGAAAATAATATTGGAGCTACTATAACTCCGCATCATTTGCACATTAATAGAAATGCAATGTTTTTTGGAGGTTTAAATAGTGATTTTTACTGCTTACCAGTTGCTAAAAGGGAAAATAATAGACTCGCTTTAAGGAAAGCTGCAACAAGTGGAAAAAAATGTTTTTTCTTGGGAACTGACTCTGCACCACACCTTAGGAAGTGGAAGAATTTATGTGGATGTGCGGGTATTTTTAATTCGCCAGTAGCAATAGAAAGCTATTTAACAGTATTCGAAGAGGAAGATGCTCTAGATAATTTTGAAAAGTTTGCAAGTTTAAATGGCCCAAATTTTTATAATGTTTCCCCAAATAGAGAAAAATTAAAATTAGTGTCTAGACCAAATAAAATTAAAGAATTCATTGATGTCGTTGAAGAAAAAAATATTGTCGGACAAATAAAACCATTTCATGCAGGTGAAATTTTACAATGGCAAGTAGAAGGGATATTAAATTAAAAATTAGATATCATTTGACAATTAAAAGTGTAAATATTCCAATTTTTCTTGGTTAAATGGGATACTTTCAGCTACGATTAAATAGCGCAAATTCCATTGGGAGTGTGGCGGAATTGGTAGACGCGCCGGACTTAAAATCCGTCGAGCGATTTAGCTCGTGGGGGTTCAAGTCCCCCCACTCCCATAATTAAATTATTAATTTTTAGTTCTGACGATAACTTCCAATAGTTGTTATGTTTTAACTAATCAACCATAAATCAAAATGGAAAGTTTTTTCAATAATTCATTTGCCACTTTAATTGCTTATATTGGGATAATTTTTATCTATCTATTGTTTATTCCATTACTACTATTTTACTGGATGAATAATAGATGGAATATCATGGGCAAGTTTGAAAGATTAGGAATTTATGGCCTTGTATTTCTTTTCTTCCCAGGTTTAATTTTATTTTCTCCATTTTTAAATCTCAGACTAAAAGGAAGTGGTAAAGGGTAAATAATTGACTAAAGGTAGAGTTATACAGGTAGGTTTATTTATCTCATTACTAGGATTATTTAGTTATGAATTTGCCCCTCAAATTGGTATCGACAATTTTACAGCCACTACTCTTTCAAGTTGCATCTTAATTCTGATTGTTATTACTTGGGTAACATCTTATGTTTATAGAGTTGTAAATGGAAAAATGACATTTATGGAACAAAGGAAGCGTTATAGAAAAGAGTATGAAAAAGTTGTTAATGATAAAATAGAAACGAAATTCAATGCATTGTCAAAGGAAGAGCAGCAAAAACTAATGGAAGAATTAGAGAAAAATCCATAAATTTTTCATAGAAAAAATCTCAAAATCATGAAAGATAACAAAATGCAAATTACTAAAAATGAATCTTTATCAAAGGTAGATGAGAAGTTTTGTGAGTTAAAAGATGATAAGAAATTAGCTTTGATGCCTTTCATAATGGCTGGGGACCCCAATATTGAAATAACTGCTGAGATTTTATTAAAGTTACAAGAAAATGGAGCTGACCTTATTGAATTAGGTATCCCATACAGTGATCCACTTGCAGACGGACCTGTTATTCAAGTGGCGGCCTCTCGCGCCTTAAAGTCAGGCACTAACCTAAAAAAAGTTATTAACCTTTTAGAGTCTTTAAAAGGTAAATTAAATATTCCAATCATACTTTTTTCTTATTTAAATCCTTTACTAAGTTTTGGCTTTGAACATTTTTGCGAGATGGCATCTAGTGCTAGAGTTTCTGGTCTAATAATTCCTGATCTGCCTTTAGAGGAAGCTTATAAATTTTCTAAAATAGTTAGTAATCATTCTATGGACTTGATTTTATTGGTGGCCCCAACTACTCCTTTTGATAGAATGAAAAAAATATCTAATCATACAAAGGGTTTTACTTATTTAGTTAGTGTCACAGGTGTCACCGGTGAGAGGAACAAAATGGAAAGTAGAGTAGAAAACCTTATTGCTAAATTAAAAGAAGTTAATAGTAATCCAATTGCGGTTGGTTTTGGTATATCCACCCCTGAACATGTAAATAGAGTTAGTGAGTGGGGAGCTGATGGAGTAATTATAGGTAGTGCATTTGTAAAACGAATTTCTAGTTCAAGTGAAAAAGATGTTGTTGATAATGTTGGTGAATTTTGCAAAGAGATGCGTTTGGCTGCAGATCAAAGAAATTAATATAAAAAGAAAATAAGTTTGAAAAAAAATTAATTTAATAGGTACTTATTAATATTAAGTATATGTTTAATTTTTTTTCGTTAAGACTCCTCAGTCGGTAATAATCTGATTTGTTTTCTTCCAAGCTTAATTTCGAATTCATCGCCTGCTTTTAAATCCAGAAGTGCTGTATATGCTTTCCCAATTAAGAGATTTCCGTTGCCTTGAACTGTAGCAATATAACTAAGTTTCCTTCCACCTTTCCCAATGCCTGCAACTCCAGAATCACCAAGATTAACCCCTTTTGCTTCTAAAAGTGCTTCATAAAATGCGGTAAAGTTTAAGCGTTCACCTCCGTTTTTCTTGGAAGAAACATATCCACAGGCGCGAACTAGGTCAGATTTGCTAACGTCACCTAGTTCTTTAACTTTTGCAAGGAGATCGCTTCCAGTTAGCATAATTAATTAAAAGAAAGTTGTATTAAATAACATAGCAATTTGTGTGTAATATATGCAATTATTTAATATGTATTTATTCTATTATTTATCTTTAGAAATGGAAAAGTTTGTAGTTTTTGGAAAGTACTGTGAAGATGCAATTATTAAAAGAGGCCCTTTTCGTGAACAACATCTTAATAGACTTAAAAACTTAAAAGATCGAGATATTTTAATTACATTAGGGCCAACAAAATGTACCAGATATTTGTTTGGAATTTTTAATGCTAAAGATGAAAATGAGTTGAAAGATCTTATTGAGGAGGATATATATTGGGAAAAAGGTATATGGACTAATTATGATATATATCCCTGGATTCAGGCATTTTAAATATAATTTACGAAAATATTTTTAGTAATTATTAATTATTTATTAATAGAAAAAAATTATTAAAATGAAAATACATTATATTTCTACTTTATTAATTTAATTATTAATCATATTAACGATATTTATTTAAAGCTTAGTTTTTAATGAGTTATATTATTTTACTAAAATATAATATTTTAAATAATATTTATTCACATGTATCTTGAGTTATTTGGTTTACTAATGAGTCGATATCTAATTGATTATATGGTGGTGTTTGTTTTGTTTCTACATAATCATTTTTGATATTGTTTAACCATTTTTGCTCAATCTTTATTAGATTTTTTGCAATATTGAACATGCCGCCTTTTTTATAAAAATCTTTAATTTTGAGAATAATCTCAGAGGTTCTGCTTGATTTAATATTTAATTCATTTGCTAAGTCTTTTTGGGTAAATCCATGTGATTTTAACCAATCCTTAATAAAGGATATGAGTTCTTTCTCTTCCTGTTGAGATAATTTACTCATTTAATAAAATGGGAATAACTTGTTCAGCTTCTTCTCTGCTCTCAGTCTTATTGAAGGAGTCATATATTTACTCCATATACTTAGCACTGCTGTAAGAGCTACAAAGTCATCACTAAAACCAACTAATGGCATAAAGTCAGGAAATAGGTCAAATGGCATAATTAAATATGCCAGAGCAGCCATTAAGGAAACTCTTACTTGTGCTGGCGTGTAAGGATCTATAGCCATCTCCAAAACTTCCAAGGCAGGCTTGGCAATTGTTCTACCTGCTTTAATGAGAATTTTGATAATTATGTTCTCATCTAGAGTTGAACTTTCTAAAACTTCAGCATCATAAATTTTTTCTTGTTTTTTGTAATTTTCTCTCATTCTTATTAAATTAAACTCTAATTATGCTTAATGGAATTTTTAGCTAATACTATCAACTAATCCATTTTGTATTCCTGCTTTTCTAAGTTTTCTTAAGGCGCGTTGAACAACTTGTCGGCAATATTCCCTGCTACAACTCATATGTCTTGCAACTTCAGCTAAAGTTCTCCATTCATTTGAGCCGTCTAAGCCAAATCTTAGGCTTACTATTTTTCTTTCTTTTTCAGTTAAATTTGCTTTATCTAATAACTTCCAAGCAGAGGCTGTCCTTTCGGCTAATTCAGCTAACTCCATTGGAGCAACCTGCTCACTCGGAAGGATGTCAACTAATTCGGAAGGATCAGATTTTGATTTGACAGTACCTTGGAGACTAACAGTGATGCTTCTCAATTCACAAGAAAGAAGTTCGTCAATTTCCTCTTTGGTTATTTTCAATTCTCTAGCAAGCTCATCACTACTGGGTGGAATACCCTTAAGTTGCATAAGCTTTGATTTTGCTGATCTTAGTTTTGTAAGTTTTTCATTAATATTGACAGGGATCCTAATCGTTCTACTTTGAGTTGATAATGCTCTATTTAAACCTTGCCTAATCCACCAATAAGCATAGGTAGAAAATCTATGACCTCTAGACGGATCATATTTTTCTACGGCCCTTGTAAGACCTAATGTCCCCTCTTGAATTAAGTCCAGCAATTCTAATCCTTTCCCTTGGTATCTTTTGGCAAGATTAACAACTAATCTCAGGTTCGCAGTTATCATCTCGTTTTTGGCTTTTTCACCAATTTTGATCTTTTTCCTTTCAGCTTCAGAATATTCACAAGCGGGCCCTTTGCCACCTGCATCTTGACATCTATTAACAAGCACAACCATTTCTTGGACTTTCCTGCCCATAGTGAGTTCTCTTTCAGGAGTCAAAAGTTGATGACGACCTATTTCACCAAGAAAATCGCTTAATGAACTCACGATTTACCTCATTGTTGATATATTCAACTTATAGTCAATTCAGTAATAAGCCATACATGTAATAATTAATTAATAATTAATTAATAATTATTATTCATTTGATTAACCTTTTTTTATAATTTTTGGTTAAGAGAATTAAATATTCTTAATTTTAATTATTTAATTTTTTCTTCTTGATTCTAGAACAGCAAGTACATCTCTCCACTCAACGCCTGTATGCATGAGGGCTACTTGCAGATGATAAATTAAATCAGCAGCTTCATTTGAGATTGAATTTTTATCATTATCTTGGCAAGCCATTATAAATTCTGCGGATTCCTCTCCTATTTTTTTTAAGATAGTATTACTGCCTTTTGTTAATAAATGATTTGTGTAACTTTTTTCTGATGGATTTTTCGATCTTTCTTTAATTGTATTGAATAATTCAGAGCAAATATTTGAGAATGGAGTTGTTTTTTTCTCTTTTTTATCATTTTGATTAATTTGGATTTCGTTGAAAAAACAACTTTTTTCCCCAGTGTGACATGCTCCTGAACCATTTTGTTCAATCAAAAGGACTAGTGCATCATTATCACAGTCGAATCTTATCTCCTTAAGTATTTGTGTACTTCCACTTGTAGCTCCTTTTCTCCAAATTTCTGATCTTGATCTACTCCAGTAATGAACGTTTTTGGTTTCAAGTGTCATTGTCAAAGATTCTTTGTTCATCCAAGCAAGCATAAGAATTGATCCCTCGAGCCAATCTTGTGCTATTGCAGGGATTAATCCATAATTGTCAAAGCGTAGATCCTCTATCGAAAAATTAGTTGAATAAGTCATTATGTTCGTTATGTTAAAAGTTACTCAATGTGTTTTATTAAAAATTATCCTAACAGTCAATTGATGTATATTCATTCGTTGAAATTTTCATGCAGTAAAAGTTACGAGGATTTCCCCTGTTCACATAGGCAATGGCGCCATGAAGGACACTGCAGATTTGTGCATGGATATTCAAGATCATTTACCTTTTGGTTTACTGCAAAAAAATTAGACCTAAATGGTTTTGTTGTTGATTTTTCAAGCCTAAAGCCCTTAGAAAATAGACTAAAAGAGCAATTTGACCATACCTTTTTAGTAAATAAAGATGACCCTTTGTTGAACTACTGGGAAAAATTACATGACTTAGATGCTTTAGATCTGAGAATTATGGATAATGTGGGAATGGAGTTCACTTCTGAATTAATTTGGAGATGGGCTAATGAATACTTGCAGCAAAAGGATAAGGGCAGAACATGTTGTTGGAAAACAGAATCAAAAGAAAATAAATCTAATAAAGCAAGTTATGAGGAAATCCCTGATTGGTTCAAATCCTAAATTAAATTTGTTAAATTTCAATTCATATAAAATTTTTTTTTAATTTAGATCTTTAATCAACAATTATCTCTCCATTAGTCAGATAAATATTAATCACTTCTTTATTAAGGTAATGATTATTCAATATATTATTTGAAATTTTTGTTTCGATATGTTTTTGAATAATTCTTTTTAGGGGCCTTGCACCATAGGTATGATCAAAACTATTTTCTACAAGGTGGTTAATTGTCTCATCCGTAATTTTGAATTTTAAGTTTTTTTTGTTAAGTCTTTTTTCTAACTTTTGAAGCTGGATTTTTGCAATTTCTTTTACGTCATTTAATTCTAAATTATTAAAAATAACTATTTCATCAAGTCGATTTAAAAACTCAGGCTTGAAAAATTTTTTAATTTCATTATCTACAACTTTTTTAATTTCATTTGTATCTTCTTTTCTAACTGATAAATCATTTATTGATTGACTTCCTAAATTACTTGTGAGAACAATGATTGAATTTTTAAAATTGATTGTACGACCTTGACCATCTGTAATGATTCCATCATCAAGAACCTGTAAGAGAATATCTAAAATATCTTTGTGAGCTTTTTCTATTTCATCTAGGAGTATTAATGAATAAGGATTTTTGCGTACAGCTTCAGTTAGTTGACCGCCTGATTCGAAACCTAGATATCCAGGAGGCGCACCTATAATTTTGCTCACTGAATGCTTTTCCATATATTCAGACATATCCAGTCTTGTAATTGAAGAATTTGAATCGAATATTATTTTGGCTGTTACTTTACTTAGCTCTGTTTTCCCAACACCAGTTGGACCTAAAAAGAGAAAACTAGCTATTGGCTTGCTTGGATCATTTAGACCAGTCCTTGATCTCTTAATAGAATCTGCAACTGCCCTAATTGCACTATCTTGACCAATAATTTTTTCTTTAAGGATTGACTCGAGGCTCAAGAGTTTATCTTTTTCTGACTGGTTTAAATTCTGTACTGGAATAGAGGTCCACTTTGAGACAACTTCTGCAATATCATCAAAAGTTACCTCTTGTCTTAAAAGACTTGTATCTCCATTTTTTTGAGAATTTACTAGGGACTCACTTTTTTCTTTCAATTTTTTTTGCAAAGAATTTAAAGTTCCAAATTCTAATTCTGCAGCTTTGTTTAGGTCAAAACTCCTTTTAGCTTGATCTATTTGCAATTGAACAGATTCAATTTCTTCTTTTATGGTGCTAATCTCATCAATTTCATCTTTTTCTTTTTTCCATTGAGCGCCTAATTCTGCCTGTTTATCTTTAAGGGATATAAGCTCATTATTTATTTTTTTTAATCTTTCTATAGAAAAATCATCCGTTTCTCTTTTTAAAGATAATTTTTCCATCTCAAACTGTAGAACTTTTCGATCAATTTCATCAATTTCTTCAGGTTTGGAAGTTATGACCATATTTAATCTTGAGGCTGCTTCATCGATTAGATCTATTGCTTTGTCAGGAAGAAATCTATCGTTAATATATCTTTCGCTAAGTGTTGCAGCAGCAACTAAAGCATTATCAGAAATTCTCACACTATGATGAACTTCGTATCTTTCTCTCAGTCCTCTTAAAATTGATACAGTATCATCTATTGAAGGAGCATCAATCTTTATTTTTTGGAATCTTCGTTCTAAAGCAGGATCTTTTTCTATATTTTGTTTATGTTCATTAATAGTTGTAGCACCAATACATCTAAGTTCTCCTCTCGCAAGCATTGGTTTTAATAAGTTGCTTGCATCTAAAGAGCCTCCACTCGCACCTGCACCAACTACTGTATGAATTTCATCAATAAAAAGAATGATCTTACCGACTGATTCCTTGACTCTCTTTAATACATTTTTTATTCTTTCTTCAAATTCTCCACGATATTTTGCTCCAGCTAAAAGTGAACCCATATCTAATGAAATTAGCTGCCTATTTTGTAGTGCAGAAGGTACATCACCATTAATAATTCTTTGTGCCAACCCTTCAACAATGGCAGTTTTGCCAACTCCAGGTTCTCCAATTAAAACAGGATTATTTTTTGTTCTTCTACTTAATATTTGAATTGTCCTTCTAATTTCTTCATCTCTACCAATAACCGGGTCTAAAACCCCTTCTCGTGCAGATTGAGTTAGATCAATACCATATTTTTCCAAAGACTCCTTAGAAGTGTCAAATTCATTTTTAACTGCAGGATCTGACTTCATTTTTTTTATAATTTCAAGAAATTCTTGAACACATTTTTGATTTAAAATTTTAAATCCATACTTATCATCATAAGTGAAACCGTAAACTAAGTGTTCTGTTGATATCACTACATCATTTAAAGAATTTTTAATATCATTTGCTTTCAAAAATATTTTGTGAAGGGTACCACCTATATAAAATTTCTTGTTTATTTTTCATTTTCGCCTTCAAATTTATCGAAGACACAATTTCTTTCCCAATCTCTTCGATGTCTACATTATTTATTTTTAAGATTTTTTTGTAAGGTTGTCTTGTTTTATAAGAGCTAAAAATAAATTGTCAGAGTCTACGTTTTGTTGATAATTTTTATAAGCTATTTCTTTGGCAAAAATGAAACAGTTCCAAGCAGAATTCGAAAATTCTCTTGGAACTATTTTCATCAATCAAAATTTGGATATGACAGTAATAAATATTTAAGTCAAAAAGGGTGTTTAACTATTTAGAAGATTTATTCAACAATAACTTTACCTACCATTCCAGCGCCTCTATGTGGCTCACAATAGTAATCATAGGTTCCAGCAGTATCAAATGTTTCTTCCCAAGACTCTCCTGGAGCAAAAGCTAGGTCCGCATGACTTAATTCCTCATGCCCATCAAAAACAGCATTATGAGGGGCAAGTTTATTATTGATGAATTTAACTGTATCACCAGTACTAATGGTTACTGTACTTGGTTCAAATGCAAGCATTCCAGCATCTGTTCCAAGTTTTACTTCAACAGTCTTAGCTGAAACTGATGAAATACCTAGACCTAGAGTTAAAACTATTGCAAATAACCCTGCAAAGATTGAACGTAACATAATAAAAATTTGCTTATCTATATATATTACAAGGCTTTGGTAACCTATCTGCGAGAATTTTAATTGTTATTACAGCTTGGTAACTTTGATAACCTTAAAATATCATTCAGTGACTTGGCATAACTTTTAAGTTTAAAAGTCTCAGGATTAGTGACGGGGACATGATTAAAGTCATATTTTTTGATACTGAAGCTATCCCAAGGAGTAGTTTGGATGGGGAGAATTCTTAATAATATTTTTAGAATTTTTTTTGTAAGCGGTATCGCAAAAAATCTCCTCATATTATGTTTCTTTAAAAGTGTAATTATGGCATCATCAATTGAAATGAATTTTTGACCTAGCACAAATTTTCTAAAGCCTTTGTATTGCTCTTCTTTATGATTTTTAATTAGAAAACCGCAAATCTGGGCGATATCATTTGCGTGTATAAAGTGAAACTTAGAATCGAGTTTTAAAAATCTTGCTAACCAAAGCCATTTCCCAATTTCTTGCAATCCACTAGTTAAATAACTCACAGGATATTTACTTTTTTTTCCAAGATTCCCTCCAAAAACCAAGGTAGGGAAAACAGCGAATGTTTTTTCTGCAAATGAGCTTTCTCTAAGTCTCTGGAAACATTCATATTTTGTTTGAATGTACTCTGTTCCATAAATCAATGATTCCCTCATTAATTCTGTTTGGGCATCAAGAATACTAGCTGTTGAAAAATAAATAATCTTTTCTAACTTTTCAATATCAAGCATTTCTAGTAATTCTTCAAAAGCTTTAATATTTACTTCATAGGCTCTTTTGGGATCTCCCCAAGCTGTAGCAGTATGTATTAGGTAATTAATTTGACTAATTTCTTTTTTATACCTATTTGATTCCCTGATATCGCACACCATTAACTTGACTTTTTTATTTTTTTGAACAGAAATTGGTAACTTATTTTTGTCTCTTACCATGAGATAAAGCCTGAATTTTGTGTTTTTCAAAAACCAATCAACTAAATATTGGCCAACACATCCATTAGCGCCTGTAATCAATAAGTTTTTATATCCCAAGACTTTGACTAGTAAGTGAGTTTTTTTCCATGTTCAAAAAATGTTTGAGCATTTTCTTCTGGAGTCCCAGGTAAAATCCCATGACCCAAGTTAAGAATATATTTCCTGTCTTTAATTTTATTAAAAGTATTATCTATCCTTTCTTTTATTGATTCTTTGTTTCCGAATAAAATGCCAGGGTCAACATTACCTTGAATTCCAATCCCCCTGGGGATTCTTTTACAAGCCTCTTCAATATCTACTGTCCAGTCTAATGAGATTATATCTACTCCAGTTTTTGCCATTCGTTCCAGTACCCCAGCACTTCCTGAAATGTAAAGAATTATCGGTGTTTCAGGGCATTCCGATTTTACAATTTCAATAACTTTTTTTTGATACGGCCCAGCAAAGATATCGTAATCTTGTGGACTTAGTTGGCCTGCCCATGAATCAAAAATTTGTACTACTTGCGCTCCAGATTTTATTTGATACTTAAGGTATTCACCAATAGATTTTGCAAAATGATCAAGAAGTTTATGAAGTAAATCTGGTTCATTAAAAGCCATTGATTTTATTAAAGAATAATTTTTACTGCTTTTACCTTCAACTACATATGCAGCAAGAGTCCAAGGTGCGCCAACAAAACCTAAAACTGTTGCCTCATTATTCACATCTTTTTTTAGTGCAGTAAGAACTTTTCCAACAAAACCTAAACTCTCACTTGGATTTAATTCTTTTAAATTTTCTACCTGGTTTAGGGTTCTTATTGGGTCCTCAATAATTGGACCTTTACTTTCTATTATTTCAAAATTTATTCCCATCCCTGGAAGAGGTGTGAGAATATCTGAAAAAAGGATCACACCATCCGGTTTGAAAGCATGAAAAGGTTGCATTGAAATCTCATATGATAGTTCTGGATTCTCAGACCTCTCTCTAAAGCTTGGGTAACGCTCCCTTAAATCTCTATATATTTTCATGTATCTTCCTGCTTGCCTCATCATCCATACTGGAGGCCTATTTACTTTTTTACCTAGTGCGGCAGAGAGTAGTAGTGGTAAATCTTGACCCATTTTACAATTTGATATTTTTAAAAAAATTAAAATCCAACTTAAAAATCTTACAATGTAAAGCAGAGCAAAAGCGCTATATGAACATTTATATGAAGCACTAAGTTAAATGAGCCTTTTTATTTTTTTGATTGATGTTTGAAGATACTCACGCTTAATGGGGGCAAAGCAAGTTCTAGAGCATTTTGATAATCATGAATATTGTAATTTATAGTTTCTTTACCACCCATATTTCCTTTATTACTGCCCCCGTATCTGGAGCCATCTGAATTAAATATTTCTTTATAAAATCCCTCCACAGGAACACCTACTTTGTATGAACCATGAGTATTAGGTGTAAAGTTAGCAACAACAACAAGCCACTCATTAGTATCGTTTTCTCTTCTCATAAAACTTATAACCGAATTAGATTTGTCATTACAATCAATCCATTGGAATCCATAAGGATCAAAGTCATTTTTCCATAGTGCAGGTTCATTTTTATAAAGAACATTTAGGTCATCAATCAAGTTCCTGATACCTTTATGAGGCTCAAATTCTAGTAACTCCCATTGCAGATCATCCCAAACATTCCATTCTTGCCTTTGCCCAAATTCCATTCCCATAAATATCGTTTTTTTACCAGGGTGGGTCCACATATAAGTTAGTAATGCTCGAGTATTTGCATATTTCTTCCAGTCATCGCCAGGCATTTTATGTAAAAGATGACTTTTCCCATGAACAACTTCATCATGACTAAGTGCAAGCATAAAGTTCTCTGTATAGTTATATGTAATTGAGAAAGTTACACTATTTTGATGGAATTGCCTAAACCAAGGATCTATTTCAAAATAATCAAGCATATCGTGCATCCATCCCATATTCCATTTCAAGTTAAACCCTAGCCCTCCCTTGTCAGTTGGTTTGGTTACCATTGGCCAAGTTGTTGATTCTTCTGCAATAGAAAGCGCACCTGGGAAGTGTTGGAAGAGTACATGATTAGCCTGTTGAAGAAATTTAACGGCTTCTATATTTTCATTCCCACCATTTTCATTGGGTATCCATTCTCCATCTGGACGTAGATAATCTCTGTAAAGCATTGAAGCTACAGCATCTACTCTTATGCCATCAATATGAAACTCTTCAAACCAATAAACGAGGTTGGCTACTAAGAAATTTCTTACTTCGTTTCTGCTGTAATTAAATATTAGGGTTCCCCATTCTTTGTGTTCACCTATGCGTGAATCTCCATGTTCATAAAGATGGCAACCATCAAAAAATGCTAAACCATGCTTATCTTTAGGAAAATGACCAGGCACCCAATCAAGAATTACGCCTATGCCCTCTTCATGACATTTATTTACAAACTCTCTAAATTCATTTGGGGTGCCAAATCTACTTGTTGGTGCATACCAGCCTGTAACTTGGTATCCCCATGAACCATCGAAAGGATGTTCAGATATTGGCATTAGTTCAATGTGAGTAAAGCCTCTCTCTTTTACGTAAGGGATGAGTTTCTCGGTTAATTCTGGATAAGTTAATAATCTTGTACCAGGTTTTAAATCGGCAGCTGGCACTGGGGCTCTTGGTTCACCATTGTCCTCCAAATATTTATTATCAGTTGATTCATGGAGCCAACTTCCTAAATGCATTTCATAAACTGAAATTGGCTTGTTAATTTGACTAGAAGAATCTCTATTTGAAATCCAAGAACTATCATTCCAATTAAAGTTTTTCAATTTTGAAACTATTGAACCATTTTGAGGTCTGATTTCATGAAGGAAACCATATGGATCAGCTTTCTCATAAATATGACCTTGTTGTGTTCTTATTTCGTATTTATATGTGTCCCCTTCTCGCATTGTTGGCATGAATAGTTCCCAAATTCCCCCTAATCTTTTTTGCATTGGATGATGCCTTCCATCCCAAGAATTTGTATCTCCAATTATCGAGATTGATTTTGCATTTGGAGCCCAAATGCAAAACATGACTCCTTTTTGATTCTTTTCTTCAATGAGATGTGCTCCCATTTTTTTCCAAATATGATGATGATTACCCTCTGCAAAAAGATGTCTATCAATTTCTCCCATCCACTCTTCTCTATATGACCAAGGGTCATGTTGTGTATGTGCGATTCCTCCTCGTGAAATATTTATTTCGTAATTTGAATTCGGGTTTTCAGGCAGAATAGCTTCAAAAAGCCATTTATGGTTTATGCTTTCCGCCTTATAGGTATTGTTTTTAAAATTTATTTTAACTTCGTCGGCTTCAGGCATCCATACCCTAATTACCCATCGTTCTTCATAAAAATGAGGACCTAATATTTTTAATGGATTATCATTGCAACAATTTTCTAGGTTGATAGCTTCTGATTTAATCCAGTCTGCTTGAATTGTCTCGATCATGACTGGTAGATATTAACGATTAATAATATCAAATGATTAACCAAAAAATAATTATTTATTAAAAAAAGGGGTCATTTTCATAAATGTTTTATCAAGGCTAAAACTTAGAGTAATAACTCTATGATTTGCTGAAGGAGATCCAATATTTCCCTCCCCAAATCCAGGATTAACTCCAATAGCGGGATAAGCTGCCGCAGATATAGATAAGCGAAGCTTGCTATCTTTAATCAAACAAATATTTGTTGGCTGCATTGTGATTTGATAAATGCATTCTTCACTTATTTTGGAGTTCTTAACCCTTAAGAATCCGGTTGAAAATTGATTCACCTTTTCATTACCTTCTTCAACTAGAGATAAAGCAAGGCAGATATCGAAATTGGGCTGATCACTTTTTACTTGGATTTCTAATTTTGGAACCCCTCTTAAATATTGATCTTCTTCAAAAGAATTGGTTTGAAAAACGCCTACATCAAGGCGTCTATCAATAGTACTTCTATTAAACCTCCCTGGATTTGGACCTAAATGACCACCGTCAGATGGAGTAGGTCTCCATGGGTCATTAACAATTGTGAACCATCCTGATCCTTTTGAATTTATAGTCAGACTTCCATCTTTAACCTCTACATTTGCTGTGCCATCGCTTTTGAGCCCAAAAATAAATTCAGGATGAAATTTATTATCTAATTCTTCCCATTTATTTAATGAAATATTCCATATTTTTTTTTCGTCTTTAAAGTTCTTAGAATTAAATTTTTCATCTGATTTTAAATGTTTATCAAAAAATTTTAATAGAGATTCTTGTGATCCTTCCCACCAATTTAGATGTGTCGCATTCCCAATAATAATCTCTGGGCTTCCACCAGCTTCTTTAGATTTTTTATAAAGATCAAAGGCGCCTTTTAAATGTGGATCCCAAAGTCCTCCAATAATTAACATAGGTTGCTTAATCCATGTTGAAATTGGTTTAAATTCTTCAAATGGGCGAGAATTATTTAAATTTTTAAGCCATTCCAAAACAAAGCTTTTAGGATCATACTTATTTAAAGAGTCAATCCCTTCCCTTAAATAACTTTTATTTTCTAAGGCTAATCTTATCTTTTCCCACTCAATCAATTTATTTTCTCTTTTCATTTTTAGTGCTGCGATTTGAAGACCCCATGCAATATTGTTATGCCACCAATATGCTCCTCCATCTGAACACCAATGATCCTTAATATTCATCCCAGTCATTGCTGGAGATAAACAATCTGGCGGCTTTGAATATAATTCACCAGTTAGTTGAGTAAATCCTTGATATGAAAAACCATATAAGCCAAGTTTTCCATTACATTCTTTTAAAGACCTTACCCATTCATGTGTTTCTGAAGTGTCGCTAGCTTCTTGAGAAAAACCATTAAAAACCCCTTCAGAAGAACCCATACCTCTAACATCTTGAATTATTACCATATATCCTTTGGTTGCCCACCATTCTGGGTGAGAATAGGTGATAGTTGAAGCTATTTCCCTGCCATATGGTTGTCTCATTAATAATGCAGGCCATGGCCCATTACAATTAGGTAACCAAATCCTGGATATAAGTCTTACTCCATCTCTAAGTACTAGAGACTTGTCAAACCATCTTGAACCAGACATTTAGGCTTTAGATAATGTCTGGGCAGTGCAGCCCAATGACGTAAATAGAAAAGATCTCTGCGTTAACGGGAGTTAACTTTTTTTTGTTTGATACATACTTTATAGCTTGATCTGAACTAGCTGAAATCCCTTTCGTATTAAACTCTTTAAACTTATTACATAAATTCCTAGCTTCGTTTGGATTCTTTTTTACAGTTTCCAATAAGTTAGATTGACTTAAAACAGGGTATAAAGAGTTGAAAAATAAAAATAAAAAAAATAACAAAGGTTTCATTATCACTAACTTTTTTTTCAATTCTACATTAAAAATTTTTTTTATCCAAGATTTCCAATAGATTTCTCGATTTGACTAGCTTTTTTAATCCATTCTTTTAAGAGAATAAAAGGTGTATCTGTCTCAGTTTTTACTCTAAGGTTTCTTTCTAAACTACCAATTTTGCGTTCTAATTCGTAAGGTGTAGATAGTGATAATGATTTTATAGAAGATATACCGCAATGTAAAAGTAGATATGCTTGCGGTGGAGAAATTCCAATTTCTTTTTTAAAAATAGCTATAGCTCTTATTTTCTTTAGATTATTTAATGTACATAGTGAAGATTTTCTTTGAATCTCATTTATATCTAAGTCCGAAAGATTACTTAATTTTTCAAAGTTAGTTAGATTATTTTGAATAAAAAAAGATTTCTCATGTCTAAAATTAGTTGGCAAAAAATCTAAAAAAGTCTTACTTTCCATTTTTTAAAAGACTAATTCATTTTGACATTTTTCTGAACTTCTCCTATAACCACTGGTTTACTTATACCATCTGAAATTTTATCAAGTTTTCTTATCTTGATTTTTACATTCGCACCAGATCTGCTACCTTTCATTAAGTTTTCCGATAATTGTTCTAAAGTTGGTTCTATAGATTTTTCAGGAAATTCATCATCTGCTTTTGCAATAATCAGATCGAACCCATTGTCATAAACAATTGGAATATATTTTGCACCTTCTATTACAACCTTTTCGGAGTAACTTTGTATAAATGCCCAACTACTGAAAGAAAGCAATAATGAAAAGATAGTTGCTCCAATTATTCGAAATTTAAAACCAAAATTAAATATAAAGGCTGCTATTGTGCAAATTAAAAGAAATATTCCAATGAATCCAAAAAATTTGGGTGTATTCTCTAATAGTTCAAAAAAAGACATTTAGTGGCTTTGACCTCATTAATTTCTTATATTTTGTAAGCCTACTCTATTTTTGGGCTCTAACTTGAAAAAAATTAGATCTCTAAATTTAAATACCAAGATTCTTTTAATAGGGATGCTTTTACCTTTGAGTTTTTTAGGCACTTTTTTATTAAATAATTTTTTAAAAGAAACTTATAGTTCTAGGAAATTAGAATTAGAAGCAAATATTGAGAATCTTTTAGGTAAAAATGTTGATTTGGGTGATTATGTCGGCATTAGATTTTTAGGTTTTTCTTTAGGTAATTCAAAAATTAATGATAAAAAAGATTTAGATTCTGAAATTAAAGCTAAAAATGTATATGTGGGCATTATGCCTTTTAGTTCTTTTTTAAAACAAAAATGGATAGTAAAAATAAGTCCTGAGCAAGCTGCAATTAATATTGGTAGAGATTTTTTTAAAAGGGATAAATCTTATGAAAAAGATAGAAGTACAAAAAAATCAAAATTAAAATATGAATTGAACTTTAATCTAAATAAATATTCAATCCTTAAGTTTAAAAAAGCAGGATTAAAAACAAAAGTAAAAGGTAATTTTATCTACAAGTCAAGTAGTAGACAAATCATTGCAAATATAAAATCAAATTTTAATGAAAAAGGTTTTTTAAAATTTAAATTGAATACAAAATTAAATCAAGACTTTTTAAAACTGGATTTATTTTCTAGGGGTTTAGATCTTGAGGATTCTGAATATATTATTCGGAATAGAAAAATAAGTTTTAAAAAAGGAAGTTTTAAATCTAACTTTAAATTCAATAAATTACCAAATGAAACATTTTGCAAAGGGAGATTTTCTTTTACTGATTTAAAAATAAAATCGGAAGATTTCTCAGAAAATATAAATGCAGATTCAACTAAGTTTTTTTGTAGAGATAATAATTTAATTGGCAATTCAGAAAAATTAAATTATGGAACTTTGACTTCGAATTTTAATCTAAATGTACCATTTAATAAAAGTTCCAATAATATTGATCTAAAAGGAAGTATTGGATATATTAATAGCCTTAATCCAGATATCCAATTATCGGGTAATATTCCCTATTGGTTTGATAGAAGAGGTATTAATTTTGGTGATATAGATACTATTTTTAAAATAAATAGAACTCAATTATCTAATTTAAATATTTTCCGAAAAAATGATATTAGGGGTTTCATTACTGCTAAAGGAGAAATAAAAGGAAAAATTAATGATCCTGATATTTCGATAAACTTTAATCTTGATTATCCGAACTTTAAAGGTATCCGCATTAAAGAAATTTGGGAGGGAGATATTAAAAATGTAAATAATGAATTTCTGCTTAATATGAAAAATAGATATTCTCCAATCCCTTCATTTCTTTCAATCAAATTTGATTCTGATCTTAAACTAGATAATGCAAATTTTATAAGAGTTTTTAATTCGAATAAAGGTACTGTAGGTATAGTCAAAGAGGAAGATAATTATTATTGGCGCGCGGATAACTTTCCTCTTGATGAACTTGAATTATCTATAAACAAAAATCAATTCGATAGGATTGATGGTATTATTAATGGTGAGGGATCAATTTCTTCAGATCAGTCATATCTTGATGGGAGAATTGCTTGGAGTTTTGGTAAATACGGAAATATTAATCTCGCCAATTCATTATTTGATTTCAGTGTCAACAATAATTCTATTTATATAGATTCTTCATTGTATCCAATTGATGGGGGGATAATTGAAATCGTATATGATTCAAGTAAAAATAATTTAATTAATTCAGAATTAAAGAATATAAGCACTAGTTGGACGATACTTACCGCTATTGATATTTTTAACTTTGATAATAAGGAAGTAATTTCTGTAAGTGAATCGAATATTTTGGATGATTTAGAAATAAATAAAGATAATAAATCACTTAAAGAGAGGATTGATTTTATAAATGAATTTATTGAAAATACTAATTTGCAAGAGGACAAATTTAATTTGCAAAAATATCTAAATAAATTTAGAAGTAGATACAATGGAAAAATTACTATTAAGGGCGATAGTCCAGTTAATTACAAATTGAATGCAAAATTAGATGGCTATCTTGATGTATCTAGAAATGACTTTAAGAATAATAAAGAGAAATTTTTGATTGATTTGGAAGGAGGATTATTAAAAGGGAAAGGTTCTTTAAGAATTAAAAAATTTCCATTAAGTGCAGCAAATATATTTTTAAATAAAAAAAGAGATTTTCTTGGAGGGTTGGATATAAATTTATTTTATGATCTTGATAGAAAATCGTTTTCTAGCGATATTTTTTCCAATAATTTATCAATTAAAAATAACATAATAAAATTTGACAAAGGACTAGTTGAATTTAATAATTCAATTTTTGATGTTGATTTTTCCCTTCTCATAAATGATTCTGAAATCCCAATTAATATTGAAGGCTCAATACCTATAAATAAATCTGATAACTTAGATCTTAGATTGATTGGGAATGGAAAATTTATTGAGTTAATAGATATTTTTGCTGATGAATACTTTACTTTTAATGAAGGTGATGTGAACTTTAGAGTGATTCTAAAAGGAACCTTAAATAAACCTCTTTTAAATGGATTTATAGTATTAAAAGATTCTAAAATTAATTTTTTAAACAATTTAATAAAAGATATTAATAGCACAATAATTTTTGATTTTGATTCTTTAGAGATCAATAATCTACAAGCTAAGGATGATGATTCTGGAAAAATTTTTATAAAAGGTTCTTTGCCTTTTTATAGTAAGAATGATTCCGATAATGCAGAAATTAATTTGATAACGAATAAATTTACTTTAAAGAAAGATAATTTTAATTTTTTAATAGATTCAGATGTCGATTTAAGTGGATCATTTGAAAGTCCTGTTTTGAGAGGTTCTCTATCTTTTAATAATGGATTTATCAATTTTAATGGCACCAATCAAAATAATAAAAAAGAAAAAAATCTTATACGAAAAGAGGATAAAAAATATTTGCCTGAACTCTATTGGAATAATAATGAAAATATTGAAATAATTTCAAATGAAACAATCTTGAATTCAGTTCTTTTAGGAGAAACTTTGCCTAATTATTTGGATAATTTGAGTTTTAATAATCTTAAATTAAAACTTGGTCCAGATTTTAAACTTCAATATTCAGAATTAGTTCAAGCTTATTTAGATACTAAATTAGACCTTAATATAAACGGAAAGGTTGGCAAAGATTTAAATGCTAGAGGTCTAATTTATCTTAAGAAAGGTAGAGCTAATCTATATACCACTCCATTTAAACTTGATAAAAATAAAGATAATTATATTTTATTTGCATCAAGAAGTGGTGTTGTTCCATTTATTAATTTTTCTCTGGTTAGTAAAGTTCCAGATTCTATAATCCCTATAAGTGAAAACAATCAGGATTCAAACATCTCAGGTGATCTTGAGGTAAATTCAACTTCTAGTGGTTTTGGATCATTTGGGATTGGTAATTCGAGGCTTATCAAAATTGAAGCATCTTATGAAGGATTTTTAGATCAATTATCTTTTGCTGATGAAAATAGAAGAATCCAATTAAGGAGCACGCCAAGTTATAACAGATCACAAATTATTGGTTTGATTGGAGGTAACTCTGCAAATTTAATAAATAGAGCATTTATTTCTCAACTTAATAATGCTGATGCATTTAGTGAAAGATTCCAGTTATCTCTATATCCAGCGTTAATAGAAAATAATGATTCATTAAATAATATTTTTTCCAATGAAAATCTAGATATAGAGAATGATGGTCAATCATCTTCTAATGAAGAATTTTCTTCTCAAGCTTGGGTGGCAGAAATAGGGCTTGATATTACTGATGCGATAAATTTTGCCTTTCAAACCGTTCCAGGTAGAGATGATATTTCACCTTTAGGAATTTTAACTTTTCAGGCAAATCCAAACTTAGAATTATTAGGTTCTTATGATTCCAATGGGGATTGGAAAAGTCAAGTTCAATTATTTTTTAGATATTAACCTAGAAATAAATTTACTTTAAAGAATCGTTAATTTGAATTATATTTAAATTAACTAAAAAAAATTATGGCTAGTATCTTTGAAGTTTCTAAACCAGGTAATGATCTTCTAGAAAAAGCTGATAAAGTTCGTTTGGCATCAATAAAAATAAGTCAGACTGAAAATCAAAATCGAATTAAAGCCTTAAATTTTATGGCTGATTATCTAGAAAAAAATTCTAAAGAAATATTAGAGGCTAATAGTGCGGATTATTCAAGTGCAGAAAAAAAAGGTATTTCTCGGGCTTTACTTTCTAGATTAAAGTTGTCAAAAGCAAAATTAAATTCAGGAATTGAAGGAGTAAGAAAAGTTGGAGAATTGACGGATCCTGTAAATCAAGTCCAAATAAAAAGAGAGCTTTCAAATGGATTGATCTTAGAAAGAAAAACTGTACCAATTGGAGTGTTAGGGGTTATTTTTGAATCAAGGCCAGATGCTGTAATGCAGATTAGTTCTTTAGCAATAAGATCAGGTAATGGAGTAATACTAAAAGGCGGAAGTGAAGCGAATTTAACAAATACTTCAATAGTGAAAGCATTGCAAGAAGGTTTAGATGAATCTGGTTTAGATAAAAATGCAATATGTTTATTAACAAGCAGAAAAGATAGCATGGCGATGTTAAATCTTGAGAAATATATTAATTTAATAATTCCAAGAGGAAGCAATGAATTGGTTAAATTTATTCAGGAGAATACAAGAATTCCTGTGCTAGGACATGCTGATGGAATTTGTCATTTGTTTATAGATATTGAGGCGAATCTAGAGATGGCTTTATCAGTCGCCTTGGACAGTAAAATTCAATATCCTGCAGCATGTAATGCTATCGAAACTTTATTAGTACATAAAGATATCGCACCAGCTTTTTTAGAAAAGGCCATTCCTTTGTTTAGTTCTTATGATGTTAAATTAATTGGCGATAAGAGATCAGTTGAATTAGGGTTAAAGTTTGAGGCTAGTCTAGAAGATTGGAAAACTGAATATTTGGATTTAATTTTATCGATAAAAATTGTTGATAATCTCGAGGAAGCTATCACACATATTCAAAAATATAGTTCAAAACATACAGATGGAATAATTACTGAAAATTCAAATACTGCCAATAAATTCATGAACGAAGTTGATAGTGCAGGTGTTTTTCATAATTGCTCTACTAGGTTTGCAGATGGGTTTAGATATGGATTCGGAGCTGAAGTTGGAATATCTACTCAAACACTTCCACCAAGGGGACCTGTAGGCCTAGAAGGTTTGGTAACTTATAAATATTTCCTAAAAGGTGATGGGAATATAGTTGATGATTTTTCATCAGGAAAGGCTATCTATACACATAAAAATCTTTAAAACTTTTAAAGATGGAGACTTTATTAAAAATTGAGAATATTAAACTTTGGGCTAGGGTTGGTGTTCTTGATGAAGAAAGGGAATTAGGTCAACTATTTATTTTAGATATATTTTTGTGGACTGATTTTGAAAAATGTACAGTTAATGATGATATAAAAAAAACAGTTGACTATTCAAAATTAGTTCAAATTTTAAAAGATCAATCAGAGAATATATATTGTTTCACAATCGAAAAATATTCAAACGAAATTTTAGAAATTATTAATCAGGAATTTAAGCTTTCTAAAGTTAAAATTATTTTGACAAAATGTAATCCTCCAATCACAGGTTTTGATGGGAAGGTTTCAATAATAAGAATTCTTGAAAATAATTAAAGTATTGGAAAAAAGAAATCCTATTATATTGATTCATGGTCTTTGGAATACTTCAAGTATTTTTTCTTCTATAACTTCAAAACTTGATGATATTGGCATTGAATATTTTGCTCCAACTCTTAAGCATTCATATGGAATGACTTCAATTCATGATTTGGCTAATAAATTAAACGAATTAATTTTAGAGAAATATGGTTTAGAAAAAAAAATAGATATTTTGGGATTCTCTATGGGAGGAATAATTGGCAGGTACTGGCTTCAAAAATTTAATGGGTATAAAAGAACAAGAAGATTAATATCCATAGGGTCACCTCACAAGGGGACTTTAATGGCTCAATTAATACCTAAATATCCTTTTAGAGGAATATCTGAAATGAAAATTAATAGTAAGTTTTTAAGAGAACTCGCAAACAATGATTTTTTTCTTGATGATATTGAGTTTATAAATTTCTTTACTTATTGGGATATGATGGTTTTCCCTGGCTGGTGGACAAATTTAAATTTTGGAAAAAAAAATATCAGTAAAAGTATATAAACATAGAAATCTCGTAAGAAATAAATCTGTGGTTAACAAAATAATTGATGAAATTATTATGTAGCTCCAGATAGACCTAATTGTCTTATTAAGGAATCTGTTTGTGGCTCTCTTCCTCTGAATAGTTTAAATATGTCTATTGGAGGTAAGCTTCCTCCCAAGCTAAGGATTGTATCTTTAAATTTCTTTCCTATTAACTTTAAATCTTCAGGGTTTTCTAGATCAGCTTCTTCAAACATTGAAAATGCATCAGCACTTAGAACTTCAGCCCATTTATATGAGTAATATCCTGCAGAATATCCACCGGCAAATATATGACTAAAACAACAAAGAAATTTATCTTCTTGAATCGGTTCGATTACAGTAGTTTGTTTTGCAATTTCTCTTCTTATTTCATCTGCTGTTTTACCTACGTTTTCATCAATACTGCTGTGTAATCTGAGGTCTGTAATTGCAAAATGTAGTTGTCTAAGAGTAGCCATACCACAATTAAAAGTTCTATTCTTTAGGAGCTTCTCAAAATTCTCATCGGATAATTTTTCTCCAGTTTTATAGTGCTTAGCAATATTCATGAGTGTATTTTTGTGAAAACACCAATTTTCCATAAATTGACTTGGAAGTTCCACTGCATCCCATTCAACGTTGTTGATGCCAGCTGCTTGAGGAAGATTTACAGTAGTAAGCATGTGTTGAAGACCATGGCCAAATTCATGGAAAAGTGTCTGAACTTCTTCAAAACTCATCAAACTAGGTTTGTCTTTTGATGGTGGGGTCTGATTACAAACGAGATAGGCTACAGGGAGGGTCTTTCCCCCAATATTATTTTTATTCAAACATTCATCCATCCATGCCCCGCCTCTCTTTGATTCAGGCCTCGAATATGGATCGAGGTAAAAAGATGCTATTTTATCATCTTCTTTATTGAGGATATTAAAAAATAAAACGTCATCATTCCACAGTGGTGCCTCATCAGTTGCCTCGACTACTTTAATTTCAAAAAGCTTTTCACTTAATTTAAATAATCCTGTCAAAACATCATTTAATGGGAACCAAGGTCTCAAAGACTCTTGATCCAAATTGAGCTTTTCCTTTCTAAGAAGTTCGGACCAATAACTAATATCCCATGGCTCGATATTCTGTGATTTTGAAAAGCCATTGGCTTTAGAAAACTTATCGAGCATTTCTAATTCAATTTTTGCGGTTTTGAATGCTGGTACTCTCAATTCTTCTAAAAGTTTTTCAACATTTTTAATTTCTTTCGCCATTTTCGTTGACAAACTTAGTTCTGCCCAACTTTTATAACCGAGAAGATTAGCCTGTTTATTTCTAAGAGATAAAATCTTTTCAATGATTTGAGAATTATTTTTTTCTCCTTGAGAAGCCCTACCAACGAATGCCTTATATAATTTCTTTCTAAGATTACGGTTGGTAGCATATGTCATAAACGAGGTATAGGTTGGTATGTCTAGACTTAATTTCCAAGGACCATTTTTAATATCAACTTCTTCATCTTTTTTTAAGTGTTTGTGTGCAGAAATTGCCATCAATTCGAGTACACGTTCAGGTAGACCTTTGACTTCAGATTTTTTATTTAATATTAAAAACCATTTATTAGTGGCATCAAGAACATTGTTGCTGAATTCTGTTGATAGCTTTCCAAGCTTTTCTGAAATATTGTTGAAATTTTCTTGATCATTTTTTTGTAATGAAATTCCTCTATGTTGCATTTCGAGGATTTCTTTATCTAAAATTCTGTTTTTGATTTGATCAAAGTTATTTGTTTCTTTAAGCTTGACTAAAGAATTATAAATTATTTTACTTTGTCCGAATTTATTACTCAAGCTAATAATATCGGGAAGGAATTTTGAATAAATATTTCTAAGATTTTCAGAATTATTTACAGCATTTAAATGACTTATTACACCCCAACTCCATCTAAGAATTTCATTGACTTCATTTAATGGATTTATTACATTATCCCAATTTAAATGGTTTTGAATAGAGTAATTAGATAAATTTTCCTCTATATTTTTGAAGTCTTCAGCTATCTTTTCTAGTACTGCTGGAAATTGGTTACTTATGTTTTCGGGAGTAAATTTTTTAAATTCTGGTAATTCTCCAAATTTAAAAATTGAGGTATCCATTTTTTAAAATAATTTAATTAATTAAAGTTGGAATTATTCCTACCAATTTAGCTAAGGTTAGTTGCTGACTGAGAGCATTGGTTGAAGATTCGTATAGATTTATGGCTATTTTCGGCCAAAAGCCTATCACCAAAGTAGGCAATAATAAACTGAAACCAATCGTCAATTCTCTACCATTCATCTCTCTAACTGTAGCTAGCGCAGGAATTCTAGGGCCAAAGAATACTCTTCTACACATTGACAATAGATATATTGGCGTCAGAACTAAACCTATGGCAGCAATAAGAATGGTTATCGATCTAAATATAGAGCTGAAGCCTTCTTGACTAGTGATACCTAAAAATACAGTTATTTCACTTATAAAACCGCTCATCCCAGGTAGTGCCAAAGATGCCAAAGAGCTTGCCAAGAAAAAAGCAAAAGTTATTGGCAAGACCTTTGCTAAACCGCCCATATTAGGAATGGAAAGGGTATTTGTTCTCTCATAAAAGGAGCCAGTAACAAAGAACATAGCTGCAGCGATAAGTCCGTGACTGATCATTTGCAGCATTGCTCCGCTTATACCTAGAGCATCAACTGCTCCAATCCCTAATAGAACAAAACCCATATGGCTAACTGAGCTACACGCAATTCTCCTTTTAACATTATCTTGTGCAAATGCATTTAGTGCACCGTAAATTATATTGATGATTCCAAGAATAATTAATGCAGGTGCAATTTGAAGATGTACTTCAGGCAGTATTTGAACATTGAATCTTAAGAGAGCGTAGCCTCCCATTTTTAAAAGTATTCCAGCGAGTAACATAGAAACTGGTGCATTAGCCTCTCCATGTGCATCGGGTAACCAAGTATGTAATGGAAAGATAGGGAGTTTTACCCCAAAACCAATTAAAAACCCCAAATAAGATAACAATGCTAGGCTCCCTGTCACATGTTTATTGGTTAAATCGGTAATATTTAAAGTAAAAGTATCACCACTCAAAGCAAGTGCTAAACCACTTATAAGTATTAATAAAGAAGCTAAAGCTGTATAAAGAATAAATTTTGTGGCCGCATACAATTTCTTTTTCCCACCCCAAATAGCAATAAGGAGATATACTGGAACCAATTCAAGTTCCCATGCCAAGAAAAATAATAGGAAATCTTGAGAAAGGAAAACCAATGCTTGCGCTGAGGCTTGCACTAATAAAAGAGCAAAATACAGATTGGATTTTTTCTTAATTTTCCAACTTGCCGCCGCTGATAAAAATGTAATTAACCCACTCAAAGCTATTAAAGGAGCAGATAACCCATCTACGCCAAGAGACCACTCTAAGCCTATTGAGGGTAACCAGGAAGCTCTTTCTAATAGTTGCAAATTGCTATCTGAAGGATTGAATTTACGAAAAAGGACTCCAATTATTAATAAAAAATCTATGAATAAAAAACTTAATGAGATATTTCTAGGGAGTGTATTATCTTCTCCTTCTTTTGAACTCAAGAAAGGCATTATTAATGCCCCAATTAAAGGCAGTAAAACAATAGATGATAACCAAGGAAAAGATTCTAAATTCATTTATGTAATGAATAATTTTTTTATTCTAGTTGAAGTTGTACTAGCTTGAGACTATAACATTAAAAATGCCTAAGTAAAACTACTTAGCGGAGATAGTACTAAATTGACTACCTGTTGTTTGAACGTTTAAGAATGGTGCTCTGCTAGCTACTCCTGCCTTTTCCCATGCTTTCACCATTGCTTGACTGACGTTTTTACCATTTTCTTTTTTACACAAAGCTAATATACTTGGCCCAGCCCCACTAATTGCGCATCCTAAAGCACCTGCATTTAGAGCGGCATCTTTGACTTCTAGTCCGCCTTTAATAAGTTTCCATCTATAGGGTTCATGTAGCTTATCAAACATTCCTTCTTTAATAAGTTCTGCATTACCTGCTTTTAAGCCGTTTAGTAATAAAGTGAGTGCTCCCATATTTGTTACTGCATCAGATATAGGTATATTCTTGGGCATAACTTTTCTAGCTTCACTTGTGCTTAGACGAATTGCAGGTATTGCTACAACAGCTTTAATTGAATCGTGCCAATCACATCTAATAATTCTCCATCTTTGAGAAGAGGACCTGGCGGTCAAACAAAGCCCACCCAGAAGAGAGGGAACTACATTATCAGGATGACCTTCTATATCAATGGCAAGTTCTAGGAGTTTTTCTTTGGACAATGGAGAGTTCATTATTGCATTTGCTCCAATTAGTCCAGCAACTATTGCTGTAGCACTACTTCCAAGCCCGCGTGCAGGAGGCACTGCTAACTTTACTCTCGCTTCAAGTGCAAAAGGATCCATATTTGCGCTCTCCCATACTTTCTGAGCCGCTCTAAAAACCAAGTTTTCAGGTCCTCCTCTTAAATGATTACCATCTGTACTTTCCATTATTAAATCAAATCTATCTCCAGCACCTTTAATTCTTGTAAAAATAAACTCATTATACAGATCTAATGCTGCTCCAAGACAATCGAATCCAGGCCCTAAATTGGCAGTTGTGGATGGTACTGTTACCCTTATTTTTTTACCTACTTCAGGAATAGACATTTTTTTACTAAGTTTTTAAAAGCATTTTTGCTCTGCAGGCTGCACTAAAAAGTCCAAACTCTTCATCTAAGATTACTTTCATAGGTATTGTTTTAAGAATATCTTCTAATCTTCCCTTGTCGAAAAATTGTTTCATAAATAAATCTGATTTAAAGTTTTTGAAATGTTTTGGGGCAGTTCCTCCAGAAATCCATAAACCGCCAAAGCACAATTCTTGAAGAGCAACATCTCCTAACAAAGAGGCATATGCGCCTAACCAAATTCTCTCAACTTCAATCATTAGCTTATCCCCGTCTTTAGAAAGATTACAAATTTTTTCAGGTAGTTTTTTTCTCGCAGCATCAAAATTTTTAATTTCTTTTAAATATTTTTGTAGAGAATGGTTTTGGGCATCAGGTTTGCTAAGCCTCCATTCGGCAATTCTTGATAAACCAGTTCCGCTAATAATTCTTTCACAAGATATCCTCTCAACTTTAAGATAATTCTTAAGCCAAATTTTTAATTCCCATTCTAATTTTGACTTTGGCGAGTACTCAACATGACCACCTTCACTAGCTAAAACTTTTACTCCACCCCCCCGATATTATTCCTCTTGCAATACCCAAACCAGTCCCTGCTCCAACAATTGCATGCAAATCATTATTAGCTCCTTCATAGTGGGATCCATTTTGGATAATAGAATATTGATTTTTTTTTAAATAAGGTATTCCGTAAATTTGCACTGCGAAATCATTAATTAGCTCAATGTTTTTAAAATTAAATTTGTTCTTTAAAGAATTTCCAGATATATCCCATGATAAATTTATTATTTTTGCTTTGTTGTTAGACAAAGGACCAGCTACTGCGAAACAAGCAGAATAAGGATAAGATATATTTTTGCATTGCTTTTCTAGAAAATCTTCTAGGATTAGTTCAAAAGAATCCCATGCAGAAGATAAATATTTCTTTTTGAATATTAATTTGGGTGAATCATCATTGATGTCTGTTTTAAATATGCCCAATAGAACCTTGGTACCTCCTAAATCACAAGCCAGAAAATTCATATATTAAAATTATTCAGTTCTACCTTTTTTCTTTATTAATTCATCCATTATTTTATATAAATTGGGTAAATCGAAAGTACCTAAATTTGTTCCATCTAAAGCCCTTAATGCGACCGAATCAATTTCCTCTTCTTTATCCCCAATAACAGCAATTAATGGGACTCTCCCAAGGGTTGCCTCTCTAATTTTGTATCCTATTTTCTCATTCCTGATATCAACTTTTGAACGGTAACCATTAGTCTTTATTAATTCATTAAACCTTAAACACTTTTCATTATTTCTATCGGTAATGCTCAATAAAGTTATTTGATAAGGAGCGAGCCAAATTGGGAATTTCGCTTCGTATTGTTCAATTAAGATTCCGATAAATCTCTCAAAGGATCCTAAAATTGCTCTATGAAGCATTACTGGATTTCTTTTTTCATTATCAATATCTACATATGTTGCATCCAATCTAATAGGCATTGAGAAATCAACCTGAATAGTTCCGCATTGCCAGACTCTATTAAGACAATCTTTTAATGAGAATTCTATTTTTGGACCATAAAAAGCACCTTCTCCAGGTTGCAGCTCCCATTTAAGATTCTTATTATCGAGAGCTTTTGTAAGAGCCTCTTCTGATTTATCCCAAATCTCTTCACTACCTACCCTTTTTTCAGGACGAGTTGATAATTTAATAATTATTTCATTAAAACCAAAAGTTTTATAAACCTCGAAAACAAGATCGATAAAAGTAGATACCTCTTCTTGGATTTGCTCTTCTGTGCAAAATATGTGCGCATCATCTTGAGTAAAGTTTCTTACTCTCATCAATCCATGTAGTGCTCCAGAGGGCTCATTTCTGTGACAAGAACCGAATTCCGCAAGACGAATAGGTAAATCCTTATAACTTTTTAAACCTTGATTAAATACTTGAATATGGCATGGACAGTTCATTGGTTTAATTGCATAAGTTCTATTTTCTGATGCGGTAGTGAACATATCGTCTCTGAATTTTTCCCAATGACCGGATTTTTCCCAAAGAGATTTATCAACAGCTTGTGGTGTTTTAATTTCTAAATAATCATTTTTTTTAAGTATTTCTCTTATGTATTTTTCCAGGACTTGGTAGATTGTCCATCCATTTGGATGCCAAAAAATCATGCCTGGAGATTCTTCTTGTATATGAAATAGTGAATGTTTTTTTCCAAGTTTTCTATGATCTCTTTTTTCCGCCTCTTCAATTCTTATTAAATAATCTTTGAGTTCTTTTTCTTTAGCCCATGCAGTTCCATATATTCTCTGTAATGATTCATTCTCGCTATTACCTCTCCAGTATGAACCTGATAATTTAAGTAACTTAAAGTGTCTCAAATGTCTTGTGTTAGGTACGTGAGGCCCTCTACACATGTCGATATATTCTTCGTGTTTATATAAATTTATAAGACCTTCTTCAGATATTTCTTCAATTATTCGTAATTTAAAAGTCTCTTCTCTTTCTTTAAAAGTTTTAATTGCTTCTTCTTTGGAAACTTGTAAAATTTCAACGTCATAGTTCGTTTTTATTAATTCATTAATTCTATTTTCTATTTTTATTAAATCTTCAGGAGTAAATCTATATTCAGAAAAAATATCATAATAAAAACCATCTTCAATTACAGGCCCAATCGCCATTTTAATATTTGGGTAAATTTGTTTAACTGCATGACCAATAAGGTGAGCAAAGGAATGCCTTATTATTTCAATTCCTTCTTTATCTTTTGATGTGATGATTACAACTTTGGAATCTATATTTATCGGAATGGTTGCATCAAGAAGAACATCATTCACTTTCCCAGCAATTGTTGCTTTAGCTAATCCAGCGCCTATACTCTGAGCAATTTCTAAAATAGTTACAGATTTTTCGAAAACCTTTTTTGAACCATCTGGTAAGGTAATTATTGGCATAAATTATTTCTCCATCTCAAAGAATCCTAATTTTGATTTAACTCTTTTTAGAGTTTGATTTGCTAAATCTTCAGCTTTTTCCTTCCCTTCATCAAGGATTTTATTTAATTGATAGGGATCATTAATTAATAATTTATATTTTTTCTGAATAGGTTCTAGTGATTCAATAAGTTGTTCAGTAATTAATTTTTTAAATGTTCCCCATCCAGTCTCTGAGAATTCATTCTCACATTGAGAAATTTCTTTTCCAGACAATATTGAATAAATCATCAAAAGATTTTTTGATTCTGGTCTCTCAGGGTTGTTAAATTCTATTCCAACAGAACTGTCACTTTTTGCTCTTTTTATTTTTTTTGTGATTATTTCAGGAGGATCTAATAAGTTAATGCGACTGCCCTCGTTGGAATCACTTTTGCTCATCTTTTTTGAACCATCAATTAAACTCATTATTTTTGACCCATTCTTCATGATTATTGGTTGAGGGATTTTTAAAATATTTTTATCCTTACTAAATCTGGCATTAATTCTTTGTTGTGCAATATCTCTGGCAAGTTCAAGATGTTGTTTTTGATCCTCACCTACTGGTACAAAGTCAGCATCATATAGGAGAATGTCTGCAGCCATTAGGATCGGATAGTCAAATAATCCAATGGATACATTATTTCCCTGTTGTATAGATTTTTCTTTGAATTGGATCATTCTTTCCATCCAATTTATAGGAGTCATGCAATTTAATATCCAACAAAGTTCTGAATGAGCAGAAATCTGACTTTGGACAAAAATTGAGCATATTTTGGGATCTATCCCACAAGCGACGTACAAAGCCGCAGTAGAGATAGTGTTTTTAGATAATTCTTTGGGATTATATGAAGCTGTGATTGCATGCAAATCAACTACACATAGAAATGTTTCATATTCCTCTTGCAGAGTAACCCAATTATTTATGGCCCCAAGCCAATTTCCTATATGTAAATCACCAGTTGGTTGTACTCCCGAAAGAATTCTTTTTTTATTGGCCATCCTCTTCTACTTCGTTAGATTGTATATCTTCAGTTGACGTACTTTTTACAGGTCTTGCAAAAGGGTCAGGAGCTATTTTTGCCTTTTCTTCATGGGTATTTTGTAGTTGTCTATTCGGAGAAGAGTTTTTATTATTTTTTGCATATTCTGTGATTGATTCAATCAATTTTTCGTCTTTGATCATTTCGCTAAGTGTTCTAACAGAGAAACCCAGAACTGCCACGGTAGATCTTAATTGAAATGTCTCTTGTATTGACTTAACAGCTTTCATTTCGTTATCACTCAATTTTATGCGGAATCCTCCTCCATCTCTTCTGCCGCCGGATCTATCTCTGAAATTCGATCTTTCATTATATGAACGACCTCTGTAATTTTCTTGTCCAGGATTATTGCTGAAATTTGAATTAGACATCTTGATGTTTCTTAAGTTATTTAAATAGTTTATTAACTTAGCATCTAGTTATGCAATAAGTCTTTTTAAAAGCCTTAAATTTTTATCTTTTGATTAACGACTTATGTAATTTCGCTTTTCTCATTCACAACTTGCATTAAAATAAAATTAGATAATAAAAGTATTGTGTTTGATATTAGTAAAGACAGCTTTTTAAAGGATTTCATAAAGTTTCCAAAAAAAAATCTTCTTTTTATTTTATTATTATTAGGTTTTGGGGAATGGATTGTTAGTGACTTAATTCATTTTGCAGGCGGCTCAATAGGATTTTTTGCGTTATGTCTGGGTGGCTATTTTTACTTGAAGAATGATAAGCCTAAATTTAATGAGCCAAATAATTTAGATGGTTGGATAAATCTATGTAATGAGGATTTAAATTTTTTTGAAGAACTTGAAGCAACTAATGAATTAGAGAAACAGAATTCAAAAAGACAAAAAATACTTGAATCGATTCTTAATAGATGTGAAAAAGAAAAAATAAGTTGCATTGGACAGAAACATTATCAAAGTTTTCACTCTCTTTTGAAAAGTCATTTTAAGGCAGATAAGTTTGAAATTGATTCATATGAAAAACTACCTAAATACAATTCTTCTGAAATTATTCCAAGAGAAGCTTTGAATAGTGATGCAGTCTTGTATTTTATAAAGTTACCTTTGTCGGCAAATGATTTTTTGTGGCTGGAAAAGTTTCCTAAAAATATGCCTATCTGGTTGGTGGCTTTCACTTCTAACGAAATAGAAGCCAAAAATCAGATAGAAGACCTAAAGTCTCAAATTTCAAGTGACTTTATAAATAAAATTATTACTTTTGATGTGGATAAAAATGAAATTACAAATATACCTTTTTCTTTAAGGAAGTTTTTCATAAGTTCATCTAAAAATATTGAAAATACAAAAAAAAGGCTCTTGAAAGAACTTCATGTTGTCTGGCAATCTGAAATTGAAGGGATCAGAAGAATACAGTTAAAAGGTATACAAAGAAAAAATCAAATTCTTGTAGCGACTACTGTTTTCATCTCTCCTATCCCATCAATTGATGTATTGGCGATGACAGTACTAAATTCATTAATGATTAAAGAAATTAAGTCTATATGGGGATGTAATTGGTCTCCCGAAATTTTAGATAAAGTATCTAAAGAGATTTTAAAGACTGCAATTTCTCAGGGAGTTATTGAATGGAGTGGACAGACTCTAATTGGCATAACCAAATTGCATGGCCCAAATTGGCTTGTCTCTGGAACATTTCAGGCTGTCAGTGCCGCTTACTTAACAAGAGTAGTATCGACTTCTTTGGCTGATTTTATGGCTATAACAAAAGGAGTAGAAGAACCTGATTTGGAGTTCATAAAGAAAAATTCTGAGAAAATTGTTGAAAAAGCTTTTGAAAAAGAAAAAATAAATTGGAAAGGATTTATTTCTGAACTCAGAAAACCAATTATGAAATTATCTTTTGGTTCATAATCTAACGATAAATATCTCAGATATGAGAAAAAATGTTCTTTTTTTAAGTTTGTTACTTCTGCTTTCTCTCGTTTCAGTCTCATGTAGGAGAATATCAAATAAAAGTGAAGGTAAAGAAGTAATACTGGCAAGTTTTACTGTTTTGGCGGACATAATTAGAAATGTAGCTAAAGATGAATATATTGTTAGATCTATAACAAAACCTGGAGTTGAAGTTCATGGGTACCAACCAACTCCAAGTGATTTGGTAAATGCTTCTAGTGCTTTTGTTTTCATTGATAATGGATTTGGATTTGAATTATGGGCTAAAAAATTTGTTTCTAACTTAAAAGTTAAAAGAATTACTGTCGCAGAAGATTTAGATCCTATTGTTATAAGTGAAGATTTTTATAAAGGGAAACCAAACCCTCATGCTTGGATTTCTCCAAAAAGAGGGATGATATACGTAGATGTCCTTGTGGATTCTTTATCAGAATTGAGGCCCTCCAAAAGGAAATTATTTGAAAAAAATGGAAAAATGTATAAAGATAAACTCTCTGCAATAGATAAAGAATTTTCACTTTTTATTAATAACTTAAATAAAGATAGAAGGTATCTAGTAAGTTGTGAAGGAGCTTTTTCATATTTAACAAATGATTATGGATTAGAGGAAGTTTATTTGTGGCCAGTTAATGCTGAGAGTCAAATTACTCCCAAAAGAATGGCTAGAACAATTTCATTAGTTAAAGAAAAAAATGTTCCATCAGTATTTTGCGAAAGTACCGTAAGTAACGAATCTCAAATGGTTGTTGCAAACGAAACTGGAGCTAATTTTGGAGGAAATCTTTTTGTTGATTCATTATCTGATGATAGTGGTCCTGCCAGTTCTTATATAAAAATGCTTGAGCATAATTTAGATCTGATTAAAAAAGGGCTTCTTTGAATTATGGAAACAACTAATTATCAAAACTTTAGGATTGATGCAGAGAATATTTGTGTGGATTACAACGGTAAGGTGGCTTTGTATGATGCCAATCTAAGATTGAAAGCTGGCCAGATTTGCGGGTTAGTAGGAATGAATGGGGCCGGTAAAACAACTTTTTTTAATGCTTTGACTGGTTTTGTAAATATTTCAAAGGGAAAAATCAGAATAAATGGAGAGTCTGTAAGATCTGCTCAAAAAGATCAGACAATTGCTTATGTGCCTCAAAATGAGGGAATTGATAGCCAATTCCCAGTAAATGTTTGGGATGTTGTGATGATGGGAAGATATGGCTCAATGAATATATTTAGATGTCCAAGAGAGTCTGATGTTCAGGCGGTAAAAGATGCTATTGAAAGAGTTGATCTTACTGATCATTTATCTACACCTATTGGAAATTTATCTGGAGGTCAGAGAAAAAGAACTTTTTTAGCCAGAGCAATTGCTCAAAGAGCGTCAATATTACTTCTTGATGAGCCTTTTTCAGGTGTTGATATAAGAACTGAGAAGCTTATCTCGGAATTGTTTATTCAATTTAAAAATGAGGGTAAAACTATCTTATTATCGACACATGATATGATTCATGTCCGTGAATTTTGTGATTTGGTTCTTTTAATAAACAAAACTGTTGTAGCTTATGGCGAGACCTCTGAAGTATTCACTCCTGAAAATATTACAACCACTTTTGGAGGGATCTCACCTGATTTCTTGTTCGGACCTGAATCCTAAATTTTAAATTATATGGAGCTCTGTATTTTTTTAACTTTAGATTCATTCATAACAGATCCGCTAACTCATGACTTTATGAGAAAAGCACTTCTTATGAGTTCATTAGTAGCAGCTGTTTGTGGTTTCTTATCTAGTTATTTGACCCTTAAAGGATGGGCTTTAATGGGAGATGCAGTGTCACATTCAGTAATGCCTGGTGTTGTGGTTGCTTATGCATTAGGTCTTCCTTTCTCATTAGGGGCATTTATTTTCGGAGTTGGCTCAGTAGCATTGATAGGGTTTATAAAGCAGAAATCTCGAGTTAAGGAAGATACTGTTATTGGGTTGGTATTTACTGGATTTTTCGCTCTAGGAATCGTATTAGTCTCTAAAATTAAAAGTAATATTGATCTGCACTCTATTCTTTTTGGCAGTCCATTAGGAATATCACTTTCAGATGTAAAACAAACCATATTTATTTCTTTATTGGTAGTGATCCTTTTATCAATTTTTAGAAAAGATTTAATGCTTTATTGTTTTGATCCTAGACATGCAAAAACAGTTGGGATTAATATTTTTTTTCTACATTATTTACTCCTCACATGCTTATCTTTGGCAGCAGTTGTGGGCTTGCAGTCTGTGGGAATTATTTTGGTAGTTGCAATGTTGATTACACCAGGGGCAACTGCATATTTACTTACGGATAAGTTTGATAAGATGACAATAATTTCAGTATTAAGTGCAATTATCTCAAGCCTAATAGGAATCTACGTTAGTTTTTGGTTTGATCTTGAAACAGGTGGATCAATTGTCTTGGCACAAACATTTATATTTTTATTTGCTTTTTTATTTGCACCAAGATACGGAATATTTAAGTTAAAGAAATTATTTGCAGGTTATAAATAATAATGGTTGAAGAAACTTCAAATAAAAAGTGGTATTGGTGGCCTATATTTCCCTTATATCCTTACGGAAAAAAGAAAACAATCTTAAGAGAATTAATTCCTAATCAAATATGGTCCTTGGAACAAATACAGGGACTTTATTATGTTGCGGTTCCAATAAGAATGACGGTAATCAAGGTTGATAATGGATTGATGTTAATAAATCCGCTGCCTCCTACAAAAGAATTAATAAATGAGTTAGAAAAATTAATTGCGATTCACGGCAAAGTAAAAACAATAATTCTACCGAGTGCTTCTGGACTAGAACATAAAATTGGACTGCCAGCTCTTTCAAGAATTTTTAAAGATGCAGAAATCTGGCTTTGTCCGGGACAGTGGAGTTTTCCCATAAATTTACCACTGGATTTTTTAGGAATTCCATCAAAAAGATCAAAAATATTATTTGAGGAAGGTACTCCACATACAAACTCCTTTAAATGGTTTTCATTAGGGCCACTTAATTTAGGACTCGGAAGATATCAAGAGATAAGCTGTTTCCATTATTCTACGAAAACTCTTCATGTAACAGACGCAATAGTTGGGATAGACTCTACACCCCCTGAGATATTTAATTTTGAACCAACTCCTCTTCTTTTTCATTCTAGAGAGAGAGGAGATGAACCATTGATAGACTCCATCGAAAAAAGAAAAAAAGGATGGAAAAGGTTAGTCTTGTTTTCATCTTTTTTGAAACCAGGTAAATTAAATATCCCACCTTTAAAAGAAATTTTTAAGTATTCATTCAAGAAAGGACTTAGAAATTGGAGATCTCATTTCGGTATTTATCCCTTTTTATGGGACGAAGATTGGGAATCATCTCTTATTGAAATAATGGGTGAAGATACTCCTAAGATTCAAATTGCACCAGTTTTACAAAAATTAATTTTTCCGCGTTCAAAACAAGTGTTACTTAAATGGTTAGAAAATTTAAAGTCTTTTGAAGATATGGAATATTTAATTCCTGCTCATTTTACGGCGCCAATAAAATTTACATCAGAAGATTGTCAAAAATTAATTAATGAAATTAATTCTCAAAAGTGGGATAAACTTCCGGAGGATAATAAATTCTTGATTGGTTTATATAAAAAGTTGTTTGAACTAGGAGTAATTCCTGAGGAAGTAAATCTTTAAAAAAACTATTATTCATCAATAGACATGTTTTCATCATTTTTAAGAGTTTGTTCCAACTCTTTTCTTTGTTCCATTTGTCTTAAGAAATATCCTGTCATCATTGCAGAAGATAATAAATTAGCAATGTTGTCTTTTGAAGATGTTATTTTTACATCAAATTGATCTGAAGGAAGCATTCCAAGAAGACCTTGAACATTATGTCTAATAATTTCTTGAATATCTTCACTAGCTGATTTTGCAACTCTTTGCAAAACTTCTGGAGATTGTTTTTGTAAATATTGGATTAAATCATTCTCATCATTTGGATCATTATTTTCAGTAGCAAGAAATTCTGGATTAAACATTTCTACAGCTTCAAGATATAAAAACCCTACAACATCGAGTACCCATTAATCTAAATTATTAAGGGCAGGGAACCGAATAGGTCCAATTTTATTAAACGGCCAATATCTAAAAATAGCTTTACCAATAACCTTTTCATAAGGTAAAAATCCCCAAATATGTGAGTCCATACTGTTATTTCTATTATCTCCCATCACCCATAATGACTCTTCTGGGACAATAAAAGGTCCAGTAGAATAATTAATATTTTTGTCGAAAATATAATTTTTTTGAGCGATGTCATTTAAGTAAAGGTTACCGTCTTTTACTTCTACCTTGTCTCCAGGTATTCCAATTACCCTTTTTATAAGTGCAGTATCAGATTCATAACCAGCATTAATTAATTGTTCTGGAACGTTAAAAACAACTATTTCATTTTTTAATTTTGAAAGATTTGATTTGGATGTGATTTTAGGAGTTACTTTCTCAACAAGAATTTTATCTTTTATTTGAAGAGTTGGAAGCATTGAACCGGATGGGATCCATCTTGGCTCTATAACCTGCCATCGTATAATTAGAGCAATAGATATCCAGATTAAAAGATTTTTTAAATCCTTTAGTATTGAATTTCTTTTTTCTTGAGTCGTAGACATGTTTTATTTAATTCAGTTATAAGGAAAATCCCAAAGCATTTATATAAATTATGACATCATCTGTTGAATGCAAAAATTTTCTTAGAAGTTTACAACTTTTAAATCTTCTTATAAAAATTGGAGTTCAAAATTTAATACTATGTCCTGGCAGTAGATCAGCACCTTTAGCAATAGCTGCTGGAGAATTAAGTAAATTAGGTCTGGTAAATATTTTTAATTCAATAGATGAGAGATCTGCAGGATTCCACTCTCTTGGGATTTCTGCTGCATCAGGTAATCTTTCTTTAGTTATTACAACTTCTGGAACTGCGGTAAGTAACTTATTGCCAGCGGCAGTTGAGGCAGACAGATCATGTAAAGGTATTATATTTCTTACCGCTGATAGACCTTTAAGGTTAAAAGATTGTGGGGCTAATCAAACAGTAAATCAAGAAGATTTTTTGAGTTCAGTCTGCAGAAAAGTTTTAAGTACAAATCTAAAAGGACTCCATAAAACAGATGAAAATGAAATCTGTAATTTAGTGCGAATTTCTGAGAAACAAATATCAACCTTCCCTGGTCCTATTCATTTAAATGTACCTATTGATAAGCCTTTAGGTATTTCTTTGTTAAATAAAAAAAATGTTTTAGAGGCTTTTGAGAGAATTTATTTAAAGAAAAAATATGTCTTTCAGGAAGTTGACATAAAGTCTGATAAAAACAAATTCTTAGAAATTTCAAAAAGTTTAAAATTAGATGAATCTGGCATTATTTTGGTAGGTCCCTATCAAGGTTCCATAAATGACTTACCTTCTTTCAATAAGTCTTTAGAACAATTACAAGAAATTACTGGTTGGCCAGTCTTTGCTGATCCTGTTTCAGGAGTTTATTCTGATTTGAGAGGATTAGTTGTAAATTGGGAATTAGTATTAAGGAAAAAAAATAATTTAATAAATTGTTATCAACTTTTGAGGCTTGGTCCTATGTCATCCTCAAATGATTTGGAGAAGTTTTTAAAAAACTTTGAAGGGATACAAATTCTAATAAAAGAAAAAAACAATAGAAAATTAGACCCTTTAAAGAAATCATTTGAATATGATTTTGGGCTATCAAATTTTACTTCTCTATTGTTAGAAGAATTATCAATTAACGAAAAAAATAAAAAGTCTCTTACTCCCTTAGCCCTGGATCTAATAGAGGATGGTGAGCAAGTTAGAGAAATTTTAAAAGAGAACATTACTAATGAGAATCAAATTACTGAGTATAAGCTTGCAAATCTTGTCCCAAAACTTTGGCCAGCTGAAAATCCAATAATGCTCTCAGCGAGTAGCCCGATCAGAGATTGGCTTACATTTTCAGAGAACGGTACTTTGACAAGAAATTGTTTCAGCTTTAGAGGAGCTTCTGGCATAGACGGTACTTTATCACTTGCATTAGGAATTTCTAGAATTAAAAATCCTCTACTTCTAGTGACAGGAGATTTGGCTTTTGTTCATGATATAAATGGTTGGCTGATTGAAAATTCAATCGACATGAATTTAACAATTCTTCTAATAAATAATAATGGCGGAAACATATTTAATCGTATCTATAAAAACAATTTAAAAGAAGATGAATTAAAAAAACTTTTTCTTATGCCTAAAGAAATTAACTGGCCAAAACTTGCCGAGGGCTATCAAGTAAACTTTAGAAG
Source organism: Prochlorococcus sp. AG-355-P07 (assembly GCA_003280575.1). Taxonomy (GTDB): domain Bacteria; phylum Cyanobacteriota; class Cyanobacteriia; order PCC-6307; family Cyanobiaceae; genus Prochlorococcus_A. Next base: position 172,096 of record QCEN01000002.1, on the reverse strand, counting down.
TGTGGCAAATTTTAAAAAATTACGAGAGGCATTAAATTGGAGCATTTCTATCCAAAAATCTGTAATAATTAAAGTTGATATTGATCCCGAAAATGAAATTTGTAAAAAAAATGCCCTGCTAGAAAAAATAATTAGCAGTTAAATTTATTATTTCTATCTTTGAATAATTAGGATTCATGAAAGTATTACCTGGTAAAACAAATTTAAACTGGTTGGAGTGCAAATCTTATGAGGATATATTGTTTCATAAATCAGATGAGGGAATCGCGAGAATTGCAATTAATCGGCCTGAAAAGAGAAATGCATTTAGGCCACAAACTGTAGATGAACTCATCAACGCATTTAATATCGTAAGAAATGATGAAACTATTGGTGTTGTTCTTTTTACTGGGGCCGGCCCAGATAAGAAAGGTATTTATTCTTTTTGTTCTGGAGGTGATCAGAGCGTAAGAGGTGAAAATGGATATAAAAATGATGAAGGGAATCAGAGATTAAATGTACTTGAACTTCAAAGATTAATAAGAAGTTTGCCTAAAGTGGTTATTGCCTTAGTTCCAGGTTTTGCAATTGGAGGAGGCCAGGTACTTCATTTAATTTGTGATCTCAGTATCGCCTCTGAAAATGCAATATTTGGTCAAACAGGTCCAAGAGTAGGTAGTTTTGATGCGGGATTTGGATCTAGTTATTTGGCAAGACTTGTTGGTCAAAGAAAAGCAAAAGAAATTTGGTTTTTATGTAGAAAATATAATTCCGAGGAAGCCCTAGAAATGGGCTTGATAAATGCAATTACAAAGATTGAAGAATTAGAAGCTGAGGGTGTAATCTGGGCAAGAGAGATTTTACGAAATAGTCCAACTGCTATTCGTATTCTTAAAGCTTCATTCAATGCGGAGAATGATGGGATTGCGGGTATTCAAGAATTATCTGGATACACAACACAATTATTTTATTCGACAAAAGAAGCTCAAGAAGGTAGAGATGCCTTTCTTGAAAAGCGTCCACCAGACTTCTCTGACTACAAGTGGACACCCTAATTTATTTTTCAAAAGAACTTTTTAAATAATTATCAATGAGAATTCTTCTTGCCGCTGCTGAATGTGCTCCAATGATCAAAGTTGGGGGTATGGGAGATGTGGTTGGTTCGTTACCACCATCTTTGATAAAACTTGGTCACGATGTGAGGGTAATAATTCCAGGGTATGGGAAATTGTGGAGTCTTTTAGAAGTATCTAGTGAACCAGTTTTTAGAGCAAATACAATGGGCACTGATTTCTCCGTATATGAAGCAAAGCATCCCATTCATAATTATGTGATTTACCTAGTAGGCCATCCAACATTTGACTCTGACCAGATATATGGAGGTGAAAATGAGGACTGGCGATTTACCTTTTTTGCTAGTGCCACTGCAGAATTTGCCTGGAATTGTTGGAAGCCTCAAGTTCTCCATTGCCATGATTGGCATACTGGAATGATTCCTGTGTGGATGCATCAGGACCCCGAAATTAGTACTGTCTTTACAATTCATAATTTAAAATACCAAGGACCTTGGAGATGGAAACTAGAAAAAATGACTTGGTGTCCTTGGTATATGCATGGAGACCACACAATGGCAGCTGCAATGTTGTACGCAGATAGAGTAAATGCTGTTTCTCCGACTTATGCAGATGAAATTAAAACTCATGAATATGGAGAGAGCCTTGAAGGATTACTTAATTATATTTCAGGTAAATTAAGGGGAATTCTTAATGGTATAGATCTTGATGAATGGAATCCAGCCAAAGATCCAGTTTTGCCAGCAAAATTTAGTATTAAGAATTTAGAAAATAGGCTAGAAAATAAGAAAATTCTGCAGAGAGAAATGGGTCTAGAAGTTAACACTAAAAAATATCTTTTAGGAATGGTTAGTAGGCTAGTTGATCAGAAAGGGGTTGACTTACTTCTACAAGTTTCAAGAAGACTTTTAGCATATACAGATTCACAAATAGTTGTTTTAGGTACTGGAGATAGGTATTTAGAATCTGGATTATGGCAACTTGCATTAGATTACCCAGGAAGATTTTCAGTATTCCTTACCTATGATGATTCTTTATCAAGACTTATATATGGTGGCTCTGATGCGTTCTTAATGCCAAGTAGATTCGAACCTTGTGGTATTAGTCAACTTCTTGCTATGAGATATGGCTCTATTCCAATAGTAAGGCGAGTTGGAGGTTTGGTTGACACTGTTTTACCTCATGATCCTGAAAGTAATAGTGGTACAGGTTTTTGCTTTGATCGCTTCGAACCCATAGATTTCTATACATCTTTAGTAAGGTCTTGGGAGGCCTTTAGGCATAAAGATAGTTGGAAATTATTGCAAAAAAGAGCGATGAGCCAAGAGTTTAGTTGGCAAAGATCCGCACTCGAATACGAAATTATGTACAAAGATGTTTGTGGAATAAAGGAACCATCTCCAGATTTTGCTGAAATTGAAAAGTTTTCTTACGGACAATCCGCTGATCCATCTTTAAAAAAAGTATGACCTAGTTTTTTAATGGAATTCTCTTTATCAGAATTAAATAATGTTTTGGGTGATATTAAAAATCTGAGTAAGGGTAAAAGAGATTTTTTAAATTTTAAAAATATAAGTATTGATAGTAGAACTTTATTAGACAATGATCTATTTATAGCTATCAAGGGTAAAAATTTCGACGGACATAGTTTTCTTCCTGAGGTTATAAAGAAAGGAGTTAAATCAGTAGTAATTAAAAAAGGGATGCAGAGATTACTTCCCAGTAATTTTCCTTATTGGGTCGTAAATGACACATTAGAGGCATTTCAAAAATTAACATTGCTTAAAAGAAAAAAATTAAATATCCCTATTGTTGCAATAACTGGTTCAGTGGGTAAAACAACAACAAAAGAAATGGTTGGTGGAGTTTTAAATAAACTTGGAAGAATTAAATTATCTCATGCAAATTTTAATAATGAGATTGGAGTTGGTCTTACTATTCTTGCTACAGATAAAGAAGATAAGGTTTTAGTTCTTGAGATGGGGATGAGAGGCCTTGGACAAATTGAGAATTTGTCAAAATATAGTGAACCCGATATCGCAGTTATTACTAATATTGGCTCAGCTCATATTGGGTTGTTAGGCTCGAAAAAAAATATTACTTATGCAAAGTGTGAAATTAGTAAGTTTTTAAATCCAAAAGGAGTTGTAATAATTCCAGCAAATGATCCATTCCTTGATAAAACTTTAAAAGAATTTTGGAAAGGTAGAGTGATAAAAGTAAAACTATTAAATATTGAGAATCAAAAGGAGAGCTTGGAGAAAGATGTTAATTTACAAGGATTTTATAATCCTTCTAATAAAACAATTTTAATTGAAGAAAATACCTTCCAAATTTCATTTGAGGGATTTCATAATGCTTCGAATTTCTTGTTTGCTTATGCAGTTGCTAAAGAGCTAGGAATAGATTTTGCGAGTTTTAATAAATTTGATTTTGCAAGTTTAAATGGAAGGAATAAAATTCTTAAATCAGTAAAAACAACAATATATGATGAATCATATAATGCTTCGCCAGAATCAGTAAAAGCATGTATTAAAAACCTGCTCGAAAAACCGAAAAATAAATTTTTCATATTTGGAAGTATGCAAGAATTGGGAGAAGAATCTGAAAAATATCATAAAGAAATATTCAAATTAGTAAATAATTCAGAAATAGAAAAATGTTTATTTATTTGCGATAAAAAAAATGAAAAAATTTACACCAATTTTCTAAAAGATAAGAAAAAATTTTTAGTTTTAAATAATATTAAAGATGTACCTAAAGAGATAAACAAATCTACAAAAAAAGGTGATTCCATTCTTATAAAAGGGAGCAGACATTGGCAGCTTGAAAAAGTTATTGAATTAATTAATTAGATCAAGATTTCTTTCTTTTCCAATTTTCTATATTTACTTGCTTAGTTCTTGAGATTGCTAATGAATTGTCTTTGGAGTCTTTGGTGATCACTGAACCAGCTCCTGTTGTTACTGATTCACCTAGATTTATTGGCGCTATAAAAACTGTATTTGCACCAATATTGGAATTTTTGCCAATTCTTGTTTGATGTTTTTTCTGACCGTCAAAATTTGCAGTAATAGTACCTGCTCCAATATTTGTAGATCTTCCAATAATAGAATCGCCAATATAACTTAGGTGGTTTACTTTACATTCCTCCTGTAATTGACTATTTTTGATTTCAACAAAATTACCTATTTTGCTAAATGAAGATATTTTGGAATTCGGTCTTATATGACTGTAAGGGCCAATTTTTATATAATCCATTATCTGTGAATCATAAACAGTAGAGTTTGAAATTTCACAATGTAATCCCACATTAGAATTCTCAATAAAAGTATTTGGTCCAACAATGCAATGACTATTTATTTTGGTATTTCCTCTTATATGTGTATTAGCCTCTATGATTACATCCTTATCAATTTCAGCTTCTTCACTAATTGAACAACTCGCTTTATTTATAAAAGTTACACCATTAAGCATATGCTTTTCTTTAATTGAATTCTGAATATTTTCCTCGCACTCTGATAGTTGAATTCTGTTATTAATTCCTTGAAGCTCTCCATTATCCTCCACCTCCAGTGTTAATGAATTCTTTAACAAAGATACTGTATCTGTTATGTAAATTTCTTTTTGATTATTATTACCTTGCAATGTATTAATTATTTCTGACAAGCTAGCCCAGTTAAAACAGTAAATACCTGCATTTATTAATGGATTTTCTCTCTCTAGATCATTGCAATCTTTTTCTTCAACAATTCTTTCTATAAAATTCTTCTTCAAAAAGACTCTGCCATATCCATGAGGATTTGTTTTCTTTGTAGTAATTAAAGAAACATCAGCATTTTTTGTATCGTGTAAGTATAAAAGATTTTTTAGAGTACTAGGCTTAATGAGTGGCACATCGCCATTAAGTATCAAAAGTTTTCCTTCATGTTTTTTTACTTCTCTACAAAGGACCTGGATAGCATGACCTGTTCCTGATTGAGGTTCTTGAATAACAACATGGATATTTTTATCATCAGGGATTGACTTTTGTACTTCTTTTGATTTGTGTCCAGTAATTACAAAAATTTGATCAGGTTTTAATTCAACACATGAATCAATAACTCGTTGTAGAAGACTTTTGCCAGAAATTTTATGTAAAACTTTTGGCAATGAGCTTTCCATCCTAGTGCCCTTACCTGCCGCTAATATCGCAACACTTAACATGGTTGTTTGAAATACTTCTTTAAATCTAACTCTTAACGGATAACTTCGTCATTCCCCACTTCTCTCTCCATTTATTTGTAGATAACAAGTCTGAGGAAAATTGCTCATCTAATCTTCTACTAATTATATCTTCTTTACTTGAGTTTAAACCTTGATCTCTATAAGGAATACTGGCTTTAGTTAAGAGATGTTCTTCTTCCATTAAAGATAACTTTTCAAAATTGAAATTGGGTTTCAATTCACACCTATCAAATTTTGATATTGCGACAGTTCCGTGACTCCAAAAATTTCTGTTTTTAAAACTTGGTTTAATAGTAAAAATCTCTAATCCAAGATTTCTTAGGGTTTTCCTTACTGCCGCTGAAGAAGAATAAGTTATTAAATAACCCTGAGAATTAAGCTTTTCAGTGACTTTAGATAAAAATTCAATTGTCCATAATTGTGGGCATTTTTGAGGAGAAAAACCATCTAAATAAATCAGATCGAATTTCATAGATGAAGGAATAATGTTAATTTTTTCTCTAGCATCACCCCACAAAAGACTACATTTAAAGAATTGATCCTCAAAGTAATTTTTTCGATACAGTGATTCAAAAATTGTTTTAACTTTTGGAGCCCATAATTTCATGAAAGATTCATTTCCAAGCGAATAATTAAGAGGATTTTTATCAATCTCTAAAGCATACAAATTTAAATACGAATTTTGTTTGATTAATTCATTTACTAAAGAAGCTGTGTTGTATCCTAAACCAAAACATATATCCAAAACATTAAGAGATTTTCCCTTAAATCTTTGCAAATTAGAAGGAGCTGTAAACTTTAATCTTGTTTCCTCTAATGCTCCTAATAAGCTATGGAAATTCTCTTGAAAAAATATACTTTTTAAAGAGTAACTCCCATCTTTTGTTAAAACTTCAATTAATTCAGACAAAATATTTTTTCAAGTTAGCTAGTTAGCTTGGAAAGGTCATCCCAAAAAGTGGGATACGAGACGCTGGCAGCATCTGCCCTCATGATTTTTGAGGTGCCTTTTGCGAGTAGTGAAGCAATAGCAAGACTCATTGCTACTCGATGATCCGTCTCACTATCTATCTCCGCAGAATGAAATTTTGATTGACCATTAATAATTAGACCATCCTCTTTTTCTGTTATTTCAGCACCTAATTTGTTCAACTGTCTTGCCATGACTTTTAATCGATCTGTTTCTTTAACTCTTAATTCTTGAGCATCCTTAATTTCAGAAACTCCGTTACAAAAACAGGCAGCTACAGTAAGGATAGGAATTTCATCTATAAGTTTTGGGAGAATATCTCCTTGAATAGTGAATGATTTTAAATTATCTGCAGTCTTTACTTTAATTGTTCCAATAGGTTCTCCAGCAATCGTCGATTTATCTAAAATTTCATAATCGCAACCCATAGAATTCATTACATTTAAAATCCCTGTTCTAGTGGGATTTAATCCTACATTCTGAATTGAAATCTCCGAATTTGGAACTATAGATGCAGCAATCATCCAAAAGGAAGCAGAGCTTATGTCTCCAGGGATTAATATTCTCTGACCAATTAAGTTACCCCCTGACTTTATTACTATGTTCCTTCCTAATTCTCCTCTGATACTTATATCTGCTCCAAATGCTTTTAACATTCTTTCGGTATGATCTCTTGAAGATGCTGGCTCAATAACAGAAGTGGTTCCAGAAGCTTTAAGACCTGCTAATAATATTGCGGATTTTACTTGAGCACTAGCTACAGGGGTTCCAATAACACACCCTTTAAGTTTATTCCCATCAATTGAGATTGGAGCTTTGTTCCCTTTCTCTCTACCAAAAATTTTGCCACCCATCAAAGATAATGGTTTGCCTACTCTACTCATTGGCCTTTCGTTAAGAGAATTGTCCCCTGTTAAGATAAAACTTTTACCATCTTGACCGGCTAATAACCCCATTAATAATCTCATGGTGGTACCGGAATTCCCGCAATTTAGAATTTCATTAGGCTCTTTTATTCCATTGAGACCCAATCCTGAAATAGTAAAGGGTACATCTTTTTTTATTTCTGGTATTTTCACTCCTAATTTTCTTAGACAATCAGCAGTTGATAGTGGATCTTCAGAATGTAAAAACCCCTCAATAGTAGTTTCACCATTTGCAATGCTTCCAATTATCAAAGCTCTATGAGAGATTGATTTATCTCCAGGTACTTTTATTTTTCCTTTTAAATTAACTCCACCTTTTATTGTGCGGATATTGTTCATTTTCAAATTAATACTGGATAAGATTTTACAAATTAAAATTAGACATATTTTATCAATAAGTTTGTGTTTAAAAAAAAATATTCAAAGTAAGTAACTGTTTTCTATAATAAATCTAGTAAAAGGATTTGATCATTAATCTCACTTATTTTCACGTTGCAAAAGATGTTCCAGAAATAACTCCAGATATTGCAGTTGTTATTGATGTTTTAAGAGCAACGACCACAATTTCTTGGGCTTTAAAAAATGGCGCTGACTCAATACAAGTTTTTGCAGATTTAGATTTATTGAAAGAATCAGCAATTAAGTGGAAAGCAGAGGAGAGACTAATGCTTGGAGAGAGGGGCGGAAAGAAGATTGAGGGTTTTGATTTAGGCAATTCTCCATTATCAGTTACAAAAAAAGTTGTTAATGGTAAAAGACTATTTATGAGTACCACAAATGGTACCAAATCATTGCAAAAAGTTAGACATGCAAAGCATTTATTTGCTATGGGACTTCCAAATAGGAAAGCAATTGCCGAAAAAATCATTTCACTTAATAGCGAAAATGTTTTAATACTGGGAAGTGGTTGGGAAGGCTCATACTCACTAGAGGATTCTTTAGCTGCTGGTGCTTTAGCCTCCTACTTGAAAAAAAACTGTGATTTTGAAATTAATATTATGAATGACGAATTACAGTCAGCACTAGCACTCTGGGAATTTTGGAAAGATGATATTTTGAAATGTCTAAAAACTGCAACCCATGGCAAAAGATTGACAAGTCTTGGAGATTATGAGGATGATTTTAAATGTTGTTCTGAACTTGATTGCTTAGATATTGTTCCTGCTCAAGTTGAAAGAGGTGTGATTCGTGCCTCATGATTTACGAATTGATTCACTAGGAGTAAGTTCTTGACTGATTTTTTGGTAGCAGCTTTGCAAATTACAAGTACTTCAAATGTTGAAGTAAATTTTGCTGAAGCTGAAGAACAGATCGAATTAGCTTCTAGAAGGGGTGCTGAGTTAATAGGATTACCTGAGAATTTTGCTTTTTTAGGAGAAGATGATGAAAAACTTAGATTAGCTTCTGAATTGTCAATAAAATGTACAAACTTCCTCAAAACCATGTCACAAAGATATCAAGTATTTCTTTTGGGTGGAGGATATCCTGTTCCTGCAGGAGATAATACTCATACTTTTAATAGATCAGCACTATTTGGGAAAGATGGACAGATTTTGGCAAAATACGACAAAATACACTTATTCGATGTTGATTTGCCAGATGGAAATTTGTATAAGGAATCGTCTACTATTTTATCCGGGGAGAAATATCCACCTGTCGTAGATATCCCGGGTTTATGCAAAGTAGGATTATCAATTTGTTACGATGTTAGATTCCCTGAACTTTATAGATATTTGTCTTCGAATGGTGCAGATTTAATTATGATTCCCGCAGCTTTTACAGCATTTACTGGGAAAGATCATTGGCAAATACTTTTACAAGCAAGAGCCATTGAGAATACTGCCTATGTGGTTGCTCCAGCTCAAACTGGGATTCATTATGGTAGAAGACAAAGTCATGGTCATGCAATGGTAATTGACCCATGGGGCACAGTTTTGTCCGATGCGGGAAAAACACAAGGTGCTGCAATAGCTCCTGCTGATAAAGAAAGAGTAAAGAAAATTAGAGAACAGATGCCAAGCCTTAAACATAGAAAAAACAAATTGTTTTCGAATTAATGTCAAAGTTTTTAAATAGTAAACTTTTTCGTTATTTAGCTGTTTTTTTATTTCTTAATTCTGCAATTCTTCCAGTAAAATGCTCAAGTGCACTAGCGGCATGGGTTTTGAAAACCAATGGTGTTTTAGATTTAAGGACTAAATCAAATACAAATTTAAAAGCATATTTTCAGAAAGCCAACCAAATCTATGGGGATAGATTTTGGGTAGATTTCCCTGGAGAATTAAAAAATCCTAGAAAAATAAAAGGTAATGGTCCAATTAAAGAAATTAGATTGGGTAAACCAAGCAAGGGTAAAACAAGACTAGTAATTGAATTCAAGGAAGAAACTTATTTGGCCCCTTTGACCTGGAAAATGGTTGGCTTAGACCAAAATAGGTGGAGAATTAAACTATTTACACCAAAATATTCATTCAGGAAGATTGGTGAGGGCGATGTTAATAAGAAAATAAGAAATTCAAAAGAAAATCAAAGATCAAATTTTGTGAGAAAAAAAGTTAATGATTATTTGCAATTACCAAACGTAAAACAAAATAAATTTTCTGTTGTTATCGATCCAGGGCATGGAGGGCCTGATCCAGGAGCAATAGGTATTGGCGGGATTAGAGAAACAGATGTTGTACTCGAGGTAAGCAAAATAGTTAAAAAGTGGCTTTCTGAAAAAGGAGTCAAAGTTATGTTAACTAGAATAAATGAAGTTAATTTGGATTTACCTCCTAGAGTTTCCTTTGCTAACAAAACTGATGCGGATATCTTTGTAAGTATTCATGCAAATGCCTCAAGAGGGAAAAGGCGGGATATTAATGGTTTAGAAACCTTTTACTTTAGAGGTTGGAGAGGTAGATTACTGGCCAAAAAAATTCAAAAACAAATTTTAAGAGTTTCCCCAGGGAGTCCTGATCGAGGGGTTAAACAGGGTAGATTTTATGTAATTAAAAATACTAAAATGCCTGCAGTTCTTGTTGAAATTGGATTTTTAACAGGAAGACTAGATGCAAGAAGATTAGAAAAAGCTGCTCATCGTAAAAGAGTAGCTTATGCAATTGCAAAAGGTATCCTTGAGTATCTTTCTAAAGTAGGGTGAAAATTAAAGTAGGTATATTTGACAGCGGTATAGGAGGTTTTACGATCCTTAATTCTTTATTAAAAACACGTAGGGATGTTGAAGTTATTTATTTGGCTGATACGAAAAGAATTCCTTTTGGAAATAAAAACTATAAAGAGATAAGGGTAATTGCAGAAGAGATTTGCAGTTTTTTTGAAGATAAGAATTTGGATGCACTTTTAATTGCTTGTAATACTACAAATGCATGTGCACTTGATATTTTAGAAAACAAATTAGCGATACCCTGTTTTGACCTTATAAACTCAGTATCGGAAATAGTTAATAAAAAAATAATTGGTGTTTTGGCAACGCCAACAACAATCAGATCATCATTTTATAAAAATGTTATAAATTCTAAAAAAGAGAATCTGAAAATATTACAACAAGAATGTCCAGAGTTTGTATCAGAAATTGAAAAAGAGAAGATTAATTTTTATAAATTAAATTATCTTGCTGATTTGTATTTAAGTCCACTTTTAAGTGAAAATATTGAAGAATTAATACTTGGGTGTAGCCATTATCCTTTAATTTTTAACTTTTTAAGAAAAAAAATAGATTCAAATATAAAAATTATTGATCCCTCGGAAGCGTTAATAAAAAAATTCAATGAAGCTTTTATAATTCCAAAAACTGAACGCTATAAAGGTATTTCTTACGATAATGTGGAATTTTTTGTTACTTCAAAAAAAGATGAATTTTCCAAAAAAGTAAAATTTTGGCTTGAAATTAATAAAGAAATTCGCGTTGTTAACCTCCGAAGCAATGTTTGATTACTTAATATATACAAGAGGTCAATCATGAACACAGTTACAGAACTATTACAACCAGTTGAAAATGATCTTGATGATCTTATTCTTGAGCTGAAAAATCTCATTGGAGCTGGTCATCCAATTCTTCAAGCCGCAGCGGAACATCTTTTTAGTGCAGGAGGAAAAAGACTGAGACCTGGGATCGTTTTATTAATTTCAAAAGCTATATCCCCTGAATTCAATTTAAAAAGTAAACATAAAAGGCTTGCTGAAATAACTGAAATGATTCATACAGCGTCATTAGTCCACGATGATGTTGTTGATGAGGCCTCTACAAGAAGAGGGGTAGATACTGTTCATAGTAGATTTAATACTAGAGTTGCTGTTTTGGCAGGTGATTTTTTATTCGCTCAAGCAAGCTGGCACTTGGCAAATCTTGATAATGTCAAAGTGGTTAAATTACTTAGTAGAGTAATAATGGATTTAGCTGAAGGTGAAATTAAACAAAATTTAAACAGATTCGATTCGGCTCAATCTTTTTCAAAATACATAAACAAAAGCTATTGTAAAACTGCGTCTTTAATTGCTAATAGTTGTAAAGCAGCTGGGGTTTTAAGTGATCTTAACGATGAGAATTTAAATTCGCTTTATGATTTTGGTAAAAATATTGGCCTAGCTTTTCAAGTAGTAGATGACATACTTGACTTTACTGGGAACGATAAACAACTTGGAAAACCAGCTGTAAGTGATCTTGCTAGTGGATATCTTACTGCGCCAGTTTTATATGCCTTAGAAGAGAATAAGAATTTGTCTGTTCTCATAAATAGAGAACTTGCTGAAAAAGATGATTTAGATAATGCTCTTAATATCATTATGAATTCTAAAGCAATTAAAAGTTCTAGAAAATTAGCAGAGGATTTTGCAATGCGTTCTAAAGAGGCAATTGTTTGGCTTCCTGACTCAGAGTATAAAAGAGCATTAATGGCTCTCCCTGAATTTGTTCTTGGCCGTCTTTATTAAATTTACTAAAAAAGTTTTCAGCTAAATTAATATTAAAATTTTTGAAAACCATAATTTTTTCGTTTAAGTTTATTAGGCATCATCTTATTTAATGTCATTAGATAAAAAAAATTCAATCAATAACATACTTGAAGAAAAAAGAATTTTCCCTCCATCAAAAAAATTTGTAGAAAACTCCAACATTAGTTCTCAAGAAGAATTACTAAGTCTAAAAAAACAAGCATCGGATAATCCTATTCAATTTTGGGAATCTTTTGCAAAATCTGAATTAGATTGGTTTGAACCATTTCAAACTGTATTAGACAATGAAAATGCGCCCTTTTTTCAATGGTTCAAAGAAGGGAAACTGAATATTACATCTAATTGCTTAGATAGACACATTAAGAACGGGCTTGGTGGAAAGACTGCACTTATATGGGAAGGTGAACCCGGGGATAGCAAAAAATATACTTACGAAGAACTTCTAAAAGAGGTATGCAAAGCGGCTAATGGATTAAAAGAAATTGGTATAAAAAAAGGAGATTTGGTATGTATTTATATGCCTATGATTCCTGAAGCGATGTTTGCGATGTTAGCTTGTGCAAGGATTGGCGCGCCCCATTCGGTTGTCTTTGGTGGATTTTCTTCAGAAGCTTTAAAAGATAGATTAATTGATGGAAACGCAAGATTTGTTATTACTGCTGATGGTGGATTTAGAAAAGATAAAGTGATTGAACTTAAGCAAGCAGTTGATGCGGCAATTGAAAGTGGGGCAGATAAAGTTGTTGAAAAAGTAGTTGTTGTTCAACGAACCAAAAAAAATATTTCGATGGTTGATGATAGAGATTTATGGTGGCACGAATTATTAAAAGATCAAAAAGATCAGTGTGAACCAGAAATAATGAATAGCGAAGATAGACTTTTTATTCTTTATACTTCTGGCTCCACCGGAAAGCCCAAAGGTGTAGTTCACACTATAGGTGGTTACAATCTTTGGTCCCATTTGACATTTAAATGGATTTTTGATTTGAAAGATGACGACATTTACTGGTGTACTGCTGATGTAGGTTGGATTACAGGCCATAGTTACATAGTTTATGGGCCTTTATCTAATGGTGCTACAACCTTAATGTATGAGGGAGTCCCAAGACCTTCAAATTTAGGGGCTTTTTGGGAAATTGTTCAAAAATATAAGGTTTCTATTTTTTATACTGCGCCAACTGCAATAAGAGCATTTATGAAGTCTGGGCGTGAAATTCCTGATAAATATAATCTTGCGAGTCTTAGACTGCTGGGAACAGTTGGAGAACCAATTAATCCTGAAGCATGGATTTGGTACAAGGATGTTATTGGTAAAAATAAATGCCCTATTGTTGATACTTGGTGGCAAACTGAGACTGGCGGTGTGATGATCAGTCCCTTGCCTGGGGTCGTTGCTACAAAGCCAGGTTCAGCTACTTTCCCTCTGCCAGGAATCGAAGTTGAAATTGTCGATAAGAATGGAGATAAGGTTGAGGAGAACGAGGGTGGCTATTTGATTATTAAGAAACCATGGCCAGGAATGATGAGAACAATTCACGGAAACTCAGAGAGATATTTGGAGAGTTATTGGGAATATATTTCCTTTAAAGGAGAAAAAAATGTTTATTTTGCTGGAGATGGAGCACGCATTGATGAAGATGGATATATATGGATTATGGGTAGAGTTGATGATGTCATAAGTGTTTCAGGACATCGATTAGGAACTATGGAAATCGAATCTGCTTTGGTAAGTCATAAATCTGTTGCAGAGTCTGCAGTCGTGGGCAAAAAAGATGATTTAAAAGGTGAAGTTATAGTTGCGTTTGTCTCTCTAGAGAAAGACGTGAACAGTTCTTCAGAATTAGTAGAGAATTTAAAGAAACATGTTGTTAATGAAATTGGAATTATCGCAAAGCCTGAAAAAATTATAATTTCTGAGTCTCTTCCGAAAACACGTAGTGGAAAAATTATGAGGCGAATTTTAAGATCTTTGGCTGCTGGTGAAAAAATTAGTGGTGATATAAGCACTCTTGAAGATAGTTCCGTTTTGGAAAAGCTAAAAGAATTATCTTAATCAGATTCATCAATTAAATTGGAAATTTTTTTTATAGTATTTCTTTTGAAATTATCATCGGCCCAGTCTCCCAAAAAATTTTCTCTTAGTCCTGCGCTTGCAATTATAGTATGTGTTCCTTTTAACATTACCCCCTTAGAATTATCTTCTTTTCTTGCTTTTAAACAAGAAAGTAATTTATCTGTTTGATCTAATTCGTCTGAATTAAATTTTATTAGGAAGTTATTTTTTTGATTATATGTTTTTTGAATTAATCGCAAAGTTCTTTCAGGGCTTGGGCTGAATTCACTGTTGAATTCTAATTTTTGAGAAATTTGTTTCAATAATGGAATTGATTTGTTAGCGCTGAAGTTATTAAAACTAATTGATATAAATTTTTCGCAATTTCTTCCACCATCAGGGGAAATTAGATGAAGTTTGCAGCCTAGACTGTGTCCAATTCTTATCGAAGGAATTGATGCTCCTATTCTTTTGGATAAAGATATTCGGCAATTTTTGAAATCCCTCCATGCTTTAATAGCAAGTTGTTGATGATCAAATTGTGGAGTGTATTTATATGCGTGTACTGCATAGTTTTTATTAATTAAACTCTCTATGAATCTTTTATAAGTTAAATCTGGTTTAGAAGCTAAATAACTTCCACCAATGAATTCCACAATTTTTTTAGGATTTGAAGGCCAATAACAAAAGCTATTAAATTGATATTTTGTAAAAGTCATCTTTCATTAACTAAAAATGTTTCAAAAATTATTCTTTTACTATTTTCTTAATTTATATTAATTTAAGAGAAATTTTTATTAAATGCGTCAAGATAAAAAAAAGTATTTTCAGCTAATTGGAACTATCTAACAAAAAAAAATTAAATCAATTGGATATTCTTCAGGATCAAGTTATCAGTTATCCCTCTGAAGAGAGTGTTGCTAATCAAAATAAAAAAATTGAAAAAATTTTAATTCTTGATACTGAAACAACAGGTCTAGACGAAAATAAAGATGAAGTCATAGAGATAGGTTGTATTTTGTTTGATGTATCTTTTAAGTGCGTGCTTTCGCAAGTTTCATTTTTATTTCCAGTTAATAATAATGAAGCGGAACATGTTAATGGTATATCAGCTGAAGTAACTAATATCCCTCAACCATGGGAAGATGGATTGAATTTCTTTCTGAAACTTGTTGATTGTTCGGATTTCATTGTTGCGCATAATGTAGAGTTTGATAAAAAATGGTTTGGCAAAGGAAGATTGCCTAAGCTTAAAAAAAAATGGATATGTAGTTTAGAGGATATTAATTGGTCTTTTCAAAAGTCACTTAAAACAAGACCTTCAGTAACTGATTTAGCACTATCTTTTTCAATACCAGTTTGGAATTTACATAGAGCTTTGTCTGATTGTTTTTATATATCTGAGGTATTCAAAAAATGTGATAATTTAGAGGAACTTTTACTTAAAGCTACCGAACCGAGGTTTTTATACAGGGCGCTTATTAGCTACGAAGACAGGTCTTTAGCTAAAAATGCTGGGTTCAGATGGAATAGTCCTGTGCAGGGAGCTTGGTCAAGAAAATTAACCACTGATGAGGCAAAAAATCTTGATTTTAGAGTAGAGATTTTGAATTAATATTCAATTAATTTTTGACAAAGAAAATATCTAGTGCATCTTACAGGGCATCCATTTATTATCCATTTTATGTGATCCAACACAACCGTATTTTGAAGCAGCCTTTTCAGCTTCTTGTTTAGTGTTAAATAAATCTGACATGATATTTTTTTCGCTTGAATTTGAAATTTGTTTGGAATGATTATTATGATTGTATTTAGAATTAGGTGAATACTCCCATATTCCCATGGTCGTTATACCGGATGAGATAATTCCCATCCCTACTACTGATAAATTGACTATTCCCATTGCTACTGCACCAAAAGAAAATACCCCCATTGGCACTATTCCAATACTTATTACTCCCATTGGCACTATTCCTATTGAGACTATTCCTAGAGGAGCTATTCCAAACGCAATTTTTTTTGGTTTTGTACCGCAATGCTGATTCTCTTTATTTTTATTAATTTCCAATATTTTTTCTAAATGTTAAATTAAAATTATCTCACAAAACAACTAATCAAAGATTAATTTCTACTTGAATTAAAAATTTTGAATTATTTTCTAGAACTTTGAATAACTTAAAAAATCTTAGAGGAACTGTCGACCTATTGCCTGATCAATTAATAAAGTGGCAAAACGTTGAAAAAATTTTATTAGAGCAGCTTACAAGAGCATCTATCAAAGAAATAAGAACACCAATATTAGAAATGACTGAATTATTTATAAGAGGAATTGGAGAAGGAACAGATGTTGTCAGTAAGGAAATGTATACATTTCTTGATAGGGGTGAGAGATCCTGCACTCTTAGGCCTGAAGGAACCGCCTCCGTTGCGCGAGCGTTAATACAAAATGGAATATCGTCTAATCCTCTGCATAAACTATGGTACATGGGGCCTATGTTTCGATATGAAAGACCTCAAGCAGGCAGGCAAAGACAATTTCATCAATTAGGTGTTGAGTTTATAGGATACGATTCAGTTAGAAGTGATGTTGAAATTATTGCTCTAGCTTGGGATATCTTAGGTAAATTAGGAATTAAAGAACTTAATCTTGAAATAAATACACTGGGCGATTTTTATGATAGATCAAATTTTCAAAAATCATTTTTAAAATGGCTTGAAATCAACAAAGATTCTCTAGATTTAGATTCTCAGAATAGGATTTCAAAAAATCCCTTAAGGATTTTGGACTCTAAGAATATTCAAACTAAAAAAGTTCTTGAAAATGCCCCAAGATTATTTAATTTTTTGTCTGAAAAAAGTCATAAAAGATATTCAGAATTAAAAAAACATTTAAAGGTTTTAAAAATACCTTTCGTTGAAAATTTTAATCTAGTAAGAGGTTTAGATTATTACACCCATACAGCCTTTGAAATTACTAGTGGTGCTTTAGGTTCCCAAGCCACTGTTTGCGGAGGGGGAAGATACGATGATTTAATAAAACAAATGGGAGGGCCAAATACCCCTGCAATTGGATTTGCGATTGGTTTAGAAAGATTAATTTTGCTAGCCGGAAAAGAGCTTGAAGTCCCAAGAAATATCGATATTTATATTATTAATCAAGGCTTAATTGCTGAATCATTAGCTATGAATTTATCTAGAAAATTAAGAAATTATGATTTATTAGTTGAGTTGGATTTAAGTGGAGCCTCTTTCTCTAAACAATTTAAAAAGGCTAATAAATTAAAATCTAAAAGTATAATTGTTATAGGTGATGATGAGGCAGCTAACGGAGAATTCATCATAAGGTTATTTGATCAATTGGGTAATGGGACTAAAGAAGATGTTATATCTTTTGAAAATGATATTGAACTAGAAAAGTGGATAAATAATAATTTACTAGTAAAGTGATGTTTTTAAAGTTAGTAATTATTTTTCTTTTTATATTTATTTTTTTTAATTTAAAAAAATTCCTTAAATTAAATAGAAAAAATAAAGTATTGAGGACTAAAAAATTTACAACTTTCAGTAAGAAAAATCTTAATAATTGGATGAATTTAACTAAAAAAGAAAGATATAGATTATTAAAACAAGATTCTTTAAAATATATGGATAAAAGAAAAATTTTATTAGAAGAAATTAGAAATGAATATAAAAAAATATCCAGAGAAAATTCTGAGGGAAACATTAAGAAAAAATAATTATGGAAAATTTCTGGACCTCTAACAAAACTATAAATGGATTGAGACATTTTGTTTTATTAAATGAGACTAGAGAACAAGGAAATATTACTTTTTTAATGGTTTCTGTCCTTGATTCTGAAATTTACTTAAAAACTACTTACGAAGAATTAATAAATAGTGGAAATTGGCACAAGGGTTGGATTAATCTTCCAAAGATTCAATCGATTACAGAAGAATACGTTAACTATAAATTCATCAATAAAGTAGAAGTTATCGATGAGATATTTATAAATGAAGATTCTTTATTTAATATTTCTTAATTTGGCATAAATCTTTCAAATCTCTTTTCTTAATAGATAACTAGGTTTTTTGTTACTTAATAATTATTTTAAAGTTTTACCCCTTTCAAAAAAATAAAATTAACGCTATCAAGGATTAATAATATTAACTTAATTCAATGTTAGGGGATATATGGAGCTCATCAGAGTTGACCGCGGAAAAACTAGGAATAACTGAAATTAAACTTTCTTTTTTACGAGAAAATGGAATACTAAAGCCTGGAATTCATTGGAAAAGCTCTCCTCTCGGTCAGAAGAAACCTTGGAAACCCAAAGCTCTTTACAATATAAAAATGTGCAGAAAAATAATTAATAAATTTTATTCTGAAGAAAATTACAATATTGCAGCATAAAAACTAATTAATTTTTTTGTTTGGAAATATATAATTTCTATTCTATTAGATTTTCATCCTTACACTCAATTAGAGTATTTTGCAAAGTTGGATATAAGTTAATCATATTTATATATTGTTTTGATTTTCTGTATGATTTTGCAGCCTTTTTGTAATGAACTTCAGATTTCATTTCTAGTGAAAATTTTCTAGAAGACTCTTGAGAAGTAGTCATAATATTAGATGTCTTATCCCATATTTAATAATTGTTTGAGAATGAGGCAATAAATAGAAGGGTTTAATGAAACAAAACATCGTTTAATGTCAGCAAAAAGAAATTTAATAAAAATAAATTAAACTCAAAACTCTTTTTATTTGATATGTAATCTATTCTCTTGCAATAACTTTACAGTTGAAATCTCACTTCTTTATATAGAAAATCGTTTTAGTAAATTAATTAATTTTTTTTCTTAGGATTACTAATTTTTACAATTTTGTTGTGAATTCAACTGTTTGATGAAAATTAAAGTATTCTCAAAACGTTTAAGCTAATCATTTCCTAAATGCAAACCTACGGTAATCCAGATACCACTTACGGGTGGTGGGCTGGAAATTCAGGTGTAGCTAACCGCTCAGGAAAATTTATCGCTGCTCATGTAGCTCATGCAGGATTAATTGTTTTCTGGGCCGGTGCATTCACCCTTTTTGAACTCTCACGATTTGATCCTAGTGTTCCTATGGGTCATCAACCTTTAATTGTTCTTCCACACTTAGCAACTCTAGGGATAGGGTTTGATGCTAATGGCGTTGCGATGGGAGATACTAAACCTGTACTTGCAATTGCAATAGTACACTTAGTTTCTTCTATGGTTTTAGCTGCTGGAGGACTTTTACACTCTCTACTTCTTCCAGGAAATTTAGAAGATTCAGATATTGCTAGAGCAAGAAAATTCAATATTGAATGGGATAATCCTGACAAATTGACATTTATTCTTGGACATCATCTCCTCTTCTTAGGATTTGCGGTTATTGCTTTCGTTGAATGGGCCAGAGTCCATGGGATTTATGATCCAGCTATTGGTGCTGTAAGACAAGTTGAATACGAATTAAACTTAGCAAAAATTTGGAATCATCAAACAGACTTTTTGACTATTGATAGTCTGGAAGAAGTTATGGGTGGTCATGCATTCTTAGCTTTTGTCGAGATAACAGGTGGTGCATGGCATATTGCTACTAAGCAAGTAGGAGAATTCACCAAGTTCAAAGGTAAAGGTCTTCTATCAGCAGAAGCTGTTCTATCTTGGTCTTTAGCTGGTATAGGCTGGATGGCTATTATCGCAGCTTTCTGGAGTGCTTCCAATACAACTGTATATCCTGTTGAATATTTTGGTGAACCACTAGAATTGAAGTTTAGTATTTCTCCATATTGGATTGATACTGTTGATCTTCCTGATGGTGAGTTTACGTCAAGGGCATGGTTAGCAAATGTTCACTACTATTTTGGTTTCTTCTTTATTCAAGGTCACCTTTGGCATGCTCTAAGAGCATTAGGCTTTGATTTCAAGAGAGTTACTAATGCTATTAGTAATATTGATAGTGCCACAATTACCCTTAAGGATTAAATTATTAAGTTAATCTTTAAATTAAAGGCCCTTTAAAGGGCCTTTTTTATTTGAAAAATTTTGTTTATTAATTTAGATTAATAATTATATGTTTTTGAAATCATTGAATATTTTTTCTCTGCAGAATAAAGATATTTTTTCAAATTCTCTCTTAATAAGTTTTTTAGGATTATTAATTATATTTTTTTTGTTGGTTTTTGGGAGGAAATTTAAATTAGCTGTTCAACTTGAGAGATTTGGATTGCCGATTGCAGTTATATCAGGAATTTTAGGTATATTTATAGGTCCATTTGGAGTGATACATTTTTTAACAAAAGAAACAATAAATGTTTGGAGTAATTTTCCTACTCCTCTTTTATCATTAGTCTTCGCAACTTTAATGATGGGAAGACCTATTCCTAATATAAATGGTTTAGTTAAACCAATTTTTAATCAATTTCTATTAGCTCTTTCACTAGGTTTCGGACAATTTTTTGTTGGTGGTCTTGTAGTTAAATATTTTCTACCTCAATCTATGGATGCAAATCCTCTGATGGGTTGTTTAATAGAGGTCGGTTTTGAGGGTGGTCATGGAGCGGCATCAATAATTGGTGAAAGTTTTAATAAACTAGGTTTCCCAAATGGTTTAGATCTAGGATTGGCTATGGCAACAATGGGTCTTTTATCTTCCTCAATATTGGGAAGCATATTTATCTTTCTTGGTAGATCTTTAGGTCTCTCAGATACTGAGGAAATTATTGAACAAAAAGAAAAACTAAAGGACAAAAATAAGATAGGAATTTTTGCAGATTTAAGAATTTTTATTATAAATCTTGGGTTTTCTGGTTTGGCAATTTCTTTTGGTGTTTTGCTACTTAAGTTTTTAAGGTATATTTCAAGTTCTTTTGGTGATTTTTCGAAGGAAATTATTTTTTCACTACCAGTATTCCCTTTTATCCTTATAGGTTCTCTCCTCATTAGATATATTTTAGAGAAAACCAAAAATACAGAATTTATTTCAAATATTCTGCAAAGGGAAATTGGTATTTTATCCACAGACTTATTAATTTTTACAGCTATGGCGAGTTTAGATATTGCAGTTGTTTTTGATAATTGGATACTTATTCTAGTGTTTACTATTTTCGGCTTATTTTGGAATTTATTATGCATTGCTTATTTTGCATACTTTATTTTTGATGATTATTGGTTTGAAAAAAGTTTGATAGAGTTTGGAAATTCTACAGGTGTAGTAGCTTCTGGTTTACTTCTTTTAAGGCTTGCAGATCCTAAAAATATTTCTAAGACTTTACCAATTTTTACGTCAAAACAGCTATTTGCTCAGTTAATTCTTTCTGGGGGACTATTCACAGTTCTTGCACCATTAATGATTTCTAAAATTGGGTTAAATTATTGGACAGAAATTTGTGCCATAATTACATTCTCAATTCTTTTTATTGCATTGATTTTTAAAAAAGTAGAGATGAAAAAGTTTCAATAATAACCCTACAATAGTAAAAGATTAGATTTTATTTTAATGTCATTTACTCCTTACGATATTCCACCTCAAGAAAATAAAGGGAAGTGGTTTAGGAGCCATTTACTCGGAAGGGAAATAGAACTTGGTGAATTGTATAGTCTTGGATCAAATGATTTAGATTTGCTTATGGCGGAGACTGCAGAAATCAGAAGCGATCTTGATTTTAAAGAAAAAAATATAGGCAAATTTAGGACTGCAGGATATTTTTTGGAGTTAGCAAGAATAATTGAGAAAAGGAAGTTGTTGGAAAGTTAATTACATGGGAAATAATTCTTTCTTGAATATGGTTCCCATAATTCGTATTTATACATTAAGGATTTAAATTCTCTATTTTTCTCAAATGAATCTAACCAGTTTTTTATTGAGGATTCTAAATAATTTGTTCTTTTTTGATTTTCGCAAGCGATTCTAAATTGTCTTACAAAAGGCCAAATAGACCAATCAGCAATTGTAGGGCTATCACCAAAAAAGTATTTGTTTTTTGCAAGAAGTTCGTTCCATTTCTTTATATATTTAATCGCATTTGTGAAATGAAATTCTTCATCAATATTCTTATATCTTGTGGAATATTTAAATCGATCTAAATGATATTTGAATTCGTTATCGTTTTCATTAATTATTTCAAAAATAGCTTCCTTTTTGCTTTCAGGAAAATAAATTAATTTGATGTCTTCCTTTTTTGACTCTGATAGAGCCCACAGTATGATTTCAAGACTTTCTTCAATAACTTCACTATTTTTTTTTATAAGTATTGGAACCGTTTTCGTCTTTGAATAATCTAAAAAATCTAGAGGTTTATTTTTTAAATCAATTTCTCTTATTTCTACTTTTATTTCACAAATTAATAAGGCCCATCTCGCACGAATTGCATATGGACATCTTCTAAATGAATATAAAATATCGTTTTTCATATTGTAAAAACTATTAATTTTCCAAATTCTTTTAGTATTATCTAAATAAGAACAGTATTAATTTTACAACGCAAATGTCGGGATATGTTTACCTCATTAGAGTAGGAGATCTTTATAGGATTGGGAAAACGGATAATCTTGAAAAGAAAATTAAGAAATTAAAGCCAGATGAATTATTAACATCAATAATGACAAAGGAGCCAGAAACTCTTGAAGCAAGATTACTAAGAAAATATAAGTCGCAAAGAATTCCTGAGACTGGTTATTTAAAGCTTTCTAAAAGACAAATTAGGGAATGTAAAAAGCAATTTGAATTAAAGGGTAGCTTACCTCACACTCTAGATGCTGAAGTTTCCATAACTTTATTTGCATCTTTTTTATTGTTTTCATTAAGTTCCTTTACTTTTAATTATTTGAATTTTGGAGTTTTAAAATCTATATCTTATTCTTTCGGAATGGCATCTCTACCAATGGTTATATTATTTATTACAGGCAGTTTTGGAGGATACTTTTCTGAAGATTTATCTCTTTTTTCATTGTTAACTAATCGAATTAAAGGTTTATTTATTGCAATAGCAATGCTTTCAATGGCTTACTTAATTTTTAATTTAGGTTAAATTTCATAATTACAATTTAAGGCAATTTCAAATGGAACTGATTGGGTAGGTAACTTCAAAATAGTTGAGCATATTTCAGCAATATCTTCAGGTTGTGTCATGCTTGATTTTTCTATAGAAGAGATATTTTGAGCCATTTTTGTATTAACCCAGCTTGGGCAAATTGCTGAAACCCTTATATTTTTATCCCAACCTTTATTTTTCATCGTTTGGCATAATCCCATCAAAGCAAACTTTGAAGAAGAATAAGCGGCTAAATCGCCTTTAGATCTTTTCCCACTCATTGAAACTAAAACAATAATTCTTCCTCTGCCTGAGGTACATAAATGATCCCAAGAAAGCCTACATAAATTCCAAATTGCCAAAAAATTAATATTTAATGTATTCAAAATATCTTCTTCATCTCCATCTTTGTATAAGAAAGGAACTTTCGATAATACTCCAGAACAATTTATTACTGAATCAAATCCTCCAAATTCATCTTCGGTATTCTTTATCCAATTTTCGGCTGTAATTTTTTTTAATGCATCATAGTGGTTGATTATAATTTTCCTTTCTGGCCATTTATTTGGATCAATAGCGCTACCTTTTAATGATTCTAAATCTCTTATGCCAACACTAATTCTATTGCCTTCTTTTAATTCTTTATGTGCAATATTTAGTCCAATACCTCTACTGGCTCCACTTATTAGTATGGTTCTCATTTTTAAACTATATGTTTGGAAATATTATCCTAAGTAACATTCTAAATTCTCTACCATGCATAATCATAAGGCCTTTCTTTACACTCCATGGAGCCCTTATAAACATTATGCACATCGCATATACAATCTCTTTTAAGGAAAGAGTATCAGTTAGAAAACCATACCATTGATTTTTAGGTAGTTGGAAAAAACTTCCAAAAAATTCTCTCAATAGTTTCTCGTCAAATCTCATGAGTTTTTCTAATCCAAACTGGTAAAGTGACTTCTTCCTAATTAATTCTTTTGACCATAAAGTTTCCCAACCTTTTCTAGCGATATGATATGTACTTAGATTTTTGTTTTTAATTGCTTCTGAGACTGCCTTAGCGACAAGTGGAGCTCTTCTTAAAACATTACCAATTAAATATCCAGATGCAGGATGTACCATTGAAGCGGCACCACCATATCCAAGAATTTGTTGTTTGAAATCTGGGATTGGCATATTCATAGGGAGAAATAAGCCAAGCTCTTCATGTTGCATACTTGTGATTGATATATTTCGATAAGAAAGTCTCTTCTCTAGTCTTTCTTTTAAATTTTCCATTGTTAGAGGATTTACCAAACCAAGAGATGTCTCTTCAAGAAAATATTTCCCATCCCCCATATCCATGGCATAAAGAAAAGTGGGCGGTTCTTTTTTTTGTTCATCTTTGAGATGGTCATTTCTATAGTCCATTAATACAAACTGCCCTTTCTTAAGTGGAGGTTTACTAAAATTACCTACTATCCCATAACAAGTTTGGACTGCTAAGGGGCCACACGATTTTAATTTAAGAAAAACAGGATCATATCCTGTTGCATCTACTACTAATCTTGCAGAGTATGTATTGCCATCTTTTGTAGTTACTGTACTTTTGTTTTTTTCAAAATGTATTTTGTTTGCAAAGCCTTGATGCCATTTAATAAGAGCCTTATTGCATTCATTAAACCAATAATTGTGGAGTTTCTTCTTATCAAATAGTCCATAATCTAGTGAATGTTCCGTGGCTTTATTCTCATCGTCCTGTTCTTCTAAAGCGCCATGCCCAAAAAAACTTACAGTATTCTTCCATCTATATTCAAGTAAATCTTGAAGCCCTAGTTGATCAACTTCTTTCCCCCAAATGCCATATGTGTTTGGCCAAGGTTCATCTGGTCCATTTGGAGAAAGCACTTCAACATCTAATTTTTCCTTCCCTAAAGCTGAGGCAATTGCCATGCCTGCAGGCCCTGCACCCAAAACAAGAACATCTGGCATATTTGCTTTTGACATTAAATATAAATCTTATGATTAAAGAAATTTATGGAACAAATTATTACTTCTTCGCTTAGGACTATATATTTCATCCAATACATGTAATGAGAGTAGACTAATAATAATCAAATTAATCAATTACTAGTGACTAAGTTTTCAGTGTTTTAACAATAATTTATAAGATTACAAAATAAAAAAAATACTTAAAAATTTTTTTATTATAAAAAATATATAGCTAATTAAATGATTAAAAATAAAAATATCTTAATTACTGGAGGAAATTCAGGCATAGGGCTTTTTGCCATTATTAATTTACTAAAGACAAAAAATAATTTATACGTTGTAATAAAATCTGAATTTAGAAAGAATGAATTTCTCAAAAAAATTGAGAAATATTATGATAAAAATTACCTCTATAAATATTTAAATATTATTAAAAATTGTGATCTTTCAAATCTAGAGAATATAAAAAAAATTAAGGACTACCTTATTAGTAAAAAGATTTTTTTAGATGTTGTTGTTTTAAATGCAGGATTGCAATATACGGGTTCTTTTTACCCTAAAGTATCAAAACAGGGGGTAGAACTAACTTTTGCAGTTAATCATCTTGCTCATTTTTACTTAGTGAATACACTAAAAGATTTAGTTATAGACAAAGAAGAATCTAGAATTATTATTACATCATCAGATGTACACGATCCCAATAGCTCAGGTGGAAATATAGGAAAGAAAGCAGGGCTTAATAATCTAGTTGATTTTAGAAAAAAAGTAACTGGTCAATTTTTGAATTTTAATGCTGATGAATCTTATAAAAATAGTAAGTTATGTAATATTTTGTTCGCTAAAGAACTTGCAAAAAAATTAAAATTATCATCTAGTAAAATTTCTGTAATTACTTGGGCTCCCGGTCTTGTGATACCAAATGATGATTCAGGTTTTTTTAGATATAGTAAACGTTTTAATCTCTTTGGATATTTGATTTTTTCTAAACTTGCAAAAAATATTTTAGGAATTTCTGAGAGTATAGAAAATGCTGGTAAATTACTTTCTGAAATTATTTTTGATTCAAATTTTAGTAATATTGGTTACGTTCATTTAAGTAATAAACTTATATTTTTTAAAAAACATAAATTAGTTGAAAGTAACGTTAGTGATGAGGCAAATAATTCTGAGTTGGCTTCAAAACTCTGGATTTTAAGTGAAGAGATTTGTAGATCATTTGGCTTTGTTACTTTCAATATTTAAGGTTTGTGTTGGGAATGCAAACTCTATATTATTAAACGCAAATTCCTCAATAATTCTTAAATTTATAGATTGTTGAGCTTCCATTGCAGCGAGATAATTATTTGTTGGGATGTAATAAACAAGTTCGAAATTAAGACTGAAGTCGCCGAAATCTGTGAAATGACATCTATCAAAAGAAGCATCTTTTGTATCTTCAACTATTTTTTTAATTATTATTGGAATCAATTTCATAAGTTTTGGAGAGGTTTCATAAACAACTCCCAATTTATGCACTAACCTCCTTTTTTTCATTTGTGCGTAATTTGAAATTATTCCATTTGTTAGGGCGCTGTTGCTCATTACTATTACTTCTCCATTAATACTTCTTATCCTTGAGGATCTTACTCCCACCCTCTCAACCATTCCGAGGACTCCATCAGATTTTATAAACTCACCTTTTTGAAAAGGTTTATCAAGCAAAATTGTTATATATTCAAAAAACTCCTGAACTGGATCTTTCAAAGCTAATCCTGCTCCAATACCACCTGCGCTTAGTAAAGCCCAAATAGCAGTCATTTGAACGCCGATATTTTGTAAGAAAAATATTGAACCAATAGTCCATGTTAATGCTTTTATTAAAGGAGTAAGTGAATATATCATTGAACTGATTGAGGTATCACTGATTTTCGATGTCGACTCTGTTAAAGACCTGATTAAAACTTTATTGAGAGCCTTTATAACAATTATCAATATAAATAATTTCAGAATATTTAATAATACAGAGATAAAATTTATTTCATCAGCAAAAAAATAGTCAATTGAAAAATAAAATGAAAGGAGAAAACCTATAGGTTTTATAATTGTAAAGATCACCTCGAAAATAAAATCATCAAAATTTGTTTTTGTCCTTTTGGAGATCCTTTTAAAGAATATTTTTGAAAGTTTAGAAATTATTATTGACAATAAAATTCCAATAAAAAAAATAGATATTGCCAGAAGGAAGTTTTCGGTGAGTAATTTCATATTCAAATAAACCCTAAAAATTTAGCTCTAATAAAATTTTAAATTATCTCTAGATAACAAACCAGTCTAGATTTTTCTTTAACTAATTATTATTTTTCTAATTTCTTTAAATTCTTTTCTATCGGCAGTTTTGCATAATTCAAAAATTATTGATTCAGTAGTTGCTAATATTGCCCCTTTATGAATCATTCTCTGTAATGCCATTTCATGATCGAACCTATTTCGACTGCTCATAGCATCGGAAACGAGAATTACTTCAAATCCTTTTTGTAAACAATCTAATACTGTTTGTTGAATACAAATATGTGTTTCAATCCCACAGACTATTAAATTTGTAATTTTCTTATTTTTAAGTTCCTTCAAAAATTCATCTATGTTAGCTAAGCTAAATGCCATTTTTTCGATTTTTTTAAATCCAGTTTTAGGCAATAATTCAGGGATAGTTGCACCCAATTTGAATGGGTTCTGTTCAGATAAAAAAATGTTTTCATCTAAAATTTCGTAAGCATCTATTAGCTTTTTGATATTTTTGGTTATTGCATCCTTATTAAATATTGCTCTTATAATTTTTTCTTGAACATCTATAATTAGTAAAGCATTAACTTTCGGTGATAATTTATCAGAGGATGTTTCATGATCCTTCATCATTAGAATTTAAAGATATATTCAACATAATATTTTGAAGAACTTTAGTAAAGATTTTAAATCAAAAAGTTGTTTTACTCTCATCAAGAGTTATTATTGAGAATAGCAATTGGTCAATTTTTGTCATTATCCTCTCAATACAATGTCATTACATCTCCTCTTGGCGATGGTTTACATAAGGATGGGAAGAGATTAACTCCTCAGAGGCTTAAGGTTCTTAATTTATTCGAAAATATTGGTTCTGGAAAGCATCTTAGTGCTGAAGAGGTTCATGAAAATTTAGTTAAATCAAGTTCAAAAGTTTCTCTTGCAACAATTTATAGAACTTTAAGACTTTTGGTACAAATGGGTTTGCTACATGAATTAGAACTAAGTGAGGGAGGGCACAGATATGAGTTGCTTAGTAACGAAACTCCAGATCATCATCATTTAATTTGTATTAGGTGTGGAAGAACAGAAGAATTCGAAAATGACGAAGTTTTAGAAGCAGGTAAAGTTGCAGCAGAAATTAATGGTTTTAAACTAATTGAATCCTCTTTAAATGTAAGAGCTATATGTCCTAATTGCATTTAGCGTGTTTTAACTTAAAGTGCCTCCACAACTTGACCCTGCACCTGCAGTACAAGCAAAACAATGGTCTTTTACCGCTACCCTGTAGTCAAAAGTAAATGATTCATCCAATAAGTCAAAAAGTGTCTTGGGTCCTTTATTTTCTCGGAAATTTATCTGTTGATTAAAATCACAATCATAAATTTCTCCAAGCCAATTTACACTAATAGTTTTTTTGCACATAAGATTTTCTAAATTATTTGCATTAAAATTTTCTTTTAGTAATTTGTAATAGGTATTAAGTTTCCCTTCTTTTCTTAGAGATTCTTCATATCTATTTATTGGCATATTAGTAATTGTATATAAGTTATTAAAAACAATATTATATTTTTCGTATAGTATTTTTTTATAGTCTTGTTCTAATATTTTCTGAGAAGGAGGAAGAATTGGGCTTACAGGATTGTAAACAAGATTTAATTGCAATCCATTTTCTTTCTTTCCGTAGCCTAAATCGTTGAGAATTTTTATGGCATTAATACTTTTTTCAAAAACTCCATAACCCCTTTGAAATTCAACATTATTTTTTTCATAACATGGTAGCGAAGCCGTAATTATTACTTTATTCTTTGCGAGAAATTTAGGAAGGTCTTTAAAACCTTCTTCAAAGAAAATTGTCAAATTACACCTGTCAATAATATCAACTTGTTTTGTGCTCAAACTGGTTATTAGGTTTTTAAACTCTGGATGAAGTTCTGGGGCACCACCTGTAATATCTAAAGTCTTAATTTTGTATTTTTCAATTATTTTTGGAATAAGAGATATAATCTCATTTGACATTTTTTCAGTCCTTAGTGGACTTGAATTGACATGACAATGCTTACAAGCTTGGTTGCATTTATAACCTATATTAATTTGCAATGTTTCTATAGGTTCTTTATGTATTGAGGGGAATTTTTTTTTCATAAATCTATTATCTATAAATTGTCATTCGAAAATTCAAAAGTCAACTATTTTTTTTAAAGTTTGATCTCTTATTAGCAAGTTCAATAAACCAACTTATATATTCTTTGGGACCATTTTGAAAAACCAAGTCAAATTTTAAGTTGTCATAAAGATCACTTATCCCTTTTAAACCATTTTTTTTTGTAGAAGGTCTTTCAACTTCACCTGAACTACTATCTACAAATATTATTTTATTATTAATACCAAATTCATTACCTAATATTTGTATAAATTCTAAAAAAGATCTGTCACTTCCTCCTCTTAAATAACTGTTTTGACCATTATTTTTTTTTGATGTTATTGTGTCACCAACTCCTACAATCAAAGGCATATCTTCTGCTTGAATAGTTCTTTTGCATAAATCAATTTTTCCCGTAATGGATTTTGGAGAGTCTCTAAAATTAAAATTACTTCCAAAAGGAGCTTTACCAGTTTTGTCCGAAATAAATTTATTCAAAAGAAATAAAACTCCAGAATCTTTAACTGCTCCATTAATAAGTAATTGTATGTCTGTTGATCCAATATCATCTTTCGAAGAAAGTTTAATTGTTTCTTTACCATTTTTATTTCCTAAATTTGGTGAAATATGCAGGAAAAATGAGTTTTTAAGGCCTTCGGATTCAGCTTTTAAGATCATTTCATTCATCATTTGTTCAAAACTAATTTGAATAAGCTTTCTTTTATCAGAATCATTGTTAACTAAATCAAATAGACTATTGAAATTAATCGTTGGAGAGAAGCGTGTTTCGCATATTGATTTTACTGCATGAAAATTGATATCTTCTTGGTTAAGTTCAGGAAAAATATTCTTAACTATAAAATTAAACTTTGGTCTTATAAGACTAGGTACTTTAGATAAAAAATTTAGTTCTTTTTCTGAGACTCCTTCAAAACTTATTTCACCATTGTTGTCTTGATACTCTACTCCACAGGCTGCTAAACCTCTTAAATATAGTTCTTTTTTTTTAGGCTCAGTAGTGCTTTTTAAACTCCTTTCTATTATTCTGTTAACTCCTCTTGGACCTTCATGTTCCCCGCAAGTTAAAACAAAGAATTCCTCTGCAAATTCTTTTACTGCATAGATATATTTTGATTCTAATTCTCTAGTCATTGGATCTTTAACTAAAGGTATACAAACTCCGTCAATGTCTTGAATAATTAAGATATTTTCAGAAGAAATTAATTGTTTTTGTGCCTTTAAATTACTTTCTCTATATTCCATATTTATAATTATTTCTCTTTTAATTTAATTTCTATATTTCAAAGAGATTATAAATTAAAAAATTCAATATTTACAATAAATAATTTGCTATGGGCAAGAATTGCTTTAATGTAGAAAAATGTTGGTACGGGTTAGAAATTAAAAAATTATCAAGAATTTCCAAAAATGAAGAATAATTTTATAGAAAACATAAATGATGAAAAATATTTTTATTCATTGATTGAAGATTTAGAGAACAGCAAAGTTGGATTCTATAGTGTTGGTTTATATCCTGCATCATTAGCATACAACTGCGCTATGCATGGAAAATCAAATAATATTCTCTTAGCTCCTAGGGAAGATAGAGATTTGTTAGGCGCTTTCTCAAAGGATGTTCTTTCTGATATGGATAATGAGACTATTGAAAAGATTAAGAGAATGGGAAGTTGTTCTTCAGAGGGAATAAGAAAGTCTTTTGATCTAAGAGATCTTCTCTTGAAATGTGAAATAGTTATTCTCGCTTCAAATAGTAACCACATACAAGATGATGTTAAAAATGCTTTAAAACTTAGAAAAACTTTAAAAAGAGAAAATGTGGTTCTTGGCTGTCTCGTTGGCTCTTTTTGCATTGATAATAAAAACAAAACCCCCTTTATTCTCTGTAATAAATATCCAAATTTAGCTTTTTTTACAGGATTTCATCGTCACGGAGCTTTACGAAATCCTAATGATAGTTTTACTGCAAATTTCTGCCATCCTGATGCCCTAACTGCTTTAATAGGAGCTCGAATCTTGAATCAATTGTCACCGAAAATCCAAGTTTCTCCTGGAGTTCATAATATTGAATGTCAATACATAAAATCAATAAAAAATATCTCATCTATATTTGCAGGTTTTGTAAATAACTTTCATTCCGATAAGCCAGGAATGCTACCTACCATTAATACGATTTTGTTAACACAATGTTTAGATCAGGCGGCATCAGTATCATTACAAGTAAGAAAAGAAAATAAATTAGAAAATAAATATCTTTCATTAAAAGAACTTGGTTATGGTGAAGAAACAATTAGTGCAAAGGAAAAAATTAATGAAAAATTTTTCGAAAAAGGAGATTATACTTTTTCTCAATTAAATGCTGTTAAGGCGGATGTTTTAGGGAGCATGACTCTGCCAACTGAAGGAAAACCAACAAGAAATTTCCAGGCAGGACAAGTTTTATCAGATATGCTTTTACAATTAAACAGATGTCCAAAAGATGTTTCAGAATTTGTAAATTGGTGTAATAAATACTCTCTCAGTCAAGGAGGTTTAGAAGGTCTAAAATCCTTAAAATTTTGGCCAGATATTTATAAACAATTCAAAATCAAAAATAATAATTGTTCTATGATTAATCTGATTTATTTATGCTTTAATGCTAATTCAGAAGAAAAAAAAGAAATCTATAAGGTTTTAATTAGTTCAGAAGAAATCACTAATTTTTGCCAAGAATCTGTGAAATCTGAATTATCTTTAGAACTTAATGAAAAATTAAAAGGAGATAATCTTTTCAGTGATATTGAAATTTTTTACAAGAAATTATTTATTGACAAAAAGGAAAATGATCTTAAAAATGATGATTCTAGTAATCAAATTTCTAAAAAAAATCAAAGTTATATTAATGTATTGAAAATTATTAATAATTATTTTAATAATTGATTATTTGTTGAATTTACAAAAAACTAAGTTTTTCATTTATTTACTAATCTTGATTGCAGGGTTAGAATTATTATGGTTTTAAAAGGTTTTTTTTGAAAAAGGAATTATCACATCGTTCTCATGAACTGAAAGCTCTTGGTTGGAATCAAGAAGATTTGACAAGATATGAAGATTTATGGGACTACAGTCAAAGATGGGGATTAATAAATTTAGAAAGAGAAGATAGACAATTTTTAAAGAAAGCAGAAAAGTTACTTCCAAAGATTCAAAATAAAAAGATATCCGTTAAAAAAACTATTGAAGAAAAATCATATTATTTATGGTTAAATTTTTACCTAGATGAAGTTAATATCTTTAGTAATTCTAATCTCCCAAAAAATAAACATGGTGTTTGGACACTCTTAATTGAAGAGGAAATAAAACTTCTTAAGGAATTAAAACCAGTAATGGGTCTGCCAGATATGTTAAAAGCCAAGAATCTATTCGAAAATAGAAAACAGCTCATAAATAAAGCTTTTAGCGAATTTGACGCTAAAAACAACGATAAGGCTTTCAACTTTGATGAGGTTTTAAACAACTCTGCAAAAGATGTTGGTAACAATTGGAAATCAATTACTGAAAAAGATCCTGAGGCTAATAAAACTTTTCCAATAATCGAATCTGCAAATATTGATAAACTCAGATCTGAGATAAATGAGGATTTAAGTTCATATATGAAAGATAATTACCCTTCATTAAAATAGGATTTATAAATATTTATCTTTTTTGTTTTTTTTTTGGACTTTTGTAAGTTAAATATATAATAGGATTATTAAAAAATTTTGAGCAACCAAAAGTTCGAGACACTTCAGTTACATGCAGGCCAAGTGCCTGATCCAACTACAAATTCAAGAGCAGTACCCATTTATCAAACTAGCTCCTATGTGTTTGATAATGCCCAACATGGCGCGAATCTTTTTGGATTAAAAGAATTTGGAAATATTTATACTCGACTTATGAACCCCACCACAGATGTCTTTGAAAAAAGGATGGCGGCTTTGGAGGGAGGGATGGCTGCACTTGCGACATCCTCAGGTCAAGCTGCTCAATTTTTGGCAATCGTAAACTGCATGACAGCAGGGGATAATTTTGTTTCTACATCTTTTCTATATGGTGGGACCTACAATCAATTCAAAGTTCAATTTCCAAGATTAGGAATTGAAGTTAAATTTGCTGATGGTGATAGTATAGATAGTTTTAGAAATAAAATTGATGATAAAACAAAAGCAATATATGTCGAATCAATGGGAAATCCTAGGTTCAACATTCCAGATTTCGAGGGACTCTCTGCTTTGGCGAAGGAAAATGGAATTCCTCTAATAGTCGATAATACCCTTGGTGCTGGTGGTGCTTTAATAAGACCAATTAATTTTGGAGCCGATGTTGTTGTAGAAAGTGCAACGAAATGGATCGGTGGACATGGAACAAGCATCGGTGGGGTTATTGTGGATGCCGGAACCTTTGATTGGGGAAATGGTAAATTCCCACTAATGAGTGAGCCAAGCGCTGCTTATCATGGGCTAGTCCATTGGGATGCTTTTGGTTTCGGTAGTGATATATGCAAATCTTTGGGAGTACCTGATAACAGAAATATAGCTTTTGCGTTAAGAGCAAGACTTGAATGTCTCAGAGACTGGGGATCAGCTCAAAGTCCTTTTAATTCTTTCTTGCTATTGCAGGGGTTGGAAACTCTAAGTTTAAGAATAGAAAGACAAACTTCTAACGCTCTTGAATTAGCAAAATGGTTAGACTCTAATTCTAATGTAAGTAGTGTTAATTATCCTGGCCTGGAATCTGATCCATATTACTCTAGTGCCAAAAAATATACTACTGGAAGGGGAATGGGTTGCATGCTTATGTTCTCCCTCAATGGGGGTTATGAAAATGCAGTAAAATTTATTGATTCCTTAAAATTGGCGAGCCACCTTGCTAACGTGGGGGATTCAAAAACATTAGTAATTCATCCTGCTTCAACAACTCATCAGCAATTATCTGAAGAGGAACAATTATCTGCAGGTGTTACTCCAACTATGGTAAGAGTTTCTGTAGGTATTGAGCATATTGATGATATAAAAGCAGATTTCGAACAAGCACTTTCACAAATCACTTAGGAAAGGAGATTTATTGGCTTTAATAATTCCTAGCAACTATCACAAGATTAGTGATGTTGAGAAAAATCATATATCTTGGATCGAACCAGAATTGGCCAAAAGACAGGATATACGTCCTCTTAGGATTGGTATTTTAAATATAATGCCTCTTGGCAAGCAGTATGAATTTAACTTATTACATCCACTTGGTTTATCTCCTCTTCAAATTGAGCCAGTTTGGATAAAGCTTAAAACTCACTCTTATAAAACATGGGATCTTAATCATCTGAATAATCTATACATTACTTGGGAAGAAGCAAATAATCCAGAACCGTTAGATGGAATCATTATTACTGGAGCACCTATTGAGCACCTAGCCTTTGAGGAGGTTAAGTATTGGGATGAATTTGTGAAAATTGT
This sequence comes from Prochlorococcus sp. AG-355-P07, assembly GCA_003280575.1. Classification (GTDB taxonomy): domain Bacteria; phylum Cyanobacteriota; class Cyanobacteriia; order PCC-6307; family Cyanobiaceae; genus Prochlorococcus_A. Next base: position 136,995 of record QCEN01000002.1, on the reverse strand, counting down.
AAATGAAGCCAGAAATTCTTGTGCGAGTACTCTTGGATTATGTTGGGCTGGCTTTGCGCTTGCTTATTTGGCAGGGGTCGACAAGAAAGTTTTTGATAGAAAATTATTTGGGGTATTCCCTTTAAAAAGTCTTGTTCCTGGACACCCTTTAATGGGCACACAAGATGATGAATTTATTTGTCCTCAAAGTAGATTTGCTGGATTACCAGATTTGGAAATGGAGAAGGCGCAAAAAGAGGGAAAATTGAATTTGTTGGCTTATGGAGAAAACGTTGGTTATACAATATTTGAATCTAATGATCAAAAACAACTTATGCATTTAGGTCACCCTGAATATACGGTGCATAGAATTATTAGTGAAATTGAGAGAGACAAAGAAAAGGGAGATGTTCCTCCTCCAGAAAATTTTGATCTAAATAGCTCAAAAACGGCTTGGAGATCTCATAGGAATTTGCTTTTTCAGCAGTGGCTTTGGTTTTGTTATCAACAAGTTAGTCTTAATTAACTTTTTTAATGAGCGCTTTCTACACCACCTAGTCTTTCAAATAAGTTAAGACTTTCTTTATTTAATCCTACAATTTCAACTTTAGAACCACCATTCTGGAATTTTCTAATAATTTGCTCAATAGCAACTACGCCACTTTGATCCCAAATATGAGCTGAAGACATATCGATAACAATATTTTCTGGATGTTCATGAATATCAAATCCTTGTAAAAAATAAATTTTACTTACAAAAAATAATTGTCCTTTTACTTTGTAGGTAGTTAAATTATTTCCTTTTGCTCTTGAGACAGTTATAACTTTTGCAACTTTTCTGCTGAAAAGAATTGCGGCTAACGCAACTCCTGCAATAACTCCAAGTGCAAGATTATGAGGTTTTGTAAGCATAGTAACTGCAAAAGTCATAAGCATGACTGCAGTATCACTTTTAGGTATCTTTCTAATATTTTTTAATCCATTTATATCTGCCGTACTTATTGCGATCGTTATCATGATTGCTACTAAAGCAGCCATTGGTATTGCTCCAATCCAAGACTTCAAGAGGATGATCATAATTAGGAGCGAAATACCTGAGGAGAGAGTTGATAATCTAGATTTGCCACCATTCTCAGTATTCATTACAGATTGACCAACTAAGGCACATCCAGCCATTCCACCAAATAAAGATGCCACAATATTTGCGATTCCCTGACCTCTTGCTTCTTTATTTTTATTAGAACTTGTATCAGTTACATCGTCTAAAATATCTTGAGTTAAAAATGTTTCCATTAAACCCACGAGAGATATTGCAAGTGAGGTCGGTAAAATTATCCCTAATGTTTCAAGACTAAAAGGTACTTTTCCATTTTCTATTGATCCAAAAGGAAGAGAAATAATTGGTAATCCATCTGGTAATTTGCCCAAATCGCTCACTGTTGGGACATCTAGATTAAAGAATATGCTTATAAGAGTTATTACTACTATTGCGATAAGTTGAGATGGGATTACTTTTGTGATTTTTGGAAGCCCATAGATAATTAATAATCCTAAGATTACGAGGATCCAAACTACTGGAATCTGAGAGTTAACTGGATATTGACTTAAAGTTTGTTCAACTAGTTCTTTTGATTCTTTAATACCAATTCCTAATTGAGGTAGTTGTGCTTGAAATATTAAAAGTGCCAGAGCATTTACAAATCCACTTAATACTCCTGTTGGCACGAAACGCATTTGGTAGGCAAGTCTTAAATATCCCCAAATAATTTGGAAAATTCCAGTTAATATCCCAGCTGCAATAAGATATGGGACTCCTAATCCAGGGGCTTGTGATTCTCCATAGGCAACAAGTCCAGTCATCAAAAGAGCTGTAGAGCCTGTGGCAGAAGTGATCATACCCCTTCTTCCTCCAACAATTGCAATTGTTATAGATAAGCAAAATGCACCAAAAAGGCCAACTTTAGGATCTACACCAGCTATACCTGAAAAAGCAATTGCTTCTGGGATCATTGCAAAAGCAACAACTAAGCCAGAGAGAATATTTGACTTTGGATCATCTAACCAATTTTTAGATAAATATCTTGTGAAATTTGACATTTTTATTTTCTTTATAATTATGAAGTTACCTCATAGAGGAGGCAAAATACCTTGTGGGTCAAAAATATTCTTTAAAGTTTTTAATTCATTAATTCTATTTCCATATGCTAATGTAATTTCTTCCTCATGAGAATCCAAATGATTATGCAATTGGGCTAAGTGAATATTTGGATAAAACCTTTTTAGCTTGCTCCACGATTTATAAATCCATTCCAAAGCGACTTCTTTTTCTTGAAGGTCATTTTTTTTCCATGATGCATATATCCATGGTTTCCAAGTACTTTTTCTATGTACAAAAAAGCTTGAGCCATGATTTAACTTTTTAGTTTTGCAACCTAATTGTTGAGAAGCAATATAACAGGAATTATTGGGTTTATTATCCATTATTTCATCCAAACATTTTATGAAAATTGGGATATCATTTTTTAAATCTTCTCCAAGAAGACTAATTACCTCAGAATGGTTATTTGCATTCAGCTCGTACAAATTCAATTCCTTTGGGAAGAAATTTATTTTATTAAAGTTCTCATAAAAATTTTTTTCTAGAGAGGGAAATTTGTTTAAAAGCATGAGGTATTCTTCTGTTCTTTTATCCTCTAAATTATTTTTGAGTTCAGCAAAAATATATAGGTAAATTTTTTGAGCATAAATCCATTGAAGACTAATATTTTCTGGAAATTCCTCTGATAGTTTTATTATTTCTGAAAGTTCATTTAAATTTACAAATCCCTCAATAACTTTAATTGGATTAGATTGGAAAGTCTTAAGTTCTATTTCGGTAATAATTGAGAAGAAGGGTGCTGCCCCTTTTATTGCTTCCCAAATCAATTGTTCTTCTGGATTTATTTGATTTTTTTTTAAAGAGATAAATGAGCCATTACCCAAGAAACCTTTTATTGATTCAATATTATCAATGGCTAATCCGTAGGCTCTACTGAGCGGGCTTACTCCACCAGTAAGTATATAGCCTGCTCCAGGAAGTTTAGAAAGTCCGATTGGAAAACTTCGATTATGTTTTTGTAAGTGATTTACTAGATCCCCCATTATTACTCCCCCTCCAATTGTTACTAAATTGGTTTCTCTATCTAGGTGAATTTTGCTGTGATTTTTTCTGAGATCAAGAGTTGTAAAACCATTTTTTGCACAGCTTGAGGTTGTACCTCCGCTACATACACAAAGGTGCTCGAATTTTTCCCTAGAATAATTTTCCTCATTAAATAAGGAATTATCCACGTCATAAATTAATTTCTTTAATTTTGCATCCTTTGAGTTAATGTTAGGAACTTTAAGCAAGTTATTATTTTTCACTACATGATATTGTTCTTTATTATTATGGTATAAATAATAATTTGAATTTGGATAATTTAGATTCGAAGTTAAATAATCAAGTCGCGATACTTATCTGTGGCCACGGGAGTAGAAATAAACTAGCCATTACTGAATTTCAAGAATTAACTAAGTTCATCCAAAAAAGATATCCAAACTTTTTAGTTGAATATGGTTTCTTGGAATTCGCTAAACCTTCACTTGTTGATGCTCTAGACAAATTAAAAGATCTATCTATAAAAAAAGTAATTGCAATACCTGCTATGCTTTTCGCTGCTGGCCATGTAAAAAATGATATACCTAGCTTGCTTATGAATTATTCAAGTAAAACAGGAATTGAAATAATTTATGGAAGAGAATTAGGTATTAATAATTTAATGATTAGTGCAGCTTGTGAAAGAGTAAAAGATGTATTTAAACAAAATAACACTCTCAAACCTGAAGAATCATTATTAGTTGTTGTGGGTAGAGGCTCTTCGGACCCAGATGCGAATTCCAATGTTTCAAAAATTACGAGAATGATCGTAGAGGGTATTGGTTTAGGATGGGGGGAAACAGTTTTTTCTGGAGTAACTTTCCCTCTTGTTGAACCTGGCTTGAAAAATGTTGTGAGACTTGGTTATAAAAATATAATTATTTTCCCTTATTTCCTTTTCTCAGGTGTCCTTGTCACAAGAATAAAAAGGCAAAGCGATTTAGTTGCGATTAATAATCCTAATATTTCATTTATACATGCAAAATATCTATCGTCACAGTCTTATGTCGTCGACACTTTTGTGGAAAGGATTGAAGAGATTCTTAATAACGAAGGTAATAATTTTATGAATTGCTCAACTTGTAAATATAGATCAAATTTATTTGGCTTTGAAAAAGAAGTTGGAATGGTACAAGAAAGTCATCATGACCATGTAGAGGGCTTGGGTATTAGCTGTGATTTATGTGATCCTGAATGTAATGGTGCTTGTGAAACACAAAATCAAATCCCAACTGATAACCAAGAAAAACCATACCTAAGAGGAGGTGATTACTTAGAACATGAACAAGTAGAGGCTCATCAACATGAACATAATCACCATCACCATCACCACAGTATTTATCCAAATTCAAAACACCCTTTAGGACCTGTCACGCTTCGCTTGCCTAATAAAGACTAAATCTTAAGAAAATCCGTTGAAAATCTATGAATCACCTGTCTCTTTCTCGACTAAGTCTTAATAGACTCAGCATATATAAGTATTCTTAATATAAAATCTTAAAAGTATTTTGAGCTAGATTTTCCACAATTTACGGGTTGTTTTCCACGTCCAAATCCACATTGGATTAGAAATGGCAGTATTTTTCAAAAAAAACAGGACTTCAACATTATTGTTGACTTTTCTTTAAGATCTATTCAATTTCCTTATTTAAAAAATAAGTTTTTTAAAAACATACATATAACATGAGTCTCATTTGATAATTTGAAAAGTTTTCTAACAGATATTTTTTGATTTTTTTAGAAAAAAATATCATTATAGTTATGCAGAAATATAAATTTATGGATCAAATCAGCCAATCAAATTTAACTGATAAGAAATTTGTCGAGTGTTCTACAAATAAAGTCTCTTTAGAAACAGAGCTTTCAGAAACTCTTTATAACACTATGAAAGATTTCGTATTAAGTAATCCAACTTGGGATCAATATAAGCTTATAAATTCAGCATTAGCTACTTTTCTCGTTCAAAACGGATGTACGGATAATTCTGTTTCAGAAATTTATTTAAATCAACTATTTACACCTTCTAAGTCTTTTTAATATTCAAACAAGCTCTTCTACTTAAGGCCATCATTGTAAGTGTGGGGCTTTGCCAAGATGATGTGGGCCAACATGCACCATCTAATACAAGTACATTCTTGCATCTCCATAATCTATTAAATTTATCAACTACGCTATTTTCTTCATTTATCCCCATTGGTGCTCCCCCTACTTCATGAATGTAATATCCAGGAGGAGGAGGATTATCTGAAAATGCGATCAAATTTTTTGTAAATAAACTCCCTAATGGGATATTGATTAGTTCATTAATATTTTTTATTTTTCCATTTGCAGCTGTGATTGATTTTCGTATTGTGTTTTCCATATGTTTAGCCATGTTTAATTCATTTTCGCTCCATTCGAATTCAATGTAGGGAATTGGGATGCCCCATTCATCTGTTTTTCTTGAGAGAGAAACTGAGTTTTTTTCTCTAGGAAGGACTTCGCCGTGAGCGATAAGAAAGCCAATGGAAGTGTTTGTATCTTTTTGCAAAAATTTAGGTATACCTAATCGATCAATTGCCCCCCAGATTCCATAACCTCTATGGAAATTTATGTCATCAATTTTTGGTAAATTTGAACCGAATGGAATGAAGAAGCTCCCTGCTCCAGAAAGATCGGGAGGATTATCTAATGGTTTTTCTAAGTTTTTTGTTTTTGGGACTGAAAAAAATTTACAGATAGAGATATGGTCCATAAGGTATTTACCTAATTTCCCAGAATTATCTTTAAAACCTGAGGAATTTGATTTATATTCTGAGTTCAAAAGTATTCTGAGTGTTGAAATTGTTGATGCGCAAAGAAGGATTAAATCACAATTTAATTCTTTTTTACATCCATTTTCTAAGTTTATGATCGTTAGTTTTGATGCAAGCTCTGTTACCTTGTTAATCTCAAAAGATTCTACTAGGTGATTTGAAATTATTTGAACATTCCCAGTATCTAAAGCTTTTTTCAAAGTGCTACCTATACTAGAAGATTTTGGCCACTTTTTATCTTTTACTGATGAATTACGGTCAAATCCTCTTGATTGCATAAATGGATAGTTTAATTTTGATTTAACTTTGCAGCCAAAAATATTTTCGTTTTCTGTAAGAGGTATTTCACCAATATATTTGCCGTTTGGGACTTCTTTAATATCATCTTTTCGTCCATAGATTCCACAGAAATTTTCAATAAAATCATAGTGAGGGGATAGTTCATCGTATGAAATAGGCCAGTTTGGTCCGAATCCGTCTTTTTTAGCCGGATGAAAATCTTCTGAGGAAAGTCTTAATGTTATACCTCCCCACGTTAATGATCTACCCCCATATTGTTTACCTTGGGTCCAAAAAAATGGCTTTTTTGGGGGAAAGTCATAAGGATGTTTCAATTCATTCGAATATAAGTCAGGATTATTTTTCCAATAACCAGGATGTTGGCATTGATTAGCATGTTTTTTTGTAAGAACTCCTGATAATCTTTTTAATGTACTTTTAGGCTCTTGATTACAAGCTTCATGCCTTTTAACTTGAGGCCCTGCTTCTATAACTAAAACTCTTACCCCCTTTTCTGCCAATGTAAGTGCTGCTATTCCTCCTGTAGCTCCAGAACCAACAACAATTGCATCATAAGGACTTATATCCAAAATCTAATTAGTGATTTGTTATTTCAATAAATATAGCATTCAGTAAATAATTAATTTTTAGATTTCAGCTTAAGAAGTTAGAATTTATTTAAATACTACTCAAACAAATGAGATTTATAATTATAACTTTTTTAATAATTCTTTTATCCTTCCCTTCTAGAAGCTTCGCAGCGTTGGATTATGGTAAACAATCTTTGGTAGGAGCTGATTTTTCTGGATCTGATTTAAAAGGAGCAACTTTCTATTTGACTGATTTACAAGATGCAAATTTATCAGGTTGTGAGCTCCAAAATGCGACTCTCTATGGAGCAAAATTGAAAGATACTAATTTAAGTAACTCCAACTTAAGAGAAGTAACTTTAGACTCAGCTGTTCTAGATGGAACAGATTTATCAAATACTAACTTGGAGGACTCTTTTGCTTATAGTACCCAGTTTGAAAATGTAAAAATACAAGGCGCAGACTTCACAAATGTTTTTTTGCCAAAAGATATTATTAGAAAATTTTGTGAAAGTGCCACTGGAACTAATCCAATCACAAATAGAGATACCAGAGAAACTTTAGAGTGCGATTACATTTAAATTTATGCACATACAAATTCTTTTTTAATCTTTCTTTGTTTATAAAGTGATCTTCCAATAGGCCAACCTAAAGTATATAAATGTCTTAATAAAGAACTTGAATATTTGAAATAAAAATTGTCTGAGTATTTGATACCAAGTTCTTTAAGAGTTTTTATCAGTAAAAATAGATCTTTCTTGTTGCCTTTTTTCATCTCCAATAATATCAATGGTTCAATTGATAATTTTTTTTCTAAAACCTTATCATTTTCAGCAAAACCAACTTTAAGTGAATCAAATTCATCAGAATAAAGGGTATAAATTATTCCATTTTTGAATTTATCTATAGAAGTATCTACATTAAACCTTGATGATATTAATCTTTTGTATCCTTTAATGATTTTTCTTTTATTCATAATTATTTAATTTCATTCTGAGCTATTTCGTATTTCTCCAATAAATTGTTTACTTCTGCTAGTGCAATTCTTTTTTGACAGGCCGAGTCATATCTATTTATTGCTATTGAGGGTATTGAACCCTTGCTTTTCATTTCCCTAATACCAGTTTCTAAGCACTGAAAAGCAACACTTGATAGATCCCGACCTTCTGCTGCGGCCCAAACTTTCAAAAGATAAGTAAGATTTGATGGCACAGAAATTTGTACTTTGTTTGAGTTTGAAGTGTTTAATGCAATATCATCGAGACTAATTTCTTTCAAGGAAATAGTTTCTTTAACCTTTTTCTTTAAAAATTTTACTTGGCTTATTGCGTCCTCTTTATTCTTGATTTTTTGCTCTATTTCAAATAACTCTTCTTCAGAATTAATTAAAGCTTCTAGTGCCCATTTGGCATCATCTTTTGCAATGGCGGTTCTATTAAGCCATTCATCTCTTATTTTTGACCAATTACTAGGCATAAGGTTTATGCGATAATTATATAATAATTAAATCTAAATAGATTGTCTATATAATCTATATAGATTTAATATAGATTATATAAAGTTTATAATTTGTTGTATATGTTTGGATCCTTATCTTAGAAATAATGTTTTGAGGTAATTAAAACTGCTGAATCTATCCAATATATCTTTAAAGGTATTGTTTTCCCCTTAATCGAAAACCTAATAATACATAATTCAATTTTTTCATATTTTAGTTATTTGTTTATTTAATTAAAACTCTCGAACATTTAGTCTCTTTCAATAAGTTCAATTTTATATCCATCAGGATCCTCAACAAAAGCCAAGACAGTTGTACTGTTTTTCATTGTTTTAGGTTTGGTTGTTATTTTACAACCATTATTTTCTAGTCCTTGGCAAATAAGATGAATATCTTTTACTCCAATAGCAATATGACCATATTTATCTCCAAGCTCATAGTCTTCCGACTTTTTGTCCCAGTTATAAGTTAACTCAATTACTGTGTTTTCTTTTTCTGAGCCATAACCAACAAATGCCAAAGTGAACTTTCCATGAGGGTAATCCTTTTTTCTTAATAAATTCATTCCTAGTCTATTAACGTAGAAATCAATGGATTTATCTAAATCTCCAACTCTCAACATTGTATGTAGTATACGCATTATAAATTTTGAACCTTAATCAATTATCTAATATTTAATAACCATCTGCCAAAGATGATATTTTCGAAGCTAACACTTTTATTAAGTTAAGAAAAATTAGGTTAATATATTAATATTAAATTTCAACAAATATTGAATCAGATATTCCAGAGACTCTCATCAGTATTTTTGTATACTTTGCCTTTAAAGGCATCTATTCCTTTTGGATATTTTTTGCTCTATAAATATTCTTTTTTAAAAATACTACTTTTAATAATAACTTTTCCAGTTGCAATAATTGAAAAATCTTTGCCTTTTGGTAGTTTTTTATTATTTATAATTTTGTTTGCTGGATTAGCAAGAAATCCAAAAGTTCCTTATTTCGTTAGATATAATGCATGCCAAGCATTACTTATTGATATTGCTTTGATAATAATTTCATATCTCCTGAGAATAATTCCCATAGTTGAATTAGGCTCAATTATTTTTATATTTACACTATGTATTTTTATTTATTCGATTTCTCAATGCATGTATGGAGTCGAACCTGAAATACCTTTAATTAGTAAATCTGTAAGAATGCAAATTTAAAAAGATTTATAGATTAACTGACTTTCTTCAACACTCATTCAGAATAGATTCCCATCTTTGTTGACTTGCCTTTATTGCTTGCATTGGTGGATTAGCCCCCTCAATTTCAAAGGCTTTAATTAATGATTTATTAGCTAATAGGCCTAATCTTGCAGCCTCTCTTTGTCGAGAGCATACTTTTTTTCTTGATCCGTCTTTTAGACTATTTTCGATTTCTTTCAGAATCTGGCTAGCTTCATTCGATTTAGAATAAAAATCATTCATATAAACATCAAGTGCCGTTTCAGCAATGATTTCAACTGGAGAGTTTATTATGACTAACCATACTATAAAACTTATAAATAAAAATATTTTCATAAGAATGTTAAGTAAATTTTTTGCCTGATCTCTTTAATACTAAATAAAATGTAAGAACGCTAATTGTTCCAGATGGACCTATTAAAATATGCCAAAATTGATCGCCACTAATTGAGAGTCTTGTTCCAAAGAAAGTCGTAAAAAAAATACCAAATATTGGATAAAGGATAAAAAGCCAATCTTTAAAAACTCTTTGCCAATTTATAATTAGAAGGATACTTATTATTACTTGAAAAAGAAGAGCAATAGATTTATTAAATAAAAAATATGAGATTATTGAACATAAAGAGATGCAAAAATTAGTTTTTTGAATAAATTTATTTTTTATAACTGATATTGATAAACATGTTAGACCTAAAGATAGGAAAGAATAAAATAACCAATTAAATAAAGATGAATGATCTACATAAATCCAAGATGTTTGGGTATGATCTATCATTTCAGAAATCGATGCCAATCCTAAAAAAATAAAACCGAAAGGTATCAATTCGTTCTTATGAATATGATTGAATTTTCTGATCGATCTAATTCCTAATAATATTGGGATGATTGCAGCCTGAAAATGGGCAAACAATAAAATTGAAAAAAACAAAATAAATTCTCAAACTAAAAAATCTAAAATTTAAATATAAAAATCAGTTTCAGGTTATCTTAGTAGAGATAGATACCATTGCCCGATTACTATAATCAATATTGTTAGAACAAAAGGGAAAGCAGGATATCTTGTCTGGAAATTAGCTGGTGGCCAAGGAGACCAAGATATTAATCTTCCTTGAGGTTCATTTGAAATAATTTTTTTTTTCGATTTTTTGGATATTAGATTATCTGTGGCAAATCCTTTACTCATAGTTCAAATAAATTTTATCTTAACAAAGACTTACCAAAAGGGCGTTTAGATTATTCGGTTGAATTTCAGTTGCTTTTTATTTAGAACGGAGGGGGTGGGATTCGAACCCACGGTACCCTTGCAGATACGCTAGTTTTCAAGACTAGAGCCTTAAACCACTCGACCACCCCTCCAGGCAAAAAATATTCAATTTTTAGCTTTTTAATTATATCAAAAGATGGTCAAATTTTTCGGAACTAATCTAGAACTGCACGTCAGGTCGTCTTCTGATTCACTGGTATAAATTAAATCTAGCTTTTAAGACTATAACCCTTAATCCGCCGGACAAAACTTAAGATTTAAAAATAAATCAAGCCAGCTTGCTAATGTTTGCAGTGGCTTATAAAAGCTAAATGCCAGAAAAAAAATCTAAAATAATCTTCACACTTATTCCTCCTCAATTATTTTATATATTTGCTCCGTTATACCTGCAATAAGAAATACAAAAAATAAACTAGTACAAGAGAATTTAAAAAAAATAATGAGCTAATTTCAAATTTTGACTTATTTTGCTTTTCTATAATCTAAAAATGTTTTTTAATTTGACTAAATTAATTAATTTTTAAATATTTATTTTCAATCTATTAATCCTGATTTATTGAAATACCCTACCTCATGAAAAATCTTGATAGTTTTTATCTTTTTTAAAACCCAATAAATATTAAATACCTCATGTATTTAAAAATCAAGTAAAGTGCAATTGGTAAATAAATAAGAAGTAATGTATTTAAAAAAATAAAAAATATTTTTGGTAATTCTTTTCTTTTTACACAAAGATTAATTATTAATATAACAATGCTAACGTTTAGAACGATATTAAATAAAGAACCTGCTATTACTTGTATTTGTTGAGATCCAAATAATGGATTTAAAAACCTTCCAAATATCAAAAGTAAGTAGCAGGATAATGATGAATTTAAGGAGGATAAGACTTTAAATCCAAAGATACTTTTTTGTGGGAGATTTATATTTGCATTAAATTTCATTATTATTTCCTGAAACAATAGTCGCCAATTCTCAGAATTTTGCCATATTTGTTTTTTGCATTATTTATTTTTACAAGACTATTAGGGTCTATAGATAAAATTGTTCCTATAGACACTTTTCCATCACTTCCGTCTCCTATGATTTTTAAAAAACATGTTCGATTATCATTTTTCAATATTCCTGGCCAAATTAATGTAATACCTAAAGATAAACCAGCTATAAAAAAAAGAGTATAAATTAAATTTTTCCTATTTGAATTTCTTCGGCTCATAAAAAAGTTTTCTACTAATCCATTTAACACTATAAATAAATTAATTCTAAATGTATTAATTAATGGATATAAAGTACTTTTGAATATATATTTTATGGAATGTTATGGTGTTATTAAATCAAATTAAGATATGGATTTATTTAAATTGATATCACATTCGGAAAATTTCAAAAACTTTATTTTTTTGTTTTTAATTTTTTTTATAATAACCAAACCATTAGTTATTAAAGCAGTTGAAGATAAGGATATAATAAGAACTAGGCAAGAAGAAAGTAAATTAAAGAAATTTTATTTTCATAACGCAATAAAATATGTTGATTATGATAAATTTGATAGCCAACTAAAGATGTTTTTTGGTTTTGATGCTGAAAATCCTGAAACTTCTTTTTATCCAGATTCCTTAATAATTGATTATTCAGATTATATTCGAGATATGTATAAATTGAAATTAAATGATTTAACAATAAAAAAATAATTTATAATATTAAAAAAGGAACAATTTAAAAAAAATAAGCGGTAAAAAAAAAGGGTAATTATTTATGGGAAATTATTTAAAAATAAAAAAAAGAAATTTTATAATTACTTTTTTGTTGATTTTTAATCAACTGACCCTTAGCTCTTATGCTTTGAAAAATAACAAAGTAGAAATAAATGAATTCAAGGAAAATGATTTCTCTTCAAAATATGGGAAAGCATTTAAGAAATTAATATCAAGTAAAAAACAAAATGAAAATAATCTTCTTAACCAAGATTCAGAATATTTAGAGCAATATGTTGAAGAGTTAGAAAAATTTGTGGAAGAAACATTTGATCCAGATAATCTTAATCATCTGAAGAATCAAGAAGTAAATAACCCTAAATCTGAAACCAATCCCAATTCAATTAAAGAGAAGGTTTTAAAGAGCGACATTAAAAATAAAAAAGTAAATATAGAAAAGAAAATCTTTACTGACCAACTAAAAGATAAAAAAACAATATCTAATAAGAAAAATTTTAATCAAAGAAAAACAAATGAATTGCTTTTACCTTCCAACAGTATTATATCTACAAGTGAATTTGATGTTCCACCAAGAGGTTACGTAAAGTTACTAGGTCCAAAAATTTCATTAAATCTAAAAGCTTCAGATTCTTTAGAAACTTTAAAGTTAATTGCTAAGTTAGGAAATTATGGAATATTAATTATTGAAGAAAAAAATTCAAAAGGAGAAAGTTTAGAAAATCCAAAAATTACTGCAACTTTTGAAGATGTTGATATATCTGATGCATTCAATAGTATTTTACTTTCGGCTAATATGCAGGCGGTCGTAGAAAACAAAATGATTTTTGTTGGCAATAATATTTTGAACAAAAGTTTGAAACCAAAAGTTTCTAAAACTTACAGGTTAAATCAAGTTAATGCAGCCTCAGTAGCTGATTATCTTTCAACTTTAGGAGCAAATATATCAAAAGTAATGTTAGTAAGTGGTTCTATTGATGGACAAGAAATTGGAGATGGCTTTATAAACAAAAAGGAATTTAAGGATGAAGTTATAAGCTCTTATGGAATTGAAAAGGGACCATTATATGGAATTGTTGGCACTGCTGATTTAAGATTGCAAACAATCACATTAATAGGCTCAAAAGAACAAATGATTATTGCAGAAACATTTATAAAATCTTTAGACGTAAGACATAGACAAGTAGCATTAACAATTAAAATTATTGATGTTTCATTAACTAAATCAGATATCAAAAATAATGTTTTTGAATTAAAAACTGGAGAAACAGAAATTAGAAATAATGAAGGTCTTGGCTTAGCATCAGGTAATTTTGCATACCCAAATTTGACAAGTTCAAATGTCCCAAATGTAGTTACAGGAGGTCTAATTAGTGGGCAATTTTTAAATTGGTTAGAAGCCAAAATAACTAATAATAATGCGAAAATTTTAGCTTCACCAACATTGATACTTGGCGAAAATAGCAATATCCTTTCGTCAGGGGCCGCTCAGGTGGATGATTCGCTTAGTGGCGCAACAATTGGTAGACCTTTCAAAAATGAAGGATTTATAAAAGTAGGTGAAACTGTGGTTACAGGATTTGAACAAACCTCTAATGAAGGTGTGGTTACATGCACAGCTAATGAAGGTACTGCAGGGATAACATTTGGAGCCAAATTGGAAAAAATCGATGATAATGGATATGTAACATTTGCATTGAGTCCAGCTATTTCTTCAGTTACCTCAACAGTTGAAATTGCGGGATGTGGTATACAAAACACATTGAGTGTAAGGAAATTGGATACTGGTTCCATCAGAGTCCAAAATGGAGAAACTTTAATTCTTACTGGTGTTCTCCAAGATTCAGATACAGTCACCACCTCTAAAGTTCCAATTCTAGGAGATATTCCAATCCTTGGAAGTATTTTTAGAAATAGTGCTACTCAAAAAAGAAAAAGTGAATTAATTATTCTTGTAACACCAAAAATACTTAAAGATAAATGATTTCAAAAAATAAATTTTGTTCTTAAATGGTTAATGTAAATTTTAGACAAATTGATTTACTTCGAAAGAGGAGGGAAAGTAGTAATTTACCTGATCAATATTTCATTGATACTAATAAATTTATCAAAAAAGGAATTTATTCAGGTTTGTTATTAATATCAATATCTTTAATTCTTGGAATTCCTTTTATTTTTAGAACAAAATTTTTAGAAAATCAAAAAGATAAAATAAAAATCTTTACTGATGAATATGATTCTCTCGTAAAAAAAATAGATCAAGAATCAATACTATTAAAAGAAATTGCAAAATTCAATAAGGATCTTAAAAATTCAATAATAAACATTAGTTCTAGTTCTGCTTTGTTGAAGGAGATATCATTAATTATTCCCAAAGATATTCAACTGTTAGAGCTCAATTCAAAAGGAAATAATCTTTTTATGAAATCTATGGTATCAAATGAAAAATACTTGGCATCATTAAATTCTTTTTTGTTAAATTTAAATAACTCTGAATTTTTTGAATTTGATGAAATTGATTTAAAAGAGATCAAATCTCTTAATTCAAATACTAAAGATAAAGAATATTTATTTGATATAAAAACAAAAATTTCAACTGACTATAGTCAGCTTAATAAGAATTATTTGATTAAACTTGGCTCATATGGATTATTTAATAGGTTAAATCTTTTAAATAATTTAGGAGATATTTCTGATTAAATTTATAAGATGATGGACTCAATTAATACAAGAAAAAGTTTTATAACTCCTGAAAAAGCAGCTTCATTTATACCAATTTTCATATCTGCAGGAATATCAATATTGATAGTTTCGTTTTTTGTCATACCTAAATATGTTAAATCAACTAAAGTCAATTTCGAATTAAATGATTTAATTAAAAAAAAGAATGATTTGGATAATTTGAAGTCACAATATAAGATAATTAACAAAAAATTTGAGAAATTAAATTTAGAAAAAACAAAAATTATTGAGCTTGTAACTGGTAAGACAAATTTAGATACTCTACTTGATAAATTAGGAGAAATAGCAATAAGAAACAGTATTGAATATGTATCTATATCACCAGTAAATTTATTAAATTATGAAGAAATTACAAAAGAAAAAAATAAAGATAAACAGAGTATAAATAACGAAATTAAAACTGATCCACTATTAGTCGAGGGATCAAAAAAATATTTAATTGACTTAACTTTTAATGCAGAATTCATTAATCTTCTTTCTTTCCTAAGAGAACTTGAGTTTTTAGAGAGTGTGATTTTAATCAATGATATTAATTTAAAATTATTAAATCAAAATAGTAATAATGGTGAATTTAATAATCCTTCTGAGAAGATAGAAGTCAAAATTAGTACAACCTTTTATGGGAAACCTTAATTAAGTTTTTTTATGAATTTATTTAGATTAGTTTAATTATGGCTTTTTTATATGTGGGATTGGGACTTGCAATGATTTCAGGAATTTCTGCAATGATGCAAATAGGAAATAATATTAATAATCTTACGAGTTTAAGTAGCTTTAAGGAAAATATATATTTTCAATCATCCCTTCCAAGTTATGACAGGAGGATTATGAGTTTTTTAAATAATTATTCAGGTCTCGATTCAGAAGTATGTTTAAAAATAAAGGACGATTTGAGTGAAACTTACTATGAGGAAGGAGAAATCTTTTTATCAACTGGGACTCAGACACCCTCTGAAAATTACTTGTTTTTAGGTAGTTGTGTATTAGTCAACAAGGAACTAAATCATAGAGTTTTAATAAAAAAATCAGCTGATGGTACTTTTGGTTTATTTTCTTGTTTTTTGAAAGATGAAACTTTTTGTTCTTATGAAGTAAATAAATGATTTCGTCTTTGATTGGCTCTGTAATAATGTCAGCTGTTACTGTAGCAATGCTTATGGCTGTAGATGTTACTGATAAAGCATTATTAAAAGTTGGTAAATATCCACTTACAATTCAAGAGAGACAAATTTTAATTGATGCAGGTTTCAATTTAATCGATATTGAAAATCTTAATCAAGAAATCAAATTACTAAAATTTAATGAATAAGTTGTGAAAAATAGAAAAATTAATAGTGGAGGAATGTCTCTTCCCGAATTAGTGTTAGCAATATTTATGTTAATTGCATTTACAGGATTCACTGTGACTATTGTTAGATATACTTCAAGATTTTTTCAACCTCTAAACGAAGAGGCTAAAGAAGAATATATTACATCTGAGAAAGAGTTACAAGATATGCTCAATGATCATACCCAAATCAATAATGCCTTTGATTCAATTATCGAAATCCTCTCAGAACCAGGCATAAAAAAGGATTTTATTTTAAACCTAGAATGTACTTCTCTACCATCACAAGAATGGAATATTCCATCAATTGATACTAAAGCAATACCAAAATCATATAAAATATGCCTTAAACCTACCTCTCTTTCAGAAAGTAGTTACTCAGATTTAGCTAATGACACAGGAAAACCAGGAATTTACATTCTTTACTCCAAACCAGAGAATGGTGTATCAGTCAATGCGACACCTGTAAGAAGAATATTTTGTAGACCTAAACCCTTTTGTAAACTATGAATTCAGCAGAAACAAATAAAAAAAAATTAAGTGAATATCAAATTGAGGATATTAAAGAACTCTTTGTTGAAATTTTTAGAAAAATAAGTAGTAAGGTTATCTTGCTTGAAATAGGAAATGATTTTATAAATATTGCGCTTGCCAAATCAAAAAAAAATAAGTTATACATCAAAAAAGTTATAAGACAAAATCTTCCCTCAGAAGCATTAGATAAATCTATACCAACTGATCCTAAGAGCTTTGGTGAATTCTTAAAACAAATTATTGTTAATAATAAAATAAATACCAATAGAGTTGCAGTATGCCTTCCCTCTGATACTTGTTATACCAGGTTGATTGAAATACCAGATGAAGTCAAGGAAGATGACTCTAAAAGCTATTTGGAGAATCCTAATTCTGGAATTCAAATTCCAATTTCACTTGAAAATTCTGATTTTGAAATAAATCTATGTGAATTACCTAAAAAAGAAATAAAAAATAAAATTTATAACAATTATTTTTTGACATCCCTGCCAAAAAAAAATGTTGATATTATTCTTGATTCAATCAAAAATGCAAATTTAGAAATCTGTTCATTACAGATGAGTCATATGTGCATTGCTAATTTACTAAAAACAGAAATAGATAAATTAAGTAAAAATGAACTTTTAATTTCTATCGATTTATTAGATGAATTTACTCAATTTGTGATTTTTGATAGATCAGGACCTTTATTTATAAAAAGATTAGCTTCCATAAGAAATTATCCCTCTATTGAGGAGATGAAAAAAATAAATAACTCAAATTCAGATAAAGTTAAGAAGTCGAACAATCATAGTAAATCAGAAAATTATCATGCTTTATCAAAACTTGATATCAAAGTTTTATTAAGGGAGATAAATCAATCATTCGCTGATTTTTTAAGTAAACATAACCTAGATAAAAAAGGAAAAATTTTCTTAACTGGTAGAAATAGTCAACATAAGAACCTTATTGAATTAATTGGTAAAAGCTTAAAGATTGATGTCGCCTTAATATCCCCAGTGAATAACTTTGCCATTAAAGATTTTTCTTACAATCCCGATGAAATCAATCAGTATTCTATGTCGAGAATTATTGGCTTAGGTTTATCATTATTAAAGAATGATAATTTAGAAGATAATTCATTAAGTAGAGATTTTGTCGCTCAAAGCTTTTCTTTTGATAAATTTGTTGAGAAAGAAAATAAAGATATTAAAGATAAAAAAAATATTGAAAACGAAAAAGATATTGAAGACAAAAAAGATATCAAAAAAACAACCGTCAGTAACTTAATGGATTCCCTCAATAAATTAAACCAAGAAAATACCAAAATAAAGGTAGGTTTGAAATCTAAAATTGATGATAAAAAAAAGGAATTACCACCCCTACCGAATCTAAAAATAAAAGATAAGGCGGAATCAAAATCTAAAATTGACGATAAAAAAAAGGAATTACCACCTCTACCGAATCTAAAAATAAAAGATAAGGCGGAATCGAAATCTAAAATTGTCGATAAAAAAAAGGAATTACCACCCCTACCGAATCTAAAAATAAAAGATAAGGCGGAATCGAAATCTAAAATTGACGATAAAAAAAAGGAATTACCACCTCTACCGAATCTAAAAATAAATGATAATTCTCAAATGAATAAAAAAGGTTTACCAAATAATGAAGAGAAGTTAAATAAAAATGCCAATAAAAAAGAAAATAAATCTTTCAAGATGGACAACTCATTTTTGAAAGATGATTAATTGTC
This sequence comes from Prochlorococcus sp. AG-355-P07, assembly GCA_003280575.1. Taxonomy (GTDB): domain Bacteria; phylum Cyanobacteriota; class Cyanobacteriia; order PCC-6307; family Cyanobiaceae; genus Prochlorococcus_A. The sequence continues at coordinate 118,134 of QCEN01000002.1, read as the reverse complement.
AACTTCCCATTTTATTTATAAGGCCAAACATCGGCAAATAAAGAGAAATAACAATTGTACCTACAATTGCCGCGACAACAAAAATAACTGCCGGTTCCATTGCTTTTGTAAGAATAGTCACTGCCTCTTCAACTTCTCTTTTATAAAAATTAGAAATATTCTCCAACATGAAAGATAGTTCTCCAGTCTCTTCTCCAATTCTCACCATTGATACAAGTAATTTAGGAATAACTTTAGAAGTTTGCAATGTTGAACTTAATTCTTCCCCTTGAGTTACAAGAGAAATTGATTTTCTTAAAGCAATCTTTATTATTTCGTTATTGGAAGCTTTGATGCAATTTTCTAAAGCCTCCACCATAGGAATTCCTGAGTTTATTAAGGTGCTTAATGTGTCAGTCATTTGAGCAACTTCAGATTTCAAAATTAGATCTCCAAATAATGGAGCTTTTAAAATTAAATTATCAAAGAACCTCCTACCTTGAGGAGTAGAGTAACTAACTTTAAAAGCATAAAAACCAGCAAAAACTACAATTGGAGCACCAATTGCAAAATTCCAAGACGTTACTAATCGCGATAAGGTCAACATGAAAGCAGTTAAGGCAGGAAGCTTGGCTCCCATGCCAGAAAATAAAGTTTCAAATTTTGGAACTATTCCAATTAAGAGTCCTAGGCTTACGGCAATCGCTAAAACAAGAATTAATACTGGGTAAATTAATGCTCCTTTTATTTGGCTTTTTATTTTACTTTGGGCTTCAATTAATGCGGCTAGTCTTTCTAAAACTTGGGATAATATTCCACCTGCTTCTCCAGCCTCAATAAGTCCAATCATTATTGGACTAAATATTCTTTGATAAATCCCTAAGCTAGAGGATAATTCTTCTCCTCCTCCCAGTCTTTTTGAAACATCATATATATTTGATCCAAATTTTTTATTATTAACATTTTCAGCTAATAACTCTAATGCTTGAGCTAGAGGGACGCCACTTTTTAGCATTACCGACATTTGCCTAAAGAAAATAAGCAAATCTTCTTGTGGGACTTTTAATTTTGTATCTGGCTCATAATCTAAGTGGGAAACTTCTCCAAATGTCATGCCAAAAAGGGTTGTGGGAGGAGTTCTCTCTTTTTTTATAGAAACTATGTTGGATTTCCCATATTCAACCATTTTTTTTCTTAGAAATTAATTGCTTTGACGTTTGAAGCCTTACCCAATGCTTCTTCCTGTGTTATTAGTCCTTCTGAATATAAATTATTTAGACACTGTTCAAGAGTACTCATACCATATTTACTCCCAGACTGTAATTGAGAATAAATTTCACTAACTTTTTTTTCTCTAATTAAGTTACCTATCGCGGGGGTATTAACCATTAACTCGTAGGCAAGAGATCTTTTACCCTTGGTATTTTTGCATAAAGTTTGTGACATGATTCCAGCTAGTGAAGTAGAAACTTGTAACCTGGCTTGTTCTTGTTGTTCAGAGGGAAAGACATCAACGATTCTCTCTACTGTCTTCGCTGCTGATGAAGTATGCAAAGTACCTAGTACAAGATGACCAGTTTCTGCAGCAGTAATAGCTAGCTGTATTGTTTCCAAGTCTCTCATCTCTCCAATATAAATTACGTCTGGATCTTCTCTAAGAGCAGCTCTTAATGCGACAGAGAATGAATTAGTATCTCTTTTAACTTCTCTCTGGTGAATAATTGAATTCTCAGTATGTTTGAAAATGAATTCAATAGGATCTTCAATGGTAAGAATATGTCTCTGTTGAGTCTCTAACATGCAATTAATAAATGCAGCTAAGGTTGTTGACTTTCCTGATCCTGTGGGCCCTGTGCATAAAACCAACCCTCTATGAAGTTTTGATAAATTTATAAAAGCATCTGGTAAACCTAAGTCTTGCCATCTTGGAAGATCATTTGGGAGAAGCCTCAGTGTTAGACACCTTTTCTCGTTCGCTATGTATGCATTAATTCTTAATCTTGATAATCCCTCTAACCCTATAGAACTATCTAAATCGCCTGTTTGATTATATTCATTAAGTTTATCTTCCCCTAGTAATTCTAATAGTAGTTGATCCATATCTTCAGAATCTAGTTTTTGAGGACTAACTTTAATATCAGAATTTACCCTCACTGCGATAGGAGAATCCTCTTCAAGATGAATATCTGAAGATCCTGCCTCCATTGCAAAACTGACTATCTCTCTAGCTATTGACATAAAATAAGTTTAATCTGATTGAGAGCATACTCTCACTATTTCAGAAATTGTAGTTAGTTGTTTTTTAACTAACTCTACACCGTATTGAGTGAGTGTAAGCATTGAGTTTTCTTTTACAGCTAAATTTTCCACTTCTCTTGTCGTTTTACCCTCTGCAATAGCATTTTGTATTTTTCTGTTCAAAATTAGTAATTCATAAATTCCAATTCTTCCTTTGTATCCTGCACCATTACATTTGACACATATTGAACCTTCTTTTTTCCTTATAGTTTTTTCTTCAGCAGTTAATTTATTAGCATACATAACTTGAGTATTCAAAGGTATATTAAATTCTCTTGCATCACTTTCATTTATTGGCCTTTTAACTCCACACCCAGTACAAACTGTTCTTACTAATCTCTGAGCTAAAACTCCTCTGACGCTGGAATTTAATTTATATTTGGGAACTTCCATGTCTAAAAGCCTTGTTAAGGAAGTGCATGAAGAGTTTGCATGAAGCGTCGTAAAGACTAAGTGGCCAGTTTCGGCTGCATCAAGAGAGGCTTCTGCCGTTTCTGGATCTCTGGTCTCTCCAATAAGTATTACATCAGGGTCTTGCCTTAAAAAAGTTCTTAGTAATTTTGCAAAGTTCTCACCCTTTGCTTTATTGACCTGTACCTGACTTATATCTCCTCCAAGATTGTATTCAACAGGATCTTCAGCAGTTACAATATTTATTTCACCATTATCTTTCTCTTTCAATGCTGCAGCTAAAGTAGTTGATTTCCCAGAGCCTGTAGGTCCAGAAACAATTATTATTCCATTAGTGTTATTCATGACTTTTCTAAAATTATTTCTTACCTCTTCAACATGTATTAGAGTATCAAGGTTTAATACTGAATCATCGCTATTTAATATTCTCAATACCATTTTTTCTCCATCTTTTTCTCTAACGGTTGAGCAACGAAATTCCATCCTATTGCCCTCAAATTTCCTTAGAATTTTTCCGTCTTGGCTAGCTCTTTTTTCTGCGATATCCATATTTGCCATATTTTTTAAACAAGCAACAAGTTTAAATCCTGATCCTTTTGGAATAGTCATAAAAGGTTGCATAACCCCATCTTTTCTGACTCTGATTTTATATTTATCCTCTTTTGGAGCTATATGAATATCAGATACATTTTCCTTTTTTGAATTTATGAGTATTGCTCCTGCTGCATTTTGTATCTTACTCTCCAACATTTCTGTTGCTAAATCAACGTCATCAACTTCCGACACCAAAGTTTCATCATTATCAAATTGAAAATCGTATTTTTCTTCATCTATATCTGATGTTGCTTTAATAGCCTCTAAAACAGCATCTTCGTCAAATTGCGATAATTCTATAGAGTCGCCGCTAATGAACCTTTCTTCAGAAGCTAAATCTAGAATTTCTTGTATTTCTTCTTGAGATTTCTTTACAAATTCACAAGTACAGCCTGCCTGACTTAGTCTTTCCTCTATCGGCGTAGCTAAAGTAGCCAAGTATGAATAATTTGCAATAGCAATTTTTATAATCCCCTTATCCATGGGTAGAGATGTCTCCTCATAAAGAGGCACTACAAAATTATCCCTGCACCATTGAAGAGAGAAAAACTTATCTACTAACTTTCTGACACTAGTAGCTGTGTATTGATTATTTGACATCTAACTACAAACACAGAGGGGGTGATCTTTATAACGTCTTCTCCAGGCTTCGTTCCCGCAAATGGAATGAGGCCTAAAATTTGCACAGTATGCAGGAGGAGGAGGAGGACCAGGTTGTGGTGGAGGCGTACCGCAAGATGTAGATTCATATGCTTCAAGTGATCCATATTCTTCCCCATTACATAACCATACAACCTGGCCGCAGGGAGGTGGCCCTGCAGGTGTATATGTATATTTGCCTTTTACTCCTCCATCTAGAGCATCTGTTCTGTTTTTAATGCATGCTTGTTGTTTTAGAAGATTGTCGTGAGCATCCCACATTGCTTGGGTTGTAAAAATATTCCCTGAATGAAACCAATATTGCACCCCGCCACATTCTGGGTTTTTGGTTTGAGGATTACCATTTGGACTAATACTATTCTTTTTCGATTCTCTCCAATCTAAACATAATCTTCCATATTTAGCTTCTAAAGCTTGATTCACTGCTTCAAGAGAATTTACTGGCTGCCCCTCAAAAGCAAATACTGGCCTAGTGCAGTCCTCATTTATACTATTCCACCCTTGAAATTCACCACTATTACCCTCACTTAACCATGCACTATAGCCTGAATCGCATTCTGCCTTTGCTTTTGCAATTGCAGCTTCTCTAGCAAATTGGGCAACTTGTTCATCAGATAGGCCGCAATTTTTGCCTGCCCAACTTCTGCATGAATTAAGGAATTTGGAATTATCGGAAGGTATACCGGTTTTGAGTATTCGCCCATCACTTGACATTCTGAAATCAAAAGCGAAAAGGTCTTTTTCTTCATCATTTAAAGGTTTAATTGCTAGATGAGAACATTTATTTTTATCTCCATCAATCTGATATTGCAAGGTTGATAGTCGTAAATTATCCAATTCATCTGGAGTTGCATTTTCGATAAAATCAGCAGGATCTGTAGATATCCTATATTTACCTAAACAATCTAAGGCATAACTATTCATTAATGCTTTAGCTTCTTCGACTCTATTTAATTTAATTCTACCTAATATATTTGGTATCGATAAACTAGATAATATCGCTAAACCAGCTACTACAACTACTAGTTCCATTAAGGTAAAACCTTCGTTTTTATATTTATTTCTTTTGGATATATCCATGAGATATCCATATACATAGATAACAATTATAGTATTAAGTCACTTATTAGAGCAACTTAGTTATTCCTAACCCAATTTATAGAAATTAAAACTTCAAAGTTCAAATATAAAATCTTCATTATCAAAACTAATTTTTAATTGCCTTTTATTGCTATCTATATTTACTACTCTTGCCCCACTAGGTAATAAATTAGTATTTAAACCACCAATAGAATTCTCTGAAATTGTACCTTCATTACCTAAATAGCTAACAAAAACATATTTTTGCATATTTGTATTAAGGAAACCTGTTAACTTAAAATCTGATGAAAATTGATTTAGTTGAGTTTCACCAGTAGAAAATGGATCTTTTTTCCCAAATTTAAATTCTGATAATAATTTTTCTCTGGCTTCAAAAGATGATAATTCCTTTATAAACAATTTATTAGCTTCAATATCTGTATCTTTTTCTAATTGATCATTTATGTTATTTTTTTTTGGCTTGGGTAAATTTGATAAATCTATATCAAAATTGTTATTTTTTTGAGAACAGGCTACTAAAAAAAGGGATGAAAAAAGTATAAAAAATGTTTTTTTTATACTTTTGAAATTCATACCCTTAATCTAATATTTAATTAGTTTTAGTTTATTTATTTTATTTGTTATTAGGAAATAAAATTACCATTTACCGGAAGCGTTGCAACCTAGACCTACAGCATCATCTGAAGCCGTACAAGTTTTTTCGCCAGTAGCTATGTTGTAATTAAAAGTGGGGTACTTAGCTGTATTTGAAGAAGTAGCAACTATAAGACCTGTTGTAGCACAATTTGTTGAGCTACCGTTGACAGTAAATCCACTATATCCATCAAGATTGACTGCTGCGTATGTCTGTGTTGTTGAACTGTCATTAGCAATTTTAACCGCACATTCTTTAGCCACTGTCGCAACTGTATTGGCAGCAGCAGCAGCTCTTGCTTTATCAGCGATACTCATAAATGATGGGATAGCAATAGCTGAGAGAACAGCTAAAACAGCAACAACTACAACAAGTTCAATAAGTGAAAATCCCTCTTCTCCAGGTTTTTTGGAAAGAGCTTTTCTAGCTCTGGGGCTATTTAAATACGCTTGTAAGGGTGTCATTTTTAGGAAAATGAATATATATTATATAATTTTCGTGTTTTGTTTTAAATTTGTCAACAAAAAATAAACTTTTCGATGAATTAAGTCCTATTTAAAATAATGATAAAAACATAATTTTCAGATCAAATTATTGTAGATATGCTATGAATATTTATCCTGCCAATGATAAGTAACATTATTTATCTTAAAGCTTTTGTAATTGGAACTTGTATAGGAAGTTTTTTAAATGTAATCATTTATCGTTTTCCTAATGATTTATCAATAATAAAGCCAAGAAGTTTTTGTCCAAGTTGTAATACTCAATTAACTTGGCGAGAAAATATACCTTTGATAAGTTGGTTTATACAAGTAGGAAAATGCAAAACTTGTAAAACAAATATATCTTTTAGATACCCATTAATTGAACTTCTCACAGGATTTCTTTTCATAATTTTTTTAAATAGTTCCCCTTCTTTATATGCCTCTAGTTCAGATTTGTTTTTTAATATATGCTTTAGTTGGATTTTTTTATCACTATTAATATGTATTGCTTTTATAGACATTGATTGCCTATGGATACCTCAGGGACTTTTAAATTTCGGATTCATCTCAGGTTTATTAGGGTTGATATTTTTAGGCTTCGTTGGTAATGAATTTATAAATATTGTCTTTTTACTAAAAGGATTAGTTTCTTCTTTAATATCATTTTTTATTTTTGAAATTTTTAGACGCGTTGCTAAATATATCTTTAAAAAAGATGCGATTGGTAAAGGTGATTCGAAATTGGTAGCCATGCTTGCTCTTTGGCTTGGTCCAATTGGGACATTACTTGCTGTAGGCCTTTCATATATATTTGCAGCAACATATTGCTTTATAGGTTTGTCTATGAATTTTCTAAGACTCAGACAAGCAATACCATTTGCACCTTTTATTTCGTTAGGTGGTTTAACTGTATGGTTTCTTGGAAATGATTTTATTATTTCAAAAATTTTGCGTATTTAATACTTTTTTTACCTTTACCATGTAGATTTGGAAATTAAATTTTATTTTTGATTCTCAGCCAAAATTAACACTTTTTTGAAATACTCCAAACAAATTATTCCCTAATATGGCCGCAATAATCAAAACGAATGCAACTATTGAAAAAAGAACTCCTACATCTTTTATGTCATAAGGAGCTTTAAATAAAGGTTTCTGGTCTGTCATGGTTATTAGATCTATAAATGCGATTAAATCATATTACTTTAACTCTTGTGAGAAGTACTAAGTTACTATTAAGTCAAAGAATTGACAATAAAAAAAGCCACTTAAAGTGGCTTTTTTTATTGGTTAGAAAAATGAACTAGCTTGTATAAGCTTTTCCTCTGTAAGTTAGCTCATTATGCTGCTTCTTAGCTGCTTCTTTGTTCTGGACGTACTTTTGTCCTCTGTAAATTAGAGTCATTTTTTTAAGCTCCGGTTTCGCTTAAGTCCCCGTTCCATGGCTTAAGTCGATTTGCGGCTTGCTAAACGCAAGTTGAACGTTTTGGTAGCGGTTGCTACAAATTTATAATAACATCCAAGAAAATTATTTGTCCAGCTCTTTAATAAATAAACTTAATATATTAATTTCAGATTAGTTTTCTGCTAAAAATATTTATGTACTATCCCTAGATAATTGCTTACAGGTTACATTTTGTTCGTTTTTGAGGTGTATTTTTTATTTAATGAACTTTTAAATGTAAAATTCTTAAGATTATAAAAATTGTTTTATGTTTTCTAGAAGCAAAAAACCTACAGTAAAAAAATCTGCAATAGTTGAAGAGACTCCATTATTTGCTCAATTACTACCATTCGCAAACAGAATGAATGATAAGGTTCAATTGGTAAATGCTTTAGCTTTTACTTTTATTATGGGGTTCTCAATTTTTGGAATTGCTCTGTGGAAACTTTCAGGGCTTACTTAATTATATGATTTTTGCAAAGCGTTAATTTTTGATTCTTTGTTTTTGATTATTGTTACTAACCATTTAGATGCAAGTCCCCTGGATATAGATCTATTTTTTAGAAATCTACATATATAGATGTGTAGATTTTTTTCGTTTTTGGAGTTAAATTTTTCTTCAAAGTCTAATATTTCTTCTTCTGATGTCCTTTTTCTTAGCTCATCAACTAAAGCATGGCTAGAGGAATCATTAAATAAGTTCCCAATATTTAAGCTTAATGTCATAAATAATTTATGTCCCTATTTAAGAGGTAGCCATAAATTTAATTTTTAAAAACTAATTTATATTTTTTATTTACAAATAATTTCAAACTTAATCTTTTGGTTTAGACAGAGGAAGTAGACACTTATCTGAATCGCACCCCGCTGGGCCAGCTTCAGATAGTTCCCCAACATCATATTTATTAAGAGCGTCAAAGAAATCATTATTAACTTTCCTTTCAATTACTTTATTTTGCAATGATATATATTCCTCTTTACTTATTGGTTCAAAGGGTAATCTCGGGAAAGTAGCGTTGGCACTAAATCGAGCTAGCAATGCTGCTGAAATATATCCCTCATTATTTTCTATAGCATTATGAATAGCCTTAGCTAAATCCTCGATTTCATTTTCTCTAAATTCAACAGTTGCAGAAGTATTATGCTCTGTATAAAACTTCTGCACTTGCATGTAAAAATCAAATTGAGCTAATGCTGAGAAATTATTGATGTCTATTTGGTCTGCGCCCTCTATATTTGCCCAACTAACTTCTGTAGGAATTTCAACCAACCATTCTGTACATCTTGGATCAAATGGATTATCAAGTAAGCAGCCATTTTCATCTTTATCAGATTGAGATGGAACAACTGAATAACCATAATCCATGCAAGCTAAAGCAATTGGATCATTTTTCCTGAAGGTTATTCTCCTTATGAATCTTTGAGCTTTGGGTGGATGCCATCCTGGAGCTGCTCCAGTTAGAAGACTTTTAGTCCCAGCTGGCTGAACTGTTGTACATCGATTTGGTCTCCTTAGATTATGTTTATCACAATATTCCCAGACAGTTTCTTTTACTATTTTTCTCCAAGAATCTAAGTATTTAGCTTCCTTCTCCTTGAAAACCTTTCCTTCCTCGCTATTTGGCCTTCCTGCTTCCCACCATTTCAACCATGGAGTCCCAAAGGCATGTACACAAAAATCAAATAATCCGGTGAAACTTACTCCTACAATAGGATCATATTCCCTACTTTTTCTGTAACGCTCAACTTCAAATTCATGATTAAGTAAGCATGCTACAGAAAGAGCCGCTGCCTTAAAAGCTTTTTTTTGCTCTTCTAAATTTTCGGGATCAATCTGATTTAAATGAACTTCAGCCAAATTGCAGTGAAAATCATTTCCCAAGATCTCTCCACAAGGGTTAAGTCCGTATCGGCTCATCCTGTGGTTTAACTCTTCTTCAGAAAATGGACCATAACTACTATTTATCCAATTTCTAGCTTCATCCTTTCCTTGTTCTGAGTATATTTCAATAAATTCCTTTCTCAATTCATCATCTTTGAGAATATCTGCATTTGACCTCGCGATTGCTTCTGGAGCAAATTGAATAGCTCCCTCACCTGAATGGAATTGTTTTGTCACAGCATCCAAAACAGTTTGGTAAGTGGGTTTTGTATGGTAAACCCTAGTATGATTAGCCATCCTAAGAGCATCTTTTTCAGGATCTATCCTCCAATTACCATTCTCATCTTGACTCCATAAATTCTCTTTTGCTGATGCTGCTTCCTTATCATCAGAAGCAAATTGTCTCATTCCAGCACTTCTTCTTATATTTCCAGCAACTATGGTGACTGCAGCTTCATCAATTAATAAACAACATTCTACAGTACTTAATTTTCTGCCAATTGCTTTTCCAAGAAGTGATGAGACTCTAGAGTATAGATCCTTCAATTTGATAGGATTTGCCATACCACCAAAACCTTTTAATGACTCTCCAGCAGGTCTAATATCTTCCAAATTTATATAAACATCAATTTCCCTTTCAAGATTTTCGTTACTTGATGCCTCAAGAAGATATTTATAGCTATCTACCCATCCTCTTCTGCTATCTCCAACTTTGATATAAAGATCTTTTCCTTTGATTTCTAATGATGATTTTTCTTCTCTTTGATCTTTAGGAGTTATTCCAACTTCACTGACTGATTTAATATTTATTTTGTTAATTACCGTAGGTAGATTATTTATGAAATGAGGCTCAATTATTGCACCTGTTCCACATCCCATCATTGCTAAGTCCATCATCAAAGCAAAGGCTTCCCAATCAATTAAGTTTGTTGAAGTACAGTTGTATGCCCCAGAGAAATTTTGGTTTTTATTAATCCAAGGAGTTCCTCCAATCCATAACCATCTTCCAGAGGGTTGGGCTTTTTGGTTACTTTGCATCTCTCTCATTAGGGTCAATTCTTCATCAGAAAGTTTTCCTAATTCTTTTAATCCTGATAAATTTCTTTCACCTACTTCACCCCAGTTCTCCCTTTTGCCAGTGGTAGTTTTCCTACTGTAAGATCTGAAAAAGACGGGATAAGCAGCTGGCGCAGTCTTTGGAAAATCATCTTTTTTAAGATTATTGGGATTGCTCTCTGAAGAAGCTTTATTTGGTGCAATAGTCACGATAAAAAAACGTATGTAAATAACCCGTACTGGAAGAATAACTCTACCTGTGGCGTCTGCAACCATTCTTACCACTATTTAACGGTTTGTGTAGAATTATGTTTAATATGAAATCTTTGTTTCAAGAAAGGATATGGAAAGAATCCCTGAACCTGAATTAATGGAAGAAAAAGAGCAGGTCATTTCTTATGATGAAGCTGATTTTTCAGAAGGGGAAGTAAATCTAATAAATCAAATAAATAATTATCTTTTGAGAAAAAATATTTCTTTAGGTGAAAAAGATTTAATAGTTGATTTAGGTTGCGGCCCAGGAAATATTTCGGAGAAGTTAGCAATAAAATGGCCTAATACTGAAGTAGTTGGAATTGATGGTTCTAAAGAGATGATTTTGAGAGCAGAATATAATAAAAGTATTTCTACAAATCAAAAAAAATTAAAAAATTTACGCTATATTTGTTCTAACATCAAAGAAATTAAATCAAATAATTTCTTACTTAAAAAAAGTATTAGTTTGCTTGTAAGTAATAGTTTGATTCATCACATTACCAATCTTGAAGATTTCTTTAACACCATAAGAAGTTTGTCTAGCAATATTACTATAAATTTTCACAAGGACTTAAAAAGGCCATTAGATGAAAAGTCTGCTTTAGAACTCAAAGCACAATGCTCAAAAAAATATAATGAGATTTTAACAAATGATTATTATGCATCTTTAAAAGCTTCTTATACTTTTAAAGAGTTAAAAAAATTCACTTTAGAGAATGATCTATCCTCTCTAGATGTTTTTGAAGAAGGTGATAATTATTTAATAGTCTATGGTAATGTTTAAGAACTAAGTGAAAGGCGCTTATATTATATAAATGAGCTTAGGTACTAAAATTTTAAATAATAAAGAAATACATGATGCGGTAAATAAAAGAAGAAATTTTGCTATCATTTCACATCCAGATGCTGGGAAAACGACTCTTACTGAGAAGCTCCTTTTGTATGGAGGTGCCATTCAACAGGCAGGAGCAGTAAAAGCTAGGGGTAATCAGCGAAAAGCTACCTCAGACTGGATGGAACTTGAGAAACAAAGAGGTATTTCTATAACATCAACTGTATTGCAATTTGAATATGAAAGATCAGTAATCAATCTATTAGATACACCAGGACACCAAGATTTCTCTGAAGATACTTATCGAACATTAGCTGCTGCTGATAATGCAGTTATGTTGGAAGATGCTGCTAAAGGACTAGAACCTCAAACTAGAAAATTGTTTGAAGTTTGCAAGATGCGAAAAATACCAATTTTTACTTTCATAAATAAAATGGATAGACCAGGAAGAGAGCCATTTTCCTTACTTGATGAAATTGAATCAGAACTTGGATTAAATACTTTACCTATTAACTGGCCTATTGGGAGTGGAGAGGAATTTAGAGGGGTTATTGATAGATTTTCAAGAGAGGTGATTTTATTTGATAAAGCGGTGAGAGGGAGACAATCGAATGAGAAAAGATTAAGTCTTGAAGATAAAGAGCTTTCAAAATATGTAGAGAGAGATTTACTTGAAAACTCACTTGAAGAATTGGAGGTTCTCGATGAGGCAGGTTCTAAATTTGAAAAAGAAAAAGTTTTTAATGGCTCTTTAACTCCCGTTTTCTTTGGGTCTGCTATGACTAATTTTGGTGTAAGACCATTTTTAGATAGTTTTTTAAAAATGGCTCAAAAGCCAACTTCAAGAAATAGTAATAAAGGGGATATTGAACCTGCAAGTCATGAATTTAGTGGGTTTGTTTTTAAGCTTCAGGCAAATATGGATCCAAAGCACAGAGATAGGGTTGCTTTTATAAGAGTTTGTAGTGGAAGATTTGAAAAGGATATGTCAGTTAAACATTCCAGAACTGGGAAAACAATCAGATTATCGAGACCACAAAAAATATTTGGGCAAGATAGAGAAGTAGTTGATGATGCCTATCCTGGAGATGTTATTGGCTTGAATAATCCAGGGATGTTTTCCATAGGAGATACTCTCTATACTGGAACTCATTTGGAGTACGAAGGAATACCATCCTTTAGTCCTGAAATATTTAGCTGGTTAAGAAATCCAAATCCCTCAGCATTTAAAAACTTTAGAAAGGGTGTTAATGAACTGCGTGAAGAAGGTGCTGTTCAGATTCTTTATGATTTCGATGAGAGCAAAAGAGACCCTATACTCGCAGCTGTTGGTCAATTGCAGTTGGAGGTAGTAACTCACAGGTTGAAAAGTGAATATGGTGTGGATGCTAATCTTGAATCAATGCCATATCAATTGGCTAGATGGGTTTCTGATGGATGGCCAGCCATTGAAAAACTAGGCAGAGTATTCAATTGTAAAATAGTTAAGGATTGTTGGAATCGGCCAGTTATTCTTTTTAAAAATGAGTGGAATTTAAACCAATTTGTTGAAGACAATAATCAATTAACTTTAAACAAAGTTGCTCCCGTTGTTAGCGGAGTCGAACCAATTGTTTTATAAAGTCTTAATGGATTATAAAATTAGTTAATCTGTTAGTATTTAGAAAAAAATTTTGGATTCAAACAGTAATAAAAATAATAATGAAAAATCACCTTATGAAATTTTAGGTGTCAAAGAAGGTGCAGCTTTTGAGGATATTCAGAAGGCTAGAGACCTTAGGGTTGAAGAGGCTGGTGAAGATTTAATTTTGAAAGCAAAAATAGAATCCTCCTTCGACCAATTATTGATGGGGAGTTTGAAAGCCAGGCAATCAGGAAATGTAAGCTATGAAGCAGTGAGTGCCTCAAAAAAAGAAAAACAAATTAATCAATTTACTAATAATAATTTCCCACTGCTTTCTAAGATAAAAAATCTAAATAATAACTCTAAGAACTCAAGTCAGTATAGTCTGCCAAAAATAAACACCCCCTCATTTGATAATCTTTCAATAAAAGTATCTATTGGAATATTATTTTTAATTTTGTTATTTATTAGTCCAGACTCTAATAATAGACTTTTACTTTCTATCTCAACATTAATTCTTACCTATACTCAAATTAAATCGGGAAAAAGATTTATTGGTTCTCTGGGTTGGAGTGTTACCTTTCTTTCAATAGGATTGATATTCGGTGGATTACTAGAGACAAATTCTTTCATTCAGGAAGTATCAAATAACTCTCTATCAATACAAAAAATTCAAAGTATTCCAGCCATGGTTATTTTATGGCTAGGCGTAATTTTTTTATGATTGATTTTCTATCATCGATTTAATTTCTTGATAATTAATAAGATATTTATTCTTACAAAATTCACAAACCAACTCTGCTTTGCCATCTTTCTTGAGGATGTCCTCTAACTCTCTCTTATCAAGCATTTTCATCGCATTTAAACTTCTTTGTTTGGAACACTTGCATTTAAAACTAACTTCTTGGGAACGAGCTTTTTCAGAGATTGATTTATCGTCAATATCGGGAAATATATTTCTAATTAACGAAAGAAGATTATCTTTTGACTTAAAGAGATCTTCGCTAAAAGAATTAATTTCTTTACATCTTTCTTCAAGTAGTGAGACAAGTAGAGGGTCAGTATCTTTTTTAGGTAGAACTTGAGCTAATAAGCCACCACTACAAATAACACTTTTATTTTGAATTTTTTCTCCAATAAATACAGCAGAGGGAGTTTGCTCTGAATGATATAAATATGAAGCTAAGTCTTCAGCAATATTTCCATTTACTAATTCAACAGTGCTTGTAAAAGGTTCTCCAAATCCACTATCTCTAATTACATTTAAATATCCTGTACCTAATGCTTTTGTAAAATCAAAAGAATATTTATTATTTCCTATTTTGACTAGGTCTAATTCTAAATTAGGATTTCCTACATAACCCCTAACTTTTCCGTCTCTACCTGCATCAACTAGTAATCCTTTTAAAGGTCCGTCTGATCTTACTCTTAAAGTAACTCTCCCATGCATTATTTTCATCGAGCTTGCTAAAAGCAGTGAAGCACTAAATGCTCTTCCTAAGATACAGGTTGTTAAATAAGAAAGACCATGTCTTTTTTTTGCTTCTAAAGAAGATTCTGTAGTTAAGACCGCAACTAATCTTATTCCTCCATTTGCTGCAGTAGCCCGAACTATCCTATCGTACATGATTTTCTTTCATAAAATTTTTGATTTTCCCTTTTTCCAAGAATAATACCCTAGAAGGAATTCCCTCAAATAGGGCAGGTTCATGAGTAACAATAATAATTGTATTTTTATTTTTTAAATCAAGAATTAAATTTTTCACATCACTTCTCATTGAATAGTCTAATCCAGCAGTTGGTTCATCAAGTAAAAGAATTGAGGGGTTTCTAAGTAGTTGAACTGCTACAGCTAATCTTCTTTGTTGTCCGCCACTTAGTTGTTCAGGTGGTTGGGTCAGATTAATTTTTTTCAAACCAACTTTATTTAAAACTATTTCTATATTTTTTTCTCTTAAAGATTTATGGCCTATTTTTAATTCTTTCCCAATGGTTGTACCTATAAAGTATCTTTCAGGAAATTGGAAAACTACTCCACAAAACCATCTTCTTTGTCTAGGAGACAAAATTTTATTCTTCCAAGTAATTTCCCCTTTTTGTGGATTTGTTAATCCGCTTATTATTTCGAGTAGTGTTGTTTTGCCAGAACCACTATTGCCACAAATTAAAATGATTTCATTTTCATGAACTTTTAAATTTAAATTGTCTATTATTTTTCTTTCACCAGTTTGGGGTTGATAAGATATTTCTTTTAAATCAAGCATTATTAATTAAGTTATAGGTATGAATTTTAATCTAGTAATAACTTATTTATAATAGCTGTAGATCTAAAAAGCTATTAGTCAATATGAATATTATTTTTAGGGAAGTTGATCCTTTTAATTGTTGGATTTGGATCAGGTTTTCAGAATCACCAACTCAAGATGAAAAAAATTATTTAGATGGTGTTTTTGATAGTTGGTACGTTTTAGGAAGATTAGGTGGATTTAATTCTGAAAATTTGCAAACTCATGAAGAGGGTTCCGATCTTAGTTGGATGTCTTATGATAATGACCAAAAAAACTCATCTCTTCCAGCCCTAATGCATAATTTAGGAATTATGGAATATCAAAACCATTGGGGAAGATGTTGGGTTGATTTTGGAACTTCTGACTCCATTTCAATAGATATATTAATTAACTCTTTGAATGAGATATCAAACAATTATGTAAAAATTGAAGAGTTAATTATTGGGGGTGAAAATAATGATTGGGCAATTGAAGAACATGAAGATTTAGTTTTCAAAGATTAAGTGTTTTAGATGGAAGACTTAACAAGATTAATTATTTCCCATGAAAGAATTGAAAATATTAAGAACAATAATTTAGAACTTTCTAAAGAAGAGGCTCATTATATAAATAAAGTAATGAGGATAAAAAATGGTAAAGAAATATTTATAGCTAACGGAAAGGGTTCATTATGGAAGGCTATAAAAATTAATAATGATTGTTTAGAAATAATTCAATTAAAAAAACCTTACTTATTTCAAGAACAAAAAATTTACTTATTAGGCATAGCTGTTGTAATACCAAAAAGTGGTTTTGAGGATATTTTGAAAATGTGTACTGAAATAGGAATTGATTATATACAGCCATTATTTTCAGAAAGACAGATAAACAAAAATTTAAATTTTTCTAGAAAACTTTTGAGATGGAATTTAATTATTAAAGAAGCAGTTGAGCAAAGTGAGAGATTATGGAAACCATCTATTTTAAATGGAATGGATATTATTGAATGGCTAAAAAGTAAAGATAATCAAGAAAGAATTTCAATTTCTATAACTAGAGAAGAAACTCTATATGACTTAAATCAATGGTTAAGAAAACAAAAAGAATTTGGAAATAAAAAAGGAAGTATTTTTTGGAATGTAATTGGTCCTGAAGGTGGTTGGTCCTCTAAAGAAATTGATTTTTTTAAAAAAAATAATATTCCCCTTGTTAAACTTTCCAACAATATCTTAAGAACTTCGACTGCTAGTATTAACGCATCATCAATTCTAAATCAGTGGAGAATTGATTTGAAATTAAAGAATTAGATAAATATGGATTTAATTAGAAATCAATTTTTTATAGGTTTTATTGTTAATTTCATTTTGATTTATATATTTTGCAAGATTCCTTTGATGACGAAAAGTGGTTGGATAAGTGCAGGCATCCTAGGCACAATTTTGTGGGGATGTTTGTCTTGGCAGGGATGGATGTCAGTTGTAATTTATTTATTATTTGGATCTCTCGTTACTAAAATAGGTTTTAAATTTAAAAAAGCACAAGGAATTGCTGAAAAAAGAGGAGGGAGAAGAGGTCCTGAGAATGTATGGGGCTCTGCAGCTACAGGATTATTTCTTGTCATTATGACCAAATTTGATTCTGCCAATGTAGTGCTGTTTAAAGTAGGTTTTGCTGCAAGTTTTGCCGCAAAGTTGGCAGATACTTTTGGTAGTGAAATTGGGAAAAGATTCGGTAAAGAAACATATTTAATTACTTCACTTAAAAAGGTTGAGAGAGGAACTGAAGGAGGAGTAAGTCTAGAAGGAACATTAGCTAGTGTTTTGGGATCAATATTTATGGCTTTTGTAATGCTTCGTCTATCAATTATTTCTACAAAATATCATTTGATAGTTGTTGCAGTTTCGGGATTTTTGGCCACACTTTCTGAGAGTATTATTGGTGCTAGATTTCAAAACAAATATAAATTAAGTAATGAATTGGTAAATTCTATTCAGACAAGTATTGCTTCTTTTTTTGCTATCTTTGCGCTTATTTTATATTCATATTTTTTAAATTAAAAATATTTGGAAAGACTTAGGATTCCTTCCATTTTGTAAGAATCTCCCAGCTCTTCAGTCTTTGGAAAATCCAGAAATGACCTTCTGAATTTAGATGAATTCCATCATGCGTAATCCAATTTTTACTCCTTTTATCAGAGTACATTTCTCTAAAAGTAGGCAGAAATGGGACATTCTGATTAAGGCATACTTCCTCCATTCTTCTTTCATAAGAATTACAAAAATCATTTGAGTACCATAGACATCCTGCGAAAGGCATTTTGCTTTCTTCAATTGGTGTTAGACCAATAACAAAGACATTTGTTTGAGAGTTCATTTCATTAATTAGCCTCTCTAATCCATATTCAAATCCATCTATATCTAATTGATGTCTTCCATTTATCTGACCAATTGCTGCAGTGTCGTTAAGACCTACACTTAGTAGAATTGCTTTAGGTTTATTTCTTCTCGTTTCTCCTCTAGATGACCATTCTTTTTCCCATCTAGATGAAACTTTTTCTATCCCATCTCCCCTTACGCCAAGTTGATAAATTACTGGCCCATTTTGGTTATTGCACCAATCTTTTCTAAGTCTCTCACACCATCCGCCACCTTCATTATCTCCCCATCCATAAACTGAGCTATCTCCAATTACAACTAGCTGTTTTGGTAAACTAATCACTATAACCGGAAAAAAATAATTACTTGATTCAACAAATTATTCTTACAAATCAAGTTAAACTATTTTTGATTTTACCATTTATTAATTCGCCAACTATTGCGATGGAGCTATAAGCTATCATAACTATTGCAACTTCTTGCCATGCGAAGGAACTTAATGATTCTTGCAATTGCCAACCTAGACCAACACTTCCAATAACCCCAACAATTGCAGTTTCTCTAATAATGATGTCAGATCTATAAGCGCAATATGCTAAGTAACTTTTTGCTTGTTGAGAAAATAAACCTAAAAGCCAACTAGTCTTTTTTGAGATTCCTAGAGATTTCATTGCAATATAATTTCTCTTGTCTTGGCTATCTAGATTTGTAAAAAGTAATTTGCTAGTAATACCAGCGTTGTGTAGACCTAATGTTAAAGCTGCTAAAGATATAGAAGGATTATTAAAAGTTAATAGAGTTAGAAGTATTACAGGTGTAGGAATTAAACGTAATAAAAATGCAAAAATTTTTATAAAAATTTTAGAAGTATTGTTGTTAAAAATTCCTATTACTAATGGAGGGAAACTAATTGCGATTCCTGTTGATAAAAGACTTAAAATTATTGTTTCCAATATAAGTTTTAAGAAATCAAATAATCCTAAATCTGAGCTTGATTTAAATAAAAAACTAAAGGAATTAAAATTTTCAAAATTATTATTAAAAATAAAATAAATAAAATATGAAAAAGAAAATAAAATTGTTATAAAAAAAACTGCAATAAAAAAAATAGATAGGATTTTATTTGCAGTATTAAATTTTATTTTTTTGAAAATTAATCCAGAAAGAATTATCAAAATTGCTAAGGACCATAAATAAGTCCATAACTCTCTAAAATTCAAAGTTTGGAAAGATAAAAAAATACTGGTACCTATTCCTCCAACCCCAAAAAATCCTAAAATCACCGTACTTCTTATTGAACACTCTAATCGATATAAACCAAAGTTTTTAAATGTATTTATTATTGGATTCCATATTAAAGTTAGTAAAGAAGAAAATTTAGGCGCATTTATTTGATTTATAGATTCAAAACTTTTGTAGTCAATAGTTTCTAATTGTTCAGCAAAAACTTTTGAATTTATAGCAATATAAGGTATGGATATAGCTAATATTCCTATAGAAAAATTTATTCCATATATTTGTATTAATAGTATTCCCCAAACCACTTCGTGTATAGATCTAATTATTGTTAGAAAAAACCTTATTATGCGGTATAAAAAATTTGGAATATTAAAGATTTTATAAAAAATATTTGAGGAAATTATTCCAAAAATAGCTCCAAAAATAATACTTACTAACCAACTAAACAAACCAATTAAGATAGTTTCATTTAATCGCTTAATTATGGTAATAATAATTTCATTATCGATCTTGGGATTAAATGCAGAAATTAAGAATTCTTGGAATAATTTTAATCCTCCAAAATGAATATTGTTTATTAATTGATACCCTAGAGGTATGCATACCAAAATTGGAAGAAAAGATAATGAGGTATAGTTTAATTTTAATTTGTTCAACTAATTAATATATTTTGTCTAAATGAATCTTCTTTAGGTTATTTCTTTTGATATTGAAAAAAATTTTACCATCCCTGATTCCTATAACTTTATCGAAATCGTTCAGCAAATCTAATCGATGTAATGAAACTAATGCCGTCTTTGGGGATTTTTTTGTATTATTTTTATCGATACTTTCTAGCATTAGGTTTTTAATTGTTGTTATCAATTTAGGATCTAGATTATTAAAAGGCTCATCAGCAAGTAATATATTTGATCCTTGAATTAATGATCTAGCTATAGCCACTCTTTGTTTTTGCCCCCCAGATAGTTGTCTGATTTTTTTGTCGTAAATAGAGTTGTGAAGTCTACATAATTGCATATATTTATGCGCCTTCTTAAAAGAACTTATATTTAGTAAATTTTTAAAAGCGAAATAAAAATTGTTTTTCGCTAGTAGTCCGCAATTAACATTTTGTTCTGCAGAGAGATCTTCTATTAATCTTAAATCTTGCCAGATAGTTGTTATTTTACTTTTCTGCTTTCTATCTAATTCCTCAAAATTTTTATTAAATAATTTAACCTCACCTTGAGTTGGCTTGATAGTGCCATTAAGTACTGATATAAGTGTAGTTTTTCCTGAACCGCTTTTACCTAAAAGTGCAATTTTCTCCCCAGAATTTATTTTTAAATTTATTTTATTTAGGATCAGATCATTTTTGTATTTATAAGATATATTTTTTAATTCTAAGACAGTATTATTCATCTAATTTTATTCAATTTCCTTCCGATTTCCTCTATATTTTTATATTGTTTTGATTCTGCCCTTATAAATCTTTTTGCATTGAACATATCTAATATCTGTTTATGTGATTTTTGCTTTATATCTAAATTTAGAATTACTGATTTAAGTTCGTTTGTAAACCCTTCCCCGAATCTATTGTCAAGATCCCCTTGAGCAATCCAATGATAGTCAACATATTCTGGGGTGATCCAGAATAATTCTGAATTACTTGTTCTTTTGGGATTATTTTTAAGAGTGTTTCCCCAAACTTGTTTATTTAAAGCTCCAGCATCAAATGCCCCACTATTAACTAAAGCTATAGTGGCATCATGACTCCCACTAAAACCTGCTTTTTTGCCTTTAAAGTTTTTAATTTCTACCCCTGCTCGATTCAAAAAATATTCTGGCATTAATCTTCCAGAAGTTGAGTTTTCAGAGCCAAAAGTAAATCTCAAATTTTTTAGTTTTTTAAGTCCTTTAATGTTTGAAATTGGATTAAGTTCTAAATTTTTGTTAACTATAAAAACACTTTTAAATTCCTTATCGATATCTCTTTGAGCTATGACAATTGAATTAGGAGTTTGTAGTCTGGCTTGAACTCCTGATAAACCGCCAAACCAAACTAAATCTAAATCTCTAGTTCTAAATCCAGTTACTGCTGCAACATAATTAATAACAGGAATGTATTGAACTTCTACATCTAGTTGTTTGGATAATTCTTTTGAAAATAAATTAAATCTTTTGTCCAAAACATCTTGGTTTTGATCAGGTATTGCTCCAACTTTTAAAACTTTGGGATTTGAAAATACAGGTGATGAAAAAATAGAAAATAATAGAGATGAACTTAGTAGGAAATTCTTTAAATTAAACATAACTTTCTTTAAGTTAATAGTATTCAGATATTGCTTTTTCAATCCTTTGTAGCCCATCTTTTATTTTAATCTCTGAAGCTGCACAAGATATTCTTATACATTGATCTTCCCCAAAAGCTTTTCCAGGTACAACAACTAATCCGTAATCTTGAAGAGCTTTATTGCAGAAATCAACAGAAGTAATTGAGGAGTTAGGTAATTTTGGAAATGCGTAAAATGCTCCGTTAGGTTCTTCAATATAAATCCCATTTATATTATTAAGGCCCTCATAGAGAAGTCTTCTTCTTTGATCATAATGGCTATTTATAATTGAGAAAAACTCATTATTAATTTTTAAAGCCTCTAAAGCACCTTTTTGAACAAAAGAGCAAACATTACTTGTGCTTTGACTTTGTAATGCTGAGGATGCTTTGATTACATCTTTGGGACCGACTAAATAACCTATCCTCCAGCCAGTCATAGCCCATCCTTTCGCAAACCCATTTATTATAAAAATTCTATCTTTTAAGTCATTTGCTAATGAAGATAAACTGTAGTTTTTAAATTCTTTTTTAAGGATTAGTTCGTAAATCTCATCAGAAAGAATATTGATATTTGGATTTTCTCTAGCTAGATCGGCAATTTGTAATAACTCTATCTTTGACATAACTCTTCCAGTAGGATTATTGGGAGAATTGATAATTATAAATTTAGTTTTTGAAGAGATTTTAGACTTCAAATCTTCTATATTTATTTTAAATCCATCTTCTGCAGAAGAATTTGTAAAAATTGGCTTCCCACCGGCCAATCTAACCATCTGGGGATAACTTAACCAATATGGAGAAGGAATAATAACTTCGTCTCCAGGGTTTAACAATATTTGGAAAAGATTATATATTGCTTGCTTAGCACCATTTGTGACCATTACATTCTCAAATTCATAATTTAAATCGTTTTGAATTTGAAGTTTATTTGCAATTGCTTTTCGGAGATCTAAATTCCCTGCTGCAGGCCCGTACTTTGTGAATCCATCAAATATAGCTTTACTTGTAGCCTCAATAACTTCTTTTGGGGCATCAAAATCAGGTTCTCCTGCACTTAAATTGCAAATATCTACTCCTTCAGCAGATAATTGATTTGCTTTAGCACTTATCTGTAGTGTAAGAGAAGGCTCAATTGAAAGTGCCCGATCAGATAAATTAACTTGACTCATTGACTTATGACTTTTCAAATATGACTTTTAATAATGACAGATGCATAAATTAAGAATAAATAAAACTATCACACTATGGTTTAATTTAGTTCATTTTCTTAATCTATTTTATTTTCATGTTTTGAGTTCTTAAGATAAAAATATTTAAAGTTTTATTTTCGGTGAAAAGGTTAGTAATTGGGAGAGGAAGTGTATTTGCAGATTTGTTAATAATTGGTGAGGCACCTGGAGCGCAGGAAGATTTAGAAGGAAAACCTTATGTAGGTAAATCCGGCAAGCTATTAAACGAATTATTAATTCAAGCTGGGATTGACTATAAGAAGGATGTTTATTTTTGTAATGTAATTAAATGTCGTCCACCAAATAATAGAAAACCTACTGCTAGAGAAATTAATATTCATAAACCTTGGTTATTACAGCAAATAAAGTTAGTTGATCCAAAATTTATATTACTTACTGGTTCAACTGCTATGAAAGCTATTTTAGAAGTTAAAGATCCTATAAGTAATTTAAGAGGTCAATGGATTAAAAAAGATGGGAGAGAAATTATGGTAATTTTTCATCCATCTTATTTGTTGAGATTTCCTTCAAAAGAAATCAATAAACCTTACCATCTAACTTTGAAAGACCTAGAGAATGTAAGTTGTAAACTATATGCCGTATAATTTAGTGAAATCCCTTTTGAATATCAAGAATTTTAATGTCATTAACTCAATCAAAAGAGGTTAATAGTCTCTCCAAAAGATATTCAACTCATATTGAGAGAAGGATAACTAGAACAGTAATGGTGGGTGATGTAGCTATTGGAAGTGATTATCCAGTAAGAGTTCAATCGATGATAAATGAAGATACGATGGATGTCGAAAATGCTTACTTAGCTATTAAAAGACTTCATGATGTGGGCTGTGAAATAGTAAGGTTAACTGTCCCTTCCTTAGCACATGCCAAAGCGGTAGGAGACATAAAGGCAAAATTACTAGAAAATAATATCAATACCCCCTTGGTGGCTGATGTTCACCATAATGGTATGAAAATTGCAATGGAAGTTGCAAAACATGTTGATAAAGTAAGAATTAATCCTGGATTGTTTGTTTTTGAAAAATCAGACCCTACAAGAACTGAATATACAGATGAGGAATTTGAAACTATTAAGCAAACAATACTTAAAAGATTTACCCCTTTAGTTGAAGTTTTAAAGTCTGAAAACAAAGCTCTAAGGATTGGAGTTAATCATGGGTCTCTATCTGAAAGGATGCTTTTTACTTATGGAGATACGCCATTAGGAATGACAGAATCTGCGATGGAGTTCGTCAAAATTTGTGATGAGCTTGATTTTCATAACATAATTATTTCTATGAAAGCTTCTAGGGCTCCGGTCATGATGGCAGCTTACAGAATGATTGCAGATAGGCTTGACTCAGAAGGATATAACTATCCCTTACATTTAGGAGTGACCGAAGCTGGAGATGGTGATTATGGAAGGATTAAAAGTACTGCCGGAATCGGAACGCTCCTAGCGGAGGGATTAGGAGATACCATTAGGGTTTCTTTAACAGAAGCCCCAGAAAAAGAAATACCGGTGTGCTATTCAATTTTGCAATCTTTAGGATTAAGAAAAACGATGGTTGAATATATCAGTTGCCCTAGTTGTGGGAGAACACTTTTCAATTTAGAAGAAGTTGTAGACAAAGTTAGGAACGCTACTTCACATTTGACTGGTTTAGATATAGCAATAATGGGATGTATCGTAAATGGACCAGGAGAAATGGCAGATGCTGATTATGGTTATGTTGGTAAAGGTAAAGGAACTATTGCTTTATATAGAAGAAAAGAGGAGATAAAAAGAGTACCTGAAGATGAGGGAGTTAATGCTTTAATCCAACTTATTAAAGATGATGGGAAATGGATTGATCCTTAAGGATTTGTCAAATTTTTGAAATTGTAAATAAATTTTTTTTATAATTAAAAATATCTAATTCCTTAAAGATAAGAAAATTGCTTAAAAGAAAATTTATAGTTTTATATGCCACAACCTTCTCTGGGTTATTTTTAAATAATTTTGCAGAAGCAACAGTTTTAAATAATAGTTATAAAGAAGTAATTGATCATGTTTGGCAAATTGTATATAGAGATTTTCTTGATTCAAGCGGTAAATTTCAAAAATCTAATTGGATTAATCTGAGAAAAGAAGTTTTATCAAAAACATATTCAGACAGCAATGAAGCATATGATGCAATTAGAGATATGCTTTCTAACTTAGATGATTCTTATACAAGATTTTTAGAGCCATCAGAATTTAGTCAAATGAAAATAGATACCTCTGGGGAATTAACTGGAGTTGGTATCCAAATAGTTAAAGATAAAGAATCAGATTCAATAATAATCGTTTCTCCAGTAGAGGGAACTCCCGCTTATGAAGCAGGAATTAAAGCTAAAGATAAAATTTTATCCATAGATAATGTATCTACAAAGGGGATGGATATTGAGAATGCTGTCAAGCTAATCAGGGGACAAAGAGGAACTAAAGTTAAACTTGAAATTCTTAGAGATACTAAATCCTTTTTTAAAATTTTATTAAGAGAAAAGATTGAAATAAAATCTGTTTTTAGTAAAGTCAATCAAACAAAAAAAGGCTTATTAGTTGGCTACGTAAGAATTAAACAATTTAATGCAAACGCATCAAAAGAGACGAAAGAAGCTATAAAGAATTTAGAAACTAAAAAAGTCGCAGGATATGTTCTTGACTTGAGAAGTAATCCTGGAGGTTTATTAGAATCAAGCATTGATATCTCTAGGCATTTTATTAATAAAGGAGTAATAGTAAGCACCTTAACTAAAGACGGTTTAAAAGAAACAAAAAGAGGAAATGGTCAAGCTTTAACAAAAAAGCCCTTAGTTGTCTTAGTTAATGAGGGCTCTGCGAGTGCTAGTGAAATAGTCTCTGGTGCAATAAAAGATAATAAAAGAGGAAAATTGGTTGGGAAGAAAACTTTTGGGAAAGGTCTAGTTCAATCTATAAGAACTTTGGTTGATGGCTCAGGCCTAACTGTTACAGTCGCAAAGTATTTAACTCCCAACGGAACTGATATAAATAAATCTGGAATTGTTCCAGACATAGAAGTAAGAATGAATATCAATCCAATTCGTCAAAGTCAAGTTGGGACAAGAAAGGATAATCAATATAGAGCTGGTGAAAAAGAGCTGGTAAATATGATTAATAGAAAAAATCAAGTAAGTCAGTTTGTTCCTAATTCATCAAATCTAGAAGCATTTTTAAAAATTAATAAGGAGGATAAAGTATTTTTATTAAATTAATTACTCATATCCAGCATTCTCTTTATTGGCACATAGGCTCTTCTTATTATTTCTGGGTCAAGTTCGATAGACGGGGAATTATTTTTCAAGCAATCTAGAATTTTTTCTAAAGTATTTAATTTCATATATGGACACTCGTTACATTTACAACCTTCTACATCCGGTACTTCAATAAAAATTTTGTTAGGTTCTTTCTTTTTCATTTGATGAATTATTCCAGGTTCAGTTAGTACCATGTAAGTTTTAGATGGATCTTTACTAACGAAATCAAGCAGCTTACTTGTTGATCCAATAAAGTCTGAGAGAATTAGTAAATTTTGACTACATTCAGGATGAGCAATGACTTTTGATCCAGGATTTTGATATTTTAATTTTAGAAGTGCTTCTTCACTAAATGATTCATGAACAATGCAGCTGCCAGGCCATAATTTAAGATCTCTTCCTGAATTTTTCTGTACCCATCTCCCAAGGTTCTGATCTGGTGCAAATATTATCTTTTTATGTTGAGGTATCTTTTTTATTAATGAGACTGCATTACTGCTTGTACATATTAGATCACTTTGAGCTTTTACTTCTGCAGTACAATTTATATAACTTACGACATAGTGATCTGGATTTTCTTCCCTGAACTTTTGAAATTTATCTGAGGGACAATCATCTGCTAATGAGCATCCTGCGTCAATATCTGGTAATAGGACGGTTTTATTAGGGCTAAGTATTTTTGCGGTTTCGGCCATAAAGTGCACACCGCAAAAAATTATTATATCAGCATCATTATTTGCAGCTTTCCTAGATAGATCTAATGAATCGCCGATAAAATCTGCAATTTCCTGAATCTCTGGAGCTTGATAATAGTGCGCAAGAATAATTGCATTAGCATTTTTGCAACGCTCCTTTATTTCAGAAATCAAATCCTCTTCATTTTGGACTGATTTCTGTTTTGCAGTAGAAGTTATACTGGTCAGGATTTAGAATATCTCTAAATAGATTATATGCCTTTAAACAGAAAAAATTCTGACAAATTTAAAAATTGCTATTGTTGGTGACTGTCATGGTCAATGGTCTGAATTAGACTTGAAAGTTTTATCGATTATCAAACCAAATATTGTTTTATTTGTTGGTGATATTTCTGATGGGAGTGTCAAAATAATTAAAAAAATCAATGAGATCAAAATTCCTACTTTTGTGATTTTAGGAAATCATGATAGAGGGAAAGATTCTACAGGGGAAACTCTCTCAAAGCAGATACGAGTTCTTGGTGAAAAATATTGTGCATGGGATTTGAAAGTTTTTAATAATCAAATAAATTTATTATCTGCTAGACCATGTAGTTCTGGCGGCGGCTATTATCTTTCGAAAGAAGTTAAAAGTGTTTATGGACCTATCACCGAACAAGATTCAATAAATAAAATTATCAAATGTTCGGAAAAGACTGTAGAAGATATACCTTTAATAATTATGTCTCATGCTGGCCCATCGGGTTTAGGCTCAGAACCTGAAAGCATTTGCGGAAAAGACTGGAAATTACCCTCATTAGATTGGGGAGATAGAGATTTGTCTGTGGCTATTTCCCAAATACAAAAGAGAAGAAAAGTTGATCTTGTAATTTTTGGTCATATGCACAACCGACTTAAAAGAAATCTTGGTTTAAGAGAGATGTTTAAAATTGATAGCAAAGGAACAATTTATTTCAATACTGCTGTGGTGCCAAGATATAAAACTGATGAAGATGGGAAATTACTAATTAATTTTTCATGGATTGAGTTTGAAAAAAAGGGATTAAGTAATGTTTCTCATCGATGGTATTCAGAGTCTGGCGAAATTCGTGAAGAAGATAAATTTTTTTAGAATTAGATATTTTTTTCATATTTTAAGTATTTTTGGGCTTTTCATATCTTGAAAATAATGTTTGAGACAAGATATAACCCGCAATTCCTGCGGCTGTAAAAGCTAAACCATTTTTAAATAAAGGTAATAAATCATTTGTTCTGGATATTATCGGTGCCAAACCAAAAATTCCAAATAACATTCCCCATAAAGGAGAAAGAAGAGCTAAAAATCCAATTGATATGACTTGATCTTCTTTTCTTGGAGCAGATGCAAAACCTGCTACTAAACCACCAAGAATCGATGTACATAAAGTCCATATATATTGCTCTTTGGGTAGGCCAGGGACAACTTGGCATCCTCCTCTCTCGAGGCAAATCTTTACTGAATCAATTGCGTCTAATACTGCACCATCCTCACCGTGATCTTTAACATAATATTGGTTGCCAAATCTTGTTTGAAGTTCAACCCAAAATAACCTTGGCATAAAATTAAAATAAGCCTCTCCGACGTTAAAGTTCAGTAAATTTCCCCCTCTAGGATCCGCAACTATCAACAAACTTGTCTCATCTAAATCCCAATAGTCTTTAATTGCACTACCAGGTGAACTCTCAAACTGAGATAAATACTTAATTTTCCACCCACTTTCAATTTCTAGATTGTTGAGCTTTTCCTCTAAAGATTTTTTCTGATTAGGGCTTAATGTTTTAGCTAAATCGATAACTGGTGTTTTTTCTTCTGGTAAGAGATTTGGATTATTTATAGCAAAAACGGGTTTATGTGAAATTAAAACTAATATAGATAGAAATATTCCTAATAAATAGTTAATCTTTGAAGGCATAAATAAGTTTTGTCTCTTTATATTTTCGCCGATGAATAGCTTACCCGCGAATAATCCAGATTGGTTAGTAAAAAAAATAATAAAAATGGGTGGGACTATAAGTTTTTATGACTTTATGAATTTTGCATTAAATGATCCTAATAATGGTTATTACGGCAGCGGTAAAGCTGTGTTAGGCATTCGAGGAGATTTTGTCACATCACCATCTTTATCGGATGATTTTGCTTTTTTGGTTGGTAAGCAAATAGAAGATTGGTTGATTCAGTTCAAAAGTAGTTTTTTATCTAATCAGAAATTAGTTGTAACTGAATTTGGAGCTGGAGATGGAAGCTTTATGAGTGGATTAATTAAATATTTTTTTGAAAACAACAAGAATTTTTTAGAAGGGGTTTCTTTTGTAATTATTGAACCTAATGAAGGGATGGTAGAAAAACAAAAAAATAAATTGGATGAATTTTTGAGCTTAGATATCGATATTTTATGGAAAGGTTTGGATGAAGTAGAGGAAAATAATATAAATGGAATAGTTATAGCAAATGAGGTTTTGGATGCTTTGCCAGTAGAGAGAATAACCTTTTCAAAGGGAAAATTAATTCGACAAGCAGTTTCTATAGACAAAAAATCTCATAAATTATTTTTTGATGAAATGCCAATTACAAGTGAATTGGAAAAAAGTTTTGAACTTGCTAAAAGTGAGTTGGGAATAACTATTCCGCCTGAAGATGCTCTTGAAGGATGGACTACAGAATGGCATATAGACAACTCAAAATGGTTAAAAGCTATTTATCAAAAAATTAATAATGGTATTTTATTGATAATTGATTACGCTAAAGAAGCCAAAAAATACTACAGCTCTAAGAATTCTGATGGGACGATAGTTTCTTATGAAAATCAAAAAATGACGAATAATGTCCTAGATTCTCCTGGAAATTGCGATTTAACATCTCATGTATGCATAGAAACTTTAATTAATGATGCTGAGACTCTTGGATTTGAAACCGTTGGAATAACTAAACAAGGAGAGGCTTTGTTGGCACTTGGATTGGCAGAGAGACTTTATGGGATTCAGAAAGAAATTAAAGAGGATTTATCAAATGCCCTTCTAAGAAGAGAGGCATTACTTAGACTCGTTGATCCTGTTTGTTTAGGAGATTTTAAGTGGTTTGTTTTTAAAAAGTTTAATGAGAAGAAAATGAATATAAATTCAACTTGTTTGCGTTAAGAAAAAAACTTTAAAAATAATGAATCTTCTACGTCATCATATATATCAACAGCACCAATTTCTTTCGGTAATATAAATCTCATTTTGCCATCACGAACTTTTTTATCGCCCATAAGTATTGTTAGAACCTCTTCTTTATTTATTTTGGGGATCTCGGTAGGAAGATCGTAACTTTTCAAGAGATTCTTCTGTCTCTCTAATTCTTCTTTAGACCATAACCCTTTCTCAATTGCTATTTCCCCCGCAATATTCATACCAATTGATATTGCCTCACCATGAAGAAATTTGCCGTATCCACATAAATTTTCAATAACGTGACCAAAAGAATGACCATAATTCAATATTGCTCTAATACCATTTTCATGTTCGTCTTGAGAAACAATATGAGACTTTGTTTTGATTGAACTATTAATAATTTTAATTAGACATTCATTTTTGAGATTTATAAGTTCATTTTTGTTTTTTTCAATTTCTAAGTATTCGAAAAGTTCTTTATCTCTTATTACTCCGTATTTTATTACTTCGGCCATGCCTGCACTAAATTCTCTTTTGGGCAAACTTTTTAAAGTTTCTGGATCAATAAAAACTGCTTTAGGTTGATTGAAAGCTCCAATTAAATTCTTACCTTTTGGATGATTTACTCCTGTTTTTCCTCCTACAGATGAATCAACCATTGATAATAATGTTGTTGGAATCTGAATATATTCAATACCTCTCAACCAAGTCGCAGCAGCAAAACCACTTACATCGCCAACAATTCCTCCTCCAAGGGCAATAATTATTGAATTTCTATCTAAGCCAAATTCAAATGCTACATCATATATTTCACTTAAGGTTTTTAAGTTTTTATATGATTCTCCAGCCTTGATAAGGAACATTTTGGCCTGAAATTTATTATCTTTTAAATTATTTAAAAATTTTTCTCCATAAAAATTTGATATTTCTTCATTTGAAATCACAAGTATTTTTCTATTCTTTGTTATTCCAATTTTTGAAAGTTCTTCACTGATATTATTCAGTATCCCTGCTTCTAGAGTTACTTCGTATGACTTATTACCTAATGGGACTAATATTCTTCTGTTATGCACAATTGATTACCTAGTTAAAAATTTAAAAATATTTGGTATTAAATACTTTATATATTAGCAAAATCTAAGCTCTAGATCCTTAAAAATTCAGTTGTTAAGAATTAGAAATGGTAATAAAATCATGCTATGAGTTTTAAAAAAAATATAAACGATATTAAGAAAAATTATTCCCTAGGAATAATTGGAGGTGGTCAACTGGCTTTGATGTTAACCGAGGCTGCAAAAAAAAGAGATCTAGAAGTATGCGTACAAACAAAATCTTGTGATGATCCTGCTGGTTTAAAAGCAGATCACGTCATAGAAGCTGATCCTTTAAAGATAAGAGGTAATAAATCATTAATTAATGAGTGTGAAAAAATAATTTTTGAAAATGAATGGATAAAAATTGATAAATTAAATTTAATTGACAATAAAGATATTTTTGTTCCAAGCCTTAATGCAATTAAGCCATTAGTAGATAGGTTTTCTCAAAAAAAATTAATAGACAGAATGAATATTCCCTGCCCAAAATGGGTAAGTATTGAAGATTTTAAAAATCTCTCGGATGAGGAAATCAATAATTGGACTTTTCCTCTAATGGCAAAATCAAATAAAGGTGGATATGACGGTAAAGGGAACAGAAAAATAAAGACAAAAGAAGATTTAGATTCTTTTTTAACAGAGAATAGTTCTAATGAATGGTTAATAGAAGAATGGATAGAGTATGAAAAAGAACTGGCTCTTGTTGGTTCTAGAGATAGGACCGGTAAGATAAGATTCTTTCCAATAGTTGAGACGTTCCAATTAAACCATGTTTGTGATTGGGTTCTTGCCCCTGGAACAAATGAATATGATTTGAACTTATTTGCAATAAATATTTTCTCTTCAATAGTCAATGAACTTAATTACGTTGGAGTTTTAGCTATTGAATTCTTCTATGGAGAATATGGTCTTTTAATTAATGAAATAGCTCCTAGAACACATAACTCAGCTCATTTCTCTATTGAAGCTTGCACTTCAAGTCAGTTTGATCAATATGTTTGCATTTCTTCTGGGATAATGCCACCTGAAATTAAAATGAACTGTGAAGGTGCAATTATGATAAATCTACTGGGGTTAAAAAAGAATTTCCCAATCTCAATGCAAACCAGAATTAAAATGTTATCTGAAATTGAGGGTTCTAATATTCATTGTTATGGTAAATCTCGTGAAATCCTGGGAAGAAAAATGGCTCACATCACATTTTTATTAAATGGTAAAACTCATTCAGAAAGATATGATGAAGCTCAAATTTTAATGAATATGGTAAGAGACATTTGGCCATCTCCAAATGCATAAAAAAATAAGTTAGAGTTAGATCACTGGATCTTTGGTTAAGTTCTTCTTTATGTGCTCTGATCTGACTCTCTTTCGACATGAGGAGACTGTCGTGATGCGGTAGTAAACCGATCTTGTAATCGGAAACGAAAGCCCACTTTGAATCCTCTTCTGGCATTTCCAGGTCGATGCAGCAGAGAACTGACGGGGACCCGGTTTTACCTATCAAAATGCATGCTAAAACAGGCTTTTGGTGGGTATTTTATTTTTTTGGAATAACTGAGCTGTTTTTACTCTCTATCAGTGTAAATAATTTATTTGCCAAAATACTTGACGATCCATTTCTAATGTATTTATATTAGTAGTACACATGTATTACTAAGTAATGACTTTAGGAGGAGCTAACGTTTGGACTAATTTTTCTTACGGTTATCGTAATGAGTCCCCAAGTGGTTGGTTGCTTAGCCCAGACCGCAGCAGATTAATTTTATTTATAAGGAATAAAAAATCTCCAAGAAATAGTATGAGGATTTTTGCTCATACATATTATGCAAATGATCTTGGTGAGCCAATGGCAATTAAATCATCCACTCAAATGTATTTGGATAATGCTTGGGATAAATGGCATGACCTTCAATTAGAAGGTTGGACTTTTGAAGAACTTGAATTACCTGAATCTGTATGACTAACTTAAATCCAATCAAAAAGAAATTATCAAAAGTAGATAGAAAGATATCTATGCAAGACCCATCAAAATTATTAGCAGAATTTTTTAATGGTGTTGTTATTGAACTTGATGAAGAATATAAATATGACTCATAAAGAATTGATAGATCAAGTTTCTGCAAATTTATTTAAACAAAGTGGAAAGTTAGAAAGCAGGAGATCTTGGTTGGCAATGAGAAATTATCTTGAACAATTAGATCCCGAACAACTTAAATCCATGCTTAAGGACCACGGATGATTTCAAAACTTTATTTAGTTTTTATTTTTTTCTTAATTCTCAGAAAACTGTAAGTTGCAAAGCCAACCAAAAACATATCCAAGTAAATATGCCAAGTAGGAAAAATCTGGTGTATTAAATCCATTAACGTTTTATTGCCACTTGCCAATAAGGATAATCTAAATTTGATTTTTCTCTAATCAATTGTAATTTTCTAGAATTTATTTTTACTACTATTCCATCTGTTGGATATTTACTAAAAAGCTTCCCTTCTAGCCATTGTTTTCTAAATACTTCAACTTGGCTCGTAAAGTTGCATGAAATATCCTGAGGGATCGTGAAGCCAAGCTTTGAAAGACTCTTTTTGGACTCATATTGGTTAAGTGTTGAATTAAGTATTTGAAATGTGCAGAAGCTAAGACTTTCAGAAAATCCTTCTTTAGCTCTTAGAAATCCAGAGGCGATTCTTTGGGAGATATTTGGACTTTGGTTGGGTGCATATAATTCACCTCTAACTTGAAGAACTCCTCGTAAAGGGAGATTATTGGGAATATCTTGAACTTTAATAAGTTTACTAGTAACGTCTGCCCCTTTTCTTGAAATTGCTTTCTCCAAGGTTCCATCCCTATATTGCAAAGCAACAGCACAACCATCAATTTTTGGTTCAATTAATAATCTGGTATCTACTAATAATCCTTTCAAAAATTCATCTAATGAATCCTTTTCTAATGAAGGTAAAACTAGTTTATTTTTCTTTTTAAAGTAATCACAATTAGGGTTTGTTCTTAATAAATTTTTTTCAAGTTGGTCGAACTGCCTATCAGAGATTAAAGAATTACCATTTCTATAATTATCGTCATACCATTCAATTCGTTCTTCTAAATAAGTCTTCATTTAATACGATGGCTTAAGTTTTTGGTCAGATATCCAACTTGGTTTATCTATAATCCATTTTTCTCTATCTTCATATTTAATAGTCCATAAAATAAATGAAGAAATTTCTTTTAGAGTTATGCCAACCAAATAGCTTGTTTTTGGACTTATTGATATAAATCCAAATAATAATATTAATAAAATAAGTTTAAACATACCTTTAATCATTTAAAAAACTCAGCGTAATTTTTGCGAATTTTTTAATTGATGCAATTCTTATAACCCTCAATCTTTGCTATTTCATCAATATTCAAACCTGTTTCCTCTAGTAAAGTTTCTCCTATATCGTCCTTATTAAATTTAGTTAAAGCTCCTTTAGTAGAGTACTTAATACATTGGTTTTTGTATTTTGCTTCCTTAACAACAGGAGATAAATAAAAACCAAACAAGATGATAAAAGCCCCATAGGTTACAACTTTTCTATGGTTTTTCCACCATTCATAAAATTTATTAGACACGAAAAATAAATAACTATTTTCTATTTTAAATTGACTGTCAACAAATTACTTTAGAAATTTAAGGATTGGCTAATTTATTGTTTTTTCATTAATAGATTTAACCCAAGAATAATATCTTGATTTTCTAATCCTTTGCTCTTTCGAGACTAATCTATCCGCAGATTCTAGGGGTGATTCTCCCTTCTCAACTTTTGTTGTAATAGAAATACCAAAACCTTTTGCTTCAATTTTTGCAATGCCACCCTCTAAAAAAAATAAAAAGGACCAACCTTTGTTCCATCCTAAATAGAAGGGATTTCGATACATTGAATTCTTTTGGAGATAGTCTTTTAATGATATTTTCCTTCTCAAGGAGTTACTTGTATTCACTATTACCAAATAAGAAGTTTACGGCTTATTATTTCTGGAAAGTAATTTTAGTATTTAAATAATTA
The DNA here is from genome assembly GCA_003280575.1 of Prochlorococcus sp. AG-355-P07. Lineage (GTDB taxonomy): Bacteria > Cyanobacteriota > Cyanobacteriia > PCC-6307 > Cyanobiaceae > Prochlorococcus_A. The sequence goes on along the minus strand of QCEN01000002.1, from coordinate 83,161 downwards.
CTGGAGAAATACTTGACGCCTACGAGTAGTACATTTATATTAATAGTACAACTGTATTATCTTCATGACTTCAGGAGTCGCTAATGTTCGGACTTATTTTTATCGTGGCAGCCTTATTGACACCCCAACTGGCTGGTTGTTTAACAAAAAAAGTGGTTTATTAATTTTTTTTGAGAGTTATAAGAAATCTGTATCTAATAACTTACAAGTATATACTCATCTTTTCTATGCAAATGAATTAGGTGAACCAGCCCAAATTAAAAATTCAAGGATCCATTCTATTGAATGTGCTTGTGAAACATGGAATGAATTAATTTCAGGAGGTTGGCAAATTGTTACTAATAAATTCCAGTAATCATGATAAAGGTAAATCCGTCAAAATGGGAATATCTAAAAGAATCTACCCTAAAACGAAAACGAACAAAGATTTGTATTACTTGCAATCACTTTCGCTACAGCACTACAGAAACTTTTGCTACTATCTTGATCTGTCCAAAATACGAAAAACGCATACCACAGGGTGATCATTTACTTAAAGGCTGTGAGTATTGGCAAAAAAATAGGACAATATTTTCCCCTGAAGCATCTTAATTATTCTCTAATTAAACATCTTTAGGTAGAGATATTTAATTATGTAAACAAAGCATTATTTTATACAACTTAAAAAATTCTTATTAAGTAATTTTTAAGCATGATTCAATTCTATTTTTCCATATTTTTATTAGTTGTGCTTACATTTTTTGCACTTTTATTAGATGCACCAGAATTGGCATCTTTAATTCAAACATTTTAGAAAACAATAAATCAGCATTTTTACTGATTTACTTTCTTAACAAGTAAAACGTAAGTTTAACTTATTGAATAGGAGGGATCTAATTATTGACAGTCCACCAGAGGAGTTAAATTATAAAATTTAAATCTAGATAAAACTAATGCTAAATCTGGAATGAATCTTCTATCTGAGATTCATTCCTTTTTAATTTCTCTCTAAAAATTGTAAATTATAAATGTTAAATTTTAAAAGTAAAAATCTGTTCATATTAAAAACTATTTGAGGCCTAAGTATCTTCTTAGAAAGTGACTAACTTTACCTAAATCCAAAATCAGTTTTTTGTTCTTCTTTTTCTTCCCATTCATTAATAACTAGTTTTAGTAAACTTTTAAGTTCTGAATTCGAAGCATCAGTATCTTTTTGAAGATTTATACAAATGTTTTTTATTTCCACAAAAGCATTATCAATTAATATTGTTTTTTGATCTGGATTAGCCATAGAATTTTAAAATGCTCCATTACAGTTGAACCCACTGCAGTTAATAACCCTGAAAATATTCATTACAAAGTTGTGGAATCTTTCATCATAAAAAAATGCCCAGATTGTAAATATAGCAAAACCAGAGAAAACAAAAGCAGCATATTGAAGCCAATGTATACCATAGCTATCCAATCCATTTTTATCAAAATCAGAATTACTCAATTGCTTTTTTTACTTATAATAAAATTTTTTTTTAAAAAAGGAGAGTTTGTTTTGAACGAGGGATTTATATTTTTTTTAAAGACCTTAATGTATTGATAGTTTAAATAAATCCAGGTATTATCCACCCAAAAAAACCATAGTTTGTTATCAAAGCTATAAAACCAATCATAGCTAATCTCCCATTTGTTATTTCGGCATTTTTCCAAAATTTACCCATATAGTTTTTAATTTTTTTCGAATTTTTATCTATCAAATAATTTGGTTCTAAAGGTTCTTGCAACCTTTTGATAGCGTATAGAGAGAATTGGATTGTAATAGCGATGATAACAACTATAAAACTAGTAAGTGCATCCATTTTTAGATTTCATATGTGATCAATTAGTAAGCCAAAAAGTAAATGACATTTGTATACATCAAACATTTCCTTATTTCTGCTTTTTTGACAGAGGAAATCTTAACTTGAATTATTAAAGAATGTAACATATTTAAAAAAAATTAGTATGAATTCTTACTTTTTCTTTGGGTTTCACATTTTTAAGGACTTTACTGTTACATTTATGTGTCAGCAACATACCTAGACTAGTCTTATTTAACTACAGAATTGGCTTTAAAGTATTTGCTTTAAATCAGATAAAATATTTGGAAAGTTTTATAAGGAATATATTTCAATGTTATTTATTTAAAATATTTTTAATAATTATGAATTATTATTTTTGTTTGATTTCCGGAAGGTAGAATTTATTGCCTAATGTGTAGCCAATTGACATCATTACGAATCCAATAAGTTGAGGTAAATGAGAATTTGCTAGAGAGATTTTTTCAATCATTTCTCAATCTATAAACATACATAATAATAAAAAATTTTAAATAATGTAAGTCTATTTTCTTTTTTTTTCTTTAATCTCCCCAGATTTTTTTAGTGAATTAACCAGTCTTTCATTTTCTGTTTTTAAATTTTCTAATGCAGATTTTGTGAATTGTTCTTTAGCCTCAAATTTTGCTGAACTTATAACTTTTTTATTAGGGAGTTTTTTCTTCGGTTCTGACTTCATATTAAGCAGCAATTTAAAAAATTTTAGAAGTTATTTTTTTTGAGTTAGGTATTATTTTTTACAATTTTTTAGTTAATAATATTTGTTTACATAGACAAATTAATCTTTATCTTTTGGAAGCCTTAACCATCCAGTAGTCCATTCTGATTTTAGTTTTGCCCATGAGATCCTTTTAATATCTTTTTTATTCTTGGTAGGAAAAATATCAACCCATCTATCTTTATTTTTTCCACCATAAGCTTTAACTTGAAAATGCCTATTACCATTAATAGTTTTTGGTGCTGTCCAACACAAAGTAGGGGGCCATTTCATGAGAAATTATTAAAAGTAAAAAAACTAAAGGTTGCTTTGCCCAGTCAAAACTAAACCATAATATGCAATCGTTCCAAGAATAAGTACGATTCCAAGTAATCTAATAATCATGATTTAATATTTTTAAATTCAAATTATATAAAAGAATTTTAATTTAAAAAAAATTCTTTAAATTTTTACATATTTGAGTTGAAGATTTAAAAATTTCTAATTTTACCTTTTTTTATTTCTAACTATTGTGTGGCAAGATTCAGGATGCCATTCATTCTGAATCTTGCCAATGAATTCATATATAAATGAATCGGGACATCCAGTTTCTTTTTGAAGTTCTGAAAGCTCTTCTTTGATAGATTCATATACACTCGTTATTACCCCAATATTTTCTTTTTGGGAGGGAGCCCATTTTTTATTCTCCATTAATATTTTTTAAGTTATTTTCAACAATATCGTAATAAGTTATGTCTCCATAATCTGCATCTGAACAACATAAATCTCCATATAGTTCCTCTAACAAATCGTATGCATCTGAATACTTTTCAAAACTTTGAGCGGTTAATTCGTCATCTTTCCCATCAATTCTAATAATTTTGTAGGTCATATTTTACTTAGATGCAAAAGTATTTTTTTTGTTTCATAAGATTATTTTATAAATAATAATCTTATTTAGGAGTATTGGTTGGGTAAAGCTTCTGAATTTTATTTTTCTGAATTTCTATTTTTCTTTGTTCATATTTTTTTGCCATTATTTTTCTGATAATTAATTGTGGAATAAGCCAAACTAATGCAATAGCTATAGCCATGAAAGCAGGATTTCTCCAAGTTAACCTAATAATCTCTTGTATAAGTTCTCGACTGAAAATTTCCATAAACTAAATTTGATGATAAAAATATTTTCTCTCTTATATAAAATCCTTTAAATTTCCTAACTCATCATAACCTTAAAAAATCTTATAAGTAATTTTATATATTTTTTCTTTTTCTGGTATGTTTTTTTTATATTTGGATTTAGATTAATCTTTTATTTTTTAGTTTAGACATGTCGACTTATCTAATTACAGGATCAAATAGGGGTATTGGATTAGAACTATGTAGGCGAATTCATAAGAGGGGAGATAATGTAATTGCAACGTGTAGGAAAGCATCAAAAGAACTTAGAGATTTAGGAGTGAGAATCGAAGAGAATATAGAAATTTCTTCTGATGAGTCGATAACAAATTTGTGTAAAAAACTTTCTGGAGTTAATTTAGATTGCTTAATTCATAATGCAGGAATTTATGAATTTAATTCTTTCGAAAACTTAGATAAAAGAAGTATTTTGCGGCAATTTGAAGTTAATGCATTGAGCCCAATATGTATGACCCAATCACTTAAACACCTTTTAAAAAGATCTTCTAAAGTTGCTTTTATCACAAGTAGAATGGGATCTATTGAAGATAATTCATCTGGAAGTTCTTATGGTTACAGGATGTCTAAGGTAGCCTTGTCAATGGCAGCAAAATCACTTTCTATAGATTTATCAAGAGATGATATTTATGTAGCTATTTTGCATCCTGGGTTAGTATGTACAAGAATGACTGGCTTTACAAGAAATGGAATTAGTCCTGAAGAATCAGCAAATGGCCTTTTAAAACGTATTGATTCTTTAAATAAAAATAACTCAGGTACGTTTTGGCATGCCAACGGAGAAGTCTTGCCTTGGTAATATCAATATTTTTATTTTTAAGAGACTTATATCGTTAATTTGTTAAAAAACTTTTAAATTTTTAACGAATTTCTTTCCTTGTTTCATTCTTTTGGTTATCTTAAAAAAAACATTAGTAAAGGAGGTGATTCATTGTCGTATCTACCGAAAAATGCGGTTATCAAAGGGGCCGTGAGTTCAGTATCTTCATCACATTCATCGGTCTCTTTTTCTTTGATTAAGAAAAAAGGTTTTATAATCAATAGATTTATATAAATCAGTTGCTTAATAATTAAAAGCTCTGCATCTCATTTTGTTGCAGAGCTTTTTTTTATGAATTTAAATAGTCTTTCAAAATTTATTCTATCTTTTTTGGCCGAAATAAATTAAGGCCAAAAATGATAATGTGCTTACCAAAGCGATTAAATACCACCCAGTTGAGGAGTTGCTAGTTACTTCTGTCATTTATTCTGATTTTTGTCGGAGGAATTTATTATTTGAGTAAAAATCACTATTGAGAACATTAAAAAAACTAAAAGTATGTAAGTTACGTTCATTTATAAAAAAATGCTAATTATTAAAAAGATTATTCCTAGAACTACAGTAACAATTGCTCCATCAACTAATAAGTCTTTCCACATATAACTTTTAAGCATCCTTATTTTATCTTCTTCACTCATAAGGTTCTTCAACCACGTCCAATCTAAAAGCTGTGTTAATGCAACACCAAAAATTAAATGACCAATCAAAATACCAATTAGATCAATTCTAGATATATCTTTAGTGAGACTTGTAATAATAAAAAAGTTCACTAGCTTTTGTCTTTACTAGATAAGGCTCCACCTTCTTCTTTGTATTTTTCCCAAGCTTCACTTAATTTTGCTTTAGAAAAGTTTTGTTTCCCCTTAGAGAATTTATTTTTGAGATTATTAAAATTATTTGTAAGCTCTTTCTTTGTCGGTTCATCAAGAAAGTTTGATGTCAATTTCCATAAATACCAGCTACTAGCTAGAAGAAGAATTAATCCCAGTAATTGCATATTAGTTTTTAACCATGCTACAACCTTTTAAAGGGTTTCGATAAACTAATTTACTTAAAACCTACAGAATTTTTTGAGGTTAAATCAAAATTAAAACTTTAACCAGTGAAAAAAAATTCTATCTAGCAACCAAATAGTTAATCCACCTTCCAGGAAAGCTAGCCAGTACATACCATAATCTGAAAACCCCATTTGTTCTTTGACTGTGTTAATTAGTTTTTTATGAGCTTGTATTAGATCTTTCATTCATAGATAAATATGTTTTAAAGTTGCTGAATTTCTTTAATTAAGAAACCCTTTCCATAACAAGACAGACATGTTTTAGTCTCATCTAATGAAATTCTTAGAAAACCTGCTCCATTACATCTAAAGCAATTTACTTTTGTGTTTGAATAGATTTTTGATTTAATTTTAGCAGCACTGTTTAAGTAAGAAACAGTTTCCTTGCGACCGTTCGCTTGAGTTGCTTTGTTTAAAAGCCTTTTGTAATTGACTTTAAGTTCTTGGGTATTCATCTTTAACTGAAACTAGTTTTCAAATATAGGTAAAAAGAAGCAATAAATGATTAAAATAAGCTCTATGAATTTACCGTTTATATTTCTGATCTGATCTCATATCGAGATTAATCTAATATAACGGATAATTTTTTCTAATGTTTATTGTAGTAGTACTATTTTTTATTTTTAATAGATAATTTATATTTATGAACTAGTTTTAGATTAATGAGATTTCTTGAAAAAATGTAATTTTAGTAAATCAAGAGACTATCCAGCCTTTTTAAGACTTTTAACTAAAAAATCATTTTCGTTAGTAAGTAAATCAAACTTGGATTTCTTAAGTTTATCTTTGATTTCAGTAGTCAGGTTTTTTTTTATTTTGTTGGTATTCATAAATTCAAAATCAATCTAAAAAAAATGACACATTAAATCCTACTAATCATCAAAACAAAATGTGGCTATATTTTTTTAAAAAGAGAAAATGTTTTATTTTTCACATAGAAGATTTAAATTAATCAACATATTGTGGAAAACCCTGTTGAAAAACACTAAAAAAGTGGATAACTCTCGGGGAGCATGTTCAAAACAAGCTTTATTCGAATAATTTTTAAGTATTAATACTTCATCAAGAAAAGTTTAAATATAGTTTAAGATGCACCATAATCAATTGTTATAACTGTGGGATCATTACTTTTATATTTATAAAAAGGATTTTATCTAGAAACTAGTATTGAGAATTAATTTAAAAATTTATTTTTCTATGATGTATCAAATTGACAAATAAAGTTAAGAAAAATAAAAGGAAACTTGAATTTTTGAAAATATGTCTTATCTGTTTAAATTAAGTCTTGATTCGGTTTTCTCTAGGGCAATATTTCCCAAACATAAGATTAATCAAATAGGTTTGTATGAGTTAAAAATTTAAAATGACATAAGAAAAAAAGGATTCAAAAAAATGTTCTAGGAAAAAAAACATTATGTTTGCCTATGGTTTTATACAACTCGGTTCTAGTTTCGTATCTGCAATAGCTTTAGTTGCTATTGCTTTTGGATTCTGTGCAGTAAAAAAAGAGTCTAAACTTTTTAATAAATGTGTTGCCGAAATTATTGAAGATGGTGGTACCAATTCAGAAGCGGTAAGGTATTGCAATGGGGGCAATTAAAAGTCTCTCAAAGATAAATTAAATGGATTCGACAAGTGATTTGATAATTGACTCTTTGAAAGAGGAGCCAATTGGAGAAACTAAACATTTTATTTGGTACATAACGGATATTGGCGTTGTTGCCCTATATAAAAGAAAGGAGAACTTTGAAACTTATAGCTCAAATGTTGAAATTGAGGCAAATAAAATTGGTTTGGATATAACTAAAGAGGAAAAAGAGTATCTCAAAATAAAGGAGAAACAACTTTTCTTGTTTTATTCATAATTTTAGATCTTTTTTTATTCAATAAGAGTGCTCAAGGTTAAAGGTAGGCTCTTTAATATTATTTTCGCTAATTAATTCGTATGTAAGCTCTTTATTTAAGGCATTTATATAGGATGTATAAAGTTTTCCCCAAACAAATTCGAATTCATCTTTACTTAAATTCTTGAAAAGAATTTCTCCTTTGAAGTAAATGTGATAAGAATCATTCATAGTGAAAAATAAATCTTATCCTTTTTAACGCAAGGGATACTGTATGTAGTATTGTGTGCTACTAAATAGGAATTTATAAGTGTAATGAGAAATATTTTTAGATCATTCTTGTATTCATTTTTTGTTTTTTGAATAATCCTACTGTCTCATCAAGATCCATACACGGCTGTATACTTATATCCATTAACCTTCTCCAGGGATGCCATTGCTTCCAAATTGTCTCAAGAGAATCTGCACTCACTACAGAATGTCCAATCCCATTTTGAACCATAAAAATCCAAGAATGAACCTCATAGTTTTCAGGTCTGTTTTGGGGACCACCTGATTCGTACCAATTAATTAGCATTTCTGCCCCTTCTTCTTGATCCTCGCCATCTGTAAATTCGTAGGAAATCAAATATCTTTGCATATACATTATTATTAAATCTCTAAACTATATTAACTATAGATTTAAATATTGCCTCCCAAATTAATTATTGCTATGAAGTTTATAGAAGTGATTGTTTTAAATGACCGAAAGATTTGGGAAAATTAAAAAGAATATTTTGACTAATTTATCTTTTATGAATAAGACAATCTTGAAGTATTTTCAAAACCATGATCTGTTCGTGTAGATCAAGTTTATAGAGAAAATTTGATACTTTTTAAAATACCTTAAATTAGTTACCATATTTCTACTGTATAAAAACCGATGATAAATAAAAAGGATCAAAGAGATCCAATTGATAATTTAGAGTACGAAAAAGTTCTAGAAGAAGAAATAATTAATTCGTACGAAAGTAAATTTCAGAAAGATCCTGGACCAGACAAAAAAAAGACTAAATTTTACAGACTTAAAAGAACTCCATTAGAAATATTAAATAGGACATTTTTCTTTTTCTTTATTGGAAGTTTTCTTTTCTCTTTGTTTTTAGCTTATTCAGAAAGTAAGTTATGGTTCATACTTTATGTAATAAGTGCATTGTCATGTGTTTTCTATACTCCTAATAGAAAGGCACTAAAAGAATTAATAGCAGCTTGGCCAAATATAGAGGATCTCATCAAAGGGAGGAGTTTGTGGAGAAAAGGCAAGTAAATAGATTATGAAACCTTTAAATGCATTTAAAAAGTGGTTATTAAATATCCTTGTGCCATATATCGAAGGCACTAACAAGAAAAAAGAGGATAAAAAATGAGTCTAATATCGGTTGGAATTATTGTTGAAATATTTTTGTTTGTAGGAGTTTTTATATGGGTTAGGAAACTAACTAGTAAAGAAGGTAGGCAACCATCTCTATCAAAAAAAACAATTAAAAATCTCAAATTTTAGAATTTTGATCACAAAATAAAGAATCTTTATAAAGAGATCAAATTTATGGGAAAATTCTTTACTTTTTTCCTCTCACTTTGTGCATGAAATCAGTTAGAACATCTATATCGTTTTTAAAAAATATGGTTTCCTCCATTCAAGGTCTTGCTCCAATAACTAATCCATTAAATAGTGTCTTAATAGAAAAGAAACTAATAAATGTTGATCAAAAGTTCATTCAACTTGTCTCTCTAGCAGAGGGATTACCTCGTACAGAAGTCATCGAAAGTGGAAGGAATTATTGGAGAGGTGTTTGTAGAAGCTTAATTTTTAGATTTCCTGATGACCTTGAAATTTTAAAGCTTGATGTAAGAAGTTATGTAGATAGATCAAAAGGAATCATTCAAATAAGATCTGCAGCAAGATTAGGTCAATCAGATTTAGGCGTTAATCTAAGAAGAGTGGAATACTTGTTTAATCAATTAGAGAAATTTTAATTAATCTGTTTTTTATAAATTTAAGGTTCTTTTTACTAAATAGTTGTGCTTTAATTCATAAGAATATTTGAAATGCCATGGTAAAGATAATCTTAGTCGGAATAATTGTCGCGCTTGTATATTCTCAACCTGATCTTCGTCTTACAGTCGCTGATTGGTTAAAAGCAGCTTCTGATTTTCTTATTGAATCAGTACAAGTAAAACCATAAATTAATTTTTAATGAAGCATTAAATAAGACCTGAGACAGTAATCATTTGTTTAATGCATACAGCTACAAAAATAAATATTATTATCCTGCTTAATATATATTTCACTTAAACAAATAAATAGTTTTAGGAACATAATAGAAAATTTTTTTTGAAATTTTTGAATAGTTAACGATAATAAGGGATATGAAGCTTAGATTATTTGAGTTCTATTTTATTAAAGATTATTTAAGGCCTTGGTTTGGTCTTATTTATTCTTTATTCTTTCTGTTTTTCTTAGGCGCAATTGGCTATCGAATAACGGAGGGATGGGAATGGAGTGATTGCTTATGGATGGTTCTAATCACAATAACCACTATTGGTTTTGGAGAAGTTCAACCTTTAAGTCCTGAAGGCAGGATCGTAACTGTTTTAGTAATCGTAGGCGGATTGATTTTTATTCAATTTACCTTTCAAAAAGCTGTTAGATTATTCGAATCCGGCTATTTTCAAAGAGTAAACGAATTACGTTTTAAAAGACTTCTTAGAAAAATGGAAAATCATGTAATTTTGTGCGGATATGGGAGGGTAGGTCAGGAAATATCTAATCAAATAAAAACCCAAAATATTCCTATTATCGTAGTTGAGAGTGATGAAGATAGAAAAAAGATTGCTGAAGAAAATGGTTTAGAAGTTCTTTGTGCTGATGCAACGCTTGATGAGACGTTAAAACTGGCAGGACTAGAAAAATGCAAAAGTTTGGTCGTTACCTTACCTAATGATGCTGCTAATTTATATGTCGTATTAAGCGCTAAAGGAATAAGAAGTTCTATAAGAGTAATTGCAAGAGCTGGAACCGAAGAAGCTGCAAGTAAGTTGAGATTAGCTGGTGCAAGTATAGTTGTAAGCCCTTATATTGCAGCAGGAAGAGCAATGGCATCAATGGCTTTAAGACCTATTGCTATTGACTTTCTTGATCTGCTTGCAGGAAGTGAATGTGAGATTGAAGAATTTGAATTAAGTAATGATATTAGTCTTTTTGAAACTGCAGAGAAAAGATCACTTTCTGAACTTGGAATAGGAAAAAAAAGTGGAGCAAAAATATTAGCCATTAAAGAAAATGAAAAGTTGTTTACTAATCCTGGAGGTAATTTCATCCTTCAACCAGGTCAGGTTTTAATAGCTTTTGGTAGTAAAGAACAGCTTAATATTTTGAACGGATTATTAGGAAATCTTGTTGTAGCAGTTGAGCTATTAAAGTAGATATATCAAAATAATTTGATATTTAATTCTTTCAATTTTTAAATTTCCCAATAAATGTCAAATTATCATGACTTTCATATACCTTTAACCCCTCTTAAAGTCTTTTACAATATTTATTAGTAGATTTAAATAAATATACTTTTTTAATGGAAGAGAAATTAATTCTTTTCAAGAATCGTAAAAGATTCGGGATTGAAAAAAATATAGATATCATTTTTAAAAATACAACCCTAGTTTTGTCTAGTCTTGTAGCAGTAGTGTTATTTGGGATTATTTTAGTAGTCTTTATTCAGTCATTTGAATCCTTTTCTAGGTATGGCTTGAATTTTCTTGTTACTTCTGAATGGAACCCAGTAAAAGATGAATATGGAGCTTTTACTGCAATATATGGGACATTAGTTACTTCTCTTCTTTCATTATTGATTACTATCCCTTTAGGCGTTGGAACTGCGATATTTATAACAGAGGATTTTGTTCCGAAATTTGTCAGAGAAATAGTTGGTTCATTTGTTGAATTACTAGCAGCCATACCATCTGTTGTATTGGGATTATGGGCAATTTTTGTTATGGAACCTTTCTTTAGAGACTTTTTTGCCTTTTTACATAATTTCTTTGGTTGGATTCCTTTATTCAGTTCGGAGCCTGCAGGTCGGAATTCACTTTTAGCGATAATAATTTTAGTGGTTATGCTTTTGCCAATTGTGACTTCGATAGCTAGAGATTCTCTTAATCAAGTTCCTAAAAAGCTTAGGAATGCAGCCTATGGAATTGGTGCAAGTAGATGGAAAACTATATTTTCGGTAATTTTGCCTGCAGCATTATCAGGGATTATGGCAGGTGTTCTATTAGCTCTAGGCAGAGCTATGGGAGAGACTATGGCTGTCACAATGATTATTGGCAATTCTAATGCATTTAGTTGGTCACTATTATCGCCTGGATATACCATCTCCTCTATGCTTGCAAACCAGTTTGGTGAAGCTGATGGAAGTCAGGTCTCATCCCTTTTTTATGCAGCTTTTGTACTTATGATTCTTTCTTTAGTTGTCAATATCTTTGCTCAATGGCTAGTTAAAAAATTTAGTCTCAAATATTAGATAATTATGAATTCTCTTTATTACCAGAAAAAACTATCAAGAAATGTAGGAGATAAATTTTTTACTTCTTTATCAGTTTTTTGTGCATTCATTGCCATACTTCCTTTGATTTTTGTGGTTACATATATTCTTATTAAAGGAGGTGCTCAGATAAATTCTGATCTATTTACTTTAGAACCAAATCCTCCTGGAGATGATTTAGATGCAGGAGGAATTAATCCTGCATTAATTGGGACACTAATAATTACAACTATTGCTTCAATTATCGCTATACCTGTAGGTGTAGGGGGAGGTATTTATCTGGCTGAATATTCAAAAGGTGGGCCTTTTTCAAAATTTATTCGATTCGGAGTAAATGTTTTAGCGGGTGTTCCTTCAATCATTGCAGGTGTATTTATTTATGCCTTAATCGTTTCAACAAAGATCTTATTTGGAAGTATGTATAGCGGCTTGGCTGGAGGTATGGCTCTTTCAATATTGATGTTGCCTACAGTTATAAAAACTACTGATGAAGGTTTAAAGTTAGTTCCAAATGAATTAAGGTATGCTTCTCTAGGCATAGGAGCAAGTATGTATACAACAATATTAAAAATAACTTTACCCTCAGCATTTAGATCTATTGCTACTGGTGTTGTGCTTGGGATTGCAAGAGCAGCAGGTGAAACAGCACCTTTGATCTTTACTGCTTTATTTTCTTACTACTACATAGTAGGTTTTGAAGATTTGTTTTACGAGATGGGGTCTTTAGCAGTTCTTATTTATAATTTTGCCCTTGAACCATATGATGCTCAAAATAAACTAGCCTGGGCAGCTTCTTTTATTCTTGTTATATCAATACTATCAGTAAATATATTTTCGAGGATATTAGCCGCTTTTACTGTGAAAACTAAGAGGGTATGAAATGATTAAAAATACTAAAAAATTGCAAAAAAATAATATTTTATCTCTTGAGGATGTTTCTATTAGTTATGGCACTTTTGAAGCAGTAAAAAATGTTTTTTGTAATTTTAAAAGGGGAGATATAACTTCACTCATTGGCCCTTCTGGTTGTGGAAAATCAACCGTTCTTAGGGCTTTGAATAGAATGAACGATTTAATCCCTAATTGTTCACTTAAAGGAACTGTTCTCTTTGATGGGACTAATATTTATGACAAAAGAGTAGATCCAGTTGAAGTTAGAAGAAGAATCGGGATGGTTTTTCAGCAACCAAATCCTTTCCCAAAATCCATCTACGAAAATATTGCATTTGGGGCAAGAATTAATGGCTTTACTGGGAATATGGACGAGCTAGTTGAAAGTTCGCTCAGAAAAGCTGCTGTATGGAGTGAATGTAAAGATAAATTAAATGATAGTGGCTATTCCTTATCCGGAGGACAACAACAAAGATTATGTATTGCTCGAACCATCGCAATTGAACCTGAAATAATTCTAATGGATGAGCCATGTTCAGCTTTAGATCCAATCTCTACTTTGAAAATAGAAGAAACGATGCATGAACTTAAGAAGAATTACACAATAATAATCGTCACTCATAATATGCAGCAGGCTTTAAGAGTCAGTGATATGACTGCTTTCTTTAATGCGGTTGAATACGAAGATGGCGATGGAGGTAAAGTTGGTTATCTTGCAGAATTCGACTCAACAAAGAAAATTTTTAACTCTCCAAAAGAAAAAACCACTCAGGAATATATTTCTGGCAAATTTGGTTAATTTACACTTTAAAAAGAAAGATTTTTACTCTCAAGAAAGCTTAGGGGTAGACAAACAGTATAAATACCTATATAGTTGTTTCGAGTTAGTAAGTTTATCTTTGAAAAACTATCCTTTTTTACCTTTTTTGATTTTTGCTGGGGCTCTAATAACAACTGCAACAATAGGATTGCCTGTATTTACTTCGTAATTTAAGAGTATTTCTATTTCAGGTAATCTTATGGTTTCAATATTAAATAAAGAATTAATTGGAAGTCCTAATAAAACCTTAATAAAGGGAAATTTATTTGACTTTATAAAAAAAAGAGAGAATATGAATTTGTGTGGGAGTGAAAAATCTGTATTAAAACCATTTTAAAAAGTGGTTAATTTCTAATTTATTTATCATGGATAAAACTAAAGAACAGTTAGAAAAATTAAGAGAAGTAGCAGAAGCTTCTCTCACAAAAACGGATGAACTTCAAAAAGTTCTCGCTCAAATAGAAGCTTTAATGTCTAGAGAAGAATCACAAACATTATCAAAGAAGAAATAATTATTTAAAAAATAATTTTAGGTTTTGTACTTTTAATTACACCTCTACAAATTCATTGTAGTTATTAATTGGTTATGCAGAACCCGTTCTAAAGTTTTCTGTTAGGTCTCGAGGTCTTACCTTCTTTAAGTAAAAGACCTCTTTAATTAATTTTTTTATTATATGTTTATAACCTGATCATTTAGTTGATTACTTTATAGATTTCTTTCAAGCAGACATTTACATCGAAAGATTCTGTATTTACAACCTCCAATCCTGTTTTTTCTGTAACTTCAACAGTTGCATTACATTCGTCTTGTTTAAGAGCCATGTAACTTGGCTTTTTATTTTCCATGTCTATTTCAACACTTGATTCAGTTTCTTCCTTATATTGCTCCATTACTAGTGTAAGTGCTTCTATTTCAACAGAAAAATTATCATTTGCTTTTGCCCCAAATGGTATGACAAGAAATGGAAATAAAATCAAGGCTATTAATTTTTTCATTTCTATAAAATGTGTTTATTTTTTTTATAACGTGGATTATCTGCTAAAGAAAGGGGCATTAGCTGTATAAATTTTTTATTATCTATTTTTACTCGCAAAATAGAATAATAAATTTAACTTAATTGATAAAAAAACTAAACGAGACTTTTAAGTATAAATTGGTATATCTAAATGAAAAATTTAAGTCAATTCAATAGGATTTTTTTTAAGATTTTATTTCGATAATTTCTTCTTCAGAAACAATTGCCCATATTTTAAATGACTTTTTGCAGGGATATCCTCCTGTTAAGTCTCCAAATGCAGGTAAAAATAAAGTATTTTTATTCTTATCCATTGCAAAGCACCTAAATGATAATTTATCTCCATTGTTTTTTATATAGATTTTTGGATGATAATGTCCACAAATATTCAAGGTTTTATTGTTTTCTAAATTAAGTGGTTCATGACTAAAAGTAATATTTTTAGTTTTTCTAATATCAAAAATTTTAATATTTTTAATATTGCAACCTACATCGTGATTTCCTAGGACAAGTTCAACGTTAGTTTTTAGTAGTTCAGGAAGATCCTCAACTTTTTTTTGAAGAGTTTTATCTATTGAATATTTGCTGTGGAATAAATCTCCTAATATTATTAACTTTTCAGGACTATATTTTCTTACTATTTTTTTTATTCTTGCAAAATTGTTTTTATCTGAATTATTAGTAAGAGGTATACCATTTTGCTGAAAATACTCAGCTTTCCCAAGATGAACATCGCATATTAACAACTCTTTTGTTTCCGGTAGAAATAACGCCCTTGAAGGAAGCAACTCTAACAATGTATCTTCCCAACAAAATTTAAAAGAACTTTTTTTCATTTAATCACTATATTTTTTTATAAGTTTTTCTACTCTTTTTTCTATTGGCTCATTGCTTAAAGTATTTTTAAGTCTTTCAACTAGTAAAGGGAAAGCAAAAGGAGTTGGAGTTTCTATCTCGTTTAGTAGCATTTTTAAATTTTTTAATCTTTCTAATGATCTAGATATTCTTTTATTTTCTAATTGATATTCTTTAACTTCTTGATGCGATTGTTTTATTAAAAGATGATCTTCTTCATATTTAGTAAAGACATCGTAGAAAAGACTTGAACTTATTTGAAGTTGGGAAGAAGTTTTTGTTTTGGTTGGATTATTTTGATTTACTAGTCCACTTATTTGGGCAATATTTTTAAATCTACGTTTTGTTAATTCTGAAAAATTAATTGCATTTTCTAGATCTTCTTCTAATTTCTTATTATTCAAAAAGTAATCAGCTTCTTTTTTTATTATGGAAAAATCATAATCTTCTGCGGTAGTTAAGCTGAATCCAAAATCATTAGCAGTAATACTAAATGTAGATTGTTTTAATTTTGCCAATCTTAAAGCCCATAAAAATGCAATTCCTTCATTTACAAATTTGCCATCAAGTGTAAAAACAAAAAGATTTGATAAATCCTTGGTTTTATATATTTCTATAAGGAATTCATCTTTCTTTGGAATATTTGAAAGAACTTTTTGTTTCTTCAATATTGGGCGTAATGAATTGAGTTCTGGATTTAAGCAATCATAATTTTCTAGTTTGTTGCATATATCTATTTCTTTTCTCAAACTCTCACAAAGTAGATCAGAAATTGCCATTTGACCTCCAACCCATGCAGGAATTAGAGAACTTTTTTTTGTTGATTTTTTGACGTATAAAATCATATCTCTTATTCTTACAAATTGAAGCATTTTGCCAGCAAAGTAAAATGTATCCCCGGGATTTAATTTTGAAACAAAATTCTCCTCTAAATTACCTAGAGATTTACCTTTCATATATTTGACATTCACAAATTTGTCACTTGTAATTGTCCCAATATTGAATTTATGCATTCTTATTAAAGATTTGTCTTTTACAAAATATTTAAAGTTTTCATTATTATTTTGTGATTCTTCTTTAACTATCTTTTTATATTTTGGGTATGCTTTAAGGCATTTCCCTCCATATTCTAAAAAATCAAGACACCAATTCCAATCTTGATCTTTTAAGTTTCTATAACTCCAGCAATTTTTAATTCTTTCTTTCTCAATTTTAGGATCAAAGCCATTTCCACATGCCAAACTTATTAGATGTTGTAGAAGCACATCATAAGATAATTCAGGAAGTCTAATTTCCTCAGATATACCGCTTTTTATTATTCTTCTCATTGCACTAATCTCTAGTAACTCTAAAGAATTAGTAGGCATAAAAATTATTTTTGATTTTCCACCTGGTCTATGAGCACTTCTTCCCGCTCTTTGGATAAGTCTAGCTAAATTCTTTGCACTACCAATTTGAACTATTTGATCTACAGGTTGGAAGTCAACTCCCAAATCTAACGAGCTGGTGCAGACTACCCATTTTATTAATCCGTCTTTAACCCCTTCTTCAACTCTTTTTCTATCTTCCTTATCGAGGGAGCCGTGATGAAGTGCGATTTTGTCTTCCATCTCTGGCAGAAAAAATTTAAGACACTGATACCATCTTTCAGATTGGTTTCTTGTATTGGTGAATAATAAGGTGCTTTTATTTTTATCTAGGATTTTTAAAAGTGAAGAATGACTTCTGATTCCTAGATGGCCACTCCAAGGAAAGGTCGTCTCCTCCTCTGGTAAAACGCTTATAATTTCTATCTCTTTTTGAATATTTGTACTTATAATTTTGGGTTTAATAGCGCTCATCCCAACTATTGCTCTTGCTGCTTCTTCAATATTTCCAATAGTTGCAGACATTGCCCAAATTTGTAAATTTTTTATATTACCTCTTAGCCAACTTAAAGATAACTCGCACTGGTTTCCTCTTTTACTACCCATCATTTCATGCCATTCGTCAATAATTATTGATGACAACTCCTTGAACAGATTATTAGATTCTTTATTAGAAAGTAAAAGAGATAATGACTCTGGAGTGGTAATAAGAATATTAGGTGGTTTAGATAGTTGCTTTTTCTTTTCATATGGGGTTGTATCCCCGTTCCTAATTTCAACAGTGATTTCTTTATTAAAATGTAAAGCTGCTAATTGTATAGAATTTTTTAGATCTCTACTTAGTGCTTTTAAAGGCGTTATTAATAATATTTGTACACTTTTATTATTTTTGGGATCTTCTATCTGTGATAAAGGTCCCATTAATGCAGCGTATGTTTTGCCGCATCCAGTGGGAACTTGTATTATTCCGTTTTCCCCATTTAAAAATGCCTTCCAAGACTCTACTTGGTATGGTAAAGGCTTCCATCCATTTGAGAAGAAAAACTGGTTAATTTTAGAAATTAAATAATTTGGTTTAATATTTTGCCTTATATTTTTCATGATATTTTTTTCATCAGTTTATAAGCATTCTCTAGGCTATCTGCATCGTTGATTTTTTTATCTTTTCTCCATTTTGTTATTCTTGGAAATCTTACTGCTATGCCAGACTTATGACGTTTAGAAATTTGTATTTTCTCAAAAGATATTTCAAATACCATTTCTGGTTTTAACGATCGAACAGGACCAAATTTTTCTATTGTATTTTTCCTTATCCATTTATCTAACTCTTTAATCTCAATATTCGTTAAACCAGAATATGCACTTGCAAATTTAATTAATTCTTGGTCTTTCCATAATGCAAAACTGTAATCTGTATATAGACCAGCTCTTCTACCGCTACCGCCCTTAGCGTAAATTAGAACAGCATCCAGTTGCATAGGATCAACTTTATATTTCCACCAAATACCTTTTTTTCTACCAGAGGAGTATATAGAAGTCTTTTTCTTAATGATTAATCCTTCAGTATTATTTTCTCGGGATTTTTCTTTATAAGTTAAAGCATCAGGCCAATCTTTAGGAAAGATTAAATCACATATTTTAAAAATATCAGAGATATTATTCTCAATCCTATTTTGCCATTTTGAAAAATATTTTTCTAACTCAATTCTTCTATTTTCTAATTTAATTTCTCTTATATCTCTCCCATTAATCTCTAAAAGATCATAAGCTATAAAAATAATTGGATATTTTATTTGGATCGATCTTGTAGGAGACTTTCTATTTATTCTTTTTTGAAGTAAAGAAAAATCAAGGGCAATTTGTTCTTTAAAATTCCAAACTAATAATTCCCCATCAAGGACAAAGTCATCTTTTATATTCGACATTTTCTTTACTAATTCTGGGAAAGATTCATTGACTAATTCTTGCCCTCTTGTCCATAAAGAAACATTGCCTGATCTTTTAATTAATTGCATCCTTATACCGTCGTATTTCCATTCAAATTGAAAATCATTTATTGAATTTTTGAAGATTTTATCTTCAATAGTATTGGCTAGAAGAAATGGAAATGGTTTGGAATTTAACTCTTGAAGATTGATTTTCTTGTTAATTAAAAATTGATATGAATCAATTGAAGGTTCAAAATTGCCCATCAACCTATGGGAAATAATCTCTTCATCAATATTAATTAGTTTTGATATTGATTTTGTGATTAATCCGATAGAAACTCCTACTCTAAAAGTTCCTGTAAGAATTTTATTGAAAATTAGATGGTTTTCTTCAGGTAATGTTTCCCAAATATTTTTAATTTGTAAATTTTTCTCCTCTTCCTTAAGTTTTGATAAATCAGGGATTGTTTTGCTTAGTAATTCATTGAGACTTATATTTGATAATTTCTTTTTTCTGGAAGTACTTTTATTTTTAAGTAATAAGGTTATTACCTCAGCAGAATCACCAACTTTTAGATAACATGTGTCAATTAACCATTCAGGGTATTCATATATTTGACAAAAAAGATTTTTTAAATATCTTCCACTAATAAATCTCTTATTACTTTTCCCAGTCAGTAAATATATCGCCCATGAATTTTCTATTGGATCATTAGATAAAAAATAATTCTTTAAAACTTCAATTTTATTATTTGTACTGTTACTTGAATCTAAATCTACAAATAATTCTGAAAAATTTTTTAAGCTCATATTTAATTACCAAAGAAAAGAACATTTATTGATTCCTTTTCAACCAAAAATTTACTTATAGCTTCACTATCTCCATGATGAAAAAATACATTTTTTGCTTCAGACTTTTTTACTACTTCCAGAATTCCATCCCAATCTGCATGATCAGAGATTGGGAATCCCTTGTCATATCCTGATCTTTTTCTTAAAGCTCTTATTGACATCCATCCACTCGCAAAAGCTGTTTGAATATTTTTGAAATTTTTTAGATAAGAGCCCTTACTTAAAGATGGTGGTAATAATATTAGACTTCCTTTAAGTTCATCAATCTTTTTTTTATTTTCGATTTTTATAGTATCTTTAATATCAATTCCAAGTTTTTTATAACTATTGTTCATTTTATGAATACTGTCATGGGAATAAATATTGCCTTTAAAATTTGTTTGACTAATTTCGTTTAACAATCTCTGAGCTTTTCCAAGTGAATAGCAGAAAAGTAAAGAAGTTTTTTCTGGTGAATTAGTTATCCATTTTGAAATATCATTTGCTATCTTCTTTGATTCATCCCACTTAAATATTGGCAAACCAAAAGTACATTCGCTTATTAAATAATCAGTTTTGACTATTTCATATTGTTTGCACGTATCATCTTTTTGAAGCTTAAAGTCACCAGAGATTAGCCATTTTTCCTCAGCAAAAATAAACCTTATTTGACAAGATCCAAGGATGTGACCAGAAGGATGAAAGGAAATATTAATGCCATTTATCTTAAATTCTTCGCCATATTCAAAAGTCTTAATTTTGATATTATCTCCAACTCTTTCTTTAAGAAGTATCGCAGTTTCCCTAGTAGAAATGTATTCTTCACAGCCAAATGTAAAGTGATCAAAATGAGCATGAGTTATTAATGCTTTTTTTACTGGCTTGCTTGGATCAATCCAAATATCAGCAAGTTCACAATAAAGATTTCCATCTTTATATCTAATTAAATATTCTTGTTTAGTTCTCAAAACTACACTTCTTACAATGAAGTTAATTTAGCTAATTATGCCCACGCTTGTTTTGATAAAGCTATGGCTGAAATTGTTAGTAAAGCAATAACTACAAATTTGTTACTCCAATTAATCATGAATGAACTAATTCTGTTAGAAGGAACTTTTTTAGTTGGCGAAGTTTTTTTCTGATTTATTATTTCTTGACTTTCATTTTTTTCTAAGTGATTTGCATATTTAATCTTATTTATTAATTTAGATTCACAAGTAGATAGTTTTTCTACTTGATTTAATAAGTCAATGTCTTCTTGTTTTAATAAAGAATTTAATTTTTTAATTTTTAGTTCGTTGTTTAAAAGAAATTCATCAACTATCTCGTCAGTACCTAATCCATTCTTTATTTTTAGAAGAATATCTTCTCTTTCCCAAGATTTTTCTAGAGTTTTTAGAATTTGAATTAAGCTCATTTTAAGTATTTTTACTTATGATAAATTATTATTTTTTTCTTCTGTGGATTATTCCTTTAAGTAATTAGTAAAAATAAGTTTTATTTAAGATTTGCGGATAAGTCTGTTTGCAAAATAGTTTATTTTTACTTTTTCTGCAATTTTTCTTGAACTGCTTTTAGCTTTGACTTTATTCAAATTAATTACTTCATCTGATACATTTTTCCCCGTTTCAAAATAACTTTGAATTTTTTCTAATTCTTCTTTATTTAATCTTTTTGTGGCACCTTTTGCTTTGATTCCAAGTTTCTGGCAGGCTAATAATATTCTATTACTTTCAACATTAAGATCTTTGGCAATAGTAAATATTGGAGTGTTGCTAGACATTATTTTTTTTTACTGTGGAATTCATTAATAATAATATATTTATAAATTAGAAATGAAATATATTTTTAACTATTATTAATTTCAAAAATTATTGCTTTATTAGGCGACTTGATCTTCGAGGTTATTTAAATCATTAAACTTTTTTTTCATGGTTGGGTTATTTCTAGTTAATTTCTTTACTGTTAAATCTTGAGATTTGCTGTCTGCGGATAAAAGATGTTTTTTTGAAAGAATTAAAGCCTCCTTAGTTTTTTGTAAATGGGTTATTGATTTATCAATTTCTGAAATTGCATCATTAAATCTATCTTGGGCAAGTGAAACATTTTTACCAACTGCATTCTTAAATTGTTCAAGAGTACTTTCAAAATTAGTTACGTCATAATTCTCTCGTTTCATTAAATCAATTTGTAATTTGTATTTTAAAGATTCCATAGACGCATTTCTTAGTAGAGAAATAATAGGTAAGAAAAATTGAGGTCTTATGACATACATTTTTGGAAACCTATGTGACACATCTACTATTCCTGCGTTATAAAGTTCACTATCTGGTTCTAGAAGGGATACGAGTACTGCATACTCACAAGATTTTTGTCTTCTATCTTTATCTAATTCTTTTAAAAAATCTTCATTTTTTCTTTTATTAGTTCCATTTAAACTTTCATTCTTCATCTCGAACATTATAGATACTACTTCAGTTTTATTTTCATCAAATTCCCTAAATATATAGTCACCTTTACTTCCAGAAGTGGCATCATTATCCTTTTCGAAATATGAGTTTTTAAATGCAGTAGCACGATTAAGATTAAATTGGGTTTCGCAATGGATTTCTAAGGTTTCCCCAACCATTTTTGTAGATAATCTAGATTTCATTTCTCTTAGCTCCCTAATAGTCAGGTCCCTTTCACTAATTTTGCTTTTAAACTTTTCTTCAATTGATTTTTCATTAATTGAATATTCAAGTCTCATCTTTTCAAGGGAATTTGTTAGAGATGAGTTTTCTTTTTCTAAATTAGCTACTGCTTCATTGACCTTATTTTTTAAAGATAATTCTGAAATTAAAGATTGACTTTTGATTTCGGTTTTTAAATTCTCTAATTCATTATTAAGAGAATTAATTTTATTTATTGATTGATTTTTTAAATCATTTAGGGCACGTATTTTCTTCTCTTCAGCAATATTTAATTTAGATTCAAGAACTTTGATCTCGTTCTCTTTAATGCGGTTTTGCTCTATTAACTTGATTTCTAATTCACGCTTTAAAATTTTTAAAGATTTTTTATTATCTTCTTCAGCTAATAGAAGTCTTTCTTTTATTTGTTTATTGAATTCTTCGTCTTTTATTTGAAGAAGTATTTCTTCAAAACTGCTTGGATCAATTCTGAAAGTTTTTCCGCATGAGGGACATTTAATATCTTTCATTTTTAAATTACAAAATTTACTTTAGAAAGGATTTAATATTCGAATTATGTAAAAAGAATATTAATCTTGACTAAGAATAAACAATGATTCATTGTTATGCATTAAAAAAAATATAAATATTTAATGGAAGCTATATTAATCCAGATTCCTTAAGAATATTAATTTTATTAGCTAATTCTATATCAGCAGAAGATATTGAGCGATCTAAGGTTTTGTGAGAAGAAACTGTGTAACCACTATCATCAACAAATTCATCTTCTGCTTCTTTTGATTGCATATTGTCATTTTGAACATCTCTGAAATTATCAGATTTGTATATTTTCGATTTTTTAATATTGCTATATCCAAAATTTGCAATTCCTCTGGAATCTAATGCTTCCTCAACTAATATTCCAACAACTTTAGATCTACTTATTGATTCGCTCTTAGATATTTCATCAATAATTTCAAGTACCCTTTTTCTAGGAAGATATCCGATTCTTTTAACTTTATTTTCCATAAAATTTTGTATATGCCATTATTGTAACACTTCTGTCAAATTTGTTCAGATTTTATTGATAGTACATAGTGTAAAGTTAAGTAATAAAAGAAAGTATAGTATTAATGTACTTTTTAGAAAGTTATCTCTTGATTATTATTAGAGTTTTTCTATGTTCTCTAATTATTCTTTTAGATTAGGTCAAGATTTTAATATCTTTCTCATTTAAAATTCTTAATCTTATGAGAAATAAACTTTATGACAATGCTGATAGTTTTGCAATGTCATTTGACGAAGAATGGAAAAATATTGATTGTGAGGATTTGTGCTTAAAGATAGATAAAGTATTTGAACTTTTATCTGACCATCCTTTTCTAGTTTCTAATCCAGAAAATGCAAGAAAAATGGCTGAATTTAGGGTATTTTCATTAAAAAAATTTAAATAATTATTTTTTTATTAAAGTAACTTATCTATGTTTAATATTCAAAACACAAGATTTACATATTTGGTGAATTAAAAAAACCCTTGCTATATAAAAATAATGTTATACCAATTATTGGACCTATTCCAAAAATAAAAAGAACTAATTTTGCAGAATTTTTTGTTTGACCCAATTCTTGATTTTTCTTATTTGACTTAGATTGTAATTTTTTAGTTTTTTTGTTTTTCATGAGTGGTATATTACTACATCGAAACTTAAAAAAAATTTTTTGATGTGTTTTATATCCTTATATTTACTAATTTAGTCAAATTTACTAAGGGACAATAAAACGCAATAATGTATAATTAGAAATATTAAAAGCTAATATGAGTGCAACTAAGAGAGAAGAAGTTAGTTCTCACCTAAGATATATAAGGTTAGAGCTTAGAGAGATGCATCAAATGCTTATAAAGGATGATTTGTTGCCGGATCTTAGTGAAGCAAAGGAAGTACATGCACAACTAGATGCTTTACTAGATTTATTATCAGATAAAAGAGTGAAAAATATGAAAGGTCAACTAGGAAAATTTTAATATTTTGAATAAATTATAAGTAATTAGTAGCCGATTCTATTTTTTTTCTATTGTCATGCATCTGCTCTAATTTATTATAAATTTCTTTAATTTGAATTTGTAATAGATCAGTTGAACTAATATTGCTTAATGCTTCCATTGCTGAAAGAAGGCTTTCCTTCGCTTCAATCAAATGTCTACATTCTTTACTACCTGCTTCGTATGACATAATTATAAGAAAAATCTTATTATCACTAATATATAAAAAATTGTTCCGTATTGCTTGATACTCATACCAAATGAAAGCTTATTAATGTTATTTCTAATACATAATAGGCGATTATTTTTACTAAAATTTAAAAAAAAACTAATGCAAGAAAAATCTAAAGATTACGAATTCTGTATTAAATTAGCTCTAGATAACGCCAAAAACAGAATATCTTTATTAGATAATTCTGATAAAAAGTGTGTTTTAGAAGAATACAAGGAATGGATTAAGGATGGTTTAAGTAATCATACAGTTTTATTACTTAGAGAAGACCCAATTATCTAAAAGAATAGAACTCCTATTCTTATTTATTTCCGTTAGAAGTAACCTTATATAAAAAATATAGGCTTAATATAAATGTAATCATTAGGATATATGTTAAAGGGGAAAAATTATACAAGATTATTCCTACAAACTTTTCTTACTATAACGAGATTGATTATATTATCAAAGGAATTCAATCTTCCTTTAAAAGTGAAGAAATAAATTCCTGAAAATTTTCTTTTTCTAAAAAGATTTCTTTAGCCTCATAGTTTTTTAATTTCTTAAATATCAAGTCTATTAAATATTCAGATTTTGGACTCATAATATTAAAATTGTTTTTCTAACAAATAAATTTTCTCTTCACCAATTTTGTCTGGTGTTGTTATTTTACAGCCTTTATCTTTTTCCATATCACAATCTTTTGTTGCAGGAATAGATTTCCAAGTGCAAATTTTTTCTTGAGAATCTTCTTTTAAGATAATCCATCCATCATTTAAATAATCTACAACCCCATCTTCTCCACAGGAAAATTTTATTTCCATTCTTTTCTTTTCAGAGTCAGTATTTGAATTAATATTTTCTTCTGAATTAATTATAGGGGAGTCTTTTTTTAATGATGTATTACAGGAAGTCAAGAAAATTAAAATTAAAAATATTTGTGATAATTTCTTTATTATTTTCATTTTTTAATCTTTTGATAATTCTAAGCTAGTTAAATTATAGTTTATTTTGATTCTATTAATTTCAATAGTTGATCCATTTTTTTCATTAATGTTTTTACTTCATCTGGCTGGGGTAATATTAATTCTTCAGTAACTGATAAATGCATTTTTTTTAAGTTTTGTCTTAAATCTTTTAAATGCATCTTTACGTTTTCTTTTTTTTGTTTTATATCAGTCATAGTATTGAAATATAAATTTAATTAACTTAAATTAATTATTATAAAATTTGTTGGTAATTAATAGCAAATGATTAAATTTTTAATTTTTTAAATTTTTAATTTCATAAATTTCTTCACCACCATAACAAAAATTTGTTGATAACATTTTTAACTCCCTTTTATTAAATCCAGTTACATTTTTATTTTTAATAATATAATCTTTAGCAATTGCTTCGCAATCTAATTTACTTTTTGCATGTTTGATGACTGGATAAAAATATGCTAGCGGAGTGATTATAAAAATAAATGTTAGCAATACTTTTTTATCGTTTTTGATTAATTCCTTGGATTTCTTTTTAGCATTTAATATTTTTATTAGAAATTTATCTGGCAATCCTATTTGAACAAATAAAAGCTCCACCCACCATGGAAGATTTTTATCTTTCTTCTTATTTAAGTTTGCGGATGTATTCATTTTTTTAGCTTCAAAATTTTGATTTCTAAATTCTTTGGGATTACTTTTTTCTTTTTTATTCATATCATCGAATAATTTATTTGGAATATAGAGGTTTTATTTTGATTTGGAAACTATATTTTTATTTTATAAGTTTTAATTTAATTTATCTATGATTTTGAGTATTGTAAATTTGTATTTAAAAAAAAATTGATAAATGGCAAAAAAAAGAAGAAAGTTAAATAAGGAATATGAGAAGAAAATATATTCATCAAAAAAAAATGTAGAATTAGTTTTGGCAAAAATTTATGATATCGATGATGAAGATATTCAGAAGGAATATATGAGCGCTTTTAATGAGGTTGTTTACTTATATGATGAATTAAAAGAAAATTATCAACAAAAAGGATTTGATGATAATTCAGATGACCTTCTATTGAATTATAAAAATGCATTTAACCTTTTCGAATCAGAATTTGAAATTTAAATTTTTTAGTTACCTTTTATAAGGTAATACAGGTATTTCGATTAGGTTTCCTTTTTGGAGATTAGATCTTTTCTCTTTCAAAAATTTTATACATGTTGATTTTCTTTGCTCCTTTTTGCAAATATTTTTTATCTGGTAATCAGTAAGTGATAATGATTTTTCTCCGAAAATAAAAAAAACAAATATAGTTAAAAATAAATTTAATGGTAATTTCATTGATTTTCTACTGAAAACTTTTAACTCTCATTTATTAAACTACTTTTTGCTATATATATCTATAATCTGTTTTAATTCATCTTTCCCTAAGTCTGTTGAAATAAAAACTTCTTGTGCAGTTTTTCCTTTTCTTGCAATGGCTTTATATCCGTTTATAGTTTTTACCGATAATCTTATTATTAATTTAGAAGATTTCCCTCTTGCTCTTGATATTACAGCCGGCGTTATTGTTTTGATATTTGCATTAAGAGCTAACTTTTGGAGTATTGGAATTAGACCCTCTATATTCGTACTATGATTTATGACTAATCTGCCCAATTTTTTTTACTTATTCTATTTACAAATTTTTGTTTTCGAGAAATTAAATTTAGCTTAGATAATGAAAAATTTTTTGAAGTTCTGTTATATTAATGTTAGTGATTTAAATCTAATGATTTTTCAGATTGGATGGGCTGCATTAGCTGCGATTTTTACTTTTTCAATTGCAATGGTAGTTTGGGGTCGAAATGGTGATGGTTCTATCGATGTATGATTACATTTTTAACTTTTGATATATATTTGAACAAATTTCTTATTATTACATCTTTCGTATTACTAATTTTTATAACGTTCGCCGTAATTTATATTTCTTATATTTCTTGGAAAGATAAAAAAAGATTAAAAAATTAAATACTATTGTTTTTTATCTTTTTTCTTATCCTTTATTTTTAGTTCTTCAATTAATTCTTTTGCCTGTTCCATTTTGGATAGAGTACTTTTATATATTCCTATGTCTTTTTCTGCTTTATTACTGGATAAGTTTAATTTTTCAAAAATATCAGAGATTCTTTTATTTGTCTCTAATTCTTTTTCTACTATGAAATCAGAAGATTTTGTAATTATTTTATAAATTCCTAAGTTCAATATTCTTGAAGGGTAAAGTTTGGAAGTGCCTTTTTCTTTTAACATTTTCAATATATCATTAGATGATTTATCCTTAAATTCTTTTTGGGATTTTTGAGAAATTATCTTGATTTCCTTCGCTTCAAAATTTGTAGAGTTGCATAAAGATTCAAAAAGAAGATCCAAATGTTTTTCAGGTTTGTATCCCTTCATTAATTCTTTGAATGTTTCTGTGAATCCAACACAAAAGAGATTTTCTTGGGTAAATTCATTTTGATGGTTTAAAAGATTAAGTTCCACAAGCATTTCATCAACTATTCTTTTATATAAACCTGGAATAACGTAAGGGAATTGTTCATGAAATAACTTTTTGCTATCTGAAACAGTCAATTTTTCTTTCAATTTTTTATATGTAAACCTTAATAAGGTTAGCGTATGTTGACTCAATATAGTTAATATCTAATAAACAGATAAATATTATTATGATCCCTTTAGTTTTAGAAGAATCTGGTGGTAGTGAAAGAGTCTTTGATATTTATTCAAGATTATTAAGAGAGAGAATAATCTTTTTGGGTGAACAAGTCACTAGTGAAACTGCTAATAGAATTGTTGCTCAATTATTATTTCTGGAAGCAGAAGATCCCGAGAAAGATATCTACATGTACATAAATTCACCTGGAGGATCTGTCTATGATGGCTTAGGGATTTTTGACACAATGCAGCATGTTAAGCCTGATATTCATACAGTCTGTGTAGGTTTAGCTGCTAGTATGGGTGCTTTTTTGTTAGCAGCAGGTACTAAAGGTAAAAGAAGCAGCCTTAGACATTCAAGGATAATGATCCATCAACCACTTGGAGGGGCAAGAGGGCAAGCCAGTGACATAAGAATTCAAGCTGATGAAATTTTGTTTTTAAAAGAACGTCTTAATACCGAATTATCAGAAAGAACTGGTAAGGATTATGAAACGATTAAAGAGGATACTGATAGGGACTTTTATATGTCTCCTAAAGAAGCTGTTGATTATGGATTAATAGATTTAGTTTTAGATAAAAAACCTCTAAAGGTTTAAATTAGTAATTGAGGTGTTCTTTCTTTTTCAGGAATTTTAGTGAATTCGGAAAGAATACTTACAAATTCTTCACCGTCTAATGTTTCTCTTTCTATTAACAGGTCGACAATCTTATCCATTGCTTCTCTATTATTGCTTACTAAATCGTAGGTTTCTTTATAACATTCCTTTACCATTACCCTTACACTTTCATCTATTTGTTTAGAGATTGAATCGGAAACTTCACTTCTCGTCATTAAATCTCTACCAACAAATACTTCTTGATTACCACTTTCTAAAGCTATCGGTCCTAAATTACTCATTCCAAATCTAGTAACCATTTGGCGAGCCATTGATGCAACTTGTTGGAAATCACCTCCCGCTCCTGTTGTAATTTCACCTTTTCCAAAAACTACATCCTCAGCAGCTCTTCCTCCTAAGGCGCCCATAATTCTCGCTTTTAATTGGGCTCTGCTAACGAGGGTTTGTTCATCATCTGGAGTAAACCAAGTTAATCCTTTAGCTTGTCCCCTAGGGATAACGGTTACTTTTTGTACTGGATCATGGGCTTTCACTAATGAACCTATTAGAGCATGACCAACTTCATGATAAGCAATTAATCTTTTGCTTCTCCCATCTGTTAATGGAGAGCCTTCCATTCCTGCAACAATTCTATCTACAGAATCGTCAATTTCCGAAATGCTTATAGATTCTTTTCTCCTCCTGGCAGTTAAAATAGCAGCCTCATTTAATAAATTTGCTAAATCTGCTCCAGTAAAACCTGGTGTTCTTCTAGCGATACTTTCAAGTGTTAAATCCTCTTGAAGTTTCTTATTTCTGGCATGCACTTCCAATATCGATAATCTGCCTTTTATGTCAGGTGCATCTACAGTTACTTGCCTATCAAATCTTCCTGGCCTCATAAGAGCTGAATCTAAAACATCAGGCCTGTTTGTCGCAGCGATTATTATTATGCCGCTGTTACCTTCAAAACCGTCCATCTCAGTTAGCAATTGGTTGAGAGTTTGTTCTCTCTCATCATTACCTCCACCAATACCGGCTCCTCTTTGTCTACCGACAGCATCAATTTCATCAATAAATATTAGACAAGGGCTATTTTCTTTGGCTCTTTTAAAGAGGTCTCTAACTCTACTTGCACCTACACCTACAAACATCTCAACAAATTCAGAACCTGATAATGAGAAAAATGGTACACCTGCTTCACCTGCAATTGCTTTTGCCAAAAGAGTTTTACCAGTGCCAGGTGGGCCTACCAACAAAACACCCTTAGGTATCCTTGCACCAACAGAAGTAAATTTTTCTGGCTTTTTAAGAAAAGTGACAACTTCTTGTAAATCTTGTTTAGCTTCATTTACACCTGCTACATCGTCGAAAACAACTCCTGTTTCAGCCTCCATTGCAAATCTTGCTTTTGTCTTACCAAATTGCATTGCTTGGCCAGGACCTCCAGGCATACCATTGGATCTTCTGGCTAATAAAATTAAACCTCCAATTAAAATAGCTGGAAAAAGTAAATTACCTAAAATTCCTAATGCAGGTGGGGCTGTCTTTGTAGGGTGTATATCGAAACTAATACCTTCATTTTTTAAATTATTAATAAGTTCAGGTGTTAAACCTGGTAAGTCTACCCTTAATCTTTGTACTTTATTATCTAAATCTGAATCTATGGTCTCTATAACTGCATTTCTGCCTCCCTCAAAAATATCAACTGATGTAACTCTTCCTGAATTAATATAATCTAAAAATCTGCCATAACTAACTCTTGCTACCGCAGTATTTCTTGGTGCAACAGTAGTCCCATTAGATTTAAGCGAATCAACATTACTAGAGGATAAAAATTGGTAAGAAAGTGCTATTACTAAAAGTATAGGTAAAGCCCATAAAATTAATGTTTTAAATTTTTGATTCATTAATTTGTAGAAAGTTATTTAAAGATTGTAGGATGAATCAGTGCATTTCGTTGATAATTACTCCAACTTTATGCTTATACTACTTTTTAATGTATCCAAATATAAATGAAATTTGAGATCAACGATAAGGTTAAGTTGATTGCGCCAGTCTCTTATTTGAAGACTTCAGATAATATGCCTATGTTAAGGCCCCCTGATCTAGTAGCAATTGATGAAATTGGGAAAATCATATCAATCAAATCCCCAGATACTGTTGAAGTAAAGTTTAGAAGAGGTTCGTTTTTAATCGATATTGATAAGATTGAGAAAAACTAACTTAAAAGTTTTTCTTCCACATATTAGAAATTTCTAAACATATTTTTTTATTTCCAGAAATACTTAGAAAAGGTTTTGAAAAATATTTTTTAGTTAATTTAAGAATATCTAACGAAGATATTTCTTCTATTTTTAAATTTAAATCAAGCTCAGAGATTGGTGAAATACCATAACTTATTAATTGTATCTTTCTTTGTAGAATTTCATCTAGTGATTGATTACCTAATAGAAAAGAACCTTTTAGTTTTTCTTTAGCTAAAAATATTTCAGCATCATTCAACGGATTAAAAAGTAAATTTTTCCAAAGTGTTGATAAAAGTTCAAAAGCAAAAAGTGCTTTCTTATTAGATACTGATAAATAAATTAAAAATGGGGCATTCCCACTCCTAATAGGATAATAAACACCTAAATCGTAAGTGATACCATGTTTTTCTCTAAAAAGTTTAAATAAAGCGGCGCTCATTCCATAAGATAAATATGACTCCAAAACCTTAAGTGGCAAATATTCACTACTTTTTCGCGAGCAAGTTTGGTTCCCCATCATTATTATTGTTTGATTTGAATCATTATTATTGAAATCAAATCTATTGTTTAGACTTAAATCTTGATTTATAGTTCTTGATTTTTCTTCTAAGGGTTTTTTTTTAAATTTTTCTATACTTAAACCATTTACTTCTAAATTATTTGAAATTAAATACTTATCACGACTTTTGAAATTTTTAAACTCAAGCAAAACATCTTCATAGGTAATCTTTGAGACATCATTTTTATTACCATTAGTATTAAATGCATAAGGATGATTTAAGTAAACAATTCTTCTCCAGTTTTCAAAACAGATATTAAATGGATTTTCTTTATCTTTTTTTATAAAATTAATTGAGGATTTTTTTACTTTTTGAAATTCAATTTCTAAGAGAGTTGGCTTACTAATTATTAAATCTAATAAAGGAAATAATTTGCTGAAATGTTCATTTAGGGACTTAATGCTTATTGAAATACCATCTTCAAATACTTCTTGATTTAATTCTGCTCCATAGGACTCAATATATTCCGAAAGTGTAAAATTATTAAAACCCTCACATCCTCTGGTAAGTAGTGAACTTAGGATCTTGTTTATACCTTTTTTGCCAATACTATCAACATTACTGCCTCCCTTAATCCAAATTGAAGCAGTTGAAAAATTCCTTTTTTTATTATTTAAAAAATACTTTTTTAACATTTGTAAGGGGATGCGACTAAAGTGAATTTTTCGCCACGAATATATTTTGTGATCTCTTTGAAGTTATCCAAGTCATTCCAATATTTTAAATGACTCTCTAAATTATTGATTGAAGATTTTCTCCCCCAAAGAAGTTCATTTCCAAAGAATGAAGAGAGTTGTGTAGATGTCTCCAAATTAAAAATATAATTACTTTTCACAATATTTATTGCTTTATTTATTTCATCCAAAGCCAAGGCTTTAGAATTTGAGATCTCATCTATTGTTTTATTAATTTGCTTTTCTACTAAATCAATATCTTTTGACTCACAGCTTGCTTCTATTATAAATAATCCGCCTAATTCTCCAGCATTTACATCTACATATATCGATTCAACAAGATTACTATCTTCTTTTAAAATTTTAACTAATCTGCTGTTTCTTCCAACAGAGAGTATTGAAGCTAATAACTCTAGTCCAATAATATTTTTTTGATCATTTAGGTTTGGAATAAACCAAGCCATAAATATTCTTGAAAACTCCAAATTATTAAATTTAACTGACTCTCTACCATTCCTAATTTTTAAAGAAGGTTTATTTTTTAGATTTATATAATTTGGACTTTTTTTTATACCAGATAGATCACTTTTTTCAAAAATTTTATAAATTTCTTCTGACAGATTACCAGCAATTGCAATACAAACTTTTTCGCTAGTGTAATGTTTGCTATGAAATTTCACAAGATCATTAATCTCCAAGTTCTTAATGCTATTTTCAGTTCCCAGAATCGAATTAGCATAATTCGGACTTAACCAAACCCTTTTCAAAAAATAATTAAATAACCTTTCTTCAGGCTGATCATTTTGTTGTTTTATTTCATCAATAACTACCCCTTTTTCTTTTATAAATTCATCAGGATTAAAATCTGGAGCAACGACAATATTTGTCAAAAGAGCAAGTGATTCTCTAAAGTTACTTGGTGGAACTAAGACATGGTAATGTACATCATCATAACCAGTTGAAGCGTTACTTAATCCGCCTAGTGATTCAATTTTATGGTCAAACTCACCTGGCATTATTTTGTTAGATCCTTTAAAAATCATATGCTCTAGAAAATGAGCAGTTCCGTTTTTATCAACATCCTCAAATGAAGAACCTGCTTTGCACCAAATATCAATGCTTATAAGCGGCAATTCTTTATTATCCACAAACACACATCTAGTTTTGCTTGAATGGGTGTAGTAATTTACATCTCCTACTTTCATTTCGGTTCTCTCTTTAAATTCTATTTTGGTACTTTTTAGCTTTGTTGTCTGAATCTTTAACTAAAACAAAATTAGCTGACCCTCTTATTTTGGAGTTATTACAAAATATTAGAGAGCACAGATCCATGCTTGAGAACCTCAAGTGTTTAAAAATTGATCCAAAATTAACTAACATAATATCTACAGAAATAGGCAGAGAACTCTATATTGAAAATGAATTTCATAAAGCAAAAGGATTTAGAAAGTTACATATCGAAGTAGCAGAATTTTCAAAGAATCTCAAAATACTACACTGTGTTTTTTTTCCTGATCCAAAGTTTGATGTACCAATTTTTGGGATGGATTTGGTTAAAATAAACGATAATGTTTCTGCTGCCATTGTTGATTTATCCCCAGCATCAAAAAATCAAGGTTTGAAATATGAAAAATTACTTTCTGAAGTTGATAAAAGTTCTTTTACCTCTTTGAGAGAGATTCCTAAATGGGGGGGGATTTTCTCTAATAATGTATTTTTTGCTTCCTTACAAAGTAAATCTGAAAAAAATGATTTTTGTAGGGTTGTGGATCAATACCTCTCTATTTTGATCAAATTAAGTAAGAAAGCTAAACCTGAAGCTAATGAGGAAATTATCCAAGAGAGAATTGATTTTCAAAAAAATTATTGTGTTCAACAAATGAAAAATGAAAAGACTAGTATGGTGCTTCTAAAATATTTTGATGAAAAATGGGTCAATAACTATATAAAAACTGTTCTCTTCGATTTTTAATGAAATTAAAAATATTAAAAAATTTATTTATTTATTTATTATTATTTACACCAATATCTCTTGGGGTTATTTCCTGTTCTGGAAATAATAAATCTAGTTCAAAATTTAAAGAGGAAACAACTTCAGATTTCATACCTCCCATTACAGCAGTTGCCGCATTAGGTCAACTTTCTCCTTCGGGAGAGATTAGACAATTGGCAGCTCCAATAAGTCAGTTTGGCTCTTCACCCCGAATTGTCGAAATTTTAGTAAATGAAGGAGATTTCGTAAAAAAAGGTGACATACTCGCAACCTTTGAAAATGAAGAAAAATTAATTGCTGATCTTGAAAGAAATGAAAATCTAATTAATACTATTAACGAAGAAATTACCCTAAAGAAAGATCAAATTAATAGGTACGAGCTAGCTTTGAGCAAAGATGCTTATTCTTTTGTAGAGTTTTCACAGAGAAAAGATGAATTATTAAAATTGCAAAAACAGAAAATAAACCTTATTGGAGATCAAAAAAAAATCAAGATAGATCTATTTAATTCAAAACTAAGGAGTCCAATTGATGGTTTTATCCTTGGAATTAATACAAGAGTTGGGGAGAGGCCGCAAAATGAAGGGATTTTGAATATTGGTTCTAGCCAAAAAATGGAAGCTTTGATAGAGGTTTATGAATCTGACATCGATAGAGTCTTTATCTCTCAGGATGTTGAATTGAGTAGTGAGAATGGCGGATTCCAAAAAAATCTTAAGGGAAAGGTGATTAGGATTAGTCCTCAAGTAAAACAAAGAAAAGTTTTATCAACTGATCCAACAGGGGATGCTGATTCGCGAATTATCGAGGTACTAGTAAAACTAGATCAAGATTCTATAGATATCGTTCAAAACTATGCAGGAATGAAAGTTATTGCAAAGTTTATTCCCTAATGAGTTTTTCTTTTTTAAAATTTAGAAAAATACCGTTGGCTTGGTTGTTATTGACTAGGCAACCATTAAGGCTCGCAGTTGCAATAGCTGGAATAAGTTTTGCAGGGATTTTGATGTTTATGCAATTAGGATTTAGGGATGGTTTATTTGATACGAGCGTAACTATTCATAAACTCCTAGATGCCGATCTTGTTTTGATAAGTCCCAGATCAAAAAGTTCTATAAGCATGAGTGGATTCCCAAAAAGAAGGTTAATTCAAACTCTCGCAGTAGAGGATGTTGAAAAAACTGCTCCCGTTAATCTAAATTATTTACTTTGGCGAAATCCTGAAAATCTTAAAACTAGATCTATACTTGCATTAGGTTTTAATCCCTCCGATTCACTCCTTTTAGATGAGGGATTCTCAAAGAAAGCTTATAAATTGAGAAATCCATCAAGAGTTCTTTTTGACAAACTATCTAGACCTGAATTTGGACCGATTGAAGAATGGTTCTTATCTGAAAAAAAAGTTGAAACTGAGGTCGCTGGGAAAAGAGTAATTGTTGAGGGCCTTGTGGAGTTGGGACCATCTTTTGGAGCAGATGGTAATTTGATAACTAGTCGAGAAACCTTCTTAAGACTCTTTCCTGCTAATCCTCCTGGAAGTATAGAAATTGGTTTGGTAAAGCTAAAAAAAGGATCTGATCCTGAATTGGTTTCAAGGATATTAAATAACTCACTCCCAAATGATGTTAGGGTTCTTACAAAAAAACAATTTATAGAATTTGAAAAGAATTATTGGAAAAATAGTACTGCAATTGGTTTTATATTTAGTTTGGGAGCCTTGATGGGTTTTGTTGTAGGGTGTGTGGTCGTTTATCAAATTCTTTATAGTGACGTTACAGATCACCTCCCAGAGTACGCAACCTTATTGGCAATGGGGTATAGACTTAAGTCCCTTTTCTTCGTAGTAGCTAGAGAGGGGTTTTTATTGGCACTGTTTGGTTATTTACCTGCTTATTTCTCTGGTCAAATACTTTACTCAGTTATAAGAAGTTCTACTAAACTCCCAATAATAATGGACGCAGATAAAACCATTTTAATTTTCGTATTAGTTTTAGTTATGTGTATGGGGTCCGCTGCTGTTGCGATGCGTAAATTAGTTGACGCTGATCCTGCCGAAATTTTTTAATAATTAAAATAAATGGTTAAAGCTAATAAATCAAAAAATAATGTTAAAAACCTTAAAACAGTATCAATAAATAATTTGAGTCACTTTTATGGAAAAAATGAGAATAAAAAACAAGTTCTTAATAACGTTAATTTAAATATTGATAAAGGAGAGTTGGTTCTTTTAAAAGGACCTTCTGGATGTGGTAAAACGACTCTTTTAACATTAATTGGTGCCTTAAGAACCTGTCAAAGTGGAGATTTAACTGTATTAAGTAATCAGTTAAATGGAGCATCAAGGAAAACACGTCAAATTCTCAGAAGAAGTATTGGAATGATTTTTCAAGGTCACAATCTTCTGAGATGTTTAACAGCAGAACAAAATGTCCAGATGGGAGCCGATTTAATAAAAGGTTTAACATATTTGCAAAGACGTGAAATATCACGGAATTGGTTGTCAGCAGTAGGATTAGAAGAACATCATAAAAAGTTGCCAAATGACTTATCTGGTGGGCAGAAACAGAGAGTAGCGATTGCTCGTGCTTTATCTGCTAACCCAAAACTTTTATTAGCTGATGAGCCCACTTCTGCTTTAGATAGCGTTACAGGAAGAGAAATTGTAACCCTTTTAAGAAAACTAGCAAAAGAGCAAAATTGTTCTGTACTAATGGTGACGCATGATCCAAGAATTTCCGATATGGCTGATAGGATATTAAATATGGAAGATGGTGAAATATATAGTGCCCATAGTGAGCTAATATAATTAAAAGTTCAAAATTTCATGTCTAAGAGAAGGAATCTAAAAAAAGAAAAGCAGGAACGTAATCGAGCCTATGCTAGAAAATTCAAAAAAAGAAAATTAAGAACTGATGGAAGACCTGATGGTGGAAACGTTACAGGTACTGCAAATAATGGCGGTGCTGCTGATTAGGTAATATTTTTATTTTTTATCTTTTGGAGTTCAATATATTATGCATATTTAAGACATAATCATGAATGTAAGTATTGTTATACCGACTTACAATAGATTGCCTATTTTAGAGAAATGTCTCTTTGCGCTTGAGAATCAAAAATTAAATACAAATATCAGTAATTATGAAGTAATAGTAGTTGATGATGGATCAACTGATGGGACAACCTCATGGATAAATAAAAATAAAGCTAATCTCCCACACGTTATTCTTTTTCAACAAGAACATGGAGGGCCTGCACTTGGAAGAAATCTGGGAGTAATTAAATCAAAATATGAAATTATTATATTCATTGATAGTGATCTTATTGTTTTAAATAATTTTATAAATTGCCACGTAGAAAAATTACTTGCTTCTTGGAGAAAAAATGATAAAAAATGTTTTACTTATGGCTCGGTAGTAAATACATCTAATTTTCTAAATCCTCAAAGTGAAAAACATAAAATAATGGATACTTCATTTGCTTACTTTGCTACTGGGAATGTTGCGATATCAAAAGAATTGATTTTAAGTGTGGGATTATTTGATACTTCTTTTAGTCTTTATGGTTGGGAGGATTTAGAACTTGGAGAAAGATTAAAAAAAATTGGGACAAAATTAATTAAATGTCCAAATGCAGTAGGTTTTCATTGGCATCCTCCATTTAATTGCGAACAAATAGATTCATTAATATCTCAAGAAAAAGAGAGAGCAAAAATGGCTTTAGTGTTTTATAAGAAACATCCAAATTTAAGAGTTAGATTTATGATTCAATTAACTCCTCTTCATAATTTATTGTGGCAAATTCTTTGCTTGGGAGGAATAATCAGCGTTGATAGAATCCTTCCTTTATTAAGGTTCCTTGTAAATATAAGAAGAAATAGACTCGCACTTGAGATACTTAGGATCCCTCTAAATATGATTTACATTAAACAGTTAACTAAATCAATATAAAAAACTTTTAGAAATACACATCGCTTGCTAGAATCATTGAAATTAAATCCACACATCTGACAGTTTCGGGTGAATTATTAATATTAATTCCCCGTCAGATGGAGGCTAACCCGAAACCTTTTTAAATTATGGCTGTTGTATCACTATCAGAAATGATGGAAGCTGGTGCTCATTTTGGGCATCAAACTAGACGTTGGAATCCTAAGATGTCTAAGTATATATATTGCGCGAGGAATGGAGTTCATATCATTGATCTTGTAAAAACAGCATTGTGCATGAACAATGCGTATAAATGGACGAGAAATGCTGCAAAAAGTGGTAAACGTTTCCTGTTTGTCGGTACAAAAAAACAAGCATCAGATGTAGTAGCTCAGGAAGCTACACGCTGTGGAGCTGCATATGTAAATCAAAGATGGCTTGGGGGGATGTTGACTAATTGGACAACAATGAAAGCTAGGATTGAAAGATTAAAGGATCTAGAAAGAATGGAAAGTAGTGGTTCAATAGCAATGAGGCCTAAAAAAGAAGCAGCGGTATTAAGGAGAGAACTTGAAAGATTACAAAAATACTTAGGTGGACTTAAGGGTATGAGAAGATTACCAGATGTAGTTGTATTGGTTGATCAGAGAAGAGAATCTAATGCAGTATTAGAAGCTAGAAAATTAGATATCTCCCTCGTATCAATGTTAGATACAAATTGCGATCCGGATTTGTGTGAAGTCCCAATTCCTTGTAACGATGATGCCGTTAGATCTGTGCAACTTATTTTAGGAAGACTAGCAGATGCCATAAATGAGGGCAGAAAGGGCTCTAATGCCGAAAGAAAAAATTAAATTTCAATTTAAAACTTATTATTAACTATTTTTTATTACTTCAAATGGGAAACATTACAGCAAAACTTGTAAAAGATCTTAGAGACAAAACTGGTGCAGGAATGATGGACTGCAAAAAAGCCCTTTATGAAACTGAAGGAAATCTAGATAAGGCTTTGGAATGGTTAAGAAAGAAAGGAATAGCTAGTGCTGAAAAGAAATCGGGAAGAGTAGCGGCCGAAGGGTCAATCGGTAGTTACATACATACTGGATCAAGAGTCGGAGTTTTACTTGAGTTAAATTGTGAAACTGATTTTGTTGCTAGAGGTGATATATTCCAATCTCTGTTGAAGGATGTCTCAATGCAAGTAGCAGCATGCCCAAATGTTGAATATGTATCAATTGATGAAATACCCGAAGATGTTGTGGAAAAAGAAAAGCAGATTGAAATGGGTAGGGATGATTTATCAGGGAAACCAGAACAGATTAAAGAAAAAATAGTTGAAGGTAGAATAGCAAAAAGACTTAATGAGCTTGTTTTGCTTTCACAACCTTACATTAAAGATAGTTCTCTAACAGTTGAGGATCTTGTTAAACAAGCAGCTGCAAAAATTGGGGAAAATATCAAAGTAAGACGCTTTACCAGATATACATTGGGTGAAGGCATCGAAAAAAATCAGATGGACTTTGCTGAAGAGGTTGCATCAATGCAAACAAAATAGTCACTTGAATGATTTGAATAATTTTAATAATTACATAGATTTAGATAAAATTAATTCTCAATTAGAGAGAGCAGAATTACAAAAAAGAATATTAACTAGAAATATCTATAGGGGATATGAACTTTATCTTAATCTAGTAAGAGATCTACTTTTTATCTCTGTAGAAAAAGGCCTCAATCAAATATATAGTTATCCATCAATTAATGATAATTTCTTAAATGAAAATGAATTCTATAGTTTTTTTGAAAAAAAAATAAGTAAATTAATATTGACAAATTTGCCCTTTTTAACAGTAGAACAATTAAAGATAAATGAAATTGAAAAAAATGTAAATAAGGAAATTAATTTTACTATTTTTGATAGTTCCACAAAAATAAAGGATGATCAAAAAGAAAATTTTCAATATGATGATGGTTATCAATTAAAGGAACCAATTCAGTTCGAGATTACGGAAGACTTATCAAATACGTCTGAATATTATCAAGCTCATAATTATGAGAGATTCGTGTCACTTGATTTAGATAATAATCAAAATAATAATTATTTATCTAAAAACAATATTTTTGAAAATTTAGGAGTTGAAAAACAATTTCTTTCCTCCTTACTTGAATTAATAGGAGAAGAAAAGGAGGAAAAACCAAGATGTCAAGAAAAAGACAATATCAATAAAATGGATAATTTACCAAAAAATCAGATTTTTAATGATTTTGATTTAATAGACAAGTCATTGGAAAATTTACTATTGAATCTTTCATATAATATTAACCAAGAATTATTCAAGGCAAATCTAATAAAAAAGATGCTAACTAAAGATACCTTTGATTACTTAGTAGGCAAAAATTTTATGATAAAACATCCATATCCTTTTGTTATTAATTTCGAATTAAACTTAAATCGGTCATCATTAATCGGCAATAATTTGCCAAGAATTATTTTCTTCAATATATCTACTGTTGAGTTAGAGTTTAAAAATTTAAATCTTTCCATTCAAAGGGACAAAATAAATGAGCTAAAAAATCAATTTCAGCGTTTGATTAAAAAAGAGACATATTGGAGGCAAAAAGAAATAACTTTGAATAAGATACGTTGAAAAAATAACTCTTTTTTCAAATGTGACTATTAGCAATAATAATAATAAATTAATTAAAGATTGGATAAGACCTCTTCAAAAATCTCTTACTATTGAAACTGAAAATAAATTTATTAATACTTTAGGAAGAGAAAAATATTTTAATGATTATTTGCATGAATCATTAAAAAAACTTGATAATCTAAATCTCTCAGACGAATATTTAAGGATATTTTATGAATTTTCTCAAAAATATAATGAATATAATAAATTAGATGAAAATCAAAGAAAAAGGTTAATTATAGATACAAGAAAAAATCTTTATAAACTAGGTAAAACTCTAGAAATAGAAAGTTCTAATAATATTAATAATAATGTTTTTCTGAATAAAGCTGATTCAAGTTTGTCTTTTGATTCAGATATTTCATTAATAAAAAATGTAGGAAAAGTTTATAAAAATAAGCTTAATGAATTAGGGATATTTTATATAAAAGATCTAATTAATTATTTCCCACGAACATATCTAGACTATACTAATAGAGTCAAGATAATAAATTTAAAACCAGAGAATTTATACACGTGCATCGCAAACGTTAAAAGATTTTATATTCATAAGAGTAAAAAAAATAGTAATTTATCAATAATGAATATTGTAGTTTCTGATGAAACGTCTTCAATAAAGGTTACAAAATTTTTTTTAGGTAGAAGATTTAGATCTTACTCCTTCTTAACATCTCAAAAATCTTTGTATATTCCTGGAACCAAATTAGCAATTTCCGGTAAGGTTAAATTGACTGAGTATGGCAAAACTTTTGTAGATCCGCAGATTGAAATTCTTAAGGATAAAAATGATAATTTTAATTTCTCAGGCAAAATATTACCCTTGTATTCATTAGGTGAAGCTCTATCAAATATGAGTTTTATAAAACTTATGAAAAAGGTACTAATTTATGCAAAGCAATATCCAGAAATTTTAAATAAAAAGCAACTTGATTCATTATCTTTATTATCAAAAGGAGAGTCGTTGATTAATATTCATTTCCCACTAACTCAAGAGGCACTTATTGAGTCAAAAAAACGTTTGGTTTTTGATGAGTTATTCTTACTGCAAATAAAGTTCCTTCTCAGAAAAAGAAAGACTAACAAAAATGTAACTTCCCAACAATTACCTCAAAAGAAATCTTTATTAAAAGAATTTTTAAATACTTTTCCTTTTGAATTAACAAAATCTCAAGAAAATGTTTTAAATGAAATTAAGAAAGATTTATCTAATCCCGTACCAATGTCTAGATTGCTTCAGGGAGATGTGGGAAGCGGTAAAACCATAATTGCAATAGCGTCTCTTTTACTTGTCATTGAAAAAAACCTGCAAGGTGCATTTATGGTCCCAACTGAGGTATTGGCAGAACAACATTATAAAAATCTATTAAAATATTTGAGCCCTCTATTAGTTTCTGTTGAACTACTTACTGGGAATACTCCTCAAAAAAAGAGAAAAGAAATTTTCTCTAATTTGAACAATGGATTAGTTGATATCCTCGTAGGTACTCATGCATTATTTGAGGATAAAGTCATCTTTAATGCATTAGGGATGGTCGTAATTGATGAACAACATAGATTTGGAGTTACTCAAAGAAATAGATTACTAAATAAAGGAGAAAATACTAACTTGTTATCAATGACAGCAACACCAATTCCAAGAACTCTTGCGCTTTCCATTTATGGTGATTTAGATGTGAGTCAAATTAAAGAACTCCCTCCTGGGAGAGTTCCTATTACAACAAAAATAATTTCAGAAGATGATTTAACTAACTTGTTCAAGATTGTTGAAGATGAGATTAATAAGGGAAGGCAAGCTTATGTGATTTTGCCACTTATAGAAGATTCAGAAAAAATGAATTTAAGCTCCGCAAAGAAAATATTCAAACATTTATCTGAAGAGATCTTTTTTAACAAAAAAGTTGGATTATTACATGGCAAATTAAGTTCACAAGAAAAGAATGAAGTGATTAATTCTTTTTTAAAGAATGAAATTAATATATTGGTTTCAACCACTGTAATTGAGGTTGGCATTGATGTGCCTAACGCCACAATTATGATTATTTATAATTCGGACAGATTTGGATTGTCCCAGCTACATCAATTAAGGGGGAGAGTTGGTAGAGGATCAGCAAAATCTTTTTGTTATCTTGTAACATCCGATAAAAATGGATTAGAAAATAAAAGACTTTGTGTTTTGCAAAAATCTAATGATGGCTTTTATATTGCTGAAAAAGACTTGGAGCTTAGAGGACCAGGACAGATTTTAGGATATAAACAATCCGGATTGCCTGATTTTGTACTGGACAATTTACCTAACAATAAATTTCTTATTGATAAGGCTCGTGAAGAGGCTATTAAGATTATTAGTGATGATCCTGATTTAAAACAAAATATTGTTTTAAGAAATATACTTATTGATAACTCTGAAAATAAATTCATTCATGATTTCTTGAATTGAAAATTATCATTGTAATCTTTGATATATATGCCACCATAAATCAATTGCAAATTTCAATTGAAAATTTGGAATAAAATACCAATTAAAGATAATGGAGATAAATTAATAGCTATACCTCGCTACTTTAAATTTTTAGATCCGCACCCTTACTATCATTTAGGAGCACCTTATAAAGATAAAACTTCTATTTGGAAATTAAGAGAGGAGGTCGTAAATAGATTAGTAAAAGTAAATGATTATTTGATATCAAAGAGTAGTTTTTACCTCTTAATTTATGACAGTTGGCGACCTTTAGAGGTCCAGGAATTTATGTTTAAAAGAGCATTTTTATTAGAGTGTAAAAAATCCGATATTGTTACTTCTTATGGAAATATAAAGTCTTATCCATCTATTTTGAAAAAAGTTGAAAAATTTTGGGCATATCCTTCTTATAACTCTATGTGTCCTCCTC
Organism: Prochlorococcus sp. AG-355-P07; assembly: GCA_003280575.1. GTDB lineage: Bacteria > Cyanobacteriota > Cyanobacteriia > PCC-6307 > Cyanobiaceae > Prochlorococcus_A. The sequence goes on along the minus strand of QCEN01000002.1, from coordinate 39,239 downwards.
CTCATTCAACAGGGGGTGCACTGGATGTTTGTTTATCAGATAAAGACGGAAATATTATTGAAATGGGAAGTAAGGTTGATCAGATGGATGAGACCTCGAATCCTTATTTTTATGCAAACATAAAGAATGAAGAAGCAATTATTTGGAATAATAGAAGAAATTTTTTAAGTGAAATTATGACTAAATTTGGTTTTGCTCAACATCCAAATGAATGGTGGCATTTTAGTTACGGTGATCAATTATGGGCTTGGAAAAATAAAAAAGAAAATGCCATTTATGGAAAAATTTAGATTCTATTGAATCTCATTTAGTAAATTTAAAATTGAACTTTCATCTTGGGTATTTATAAAGTCTCCAAAATCTAAATCCGAACTGTTTTTCCATAGATCAAATAATGGTTGAAGAGTTTTTTCTAAATCGTTAAGTTCCATTCTTTGTAAAAAAGGTTTAGCAAGCCTTTGTAGATTTTTGCTCCCCCCCAACCATAATTGGTATTTGTTTTGCCCACTTCCAACAAGTGCTAATTCGGCCATGTAAGGTCTGGTACATCCATTCGGACATCCTGTCATTCTGAATAATATTGTTTTTTGTATTTTTAAATCTAGTAGTAAATTTTCAATCCTTTTTAGTACATCAGGTAATATTCTTTCAGCTTCAGTCATTGCAAGACCACAAAGTGGTAAAGCAGGACAAGCTAAAGCATGTCTTTGTATTTCATTAATATTTTCTAAATTTTCGTATCCAATTTTTGATAGAGATTTTTGAATTTCACCTTTGTTTTTATTGGGGATATTACAAAGTAAAATATCTTGATTAGGTGTGAGTCTTAAATCTAAATTATATTTTTTAACAATACTTGTGATGGTATTCTTCTTCTCTCCAGATAATCTTCCTGATAATAATGGTAAACCTACGAAATGAGAGGTTTTGTTTTGTTTATGCCAACCTAGGTAATCAATAAGAACCTTATCAGGTTCTTTTCTAATTTTTTTAATTTCTTTTTTGAAATACTTATCAGAGAGTATCTTTTTGAACCATTTAATACCTTTTCTATGAAGAAGATATTTCATTCTCGAATTTTTTCTTGATTTTCTATCACCATAATCTCTTTGTATAGCCACAATACTTTGAATTAATTCATAAACATCAGGTTCTTCAACATATCCAAGTGGATCTGCAATTCTGGCAAAGGTCTCCTCATTATTATGTGTACGACCCATACCACCTCCAACATAGAAGTTGCATCCTTCTAAGTTCCCATCATTAGAAGTAAAGGCAACTATTCCTATGTCATTGGTAAGAAGATCCACAGAATTGTCCCCAGGAACTGTCACGGCACATTTGAATTTTCTCGGTAGATAAGTTGAACCATAAAGAGGCTCATCTTTTATTCCACTAAAAACATTATCTTTGAATTGGAGCTTCCTAATTGCTTCAATATCTTTATCAGGCTTTATGGTGTACTCTAAATCTCCATCAGCCCAAAGCTCTAAAAAAGTTCCTTGGCCAGCCATTGGGGTAAGAAGATCTGCAACTCTTTTTGCCAATGCTCTTGCAATATTATAGTCTGGCAAATCAAATGGAGCCGCAGGGGCCATAACATTTCTATTAATGTCTCCACATGCTGCTAATGTGGAGCCCATTGAATTTACTATTGTTTGAATTACTTCCTTTAGGTTCTCCTTTCTGATTCCATGCATTTGAAAGGCTTGTCTTGTAGTGGCCCTAAGTGTTCCATTACCTAATTTGTCAGATAATTCATCTAATGCTAAAAATAATTTCCCAGGGACTTCACCGCCCGGATTTCTTAACCTAAGCATCATTTGCCAATCTTTACTTTTGCCAGGCCTTCTATTTTCCCTGTTATCTTGTTGATAACTACCATGAAATTTTAATAACTGAACCGCATCATTAGTAAAATGATCACTTTCATTGACTAATTCTGTAGCAAGTGGTTCCTTAAGAAATTGGCTACTTTTCTTAAAATTTTCAAATTTAGAGACTTCTAGGCCATTTGCTAAACAAACAGTCTCTTCATTTGCAGAATCTTTTTTCTTTTTTACTTTCTCAACCTTGATCAAAGGACCAAAACATATCTCTTTTTATACATTAGCGAAAAGCTTATTTAACTGGTAGTAAATTATAGTAAGTGAAGTTATATTTTTTTTCTTGTCTAAATATTTACTTGAGATAGGAACAGAAGAGTTGCCCGCAAAATTTTCTCATTCTGTTCTAGAGCAATTTAAATCTCTAATAGAATTTGAATTAGATAAAAAGTTAATCAAATTCGAACAAATAGTTGTTACCTCCACACCAAGGAGGATAGTTCTACTTCTCGAAGGTTTAGTTGATTACGCAGAAGATAAGATAATAGAAAGAAAAGGGCCTAAAGCAAATTTAGCTTATTTAAATGGATGTCCTACTAATGCTGCTTTAGGATTTGCTAATAGCTTAGATATAGATGTAGGTAAGCTAGAAATAAAAAAAACGGGAAAGGGTGATTTTGTATTTGGAAAGAAAATTGAGAAAGGACTATCAACAAAAATTTCTTTGTCTTCGATTATCCCAAAATTAGTAAAGAGTATTCAAGGTCCTCGATTTATGAAATGGGGGGGTGGGAACATAAAATTTTCAAGACCTATTAGGTGGATTGCCTCTATTTATAATGATGAAATTCTTGATTTTGAATTTGATGAATGTGATCCAAAAATCAAGATAAGTAATAAAACAAAAAGTCATAGGTTAATCAATGAAGTTTTAGAAGTTCAGAATCCTGATGATTTTTTTGAATTATTGAAACGAAATAGAGTAATAGCTATTCGAAAAGAAAGAAAAGAAAAAATTGAAAGTTTAATAAATCAGGCATCTAAATCTTTAAATCTGAAACCTGACCTTTCAGAAGGATTACTAAATGAACTAACTGATTTAGTTGAATGGCCAGACTTAATTATTGGCAAGTTTAGTAATGAATTTCTTGATCTTCCGGTTGAAGTTCTCTCAACAGTCATGAAAATTCATCAGAGATACGTTCCTCTTTTATTTAAAAACGAAAGTTTTTCTAAACTAGATTTAAGCTCTGAAAAAAATATTAGTACAACTTTCTGCGTTATTTCAAATGGTCTTGAAAAATCAAATAATAATATTGCCAAAGGTAATGAGAAAGTATTAAGGGCGAGGTTTTCAGATGCAAAGTTTTTCGTAGAAAGTGACAAAAAAGTTGCTTCAATCGAAAGAAATGAAAAGCTCAAATCTGTTTCATATTTAAAAGGACTTGGAAATATATTTCAGAGGGTAGAAAGGATAGAGGAAGTTACTAAAAAAATTCTTAAATTTTTAAATGATAAGTCTTTAGAAGAAAAAAAAATAATAGAAGCTGCTAAATACTGTAAAAACGACTTATGTAGCGAAATTGTTTTCGAATTCCCTGAGCTGCAAGGAATAATGGGTGGTAAATATCTTAAATATGAGGGATTTAGTGAGGATGTTTGTTTGGCTGTCGCTGAACATTATTTACCTGCTTTTTATAAAGATGCTTTGCCCTCCACAAAATATGGTGCAATAGTTTCCATATCAGATAAGATCGAAAATTTAATAAGTATATTTATTTCTGGTAAACGTCCTAGTGGATCATCTGATCCATATGCTTTAAGAAGGAATTTGAATGGAGTGATTAAAATAATTTGGGATTATGAACTTGATTTACCTTTAGATAAATTATTCAACGAACTTATTGATTTTTGGAAAATCGTATTTCCGAATTTAAACTTCTCAAAAGAAACAGTATCTAATGATTTATATGAATTTTTATTTCAAAGAATTGTTAGTCATCTAGAAGAAATATCACTAAGTAAAGAATTAATAAAGGCCGTTTGCTCTTCTGATGAATTATCTCAAAAAAGAGTATTGAATATTCTTGATCTTAAAAATAGGATTAATTCTATTATCAATTTTAACGAAAAGGATAATTTTGTTGAAATCCTGAAGGTAATTACTAGGGTAAGCAAATTAGCAAATAAAAGTGATATTTCAAGAGACGTTCTCTCAACAAGAGATTATATAAACACAAAACTTTTTGAAAAAGATTGTGAATTTAAAGTTTTTGAATTTATTGGAGAATTAGAAAAACCTTTTTCAGAAGGTTATTGCAATTATTTGGAACTTCTAAATTTGTTTGAGATTAATGTAAACACTATCGAGGATTTATTTGATAATGAAAAGGGAGTTCTAATAATGTCAGAGGATTTAAAAATAAGAAATAATAGACTCAATTTGTTGAGCTTAATTAGAAATTATTCTCTAAAAATTGCCGACTTTACACTTTTGAACTCTTAACTTTAATTCCTCCCTTTATTGAATAATTTTCTAGCATTTTTTCTACCTCTTTATTTTCCCTAACAGCACTATCAACGGGTTTATATTTTAGTGGCGCTAGGGCTTTCCCTCTTAAAATCGAACCAAGTGTAAGCATCGTAATTTTAAGTTGCTGTAATGGTTTCATAGAGACAACTCTTTTGTATAAATAACTATCAAAAGTAAGTCTTTGAACATCCATGTCATCACACATCTCAACAAAGGCTTCTCTAGCAGAATCATTTCTATAGAAAATATTTTGAAGGATTTCTAGCACCTTATAAGTTGTGCCATATTTTTTATCCCATTTTTTAAGATAGTTTTTTAAATCTTTTTCTGATGGAATTACTTGACCATTTTTTGATGCTTCAACAATTTCTTCAGCACACATTCTTCCGCTTTTTGCTGCAAAATAGATACCCTCTCCAGAACTTTTTGTAACATATCCAGCTGCATCACCAACCAATGCCATTCTCCCAACAACCCTTCTAGGCCTTGGATGCTCTGGAATAGGGTGAGCTTCTACCTTTATTACTTCACCATTAACAAGTCTTTTCTTTGCCCTATTTCTTACACCCTCTTGAAGTCCTTTAATTAATGACTGATTCTTTTGCATGGTTCCTGTGCCCACTGCAACATGATCATATTTAGGAAATACCCACCCATAAAAATCAGGAGAAACATCAGTTCCAACATACATTTCAGCAAGATCTTCGTAGTAACTCATTTCTTCTTTAGGCAATTTAATTCTTTCCTGAAATGCTATAGCAACTTTGTAATCACCTGCATCCATTGCTTTTGCTACTCTGCTATTGGCTCCATCAGCTCCGATCAAAAGGTCAACAGTAATCTCTTTTAATTCCCCTTTTTTATCTCCATTCGTAAAATCTGAGTAGGAAAGCTTATATGGCCCTTGATTATTATCGCCAGTATCAATAGTAGTAACTAATCCATTTATTAATGTAGCACCAAGATCTGATGCTCTGTTGCGCATAAAGGCATCCATAACTTCTCTTCTACACATCCCAATAAACTCATTATCACTTTTCCCATAAACTCTATCTAAACTTATGTCTACTTCTCTATTTGATGGAGATATCATTCTCATATGCCTTACTTTTCTATCAATAATTGACTCAGGTAAATCAAATTCTTCGACCATGCAAAGTGGAATTGCTCCTCCACATGGTTTCGCATTATCTAATTTTCTCTCGAAGAGCCAAGTTTTTATTCCAGCTTTAGCAAGTATTTCTGCCGCACATGAACCACTTGGACCTCCACCAATAACAGCTACCCTCAACATATGAAAAAAAATAATACTGTATATAAAAACTACATCTTTTTTGCTTATAAAAGTGCATTTCTTAAAATAATAGTTAATATCGAAATATCTTTTCCAAATTCACTTCTAAATATTGGAACTAAACAAAGATATCGATCAATTTGATATACCACTTGCCAAAAGAACTTACCTAAATAATCCAAATTCAACATTATTAAAAAAATTATTAATATTTTCTCCATTTCTTTTTCTTATCTTTTCTGTCGTTGCATTGCGATTAATTAAAAATATAGAAATAGGATCTCTTGATAATCTCAATTTTCAGGCTCAGATAAATCACGACCGTAGAATTTTAGGTCATTTACCCTATGCGGAAATTTCAAAGGAGAAACTAGTTTTAATTGAGCCTAATATTGAAGTTCATATTGATATGCGCGATTCTCTACTAAAGATGAGAGAAGAAGCCAAAAAGGATGGGATATATTTAGTCTTCTTGAGTGGTTATAGATCAATAAATTTGCAAAACGATATCTTTTATTCTTTAAAATCTTTTAGAAATCAAGAAGCGGCAGAAAGAGCTAGAGTTTCAGCCCCTCCAGGTTATTCCGAACATAGTACAGGATTCGCAATCGACATTGGTGATGCTACTCAAAGAGAGACAGACTTTGAAACCGTCTTCGAAAATACTGACGCCTTTAGTTGGTTAATAAAAAATGCAGCTAAGTTTCACTTTAAGTTATCGTTCAACAAAGATAATAAATATATAGATTACGAACCCTGGCATTGGAGATATGAGGGGTCAATTGAAGCATTAAAAGTTTTTGAAAGCTCAAATAGAAAATTATAAATCTAATTGATTAATTTAATTATTCAATAAATAATATTTTTCAAAGTCTTAAAGAGAAAATTTTCATAATAAGCATACTTTGAGTTAGCCTTAATAAAGTCAACCTAATATTTATATAAATTCTATAAATGTCATCTTCGATAAAAGAAATTAGAAATGTTGCAATTATTGCTCACGTAGATCATGGGAAGACAACACTTGTAGATGCATTGTTATCTCAATCAGGAATATTTAGAGACAATGAAGTTATCCCTACATGTGTAATGGATTCAAATGATCTTGAAAGAGAAAGGGGGATAACAATTCTTTCAAAAAATACTGCAGTTAACTACAAAGATACCAGAATAAATATTATAGATACACCTGGACATGCTGATTTTGGAGGAGAAGTTGAAAGGGTTTTGGGAATGGTTGATGGTTGTCTGCTTATTGTTGATGCAAATGAGGGTCCTATGCCTCAAACAAGATTTGTTTTAAAAAAAGCATTAGAAAAAGGACTTAGGCCTATAGTCTTTGTGAATAAAATTGATAGACCACGAGTAGTACCAGAAATAGCAATTGATAAGGTCCTTGATTTGTTTTTGGAGTTAGGTGCTGATGATGATCAATGTGATTTCCCTTATCTTTTTGGGAGTGGCTTATCTGGTTTCGCAAAAGAAGAGATGGAATCTAATAGTGACAATATGATGCCTCTTTTTGAAGCTATTATTAGACACGTTCCTCCTCCAGTAGGTGATTCTAATAAGCCTCTTCAGCTACAAATAACTACTTTGGACTATTCTGATTTCTTAGGCAGAATAGTAATTGGGAAGATCCACAATGGAACTATAAAAAATGGCCAACAGGCTAGTTTAATTAAAGAAAACGGAAAAAATATTAAAGGTAAGGTTAGTAAGCTTTTAGGATTTGAAGGATTACAAAGAATTGATATAAATGAAGCATTTGCAGGTGATATTGTTGCTGTTTCTGGTTTCGATGACGTCAATATTGGTGAGACCATAGCATGTCCCGATTCTCCTCATCCTCTCCCATTAATCAAAGTTGATGAACCTACCTTAAATATGACTTTTGTTGTCAATGATTCACCATTCGCGGGTAAGGAAGGGAAATTTGTCACTAGTAGACAATTAAAAAATAGATTGGAGAGGGAACTTTTAACAAATGTTGCCCTGAGAGTAGAAGAAACTGATTCTCCTGACAGGTTCTCAGTTTCAGGAAGAGGAGAATTACATCTAGGGATATTGATTGAAACTATGAGAAGAGAGGGTTTTGAGTTTCAAATCTCACAACCTCAAGTAATTTTCAGAGAAATTGATAATGTTGAATGTGAGCCTATAGAGACTTTGGTTTTAGATGTTCCTGAAGTATCTGTTGGTTCTTGCATCGAAAAACTTGGATCTAGAAAGGCAGAGATGAAAAACATGCAGACAAGTTCAGATGGTAGAACTCAATTAGAATTTCTTGTTCCATCAAGAGGATTAATTGGATTTCGCGGGGAGTTTGTAAGGATAACCAGAGGTGAAGGCATCATGAGCCATTCGTTTTATGAATACAAACCTAAAACAGGAGACTTTGAAACCAGAAGGAATGGCGTTCTTATAGCTTTTGAGGAAGGTGTAGCCACATTTTATGCTTTAAAGAATGCTGAAGATAGGGGAGTATATTTCATTAAACCTGGAGTTAAAGTTTATAAAGGAATGATAATTGGTGAGAATAATCGACCTCAAGATCTTGAGTTAAATATATGTAAAACTAAGCAGTTGACTAATATGAGATCTGCAGGGGCAGAAGAACTTGATACGTTGCAGTCGCCTGTGGATATTACCCTTGAACGAGCACTCGAATATATTGGTCCAGATGAAATGCTAGAGGTAACACCGGATTCAATAAGAATGAGAAAAATAAATAAAAAGAAAAAAAATTAGTAATTGCTTTAATGAACGAAGAAAGTGCAAAAAGTTTTCAAGATTCCCTTTTTATAGCTTTAAATCTTTTTAACAATCATAAATGGTACGAGGCTCATGATGCTTTTGAAGAAATATGGAATTCTCTAGATGGTGACGAAAGACAAGTTATCCAAGGAATTTTACAAGTATCTGTTTCTCAGTTTCACTTAAGTAAAGGTAATTTAAATGGAGCTACTATTTTGCTTGGAGAGGGTTTAGGCAGAATAAAAACTAGAACCAAGATTGATTTAGGGATTGATCTTGAATCCTTCTGTCAATGTTTGGAAGATTTATTAAAGAAATTACAATATAGAGAACTATTAAACGAAAACGATAAGCCTTTTTTGAAACCTCTTTGATGAATATATCTTTATCTTCAATTAAATTATTATTATGTATTTAATTTTTTTTCAACAAAATAAGAAAACTAATCTAACTCATGGAAAATGAACCTAAATATTCATAATGTATCCCTTTCAATTAAAGGAAGATTTATCGTCAATGATGTTTCCATAATTGTAAATCCAGGAGAAGTTGTTGGTTTAATGGGACCTAATGGGGCAGGGAAAACTACCACTTTTAATCTTGCAGTTGGGAACATAAAACCTGATAAAGGTGAAGTTTTAATGAATGGTAAAAATATCACTAATCTTCCATTGCCGATTAGATCAAGACTTGGTTTAGGTTATTTAACCCAGGAGGCTAGTATATTTAGAAACCTCACTGTTAAGGACAATATAGATTTGGCTTTACAGAATTCATCTTATAGTCGAGCTGCAATTAGAAATAGAAGAGAACAATTAATTAATGAATTTAATTTGAATAATTTTGTAGATAATTATGGTTATCAACTTTCAGGAGGAGAGAGAAGAAGGTGTGAGATAGCTAGAGCTCTTTCTGTAGGAAGAAAAGGCCCTAAATATTTATTGTTAGACGAACCTTTCGCTGGAATAGATCCTCTAGCTGTAAATGATTTAAAGAAACTAATTCTCAAATTAAGTGGTGAAGGGGTAGGAGTTCTTATTACAGACCATAATGTAAGGGAGACGCTTTTAATTACCAACAAATCATATGTGCTAAGTGAAGGAAAAATTTTAGCCTATGGATCATCAAGTGAATTAGCAGATAATTCAATAGTTAAAAAGTATTATCTTGGAGATAATTTCAGGCTTTGAAATCCTTTTACATAAGGAATATAAACTTAATTATTAAAGATTTACTCATTTAAATATGATTTAAATTATTATTTGATTGTCATTAAATATCAAAACTGTATAGATTTCATGAAATGATATTAGATAATATTTTAAAAAATTTAATATATGACCCTGTTTCAATTTTAGGTCTTTTAGTTTTTTATATTTTATTGGTTAATTTACCAATAAGTTTAGTCGCAGTTTTTAAAAAAAAGTCCTCTTTTACTTTGAGGATACTTACGATTCTAGTGAATTTATTAATAACATTACAATTACTTTTTAGGTGGTCTATTTCTGGACACTTCCCTATCAGCAATTTGTATGAATCTCTTTATTTTCTTACTTGGGGGATCACCATTGGACAACTATTAATTGAGAGGGAATATCAATCTCCAATCATCCCCTCGATTGCCATACCTATTGAGTTACTTACTGTGGCTTTTGCTTGTTTTGTTTTGCCTGAAGATTTGAAATTATCATCCAACTTGGTTCCTGCCTTAAGATCTAGTTGGTTAGTTATGCATGTTAGCGTCGTAATGCTTAGTTACGCGGCACTAATAATAGGTTCTTTACTTTCAGCTTCTGTCTTGTTCCTTAATAAAAATAAACCGCTTCAAATTAGAAGTAGTTCTACAGGTATAGGAGGGTTCAAAATGTCAAATAACTATTCTTTTAACGATTTAGTTGATCCTATTGAATTTTCTCATTCAGAAGAATTAGACACATTAAGTTACCGTTCTATATTAATCGGTTTTGTTCTTTTGACTCTAGGTTTAATTTCAGGAGCAGTTTGGGCTAATGAAGCTTGGGGTACTTGGTGGAGTTGGGATCCAAAAGAAACGTGGGCATTTATCTCATGGTTGTTTTATGCTGCTTATCTGCACATGAGAATAAGTAAAGGTTGGCAAGGAAGAAGACCAGCATTATTAGCGACGACAGGTTTCCTGGTGGTTTTAGTATGTTACTTAGGAGTTAATTTTTTAGGAATAGGTTTACATAGTTATGGCTGGGTATTTAGTTGATTTTTTAATCTTTAAATATATTTATTGAGGTTCTGAAAGAACCTTCCCATTTTGTGCTTCTTGAGCAACCTTTCTAAGGTCATCACATCCCTCTTTTAAAGTTGGATATGCAAACATTCCACTACCTGCAATAAAACAATTTGCACCGGCATTAGCGCACTGAGAAATAGTCCAATTTGCTTTTATTCCTCCATCAACTTCAATATCGACATTTAAGTTTTTTTCGATAACAAAGTTTCTTATTTTTCTAATTTTATTGAGCATTGTTGGGATATAAGCTTGTCCACCAAAACCTGGATTAACTGTCATAACCAAAACATGATCAACCATATCCATAATGTTTTCAATCATTTCAAAAGGAGTATGTGGATTTAGCGCGACTGAAGGAGATCCGCCTAAATCTCGTATTCTTCCAAGAACTCTATGTAGATGAATATTTGCTTCAGAATGAACTATTACTACCCCTGGTTCGCCATTTGCACCTTTTGTAGCTTTTACATAAGATTCAAGCATGGTTTCACAATTATATTGGCTCACCATTAATTGTGTTTCAAAAGGGACATTGCAATATTTTCTGCATGCAGCAATCATCTCGGGACCGAATGTAAGGTTAGGTACGAAATTTCCATCCATCACATCAAATTGAATTCTATCTACTCCAGCTTCTTCGAGTTCTTTCACACATTTACCCATATTTGCCCAATCTGCTGGTAAAACAGAAGGAATTATTTGAATTGGTCTATTAACACCAGCTAAATTTGTTTGATTTGACTCAGTCATTTAATTTTTAAATATTTAATAAAGATACTATATTTAGTTGTTTATTCCTAATTTCAAGTCACGGCCTGATAAAGTAACAGCTGTAAAGAGTTAAAAAAAGCTTATTAGCATAATAATTCTCATAAAAAATGACACTTTATATGAGAACATACTCAAAACCTTTTAGAAAATCCTTAAAATTTAATTGTGAATCAAACTCTAATTCAAGAAATTCTCGAAGTTGTCGAGCAAGCAGCTATTGCCTCAGCAAAACTAACAGGACTTGGTCAAAAAGATGAAGCTGATGCTGCAGCAGTAGAGGCAATGAGATTGCGAATGGGCAAAATCGAAATGAAAGGGAAAATTGTTATTGGAGAAGGTGAAAGAGATGAAGCACCTATGCTTTATATAGGTGAAGAGGTTGGTAGTGGAAATGGCGCAGGGGTTGACTTTGCAGTAGATCCTTGTGAAGGAACAAATCTTTGTGCGAATAATCAAAGAGGTTCTATGGCGGTTTTAGCTGCCTCTGATACAGGTGGTCTTTTCAATGCGCCTGATTTTTACATGAACAAATTAGCAGCGCCTCCTGCGGCCAAAGGTAAAGTAGATATTAGAAATTCAGCTACTGAAAACTTGAAGATACTAAGTGATTGCTTGGGCCTTTCTATTGATGAGCTTACTGTAGTTGTAATGGATAGAACTAGGCATAAAGATTTAATTAAAGAGATTCGAGGATGTGGTGCAAAAGTACAACCGATTTCTGATGGTGATGTTCAAGCGGCGATTGCATGTGGTTTTGCAGGTACTGGAACACATTGCTTGATGGGTATAGGTGCAGCTCCAGAGGGTGTTATTTCAGCAGCTGCAATGCGAGCACTCGGCGGACACTTTCAAGGACAACTAGTTTATGATCCAGCAATCGCTCAAACTTCTGAATGGGCTGATTACACAAAAGAAGGAAATATAAAACGTCTCAATGAAATGGGCATAACAGAAATAGATAAAATCTATGAAGCGAATGAATTGGCATCTGGAGAAAATGTTGTTTTCGCTGGAAGTGGAATAACTGATGGATTATTATTTGACGGAGTTAAATTTGAAAGGGATTGTGTTAGAACGAGTAGTCTAGTTATTAGTACATTAGATAGTACTGCAAGATTCACAAATACTGTCCATATAAAAGATGGTGCTAAGAGTATCAGCCTTTAAAAATTCACTTTTGATTTTATGCATATTGTTGTCGTCGGACTGAGTCATCGCACGGCACCTGTCGAAGTGCGTGAGAAGCTAAGTATTCCTGACCAATCCATAACAGAGTCATTGAAAGCATTAAAAGCTTTCTCTGATGTATTAGAGGTGTCAATTCTAAGTACCTGTAATAGGTTGGAAATATATGCGCTAGTAAAGGATAAAAATACTGGAATTTCATCTATTAAAGAATTTATATCAGAATATTCTGGAATTATGTTTGAAGATTTAAATCCACATCTTTTTTGCTTTAGACAGGAAGAAGCAGTTTTGCATTTGATGAAAGTCTCTGCAGGACTCGATAGCCTCGTTTTAGGGGAAGGACAAATCCTTTCGCAGGTAAAAAAAATGATGAGATTAGGTCAAGAGAATCAATCTACTGGACCAATTCTTAATAGATTATTAACTCAATCAGTTAGTACAGGTAAAAAAGTAAGATCCGAAACAAATTTAGGAACTGGAGCTGTGTCAATCAGTTCAGCAGCGGTAGAACTAGCTCAATTAAAAATTGGACAAGAAAGGGGTTTTGATACTCTTGTAAGTTTGGAATCAGAGAAAGTTCTTGTTGTTGGCGCAGGAAGAATGAGTAGGCTTTTAATAACTCATTTAAAATCAAAAGGTTGTCATAAACTTATCCTTTTAAATAGAAATATTGATAGAGCATTAAATCTTGCTCAAGACTTCCCTGATTTGGAGATTGTTTGTAGAGGGTTAAACGAATTGGAAGAAAACATATCATTATCTTCGCTTGTTTTCACGAGTACTGCTTCTGAAGAGCCAATTATTGATCTCTCAAAAATTGAAAAAATAAATTTGAGTAATAGACTTAAATTTATTGATATTGGTGTACCGAGAAATATATCTAATGATGTCAAACAACATGAATTTGTAAAATCATTTGATGTTGATGACTTACAAGAGGTCGTTTCAAGAAATCAAGAATTTAGACAAAAAATAGCAAAGGAAGCGGAATCTTTAGTAGAAGAAGAAAGGATCATTTTTCTAGAATGGTGGGCAAGTTTAGAGGCCGTTCCAGTAATTAATAAACTTAGATCTGATTTGGAGTTAATTAGAAAAGAGGAATTACAAAAAGCACTTAGCAGAATGGGACCAGATTTTTCGGCTCGAGAAAGAAAAGTTGTGGAAGCTCTGACTAAGGGAATAATTAATAAAATACTTCATACGCCAGTCACTAATTTGAGAAGTCCTCAATCAAGAGAAGAAAGACAAGTTTCTTTGAAAATCGTTGAAAAATTGTTTTCTTTGGTAGAAGAGGATAAAAATAACTAATTTTTTTCGATTTATATTAAGTTTTTCCAGTGATTTATCGAAATACCTTTGTAAACTGACCATTTGTATTTCTAAATATGCCCATAATCAGTTACTTTAAGTAGTTGTATATCTACCTCCATTTGATTGAATGAAGCGTGTGTTGGCCATAATCCTCGGAGGAGGAAAAGGCTCTAGACTTTACCCTCTAACTAAAATGAGGGCTAAACCTGCTGTTCCATTGGCAGGTAAGTATCGTTTGATAGATATTCCGATTAGTAATTGTATAAATTCAGGCATTGAAAAAATGTACGTATTGACCCAGTTCAATAGTGCATCTCTAAATAGACATATAGGAAGAACATATAATTTAAATGGCCCTTTCGGTCAAGGATTTGTGGAGGTTTTAGCGGCACAACAGACTCCTGATAGTCCGAAGTGGTTTGAAGGTACTGCTGATGCTGTAAGAAAATACCAATGGTTATTTCAAGAATGGGATGTTGATGAATATTTAATATTGTCAGGTGATCAACTGTACAGAATGGACTACAGTTTATTTGTTCAACATCATAGAGATAATGGTGCTGATTTAACTGTTGCAGCTTTGCCTGTTGATGAAGCTCAAGCAGAAGGTTTTGGTCTAATGAGAACCGATGATGTAGGAAATATAAAAGAATTTAGTGAAAAGCCTACTGGAGAGAAGTTGAAGGTTATGGCAGTAGATACTTCAAAATTTGGATTAAGTAAGGAGTCAGCTGCAGAAAAACCATATCTAGCCTCTATGGGTATTTACGTTTTTAGCAGAAATACTCTTTTCGATCTTTTAAATAAATTCCCTGATTATACGGATTTTGGTAAGGACATAATTCCAGAAGCTCTCAATAGAGGCGACACTCTTAAAAGTTATGTATTCGATGATTATTGGGAAGATATCGGCACCATTGGGGCATTCTTTGAGTCAAACCTTGCATTGACTGAGCAACCAAAACCTCCATTTAGTTTTTATGATGAGAAATTTCCAATTTATACTAGACCTAGATTTTTACCCCCTTCTAAACTTGTAGATGCTCAAATTACTGATTCAATTGTTTGTGAAGGTACAATCTTGAAGTCATGCAGTATTTTACATTGCGTTTTAGGAGTAAGAAGCAGGATTGAAAGTGACTCGGTTCTAGAGGATACTCTTGTTATGGGTGCCGATTTCTTTGAATCCCCCGAAGAGAGGATTGAATTAAGAAAAGGGGGCGGAACGCCTCTTGGGGTAGGTGAAGGGACTACTGTAAAAAGAGCAATTCTTGATAAAAATACAAGAATTGGTGATAATGTCGTAATCATTAATAAAGATCGAGTAGAAGAAGCAGATAAGCCAGAATTAGGCTTCTATATCAGAAATGGAATTGTTGTAGTAGTTAAAAATGCAACTATTGCAAACGGTACTGTTATTTAAATATTTTCCATCATTTTTCGCTGACATAAGTATTTTTTTTTGAGCAATTTTGTTGAGTTGAAGGCACACTATAATTATTGAGTTTTTTAATTTTTTATGTCCAAGGCACATTTTGGTTTAATAGGTCTTGGTGTTATGGGCGAAAATTTAGTTCTTAACGCAGAGAGAAATGGATTTTCTAGTGTAGTTTTTAATAGGACTTACTCAAAAACAGAAGAATTTTTACAAGGTCGTGGCCTTGGGAAGAATATAGAAGGGGCTGAAACTCTTCAAGAATTTGTTAATAAGCTAGAGAGACCTAGAAGAATTCTAATGATGGTAAAAGCTGGGCCTGCAACAGATGCTGTCATTGATAATATTTCTGAATATCTCGAGGAAGGAGATTTATTAATAGATGGCGGCAACTCTCAATTTAAAGATACAGAAAGAAGGGTGAATACTCTTGAAAGTAAAAGTTTTGGATACATTGGGATGGGTGTCTCTGGAGGTGCCAAAGGAGCTCTAGAGGGTCCAAGTATGATGCCCGGTGGTACTAAGGCTTCATATGATGCAATAGAAAGCTTATTAACAAAAATGGCTGCCAAAGTTGTAGACGGACCATGTGTTGCATATGTTGGACCAGGAGGCTCAGGTCATTTTGTAAAAACTGTTCACAACGGAATTGAATATGGAATTGAACAAATACTTGCAGAAGCTTATGACCTTATGAAGAGAGTCAAAGGTATGAATGGACAGCAGATGTCAGAGGTATTTGGTATTTGGAATAATACTGATGAATTAGCTTCTTATCTTGTTGAGATAACAGAGATTTGTCTAAATACAAAAGATGAGATAACTGGAGATGATGTCGTGGAAAAAATATTAGATAAAGCTGGCCAGAAAGGGACAGGGTTATGGACTGTTGTAAGTGCTCTAGAACTGGGAGTATCAGTCCCAACTATTTATGCATCTTTAAATGCAAGAGTAATGAGTTCTTTAAAAGAGCAACGTAGTGAGATTGAAAAAACTATTCCATTTAAAGAGATAGAGGATTTTGATTTAGGCAATATATCAGATGGAATGAAACCTTTATTTGATGCTGTAGTCCTTGCCACAATTGCTAGCTATGCCCAAGGTATGGATATTTTAAGAGAAGCATCTGCAGTATATAACTATGGTTTGAATATGCCGTCAATTGCTCAAATATGGAAAGGTGGTTGCATAATTAGATCAAAATTATTAAGTAAAATTCAAGATGCTTATAACAAAGACCCTAATCTAAAAAATTTAATTTTTGATGATTGGTTTAATAATGAAATTGCGACAAGATTAGATAACTTAGCTAACATAGTGTCTCTATCCACAAAGGCAGGTATACCAGTCCCATGTTTATCCAGTACTTTAGATTATTTGAATAGTTATAGAACCAATAGACTTCCTCAGAATCTTGTTCAGGCAATGAGAGATTGTTTTGGCTCCCATACATATGAAAGAATTGATAGGGAAGGTAGTTTCCATACTGAATGGATGAGATGATTGAAAAGGTTAAGAATGGATATACACTCTACATTTACAAAGACAAGTTAGAACTATCCTCAGAAGTCTTTAAGTTTATTGAAAGCCAAATTGTTCATACATTAAAGAATAAAGAAAGATTCAAATTTTGTGTAAGTGGAGGTTCTACTCCTAAATCTGTCTATAAGCTTTTATCAAAAAGTGATCTTAGATGGGATATGGTTGATGTCTTTTTAGGAGATGAAAGATGTGTTGATCCAAATTCAGAATTGAGTAACTCATTAATGTTGAAGAATTCATTGTTAACTAATTTTGGATCTAAAGCTTTTTTTTATGAAATTTTCAATGATTTAAGTGCTGATGATGAAGCTTCAAAAAATCAATTTATTTCTAAATTATTTGAAAAATGCGGATCAAACCCTCCAACTTTTGATTTAACATTATTAGGTCTTGGAGACGATGGTCATACAGCCTCACTATTCCCTTATCAAAAAAATAATAATGTAGATGATTTTGTTATTTTTAATGAAGGTAAAGGTTTAAAAAGAATTTCATTAACGCCAAAGGTTCTTTCAGCCTCTTCAAAGATAATATATTTAGTTAGTGGAGCTTCTAAAAGAATTGCTCTGAAGAGGTTATTAGATGAAAAAGAGCCACCAGATAGAACACCCTCAAAATTAATAAAATCTATTAATCAAATTTCAATATTTTGTGATCAGGAATCAGCAAAAGAATTAGAAATTTAGTTAAAGTCTATTTGTAATTTAAATTATTTAATGAGTAAGAAAAAATTTTTATTCCAGAAAAAGGAGTTCGATGGTTGGAAAACATTAAATGATACTGTTATGGGCGGATCAAGTTCAGCTTTTTGTGAAATTTCAAATTCGGGTTTGATATTAAAGGGTAATATTGTCGAGAAAGCAGGAGGATTTGTTAGTTGTAGATCGTCTATATATAAACCTTCTTTAAATGTATCTGAGTATTCATCCTTTCAATTAAATATTGATGGACAAGGAAGAACTTTTAAATTTGCTGTCGCTTGTGAAGATGATCTACTAGGACTAACCGAATTTATTCCGGGTGGACTTAGATGGATTAAATCATTCCCAACAAAAAAATTCGGGACAACAAATGTTCAAATTCCTTTTAGTGAGCTAAAACCTTCAGTGAGAGCTAATAAAGTACGTTTTCCATTTAAATTCAAGCCATCTAAAATTAAAAGATTGCAACTACTACACTCTAAGTTCGGTGATGATGGATTACTTAATGATGAGTTTCAACAGGGTTCCATAAAAGTTTTAATTAAATCAATAAGTGTTATTTAAAAATCCACCTAAAAATATAGAGAACTTAATCGCTAAGTCAGCAGATTTAACAAATAAACCTTTTGTTCATTCTGTCGTTAAAATAAACGGTGAATACGAATTCGAAGAGGAAGATATTGATTTAACAGTTAATATTTTATGTCGAGATAAAGAAGGCAAAAGATTAGAAATTTATGATCTTGAATTAGAACTTTTTAAATCAAATAAAGAGTTGGTTTTAGTAATCTCTAAGCTTAATTTCCCTGATGAGCCAATATTATGGTGTGGAGTTAAAACATTATGGATGGATAGCAATAATGGAAAAAAATGCAACTCACCAAAATACAGCGTTAAATTGGAAAACCTAGCAAATAGGATAAAAAGCTTTATTGATTAAGAAAATAAATTTTGAGCTGATCTATAAATCAGTAACAGCTCCTAAACTTGATGTACTTACAATTTTTGAATATTTTGAAAGTATCCCTCTTTTGTATTTTGGTGCCGGCTTTGCCCAATCTTTTTTTCTTTTTTCTAATTCTTCGTCAGATAAATCAACTTCAATAAGTTGATTTACAGCAT
The DNA here is from genome assembly GCA_003280575.1 of Prochlorococcus sp. AG-355-P07. Taxonomy (GTDB): domain Bacteria; phylum Cyanobacteriota; class Cyanobacteriia; order PCC-6307; family Cyanobiaceae; genus Prochlorococcus_A. The sequence goes on along the minus strand of QCEN01000002.1, from coordinate 20,496 downwards.
CTACTGTAATTAAATCACCTTGTTTTATTAGAGCAATATTTCCGCCAACAGCCGCCTCTGGGGCTATATGACCCACAACAAGACCATAAGTACCCCCGCTAAATCTGCCATCGGTAATTAAAGCTACCTTCTCTCCGAGTCCTTGACCAACAATCGCAGATGTTGGAGCTAACATCTCTCTCATACCTGGGCCTCCTACAGGCCCTTCGTTTCTAATAACAACAACATCACCAGCTTTGATATCATTATTCAATATCGATTTTAAACAATCCTCTTCACTTTCAAAAATCTTTGCTGGACCTTTTAATACAGGGTTTTTTACTCCGCTAATTTTAGCTACGGAACCCTCACTCGCTAAGTTACCTTTTAATATCGCTAGGTGTCCCTTTTTATAAAGAGGGTTATCTATATCTCTTATGACATTTTGATTTGTTGGAGGCTTATCTGGAATATTCTGTAAGTATTCTAAGATGGTTTTTCCTTCAATATTTTTGCAATCGCCATGAATTAATCCTGCATTCAAAAGTATTTTCATAACTTGTGGAATCCCACCTGCATTATGAAGATCCACAGTCACATATTTACCACTCGGTTTAAGGTCACAAATAACGGGTACTTTTTGTCTGATTCTCTCAAAATCATTAATGTTTATATCTATTCCTGCAGTATTTGCAATGGCTAAAATATGCAATACCGCATTTGTTGATCCTCCAATTGCCATAATTACTGATATGGCATTTTCAAATGCTTTCTTTGTCATTAGGTCTAGAGGTCTTATATCTTTTTCTATTGCAGAGACTAATATCTCAGCACTTTTATCTGCACTTAGTTCTTTTTCAAGATCTTCAGCAGCCATAGTGGAACTGTGAGGAAGACTTAACCCTAATACTTCAATAACTGCAGACATTGTATTAGCTGTAAACATCCCTCCACAACTACCAGCACCAGGAATACAATTTTTCTCAACTTGGATTAGCCTTTCTTCATTAATTTTGCCTGATGTTAATTGTCCTACAGCTTCAAATGCACTAACAACAGTAAGATCTTCTCCATGCAACTTTCCAGGTTTTATTGTCCCTCCATAAATGAAAATTGAGGGAATATTCATTCTTGCAATCGCTATCATGGCACCCGGCATATTTTTGTCACATCCACCAATAGCAAGCACTCCATCCATACTCTGCGCATTGCATGCTGTTTCAATTGAATCAGCAATAACTTCTCTTGAAACAAGGGAATATTTCATGCCCTCTGTTCCCATAGAAATGCCATCACTTACTGTGATAGTTCCAAACATCTGAGGCATTCCACCTGATCTTTTTATTGACTCTTCAGCTTTGAGAGCTAGCTTATTTAAACCTATATTGCATGGTGTAATAGTGCTGTATCCATTCGCAACTCCAATAATAGGTTTATTAAAATCGTCATCATTAAATCCAACGGCTCTTAACATCGATCTGTTAGGGGATCTTTGCACACCTTGGGTTATTGCAGATGATCTGAGTTTATTCATATTATTTGAGAACCTTATTTATTCTATTGCCCCAACTCTTCAAGTTGCTTCCTCACATCAGCAATTGCAGAATTTAGTTGCTCAACTTTCTTCTCCAAATTCTCTCCTTCAACTTCATTTATATTTTCATTTGAATCAATCGCTTCAGAGCCGTCTTGAATTCTTGAGGAATACATCATTGCTTTTTGTTTTTTTTCCTCCTTTCTTTTGTCTGCTTCAGATATTAACCACCAAGCTAGACCTGCAGCTCCAATAAAAGCGCCGCTAATTAATGATAAAAGATTATTTGAAGACGAATCTCTGTATTCAGACATTGGTAAAATATTTACTCCTATATTCTATATTAGTTCTTATCTTGAAATATAGTACTCAAACGCAATAAAGGATTCCCAATACCCGGTACCAATAATTTTGTGTTTTCATCTTCTTCATCTATGCAAGAGGTGTAGATTACTTGATTAGGGAATATTTTCGCAATTTCATTTAACCCTTTATTTGAGCTAATAGCAGTTATTAACAAAATCCTATTGGAATCAACTCCTAATTCCTTTAATTTAATTAAAGCTTCTAATGTTGTTGATTTTGTCGTTATTTGTTCCGAATAAAATATAATTCCTTCATTTGAATCAATAGTTTTTGGAAGTTCACCTAATGAGAGGGTTGAATTAGGAATTACTTCTTTAGATCCAAACCAAAGCGATAGCCCTTCGGGCAACATTGCGATAACCTTTATTGGATAATCATTATTAATAAAAAATCCATCTGCGTCCCCATTATCAGTATTTACTATTTCTTTTTTATATGGCAGCCAATTACGTAATGCTTCATATGTAAGCCATTTTCCTAATTGTTCATATCCTGTTGAGTACAAAATATTTGGAGTATTTTTTTCTCGCAATATTGAAAGCCAATGTTTTATTAGTGGATGAGGAGGAACAATAACCTTTAGTGACATTGCCATATATTTTCCTATAAAATAACCTTACAATCTTTAAATACCTAAGTTCTAAAATACAGTCTTATTATGATTAAATCAATTGTTTTCCCCTCACTAAAGAATGCATTAATTACTTTGTTATTCGTTGGAATTTTATTTTTTAATTCTGTTAATTCTGCATGGGCTAAAAGACCTCCTGAGATTAGAAACCAACAAGACCTTAATTTAGAGCCGGATATGCATGGTCAAGATTTAAGCGGTAACGAATACGTTAAGTTTGATTTAAATGGGTTTAATTTCAGTGAAAGTAATTTAGAAGGCGCGGTATTCAATAATAGTAAATTGCAACACTCAAAGTTTACTGGAGCCAATTTAAGAGATGCACTAGCTTATGCAACAGACTTTACAGATGCAGATCTTTCGGATGTTAATTTTACAAATGCTTTATTAATGGAGAGTAATTTTGAGGGAGCAAAAATAGATGGTGCTGATTTTACTGATGCTGTTCTTAGTCGTTCACAACAAAAACAATTATGTGCGATTGCAAATGGCACAAATAGTTCTACAGGAGAGAGTACAGAATATAGCCTAGGTTGTTAATTATTAAGGATGAAAAAAAAAATACCAGTAATAGTTGTTTCGGGTTTTCTAGGCTCAGGAAAAACAACTTTTCTTAGATACTTGTTAAAGGAGAGTAATAAAAAATTTGGTTTAATAATCAATGAATTTGGTGATGTTGGAATTGACGGTGATTTGATTAAAAATTGCGATAGATGTGATGAAACTGAAGAAAAATGCGTAATCGAATTAAATAATGGATGTTTGTGTTGTACTGTTCAAGATGATTTTGTCCCATCAATAAAAGCTCTCCTAGAATTTAATCCCCCTATCGAATCAATAATTATCGAAACAAGTGGCTTGGCACTACCAATTCCCTTAATTCAAGCACTTAAGTGGCCTGAGATTAGGTCTTTCATCTACCTTGATGTTGTTGTTGGTATCGTTAATGGAGAATCAATGCTTAATGGTGCACCAATTAATGATCTGAATAAAATAACAAAACAATATAATGATACAGATAAAATTGATCACAACGCATCTATTGAAGAACTTTTTAAGGAACAACTTGAAGTCTCTGATATTGTTTTAGTCTCTAGATCAGATATCTTAAATGATGATCAGTTTGACGTTGTAAAAAATAAGATTCAAGGAAGTCTAAACTCATCTACACCAGTCCTTAAATCCAAGAATGGCAGAATTGATTTAAGTTATATTTTTGATTTTAATTTTAAAAAAGAGACTTATAGAAAATTTTTAACGGAAGAACATGACCACAATCATGTTGAGCTTGTATCAGATTCAATTAAATTAAATTATTTCCTTGAAAAAAATGACTTTGAAAAAGAGATGTCAAAGATCTTGGATGAATTAAACATTCTTCGAATAAAAGGACGTATTTGGATACCAAATAAATCATTGCCTTTGCAAATACAAATAGTCGGAAAAAAAATTAATACTTGGTTTGAAGAAGCTCCAGACAATTGTTGGAGACCAAAAGATAATGCGGGTCTTGAATTAGCTATTATTTCTTTCGAAGAAAAATCGATAAAAATTTTTAATAAAAAAATTAAAGAGAAATTTAAGATTTTAAGTGATCCAAAAATAGCAATTTGACTTTATAGTTAACTGCCGGGAAACTTACTACAGTAGAAAGTCCTAAATGAAAAATCCAAAAATTGTTATAAAAAAAATAATCTCTGACCATGTAACATCAATTGATAAAATCAAATGCTCCAAATGCGGAGGGGCAGGAAATTTTAAAACACCTGAAAATTCAAGAAAAACTTGCCTAGTTTGTTTTGGTAAAGGCTATATAAACATTTAAAAATTCAGAAAACCTTGAGGCAAAAATATTTGTTTATTAATCAATAGTACTTTTTATTAGAAATTAAACTAATCTTCTATTAGAAATTATTTTTTAATTGGACCAATTTGCTGTAAAAGTTTTTGTAAGACTCAGACCTTCAGTTTTAGATCCAGCAGGGGAAGCTACCAAATCTGCTTCTTTAAAACTTGGAGGCGATGGAATAAAATCATTACGTATAGGAAAAATGATTGAAGTTAAAATAGAAGGTAATGGTGAAAACGAAGTAAGAGAAAAAATTGATTTATTGTGTGATAGGTTATTCGCAAATACTGTTATTGAAGATTATGAGTATTCACTAGAAAAATTATAAGATGGATAATTTTACTGTAGGAGTTGTTGTCTTCCCTGGTTCTAATTGTGATCGTGATGTTTCATGGGCACTTGAAGGTTGTTTAAATATAAGAACAAAATACTTGTGGCATGAGTCATCAGATTTAAACGATGTAGATGCAATAGTTATACCTGGAGGATTTAGCTATGGTGATTATTTAAGATGCGGAGCAATTGCTAGATTCTCTCCATTAATAAATGCCTTGGATGAGTTTGTTAAAAGCGGAAAAAGAGTTTTAGGAATTTGTAATGGGTTTCAAATTTTAACAGAATCAGGCTTTTTGCCTGGTGCCCTTACTGCAAATAAAAACCTTAATTTCATATGTGATGATGTTGAACTTGATATTATTTCTTCAAAAGGTGGTTGGTTTAATAATGGAGGTGAAAAACAAACTATTAAGTTGCCAATAGCGCATGGGGAAGGAAGATATCATTGTGATTCTGATACTTTAAAAAAACTTGTAGATAATGAATTGATCGCTTTGAGATATAAAAATAATCCTAATGGATCCTCATTCGATATTGCAGGCATAACGAATGAAAAGGGAAATGTTCTAGGTTTAATGCCTCATCCAGAGCGTGCATGTGACGAGTTAATTGGTGGGACTGATGGTCTTTTTACATTAAAATCATTAATTTTGACATAAAAAAGACCTCCAATTTTGGAGGTCTTTTTTATGTTTGATCCCTTAATTAATTAAACAGTAGCTTTTACTTTGGGATCTAAATCACCTTTAGCGTAAAGATCAGCAAAGTAATTTGTGCTGTTTTGCTTGATCTTACTTGCTTGACCTTCACACCAGAACTGCTTGTATCTGTCAAGACAAACTTGCTTCATGTATTTTCTAGCAGGTTTGTTGAAATGTCTTGGGTCAAAGTTTGCCTTGTCAGCAAATGCTGCCTCTCTAACTGCGGCAGTGAAAGCAAGTCTGTTATCGGTATCAATGTTGACTTTCCTAACTCCATTTCTTATTCCCTCTTGAATCTCTTCAACAGGTACACCATATGTTTGAGGGATTTCACCACCATATTTGTTAATGATATCCAACCATTCCTGAGGAACTGAACTAGATCCGTGCATTACAAGATGTGTATTTGGAAGTGCTTTATGGATTTCAGCAATTCTGCTAATTGCAAGAACTTCTCCTGTAGGCTTCCTTGTGAATTTATATGCACCATGACTTGTACCTATAGCAATTGCTAATGCATCAACTTTTGTTTTAGCAACAAAATCTGCCGCTTCTTCAGGATCAGTCAAAAGCATGTCTGTAGAAAGCTCGCCTTCAAATCCATGACCATCTTCTGCCTCACCTTTTCCTGTTTCTAATGAACCTAAGCAACCCAACTCTCCTTCAACACTAACTCCAACTGAATGAGCAAAATCTACTACTTTTTTAGTAACTGCAACATTATATTCGTAACTAGCGGGTGTTTTTGCATCTGCTTCTAGAGAACCATCCATCATAACTGATGTGAAACCATTTATTGCTGCTGAATAGCATGTTGATGGCTCATTACCATGGTCTTGGTGCATTACTACTGGGATATTAGGATATGTTTCTGTGGCAGCAAGTATTAGATGACGTAGGAAAATTTCTCCTGCATAATTTCTTGCCCCTCTTGAAGCTTGGAGGATTACAGGACTATCCGTTTCATATGCTGCTTCCATAATTGCTTGAACTTGCTCAAGGTTATTAACATTGAAAGCTGGAATACCGTAACCATTCTCAGCAGCATGATCTAAAAGTAGTCTTAGTGGAACGAGGGCCATAATTAAAATAAGTTAAATGCTATGTAAAGCATATGTTTCCGAGAGTTTAGTATAAAGAGGTATCAAATGTCACGTCATTAGATATACAAAATACTAAATTCGAGAAACTAATTTTATGACCTTGAGTATATTTCTAAGGTTTTTTAGTTAATAAGTGTAGCCTGTTACAAACAATTGCTCATCAGATGAAGGTTGAGATCCTGCTACATAAGCACCTTTTGAAGCTTCAGAGTTTGCTTGAGCTCTTGCTATTAATGCTTTTTGACCTCCTTCAACGTCGCTTCCTTTCCAGGCCTTTAAGCATGAGTGTTGTAATGCTCTTCCATAGGAGAATGAAACATTCCATAAAGCTTTTCTGTAAAGAGTGTTCATATTATTTAAATAAACAGAAGCAGCCTCTTCGCTTAACCCCCCTGATAAGAAAACTATTCCAGGAACAGATGCAGGAAAGCATCTTTCCATAGTTCTTATTGTCATTTCAGCCACTTTCATAGGATCAGCCTTTGTTGGACAATCTGCTCCATTAACAGTCATAGAAGGTTTTAATAGAGTGCCTTCTAGAAAAACCCCATTTGCCTGACAGGCAATATAAACCTGCTTTATTACCTCTTCTTGAACTTCAGCAGTTTTTTCAATAGTATGGTCGCCGTCCATTAAGATTTCAGGTTCAATAATTGGTACCAACCCAGATTCTTGAACTGATCTTGCATACCTTGCTAGTCCCCAAGCATTCTCTTGAATTGATAGTTTTGAAGGACAACCATCATTTGTAATTTGCAAAACTGCTCTCCACTTTGCAAATCTGGCACCTTGCGCATAATATTTTGCTGCTCTTTCAACTAACCCATCCAGTCCAGAGCAAAAAGTTTCTACACCTCCTCCTCCTCCTGGAAGTGGATTTAGGCCTTTATCGACCTTTATACCTGGAATGATACCTAAATCATTTAGTTTCTTGAACATTGACTCACCATCTTGGTGATTCTGATAAAGAGTTTCTTCGAAGAGAATCGCTCCAGATATATATTTACCAAGACCTTCTGTAGTAAAAAGCATTCCTCTATATGCCTTCCTATTGTCTTCAGTATTTTCAACGCCAATTCCAGCGAGTCTTTTACCTACTGTTTTAGTGGATTCATCTACCGCTAATATCCCTTTTCCTTTAGAAGCTAGTAATTGAGCATTTTCTTTAAGCTCATTTTTGTAATAATTTAAAGCCATTCTTTAATAATTCAGTTCAATTGATTTTTCCAGAATATGAAAAAAAAATAAAATCAATCCAATACTTTATCGGGTGATAATTGCTACTTACAAATGTATAACCTTAAATTTTGATACTTAATCCACTTTTCGAAGATTCTCTTATAGCTTCGCAAACTTTATGACTAGCAATTCCCTCACATAAGCCTGGGATTACAGGTGTTCCATTAACTATACTCTGAGCCCATAAATTTTGAATTCTCAAAACTGGAGCTATTCTCCCATCAGTCCATGTTTTTTCAAAATTAAAACTTGAATCTGCAGTTTGATTTTGTATTTTATTTTCGTTGTTTGAATATTTCAAATTAAAACCATGTACATAATCTTTTTGGTTTTCGCTTTTAAGAATAAGTGAACCTTCGCTTCCATATATTTCTAAACTAAATCCTCTACCATTTTTAGAAATCGATGATAAAGATACCTGACATGGAATTAGATTCGAGCTGTAGTTTGATATTTCTATATTGGCTAAGCATACATCTTCACTAGTAACATCATTTAAATCAGATGAATTAAGTAAAGGTCTTTTTTTTATTGATGTTGCTAATTTGCCAGACACGTTTATTGCTTCTCCAAAAAACCAATTCAACATATCGAATGCATGAGTACCTAAGGCGCCAATAACTCCTCCACCTTTTTCTTCCAATGAATACCAATTCCAGGATCTTTTGGGGTCGGATCTACTGCCCATTAACCAATCTAATTTGACTAAATATATATCTCCTATGATATTTTCATCAATAAGTTTTTTTGTCTGAAGGAAAAGAGGTACTGCTCTATATTCAAAATCAACACATACGCTTAAATTATTAATTAAAGATATTCTCTGAAGCTCTTCAATTTCTGAGGAGGATATTGAAACAGGTTTTTCTAATAGCAAATTTTTCTTATTCTCAAGAGCGCTTTTTGCTAATTTAAATCTTGATTCAGGAGGGGTAGCAATAATGATCCCATCAATTTCTGGAGATTTGATTAAGTCATCCCAATTATGAAAAAAATCTAGACCCGTCTCTTTTTCTAATATCGATTTTTGCTTTTTCTCGTAATGATAAATAGCTACAGGAGTTAAGTAATTAGACTCTTTTAATGCCTCTAAATGAACTTTTTTACCAAACCCTAGTCCTGCGATTGCTATTTTTAATTTTTTAGAATTCATTATTATCCATTAATAAATTCTGAACAACTATTTTCAATAACAATGTCTATTAATTCATCATTATTAGAAGTTCGCCATTTTGAATTAAATTGCGGGATTCCGTTTATTGAAGTATCTTTGAACTTTTTTTCATCGCAATTAATTCTCATTACATAAAGTGATAACTCTCCATCATCATCAGAATTAGTTGGGTTTTTAAAGAACTTTGTTAAAACACTTATTTCATTGTTTGGAAGCTGCTTAATACTCCCTTTATCAAGCCATTCTTTCCCTTCATTATTCTCTTTTAGTAGGACCCAGTCAACATTCCCTATTCCATAAGAATATGGGGCAAAATTTAAAATAAAAAATAAAAGACTAAAAGAAAAATAAAAGAAATTTGAAATAATTCTCATATTATATATTTGCTTTTGCAAGTTTTTTTACACCATGAATTTTTAAAATTTTAGTCAATGTATCCTTGAGATCTTTCCTTTTAACTATTACATCAACAAAACCATGCTCAAGCAGATATTCAGCTGTTTGAAAATTATCGGGCAATTTTTCTCTTAATGTTTGTTCTATAACCCTTCTTCCAGCAAATCCAATAAGAGCTTTAGGTTCTGCCAAAATTAAATCACCTAACATTGCAAAGCTTGCTGTTACCCCCCCAGTAGTTGGATGAGTTAATAAGGGCATATAAAGAAGATTTTTTTCTTTATGTTTTTTTAGTGCACCAGATATTTTTGCCATTTGCATGAGACTTAACATGCCTTCTTGCATCCTTGCTCCTCCCGATGCACAAACAATAAGAATTGGAAAATTTTCTAAAGTAGCTCTTTCAATTATCCTTGTAATTTTTTCACCCACTACTGAACCCATGGATCCTCCCATGAATCTAAAATCCATAACAGCTAATGCTAAAGGCATTGAATTTACAGAACATATACCTGTTATGACTCCATCTCTTAAACCTGTACCTGCTTGACTTTCTTTAATTCGATCAGCATATGATCTTCTATCTTTAAAACCTAAAGGATCTGTAGGACTCAGTGAACTATCAAACTCTTCGAATGAATTTTTATCAGCAATTATATTTATCCTTTCATCGCTATTTATCCTATTGTGGTGTCCACAATTATTACAAACATTGAAATTTGAAATTAGGTCTTTTCTATAGGCTACTTGCGAACATTCTGAACATTTAACCCACAAACCATCTCCCTCATCAGTATCTTGCGAAACTTTCCCAACAAATTGATCTTTACGCCTTGCGGCAAACCAGTCGATTAATGACACAATGTTTCCTTTTTTTCTATTTAAATCTAAAGAAGGTACTTTTATCAAGAAAGATATATAAAAATTTGAGATCCTCTAAATAAAAAATTCCTTAAAGTAAAAAAATATAATGATTTGAGTTGATAATCGAAAATAAATTATTATTTATTTTTCTCCTCAATCATTTTATGAATTATTGGAGTGAGAATTAGTTCCATTGCGAAACCCATTTTCCCACCATTTACAACGATACTTGTTGGACTTGACATAAATGAATCGTTAATCATTCCAAGCAAGTATTGAAAATCAATCCCCCATTTCTCTCTCGCCCCTTTTCTGAAATGTATGATCACGAAGCTCTCATCAGGAGTTGGGATATTCCTGCATATGAAAGGATTAGAAGTGTCAATTGTGGGAATTCTTTGGAAATTTATATCAGTTTTGCTGAATTGGGGGCAAATGTGATTTATATAATCAGGCATTCTTCTCAATATAGTATCCACAATGGTTTCCGCTGAGTAACCTCTTTCCGCGTTATCTCTATGGATTTTTTGAATCCACTCTAAATTTGTTATTGGAACAACACCAACAAGTAAATCAGCATAAGATGCCACATTGTATCCATCACCTTCTACCCCGCCATGCAAACCTTCATAAAAAAGTACGTCTGTTCCCTCAGGTATATCTTCCCATGGAGTAAATTGTCCAGGTTCCAAGGATGTACCAAGTCTTGTATTATGCTCTTCTGCTTCTTCAAGACTATGTAGATAATATCTTTTCTTCCCTCCTCCAGTTTCACCATAGATTTTAAAAAGTTCTTCTAGCTTGTCAAAAAGATTAGCCTCTGGACCAAAATGAGAGAAATTTTCGCCTTTTGAAAGAGCGTCTGCCATCGCTTTTTTCATAGGCATTCTCTCAAATCTGTGGTAACTATCACCTTCTACAACTGCTGGAACAATATCTTCTCTGGCAAAAATATGCTCAAAGGCTCTTTTTACTGTACTTGTTCCTGCTCCTGAAGATCCTGTTACAGCAACTACTGGATGACGTTTTGACATTTTTTAAAAACAATATCTAATGATTCTGACAGGTCATATGCCAACTTTATGTTGAACTAAGAAATATTTTTTTATTTATTAATTTTTTTTTAAATTTCATCCATTATTTTATTTCCGATTTCACTGCAAGATAAAACTTCAGAAGACCCATCAGCTAAATCTGCTGTTCTAAATCCTTTTGACAAAACTTTATCAATGGCAGTTTCTAAATTTTCTGCAGCCTCTTCTTCACTTAATCCAATTTTTAACATCATGGAAGCAGATAAAAGCATTGCTATAGGATTCGCTATATTTTTACCAGCAATATCAGGAGCCGAACCATGAACAGGTTCAAAAACACCAGGCCCACAATTGTTTAGAGAAGCAGATGGAAGCATACCAATAGAACCAGTTAACATTGCGGCTAAATCGCTTAAAATATCTCCAAATAAATTACTAGTTAAAATTACATCAAATTGACCAGGATCTCTAATTAATTGCATTGCGGCATTATCAACGTACATATTGCTTAGAGATATATTTTTATCTTTTGAGGTGATATTTAAAACTGTATCTCTCCACAATTGACTAACCTCAAGGACGTTTGATTTATCAACAGAACATATTTTTTTATTTCTTTGGGTAGCAATTTTTATTGCTATTTCAGTTATTCTCTCTATTTCGGCCGAATCATAAACCATCGTATTAAAAGCTTTTGGAATTTTTGTATTTGTTATGTGTCCTCTTGGTTTTCCAAAATAAATTCCCCCTATTAATTCTCTTACAACAATAAGATCTACATGCTCAACAATTTCTTTTTTTAATGTACTTGCATCTAGTAGAGATTTTCTTATTTTGACAGGCCTGATATTTGCGAAAAGGTTTAGTGCGGCTCTTAACTTTAGTAACCCACTTTCTGGCCTTAATTCTCTTGCAAGAGAATCATATTTAATATCTCCAACACAGGCTAAAAGTACAGCATCACTTTTTTTGCATTGATTTAGTGTCTCATCTGGAGCAGGAGTCCCATATTTTTCATAAGCTATCCCTCCAAATAATTTTTCAATAATCTCAATATCGAAATTATGATTTTTCGAAAGCTTTTTTAAAACTTTTTTTGAAACTTCTGAAATCTCTGGCCCAATTCCGTCACCTGACAATAAAACAATCTTATATTTCTTCATTTAAATTTTTGTTTAATAGAACAATAAATTATTGCTTGTCTAATTGTCTAAGTTTTTTTGCCAATTCTGGTAATTTTTTAAAAATACTTGAACTCCTTAGCCATGATTTATTTTCCATCGCAGGGAAACCACTAATTACCTTGCCATCTGCTATGTCACAATGGATTCCGCATTTTGAACTCGCTATGACATTATTTCCAACTTTTACTCTATTATTGACTCCTACTTGCCCTGCCAAAATAACACCATCTCCAATATTTGCTCCTCCAGCGATACCAACTTGAGCTGCAAATGCACAATTCTTTCCAATTTTAACACCATGGCCTATTTGTATTAAATTATCCAACTTTGTTCCCTCATCAATAAAAGTAAATCCAACTGCTGGTCTATCAATACAACAATTCGTTCCAATTTCTACAAAACTCATTATTTTTACACCACCTTTTTGAGGCATCTTGACCCATTTGCCATTTTTAGGAATAAAACCAAATCCCTCTGATCCAATAACAGAATTTGAATTAATTACACAATTATCTTTTAGAGTGGTATTTTCGTAAATGACACAATTAGGATGAATTATATTATTATTTCCTATTTGAACATTACCTAAAATTGATGATCCAGTAAAAATATGATTATTGTCTCCTATTGTAGTATTTTCTCCTATATAGACATTAGGTCCAATATGACAATCTGATCCAATTATTGCTGTTTTATCAATAACTGCTGAAGCGTGAATTCCTGGTTTGAAATTGATAGTTTTATATAAACAATCCAATACTTCTGCAAATGCAATTCTTGGATTTTTGACGATTATGTTAGATATATTGAGTTTCTTTAGGGCATTAACGATTTCATGGTTGTCATTAGTTATTATTGCTGATGCTTTAGTTTGATCTAATTTTTCTTTAAGGATATTATTTTCTTCTAAAAAAGATATTTGATGTTTAACTGCTGCATCTAATGAGGCAGCATCATCTATATTTAAATCTTCGAAAATATTGGAACTAATAAAATTTGAATTTCCATTTTTTATTAGATCAACTAAATCACTTAAAAGCATTTTTCAGTTTTAATTTTTTTCTAAGAGAGAGCAAGAACATCTCTGTGTACGACAATTATCGAGGAGTTGTTATCTTCTTTATTATTTAAGATACTTCTTAATTTGTCGCTACTTATTGATACTAAACCTTTTGCAACTTCTTTATCATTTGTATTTACGATTTTAACTGCCTGATTAATAGTAAAGTTTCCTTCTACATTCTTAACACCAACCGCTAAAAGTGAGGCACCTTTTTTTTTAATTGCAAAAGAAGCTCCGTCATCTAAAGTAATTTTCCCTACTGTTTGAATTGCATGTGAAAGCCAACTTTTTTTGTTTCCTATAGGTTTTTTTACTGGATAGAATAAGGTTCCAATTTTATTATCATTAAAAATTTCAATTAGGTTTTTTTTATTAGTTCCATCAACTAATTGGACTTCCACTCCTCCTTTTGTTGCTATTTCTGCAGAAATTAATTTTGTAGAAATTCCACCTGTTCCCCATTGATTATTTGAGTTTTGAATATTTTTATCTCTAATTTCCTTTAATTCACTATTATGAACTTCTTTAATAGGTTGCGCATCTTTATTATTACGTGGATCTTTTGAGTATAGATTTTCAATATCGGTTAATAAAATAAGCTTGTTAGCATTTATAGCCAAGGCAACTAAAGCAGAGAGGGTATCATTATCTCCATATTTAAGTTCTTCATTTGCTACGGTGTCATTTTCATTTACTATTGGAATAACATTCAAATCGATTAATTTTTTTAAAGTTTTAGAAGCGTTATTAAAGGATTCTCGCGAATTGAAATCAGCTTTAGTTATTAAAATTTGCGCAATATTATGACCTAATTTATTAAATACTTTATCGTATAAGGACATTAAATTAACTTGACCTACTGCAGCAGTAGCTTGAAGGGTACTTAAATCATTTGGTCTTGTTTTAATATTTAATTTTTGGCAACCTAATCCAACGGCTCCACTAGTTACTAAAATTAATTTGTTTCCTTTTGAAAGAAAACTTGTAAAGGATCTAGAAAGGTTTTCAATAACTTCTTCTGTAGATGTTTCCTCAGTTCCTCTTAAAATACTAGTACCAATTTTTATAACCCAAGTTTTCATTTTATAAAATGAGAAATTAATTTTTCTATTGTCAAAGTTAAATTAAATTTTATAGGCAAGCCATCTCTATTTAATCGCTTAACTAATATTGTTTTTATATCACATCGATTCCCAACAATAATATCTGTAAAAATTCTGTCGCCAATAATGGCTATATTGTTTGGCTCTCTGCCAATTTCTTTGATAGCGGACAAAGTTACTTTTTTTCTTGGTTTTGATGCATTGTATTTATACCTTAAATTTAATTCTTTTGCTATTTTTGCGATTCTTTTTTTTGATGGATTATTACTTATTAGATATAAGGAGAAAAGTTTTTTAGATTCTATTATCCAATTTTTTACAGCTTTTGGGATCACATTTGATTTCCTATTTACTAGAGTACCATCCACGTCTATCAATAAAGAATTAATTCCTTTTTTTTGCAACTCAGATTGAGAGATATTATATATTGGTAAGCCTGAATCCCAATTGACTTTTAGGATAGATCTCATTTATTTTAAGAACTACTTTTTTCGAGCTCATTTTCAATCAAAGGTTGAATTTTATCAAACTCATCATCTTCAACTAATAAGACACCTTTGTCTTTTAATTTACCCACAATAAAAAAAGGATCTAGTGGTATATATAAGCCATATTCTTGGTCAAAAAGATTAAAGTTAACGAGCAATTCATAACTCTCACTATCATCATCAACGTAATCTTCTTCTAATTCATCGTAAATTGGTTCTTCAAGTTCTCCTGATACTGTTAATGTGACTGCTGATCTGATAAGCCTTAAATCATGTTCTTGAAGAACTGCTTCAGCATTTTTTAGTATTTGTTCATTTTTATCTATTTTCTCAATTAGTTCAGGTTCATCTTTTTCATTTATCTTAAAAAGACTTACTGGAGTGTCTACTGGCGTTAACAAAGCATATTCTTGGCCTTCAACACTTACTAATTGTTCAAGATAACAAAATAGCTCGTTTCCATTTGAGTCATTTAATAAAAGAGTCTGTGCATCATAATTATCATTTGAATTGGCTTCTTTCATTTAAAAATTATCTATCCTTTTTAATACTAATATTTTATCTGACGTTTACCAGCTATTTCTTCTAATTCAGGACCTTCTTCGATCCATTGTTCAAGTATTATTTTTGCTGAAAAACTATCAATCAATCCGGATTTATCTTTTTTTATTCCAAATCTTTCTGAAGATTCCCAAGTTGAACTATGTTCATTGACGTAAGAAAAAGGAAGCTTTAATTCATTTGAAAGTAATTGACCGTAATTTTTACAGTCAAGAGCTTGAATGGTCATTTGACCTTTCTCATCTAGTGGAATACCGATAATAAAACCAGTCAAGTTAAATTCATTTATATAATTTCTAATGATTTTAATCTCTTGATTATTTTCAAACCGTTTTACTGCTGGAAGTATATTTGATGTTATGCAGAGGGGATCACAATAAGCTAATCCTATTCTTTTGGTACCTATATCCAAACTTAAAATTGACTTTGGTTTGGGTTTGCAAAATTTCACTATTTCACTTTGTTTTTAATGGAAAAGGAGATGGATATGGATTACCTTGTGGATTTAATTTTTCAAAGATTGATTCCAAAGATTGATTTATTATATTTACTTGTTTGGCTTCATTCTTAACTATTGTGTTCCTAATAAGAATTATTTCTTGATTTTTTTCTTTGAGATTACATTCTTCGAGAAAAAGATTTAATTGAGAATTTTCTTTATAGGTTTTTAAATACGAAACAGGTGATTTTTCAAAAAATCTTTTTATAAACTCTTTTAAAATAGAATCGAATCTCTTATCCCAATATCTACTTATAGTTAAAGTATAAATTTCATCATTTTGATAATTAATATCTTTTAAAATTGTACATAAAACTGAATTTTCATATATTAAGGCACCACTTTTAGAATTATTTCTTTTAAGAATGTCGTCTTGATCAAAATCTAAAATATTTCTTATTAAGGGGGATTGATTTGATCTTATGAAATTAACTATTTTTAATATATTTTGTTTATTAATGTTTTGGAATTCATTAATTGATGCATAGGCATTGGTATTTTGATTTATAGATTTATTTAGATAAGAACCATCCCAAAGGATTATCTCCCCAGAAGGTTGAAATCCTAGTTCTCTTGAGGTTGATATGAGGTCAATATTATTTATATCAGAATTAATTATCCAACTTGAAGTTTTGATGTCTTTTATTGAGATAGATTTTTTTATCAATCCTAATGTTAATTGTTTATCTGTTAAAGAACACTTGCTATTAATCAACTTAGGCTTAGATATTTTTAAGCAGGTCTCTTTTTTGTTTAAAGGAAAAATATTCAAATAACCAATAATTTCGTTTCCAAATATAGCAATTATGCATTTATTTTTATTTTTCTTAAGGTTATTTAAAAAAATTTTTAAGTCATCAAAGGTATTTATAATTGCCATCTTTATAAACCAATTATTCAATTCCTTATTTTTAATATCTATTAAAAGGTTAATGTGCCGTATATGAAGTTCTTCAAAAGTTACTTCCATTCCTTTTTTAGATTGATAAGAATAAGAGGTATCTTTTTTCATTTACTTTATTTCTCTTACTAATACTATAGGGGTTTTTTCATCTCCATTGCCAGCTGGATTAGATATTAAGTTTCTTTTGAGTATTTTATTTACTTTTTTATTTGAACTAGCTAAGACTTTTACTCCTCCAAGATCATTTACATCAACAACAGCAACATCTATATTTAGGTAGTTCGAGACCTCCTTACAAAATAAATCCGCATTGAGAGGACCCATAACAATACTCTTGTCGTAAGGTGTAACTGTGCCGCTTATATCATCAATGAGGGATGATTCTGAACCAGTTAACCTATAAAACATACCTTTAATACCAACTAATTTGAAGAGAAATCCAACAAATAATGCAAAGGTTATTCTTGTGACTCCGATTCTATTTATTAATAATTGCATGCCACAAGCTGTTGCGAGACTGCTTGTAGGATGAAAAAAATAACATAAGGCTTGCGAAAATAAACTATATTCTAAATTTTTAGGAGAAATATATCTATTTTGCATAATCGCAAGCGGACTTTCACCGATTGTTAAAATATCATTTTCTTCTACAATTCCTTTGCAATATTCAATCACAGTATTTACTGGGTTATCAAAGCAACCAAGTAAATCAGTTTTAATAGCAAAAGCTTTATATTTATTATTTAAAGGAATTTCAAAAACTTCTTTCGGCCTTATTTTTTGACCATCTAAATTAATTAAAAAACAATCCTTATTATTTGAAATACCAAAATGTCCATAGTTCTCCCACAATACTTTTAACCATAGATATTTAATTTTTTTCCTAAAATTATTATTGCTAAATTTATATATGATTCTTACAAATAATTCTGAATTAGACTTGATAATTGTTGTTGGCCAGTAATTATTTAAAATCTTAATTTTATTATTTTCACATATATAGATATCTTCTTGATAATTAAAATTTTGGCAATATTCGTTACCTTTATTTTTAAAAAAATCTAATTCAAAATTTATATTAGATACCATCGTCTCTTTGGTTTTACTTTTATTAGTTATTTTTAAATCAATAATTAATTCGTTGAAACCATCCTTTTTTTTGATTTTGTAATTTATAGGCACCAGATTTAACTTTGATTTTGGTGAGTTTTTAATATATAAATCTGAAAGAATTAAAAAAATTAAAAGAACTAGGAGGATATTTATTAATATCATTATTTAATTTTTGTTTTTATCTTTTTTTCAGAAATGATACTGTTGTATTCATTAAAACTTTCTACAGAAAATGTCGTATCTTCTATATTAATTCCTTTTAGATCTCCTATAACTTTGTTTAATTCATCTATATTTATCATTCCATTTTGATCATATTTAACTTCACCATCACTATTTAAAATAATGGTTTGTGGAATAAATCCGTTCCAATAATAAGTAGGTTCATTTCTAAGATCAGACTTTTCTTTATCCTGTAATTCATCAGTAGTTAGAGCAATGATATCTATATTATTTCTCCATATCAAATCTAAACCAGATATTATTGGAGCCATAGCTTTACTATCTGAGCTATCGTCAAGATAAAAAAATAAAACAGCGATTCTTTTATTTTTTAATGATTCCTGAAGAGTTGTCTGGGGAGGAACTATAGCTCCATTTCCAGCGTATATAGGAAAGATGTTGCCATCGTAACTATCAGAATCTCGAGAGGCATTTGCTTTATATGGACTTAAGAAAATTAATGCTATTAGGATCCATTGAATTATTTTCATTAAAGTTTAAAAACTTACTTTGAACTTGATCTTCCTAATCCTTGAAGGATTCCTTTCCCCACTAAACCGATAGCTTTGCCAACGACCTTTGTAAGGAAAGTTACGAAAAGATTACCGATATACTTTACAGCAACTTCTAACTGCGGTGCTACGGCATCTCTTATCTCAACTAACAATGTAACTTGTTTTTGTAGCCATTCTAGATTCTCTAATTCTTTCTCCCTATTTTCATTTTTGAAGTAACGGGTAAATTTTTTATCGATAATATCAATATATTCTCGTTTACTCTCATACAAGTAGATAGGCATATAAATGTAGTCATGCCAACGATTGTAGTTATTAATATTATTTCTAAATCTTTCAAAACTTCTTGTAGATTGTATTTCGGGATTTATAAGTACAGTTCTTAATTCAGGCCAAGAAGAACAAATATTAAAGATTTCAGAAGCTAATAAATTACAGTTTCTTATTGTCCAATTTGAAATTATATTTTCAAGGATCAAAAACGATTCTGTTTCATATAGAGGAAGTAATTTCCCATTATAGTCAAGAGCTTCATTATTAATAATTGGATCAATAAACATTATTGATTCATGTGATTCTCTATCTATCTCTTCGCAACTTACCTCACTATAAATAAAATCATTTATTGAAATAGATTCACCTCCTTTTTTTAATCGAAAATAGCTGTCTGTGATATTTGAAATTGTATTAACTTTAAGTTCTTTTATAAGAGAATTTAAATCATCTTGAAAATCTTTCTCCTTATAGTTTTCCTTAATATTTTTTACTAAATTATCTAACTCATCTAACATTTTGCAAATTAGTCGTGAAATAAATTCTTTTTTTATCCCAGAGAGAATTATTGATGAATTATTAAATTCAACCTGTAGGTTAGTTGAGCTATACTTTTCTTTTAGCCTATCTAAAATTAAATTCCATATTTCTGCAGTGTTTTTATCTTTAATGAATACAGTATTCTTATTTTCAAGATTAATTTTATTTTCAGTGTAAACTGCCTCTGTATAAAGCTCTAGTGAATTACCCCATAAGAAAATTAGAAAAGATTTTGCAGTAATAAGTTCTCTTAATCTTCCTTTTAAAATGAATTTATAAAATTCTGGTGTTGAATCAGAGTTGACATATTTGAATATATAGTTAATTTCAGAATCTATTTGTTTAAGACCTGAAGTTAGAATTTTTTGACTAAAAGAGAGAGGCTTATTTTGGTCTAATTGAACTCTGGAATTATTTTCAATATCAAATACCCTTCCTCCATTTAAAATGGTATCAATAGATTCAAGTACTTTTTCTGCACTGGGATTTAAAAGAAAACCTTCAGCAATTAATGATGGAGGAGTATTTGCTTCATAAACAAATTCGCCAGAAAGAATTATGAGAAACTTTGACTCATCATATCTTTCTCTTAATTTTAATAATTCTAACCTTATAAGATCTTCTGATTGGAAATTAAGAACATTCCATATAACCAAGTCCGGAGTTTTATCACCTGTTCCATTATTAAAATTAATATCTAAATTTTGGTCTAATGATGTTAATTTAAGCGATAAAGACTCTGCTATTAAGCTTGGAGCAATAATCAATATCGATTTTTTTGAAATTAATTCCAAGACTAGATTTCTTATCTCTTATACAAAATTA
>QCEN01000001.1 GCA_003280575.1 Prochlorococcus sp. AG-355-P07 | reverse complement strand
ATGACGCCTACAACTGGTAATGTAAACGACATTATTTGCATTGGATTTACTGCAAATGATGGTTCATGTCCTGCAGAAAATATACTAATCAGTTTTATTGCAAGTGCTAATAGAAATAATTTGAATAACTTTAGAAATCCAACTGCAGGAAATAAATTAAGCTTTGGTTCGGAACAGTTTATTTCAGTGGGTAAAAACTCCCCAACTTTCAATAGAATGCAAGCCTCATATTCGTACTTTATTCCAACAAAATGGATAAATTTACCTATGGCATGTAAGTCTAATAAACCGGCTAATGAAGATTGTCCTCAAGCAATAGGTTTTCAATTTAAGGCGGGAACTATACTAGGCGAATTGCCACCTTATGAGGCATTTTGTATGGGAGGAACGTCATCTGTAAGAGGTTGGGGATCTTGTGGATTAGCCGTAAGTAAAAGTTTTGTGGAGGCTACCATAGAGCATAGATTCCCTGTATGGCGAATGTTATCAGGATCTTTATTTGTTGATGCAGGAAGTGACTTAGGTTCCCAAAATGATGTACCTGGTAAACCAGGCAAATTATTGCAAAAAACTGGTTCAGGTTTTTCGGTGGGAGGGGGAGTTGGAGTGAAAACGCCCATTGGGCCATTAAGAATTGATGCTGCGAGTCAGGATCTAAGTGGAGATTGGAAATATTCACTCGGAGTTGGGTGGAAGTTTTAAGTGTTTTCTTGGCCTACTAATTATGATTGTTGTTATACCTTGGCTGGGGTTATCTCCAGAGAAGGTATTGGCCTTCACAGTGGTGAAAAAACAAGAGTTAAAATTTCTTCTTATGAGAAAGAGGGATATTATGTTTCTTTCAGGGATAAACCCAACGAGATTTTTAAGCTTACCCAAGATTTAATTGGAAGTACAATGCTTTGTACGGCAGTAAAATTAGGAGGGAGAAATTTATATACTATTGAACATTTATTATCATCAATGGCAGGGTGCGGGTTAAGTTATATTCATATTGAGGTTGATGGTAAAGAAATCCCGCTTTTGGATGGATCGGCAATTCAATGGGTTAAGGATTTTGAAGAGGTAGGGATAAAAAGAGCACCTAAACCAGATAATTTCTTTCGAGAGATTAATAAATCAATCATTTTAAATAAAGAAGGCTCAGTTATAGCAGCTACTCCTTCTGAAAAAACTACAATTGTTTCCACCATAAGTTTTTCCTATAAAGCAATTGGGAATCAAACTTTTGTAATTGATTTAAATCCAAAAAGTTTCGTTGAAATGATTGCTCCAGCAAGAACATTTGGTTTTAAGGATCAATTTCAAGAGTTAAGTGAACTTGGATTAATAAAAGGTGGAAGTTTGGAAAATGCTCTTGTTTGTGATGGTGATCAATGGGTTAATCCACCATTAAGATTTGATAATGAACCAATAAGACATAAAATTTTAGACCTGATTGGGGACTTGGCTTTGGTAGGGTTACCTAAGGCACAAATTTTAGTCTATAAAGGATCACATTCTTTAAATGCTCTGTTGGCCTCATCGCTAAAAATTTAACTTCATTTTTAATCGTTTTGGAAAAGAAATTACACTGTGAGAATAATCAACTCTCTTCTGAGAATATACTAGGTTTATTACCTCATAGATATCCTTTTGCTCTCGTTGATAAAGTCTTAGAAAATATACCTGGTAAGCGAGCTGTCGCGGTAAAAAATATAACTATAAACGAGCCTCAATTTCAAGGACACTTTCCGGAAAGACCCTTGATGCCAGGGGTACTTATTGTTGAATCAATGGCTCAAGTTGGGGGAATAATAGTAACGCAAATGCCTGATCTCCCTAAAGGACTTTTTGTTTTTGCAGGAATCAATAATGTTAAATTTAGAAAACCTGTTGTACCCGGAGATCAATTGATAATTACTTGTGAGTTATTGAGTATTAAAAGACAAAGATTTGGCAAGGTAAAAGGAGAGGCACACGTTGATGGAAAATTGGTTTGTGCAGGCGAATTAATGTTTTCATTAGTTGATTAGAAATATGAAGAATAAAAATACTGAATTAATGGAAACCTTTGAGGGTGTAAAAGTTCACCCAAATGCTTTTGTAGACTCAAGTGCCGAATTACATGATGGAGTTATCATCTCTCAAGGAGCTATCGTTGGTCCTAATGTGACTATCGGGCAAGGAACTGAAGTTGGTCCTAATGCTGTTATTACTGGAAGAACTCAAATAGGTAGAAACAATAAAGTTTTCCCAAATGTATTTATAGGTCTGGATCCCCAAGATCTTAAATATAAAGGGGCACCAACTGAAGTAATTATTGGCGATAATAATACTTTTAGAGAATGTGTAACTATTAATAAGGCAACTGATGAAGGAGAAAAAACTATTATTGGCAATAATAATCTGTTAATGGCTTATACTCACATAGGTCATAATTGTGAACTTGGGAATAGAATAGTTTTATCAAATAGTGTTCAAGTTGCAGGCCACGTAAAGATTGAAGATAAAGCAATTATTGGCGGCTGTTTAGGTATTCATCAATTTGTACATATTGGATATTTAGCAATGATAGGAGGAATGACTAGGGTAGATAGAGATGTACCTCCTTTTTGTTTAGTCGAAGGACATCCAGGAAGATTAAGAGGTTTGAATAGGATTGGAATTAAAAGAAGCGGATTAATGGAAAATAAGGATTTTGATTTAAAACTTTTGCAAAGCACCTGGAATTTACTTTTTAAGTCCAACCATGTAATGTCTGACGCATTGAAAATGGCATCACGAGGTAAATTAGATATTTCTTCAAAAAAATTATGTGATTTTTTAAAAGATTCAATATCAAAAGAGAGACGTGGTCCAATGCCTCTAATAAATTAATGAATAAAAAGATATTTATCAGCACCGGAGAAGTTTCTGGAGATTTACACGGAAGTTTGTTATCAAAAGCATTATTAGAGGAAGCAAAAAAAAAATCTATTGATTTAGAAATTTGCGGATTAGGTGGGGAAAGGATGAAGAAAGAAGGGGTGAAAATTCTTAAAGATACTACTTCCATAAGTGCAATAGGAATTTGGGAGGCTTTACCTCTAATTATTCCAACAATGATAATTCAAAAAAGATTTTATAAATTATTAAAAAAATATCCTCCAGATTGCTTAATTTTGATTGACTATATGGGGCCTAATATAAAAATTGGAACAAAATTAAAAAGATCGAGGACTAAAATTCCAATTTTCTACTATATTGCTCCTCAAGAATGGGCGTGGAGAGTTGGAAATAATACTACGACAAATTTAATAAATTTTTCTGATAAAATTTTTGCAATATTTAAGAAAGAAGCAGCTTTCTACAAAAAGAGGGGTGGAAATGTTTTTTGGGTTGGACATCCAATGATTGATTTAACAAAAAAACTCCCTCCAAAAAAAGAAGCCCGAACTATTCTAAGCCTTCGTTCAGATGAAAACATACTACTTTTAATGCCCGCATCAAGACCTCAAGAATTAAAATTTTTATTGCCTACATTTATGATCGCGGCAAGAAAATTACAACAAAAATATCCAAGTTTAATTGTATATATACCTTCCTGTAGGAAAGTTTTTGATGAAAAATTCAATGATGCCTTTAGAAAATATCAAGTTAAAGGGAAAGTGATTTCTCAAAAAGATAACGCAAGATTAAAGCCTTACGTTTATGCGCTTACAAAAATTGCTTTTTGCAAATCTGGGACAGTCAATATGGAATTAGCTTTATATGGAATACCTCAGATTGTTGGTTATAGAGTAAGTAGGATTACTGCTTTTATTGCTAAAAAAATTCTCAATTTCAAAGTAAGATTTATTTCCCCTGTGAATTTGTTAGTTAATAAGTTAATAATCCCTGAATTTGTACAGAGAGAGTTTGACGAAAAGAAAATCTTTTATAAATCTTGCAAGATACTTGAAGGGAAGTCAGAAAAAATTAAAATTAAAAAAGGTTATGCTTTTTTAAAAAAAGAATTGGGCGAAGAGGGTGTAGTACAAAGAGCTGCTAAAGAGATTATTAATTCTATTATTTGAACTCTATACTAAAAAAATGAAATACTTTTTACCTCTAATAATTGCCCTTTCAATATTAATTAACCCTCTAAATACTCTGGCAGAGGAATTGATTCTTGCAGGAGGGTGTTTTTGGTGTTTAGAACATGATTTAGAGTCATTAAAGGGGATAAATTTTGTACAAAGCGGCTATTCAGGAGGGGATTTACAAAATCCAACCTACGAAAATCATGAAGGGCATCAGGAAGTAGTTTTGATTAATTATGATCCCCAAATAGTGAGTTTACCCGAGATACTTAGACTCTATTTGAGAAATATTGATCCTCTCGATGGTAAAGGACAATTTTGTGATCGTGGAGATTCTTATAGGCCAGTGATCTTTTTCAAGGATTCAACTGAGAAAAGCGATGCAAAAAATGCACTTATTTCGGCTTCTAATGAATTAAAAGAGCCATTAGAAAAAATATTTGTAGAACTAAAATCAAAAGGTAAATTTTGGTTGGCTGAAGATTATCATCAGAATTTTGCTGTGAGAAATGAACTTAAATACAAGTTTTACAGATACTCATGTGGGAGAGATCAGAGGTTGGATAAATTATGGGGGAATAACGCTAGATCAACAAATCTTTGGATTGAATAATTTTAAGTATACTTATTTATTTTTAATCCATTGAACAAGAGTTTTAACTCCAAAACCGGTTGCACCTGATGGATTAATCCCCTTATCCTTATCAGTCCAACAAGTGCCTGCAATATCAATGTGAGCCCATTTAATCTCTTTTTCAAAGAATTCCTCTAAAAATAAAGCAGCAGTTATTGACCCACCTGCTCTTGGCCCTGTGTTTTTCATATCAGCTATATGAGACTTTAACCCTTGTTTATAGGATTTTTTTAAAGGCATTTGCCATAATTCTTCTCCAGCCTGGGCTGATGCAGCTTTTAGATCATTTGCTAGATCATCATTATTGCTCCAGAATCCAGCTACATCATTCCCTAATGCAACAACAATAGCTCCTGTTAAAGTGGCGAGATCTATTATTGAGTCCGGTTTTAAATTTGATGCGTAAGTTAAAGCATCAGCTAATGTGAGCCTACCTTCTGCGTCAGTGTTGTTTATTTCAATTGTCTTACCATTAGATGCCTTAACTACATCTCCAGGATGCACTGCAGATCCATTTATCATGTTTTCGCAAGCTGCCACAATAAAATGTATTTCTAGTCCCTTTGGTTTTATTGCTCCAAGTGCTTTTGCTGCGCCTAAAACTGCTGCACTTCCGCCCATGTCATATTTCATCATTTCAATTTGAGATGCACCTACTTTCAGGTTATAACCTCCAGAATCAAAGGTTAAACCTTTCCCAACAAGCGCAATCTTTTCTTTTATAGGACCTTCTGATTTCAAAGTAAGGTGTATAAATTTAGGATCTAGATCTGAACCTTTTGATACGGCTAAATATGCACCCATTCCTAAATCTTCACAATCTTTTGCCTCTAAAATTTTTACTTCCAAATCATGATCCTTAGCTATTTGCAAAGCTTGCATAGACATTTCCTTTGGCGTAAGACTATTTGGAGGGGCGGCTACAAGTCTTCTGGCTAATTCAACACCTTCACATATTTTTTCTGTGTCTTCAAAGCTAATATTCTCCAATTTCTTTAAATTCAAAAACTCAACTTCTTTCAGAACTTTCACTTCATCTTTTTTCTTGTTGAATCTATTGTCCTTATAAGCAGATAATCTGGCTGACTCAGCTAATTGATTTATTTCTAGTTTGGAATTTATTAATTCCCAAGGTAGCAAGATGCTGATTTTTTCATTTTTATCAACAGTTTTCCTAATTAGATTGCCTATGGAGTTTTCTATATCACTTTTTATTAGGTCTTTCGATTTGCCAAGACCAACTATGATTAAAGTTTCTAATTTTTGATCTAAAAATTCAAAGCTTAGAGTTTTGCCTTTTTCTCCTTTGAATTTTTTTTGAGTTACTTTTTTTTGCAATAATTTTGGGTCAATAACAAATTTTATGTTTTCAAGTTGGCTTGAAATTTCTTCCTCTAAAATTCCAAAAATTAATGAAGTACCTTGCCAGTAACTTAGATTTTTTTGGAATGTGGTAAATTGCATTTTAAAATGATTTGATTAATTTTTAGTTGTTTGTGAAAGTAGTTGCCCACCTATCTCGTGTTTCTTTATTAAAAGGTGGTAACCATAAATATATCAGTTGCTGTTCTAATTTACGTCTTAATTTTACTTCTTTAGGGACATCTAAGAAAAAACGAATATCTTGGTGACTCGAGAGGTTGTTATGGGCTAGGGCTTCTTTATAGTTCATGATGTAATTTTTACAGTCATGTTCTCCCTTCCATCTTTTATTTGCTACGTTTGTTTCTCCTATATAAAGAATTATTTTAGAACTCTCCATCGAGTCAATTATAAAATACATCGCTGGACCATTGTGTATATATTGATTGGTTCTCCAAAAGTTCAATGATAATGGCTGCAGGGAAAAAGGATCAATTTTTCTTTCATTGGAAATGATATTTATAGGAAGACTTGTTTGGTGCAAAGTTTTATTTTGAGCATCTCTTGAAATTTTAAATTGGTGATTATAGATTCTATTTCTCCATTCAGTTAGGATTTCGCCTTTGATTTTTAGATTATTTGAGTGTTGAAAATTAATTGATGTATTTACATTTGAACCAAATAATTCGAATTGTCTATTTTGATTTGAAATATTATTTACGTTAAATTTTTTCAATATTTGTAAAACATGTCTCCTAAATTTAATTCTGAAAAAATATAAATCAAAGAATTATTTATAAACTAAAATTTATTAATGTTCTAATCAATTTAAAAGATTCTTGTTATCTTGTAATTGAGCCTTAATATTGCGAAGTAAAAATAGAAATGGGATTCTTTGAGTCAGACATCGTTCAAGAAGAAGCTAAAAAGCTTTTTACTGATTACCAAGAACTTATGAAACTTGGCTCTGATTATGGAAAGTTCGACAGAGAAGGTAAAAAAATGTTCATAAAAAAAATGGAATCTCTTATGGATCGTTATAAAGTTTTTATGAAGAGATTTGAATTGTCTGAGGATTTTCAAGCCAAAATGACAGT
This sequence comes from Prochlorococcus sp. AG-355-P07, assembly GCA_003280575.1. Taxonomy (GTDB): domain Bacteria; phylum Cyanobacteriota; class Cyanobacteriia; order PCC-6307; family Cyanobiaceae; genus Prochlorococcus_A. The sequence goes on along the minus strand of QCEN01000001.1, from coordinate 258,797 downwards.
AGAACAATTAAAGACACAGTTAGGTCAATTTGGAATTACTCCTGATCAAATGTTCGATCAGATGAATAAAACCTTAATAAGAATGAAGGATGAACTTGATAAAACTTCTTAAATTAAACGTTTAAAGCTTCATGTCAGATAATTTAATATTGCCATCATGGCTGTCAAGAGGAGTAGAAGAATATTTCCCAATAAAGGGAACAGATCAAACTTTTGCGGAGATAATAGATCATGCGAAAAAAAATAATAAAAAATTAAGGGTCAAACTCGGAATCGATCCAACTGGAACTGATATTCATCTTGGGCACAGCATATTGTTCAAAAAACTTAGAGCATTCCAAGATAATGGACACGTTGCAGTTTTAATTATTGGAGATTTTACTGCTCAAATTGGAGACCCAACCGGAAAAAACAAAACAAGAGTGCAGTTATCAGAAAAACAAGTTAAAGAAAATGCAAAAACATACCTAACCCAACTAGGAATGGGTAAACCAGCACATGAATCTATTTTAGATTTTGATTCAAAAGATAAAATAGAAGTTAGATATAACAGTGAATGGTTAAAAGAATTAGATCTTAATTCGATAATTGAATTAATGGGGAGTGCAACAGTTAGTCAAATGCTAGCTAAGGAGGAATTTAATAAAAGGTACACTTCACAAGTTCCAATCGCTTTGCATGAATTCTTATATCCACTATTACAAGGTTACGATTCGGTGGTTGTTCAATCAGATATTGAGCTGGGAGGTACAGATCAGAAATTTAATATTGCGATAGGAAGAGATCTTCAAAGGCATTTTAAACATGAACCTCAATTTGGTGTTCTTTTGCCAATTTTGACAGGTTTAGATGGAATTAAGAAGATGAGTAAATCTGAATTTAACACCGTTGGGTTGACTGATGATCCTCTTTCAATGTATTCAAAATTAGAAAAAGTACCTGATAATATAATACCTACCTATTTTGAATTACTTACTGAATTAAATTTAAGTTTGCTTGAAAACTTAAATCCTCGTGAATTACAGAGAAGAATGGCTTTAGAAGTTACTACTTTATTCCACGGGACTGAAGAAGCATTAAAAGCGCAATCAAACTGCGAAAAATTATTTCTTGGACAAAAAGAGAAAGTTGGAGAAATTCCAGAGATTTCATTAAAAGAAATAGTTTTTCCAGTTAAGTTTTTTTACTTGCTAAGTGCTCTAAAACTTTTCAAATCAAGCAGCGAATCGAAAAGATCTATAAAAGGTGGCGGCGTGAAAATTGATAGTCAGAAAGTAATAAATCCTGATATAGTTTTTGATTCAAAAAATGAGTTAGAAGGGAAAATTTTGCAAATTGGTAAAAAAATAATAAAGAGGTTTGAAAGCTAAAAATTGATGAATAACAAATTTAATTCAGAAGATAAAATAATATTGGCAATTGATGGACTAGATCTAAGTCAAGCAAAATTACTTCTAGAAAAATGTCCTAATATTAAGTGGGTGAAAATTGGTTTAGAGCTTTTTGTTAGGGAAGGTCCAAGAGTTATTGAAATTTTAAAAAGTTTAAATAAAAAAATTTTTTTAGACTTAAAATTTCATGATATTCCAAATACGATGAGTGCAGCATGTTTCCAAGTTTCAAAATTAGGTGTTGATATTATTTCTATTCATGCTTCAGCAGGTCTAAAAGCTCTTGAGGATTCGAAAGAAGCATCTTTAGAAGGAGCATACTCAGTCAGTGTAAAACCTCCATTTGTTGTAGGAATAACTGTTTTGACAAGCTTTTCTCTTAAAGACTTTCAAAATGATCTTGATAGAAATAATTCAATTGAAGAAAATGTATTAAGACTTGCAAAGTTGTCTTTTGATGCGGGATTAGATGGATGTGTCTGTTCCCCTTGGGAGGTAAAAATGTTGAGATCTATTTTTAAGCAAAATTTTGAACTAATTACACCAGGTATAAGGTTAAAGATTGAAAATAAAGATGATCAAAATAGAATTATGACTCCCCATCAAGCTATAAATAATGGCGCTTCTAAATTAGTCATTGGTAGATCAATATCAAAAGCAATAGATCCCAATAAGGCTCTGATAGAAATATTTAAATCTATTAATTCTGGTTAATTTTGGATTCTTCTTCTGTGAGCAATCTTTTTATGTTTGTTCTATGTTTCCAGATTACTAATAATGCCACAATTAAACTTATAAAAAAGTATGAGTGCATAAAATTTCCGAGGTAAAAAAACATAAAGATAGGAAGTAAGATTGCAGCTGAAATACTGGATAAAGAAACAAATTTTGTTTTTGTTAGGACTATTAAAAAAATGCCAAGTGATGCTAGTCCAACTTTCCAAGAAAGAGCCAAAAACATACCTAATCCAGTCGCAACAGCTTTCCCTCCTTTACCTCTGAGCCATATTGGCCAAATATGTCCTGAGATGGCTGATATGCCTGCTATAACTTCTATTAATCCTTGAGCTGTGTAATATTGAGCAATTTTTACTGCAATAAGGCCTTTCCCAACGTCAACTATAAATACAAAAAGTGCTGGCCATTTTCCAATATTTCTTAAGACATTTGTGGCACCAGTAGATCCAGAACCTATTGTCCTTAGATCTATATTTTTAAGATATTTCCCAATTAAAAAACCTGTAGGAAGTGATCCTAAAAGATAACTTGTAAAAATTATTAAGATATTCATAAAGATCAGTTTAATTCAAGATCATCGTAAATTTCACTATCTGAACCAGCAAATGCAACCCATAATGGGAACTGAAGTATTGGAATTTCTACAGAGGTTTCTGCTGCATCAATGATAATAAATGGCAATTCTTCATTTGCTTCTAATCTATCAGCTCTTTCGATGACACCTTCAGGCCTCTCAAAAAGAACAATCCCACTATTAGGTCCAAAGTCGTCCCTTGTTAGACCAAGTGAGTCTTGAAGAATTCTTCTCCATTCACCTAATCGTTCAGGTTGCGAAGCTAAAATTAGAGTCTGAAACTGATCCCCATATAATTCTCCAAGAATAGATATTAACCCCGCTGATAGCAAAGCATTTTTTTGCCGAGATCCTCTACTTTCAAGAGATCCTCTTCCGCCCATGTTAAAGAACCAATCATCCATAATTTCTATATCTGATGAATCAAGACTTCTTCTCAATTTCCAAGGTTCAGCATAAAAATCAGGTTGTTCTTTAAAACTTGAAAAACAACTTTTTATTATTTTTTCATCTGGTTTAAATGTTTCGGAAAGAGCAGGAACATTAACCACATTACTTGTGCTAATGTTTTGCTTTTTCTCATCAAGGGGAGATGGCTTTACGATTATTGGTTGAGAAACTAATTCAAGTTTCTCTACGTTTTGTGAAAGATTCTGCAATGCTCCAGTTAAGTACTCTTGAAAGCCTTTAACTCTTTTAGCAATATTATCTGACTGTCCTTTGAAATTCGAATCAATATCTTTTTCTAATTCATTTTTTTTTGTTTCCAACTCTTTTATTTCTTTAACTAAAGAGTCTTTTTTTGAAACGAGATCTCTAAAAATTTCATTAGAAATTTCACCAAAAGATTTAGTTGATTTGTCGTTTATTGATACAGTTTTTTTATCTTGCGTTGTATTTTTTTTATTATTTTGTTTGGTTTTATCATCTGAAATTGACTTATCTGTTATTAATTCCTTCTCAGAATTATTGTTAGAAATTTCTTTATTGGTCATTTAAATAATTTTGATGATTAAGAAGTTACTGAATTTAGGAATTTTTTATTTCCAGGGAGTCAACTTTTTTAATGAGCTCATCTTTTAATTGCTTCGGATTAAATAATATCGGTAATAAATGAGGACTTGACTTTTCTCTAAAATAAAAAATACCTGGGATTATAGGAAAAAAGAATTTCCATGATATCCAGTTTTTGAATGGAAAAGTTCTAATCTCTTTACCTAATTGTAAAACGATAAAATCATCATTTGTTATTTTTATTCTTAAGGTGAATGACTGAAGTAATAAAAAAAAGCTAAAAGAAGCAAAAACTATTGTTGGCAAAGAACCAATATTTAAAAATAAAAGCATAAAACTTAAAAATATTAGAATAATTGGCAATTGAAATGATGGTGATATTATGACTGGGTCTTCTTTTTTTGGTTTAGTGTTGAACATAGAATCATCCGAATAAAATTTGTGTTAGTAATACATCCATTAAAGATACAGTAACGAGAGTCATTACAACCGCACCTGTTGTACTTGTTCCAACTTCTTTTGGACCACCTTTAGTGGTGAGTCCATATCCACACGCAATAATTGCAATAAGTAATCCAAAGACTACAGATTTTATTAACATTGAACTTAAGTCTGTACTGGTTAAGCTCACATTACCTGATCTTACAGATGTCCAAAAAACAACTGGAGGAACTTTATAAAAAATTGTGCTCCAAATTTGTCCACTCCATAAAGCTACAGATAAAAATAAAAGACACTGTATTGGAGACATTATTACCATCGAGAGTAACCTTGGGACTACTAAATATTGGACTGGTTCAGTCCTTAACATGGTTATTGCCTCAATTTGTTCTGTAACTTTCATTGTGCCCAGTTGAGCAGCATAGGCAGTAGCAACCTTCCCAGTCATTAAAGTAGCAGTTAGAAGTGGAGCCATTTCTCTCGCCATACCTACTGCTAATAAACCTCCAATTTCACTTGAAACCCCCATGCTTGTAAGTTGCGATGCAACTTGAATATTAAAAACTGTACCAGCGGCAATTCCAGTAATTAATACAATTAACAAACTTCCAGGACCTGACTCCATAAGTTGATCAAAAAGATCATTTTTGGAAATTTTACCTCTAAAGATAAAATTAACTGCTTGCCCGCCAATGATTAAGCTGCTTAGAAGTCTTTTAAAAAAATTAAAGTAATACATATTTTTATATTAGTTTGTAATTAATTTTCGATCCCAGTTTCTCATGATTAAGAGACCAATTATTACCATTATTGAGGGTATAAAACCAATACATAATCTAATAGTTAACTGTGCTGAATAGCATTGTTCAATAATATTTAGACTATCTTTATCAACAAAGCATGATTGATAACCAGATAAATACAATAAAAATCCTAATAATTGAACACTAAAGGCGATACCAATCTTCTGAATAAGTACCATCCAAGCAGTATATAATCCTGCTGGTTTCTCTGGATCCTCGTCTATTGCATCAGGAAGTAGTGACCAAGGGATAAGAAAAGCAGTTGAAGCACCAATGCCAATAAGACAGATTATGAAAATTAAAAGAATGAACAGAAATATGTTTCCGGTATTAAGTAATAGACTATCCTCAACTCCTGAAATTTTTGATAATGAAGGTAAAAATAAAGCTGCCGTACATGAAATAATCCAAATAATCGCTCCATAGTTTAAAGCTGAAATCCTATTCAAGTTATTTGATACCCTAGTCCATATTTGCAAACCCACTAAAGCGCTTATTTGGAAAGGAATCGGGATCCACTTCGCAATATAGGTTGGTACATTCAGCACATCCTCTAAATAGATTAACGCTACTGTTTGCATCAATTGTAAGGCGCACCAGAGAAGAATATAAAGCGTAATAACCTTTAGAAATTTTTTATTTTTGAAGATCCTTTTGAATTGAAGCGAAATAGCTTCTACTTTTCCTGAAGGCCTTCTAGCTTTTTTTGCGAATGGAGCCAATCCCCAACAAGAAATTAATGTTGCAGCAACTGCTATACATCCACTTATTTTACCCATTAAAAAATATTCATTATTCGCTGATTCTTCAGAACCTAATACAACTCCAGCAATTATTAAACCAGTTACTCCTGCAATTATTGAGCCAGTAAATCTAGATGCGTTTAATCTTGTTCTTATTGCTGTTTTTTCAGAAATTTCAGTTGATAGAGCGGCAAAAGGAAGATTAATACTTGTATAAGCAGTCATTACTACTATAGAAATTATGGCATAGTAAATAGTCTTAGTTAGTATGGAACCAGAAGGTATCCACCATATCGCAGCTAAAGAAAAACCAAGAGGAACAGATGCTGCCACCATCCATGGAATTCTGGGCCCCCATCTTGATTTTGTACGATCACTTAACCATCCAATTAACGGATCATTTACTGCATCCCATATCTTAATTAACATTAATAATGAACCAGCAATTATTACTGGTAAACCAGCAGAAATAAAGAATTTGAAAAGAAAAAACCCAAATTGCGTCGCAACTAAACCTGTGCCTGCATCTCCTAGCCCATAAGAGAACATTAATCTTGTCGTAGATCTAGTGATATTTTTTTTCGAGTGTGAATTTTCCAATCTTCTTACTTTTTGATTGTTTGATAATGTATTATTGCAATGGTAATTCTATTACTTAATGCGGGCGTGGTTTAGTGGTAAAACCTCAGCCTTCCAAGCTGAAGATGCGGGTTCGATTCCCGCCGCCCGCTTTTAAAGTAAATTATTTTTTGCCCCAAATACTTCTTCAGAAATGATTAATAAAGAGCTTCTACTCTTTATTGATACTGATTTTTCATGAATAGTTAAGGGTTCAAAAATCTCATTCATGTTAGTGTCAATAACTTTTAACCAATTATATTTACATTTAGGCAAGTGGAAATCGATATTTTTTGAATATGCATTTAAACCAACCCAGACAAGCGGGTTAGTATTCCCTTTGTTAATGCTAAATGCAACTGTGTGAGACCAACTACTCCAATCTGGGCAATCTAACTTTGTTCCATGCCAATGATATGTTGGAATATTTTCATTGGTTTGATTATTAGGGCAGAATGATGGATTAAAAATGTTTGTTAGTTTTTTTCGGATTTTTATAACGTATTTAAAATATTCGAGTAATTCCAAATCTTGTTGACCATGTCCCCAATTCATCCAGCCCAATAAATTATTTTGGCACCAAGAATTATTGTTACCGCCTTGTGACCTCCCTATCTCATCACCCATAAGTATCATTGGAACACCTTTAGAGACAAGTAAACTAAGAATAAGATTTTTTTGCTGTCTTTTTCTTAAATTATTGATTAATAAATTTGAAGTTGGTCCCTCAGTACCATGATTCCAAGAATTATTATGGTTATCGCCATCTCTATTTTGTTCTCTATTTGCAAAATTATGTTTTCTATTGAAACTAACTAAATCTTTTAGAGTAAATCCATCATGTGAAGTAATAAAATTTATTGATTTTGGTAAAGTATTATCTTCTTTATAAATTGATGGAGAACCTTTTATTTTATCGCTCATATTCCAAGCTGTGTCTTTATCCCCCTTCCAAAATCTCCGCAAGTCATCTCTAAAATGACCATTCCAAGTGAAAGTATTTTTAGATGGGAAATCACCTAATTTATATAAACCACCACAATCCCATGGCTCACTAATTAATTTGATACCGATAAGTTCTGGTTCACATTCAATATCTTCAAAAAATGGAGGATTTTCGAGTGGAGAAAGATTTTCTCCTCTTGATAGGGCAATTCCCAAATCAAATCTAAAACCATCTACCCCAAATTCACTTGCCCAACATTTTAAAGATTCAATTATTAATTTTCTAACTAATCCCCTGTTTGCTGCAATAGTATTACCGCAACCAGAGACGTCCTGATAATATTTATCTTTTCCTATAAAGTAATAAAGATTTTCATCTATACCTTTCCAAGATATTGCAGGTCCTTGAGAATCTCCCTCAGATGTGTGATTGTATACAACATCTAATATGACTTCAATATCCGCTTTGTGACATTCCTCTACTAATCTTCTAAATTCCTCTCTATTCTTTTGGGCGGATTCATTCGAAAGATATTCAAAATGAGGTGTAAACCAATTAATTGGACTATAACCCCAAAAATTCTCTAAACCATTTGGTGCATCAGTTGGATCAAAACAAAAAATTGGAAGTAATTCAATTGTTGTAATACCTAGTTCTTTGAGATAAGGAATTTTTTTTAAAAATTTCTTGAAACAACTTTCATTTTTATCAATTGATTCAGTGAAGGATTTGATATGGAGTTCATAAATAATAGTTTCTTCCCAAGAATGTTTCGGTCTTGGATAATCCTTAAAATTAAATAATTTTCTATCGCAAACAACGCTTTTAAGACAAGAGTGAGTATTTTCTTGAGTTTTTAATGCATTTTCTCTTTTATAACTTTCCCATCCAGTAATACCCCTTGAACATGGATCAAGTAATACTTTTTTTTCATAATTATTATTAACCTCATTATTTTTTTGTTTTATTCTAAAAGCATAAATACAACCCTCATTTAGATTTTTTATTTCCACATGCCAGTAGGGACCAGTATTATGGTTCTTGTCTAATTTCAATATAGTTTTTGGGGAAATAGATTCTTCTTTCTCAAACAATAAGATTTCCACATATTCTGCATTTGTGGCTACTAGGGAAAAATTAACTCCTTGTGAAGTTAGAGAACTACCTAAAGGAAATGGTTTACCTTTATTGATATGAGTCACTTTCTCTTTATCATTGATTAGTTAAATATTGGGGTGTTTTATTTAAATCACTAATATTTGAATAATAGATGTAAAATTAAAAAATAAACTCAAATTTAAGGTTTCACTAATCATTTTTATTAGATCTTGGAGAGTATGGATTTTCTAATTAATTGTAATTTATTCACCCATCTGCTCAGTGCATAGAACGATTTAGAGAGAAAATTTAATAATGAAAAAACCAGATTTTTCTTGATTTCAAAACTCAAATTATGCTTTTTCATGTGATGAGAAGGAAATATATCTTAAAATTAATAAAACATAATAAATACTTCAAATTCTTAACTTTATGACCCTTTGACATTTCTCCCTTTGATAAATCAAGTTAGATTTTTTAATGCTAAATCTAGTGGTACCAATGGCTTTAGCTGTTCCTTTGTTAAAAAGTCTATTTTTTTTATAAGAAAAATATGCCGCCCTAAAAATAAATATTTCAGCTAAAAATGTCCCTAAGATTTGTATAAAGCTTTGCGCCGCCGGCATTTTCGGTTGCCGTATTTGTATTTGCTCCATATGATATGCAAGTTCGAGGTTTTTAGGCTTGATTAAAACTCTTGTCTCTAAATCTCTGCTTTACAAACAATTCAATGAACAAAGCTGATTTAGTAAATCTTGTTGCTGCTCGTACAGAGCTCACAAAAACGGATGTTTCTTTAGTTGTTGATGCAGCTATTGAAACTATTGTTGATTCAGTAGTGGAAGGCAAAAAAGTCTCCATACTAGGATTTGGTTCTTTCGAACCAAGAGATCGCTCTGCAAGACAGGGATTAAACCCTAAAACAGGCGAAAAAATAGCAATTCCTGCTAAAAGAGTTCCAACATTTTCAGCAGGTAAACTTTTTAAGGATAGAGTTCAAGGGTAAACTTTTAATCTATTTCTTTAATACCATGGTGCTCTTTTTGAGCATCTTTTTTTTTGAATTTCAATAAAATGCTATTAGCTCAATGACTAAAAACTCTTAACAAAGTATCTAAATATTGAAGTCTTAAGAAGTAATGAAACGTTTAACTTTTTTATTCCTAACATTTATGTTTTTATCTAATTCTGTTATGACAGAACCAATACCAACAAAATCTAAGATTTTAAAAAAATCTAGTGATTGTATTAAAGATTCTCAACCCCAAGTTTGTAAAGAGTTAGTTTCTGAAATAGAAAAACTTCAGTTAGTTGTATTTGACCAAAATAAATTTAAATGTCAATCAAGTTTATTGGGGATGCAGTCGGCAATTATTGAAGCTTATTTTTTGAGGAATTTCACAAATGAGAAAATTTCATTAATGATCCCATATGTGATTAAAAATTGTTAATTATAGAAAAATTTTATTTTTTTGGAATAGTATAAAATTTGTTTTTTTAGTTGTAATGGTGAAAGGTTTCTCTGATAATGAAGTCAAAAATGATACTGAAATAAAAGAATCAAAAAAAGAAAAAAAGGGCTTAGCAGCTTTTCTCAAAGGCAAGAAATTTACTTACACTTTGCCAGGTAAAAAACAAATAAACATTTTTGGATCAATAGTATTAAGCTTAAATATGATTTTAATATTGCTAGTTATCCTTTATTTAAAGAATCAAGAATTCCATGACTTTGTTTTTAATTTTGGTCGTTAAATATCTTTAGATCGAAAAAATTTTTTTAATGATATATTTAAATTTTAGAAAATTCTTATGAAGGTAGTAAATTTAGTTTTCCAAGTATTTTTTTTGTTATTATCCCTTCTATTTTTGATATATTTTTTGACAGGTTACGACTCTGCTTTTGAGGCAGATCAGATTTGTCATTCATCTCTTTCAAGTTACGAAAATCTATCTGGAAATTATGGCTGTGATCATGATACTGAGACTCATCAGTGGATACTTTACGAGTCAAATGACAATAATGAACCAGCTAAAATTATAAAGAAATTTAGGTACAAATTTTTATAAATCAAATCTTTTATAAAAAAACTTTGCACTTATTATTGATATTATTGCTGTAATTGTGAAAGTAAGATATTGATATATACTTCCTTCTAAGTAAATTTTATTTTTATAAAGAGGATAATCGATGAAAGAACCTAATGTTCCCCAAATTATTACCCATAAAGATATGTATAGGGTTACTTTAATTGAATTAGATTTTTTTTCTTCCATTTTTAATTGATACCAAAAATTGAGGAAGTCACGGGTCTGCCGTTAAAAACCAACTCGGTTAATATGAGCATTAAGAATCCAATCATAGCTGCCCTGCCATTCACAAGCTCAGCGCTGCTATTAAATCCAAAAACATTCTTTACTTCATCCCCTTGATTGTCTACCCATTTTGAGAATTCATTATTAGTTGATGATTTACTAGTAATATCATCATTTTGATTTTCCATTGGAGAGTCTTTTTCTTGCATAGGATCTTTTTGTTTATATTAATAATTTTAAAACTAATTTATCACTAAATTAAACTCGAGATAATAAAAAAATTAAGACAAAAAAAATTATTATCCATAAAAATTGTAATCTCAAAATTAATTGACAAATTAATTTAATCTTTTCTCCAGTGCAACTATCTCCAGTCGCATTGATTATTGGCTTTTCAATAATTTCTTTTTTGTATTTACTTTTTCCTCCTAATTTAATGTCAGAAATATAAGCAAATATAGCTTCTGAAATCCCAGCATTAGGTGAATCGTATTTTTTACCATCTAGATAACTTTTTTTTATGATTGATATATATTGATTAATTTTGTTACTAACTAAAGGCAACGTGATTAAAACTAATCTTGAAGGAACAAACGTAAATACATCTTCAATTTTTGCACTGAAAAAACCTAAATATTTAAAGTAATCATATTTGTAACCTATCATTGAGTCCAAAGTACTTATTGCTTTATAAGAAAAACCGAGTGACAAAGGCCCTGGTAGAAAAATTGAAAACTTCATAAAAACGATTCCAATAAAAATCCAAAATAATGGTCCAAATATTCCATCAACAGAATTTTCGGTAAGACTCTCGGTACTTGATCTCAAAAGATGTTCTAGAGAAGATGACCTCACATCCCTACTAACTATTCTTTGAACTTTCTCTTTGATTACTCTCTTATTTTGGGCATTAATCTCCTTACGTTCTATTAGCTCTGCAATCTCTTTCACACTTGAAATAAGTCCCTTAGTGGCAATACAACTTGAAAGTCCAAAAAAAATTAACAATCCACCTAAAAAATTATTTCTTGATTGAATATAACTGAGTTCTATCAATTTTCCTAAACTAAAACTCATTCCAATAGTGGATATAGAGACAATGAAACCGCCCCAAAATAATAATTTTTTATTTTCACCAAAATTATTTATGAGGTAATCAGATATTTTTTTTATGTAAAAACCAATTATTTGAACAGGGTGGATTAAGAATCTTGGATCGCCAATCAATAAATCAAAACCTATCGATCCAAGAAATATTAAAAATAAATTTATTTCAGCCAACTGAACATCGAGCGTAGACCTTTACCTACTTTCTCAATTTCGTGTTTTGAGTTCTCTTCTCTTAATTTTGTCATTAAGGGTTTGTTTTTATCACATTCTTCTACAAAATTTTTAGCGAAAGTTCCATCTTGAATATCTTTTAGAATTTTCTGCATTTCTCTCTTCGTATCACTGTTTATAAGTCTTTTACCACTTACATAATCTCCATATTCTGCGGTATTGGAAATGGAATCTCTCATTTGAGATAAGCCACCCTTCACCATTAGATCAACAATTAGTTTAACTTCATGCAAACATTCGAAGTATGCAAGTTCTGGTTGATATCCTGCCTCTACAAGAGTTTCAAAGCCTGATTTAACAAGTTCTGATAGGCCTCCGCATAAAACCGCTTGTTCGCCAAATAAATCAGTTTCTGTTTCTTCTTTGAAATTTGTTTCAAGTATCCCAGCTCGCGTTCCTCCAATCCCTTTTGCGTAAGCCATCGCAAATGATCTTGCACTTCCAGAATAATCCTGCTCGACTGCGAACAATGCGGGAACACCTTGACCATTTTGATATTCCCAACGAACAGTATGTCCAGGTCCTTTTGGAGCAATCATTACGACATCTACAAAACTAGGAGGTTTAATAAGTCCAAATCTTATATTAAAGCCATGAGCAAAGCTTAATATCTTTCCTTCTTTTAAATTTGGTTCTATTTCTTTAAGATAGACATCTTTTTGAAATTCATCTGGAAGGAGGATCATAATCCAGTCTGCTTTTTTGCAAGCTTCAGAAACACTAATAACTTCTAGACCATCACTTATAGCTTTGCTTTCAGACTTACTTCCTTCATATAATCCGACAATTACATCCATACCGCTATCCTTTAGGTTTAGGGCATGTGCGTGACCTTGTGATCCATATCCTATAATTGCTATCGTCTTATTATTTAAAAGACTTAGATCTGCATCTGTGTCGTAAAAGAGTTGGGTCATTAGTAGGAGCTTCTTTGCATTGAATAATTAATATTTTAGACATTAAAGGTGTAAATAAACCAAAAGATTATTAATTTAAAAATTAAAATTTAAATATTTATTTTGAAAATTTAAGACTGGTTTGCTTCGCTAGGATGTGTAATTACCCTATCGATTAAGCCATAGTTTTTTGCCTCTTCCGCACTGAGAAAATAATCTCTATCGGTATCCTTTTCGATTTTCTCAAAAGATTGACCTGTCATATCTGCCATAGACATATTTAACATATCTTTAATTCTTAAAATTTCTTTAGCTTCTATTTCAATATCACTTGCTTGCCGTTGAGATGTTCCTCCTAGGGGTTGATGAATCATAATTCGGCTATGTGGCAAAGCAACTCTTTTACCTTTTGTTCCAGCAGCCAAAAGGAACGCACCCATTGAGGCGGCGAGGCCTACGCAAATGGTTACCACATCACTTTTTACGTATTTGATAGTGTCATAAATAGCCAAGCCAGCAGTTACTGATCCTCCTGGGCTATTTATGTATAGATAAATAGGTTTGGAATTGTCATCAGAATCTAGATAAAGCATTTGTGCTACAAGGCTATTAGCAATGCCATCATTAACTTCTTGTCCAAGGAAAAGAATTCTTTCAACACCTAATCTTGTGTATATGTCAACCCATCTTTCGTATTGACTTCCGGGAAGTCTATAAGGCACACTTGGAGTTCCTATTGGCATGATTTTAAAAAGTTGTTTGTGAAAGTTAAATTTTATTTGGTAAATCTTTTTGATTTGTGAGTATTCTATCGATAACTCCATAATCTAGGGCTTCTTGAGGGTTGAGATAACTCATCCTGTCAGAGTCTTTAGAGAGTTCTTCGATAGTCTTTCCAGTATTACGAGATAAAATCTCTAACATTGATTTTTTATTTTTCAAAACTTCTTCAGCTCTTATTTGGATATCTGTTGCTTGACCTCTAGCTCCGCTTATAGGCTGATGTAAAACAATAGAGGCATGTGGGAGAGCAGCTCTTTGCCCTTTAGTCCCAGATGAAAGAATAACTGCAGCGGTCCCCATTGCTTGACCAATACATATTGTATGAACAGGTGGTTTAATGTAGCTAATTGTGTCGCAGATAGCGAATGCTTCTGTTTCAAAACCAACTGCGTCACCAGTGTACCAACTTGTGCCTGTTGAATTGATGTAGAAATAAATAGGTTTTTCTGGATCTTCAAACTCTAGATAAAGAAGTTGAGCAATGATTAGCTCGGTAACATCCATCCCTAGTTGTCTTTTAGCATCATCATCTGAAAATAATGGTAAACCAAGGTAGACAATTCTCTCTTTAAGCAAAAGAGAGGGAAGATCAGGTGGCGGAGTCCTCATAACGGTGTTTTCGCCGTAATAAGGAGCAGATACAGTCATTTGTATCACAAAATTAAGATTGATTTGATTCTAGCTAGATTTAGCCCTGTGTCGCTGGTGATTTAAAAGATTTGTTTGACTCAGGATTATTTATCAGTTTTCCAAATACCATTCTTCCAGTGGGAGTTTGTAGTGCTCCTGTTATAACGATATCTAATCTACTTCCCACAAAATTCTTCGCTTCATCAATAACCACCATGGTTCCGTCATCTAAATATCCGATACCTTGCATTTTTTCTTTACCCTCTCTTACGATTTTTATATTAAGTGATTCTCCTGGCTGTACTTCTGGTCTTAAAGCAATAACTAGATCACTCAAATTCATAACTTTTAATTCTTTAACTTCCGCAATCTGAGAAAGATTATAATCGGCTGTAATTAGAGTCCCTGTCATATCCTCAGTAATTTTTAAGAGTTTTTCATCTACCCCATTTCCTTCATACTTTGTTGGATTTATTACAAGTCTTCTCCCGTATAAATCTCTTAATTCTTTCAACAATTTTAGACCTCTCCTGCCTTTAGACCTTTTTTCATTACTGCTTGAGTCAGCTAAAGTTTGTAATTCATCAATTACACTTTGAGCAACAATTAATTGTCCTTCCAACAACCCGCAACTTAACAGGCCATTTATTCTGCCATCAATAATTACACTGGTATCAAGAATTTTTGGACTTGCAGCAGGAAGTATTCCTTCATTAACTAAATAAGCATCCGTATTATTTGGATTAAATAGTCTCAAAAATGTTCTTCCATGAGTATCTGCTAACTTGTAACCAAGAACACCAAAGAAAATATTGCTCAATATAGCCGCTAAGGGTTTTGCAAAAAAGACCTCTCTGGGAAAGGGAATTAAAAGTATTGGTGCAAGAAGGAGATTGGCAACAAGTAATCCTAAAATCAAGCCAACTGATCTACTAATTAATAAATCTGTAGGCATTGTCCTTATTTGATCAAGGAAAGTTTTTCTAAGTTGTAAGAATACAAAACCAGCTGCAAGACCAATGAAAAACCCTATTATTGCTAAAACGATCCTAAAACCCTCTACATTAGATACCTGTTTGAATATGTCTACTGGTAATAAATCAACCCCAAGCCAACCTGAAGCAGCTCCAGACAATACAAATAAAATTAGTACTAAGATATCTGACATATATCTAATCTACTAGGATTTACTAATTGAGTAAATAAGGATTTTATTTTTTTCGATCCTTATTGGATTTTTGGAGCTTTAAAAATGCATTGAAATTATGAATAAGTTTCCAAGAAGTGCTTACGTACACATCCCTTTTTGCCATAGAAGGTGCTTTTATTGTGATTTTGCTGTCATTCCATTAGGAAACAAAGTTGAAACTTTGCAAGGTTATGGAAGCAAAACTGTTAAAGAATATTTGAACTTTCTACACAAAGAAATATTATCAATTAAGCATAAATCATCTCTTTCGACAATTTATGTGGGTGGTGGTACACCATCAATTTTAGATCCTAAACAAATAGAAGATTTAATTGATCTTTTTAAAGAAAATTATGGAATTGACTATGGTGCTGAAATTTCTATGGAGATTGACCCAGCTAGTTTTAATCAAGATGATCTTTATGGATACATAAATGCTGGGATAAATAGATTTAGTCTCGGTGTACAAAGTTTTAATAATCAAATATTGAAAAAGGCAGGAAGACGGCATTTGAGAGAAGATGCTGAAAGATCTTGTACTTGGTTGAAAGGAGTATACGATTCTGGGTTAATAAAAAGCTGGAGTTTAGATTTAATTCAGAACTTGCCACTTAGTGGATTCAAAGAATGGCAAGATGACTTAAAAAAAGCAATAACTTTTTCACCACCACACATATCCATTTACGATTTAAATATTGAAAATGGAACTGTTTTTAAAAAACTTGAAAATTTAGGAAAATTAAAACTTCCAAGTGATGAAGAGGCTTTTAGAAATAGTGAATCAACTCATTTTATTTTAAAAAACATAGGGTATTCAAGATATGAAATCTCAAATTATTCTCTCCCGGGTCATCAATCCAGGCATAATAGAGTTTATTGGAGTGGATTAGGTTGGTGGAGTTTTGGTCAAGGTTCCACTAGTTCTCCTTGGGGAGAAAAGTTAACTAGACCAAGAGTTAGTAAGGAATATAAAGAATGGGTAATTAGGCAATTCGAACTTAATCTAGATTCATCCCTTACTAATCAAGATTTTGTCTATGGAGAACTTGATGAGAAAATAATGTTGGGTTTGAGATTAAAAGAGGGTATAGATATCTATAAATTTTTTGAAGAACAAAACTGGGAAAATAAAAAATTGGAAATAAATTTTAGAAAATTACTTTCTAAATGGGAAAGATTTCTTGAAAGTGGACTACTAGTGAGAAAGGGCAATAGATTCTTTTTAAGTGATCCAAAAGGTATGGAGCTTAGCAATCAAATTCTTATCTCCATGTTTGAATGGTGGGACGAAATTAATTAAGTCTTTGAGAGGTAACCCATTCTTTTAATTTATCTTTAAGTAATTTCTTCCCTTGAATTATTGGTTGGCAAAATGGAGGTTGATCGTCATTAAGGCCTAATAAATCTGCAGTCACTCTTACTTGACCATCGCAATAATTACCTGCACCAATTCCTATTGTGGGAATTGTTAAACTACTTTGTAACTCTTTAGCAAGTGGCTCAGGAATATGTTCAAGAACTATTGAAAAACATCCTAATTTTTCGAGTATAGAAGCTTCTCTTCTGATTTTTTCTTGGCTTTCTAAGCTTTTACCTTGCTTCTTTAATCCAAGATTTAAATAGCTTTGTGGTGTAAGCCCTAGATGACCCATCACAGGGATCCCCATTCTTACTAATCTTGAAATTACCTTTTGTATTTCTGGTTCAGCCCCTTCGACTTTTACAGCTTTTGCGTATGTGTTTTGAATGATTTTCCCTGCAAACTCTACAGCTTTATCCTCTCCACATTGATAAGTGAGAAAAGGCATATCGGCAACTAACAAAGGTTGTTCTTCAAATTTCTTTTTGAAACCTCTCGAAACAGCATTTGTATGATGAATTATGTTTTCTAAAGTTAAGGGCAAGGTGGATTTGTATCCTAAACAAACCATCGCTAATGAATCTCCTACTAATACAAGATCAACATCAGCGTTTTCCGCAATAGAACCTGATATAGAGTCCCATGCAGTTAATGCAATAATTTTTTGAGATTTTTTTTTATATTGAACGAGGTCTGTAGGTAACATAAGAAATTTATGTATCTTTTTTAATCAAGAATTGCTAGGATAAACTTGACTCGGCCTTTCGCGGTTTTAACGCCTAAACCTGGTCAGGACCGGAAGGTAGCAGCCACAAGGGATGCTTGAGGCAGGCGAGATAACCGAGTCACTCTATTTTACCCTTTAGTCTATATCTTTTTTATTTTGTCTCAATCTTAAGAACTCAGGAATATTAGCTCCAGATTCTTTATTTTCGGAGATATTGTATAAAGGTTGATTTGACAATCTGTTTTTAATTCGTTGTTGTTTTAGAGGTTGATTTGTTTCAAATCCGGTAGCGATTACAGTGACTTGAATTTCTCCTTCCATTGCTTCATCAACAACTGCACCAACAATAATATTAGCTTCTTGATCAACTACATCATAGATAATTTCAGATGCTGAGGTCATGTCTTCCAATGTCATGTCTTTGCCACCAGTTATATTAATAACGCACCCTTTAGCACCATCAATTCTAGCTGCCTCTAGTAAAGGACTATTCATCGCTGCTTGTGCCGCTTCTAATGCTCTTGACCTTCCTGAACCAATACCTATTCCAAGAAGAGCAGTTCCTGCTTCAGTCATGACAGATCTTATATCTGCGAAGTCAACATTAACTAATCCTGGGCAAGTAATTATGTCACTTATACCTTTTACTCCCATTCTCAAAACATCATCTGCATTCCTAAAAGCCTCTTGAAGAGGTGCTCCTGAAATAACGTCTTTTAATCGATCATTTGGAATAACGATGAGAGTATCTACATTTTCAGCGAGTCTTGCGATACCTTCTTCTGCTTGACGCATTCTTCTTTTTCCTTCAAAAGAAAATGGTTTTGTGACTATACCTACTGTTAGAGCACCACTTTGTTTAGCGACTTCTGCTACTACAGGAGCTGCTCCTGTTCCTGTTCCACCACCCATCCCAGCTGCTATAAAAACTAAATCGGAACCTTCTAAAGCTTGTTGAAGCTCTTCTTTTGATTCTTCCGCAGCTTTTTGCCCAATACTTGGATTTCCTCCAGCACCTAGCCCTCTGGTAAGGTTTTGTCCTAGTTGAACCCTACTTTCTGCAGAAGATTGTAGTAGTGCTTGTGCATCAGTATTGAGGACTCGAAATGATACGCCCTCTAAATCACTATTAATCATTCTGTTTACCGCGTTACTTCCACCACCACCTACGCCAATAACTTCTATTTTGGCGTTTTGACTTGGAAGGATTTCTCTCGATTGATCAAAGTTTGGATTGTTACCGAAGCTCATCTCTAATTAGGGATCTATTAATAGTGTTGGGTGCATTATGAACTCACTAAGCTCATATGTATGAATTTGTTGAGGAAAATCCTTAAAATATTTATTAAGTAAATATTCAGCTAAAAATGCTAAACCCTTATAAACACTACAATAATTAAAAAATTTTTTTTTAAATCAACTCCCAAATATTAGGGTTTGAACACTTTTATTTTTGGTTTATTTGGATCAGTAAGATCAACATTATGTATTTTTTCAGAAAAGTTATTTTTAGTAAATTCGTTTTTTAGGTTGTTGATTATTAATAATTGATAGTTGATTAAATTTGGATTAAATCCAAGGAAAATTGTTTTTAAATCTTTTTCTTCAACAGTTAGGAATCCATTTGGAGAGAAAGTTATTTTTACTAACTCGTATTCATAATTCTCTTGAGCATTAAAAATTTCAGATAATATTTTTTTAAATTCTTCTTTCCAACCAAAAACTTGAATGTTAAGTTTGCTTAAACTTTTTTCTTCTGCATTATCTTTATTGATAAATATTCCATCTTTATCAATAAAACCTAATATTTTTTCGTCATTTAGTATTCTCTCGCCGTAGGCTACAGGGGTTCTTGTATTAAGCTCAATTTTCAATCCAAAAGGAAATATTTGTTTGATTGCTGAAACATTCTTCAGTGATAAATTTTGCTTTAACTCTTTTTCTAGAAGATTAGTTTCAATAAAAATTAATCGGATTGGAAGTTTTAAAGATGAATTATTTACTACATCATCTTTTGAAATTAATTCACTGCCTGATATTTTAATATCTTGTAAATAAACCTTTTTTAAGGTTTTTAGACTTACCAAGACTAATAAAAATAAAGTTAGAAATAAAAAGATTCTGTTATTGATTTTTTTTGGTTTTTCATAAATCACATCTAGCTTTCTCCATCAATTTATTCATCCATTCTCTAGCCTGCTCTGCATCTGAAAACGGCACATCCATCTCTTTCCCGTCGCCTACTAATCTCAACCTGCACTTTCCTTGAGATTCGTTTGTAAGAGGAGCTTCTCCTGAAGTCAAGGCCATTAATTCCACTAATTCAAGTTTCTTGATTGTGAAACTATCTTTTTCTTCAAATGTACCAGCTTCAAATGCGCTCCATTTTAATTCCCCATTTTTCAAGGACGCTGCACCTGAACTATCTAACTTACAAAGTTCAGAACCATTGGCCCAGCTCCTAAAAAGATTTTGCCTTCTTCTTTCTAACCATCCTAAAGCAGTTAATAAAACGAAGATAAATAGTAATGGTAACCAAAGAAGACCATGCAACATTTGATTAAATTATAAATCTAAAGATATATCTACCAGTTTAGCCACAAGTTGTTCAATATTTAAACCTGAAGCTTTCCAAAGCATTGGAAACATACTGTTTTTTGTAAAACCAGGAATGGTATTAATTTCATTTAATAAAATTTTATTTGAAGATTTTTCTAAAAAGAAATCTACTCTTGCAAAACCGAAAATATTTAGCGCTTTACAACTTTGAATAGCAATTTCTTTAATTTCTTTTGTGATTTTAGAATCTATTTCTGCTGGGATAGTTATCTGATTATTTGAGTAATATTTTGAGTTGAAATCATACCAATCACTCTCGTAGTTTACTTCGCCTATCTCAGAGGTTAAGAGTTTTGAATTCCCAATTATCCCGCATTCAATCTCCCTTACCTCTAAACCTTCTTCTACTAAGATTCTTGAATCTATTTCCCGAGCCTTTTCTAATGCTTTTAATATTTCTGATTCGTTTTTTACTTTTGAGATGCCAAGCGATGATCCAGAGTTTGATGGTTTAACAAAAATTGGAAAATTTAATTTTTTTAAAATTTCATTAATTATTTTATTTTGTACTTCCTTTTCTTTGAAATCTTCATTTTGAAAAACTAGAAAATTAACTTGTGGAAGTTTTAGATTTGAAAAAATTGTCCTCATCAATATTTTGTCCATCCCAATTGCAGAACCTAAAATTCCACATCCTACCATTGGTTTATTTGTAAATCTTAGTAAGCCATGAATCGAACCGTCCTCCCCATTAAATCCATGTAAGAGAGGAAACCAAACATCAACATTTTGAAATTCAATTCCGTCAAGGAAGTTAATTTTATCTTTCTTAAACTTTCCTTGTTTTTTTGTTGAATCGTTTTTTATTTCACCTATTAGGATTTTTTCCGAAAGATCACCATCAAGCCAATCACCATTTTTGTTTATGTAAAAGAATTTAATAGTAAAGCGTTTTTTGTTTATTTCTGAATTAAAAGCTTTAAAAACTGTTTTTGCAGAGGATATTGATACTTCATGTTCATTGGATTCTCCACCAAATATTAATCCAATACATTTTTTCTTTACCCCGATCATTTAGAAAAAAAAAATTATAAATGAAGTTCTCCTGTTAGAGAAAAAGGTCTTGCTTCATTAATTCTGACATTAATCTCATCTCCCATTGAAAAATTAAAGTTAATATTTTTGGGAATCTCCACAAAAGTTAATCTATTTGTTCTAGTTCTACCCATAATTTGTGAGGAATTTTTCGGATTTAAACCTTCAATTAAAACGCTTTCGATATTATTGATATATCTTTGATTTCTACTCCTAGCAGTTTTCTCGACCAAATCATTAATTTCCTGCAATCTAGCTTTTTTCACCTCTTCCGAAAGTTGATTCGCCCAAACTGCCGCAGGCGTGTTTGGCCTTGGAGAGTATGCCGCTGTATTCACCTGATCAAAGCCAATTTCTGATATTAGCTTTAATGTATCTTGATATTGTTGTTCGGTTTCTCCTGGGAAAGCAACTATCGCGTCAGCTGTTATTGATGCATCTGGCATTAATGATCTAATTTTCTCGATAATATTTTTATACTTTTTGATAGTGTATCCTCTGGACATTTGCTTTAAAATTTCATCATTCCCACTTTGGAAGGGAATATGGAAATGTTCACAGACTTTATTAAGTTCATAACAAGCTTGAATCAACCTTTTTGAAAAATATCTTGGATGACTAGTAGCAAATCTTATTCTGCGAATTCCCTCAACATCATGAATATAATACAAAAGATCAGTTAAAGTATTTTCTTTTCTCCCCTCTTTTGTGGTTCCTGGAAGGTCTCTTCCATAAGCATCAATGTTCTGCCCCAAAAGAGTAATTTCTTTAAAATTATCATCAGCCAATTTTTGGATCTCACTTTTTATCGCATTTGGATATCTTGATTGCTCTTTTCCTCTTACAGAGGGGACTACACAATATGAACATCTTTCATTACATCCATAAATAATATTAACCCAGCCGCAAATGGAGCTTTCTCTTCTAGCACTTGTTATATCTTCAGAAATGAAGGTTTCTTCTGTTGCAGCAACTTGATTTCCTAAATCAACTTTCCCCAGAAGATTCTCAAGATTATTTACGTGTTGAGGCCCCATAACCAAATCAAGTTCTGGGACTCTTCTCAGTAAGGACTCTCCCTCTTGCTGAGCAAGACAACCTGCAACAACAAGTTTTAAGCTAGGTGTCTTGTGCTTTCTTTTTGCTTGTCTTCCTAGAAAACTATAAACTTTTTGCTCTGCGTTATCTCTAATAGTGCATGTATTGTACAAGACCAAATCGGCATTTAATTCATTATCTGCTCTGGTGTATCCCATTTTTTCTAATGTCCCAGCCATTCTCTCAGAATCAGCCTTATTCATTTGGCATCCAAATGTGGTTATCCAATAACTGCTAGTAGTTGAATTCTTTTGAATTTTTTTTTCTTCTGGTTTTGTTTTTGTTAGCACTTTGCTATGAATTTTTTATGATTCTTTAATTCAAAATTACAAGTTAAATAATTTTGCTGCAATTTTTTTGAGGGCGAGCGAGGGGATTCGAACCCCCGAATAGCGGCGCCACAAGCCGCTGCCTTAACCACTTGGCGACGCCCGCCTCACATTTATAAATTTAACAACTCAAGGGTAATTTTTCATAGTATTTTTATCTTTTAGCGAAATTTGAATTATTTTCTAATTCAGTTAAGTTTTCTTATGATTTAAAATAAAAGAAAATTCAAAAATTGAGTAATTCCTGCACAGCTGAGGTTCTTATTCCCAGAAGCCTTTGTTTAATTGAAGATATAGATAACCTCATTATTGATGTAGAGGATTTATGTTCAATTTCAATTAGTTGGGAGGATGGATTTGTTTCTGAGTTAAAGCCTTTAAAAAATAAAACTACAAAACCAAAAAATATTTTATTCCCAAGATTTGTTGAAACGCATTCGCATGTTGATAAATCTTTTACATGGGCAGACTTTCCTAATCTGGAATCAAACTATGGAGGAGCATTATCAGTAAATCTTGAAGAACATAAAACTAGAACTACAGATAAGGTTCTTGAAAGAGTTGAGAAATCATTAAAACTTGCTATTAGAAATGGATATCGAGCTATTAGAAGTCATATCGATACATACAAAGGTCAATCTATTGACATTTGGATTGAACTTTTTAAATTACAAAAAAAATTTTCATCTGAGTTGACTCTACAATACGTTGCTCTAGCTCCAATGGAATTCTGGGATACAACTGATGGAGAAGATTTAGCAAAAATATTTTCCTCTAATGGAGGTATTTTAGGAGGTGTTATTGTTCCTCCTTTCAATAAAAAAAATACAAGCAAATTTCTATCAAAGATGCTTCTTCTTGCTAGTAAATATAAATTAGAAATTGATTTGCATATAGATGAATCAATTATTGAACCTGGAGCGGGAATAAAAGTTTTATTAGAAACAATCGAAAATTTAAAAATTAATAGTATTCCGATCACTTGTAGTCATTTGAGTAGTCTTATTTCTTTAAGTAATAGAGAGATTTTAAATTTAGGAGAAAAAATGGCTGAGAATAATATTAAAGTTATTGCTTTACCTCTAACAAATTTTTGGCTGCTCAATCGAAGTAATAAAACTACTTCATTAAAAAGACCAGTTGCGCCAATAAAGCAATTACAAAAATCACATGTGGATGTATCCCTTGGTAGTGATAATGTTCAAGACCCTTGGTACCCATTTGGTAATTTTGATCCTTTTTATATGTTGTCTTGCTCGATGCCTATGCTTCAGCTAAATCCTTGGGAGAGAATGACTCTATCTTCTATTTTTTTAGCTCCTAGCAGATTGTTAAATTTAAAATGGGATGGTCTGATTAAAAAAGGTTGTCCTGCTGATTTTGTGATTTTAGATGCACAAAGATGGGCAGATGTTTTTTCGAGCAATTTAAAGAGAAAAGTATTTATAAACGGCAATTTATATTGCTAATTGGCTAATTTATATACAAAGCATAAAAATTTTTATTAATGATATCAAAACTTAAATTTATAGACAAATTTAGAGAAGTCAAAAACATAGAGATCATTGAAACTAAATCCGATGTAAAAAGACTTTCAAAAGATTTTTATAACTACTCTCCAATCCTTACTGAAAAATTAGATGAATGTATTGCTGATTTGGTGGTAAGACCTAGTGATCACAAAGCAGTAAAGGAAGTAGCAGAAATTTGTTGGGAATTATCTATCCCACTTACTTTAAGGGGTTCAGGTACAGGTAATTATGGACAAGCTGTCCCATTATTTAATGGAGTTGTAATGCAGATGAGTCACTTTAATAAGTTAGAAGAATTTGATCCAGATACAGGCTTTGTAAAAGTACAGTCTGGCTGTGTTATGGGAGATTTGAATAAACAATTAGAGAAATATGGTAGAGAATTGAGGTTGCTTCCTAGTACTTGGAAAACTGCAACAATTGGAGGTTTTATTGCAGGTGGATCAGGAGGTATTGGTTCCATTAGATGGGGATTTTTAAGAGATCCAGGAAATCTTATTGGTTTAGAGGCAGTAACAATGAATGAAAAACCTGCATTATTAAAATTTGATGCTGAAGAATCCGAACCTCTTAATCATGCTTATGGGACTAATGGAATAATTACTTCTTTATTACTTGCTACTGATATCAAACGTAAGTGGTACTCATTAGTTATCGACTGTATTGAATTCGAAAAAACAATAGAAATATTAAAAACTCTTACTAGCGCAGCAATTGATCTAAAATTAGGAGCAATTCTTGAAAAAGAAATTGTAGATCAAATGCCAAAATGGTTTAAAGGTAAATCTAGAAGTCACAAGATATTAATACAATCTACTCTTGGAGGAATAAAAACCATCGATCTAATTTGTAAAAAATTTAAAGTTGAATCTACCCTACTTGGGGAAGAAGAAAAGCTCGTGAATGGAATTTCTGAAGTCGTATGGAATCATACAACTCTTCATATGAGGTCTAGGGATAAAAATTGGACGTATTTACAGATGCTTTTGCCACTAAATAATGAACTAGAGTTAATTAATTTTTTGAGAAAAAAATGGGGTAAAAAAGTTCTTTGGCATTTAGAGGCAGTTTCTCAACAAGGATCACCAAGATTAGCGGCTTTGCCTGTATTAAAGTGGAATGGTGCAGAAGAATTAAAAGAAATAATGGAAGATTGCAAGAAACTTGGTGCGTTTATTTTTAATCCGCATGTTTTAACAGTTGAAGGAGGAGGTCTTGGAGTGGTGGATGCAGATCAAGTAAAAGCGAAATTAAGATTTGATCCTAAAGGGCTATTAAATCCAGGAAAATTGGAAGGTTGGGAAGTAAAAGAACAATTTAAAATTTAATATTTCTGTTTATTCGCAAATTTAATAAATTCAGCAACTAAAAAAATAGAACCTGTTAGAACAGGATGATTAGTCGGCCATTTTTTTAAAGAAAATAAATACTCAATGGCAAGTTCAAATGTTTTAAATTCAATTGTTTTTTGGAAGTCAATTTCTTTAATATGAGAGAGATCATTCAATTGCCAACTAGGTTGGTTTGGAACTGGCACAAGTAATAAGTGATCATTTTTCTTTAGAAGTGTTTTTAATATTGCGGAAATATCTTTTTGTCTTTGGACACCTAAAATCCAATAAATTCCTTTTTCTTCATTCTTCCAATTGCTTCGCTCATGAGAGAGTGCTTTTGCAGCAGGATAATTGTGCGCACAATCTACAAGAATTTCTTTGTTGAAATAATTTATTATTTCTAGCCTACCGTTCCAAGTTGTCTTTTTAAGACCTTCAGATATATGTTTTTCTTTAATATTAAATCCCAAATTATTCAGCGCTTCAATTGCTCCAACAGCTACAGAAGCATTATCTTTTTGAAAAATTCCTTTTAATCCAAGCTCATAGCTTTTTGTAATTGAATCTTTCCAGATAATTTCTGCTCCAACCTTTTTAACTTTTTTGGTTATTAAATTTTCAACTTGACTATTCTGTTTGCATGAGATGACAATTGAGTTTTTTTCAATAACTGCTAATTTTTCTTCGGCAATTTTTACAATCGTATCTCCAAGAAATTCACTATGGTCTAAGCCAATATTCCCAATAGCAATTATTGGTCTAGATTTATGGGCTGTTGTAGCGTCTAATCGTCCCCCTAAGCCAGCTTCAAGAATAAGTAATTCAACTTTTTGATGGTCAAAAAAAATTAGCGCGCTGCAAATGATTTTTTCAAAAGGAGTTAATTCAAATGTTGAAAAATTTTTTTCTATTAATCTATATATTTTTTCAAAATCATTTTTGTTTATATTTTTTTTATTAACTCTAATCCTCTCGCATACATCCAAAAGATGAGGAGATGTGGTTACACCGAAATTCCTTTTAGCTTCAAAAAGTATACTTTCTAAATATGCCGCGATTGATCCTTTCCCATTGGTTCCAATAATCTGTATGGCAGGAATATTCTTGCAAGGATTACCAAGTTCTTGAAGTGCTTTTTTAATTCTTGATAAACCTAACTTGATATTATCCCTTTCATATTTAGGAGATAATAATTCAAATGTTTTTAAATTTGCATTTTTCAAAATTTAAATTGCTATATCTCTTCAAAAATTGAATTTAGCTTATTTAAAAGAATATTAATTTCTCTTCGAGAAATAACTAATGGTGGGACAATTCTTACAACATTTCCTCCTGCAGGAACTACCAGTAATCCTTTATCAAAAGCTTTTAATGTAATTTTTTTTGCATCAGCATAATCATGATTGATCGCAAGACCTTGTATTAAACCTAAACCTCTTTTCCCGCTAATAATATTTGGAAATTTTTTTGACAATTCTTCAAACCCAGCACTTAATTGTTCCCCTCTTAGATAAACATTATTGATAATATTTCTTCTATTTATTTCTTCTAATACAGTTAAAGCAGCTTTACAAGCAAATGGGTTCCCTCCAAAAGTACTTGCATGATCCCCGGGAGAAAAAATGTTGGCTTTTTCTTTTACCAATAATGCTCCAATTGCATGACCTCCTCCTAATCCTTTAGCAAGGGTGAATCCATCAGGTTCAATTCCTAAATTCTCATAACCCCACATTTTCCCAGTTCGACCTACTCCACTTTGGACCTCATCTAAAATGAGAAGAGAATTATATTTATCACATATTTCTCTCAGGCTTTTAAAAAATATTTTACTTCCAGGAATTACGCCGCCTTCGCCTTGTATTGGTTCAACTAAAACGCCGGAAATTTTTTGATCATTATTTTCACACTCTTCAAATAATTTTTTTACCGAACCAAAATTATTAAATTTAAAAAATTTGAACCCTTGAATCATTGGTTCGAAACCTTTTTGATATTTTGGTTGTCCAGTGGCACTCAAGGTTGCAAGCGTCCTTCCATGGAAGCTAGATTCTGCTGCGAGAATAATTGATTCTTTACCTTTATATGTTTTATTTCCATATTTTTTAATTAATTTAATTGCTGATTCATTTGCTTCCGCACCACTATTACAGAAGAAGACGCTTTCAGCACAACTCATATTTGTTAAAGTTCTGCTTAATTGTTCTTGTTCTTCAATGTTGTAGAGATTAGAAATGTGCTGAATCTTTTTTAGTTGAGTTGATAACCTTCTTCTCAAAACTCTATCGCTATGTCCAAGACTACAAGTTGCTATACCAGCGACTGCATCAAGATACCTTTTACCTGTTTTGTCCCAAAGCCAACAACCTTTTCCTTTTTTGAAAGATATATCGAATCGACTATAGGTATTCATCAAAGTGGGAGCGGTCGGACTTGAACCGACATACCCGAAGGTGCCGCATTTTGAGTGCGGTGCGTCTACCAATTCCACCACGCTCCCAAGGCTTCTGAAAAATGAACTTTTTTATTATAACAAAAATCAACTTATTGACTATTGTTTTGGTCAAGGAACAGTTATCCAGATAACGTTTGTTAATAGTTAATCTTTTCGATAAAAACATAGAATTATCTATTGCATTTGCTGACAAGAAATGAGGGGGAAAAAGAAAATTTAAACATTTATGATACATTTTTGTGATTAAATGCGCTTAAAAGTCTTTTTTAAAAGGAGATAGCTTCATGATTAGTAATATTGTGTTATATTTGAAAAAAAAGCAAATGTCTAAAACTCAAGTTAAAAAATTATCCTTTAAATTTGTACCTTATCTTTTTATTGCTGTAACTATACTTACAACATTCGTATCTAATAGTGGAACTTGGGCATGAACGAATTCAAATTTAATGGTTTAACTAAAATTTGGTCTACTCGCTTTCTAGTTTTGTTTATATTATTTTTGGGTTGTATTTCACTAATAAATATTGCTTACGTTTGAATCAACTTTCTTAGTTTGAAAAATTTTTGGAAAAGATTATGCTGCTTCTATTTTTGAAAGTTTTTCAGTTTTAGTTTTAATTTTATATTCATTCTTCTCAAAAGTACTTTTACTTTCCTCTCTGGTTATTTTTATACCTAAATTTTTTAGTTTTAATTCAAAATTTTCATAACCTCTATCTAAATGTTCTAATCCATATATTTTACTACTACCTTTTGCGATGATTCCTGCAATTATTAATGCAGCTGATGACCTTAAATCTGAGCCAACTAGATTCATTCCTTTAATTGTTTTAACACCTTTGATGTGAGCTATGTTTTTGTTTAGTTTTATACGGGCACCCATTGCATTAAGTAAATAAATATGATTCATTCTGTTTTCGAAAATTGTTTCGGTTATATTTGATTCCCCATTTGCTATTGTCATTAAAGCTGTAAATGGTGCCTGCAAATCAGTAGGAAAGCCTGGAAAAGGAGCTGTTTCAATATCTACTCCTTTAATCTCTTTACTCTTGATAGAAATCGAATTACCTTTAATCGTAATTTTACTCCCACTCTCTTGAAGCTTATTAGTGACAGCTTCAAGATGATGAGGGATTACTGGAGAAATTGTTATTGAAGAGGAAGTTGCAGCAGCAGCTATTAGAAAAGTTCCAGCTTCTATTCGGTCTGGAATTACTTTATGGGTACATCCGCCAAGATTATTAACACCATCAATAATAATTGTTTCTTTACCGGAGTCATAAATTTTTGCCCCCATTTTATTAAGCATTTGGCATAAATCTTGAACTTCAGGCTCTCTAGCAGCATTTTCAATAGTAGTTCTTCCTTTGGCTAAAGATGCTGCCATTATTAAAGTTTCAGTCGCACCTACACTTGGACAATTTAATTTAATATGAGTGCCATGAAGTCTATTTTTGTTCCCCCTTGTTTTTGCCTTTACAATTCCCTCTTCAATAATAATGTCTGCTCCTAGCGCGATTAATCCATTAATGTGCTCGTCTATTGGCCTTGAACCAATATTGCATCCACCTGGTAACGGTACTTGAGCTTCTCCAAATTTTGTTAATAGTGCACCTATACAAAAGAAACTAGCTCTTAATCCCTTAACAAGTTCGTATGGAAGTTCTTTAATTGAGATAGTTGTTGGATCTATTTCTAGTTTGTTGTTTTTACGAACTAAATTCACTCCTAAATTCTTTAAGATATTCCCCATCTTTTCAATATCAGTAAGAAAAGGTACATTTTCAAGAATTATTTTTTCATTAGTTAGCAATGATGAGGCTAATAAAACTAGGGCGGAATTTTTCGCACCACTTATTTCAACTATTCCATTTAACTTGCCTTGGCCAAGAATCTTTAAATTTTGCGATTTAAGATATGACTTCGTTTTGCTTCCGCAAATCATTAAGACTTAATTTATTAGCTCCATCATGACAAACTAATAATATTAAGTCCACCCTATGTAACGTCATGAATATTAATTAAAAATGAAAATGTATTTTTTGATTTCTTGGGAAATAAAAATTTAATAAATAATTGATCAAAATATTTATGTAATTAAAATATAGTTGATAACAAATTTTTCAGAATACTCATAGAAAATACTTTTTTAAAAATAACTAGTAAAAACAATAATCTAGTTAAAAGATTTAGATCATTTAAGAGAGGATCATCTCCAAAAGATCAAGACTTTTTTTGCATAGAGGGTACACATCTCATTGAAGAATTGCTGAAGTCTGGAAAAAATCCCTCTAAGATTTTAGTTACCGAAAAATGGCTAAGAAAGAATCAAAATCTAAGCAAAAAATTTGATGAGTCATTAATAAATATTGTCTCAGAGGAAGTCTTGGCATCTGCGATTTCAACAATCAATCCAGATGGAATAGCAGCTTTAGTAGAGATTTCAGCAATACCTAATTATCAATTTAATAGAAAAGATGATTTTGTTCTTGTTCTAGACAGAATTCAAGATCCTGGGAATATGGGTAATCTATTTAGAACCGCTTTAGCTGCGGGTGTTAATGCAATTTTTTTAGCTGGAGGTGCGCACCCATTAGGTCAAAAGGTATTAAGAGCATCCTCAGGTGCAGTTTTTCATCTGCCATTTTTAAGATTTGATGGCATTGAAGAAGAAATATTAAACTCTTTACTTAAGTCTTTGTCTGAATTATCAAATGTAGGATTTAAGATTTTCTCTACTAGTAGCCATAATGAGAGTTCAAAAAAACCTTCAAAACCTTACTGGGAAGTTGATTGGTCTAGACGTACAGCATTAATTTTGGGTAATGAAGGTCAAGGTATTCATAAAAAAATTCAAGAAGCTTTTAATGAAACAATTACAATTCCGCATAGTGAGATTGTAGAATCATTGAATGTGGCTTGTGTTGCAGTTCCGTTATTACTAGAACGAAAAAGAGTCGCATACACATCTAAATTAATAAATAAAAAGTGACTGATTCAAGTTTTGATTTTGATTTAATAGTAATAGGAGCAGGATATGGAGGTTTTGATGCCGCTAAACATGCTGCTGTTAAGGGACTGAAAGTTGCAATAGTAGAATCTTCTGATATGGGGGGCACTTGTGTTAACAAGGGTTGTGTTCCATCTAAAGCTCTTTTGGCTGCAAGTGGAAAAGTTAGAGAAATAGCTAATTATGAACATTTAGCTAAATTTGGTATACATGCTTCACCAGTAAGGTTCGAGAGATCAAAAATTGCAGATCATGCAAATAATTTAGTTTTAAATGTTAGAGAGAATTTAACAAAAACTCTTAAAAGGAGCGGAGTTGAAATTATTTTGGGAATTGGAAGAATTGAAGGAAATCAAAAAGTAGGTGTAAGAGATAAAAACGGAATTGATAAAATTTTCACATGTAAGAATATTGTTATAGCAACAGGCTCTTCTCCTTTTGTGCCCCGTGGAATAACTTTGGATAATAGGACCGTATTTACTAGCGATGATGCGGTTAAACTCGAGTGGCTTCCAAGGTGGATAGCAATTATTGGAAGCGGATATATAGGACTAGAATTTGCTGATGTTTATACCGCGCTTGGTTGTGAAGTTACCATGATCGAGGCTTTGGAGAATATTATGCCAACATTTGATCCAGACATCACTAAAATTGCTAAGAAGAACCTTATTCAAGCAAGAGATATAGACACAAAATCAAATGTCTTTGCGACAAAAATAACACCTGGATGCCCTGTAAAAATAGAACTGACTGATGCAAAATCTAAAGAAGTTGTAGAAACTTTAGAAGTTGACGCTGTACTAGTCGCAACTGGCAGAAGTCCTAATAGTAATAACTTAAATCTTGAGTCGGTTGGTATCGAAACAGTAAAAGGTTTCATTCCTGTAGATGATCAAATGAGAGTTAAGAATGGTGATGAAATAATACCTAACATTTGGGCTGTTGGAGATGTAACGGGCAAACTAATGCTTGCCCATACAGCTGCTGCGCAGGGTACAATTGCTGTTGATAATATTTGCGGTGGTAATGTCGAAATTAACTATAAAAGTATCCCCGCAGCAACTTTTACTCACCCAGAGATAAGTTCAGTTGGTCTCTCTGAAGTTGAAGCTAAAGAGACATCTATAAAAGAAAATTTTACTTTGGGAGTTGTCAAAAGTTTCTTTAAGGCTAATTCAAAAGCATTGGCTGAATTAGAGAGTGATGGATTGCTAAAGTTGATTTTCAACAAAGATAATGGGAAGGTATTAGGAGCTCATATTTTTGGGTTACATGCAGCTGATTTAATTCAAGAAATTTCGAACGCTATTTCAAGAAACCAAGATGTAATTGAATTATCTAAGGAAGTTCATACTCATCCTACTCTTAGTGAAGTAGTTGAGGTCGCATATAAACAGGCGGCTTCTCAAATAAAATAATATCTAAAATTAATGGAGATAAGACGCAGGCCACCTAATCCAACAGTAAGGGTAGAAAATTTAGAATATGCTGTACCTCATAGAGAAGCACAAGCAAAAAACA
The DNA here is from genome assembly GCA_003280575.1 of Prochlorococcus sp. AG-355-P07. GTDB lineage: Bacteria > Cyanobacteriota > Cyanobacteriia > PCC-6307 > Cyanobiaceae > Prochlorococcus_A. The sequence continues at coordinate 226,262 of QCEN01000001.1, read as the reverse complement.
TTCTTGAAGAAATTATATGGCACAAGGATATTGAAATTAAGAATTTTAAAAAAATAGTCTCTTTAGAAGATCTCATCAAAAAGATTGAAAAACTTCCTACTCCCAAAGATTTTTACAAAAATATCTTGGAGTCAAAAATAAAACCAGGAGTTATTGCTGAAATAAAAAAAGCTAGTCCGAGTAAAGGAGTTATTAGAAAAGATTTCAATCCTGAAGACATAGCAATTTGCTATGAAGGATTAGGTGCATCATGTATTTCAGTACTTACCGATAAAAGGTTTTTTCAAGGTAGTTATGAAATACTCGAAACTGTAAGGAAATCAACTAATCTCCCTCTCCTCTGCAAAGATTTTATTATTTCTGCTTATCAGATTTATAAAGCAAGGGTATCTGGTGCTGATGCAATATTATTAATCGCTGCGATTTTAAGTGATGATGATTTAATTTATTTAAAGAAAATAGCTGATAATTTAAAGATGAGTGTTCTTGTTGAAGTCCATAACTCTAATGAATTGGAAAGGATTCTAAAGTTAAAATCTTTTAATTTGATTGGAATAAATAACAGGGACTTAAAGACTTTTAAAACGGATTTAAAAACATCAATAGAATTAATGCATACATATGCAGATATATTTTTAAAACAAAATATTATTCCCATAAGTGAATCCGGAATTAATTGTGCCGAAGATTTAAAATCGCTTAGATCTATTGGAATCATGGGAGTATTAATTGGTGAAACTTTTATGAGAGAGGCTGATATTGAACAATCGTTCAAGAAATTATTTAACTCAATTTAATATTGACTTCAAATCGTGCTATAAAATTTAATAAACAGAGTTGTACTGAATATATATGCAAGCTGTAATTTTAACAGGTATAGTCGCAGGATTTGTTCATGTAGTTAGTGGCGCTGATCATCTAATTGCAATGGCACCGGCTGCGATAAATAATCCTCAAAAAGCTCTTAAAAATAGTTTCTCATGGGGCTTGGGACATTCTTCAGGAGTACTCTTGTTAGCTTTTCTAGCGATTTTTATTAAGGATATTACGCCATTAAACAAATTTTCTAGTATTGCCGAATTCCTAGTAGGAATTTCACTTCTAATTGTTGGAGTATTTGCTATAAAAAATTCTTTTAAATTAAGTATTCACTCGCATGCCCATAAGCATGAGAATGGAATTGCCCATCGTCACTTTCACTTTCATGTTAAGGAACAAAAAAATAACAATAAGCACTCACATGCTTTGACTGGTTTAGGCTTGCTACACGGTATAGCTGGAGGTTCACATTTTCTTGCAGTTCTTCCTGCTTTAGCACTACCTCTAACAAGCGCTTGCTTATATTTGATTTCATATTTGATTGGTTCACTCATAAGTATGAATCTTTTTACTTGTTTAATATCTGTTACCACCTTTAAAGCAAGTCAAAAATTTATTAAAAGATTAATAGCTGCAGCAGGAGGGCTTTCCTTTTCTTTGGGATTATTTTGGATTCAAAGAAGTGCTTCTGTTTTTTTGAATTAAAAAATTTTTTAATTTAGGAATAATTAATTTAGAGGTGACAATCCCAATTATTTTTTCGTTATTGATTAATCCAAATTTATTACTATCTTCGCTAAATTCAATATTGTCTCCAATAACCTCAATGTTATGTTGATTTACTGAGTTTATCCTTTTTATTAGGTTTTTATTTTTAAATGGATGATTAAAAATAACTATTTGTCGATTTTTAAGTATTGATTTATTTTTTTTATATTTTTTAAAAAATACAATATCACCTTCTTTTAGGTAAGGAAACATCGATTCACCACTAATAATCGCGGTTTTTCTTAAACCTAAAAAAAATAAAATAAAATCAAAAAAACTTTTAGAAATAACTCTTATTAACTAGCTTTTACAAAAGCGTCTGATCTTCCTTTTGAAGCCCAGAAAATATTATGAATTTTTTCTACATAACTCATTAGCTCTTCTGCTTGGGCTAAGTCAATATTAACTTTGCATGCACTGCATAATTTGGCCGCCTTCCAAATGGTTTCATGTAAGTCTGGATAAGTTTCTAAGTGAACTGGTTTAAAGTAATCTGTCCACAAAATTAGAATCTCTTTCTTTGTTTCTTTTGCTTGCTCTTCTTTAACTGCAACATATCTAGAAAATGTATTACTGTATGCAGCCCACTCTGCTGAATCAGTGCTTGAAGGAGCTTCTAATGCAATAAGTTTTTTTGTCATTGATAAAACTGCTTCAGCAGAAACTCTCGTAGATGCTGGGTCGTAAACACCACAAGGACCATCGCAGTGAGCATAAACTGTCATTGGGGATTTTTTATCTAGAAAAAAATTGATGAATTTACTTAACATTTCAAATATTTGGTGTTGTATATATATTACTTGGATATTAACTAAATTGAAAAGTATTAGATATTTTTCTTACTTAATTTAATTGACTTTTAATAATTCAACTTCAAATATTAAAGTCGCATTAGCAGGTATTACATTACCTGCACCTCTTGATCCGTATCCAAGTTCCGGAGGTATTGTTAATTTTCTTTTGCCTCCAACTTTCATGCCTGCTACACCTTCGTCCCAACCTTTTATTACTCTTCCCGCACCTAAGGGAAAGCTGAATGGAGCTCTGCCGATACTGGTATCAAATTGTGTCCCGTCTTTTAGAGTTCCTGTATAATTTACAGTAACTGTTTGCCCAGCACTAGCTTCATCTCCTTCCCCGTTTACGATATCTGCAATAATTAGGCCACTTTCTGTAGTCCTTGAATTGTTGTCTGATGGTGTTTCTTCTGCCATAGCGAAAAGTATAGGATTTGGATCTGATGGGTCTAGTTCAAATAAATTATTATTTGAGACATTTGATGATTTTGCAACAGGTGTTCTTTGAACTGATTGAGTTTCTGATTCAGCTGCATTAACAACTTGAGGAGAATTAAATTGACTGAAAAGAGTTAATGAAACACAAAAAACAAAAACTGCAAAACTAATAAAGACTTCTTTCACTTAAATTTTGAAAGTTACTAAAACTTAGTCTACAGAATGAAGGTACAATAAATGGGTGATTTTAAATTTAATTTCGTAATTTAGATTGTTAATCCTAACTCAAATTAAAAGTCTAAGACAATATTTTTACCCTTGTTTAGGAGGGATTTTAGGAGGAATTTCAGTTTCAACTCATTTTTGGCTGATTTTTATGCCGATATCTTTATTTATTTTATGGAAAGGAAGTGAAAGGAGAATAGCAAATTTTTGTTGGGGTTTTTTCTTTATCTTGATAAGTCATTCTTGGCTTTATGATCTTCATCCATTGACATGGCTTGGGTTTTCATGGCTTGCAAGTTTAATAATTGCCATTTTATTATTATTATTTTGCGCTTTTCTGGGTGGGATATTAGTTTATTTATGGGGATTGTTAGTTGAAATTATTCTCTGGAAAGAGGATGTTTTCAAAATGAAAATATTATCTTTAACAGTAAAAGTATTTTTTTTATCTTTGACTTGGGGTATTGGTGAACTGATACTTTCTCAAACACCTTTTTTTTGGATAGGTTTAGGAGAGAGTATTATCCCAGGTGATATTTATCTTGCTGGTTTAGCAAGATGGATTGGTGCAAGTGGTTTATGCGTATTACAAATATTGATTGGATTTTGGATTTTTTATATTCAAGGTAGATGGGAAAGAAAACTTCACTTTAAAAAAATATTTATTTTAGGACTTTTGGTTTTTATTTTCCTACATTTATTTGGAGGTTTAACAGCTCCATTAAAAAGAAATTATGAATATCCAGTAGCTATTTGGCAAACTAATATACCAACAAGAGAAAAATTAAAAATAAATGATGAATTTATTGAAGAAAAGCTATCCATCGCTCAAAAATATGCTTTATCAAACAAATCGAAACTTCTTGTCGCTCCTGAAGGAACTCTATCTAATAATTTTTATTTTTCTAAAGGCATTAAGGTTAATACTTTGTCAGGAGGTTTCAGAAATTCAAATAATGAGTTAAGAAGTTCTTTCCTCGGATTTCAAATTGGAGATAAATCTTTCACCTCATTTATAGATAAAAATAGACTAGTTCCAGTAGGTGAAAAAATACCTAGTTTTCTAGATAGTTTTTCAAGAGGATTATCTGCAGTAGGAGGAATTCAACCAGGCTCTGATTCAAGATTTTTTGATCCTAAATTTACACCTCCACTAGCAGTAGCTATATGTTATGAGATTAGTAATGGACTAAAAATCAGAGAGGCAATTAATAGCGGTGCAAAACTAATAATAACTGCAGCAAATTTAGATCCATATCCAGATAAGCTTTATAATCAATTCCTATCTTTGGCTAGATTGAGAAGTATTGAAAATAAGAAAAATAATTTACTAGTATCAAATACCGGCCCTTCGGGCTTAATTCAAGATGATGGAAAAATAATTCAACTTTTAGATTATAATGTTGAGCAAAATGAAATAGTGTTCCCTAAGTTTTCATCCGAAAAGACTTTCTATACAAAATTTGGAGATAAACCTATTTTGTTTTTGTTTATATTTTTTATGGGATTAAATATCTTTTGGAAAATTAATTAATTAATCCACCACCTAATAAAATTTCTCCTTTATAAAAAACTGCAGCTTGTCCGGGCGTTACCGAACTCTGGCTATCTTCAAAAATTAATTTAAATGTAGTAGTTGTATTATCTAAATTTTTCAAAGGTATTAATGTTCCTTTTACTGGATGACTTCTATATCTGATTTGTGCTTCTACCTCTATCTCTTGCTTAGGTTCTTCGATTGAAACCCAGTTTACTTTTTTAATTATTGCTTCTCTATGGAATAGTTCACTTTTATCTGCTACAAAAACTATGTTTTTTACCCTGTCTAAACTTTTTACATACAATGGTTTCGGCCAAGCAATGCCCAACCCTCTTCTCTGACCTACTGTAAAGTGCTGAATTCCATTGTGCTTCCCAAGGACTTTCCCATTTACATGAACAATTTCTCCTTCTTTGGGTTCTATGTGTTTGTCGATAAATATCTGCATTGATCCATAATGCTCAACTAAACATAAATCTTGACTTTCTGGTTTTTGAGCAGTTCTAAGGCCTAATCTGAGAGCTTCCCTTCTTGTTTCTTCTTTTTTCATTTCACCAAGAGGAAATTCTAATCTGCTTAGTACTTCTTGAGAAAGAGAATAAAGAAAATAACTTTGGTCTTTGTTTTCGTCAGCACCTCTGAGAAGAAGGAAGTCCTTAAATATAAAGCTCTTGCAATCGAGTTTTTCAGCATAAGGTGATTTTTTTATCCTTGCGTAATGTCCGGTCGCAATATGAGTAAAGTCTTTTTTGCTTGTTGCGTAATTAAGCATCTCTTCAAACTTAACATTCTTGTTGCACATCGAACATGGAAGTGGAGTGAATCCTTTCTCATAGCTTTCAGTAGTTTTTTTAATTACCTCTCTTTCGAAAATTTCTCTTGAGTCTATTATTTTATGATTAATTCCCAAATCTTCACAAAGGCCAGCAGCATCTACTAATCCTTCAGAACAACAGGAGCCTTCTCCTTTCATTAGCCAAAGAGTTAGTCCCTCAACATTCCAGCCTCTTTCCAAAAGAAGAGCAGCTGAAAGGGAACTATCTACGCCACCAGAAAGACCTACAATAATATTTTTCTTCTTTTTAGTTTTATTATTAGAAGAAAAAAAGTTCTCTAATTTTTTATCCTTTTTTGTCTTTAACATGAAAGTTTAAATTTTGAAAAGTACTTCAATTGCTTTGCACTAATTATGAACGAAATTGTATGGCCAACAATTGACTCTAAACATTTAATTGTTGATTCAAAGCAAATGTTGATATTAGAGAAAGAAATGTTTTTTGATGGAATGCCTCAAGAAGCATTGATGGAAAAAGCTGGTATTCAAATTAGTAGATGGCTCTTGAAAAGGGAACCTCTTCTAAACTATGGAATAACTGTTTTTATAGGTCCTGGGCATAATGGTGGGGATGGTGCAGTAATAGCTAGAGAGCTTTTTTTGAGAGGGTTTTTAGTAAAGGTATGGTGTCCATTCCCTATAAAAAAAACATTAACAAATAGCCATCTTAATTATCTTACATCTATTGGTGTCACAAAATTAGTAGAGCCCCCTGATGCAAATGGTAAAGAACTTTGGATTGATGCGGTTTTTGGTAATAATCAAACAAGAAAAGTTGATAATAAATTAATTAAACTTTTTAATCAAAAATTTCATAATAAATATGGCAAGGTAATAAGTATTGATATTCCAACAGGACTATGTCCTGATAAAGGAGAGCCTTTTTTAGAAAACGCAGTAAAGGCAGACTATACCTTGGCAATTGGTCTTAATAAGATTGGTTTGATGCAAGATTCAGCATTACATTTTATTGGAGAATTGCACCATATAGATGTGGGGGTGCCTAATAGTAAACTTTCCAAAGTTGATAAAAAGATTTTTAAGGTTACTTACAAAGATTTAAAAAATATTGATTTACCTTCATTACCAAAAAATTCCAACAAATATAAAAGAGGTAGAACATTATTAATAGCTGGAAGTGAAAAATATCCTGGTGCGGCATTCTTAGGATTAAAAGGTGCGATATCAAGTGGAGCAGGCTATATTTCGGCTGTCCTTCCTGAGATAGTTGCTGAATCTATTTGGCAAGTTGCTCCAGAAATAGTTTTAAAGGACACTATGCTGTCTAATCAAAATGGAGATGCATCTTTATATAGTGCTTTAAAAAATATTGATTTAAGTGCATTTGATTCAGTAGCTGTCGGCCCAGGAATAGGAATTGATAATGATGATTGGCAAAAATCAAAAGAATATCTTATGGATTACGAAGGGTTATTGATCTTGGATGCAGATGCACTTAACAGAATTTCGGAATCTAAATTAGGGTCAAATTTCTTTTTAGAGAGAAAATTTAAAACATGGATTACACCACATAACAAAGAATTTCAAAGGTTATTCCCTGATATCAAATCTGAAACCAACATAGGGTTGGCTCTTGAAGCGGCAAAAAAATTTAATATAAGCATTTTATTGAAAGGCGCTAATAGCATAATTACTGATAATAAAAATGCATGGCAACTTTATGGGACAGATTCTCAGACAGCTAGAGCTGGATTAGGTGATCTTTTAACTGGATTTGTAGCTGGAAGTTCCGCTATTGATTTAACCTTTAGTAGAAATATAACAACTGATTTTTTGGCTAAGTACGTACTTTTGCATTCATTTGCTGCATCAAAATGCAAAAGCGGATCTAATGCGTCTGCTATTGGTGATGAATTATCAAAAATTATGCGAAACAGAAAAATGAGACAAATATCTTGAAAGAAACAATTTAAGAGAGTTATTTCTAGTTTTAAACACATAAATATACAAATATTACTTGAAATCTGAAGCGCGCATTAAATATTTGGCTATTTCACAAAAAGTGTAGGAAAGTTTTAGTACCTAAATCAGGTCAAAAAAATGGTTTCATCTATACCAGCACAAGCAGAACCACAAAAAAGGAGAGGTAACGACCCTATCAGTTGGTATTTGCAGAATATCGGTAGAGTACCTTTGCTTACACCTGCGGAGGAGATCGAACTGGGTAATCAAGTTCAGAAAATGATGCTTCTCACAGAGGATGGTCAATTGAATGAAAAAATTAAAGAATTTACAACGCAGCAAAAAAGAACAATAAAAATTGGCAGAAGAGCAAAAGAGAGAATGATGAAAGCTAATTTAAGACTAGTCGTAAGTGTGGCAAAAAAATACCAAGGTAAGGGACTTGAACTCCTCGATTTAGTTCAAGAGGGTTCTCTTGGTTTAGAGAGAGCTGTTGAAAAATTTGACCCTACTAGAGGATATAAGTTTTCTACTTACGCTTTTTGGTGGATTAGACAAAGTATGACAAGAGCAATAGCTTGTCAATCACGAACGATTCGTTTACCAGTTCATTTAAGTGAAAGATTAGCATCTATAAGAAAAGTGAGTAGGGATTTAGCACATAAACTTGGCGCTATGCCAAGCAGAATTGAAATAGCAGAAGCCATGGAAATTGATGTCGAAGATTTAGATTCTGTTTTAAGACAAGCTTTATCGACAAGTAGTTTAGATGCTCCAGTCAATGGTGATGATGGTAGGAGCTTTTTAGGAGATCTAATTGCTGATAGTAATAATGAGGAGCCTTTAGATCAAGTTGAGCAAAAAATGTACCAAGAACAATTAGGTAAGTGGTTAAGTCATCTAAGCGAGCAAGAGCAACATGTTCTTAAATTAAGGTTTGGACTTGATGGAAACGAGAGACATACACTTGCTGAAATAGGCAGATTACTAGAAGTTTCCAGGGAAAGAGTGAGACAAGTCGAACTTAAGGCATTAAGAAAATTAAGGAATTTAACCAGAAAATTACCAAGCGGTATTTAATCTAATCTTCGGCCCAAATATATTTTGTCAATTCATGTGAAGGTGGTTCAGGAGCTTCTAAGGCATTTTTAACAGACTCTGATATCTCTGAATCTATTTTCTTTTCAATATTTTTTAATTCTTCTTCAGTTGCGAATTTACCATCAATAATTTCTTGGGCTAATTTCTTGATAGGATCTCTTTTCCCCCAAAACTCTTTCTCTTTCTCAGACCTTAATTCATCTGGATCTGCAAGAGAATGTCCTCTGTATCTATAAGTCAAACATTCTAAAAGAGTAGGTCCTTCTCCTGCCCTAGCTCGCTCAATTGCTCTTTGTGCTGCCCCCCTTACTGCTAAAACATCCATTCCATCAACTTCTTCGCCATGCATCCCAAAAGCGGAAGCTTTTCTCCAGATTTCAGGATTACTGGTTGCTCTATCGTGTGCCATACCAATAGCCCATTTATTATTCTCAACAACAAAAATTATTGGTAGCTTCCATAATTGGGCCATATTTAAACATTCAAAAAATTGTCCATTATTACAAGTTCCATCTCCAAAGAATGCTGCAGTTACTGCATCACTATTTTTAATGCCAGCGACTTCTTTTTTATATTTACTTGAAAAGGCTGCTCCTAAAGCAACTGGAATTCCTTCCCCAATAAAAGCATATCCTCCCAATAAGTGATGCTCTCTTGAAAATAAGTGCATGGAGCCCCCTCGGCCTTTACTACAGCCTGTAGCTTTTCCAAAAAGCTCGCTCATTACTTCAAAAGAGGGAACACCTGCACTTAATGCATGAACATGATCGCGGTAAGTGCTACAAAACCAATCATGTTTCTTTTTCATGGCACCAATAATTCCAGTACTTATAGCCTCTTGACCGTTATATAGATGCACGAAACCAAACATTTTCCCCCTGTAGTACATCTCTGCACACTTATCTTCGAACCTTCGACCAAGTATCATATCTTCATAAAGAAATAATCCAGTCTCTCGATCTAATTTGGCTTTTTTTATGTCTTGAAGATTTGAGATTCTCTCTACGTGTGTTTCCAAGAAAATACCTTAATGAAGTTTTGATTTGTTAACATTCTAAGCTGTGAAGGTCGTATTTCATGATTTTTTTTAATAACTCTGTAAGACCTTATGAAAAAAATTTTTAACTTGATAAAATTTATCTAAGAATTTTCAATAGGATATTTGTTTGGAACTTCCTTTAGACCATTTTCGTTTAATTGGCGTAAGCCCCTCTGCAACATCTGAGGAAATATTAAGGGCTTTCCAGTTACGTCTGGATAAAACGCCTGATGAAGGTTTTACTTATGAAGTTTTAACTCAAAGATCTGAGTTGCTTCGCCTCACTGCTGATTTGCTTACAGATCCAGAAAGCAGAAGAGAGTATGAAAATTTGTTATTAAATGGTGCTTCTGGACTAGATTTTTCCTCAAATAGAGAAGTGGCAGGGTTGATACTTCTTTGGGAATCAGGTTCTCCAAAGGAGGCTTTCAAAATTACAAGAAAAGCTTTGCAGCCTCCACAAACTCCAGCCCTAGGGAGTAGTAGAGAAGCCGATCTAACTTTATTGGCTGCTTTAACAGCTAGAGATTCAGCAATTCAAGAACAACAAGTTAGATCCTATTCAAATGCGGCGGACTTTTTACAAGAGGGTATACAACTTCTTCAAAGAATGGGAAAGCTTGTAGAAAAAAGGAAAGAACTTGAAGAAGACTTAGTTGCACTGCTCCCTTACAGGATTCTAGATCTCCTTAGTAGAGATTTAAATGAACAAGAGTCTCATAAAAAAGGATTAAGTATGTTGGAAAGTTTTATAATTAAAAGAGGCGGTTTGGAAGGTAATAAGTCTGAATATGGAGATTATCTAAATCAGCAAGAATTTGAAGCTTTTTTTCAGCAAATAAGGCCATTTTTGACTGTGCAAGAACAGATAGATTTATTTCTTGAATTACAAAAAAGAGGATCATTAGAATCAGGATTCTTAGCTTTTTTATCCCTAACTGCAATTGGCTTTTCCCGAAGGAAGCCAGAAAAATTATTTGAAGCTAGGAGAATTCTAAAGAAACTAAATTTATCTGGTCTAGATTCCATGCCCCTTATTGGTTGTCTAGATCTCCTTTTGGCGGATATTGATCAAGCTTCTGCAAGGTTCTCTAGCAGTTCTGATGAGAATTTACGAGATTGGCTTAGTAATTATCCAGGAAATAAATTAGAAGCTATATGTATTTTCTGTAAAAATTGGTTAGAAAATGATGTTTTAGTTGGCTATAGAGATATTGACTCAAAACAGGTAGATTTGGACTCTTGGTTTGAAGATGGGGAAATTCAAGAATTTATAGAAAAATTAGAAAAGAAATCAGAAAAAATTTCAATTAAATCAAATCTTCAAAGGCAACAAATAAAAAAAGAATCTTCAAATGACATTACTAAAGATTTTGATAGTTCATCAGGGAATGTTGATGCAAGGAGTTTGCCTTGGCCAGGAGGCATTAAACAAGAATTCGAGAAGCTGGATATTTATGAAAACAAATTCAGTGAGGAAATAATTAAGAATAAAACCATAGAGGTTTATAAGTATTTATTTGAAAAAATTGCTGAATTAAAGTTTAGTTTTGGGGAATTTTTGAATAATAAAGAATTTTTAAGTCGGTCACCTTATTTAATTTACCTATACGCGTTTATTATTTTATTTACATTTGGTATCGGCATTGGATTTCTAAGAAGTAATTTTAAAAAATCAATCAATAATGAAGTTGTATCAGATAAACCTTTAATAGCAGTTGATAAAAATCAAAAGGTTAGGGAAAAAGATATTATTCAAGAGATTAAAAAAAAACCTAATAATGAATTCAATTCTAATATTAAGCCCTCTACAGAAAAAAATTCCTTTAAATTCGAAAAAATTACGAAAGCCTCTCCTTCCATCGCAGAGATAAAAACTTTAATTAATTTTTGGCTTCTAAATAAAAGTAATTATTTAGCTGGAAAAAGTGAAATTAATCTTTCCAAGATTGTTAGTAACGGTTTGATTGATAGAACAATCGAAGAAAGGCAAAAGGATATCAAAAAAGGAATTATTAAAGAAATTAAGTCCCAAATTCAGAAGATAGACCTCGAATCACAAACTTCCTCCAGGATAGTTGTTTTAGTAGAATTAAATTATCTAGAGCGGATAATAAAGAATTCTGGAGAATTTGTTAATGAAACATCTTTAAACCCTCTTAAAGTTAAATATATTCTCGGTTTCTCAAATAAATCATGGAAATTAGTTGATTTTGTTAGCGGCTTCTAATTACAAACTTCAAGATCATCTATAATAATTAAAATTACCATTTGATAATGTTTGATGAACTCTCGTCACGCTTTGAAGACGCAGTAAGGGGTTTAAGAGGCGAAGGAAAAATTAGTGAAAATAATATTAACGACGCCTTGAAGGAGGTAAAAAGAGCTCTCCTTGATGCAGATGTTAGTTTGTCAGTAGTCAAAGAGTTTATATCGGATGTCAAAGATAAAGCTATTGGTGAAGAAGTAGTTAAGGGTGTAAACCCTGGTCAAAAATTTATAGAAGTAGTAAATAAAGAATTGATTAAAATTATGGGGAATGAAAATTCTCCATTAAATGAGAATGAAAATAGTCCAACAGTTATTTTAATGGCTGGACTTCAGGGAGCAGGTAAAACAACTGCAACAGGAAAATTAGGCCTTTATCTAAAAGAAAAAGAAAAAAAAGTTCTTTTGGTTGCAGCTGATATTTATCGACCAGCTGCTGTAGAACAGCTTAAAACGTTAGGTAGTCAATATGGATTGGAAGTTTTTTCAGCTAAAGAAAAAAATAGTAAACCAGAAGAGATAACGAGAGAAGCACTAAATTTTGCTAATGAAAATGATTTTAATTCGATAATTATTGACACCGCAGGAAGATTGCAAATTGATGATTCCATGATGAGTGAAATGGTTCGAATAAAAGAAGTTTCTAATCCTGATGAGGTCTTGCTTGTTGTTGATTCTATGATTGGTCAAGAAGCTGCTGACTTGACAAAGTCATTTCATGAAAAAGTAGGAATTACAGGAGCGATACTAACTAAGATGGATGGAGACTCAAGAGGAGGGGCAGCTTTATCAATAAGAAAAATAAGCGGTAAACCGATTAAATTTATCGGAGTAGGTGAAAAAATAGAAGCACTGCAACCATTTCATCCTGAGAGAATGGCTAGCAGAATTTTAGGTATGGGTGATGTTTTGACACTTGTTGAAAAAGCCCAAAAAGAAGTTGAACTTGCTGATGCAGAGGCAATGCAAAAGAAACTCCAAGAAGCAACTTTTGATTTTAATGATTTTGTTAAGCAAATGAGATTAATTAAAAGGATGGGATCACTCGGTGGATTGATAAAATTAATACCAGGAATGAATAAAATTGATGATGGGATGATAAAGGATGGAGAAGATCAACTTAAGAAAATAGAATCTATGATCTCTTCAATGACTCTTGAGGAGAAAGAAAAACCTGAGGTACTTGCAGCTCAGCCCTCAAGAAGACAAAGGATCGCTCAGGGAAGTGGTTATAAAGCAAAAGATGTAGATAAAGTATTAGCTGATTTTCAAAGAATGAGAGGATTTATGAAACAAATGTCAAGTGGAGGAATGCCAGGAATGGGAGGAATGGGAGGAATGGGAGGAATGCCAGGAATGGGAGGAATGGGAGGAATGCCAGGAATGGGAGGAATGCCAGGAATGGGAGGAATGCCAGGAATGGGGGGAATGAGTGGTAATAAACCAATGAAAAAACAAAAAAATAATAAGAAGAAAAAAGGGTTTGCTGATTTATAGTTTCTAAATTTTCACCTTTAAATGATACTATTATAAAAAATACATAAATTTAAGATGATTAAATTGCGCCTTAAGCGCTTTGGAAAGAAAAAAGAGGCAAGTTTCAGAATTGTTGCATGCAATAGTACTTCCAGAAGAGATGGTAGACCACTACAAGAATTAGGTTTTTATAACCCAAGAACTAAAGAAACAAGGCTTGATACGGAAGCTTTAAGAACAAGACTTACTCAAGGTGCTCAGCCAACTAATGTTGTAAGAACGTTATTAGAAAAAGGTGGGTTGTTAGAAAAAATTGTAAGGCCCTCTATTGCAATTGGCAAGGCAAAATTAGAAAAGGAAAAATTAGCTAAAGCTAAAAACAAAGATCTAAAAAGTGAAAGTAGTAAAGCTGAAAGCGATAATAATGAAGCTGAAAGCTAGTGGTTTGATAAATTTACATTTTTATCCAATAACTAAATGAAAGAAGTTTCCAAAACTGGTCACTTCACTATAGATTTGCCAAGCTCTGATGCAGCTACAGCACTGTCAGGTCCCGGTAATTCTTTTTTAAAAAAATTTGAGTCTCTTACTGGAGTTTCTTTAACTATAAGAGGTTTACAACTTGAGATGAATGGCATCATATCTAAAATTGAGAAAGCTTCAGCATTAGTAGAGCTGACAAGACCAATTTGGGAACAAGGGTTAGAAGTTCCAGAGGTAGATCTCAAAGCGGCTTTAAGTTCTTTAAATATGGGAGAATCATCTTCACATGCTGAGCTTGGAAAAAAAATCTTAGCTCGTTCAAAAGAAGGAAGATATTTAAGACCTAGAACTATAAGGCAAAAAGAATATGTTGAATCAATTGAAAACTTTGATCTTACATTCGCAATTGGTCCAGCTGGAACTGGTAAGACATTTTTGGCAACTGTGTGCGCAGCAAGACTATTGAATGAGAAAAAGATAGAAAAAATTGTTTTAACTAGACCAGCAGTAGAAGCTGGAGAAAGTTTGGGATTTCTGCCAGGCGATATGCAACAGAAAGTAGATCCATACTTAAGACCCCTATTTGATTCTTTAAATAGTATTTTTGGGTTTGATAGAACAAATTCTTTAATCGATAAAGGAATTATTGAAGTAGCACCTCTAGCATTTATGAGAGGCAGAACTTTAGACAACTCTATGGTTATTTTAGATGAAGCACAAAACACAACTTGCTCTCAAATGAGAATGTTTTTAACCAGATTAGGTGAGAGATCAAAAATGGTAGTAAACGGAGATATTACACAAATTGATTTGAAAAAAGATCAGGAAAGCGGCCTCATAGAAGCATCAAGAATTTTCTCTGGAACTGAAGGAATAAAATTTTGTTTTTTAACTGTTGAAGATGTAGTTCGTCATCCTTTAGTTCAGAAAATTATTGAGGCTTATCAATAACGTTATAACTATGGTGATCCGTACCCTGAAATTTTAAAAATCAAGTAGAATAAAAAAACAATAAAAAAAAAAATGCCAGCAAGTAGTAATTTCAATCAAGCTATACGTGAAGCACAAACAAGTTCAATTGTTGGACCTAATGTTGTTCAAAAAGCCTTGCCTTATGTAGGTGGAGGTATGGTTCTAACTTCTTTAGGTGTTTTAGCAGGTGTCTCGCTCATAGCAACAAACCCTGGGCTTTTTCAGCCACTTTCAATTGTCGCTTTAATTGCAGAATTAATATTGTTTTTTATAGCCACAAGCGCCGCAAATAATGCAAATAACGCTAAGGCCCTGCCTTTACTAACAGGATTTAGTTTGCTAACTGGATTTACCTTAAGTGGAATAGTTGCTTTAGCAATAGGAACAATTGGCATTGGTTCGGTAGGAACAGCAGCTTTAGCTACAGGTATAACTTTTGTTATTGCCTCTTACACTGGTCAGAGAATGAGTGATAGTGTTGGTCAAGCACTGAGTGGTGTTGTCGGCCTTGGGTTGATAGGTCTTCTCATAGCAATGGTTTTTCAATTAATTGGGGGATTCTTTGCTCCAGGTGTTTTTGGAGGTTCAGGACTTGAATTAATCATCGCAGGATTTGGAACAGTTCTATTTGTTGCGATGTCTTTTGTGGATTTTTATACAATGCCAAGAAGATATAATGATGATCAATACCTCGCAGGAGCATTGGGTATGTATCTAACTTACATTAATCTTTTCGTTTTCATATTAAGATTAATGATAGCTCTTCAAGGTGGTGGCAGAAGGGACTAAAATTATTTACATATTATCCCAAAGCGTAGATTAGTTTCTACGCTTTTTTTATTGGGCAATATCAAGAATTTGTTTTTTTATGAATTCTTTTTGCTCGTCATCATACTTTGTTGAATTATCAAAACTATTACCCATATCATCTAGGTCTTTAAGGACTCGATTAACATTCTTTGTAACTGACTTTGTTTCTAACAGTCTCAAAATAGCTTTACATCTATCTGAAATATTCTCTGATGTTATCTCATATTCATGATTATTTTCTCTCCTATGAATAATAATTTGAGCGGAACTCATTATTAAATTTTTTACTACTATTTCTACTACGGCATCACTACCCTCGTTAAGTTTGAAAATTAGTGAATAAGGAAGTTTATCTAACAAAAAACAATTTTTATCTGATAAAGCGTAAGCAAAAAATCCTCTGAGTCCTTTTTTTGTTTTGATTAGCTCTGCAATTCTATCGGCTAAAACCTCTTCGCTGAGCAAATCTTCTCCCCACTCTTTACACCATTGTGCGGATATATTTATCGCCTGAGTAAACGTTGCTTCTTTTAAATTTATAGCTTTTTTTTTCATTTTTGATCAGAATTTTATTATTGATGCATTAAATGTCTTTGTCCAATTATAGATCTGGGTTTGTAACTTTACTAGGAAGGCCAAATGTCGGGAAATCTACTTTATTAAATAAGTTGATTGGAGAAAAAATAACAATTACTTCTCCGATAGCACAAACTACGAGAAATAAATTAAAAGGAATACTTACTACAAAAAATGGACAAATAATTTTTGTCGACACACCAGGTGTTCATAAACCTCATCATCGACTTGGAGAAATATTAGTAAAAAACGCAAAATCGGCAACTGATGGAGTTGATGTGGTTATTTTTGTTATTGATTCAAGTGAGGAGCCTGGTAGAGGTGATGAATATATATTGAACTTTTTAATATCAAATAAAACTGAGTTTATTGTTGTATTAAATAAGTGGGATTTAGTAAGTAAAGAATTTAGAAATTTACGAATAGAACAATATAGAAGATTATTAGGAATTAATAGAACTTTTCAAATTGTAAGTGCTTCAAATGGAGAAGGATGTCCTGAATTAGTTGATATGTTACTTACTTTTCTTCCAGAGGGACCAAAACTTTATGATGAAGAAATGATATGCGATCAACCATTAGATAATTTATTATCTGATTTAGTAAGAGAGCAGGTATTAATAAATACAAGAGAAGAAGTTCCTCATAGTGTTGCAGTAAAAATAGAAAAGATAGAGGAAATGCAAAGAAAAAATGGCAAAACTTTTACTGCTATCTTGGCTACTATTATCGTTGAAAGATCAACTCAAAAAGGCATTCTTATTGGAAAGCAAGGTTCAATGTTAAAAATTATTGGTCAGTCAGCAAGATCAAATATGTCAAAATTAATTGATGGTCCAGTTCACTTGGAGTTATTTGTGAAAGTTGTTCCTAATTGGAGAAAAAAAGTATCAAGGCTAGTCGAGTTTGGTTATGAGGAAGATTTCTAAATGAGTAGTTTTAATTTTGATGTAATTACACTTTTCCCAAAGGCTTTTGAATTAATAAATAATTTAGGAGTAATAACAAGAGCTCTCGATAATAATTTGATCGATGTGAACTTATATGATTTAAGAGAATATGGAGAAGGTTTTTACAGGCAAGTAGACGATAAGCCTTATGGAGGAGGAGCAGGAATGGTATTAAAACCTGAACCTATTTATAAAGCGTATGAATCAATCAAAAAAACAACTAAAAGAAAAACTTTGTTGATGACACCACAGGGTAAAGTCTTAAAGCAAAAAGATCTAGTGAGATGGTCAACTTTGGATCAAATAATAATTATTTGTGGTCAATATGAAGGTTTTGATGAAAGGATTAGATGTTTAGCTGATGAGGAGATATCGATAGGAGATTATGTACTTTCTGGAGGTGAAATACCCGCTTTATCAATAATTAACGGTTTGACTAGATTATTACCAGGAACTCTTGGTGATCCAGATTCCTTAGCAGATGAGAGTCATAATTCTTCTTTACTAGAATATCCTCACTACACGAGGCCATTAATTTTTAAAGATATGAAAGTGCCAGACATCTTAGTTAGCGGCAACCACAGAGAGATTAATTCGTGGAGAAGGCAAAAAAGTATTGAAAGAACATTGGAGAGAAGAAGTGACTTGATTTCAAATGAAAACTATAAAAAATCGCCACAAAGTAAGAGAATATTAAAAGAAACTAATCAATTAATGAAATTTAGAATAGGTAATGGATACGATATTCATAGACTAGTAGAAGAGAGAGATTTAATTATTGGAGGTGTAAAATTGCTTCATCCCGATAAATTAGGTTTAGATGGTCATAGTGATGCTGATGTTTTAAGTCACTCAATAATGGATGCATTATTAGGAGCACTCTCGCTGGGAGATATTGGAAAGTATTTCCCGCCATCTGATGAAAAATGGAAAAATGCTGATAGCTTATTTTTATTATCAAAAGTGATTGATTTGATAAGACAAGATGGTTGGGAAATAAATAATATTGATAGTGTTCTTGTTGCTGAAAGGCCAAAAATCATGCCACATATAAAACAAATGAAAAAAAATATTTCTGAGATTTTAAAAATTGATGAAAGTTTAATAGGTATTAAAGCAACTACTAATGAAAAATTGGGTCCAGAAGGAAGAGAAGAAGGTATAAGTTGCCATTCAGTAGTCCTACTTGAGAAAAAATGAAACTAAATTTAAATTTGAAAAAAAAAATTCAAAGATTTTGTTTAGTATTAATTTGCTTATTAGTTTTAATTTTTCAATCTGATATTCCCGATTTAAAGGCGCTTACTATGGATAGTTATCAAGGTGAAATAGTCGTAGAGGAACTAAGACTTAAAGTCCCTGCTGATGTGAAGGAGGCATGGTTGAATGCTGAAAAAGAGATATGGGAGCCTTGGTTATCTTCTCAAGATGGCTTTTTGGGACGACAATTATTTTGGGATAAAGAAAAAGAAGAAGCTTTAATATTGGTAAATTGGAAAAGTAAGAAATTATGGAAAAGCATACCAATGTCAGAAGTAAATATGGTCCAAGAAAAATTTGAAGATAATGTTAAGGCTGTTCTAAATGTGGGAGAAAATCCTTTTGAATTAATTTATGAGGGAGAATTAGATAAGCAAAGATGAATTTTGATATCAATTTTGATTTTCAAAGAAGAGAGAGGCTTGGGCTCATTGAGGCTATTTGGGGGCAAGACAAGAGTATCGACCAATTAAAGAGATTATCTGAGAGTGTATTAAGTCAAAATGAGGTTGTTTTTATTACTAGGATTAATAGTGAAAAAGCTAATTATCTTTTAGATTTGCATGATGATGCATGCTTCTATGAAGAAGCAAATTGCCTAATAATTGGGAAAAATCAAAATAAAATAAATACAAATAAAAAAGTTGCCATAATTTCAGGAGGGTCAAGTGATTTAGCCGTTACGCTTGAAGCACAATTAGCTCTTGAAATCTATGGTTTGAATTGCCAATCTTTTATAGATGTTGGCGTAGCAGGACTTCATCGATTAATGAGTCAGTTAGAAGAAATTAATAAATATGATGTTTTAATAGTTTGTGCTGGAATGGAAGGAGCTTTGGCAACAGTAGTGGGAGGATTGTTGGCTCAACCAATAATTGCAGTACCTGTTTCAGTTGGCTATGGAGTCAGCAAAAATGGAGAAACTGCCTTAAATAGTATGTTGTCTAGTTGTTCTCCTGGTATTGTAGTTATGAATATAGATAATGGATATGGAGCCGCAATGGCAGCTCTAAGAATTATTAAAAGTATTTCCTAAATACCTACTTTTTTTCTATTTCTAATAGATTTTCTATCCATAAATTAAGTTGTTTTGAAAGCATTCCTTCTTCTCGCATTTTGATTGCCTTAATGACAACTTCAGTATTTACCCACTCTGGAAATCTTTTCGGCATTTACTTTTATATTTAGTAATTATAATTTGGTACAAATTTTTATAAAAACAAGATCTACTTAACAAAATTAATCTTTTATGTCTGATTTTGTACCTAATCTAGACAATTCAGAAGAGGCATGCTCACTTTCTACATTTTTTAATCTTTCTATTAACTCAGAGAGATCTTTATGGGCTAACTCTCCATTTTGCTCCCATTTTAGAGATCTTGAATTATTGTTAATTTCTTTCATCATTTTGTTTAAGTATTAAGAATATAAAACGAAAATGAAAAAATTTTGGTTATTGTTTCAAGCTTAAACTTAAAAAATTATGAAGATTTTCAATATACAAAGATCTTTTTTTTAACCACCACCAACTATTGAGACGATTTCTAGATTATCACCATCTTTAAGTTTCACTTTTTCCCATTTTATTGAATTAATAATTAAATTATTTAATTCGACAACAATTGTGTTTGGTTTATATCCCATGGAATTAAGCGCTGTAGATAATAGAGCATTTTCTTGATCAAGTTCTATTTTTTTTTCCTCACCATTAACTTTAATTTTCATGGGACAACTCTTTTAAGATCATGATAGCTTCTTCTTTAGGATCTTCAGAATTCATTAATTGTGAAACTAAAGCAACTTTTTTGAACCCATTGCTTTTTAAGTATGAAATATTACTTGTTTTAATTCCTCCAATAGCAAACCATGGAATATTTAAATCTTTTGTTAATGTTTTGATCCTTTCAATACCTATAGGTTTTTTATTCTTTTTCGTTTCAGTTTCAAATACTGGTCCAATTCCTATATAGTCACAACCCTCTTTAAGAGCATTAGAAATATCAATTTCATTATTTGCACTTACACCAATTATTTTTGAATGACCTAATAATTTTCTCGCGGTTTTTAAGTCTAAATCATCTTGACCGAGATGAATGCCATCTGCATTTGATGCTAAAGCTATATCAAGTCTGTCGTTAACGATGAACAAAGAACTATATCTTTTACATAGATTTTTAATTTGAATTGCTTTTTGAAGATGATCTTTATCAGTTCCCGTTTTAAATCTATGTTGGATAATTCTTACTCCCGCAATCAAAATTTCTTCTATTATTTCTAACAAATTGTCTCTTTGATCTGTAATTACATATAAGTCGTTTTTTTTTAATATTTTCTCCGACTTCTCGCACTTGCTTAAACTTAACAAGTCGATTTCTATAGTATATATTTCATATCTGATTTTCGAAGCGATTTTTGAAAGCTCATTATTATGAAGCCTTGAGAATTCTTCTATGACTCTTAATGCTTCTTGAACTCTCCCTGAATTAGAACTTATAATTTGCTCAGAGGTTTTTCTGTTGATTTGCTCTTGATGAGTCAATCCTTTGCATTTATCTTCAATGTGATTTCTAGATTGTTTATAAACTTCTAAATGATTTTTTCCCAAAATTTGTCTAAAATTTTTAATCCTTTCAACATATTTTTCTTTACCTAGACCAAATCTAGCCCAATCCTCTAATACTCTTAGTCCTTCTCTAGCTCTATCTAGATTAGCGTCAATAATTTGATAAATTCTTAAATCATCAGCATTTGTTTTATTGGTATTCAGCATTTGTAATTTATTTTTTATAGTTTTTAAAAATTCTTAAAGCATTATCTCTATCTTTTTTAATTTGATTAGAAAGTTGATCTATATTCTTGAACTTGATTTGAGATCTAAGCTTTTCGACTGGTTCTACAGATAAATTTAAACCATATAGATCGATATCTTTATTTATTAAATGAACTTCAACAGCAGATGGCAATAAAGGATTTATTGTTGGTTGAGAGCCAAGATTCATAACAGATTCAATTTTTTGGTTGGAATTTTCTATGGTTGTCAAAGATGCGTAGACTCCTTCTCCAGGTAAAAATTTTCTACCATCTATTTCAAGGTTTGCAGTGGGCCATCCGATACTTTTTCCAATTCCTTTACCCTTAACAACCTTTCCATTAAAACTATAAGGCCTTTTAAGAATATTGAAAGCATTTTTCATATCACTTTTCTCCAATAAATCTCTTATCCTGCTGCTGCTTATTCTACCCTCTTTGTCTTCTAAAATTGGAGTAATTTTGAGTTTAATATCAGTATCTTTAATCGTATTTTTTATTGTATTTATATCTCCACTTCTCCTGAAACCAAATTTAAAATTAGCACCTACAGAAATGTTTTTTGCTTGTAATTGATTAATCAAAATATCTCTTACGAATCTTTCTGCGCTTAATTTAGATAGTTCCTTATCAAAAGGAATCAAAACTAATTGTTCAATACCAAGATCTTCAAGAATAGGTAGTTTTTCATAAGGGAGATCAAGTCTAAGGCGTGTCTCTTTGAATAAAACTTCTCTGGGATGAGGCCAGAAGCTCGCAATTGTTGGGGTATATTGATTCTCTTCAACTACACTTTTGATTAATTTTCTATGGCCCGCATGAAGGCCATCAAAACTTCCAATAGCTATTGAAGTAGGATTCTTAACTTCAGATGGCGATATTAAAGAGATCAAAAGATTACGTGCAATTTTATGATTTTGATGGCAAATTTGAATAGATTATAGTTTATTCGATCAAATGAATGTCTGACAAAATTGATTTTCAGTCCCTTTCATTTGGAATGCGGCGCATTGGATGGATACGATTTTGGGTTCAGTCCATTTTAGGTGTTGTTGTTGCTGCTGTTTTGCTTTTTTCAAATGTCGTAAATAATAGCGAAGGACAGCTTGGCTTAGCACCAGGTCTATCGCTTACGACAATATCCTTGATTTTACTACTTTTCAGTCTTTGGCAGGGTTGGTTAATAGTTAGAACGGGAAGGGCAATCGCAAGCAACGCAAGACCCTCAAGGGGACAAACTAGTAAATTGATAAAACGAGGATTAATAGTTGATTTATTAGGAATTTTGTTTGGTTTAATTGGATATCAAGCTCTTATGGGTGCCTTATTTATTCAAGCATCTTCTCAAACAACTGGACAATTGATAACAGCGACATCAGATATTCCAATTACTGGACTTGAAATATTATCAGTTCTAAGTAATACACAAGTTATTGCAGCACATTTTTTTGGACTTTGCTTTTCTTTATGGCTTCTAAGAAGGATTTATAAATGAATTATCAATTTTAGGTAATTTGTCTAAATTACCCCTCCAAAATAAATCCGGCTCAACGGGTGTGAGAGATATTTTATTTTCTTGTATTTGTGATACGTCACTTGGCCATTTCTTTGGACCATAACCTTTTGATTTTAGATCTAAAACCACTTCTCCGGCGAGCCAATAATAATCATCACCCCTTGGGTCTTCTCTTTTGGAAAATTGATTTTTATATTTTCTGATTGATAATCTTGTCCAGGATAATTCTTTAATTTTGCTTTTCTCGCAAGGAGGTATATTCAAGTTTAATAGAAGTGATGCTGGCCAACTATCGTTAATTGCTTGTTCGGCAATATTCATTGCAATTTCTCCAGCAAATTCAAAATTCTTCCATTTAAAACTAGCAACACTTATTGCCATTGAGGGGACATTTTCTAGAGTGCCTTCCATAGCTGCAGCGACTGTGCCTGAACAGAAAATATCTGTCCCTAAATTGGGCCCGTGATTTATTCCGGAAAGTACTAAATCGGGTTTATTATCCAAGAGTTCAGATAGTGCTAATTTGACGCAATCAGCAGGTGTACCAGAACATCCCCAAGCTTCAATTCCTTTTCCAAATAATTCATCAGCTTTTTCCACTCTTAATGGAGACTGTAAGGTAAGACCATGACCAGTAGCTGATCTTTCTTGGTCAGGACATACCACTTTTACCTTATGTCCTCTTTTTTGAGCTGATTTTGCTAACGCTCTTATCCCCGCCGCAAAAACTCCATCATCATTACTAATTAATATATTTAACGGTTTCATTAATCAATACATTTTATTTATGGACGATATTTAAGTAAGATAAGGCAATACTTATTTTTACTATATCAGTGAGTCAAATTGAATCATTAAGTCAAATTGAGGAAAAACTAAATAATCTTTCTCTAAAAGCAAAACATAACATAGATAATTCTAATACTCATGAAGAACTTGATAAACTTAGAGTCTCTTTGTTGGGAAAAAAAGGTGATTTGTCGATTATCTTGAAAACAATGGGTCAATTATCTGCCACTGATAGACCAATTATTGGTCAGAAGGCAAATTTAATAAAAATAAATTTACAAGAACTAATAACTGAAAGAAAAAATCAACTTAATAATCAAGCCCTAGAACAAAAGATTAAAAGTGAAAAAATTGATGTAACTATCCCTTCAATTGGAATACCCCCTGGAAATAAACATCCTTTAATTTCAACTCAAGACGAGATAATAGATATTTTTTGTGGTTTAGGATACTCAGTTGAAAGTGGCCCTGAAATTGAAACTGATTTTTATAATTTTGAGTCTCTTAATATACCCAAAAATCATCCTGCAAGAGATATGCAGGATACTTTCTACTTAGATGAAAATAGACTTTTAAGAACCCATACTTCACCTGTTCAAATAAGATACTTGGAGAAAAATCCACCTCCAGTAAGAATTATTGCTCCCGGAAGAGTATATAGGAGAGATGCTGTAGATGCTACTCATTCCCCTGTATTTAATCAGGTTGAGGTTTTATGTATCGATCAAGATATCAATTTTAGTCATTTAAGGGGAACAATTCTTACTTTTTTAAAGACCTTTTTTGGAGATATTCCTGTAAGATTTAGAGCTAGTTATTTCCCATTTACTGAACCTTCTGCAGAAGTAGATGTTCAATGGAAAGGTAAATGGTTAGAAGTAATGGGCTGTGGAATGGTAGATCCGATGGTCTTGGAAAAATTAGGAATAGATTCTGAAAAATGGACTGGATTTGCAGCTGGATTAGGTGTTGAAAGGTTTTGTATGGTTAGACATCAGATTGACGATATCAGAAAATTTTATACTAATGATCTTAGATTCTTGGAACAGTTCTGATAAATTGAAATTTTAAATTAGGATTAACCAGTAAATTAGTTTAAGATAGTTATAGTTTTGGTTTTTTGATTGGTACGTAAAGCAGGACTAATCGTTAATGATGGGAAAGAACTTGCTGTTCAAACTGCAAGTTCTGTTCAGAAAAAATTGGAAAATTCAAATTATGAAGTTCTAAGAGTTAGTAGCTCAGGTGGAATGGTTGGATTCGCCAATCCTGATCAACATGTTCGTCCTTTGGGGTATTCGAATTGTGTCCCCGAAGGATTTGACTCGTCAATGGAATTTGCAATAGTTCTTGGCGGAGATGGAACAGTGCTTTCTGCAGCAAGGCAAACAGCACCTGCTAAAATTCCAATCCTTACAATAAATACTGGTCATTTAGGTTTTCTTGCAGAAGCTTATTTATCCAATCTTGATGAGGCAATAAATAAAATTATTGCTGGTAATTGGGAAATCGAAGAAAGAACTTGCTTCATAATTAGCGTAATGAGGAATGATCAGAGGAGATGGGAGTCTCTCTGTCTTAATGAGATGGCCCTTCATCGAGAACCGCTGACAAGTATGTGTCATTTTGAGATTTCCATTGGGCGACATGCTCCTGTGGATATCTCAGCTGATGGAGTAATTTTATCCACTCCAACTGGTTCTACAGCATATTCTCTTAGTGCTGGAGGACCAGTTATAACGCCTGATTGCCCAGTGGTGCAGTTAACTCCAATTGCTCCACATTCATTGGCATCAAGGGCATTAGTTTTTAATGATTCAGAGCCAGTTACTGTATTCCCAGCAACTCCCGAAAGATTAGTTATGGTTGTTGATGGAAATGCTGGTTGTTATGTATGGCCTGAAGATAGAGTTTTAATAAGAAAAAGTAAACACTCAGTGAAGTTTATTAGACTTGAAGATCATGAATTTTTCCAAGTTTTAAGAAATAAACTTGGTTGGGGATTACCCCATGTGGCTAAACCCCACAAATAAAATTATTTTAATTTATTTTTCTCCTTTTAGTAAAAAAACAGGGTTATTTGGTTCTAATCTCATGCCCTTTGCAATACTTAAACTTTTGTAAGTCTGAATTAAATTTAAACAAGTTTTAAAATTATTATTTTCTAATTCCTCTCTTAATTCTTCAATAGTTTGAAAATCTATTAATGGAATAACGATAATATCTCCAATATTCATATCTTGAGAAAATTTTCTAATAATTTTAAGTTTAGTCTTTTTATCACATCCTCCAATTACTAATCTAATAGGCTTTTCAGAAGAATTAAAGTTTCTCGAGTTCAGGGTGTTATTGATATCTTCCTCAAAAATAAATTTTGGTTTAACGCCAAGCCTTTTTGAGTTCTCTAGTATTAATGCTTTTGATCCAAACCTCTTATCTATACAAAACAAATCTAAATTAGGACTTAATTTTAATGCCTCTAAACCAATTGACCCACAACCTGCTCCTATATCCCAGAGGACACCATTTTTCGGGAGTTCTAAATCAGCTAAGATTTGAATTCGAACTTCCCTTTTTGTTAATAGATTTGGTCTATCGTTAAAAGTTTTAAAAACACTGTCTTTGGTTCCGAAAAGAGGGAGATTATCGTTAGAATAATTTTTCTCTTTTTTTATTAGAACAACAACGTTTAAACTTGATATTTTATCTGGGAATGACTCTTTAAGATTTAATTTTCTTATTTTTTCACTTTCAAAGCCTATCTCTTCACAGAGCCAAAAATCATAGAAGTCATTCAGATTTAATTCTGATAAGTTTTTTTTTATAATTTCTAAACTTTTTTTATCTGCGTCTGGAATTATAGCTAAAGTTGAAGGCCTTGCTTTAAGAGCTTCAACTAATTTAGTTGAATCTCTGCCGTGAATACTTGTATTAACAGTATCTTGCCATGGGATCTTTAACTTGCTAAATGCTAATTGAATGCAAGTATTTGAAGGATAAAAACTTAACTCATCTCTTGAAAAATTTTCAAGTAATATTCTCCCAATTCCAAACCAAAGTGGATCACCTCTCGAAATTAAAATAACATCAGTTTTTTGTAATCTAAGCCAGTTAACAAGTTCGTTATTACTGTTGCTCGAAAAAAATGATTTCTTTTTTAGAGCATTTTGGCTCCATGATTTAATTTCTTCAAAATATGAATTTGGAACTGCAATTTTTCCAGTCTTTTTAAATAAATCTTGTAATTTGGAAGGTAAGTCTTCAAATTTATATGAATTAATACCTACCACATGTATTTTTCTATAAACTTCAGTCATCAATATTTAATGAAAAGGAACAAATCTGTTTGAATGTTTTATTAAATTATCTTATTATTGTTCGAGTTATCATAGTAGATTAATTGTCTGAAAGAAGAAAGAGATTACATGATTTATTGTTAACTCTAATTAATAAGGATACTGAATTTGAGTTTATTGAAGAAGATTCTAACGATTTAACATCTAGCTATTCTGAAAAAGACTCTTTGAATTTATCTCGAGTTATAGAAAAAAATCGTAAAATAATCAAAAGGTACCAAGCTATTGTAAGAACAGCTGTAACTTTAGATGCCCTGATGGATTCTGAAAATGAAGAAAATTACAAAATCAAATAAAAATAATTTTTTAAGAGGAATATTACCTTTAATTTTACTTTTATCCTTTATTTTTAACCCATTAAAAGTATCTGCAGAAGTTGCAGAAACAGAAATAAATGGGAAGTTAATAAATGCTAGTAGTGAGTTTTTAAGAGACTTGGACTTTGAAACTTGGCAATTAGTAGCTTATAAATCACCTCTTATTGAAGAAAAATTAATTCTAAGGGTTATAGGTTATCCAGGAAATCTCAGGATTGATCACCCTACCAGATTAATTGTTGAATCAGGCAGAAAAAAGTGGTTATTAGACGATAAAACTTTATCCAACGTAGAATTAGCAAATGATGGCAGGCAAGCTGCTGCTGAATTTGATCTTGATGAGCTGATTCAAAATATCGATAAAAATAGGCCATTGAGATTATCTTTATCAGGTGTTTTTTCAGAGTTACCTGTTCCACCCTTCGTGGTTAGAGAATGGAGATCACTAAGTTGATTACTAAATAGACAGAATGTCTGAAAAAAACGTAAGCCATACAAAATGGATGAAAAGAGCAATCTTTTTGGCTTCTCTCGGTAAAAATACAACAAGTCCTAATCCTAGGGTAGGGGCAGTAATACTTGATAAGAATGGAAATCTTATTTCAGAAGGTTTTCATTATATGGCGGGGACTCCTCACGCTGAGGCAATGGCAATTAATAATTTAAATAGAGATCCAGAAGGTGGGGCAATGTATGTAAATCTAGAACCTTGCTGCCATCAAGGTAAAACTCCTCCCTGTGTAAATAAGATAATATCCTCTGGGATAAAAGATGTATTTATATCTATTCAAGATCCTGATAAAAGAGTTTCTGGTAGAGGTATCAAACTGCTTAAAGAAGCTGGAATTCAAGTTCACTTAGGATTATGCAAAAAAGAATCTTCAGAATTAAATAAAGCTTTCATTCACAGGAATGTTACTAAGAAGGCCTTTGGTGTTCTTAAATGGGCTATGAGTATAGATGGTCGAATAGGTTTAAAAAATGGTAAAAGTAAGTGGATTACTAATGAAGAGTCAAGGTCACTAGTTCATTCTTTTAGAGCAGAATTTGATGCCATCATCATTGGAGGTAACACATTAAGAAAAGACAATCCTCTATTGACTACAAGAGGTTTAAAATATAAAGAACCTCTGCGAGTTGTTTTTACAAAAACTTTGGATCTCCCTGAAAAATCTAATCTTTGGGACTGTAATATGGCAAAAACTTTGGTTATTTATGATTCTTCTACAGCAAATGAAAGCCTCCTCACAAGAATTCCAAAATGTGTAGAGGTTGCTAAGGTATCTGAAGACAACCCAGAGTTAATTTCAAAATTTTTAGCTAAAAGAGGTTGTAATAAGGTTTTGTGGGAATGTGGTCCAAAATTGGCGACAGCAGCTATGAGATCGGGTTGTATTAACGAAATAATATCTTTTATCGCTCCTAAAATTTTAGGAGGAGAGACAAGTATGAATCCACTAGGAGATTTTGACTTCCTAGAAATGGATGAAATTATAAAATTAAGAGAATCTAATATAAGTTTTCTTGATAATGATATATGCATTAAGAGTTCATTAGAAAATTAATTTCTACTACTAATTTACTTGATATAAGTACCGTACGGTTCTTACCCAAAAAAATAATTACAGATACGAATTCTCTTCCTTTAGTTTATAATAAGTGCACAAATTTCCATAACTATGCCAATAAGACAAGACGATAATCAACCTAATAGAAGATTTGGAATTGTAAATATCATTTTGATAGGAGTTGGAGCATTGCTTCTTTTTAGTAGCCTCTTCCCTAATCAAAATATGCAGATTCCTAGGGTTCCTTACTCTTTATTTATAGATCAGGTCAATGATGGAGAAGTAAAAAGAGCCTATATTACTCAAGAGCAAATTAGATACGAATTAAACGGTGCAGAAGAGGGCGCCCCTTCTGTATTAGCTACAACCCCTATTTTTGATATGGATCTTCCTCAAAGGTTAGAAAGTAAAGGGGTTGAATTTGCTGCGGCCCCCCCGAAGAAGCCTAATTTCTTTTCAACTATTTTAAGCTGGGTAGTGCCTCCTTTGATTTTTATACTTGTTCTGCAATTCTTTGCAAGAAGAAGCATGGGGGGTGGCGGTGCTCAAGGAGCATTAAGTTTTACCAAAAGCAAGGCAAAAGTTTATGTGCCCGATGATGAATCTAAAGTTACTTTTGCTGATGTAGCTGGAGTTGATGAAGCTAAAGATGAGTTAACTGAAATAGTTGATTTTTTAAAGAAACCAGAAAGATATACCGATATTGGTGCAAGAATACCTAAAGGAGTACTTCTTGTAGGCCCTCCAGGAACAGGAAAAACTCTTCTCTCTAAAGCGGTTGCGGGAGAAGCGGAAGTTCCTTTTTTTATTATTTCAGGTTCTGAATTTGTTGAACTTTTTGTAGGTGCAGGTGCAGCAAGAGTAAGAGATTTATTTGAACAAGCAAAGAAAAAAGCTCCTTGTATTATCTTTATAGACGAATTAGATGCCATTGGTAAAAGTCGTTCTGGATCAATGGGAGTTGTTGGTGGTAATGATGAGAGAGAACAAACTTTAAATCAACTTCTTACTGAAATGGACGGATTCGCCTCCGCTGATAAGCCAGTTATTGTTCTTGCTGCCACTAACCAGCCTGAGGTGCTTGACGCTGCACTTCTAAGGCCAGGGAGATTCGATAGACAGGTATTAGTTGATAGACCTGACTTATCAGGTAGAAAAACTATTTTAGAGATCTATACAAAAAAAGTTAAACTTGCAGATTCAATAGACTTAGATTCAATTGCTCAAGCTACCAGTGGATTCGCAGGGGCTGATTTAGCTAACATGGTAAATGAAGCTGCTTTACTCGCAGCCAGAGCTAAAAGAAAAAGCGTAGAACAACAAGATTTAAGTGAGGCGATAGAAAGAGTAGTTGCTGGTTTAGAAAAGAAGAGTCGTGTTTTACAAGATGATGAAAAGAAAGTAGTTGCTTACCATGAAGTTGGACATGCAATTGTAGGTCATCTTATGCCAGGAGGTTCAAAAGTTGCTAAGATTTCAATTGTGCCAAGAGGAATGAGTGCTCTAGGTTATACACTCCAACTACCTACAGAAGAAAGATTTCTTAATTCTAAAGATGAATTAAAAGGCCAAATAGCAACATTGCTTGGTGGAAGATCTGCAGAAGAAGTGGTTTTTGGGAAAATAACTACGGGTGCATCTAATGATCTTCAAAGAGCTACTGATATCGCTGAGCAAATGGTCGGTACATTTGGTATGAGCGATATACTTGGCCCATTAGCTTACGATAAACAAGGAGGCGGACAATTCTTAGGAAATGGTAATAACCCTAGAAGATCAGTTAGTGATGCTACAGCTCAGGCAATAGATAAAGAAGTGAGAGAGTTAGTAGATGATGCTCACGAAACAGCATTACAGATATTGAGAAATAATTTACCTTTATTAGAATCAATTTCTCAAAAGATACTTCAAGAAGAAGTTATTGAAGGTGATGAGCTTAAGAATTTACTTGCAGAAAGCAAAATGCCTTCATAGTAGATAAATGTATTAACAATATTTAAAAATGCTTAATCCAATAAAGCTTGTAAATAATAATTTTTTATCAAGCTTAGATCTCTCCCTAAATGAAATTGATCATATTCTGTTAACTGCATTAGAATTTAAAAATAGAAATCTAAATGTTCAACTAAAAGATAAAGTATTAGGTTTAATTTTTGATAAGTCATCTACTCGTACGAGAGTGAGTTTCCAAGTTGCAATGTCAAGACTGGGAGGTACAACAATAGACTTAAATCCAAATACTTCACAAATTGGTAGGGGTGAAATAATTAAAGATACTGCTCGTGTTTTAAGTAGATATTGCGATGTTATCGCAGTAAGAACATTCAATCAGTCTGACTTAGAGGAATATGCTAAATGGTCTTCAATACCTGTAATTAACGCCTTAACGGACATGGAACACCCTTGTCAGGCCTTAGCAGATTTCCTCACAATTAAGGAGGAATTTATTGATTTTAAGAACTTAATTTTAACTTTTGTAGGTGATGGTAATAATGTCGCTAATTCCTTAATGATGTGTGGTGCATTATTGGGAGTTGAGGTTAGAATTGCTTGTCCGAAAGGTTATGAACCAAACCCAATGGTGATTAATAAAGTTAAACAGTTATCCAAGGGAAGAAATTTGATTAAAATATTCAACGACCCTTATGAAGCTATTTCTGGATCAAATGTTCTTTATACTGATGTATGGTCGTCTATGGGAGAAGAAAATAAAAGTGAAAAGAAAGATAAAGATTTCAATGGATTTACCCTTGATTCTAATTTGGTTAGTAAAGCGAATAATAGAGCAATAATCCTTCATTGTCTTCCTGCATATAGAGGGAAAGAGATAACTAATGATGTTTTTGAAAGTAATCAAAGTAGGATTTTCGAGCAAGCTGAAAATAGAATGCATATTCAACAAGCACTTTTGTATAACCTTCTTTATTAAAGAAAGTTGCAACCATCTCTAAAAAACGGTACAAATGTATTAGTTTACATAAGTTTTAATGAAACCTTCAGGTGATAATCTTACCCAAGCTCAAAATGAACTTTACGGTTGGATTAAAGAATATATGAAGCAATTCCAACATAGTCCTTCAATAAGGCAGATGATGCAAGCTATGGGTTTAAAATCTCCAGCTCCAATTCAAAGTCGCCTAAAGCACCTACAAGAAAAGGGATATATTTCTTGGCAGGAAGGAAAAGCTAGAACAATGCAAGTAGTAGATGAACTATTAGAAGGGATTCCAATTATGGGATCTGTTGCAGCTGGAGGCTTAATTGAAACTTTTAGTGACGTTGAAGAAAATTTGGATATTTCAGATGTCCTTAATAAAAAAAATGTGTTTGCATTAACTGTGAATGGAGATTCAATGATAGATGCTTGTATAGCTGATGGAGATATGGTTTTAATGGAACCAGTTGCAGATTCCTCTTTCTTAAAAAATGGGACAATTGTAAGTGCAATGGTTCCAGGACTTGGTACAACCTTAAAATACTTTGTAAAAAGAGGTGGGCAAATATTTCTTGAGGCCGCTAATCCTAATTATGAACCTATTGTTGTTGATTTAAATCAAATTTCAATTCAAGGCAAATTATTGGCTGTATGGAGAAAGGTTTAATTAAAATTATATGAAACTTTAATAGCATATAATAATAAAAATACGTATTTGAAGATTATATTGAAAAAATTGCTATTAAAAAATCTTTTAATTTCTCTAAATGGTTTAGTATTAATTGATTTATTAACTGTTTACCCAAATAAGATATTTGCAAAAGATTTTGATAAAAATAGATTAAAAGAAATAAGTATAAACTTTAATCAATCAGGATTAAATAATTTTGATTATAATTTTCAAATTTCAAATACTAATCTAATTTCGAAAAAAGAGGTAGTTAAAGATTTAAAAGTAAATGGCAAAAAATTGTTTAATCTTTTAGCTTTTGAAAAAAATAATTTTAAAAAAATTAATTTTTTAGATATTAATTCAGATGTTCAATATCGGGAAAAAGAAGTATTTCATGCAGAAGGGAATGCAATAATTAACTTTTCTAATGCCTCCTTGAGAGGAGATTTAATTAAATATGATCTTCAAAATAAATTATTAACAGTTGTTGGAAATGTAATTTTTAAAAAAGGGCAGCAATATTTTGAGGCCTCAAAACTTTATTATGATTTAAAAGAAAATAATGGATACATTAATGATATTTATGGTGTACTAGATAAAAAGACTTTTACAAAGGATTTTGAAATAGAAATTATTAAAAATAATAGAAATGAAATCCCTTCAAAAATTCAAGTAAATCAGCCTAGGAATTCAAATAGTGCTTCGATAGGATTTAAAAATGAATCTGAAAAAGATAAAACTCATAATATTCAGGATATAGTTTTAAAAAACTCTATAGCCAAATTGAGGTATAAGGCAGATAAGTTAACTTATAATTCTAAAACTTTAGAATCTAAAAAAATATTTTTTACAAATGATATCTATAACGAACCACAAGTTGTTTTCCTAAGCAATAATTTTTCTGCAGAAATAGTAGATAATAAGTTGAAAATTATTAGTAAAAATAGTTGGATAATATTAGACAAAAATCTAAAATTTCCAGTAGGAAGACGTTCTATATTTGATGGTGAGTCTTCTTTAATTGAGTCAGGATTTGGAGCTGATTATAAAGATAAAGATGGATATTATTTATTTAGAGGTTTTTATCCTAGAAAATTTTTTAATGATTATAGTTTTCAAATAAAACCTTATTTTTTAATTCAAAGAGCTTTGAAGGGAAGCACAAATTCTTTTACAGCAAAAAATTCATCTCTTTTTAGTGAAAAAGTAAAGAATGATATTAAGTTTTCTGATTATTTTGCATTAGATTTAACAATTAATAGTGAAAATAATAACTGGGATTTTGAATCTAATATCCAATTAAATAGTTTTAATACTGAAAGACTTGGAGAATCTCTTAGAACAAAGTTAATATTATCAAAACGAATAAATTTAAAGGAGAAAGTTAAAGAGAAAAAAGTCTTATCAAATGACAATGATTTGAGTAATTTTATAAGTACGAAATTAGACTTCGATAGATCAATTTTCGATGGACAAAGTGATTTAAATGGAAAGCATGTTCATTCAGAAAATAGCAAAAAAGTATTTACTAATTTCTTGGATTTGAGTTTTTATAATATTTTTAGAGAGCAAATAATAAAGGATTTTGGTACAGAGGATATTTATTTTGCAAGTGGATTTAATTTATCTAATAAAAAAGCATGGTCAATAAATGACAAAAATTCAACTTTAAATTTAATTTATGATGTTGGCCATTTCAAAGCTCAAAGTAATTCTAGAGAAGAATTTGAAAATTTATTTAGGAATACCTTTGTGGCTGATTACAATTATCAATTCCCATTATGGAAGAAAAAATCTTTAGATAGAAATATAGACAAAAGTTATAAATATTCTCCTGTAGTTGTTTCTCAGTCTTTAAATTGGTCAACAGGATTAGAGTCGGCACTTTTTTTATATAGTGATGGTTCTAGTCAAAGTGCTTTACAGTTTAATACTGGCCCAGTCCTGAAATATGGTGCCTTTAAAGAAGAATTCCTTGACTATACAATGTTAAGTGCGCAATATAGTTATGTATTAAAGGGAGGAGAAAGTCCATTCATATTTGATAATATTGATGATGACCCAAAAATTAAATTTAATTTGCAGCAACAAATTTATGGACCTTTATTGTTAGGTTTTAGTAATGTCTTGAACTTAAATAATGGGACTTATTCTAATGTTAAATATTCTTTAGATTTTAAAAGGAGAGCTTATTCTATAGGAGCATTTTATAATTCATCTAACGAAAGTCTTGGTATAGAATTTAATATATTTAATTTTGATTATTCTGGATTAAATAAAAAATTCTGAAGCCTTAAATTAAGGGCAATAAATTGCTATTATTTTTGAATGGGGCCATAGCTCAGCTGGTAGAGTACCTGCATGGCATGCAGGGTGTCAGCGGTTCGAGTCCGCTTGGCTCCATTATATTATTGAAGTCATTAAAGAATTTTATAAATAAATTTCTTAATATAGATAAACTTAAAAAATTACATTTAGTATTATTAATATAGTAAATGCGATTCTATGATTTAATGATTAAGCTAAATCACTTAAGTATGGAATTTATAAATGCCACAAAAAGAAATAATTTTTAATTTTTTTAAGCCTAAATTTAAAATAAATAATTACCTAATAATTATTTTTTTGTTAACTGTTAGTTCCACATTTGTTTGTTTATTTTTCCTTGGGAATCATAGTCTTATAGCCCATGATGAATTGATATATGCAAATAGGGCAAATTTAATTATTCAATCAGGTGATTGGTTTACACCATTTTCAGAACCACATCATAAGTTTGCAGGATCTTATTGGTTAACTGCTTTAAGTTTAATGTCCTTCGGACAAAATGAATTCGCTGCTCGTTTACCTAGTTATATTTTATCGTTAGCAACTTTGTATGTATTTTATTGTTTGAATAAGGATTTAATTAATCAAGAAATTGCAAGATTTTCCACCTTAATTCTTTCGACATCATTTTTGTGGTTCTCTTATAGTCATTATTGCAGTCCAGATATCTTTTTTGTTTTTATTAACATACTCTCTGTATATTACTTATCTAAGATTAATTCATCTTCGAATATCCAAAGGAATTATAAATACATATTTATTTCCGCTTGTTTATTTTCATTTGGTTTTTTTATAAGAACTTATTTTGAGTTATTGCCTTTAATATGTTTTTCTCCATTCATAATTCATAAACTAAATTTTTCAAATAAAAAGTATGTTCTTATATTTTGTTTAGGATTACTTGCAGGTTTTGTTCCCTCATTAATAAATCTTCTTTTAGCTTTTATTAAATATGGTGATCAAGGTTATTTACGTCTTTTCTCTCATTTCAGTCAGAAGGTTTTAGAAGAAGAGAATCCTCTTGAGGGATTTTTGTTTTATCCAAGAAATGTATTTTTATTTAATTTACCAGTAATAGTTTTTATTATTAATGGTGTTTTTTCAATTTTTAAATCAAAAGAAAAAGAAATCAAACTTTTATTTTTAATATGCCCCTCCTTAGCACTTGTCTTATTGATGCTTACAGCCTCTACATATACGCACTATCTTTTATTCATAATCCCATGGATTTCAACCTTGATTGCATTTGGAATTTTTGATTCACTTAGTCTTAATAATACTTTCAATAAGTTGGTATTAAATATTTATTCCTTTCTTTATTTCCTATTAGGATTTTCATTATCCTTAATCTCTCTTTCTTCATTATTCTTTGAAATACAAATATTAGATATAAATATAATTGGCAAAGTAATAGTTTTAATTTTTGGGATAGTTTTTTTATATTTTGCGTTTAAAATTTATAAGAATTCGAAAAATGAAAAAAAATTTATTTATATAATTAAAATTTCATTTTCACAAATATTACTTTTTAGTTTTCTTTTTGCTTCCGGCATCATTGGGAATCCAAACAATGAATTTAAAAAGTTCATAAATAATAATAATATTGATAAGAGTAAAGTATATGCAATTGAAAATAAAATTGATGATAAGAATAAGAGAATACTATCGTTTTACTTAAAAAATTATATTAATTACGATCTGAATAATTTTTTAAGTAATGATGAATCTATAAACTTATATTTACTTAAAAGTCAATTAAAAGAAATTGATGATAGAAATTTTTTAAGATATGAAAAAATTGGTAATTACAAAGATCTTTATTTAATTAAGTTATATACAAATTAAATAATTTGAAAAATCATCAATAAATTTAAAATTTGCTTAAGTCGCTTGTAATTTTAAAATACTTAATAATTATAGAAATTTTTGTACCAATTTATAAATTTATTAATACCTTGATCTAAAGGAGTCTTGGGACAATCCCCAATCCATTCTTTTAATATTGAATTGTCAGACTTAGTTTCTTTTACATCCCCAGGCTTTATATCTTCATATTCCTTAATTGCATTTTTACCAATTTCTTTTTCTAATAAATATATAAATTCTTCAAGTTTAATAGATTCATTATTTCCTATATTAAAAATTCTGTGAGGACACCAGCTTGAATTAGGTCTTGGTTTTTTTTTATCAAATTTTTTATCAATGCTTGGGGGCTTTTGGATTAATCTTTCAATAGAATCTATAACGTCATCTATATAAGTAAAACTACGTGACATTTTTCCAAAATTAAATACTTTAATGGGCTTTCTAGAGAATATTGAATTTGCAAATATCATAGGAGCCATATCTGGTCTTCCCCAGGGACCATAAACTGTAAAAAATCTCATACCCGTTGAAGGGATATTGTAAAGATGACTATAAGTATGGGCAAAAAGTTCATTAGCTCTTTTGGTCGCGGCGTAAACGCTTACAGGATGGTCTACCGAATCGAGTTCGGAAAATGATGAGTTGATATTGCCTCCATAAACTGAGCTGCTACTTGCATAGAGTAAATGTTTTATTCTACTTTCTTTGCAGCAATCTAATATATTTTGGAACCCCAATATATTTGAATTTATATAAGCTCTGGGATTTTCAATTGAATACCTAACACCTGCTTGAGCAGCTAAATTAATTACAGTTTCAGGTTTATGATCTTGAAATATTTGCAGAAGTTGATCTTTATCAAGTAAATCAGTCTTGAAGAATATCCAATTTTTTTTAAATGATGTTTGGGATAGTATTTCTAATCTTTTTTTCTTAAGTTCAATATCATAATAATCGTTTATATTATCAATCCCAATTATTCTAGTTCCATTTTCAATTAATTTTTTACAAAGATGAAATCCAATAAAACCGGCTGCTCCAGTTACTAAAATATTTTTATTCATAAATTTAACAAGTAATAAATTTATTCATAATTCAGGGTTTGATTTAATTATCATTAATGTAACTTGAAACATTTTAAACCAAAAAGGTTGAATCATAATGAAATCAATATTTGTTACAGGAGGGGCTGGTTTTATTGGTTCACATACGTGTTTGTTACTTCTGGAAAAAGGTCATATCGTTTTTATACTTGATTCCTTTATAAATTCTAGTGAGAAATCAATAACCCAAATTTCAATTATCTTAAAAGATAAAGGGATAGATACTAACGGTAAGATTTATCTATGCAAAGGAGATATCAATAATCTTGAGGATATTGAAAAAGTTTTTCAGATGAGTATTGAGTTAAATAAGGAAATTGAATCTGTTATCCATTTTGCAGGTCTAAAATCAGTATTTGAATCTGTTATAAATCCATTAATATACTGGGATACAAATGTCGGGGGAACTATAAATCTTTTAAAAACAATGAAAAAATTTAAGTGTAGAAATATTGTTTTTAGTAGTAGTGCAACCGTATATAAATCTAAGCTAAAAAGTGAACTTAATGAAAATGATGTTTGTGTACCCGTCAATCCATATGGGGATACAAAATTAACTATTGAGAAATTTTTGAAAGATACTTATAAAAGTTCGCCAAATGAATGGCGAATTGCCTGTTTAAGATACTTTAATCCAGTTGGAGCACATGAATCTGGTTTGATAGGGGAAGATCCTCTTGGTAGAGCAGATAATTTATATCCTCGAATAACTAAAGTTGCTTCTGGTAAAATCGATTCAATAAAAATATTTGGATCAGATTGGCCAACTAAAGATGGAACGTGTATAAGGGATTATATTCACGTAATGGACGTAGCAGAGGGACATTTATATGCATTAAATTACTTAATTAAAGAAAAGCCACAGTTTTTAACTTTAAATCTTGGAACTGGAAAAGGAACAAGCGTTTTAGAGTTAATTAGAAATTTCGAGAAGATTAATAATGTGAGAATACCTTTTATTTTTGATGAAAGAAGATTAGGAGATAATGCATATGTTGTCGCAGATAATTCATATGCAAAGTCAATTCTCAATTGGATTCCACAAAGAACTTTAAATGATATTTGTAGAGATGGTTGGAATTGGCAACTGAAAAATCCTAATGGATTTTCCGTTTAGTATTTAAGAATTGTCATTATTAAACCCGTATCCTATTTTCCATAAATTTAAACCTGCTCCGAGAACTTCATTAGAATTTAAAATTGATCTGGCATCAAAAACCCAAGTTGGAAACCTTACTTCTTTAGCTATCGATTTCCAATTTATTTTTGAATATTCAATCCATTCTGTTAAAACAACAATAGCATCTACCCCTTGACAAGCCTGATAAACATTATCTGCTTTAAGCCAATTACCTTTTGTATCATAAATGCTATTATTTTTAGTTTTAGTTAAGTTTTTCAAGGACTTTACGCCAAGATCTTTCTCTATTTGCGATTCTTTCACTTTTGGATCATGTATTTGTAAATGTGATCCTTCTTCAATTAAATCCTTGCATATACTAATTGCTGCTGATTCTCTAGTATCATTTGTATTTGCCTTAAATGAGAAACCCAAAATACATATTTTTTTACCTGATACTGTTCCAAAAAGTTTTCTAGATACTAGTTGTGAGATTCTATGTTGATGCCAATTATTTAGTTTGACAACTCCCTCCCAAAAATTTGCTACTTCATTTAGACCATAATATTCAGCTAGGTAAACCAAATTTAGTATATCTTTTTTAAAACAACTGCCTCCAAAACCTGGACCTGCATCAAGAAATTTTGAACCTATTCTACTATCAGTCCCAATAGCCCTTGCAACTTCTCTAACATCTGCGCCCGTTGCTTCACATAATGCCCCAATTGAATTAATTGAGCTTATACGTTGTGCAAGAAATGCATTAGAAGTTAATTTCGCTAGTTCACTACTCCAAATATTTGTGCATATTATTTTTTTTTCAGGAACCCAATTTTTATAAATTTCAATTAAAGAATTTATGGCTTTTTCATTTTCACCTCCAATAAGTACCCTATCAGGATTTTCTAAATCATTTATGGCTGTGCCTTCTGCTAAAAATTCAGGATTTGATAAAACATCAAAACTTAAATTATTTTCATTTTTAATATTGGCAGCATTTAATATTTTTTTGATTACTTCTGCAGTTCTAACTGGTAACGTACTTTTTTCAACAACTATCGTATGATTTTTAGAATGTGAAGCCACCTGCCTAGCGCAAGCTTCTACCCATTTAAGATCACTAGCTTTACCTGCTCCAAGTCCTGTTTTTTTAGTGGGAGTATTAACGGAAATAAAAATCATATCTGCTTTAGATATGCACTCATTTATATTTGTTGAAAAAAATAAATTTATATTTCTGGTATTTCGAATAATCTCCTCAAGGCCTGGTTCGAAAATTGGTAATTTAGATAAGTTTTTGTGATTCCAACTGTCAATTCTTTCTTTATTAGCATCAACCACATTAAAAACTATATCTTTACAGTTTTTCGCCATTACTGCCATAGTTGGTCCCCCAACGTAACCAGCGCCGATACAACATATATTTTTTATTTTATTCACTGAATATTAAATAATTTTGTATTTAGATTTTAGTATAAAAGAAGTTTGTAAATATTTTTATATCAAAACCTTTCTAGTAATAATGATTCTTTATTTGCCAACTTTCGATCATGTTCAATCATATCGGAAACAAGTTCTTCTAAAGATATTTTTGGGGACCATCCAAACTGTTTAAATGCTTTTGATGAATCTCCTATTAAAGAATTTACTTCGCATGGCCTGAAGTAATTTTTATCTATTTTTATTACCACCTCATTATTATCTTTCCTTTTTCCTACTTCATTTAATCCTTTTCCCTCCCAATAAATACCACCCCAACCCAACTCTTTTGCAGATAATTCAATAAATTCTCTAACGCTTGCCTTTCTACCTGTAGCAATTACATAATCATCTGGATTTTTTTGTTGGAGGATTTCCCATTGGATATTTACATAGTCTTTTGCGTGGCCCCAATCTCTTATTGCATCAATATTCCCCATATATAAGTATTTTGATAATCCATTATTTATTCGAGTTAAACCTCTAGTGATTTTTCTAGTAACAAATGTTTCTCCTCTTCTTGGGCTTTCGTGGTTAAAAAGAATTCCATTGCTTGCGAATATACCATAGGACTCTCTGTAATTTACAGTTATCCAATAGGCATATAATTTTGCAACTCCATAGGGGCTTCTGGGATAAAAAGGAGTTTTTTCATTTTGAGGTGTTTCCTGAACTAAACCAAATAATTCTGAAGTACTTGCTTGGTAAAACTTTGTTTTGTCAACAATCTTTAGAGTTCTTATAGCCTCAAGAATTCTTAGAGCACCAAGAGCATCACAGTTTGCCGTATATTCTGGCGATTCAAAACTTACAGCTACATCACTTTGAGCACCTAAATTATATATTTCATCAGGCTTTACTTTTTGAATAATATTCATTAAATTTAGACTATCAGTAAGATCTCCATAGTGTAAAAAAAGATTTATATCATCATAATGAGGATCTTTATAAAGATGATCGATTCTTTCAGTATTAAATAAACTTGCTCTTCTTTTTACCCCATGTACCTCGTAGTTCTTCTCCAGAAGAAGCTCTGTTAAATAACTTCCATCTTGTCCTGTAACGCCGGTTATGAGTGCAATTTTTTTCATTAATTTCTTAATTATTATTAAATTTTTAAATTTTTCATATTTATATATTTTAAATCATAGGGCTTTAAATAAATAATATAAATATTTAGTTATTATTTTTTTAACTAGTTTCCCTGGTCAAAAATTTTTTGAATCATATAAGTTTCTGAATTTATCTTCTTCAATTTGATATCCACCATACAAAATAAGAGATGTAAATAAAAAATCTAACGTATTAGAAATTTTAATTTATTATTTTTATTCAAAACATTTCCAGGTTACAGCTTGAGCTAATTGAACATCTCTTGTAAGTTTTTTACCAATAATCTCATCAAAGTATTTTGGATCTAGGCCATATCCAGGCCTAACTCTTTTAATATCATTTTTTTTTAAAATATGACCTTTAGAAAGATTTTTTATAAAGTAGATTGATCTCCTAAATTTCTTGTTTTCTTTTTCTGAATCAGTCCTTCTTAGGAAATTTGTTTTTGAAGCTTCGAATGATAAATTGCATTCAGTTACCAAAGATTTTAATTGATTAGGCGTTACTGAGAAACTTGAATCAGGTCCGCAATCTGTCTCATCCAATTTAAAGTGTTTTTCTATAGCACATGCTCCTAAGGCTGTTGCCAAAGATGAAGCTAAATTGGATACTGTATGGTCAGACAAACCTATCTCAACATTAAACTCTTTTTTGAGAAGATTTATATCTCCAAGTTGATAATCTAATATATCGGCTGGGTATTTACTAATACAATGAAAAATAAGAACTTTCTTATTTCCTTGTTTTTTACAACAATCTATTGCTTCTTTTATCTCATTTAAATTAGCCATGCCTGTAGAAATAAGCATTGGCTTTTGTTTAGATGCAGCGTATTTAATTAAAGGTAGATCAGTAATCTCAAAGGATGCGATTTTATATGCAGGCGTTTTTAATTTCTCTAGAAGATCTACAGCACTTTCATCAAAGGGGGTAGAAAAGATTGTTATATTGATTGATTTAGCAAATTTAAATAGTTCTTCATGCCATTCAAATGGAGTATGAGCTTCTTTATAAAGTTGATATAGATTATATCCTTTCCAAAGCCCTTCATTTATTAGAAAGTCATCCTTGGTGGAATTCAATGTCATAGTATCAGGAGTATAACTTTGAATTTTTACGGCATTAGCTCCAGATTCCTTAGCTGCTTTTATTGAGGATTTGGCACGCTCAATATCCCCTCCATGATTTGCAGATAATTCTGCAACGATATATGGTTTGAAACCTTTCCCTATTTTTTGTCCATCAATTTCGAACATATAATTATTTAACTTCTTATAAGTTTATATGATACTTGTATTGGCATATAGCCAATAGAACTAACTATATCTTTTAATAGATTATTATTTTGGGAAACATTAATAAAAAAATAATTCGGTATTTCTGATGGAATTCCTTTTCTTGGAGTAAAATTATCTAATATGAAATCTAAAATTTCATTTATTATTTCTTTCGTGGGCTCATTAGTATTAATCCCAATGGAATTATCATTTTTTATATAAAATGTACCCATTGCTTTTTCATTTAAAGAAAAAATATACCAATATAAATAAGGATTATTTTCTACAAATTGTTTATGACTTTTGAAATCTGGCAAAACTTCATGGCTTATATTGTAATTTCGCTTTTTCAATAAATCATACAAAGTTAAAGAATCTTCTATTTCAACTTTTTTGAAAATTAATTTTTCTGTGAATTCCATATGAATAACCCCCTCAACTTTTCTTGTTAGCAGGAATCCCAAACTGGTAAATATTTTAATACTAGGAATATTATCTTCTTTAATCTTTGCTATTAAAATTCGTTTTTTTTTACTAAGGTATATATTTAAAGCATAGTTTAATAATTGCTTGCCATATCCTTTACCTCTCTCTGTAGGATTTATATTTATCGAAACCTCTGAATAATTTTCTTTTTCTAAAAAGTCGAATCTACATACACCTAGTTTAATACCACTTAGTTCTCCTATGAAAAATTCTTTGTTTGGATTTTTTATGGATTCCTCAAACCATTTTTGATGTTCTTTAAGTGTTATTTTATTTTTTTTAAAAAATTGTTTTCTACTTTCATAATTATTTCTCCATTCGAAAAGATCCTCTAGGTCGTTTTGATTAATATTTCTTATTTCCATTTTGTTATTTTGCATGAAACTGATAAAGAATTGTTTTTATATTTGGCATCATAAAATTCAATTTTATTATCACCATACTTTATATATGCGTTAGGGTATCTATCATCATCAATCATTCTAATACGATCATATATCTCTTCAAGATTCAAGTTAGATGGTATCTCGTTATCTTCTTCTGTAAGTCTTTTAAATAAGAATACATTTCCGACTTGTTCGTAAGGGGTAATATTTTTGGTGGTAATTTTCTTTATAAGATCATTTATAGCTTTATTAAGTCGTTTAAATATTTTATTAAGAGAACCCTCTAAACTAATATCAATTTTTGAATAGATTGGGCCAGAATCTAACTCTTTTATCATCTTCAATGCACATACTGGAGATGATTTAAAACCTCTCAGGATTAAATTTTGAATTGGACTACCTCCCCTTCCATAAGGTAATGGTGCCGTATGAAATACAATTGATTCATAAGAAGAATAGATCTTAGCGTCTACTTTCCAACTCCAATGAATGAAAAAAATATATCTTGGGTTGAAATTATTTAAAAACTCAATATTTAAATCATTTTTTTTAGTAATCAATTTAATTTTATTTTTTTCTTCAATATCAGAATTCAAATTAAACCATCCTTTTGAATCGCAAATTATTAAACGCATTTTTAATGATCAATTTTACGAACAATTTGGAAAGACTCAGCCATGTTAACTCCGATTTGATTTCCTCTTAATTTAGCTAAATTTTGAATTGATTCTAAAGATCTTGAATGAGGATATTCTTTAATTTCGTTTTTATAAGCTTTTAAAGCTGAAAGTTTTGCTTCCCAATGTTTTTTTTCTAGGGAAATAAATAGATTTGGTTTAAAAAAACCAGTAACAATATTATTACCATAATCAGTTGCAGATGGAACTTCAAATAGTCTAATTTCTCTACAATTCTCATTCGGCTGTGGCCTAAAAGCAGTTAATACCGCATTCGCTATTACTCTGTGGTCGATATTTAAATCTGCATTTGAATGTGTATAAACAATTGTTGGATCATATTTTGATTTTGCTTCTTCTACACACTTAACCACTTCCAAAAGGGGATAGGAATCTAATTTATTGTCTGCGAAATCATAAG
This sequence comes from Prochlorococcus sp. AG-355-P07, assembly GCA_003280575.1. Lineage (GTDB taxonomy): Bacteria > Cyanobacteriota > Cyanobacteriia > PCC-6307 > Cyanobiaceae > Prochlorococcus_A. The sequence continues at coordinate 181,764 of QCEN01000001.1, read as the reverse complement.
ATTTTTCCCATTTAAATCCTAGTAAACTAGAAGCTAATTTGGCAGATTCAATTCTTGATTTCACTTCTTTTGAACTGGATAAATCCCTTGATCCTACTCCATCCGTCATAGATATTGCATATACTTCATCTCCTTTAAAAATATGTTTTTTAATGGATCCTCCCATCCCGATAGTTTCGTCATCTGGATGTGCAACAACTATGAGGACTACTTCTTTCATTTGCTTTTTTTATTTAAAATCATAATTTTATTAATTAAATTAAAAAAAATTAACAGGACTTATGATTTGTAAAGGTTTCTAATTAAGCCTTTCAAAACCAGTATGACTTAATGGATAATTAAGCATTTCTTTAATATTATATCCATTTTCACATTTTGAAATTAGTTTAAAAACATCATCCAAACAATTTGCATATCTTTCAAATACCTTTGAATTATGAGCTGTACTTAAATAGCATGTAGTAGAAGCTAGAAAACCTTTTTTTAACATCTCTTGAGTTATTAAGTTTTTATATTCTCTATTGTTTTTACTTTTAAAATTAAACCCACTTAAAGCCTTTATTCCATTAATTTCTATTTCTAAATCATGTCTCTTTGCTAAATCTGACCATATACGCCTTAATTTTCCACCTTTCATAGTTATTTGCTCCCAGCTCCTTTCTTTTTCCATTATTTCTAATGTTTTCAAAGCTGCAGAAGGACCGATCCTTTCAGTCCAAAAAGTACTACTAATAAATGTACTTTGAGCAGATTCCATTACTGATGATCTTCCAATAATGGATGTAATAGCATAACCATTACCTAGGGCTTTCCCAAAAATTGCTATGTCAGGTAATACTCCATATTTCTTATGAATTCCCCCAAAAGTTTCTCTAAAGCCGGAGGTGCATTCGTCAAAAATAAGAATAATTTTTTCTTTATCGCAAATTTCTCTTACAGCTTCTAAAAAACCAGTATTCGGGGGAGTTGATCTCTCAACTTCCATTTTTATCGCAGCAAGTTTACTATTTTTGACTATATTTTTTAATTGCTCTAAATCGTTAAAACTGAAAGGCTTAACACTATCTTTCAGAGATTTAGGGACACCATTCGCCTCTAATCCTGAAAGAAGATGTTCCTCTAAACCATTTTTATTATTTAAATTTGTCGCTAGATACCAATCATGCCAACCATGGTAACCGCATATTGCAATTGTATCTCTTCCTGCTGCTGCCCTTGCAATCCTTATGCTAATTGCATTGGCTTCTCCTCCTGTCCGAGCAAACTTGACCATTTCAGCCCAAGGATGCAATTCAATTAGTTTTTCTGCTAGTAAGACTTCTTCAACACAATTTAAACTACTTAAGTTTCCTTGTCTTATCGTTTTCATTACTGCTTTATCTATCTGGGGATGGGAATAACCAAGTGAATTTGTTCCTACTCCCATCAAAGCCATATCAGTATATTTAACTTTATTTAAATCCCATAAATTTACTCCCTTAGTTTTCAAAAAATAAGCTGGCCATTTCTCAGGCAAAAACATTTCTGGTCTTTTAGATAAAAGCATATTGCCACCAGGGATAACTTTTTTTGCTCTGTTCCACATTTTTTTACTTTGATCCATGAGGGCCCCTTCATTTCGTTTGAATTTAGAATTTATTTTAACTAGTTCAGGATTTTCATTAAGGATATTAATCAAATTATGCCATTTTGAATCCTCACTAAAATTAAAATCTCTTATTATTTTTCTTACAAGAACTAAATCCTCCTTTTCGTCAACAGTTATCCTAAGGTTCGAATAATCTTTGGGATATTTAATTGAACCTATCTTAAAATTGCCTGATTCTCTTATCCAGGGTGTTACATGTTCTCTTTTTTTTAAATCGTTGCAATTCTGATGCGCTGATATTAAGGACTCTCTTGTAAATATTTCTAGATCTAGTCCATCAGGCAGCATTGGTGGATAACAATTTGATAAATAATCTACCTTTTGCCTAAAAAATTCATTTATTAAATCTTCAATAAGAAATTGGTCTAAAAAAGGACAATCTGCAGTAACTCTAATGAAGAGATTTGCCTCGGTTACCTTTGAAGCTTCAAAAAATCTATCTAAAACATCATCTTCATCTCCTCTTACTATATTTAAATTTAATTCCTTCCCTTTTTCACACAATTGATCATCTATGGAATTATTGGTGGTGGCCAAGATAATTTCATTTACTAAAGTACTTTTTTTTAATCTTGTAACTAAAAATTCAAATAGTGATTTTTCATTCAATTTTGCCAAAACTTTTCTTGGCAATCTTGTAGAATTCATTCTTGCTTGAATTATTATGGCAATCTTTTTTTGCATTGAATTAATTATCGGCATTTCCATTTTCTAGGGTCAATATCTTCTTCTATATCCCACTTAAATAGTTTAAAGTCTAATTTATTAATTATACTTTTTTCACAATTCCAACTTTCATTAATCGCTTTAAATTCTGAAATGCTTGTAACGCCAAAAAGGACTAACTCAGCAAAATTTAAACCTTTAATGAAAGATATTGCAGCATCCATAAGACTTATATTTTTTGAAAATAGTTCTTTTTCATAAATAATATGATGATTTAAAAAAGACTTATTAATATGCTTGGGCCATTTTTTTGAAACTTGAAGAAGAAGCCCTTGGAGAAATATGCTTCTTATGTGAATTATTATATTTTTATCCAAAAGTTTATTTATAAAGGAATCTTTTAATAATCTCTGATCATAAATAGAAATAGGCATTTGAATAACATCTATTTCATTCAAAGGTGCATTTTCTAAATCAGACTCTTCATATATTGATAAACCAAATCTGTTTATTTTACCCTGGGATTTTAATCTATAAAGCCAGTTTAAAAGCAAATGGTTGTTATCTTTTTTTATATCATTAGGATCATGGATTAATAAAGAGTCGATATTATTTGTTTTTAATCTTTTCAGAGTTTTCTCAAAATTATTTTCTAATTTATTTATATCTTCTTCTGTAAAAGAATTTTTAACTCCAGAATTAAATTTTGTTATGAATTTTATATCCTGTTTATTTAATAATTTGTTTCCTAAAATTATTTCTGAATTCCCATAGGCATTAGCAGTATCAAAATAAAAGATATTATTATTCAATGCACTTTTTATTATTAAGTCAATTTCATTATCTTTTGGCTTCCCCATTTGATTAGTTATTCCATAATTCATGCCAAATTGAGCAGTACCTAGACACAGTTTCGTTGTCATATTAATAGATTAATTCTTTTAATATCTTTACTATTTTTCTAAGGCTAAAATTATTCAATTCAGGATATAGAGGTAAAGAAAATGCCCTTGATGCATAATCCTCTGCATTTGGAAAATCACCCTTTTTAAATCCAAATTTTTTGTAAAAAGGTTGAAGATGAACTGGGGAATAATGAAGTTGTACCCCAATACTATTTTTTCTCATTCCTTCAAAAACATTTTGATGAATATCTTTATCTTCTAGCTTTATAACTGCTAAGTGATGTGATGAATAAACATTATTAGGTACTTCAATTAATTTTAAAGGTAAATTTTTTAAATATTCCTTATATTTATTGTAGATAACATTTCTTCTGTACACAATCTTTTCTAGTCTTGTTAATTGGCTCAAACCTAAAGCGGCTTGAATCTCATTCATTCGGTAATTAAAACCTAATCCTTGCATCTCATATCTCCATTCGCCTGGAATATTTTCTTTAAATCTATTTCGATCTTTAATAATGTAATGAGAACGTAAATCTTTCATTTCTTGGGCATATTTTTGACTATTAGTTACAGCTACGCCACCTTCACCTGTTGTAATTATTTTTACAGGATGAAAGCTGAATATTGAAATATCACTATATTTGCAATTTCCTACAGGCTGATTTTCAAATTTTCCTCCCAAGGCATGACTTGCATCTTCAATTATAGAAAACCCATATTCTTTTGAAAGTTTATAAATTGCCTTCATATCACAACTACTTCCGCCTAAATGAACTGGAATAATAATTTTTGGTAATTTGTTTTCTAGTTTTGCTTTTTGAAGTTTTTTTTCTAATTCTTTTATTGAAATAAGACATGAGTTTTTATCTACATCAACAAAATCTATTTTGGCTCCACAATAAATACCGCAATTAGCTGATGCAACAAAGGTGATTGGGGAGGTCCATAAATAATCCCCTTTTTTTAGACCTAAAGCTAAACATGCTATGTGTAAAGCACTTGTTGCGCTATTTACTGCAACTGCATACTTTGAATTAACTTTTATAGAGATTCTTTTTTCAAAATCTTCTAATAGATTACCTTGTGTAAGAAATTCACTTTTTAAAACTTGTATAACAGCCTTAATATCATCCTTAGTAATATTTTGCCTGCCATAAGGAATATACTTTGAGTTTTTATAATAATTTCTAAAAAGGTTTAAATTTTTCATCTATATGTTCTTTTATAAGTTCTCTAAGTTCATGTATACTTAAAAAGTTTTTGTTAGTTCCTGAATTATATTGGAAACCTTCTGGAACTTTCTTGCATATAGGAAACTTCTTATCATGTCTATCTAAATGATATTCAGGATGAGGAAGAATTGCATAAAAATTACCTATATCTATGGTAGAAAAAGATTCTGCAGAGGTTATTAAGTCTTCATGTACTTTTTCACCTGGCCTTATGCCAATAACTTTTTTTTCACAATTTGGACCTATAGCTTCTGCAAGATCTGTAATTTTGTAACTAGGTATTTTGGGAATTATAATTTCACCGCCAATTGAATTCTTTAAAGCCCATAAAACCATATTCACACCTTCGATAAGTGAAATATTAAATCTTGTCATTAAATCTGAAGTTATTGGTAAGATTCTTTCATGATCTTTTATTTTTTGTAGAAAAAAAGGAATAACAGATCCTCTTGAACCCATTACATTGCCATATCTAACTGTTGAAAATTTAATATCTCTATTACCCTTTATATTGTTTGCTGCTACAAACAATTTGTCGGCACATAATTTAGTCGCTCCATATAGATTTACAGGGCCTGCAGCTTTATCTGTACTCAATGAAACAACATTTTTTACATCTGAATCTAAACATGCTTGTATGAGATTCTCTGCTCCTAATACATTCGTTTTAACAAACTCCATAGGATTATATTCTGCAGCTGGAACTTGCTTCAGAGCAGCTGCATGTACCACTGTGTTTATATTCTCTAATGCTCTTTTAAGTCTGTTTTGGTCTCTAATGTCACCCAAGAAAAATCTTAGGTTAGGATATTTATCCTCAGGATACAATTGTTGTAATTCCCATTGCTTCAATTCGTCTCTGCTATAAATAACAATTCTTTCAAAATTTTTTTTACATATATTCTCTTTTAAAAAAGCTTTACCAAAGCTTCCAGTGCCTCCGGTTATAAGTATTTTCGTTGAATTAACCAAATTTAATAAATATACTCATAATAAATCATAGCTTTTATAGTTAATAATCTTACTAAATAAAAAAAATTTAAATATTTATATTCTTTAATAGAATATTTAAAAAATTAATTAAACTATTTCGTTTAAGTCACTTTATATTTAAATCTTTTTGTTTCTTTATTAATTGATCAATTTCTTTTATGGGTATAAGGAATTCCTCTAAAAGTCTTAAAGGCAGAGCAGATGGTCCATCGCATTTTGCGTTGTCAGGATCTAAATGAGACTCTAAAAATAAACCAGCAATTTTTGACGCAATTCCAGATTTAGCCAAATCAAATATTTGTTCTCTTCTCCCTCCCGAGGCCTCTGCACTTTTTTCTCTATATTGAAGAGAGTGTGTGACATCAAAAATAATCGGTAAATCGTTGCAAGCTTTTTTCATTACGCCAATTCCTAAAAAATCTACAATCAAATTATCATACCCAAAAGAAGTTCCTCTCTCGCATAAAAGTAAATCTTCTTTCCCATAACTCCTGAATTTATCAACTATGTTGTACATCTGACTAGGGCTTATAAATTGAGGTTTTTTAATATTTATGACGGCTTTGGTTTTTGCCATTGCTTTAATAAGCGAAGTTTGACGAGCTAAAAAGGCTGGCAACTGTACAACATCACATACTTCTGCTGCGATATCTACCTCTTCGGGAAGATGAACATCTGTAATGATTGGTATGTTTAATTTCTCTTTAATTTTTGAAAGCATTGAAATTCCATCTTTTAATCCTGGGCCCATATATGAATTAATTGAAGATCTGTTAGCTTTTTCATAGGAGGCTTTAAATACTAAATTTATATTTAATTTTTTACAAACTTCTTTATAGTGTTTGGCTGCATTTAATGCTGAATGATAATCCTCTAATACGTTAATTCCTCCAATTAAACAAAAATCTTTGCTGTTTGAAAATTTTATTTTCCCGACTGAAACATCCATTTTTGAATACTTTTAATTTAAGAATAACGAATTAAAATATACTAGTTTAAATATGATTAAGTATCAATGTAAGTGAAGATTTTAGCCTTATCTTCTCTAAATTCATTATGTTGCGTAGGATAATTTAAAATAATTTATGTTGAAGTTAAAATTTCACATATTAAAAGTTTGATTTTTAAAGATTTTTTATGCTCTCGTTATATGAATGTATGAAGGAAGAATCAGCAGCGATATTGGAGTCTGCAAAAAGATTGAATAATGATCAAGTAGAAAAGACTTTAAGATTACTTGAAGATTGTTTTGAAAATAAAAAAAAGTTACTTTTAACAGGAGTAGGGAAAAGTGGGATTGTAGCAAGAAAATTGGCAGCCACCTTTTCATCAATAGGTCTTACTTCAATTTACTTAAATCCTATAGATGCTCTTCATGGAGATCTTGGAATAGTTGATAGAGGAGATCTATGTATTTTGCTTTCTAATAGTGGAGAGACTCAAGAGTTGATTCAATTAATTCCTCACTTAAGGAATAAAGGGTCTTTTCAAATTGGAATTTTAGGCAATCTTAATTCTACTTTGGCTACGCAAAGTGATGTTTTTTTAGATGCAAGTGTAAATAAAGAAGTTTGCCCTTTGAATCTTGCACCCACTGCAAGTACTACAGTGGCAATGGCAATTGGGGATGCATTGGCAGTTGTTTTGATGGAAAAAAAAGGTATATCAAGAAAAGATTTTGCAGTAAATCATCCTGCAGGTAAACTTGGCAGAGAATTAACTTTGAAGGTTTCTGATTTAATGAAACCAATTAATCAATTAAATCCCTTATTAGAGAATTCATCTTTTAGGGAAATAATCTTAGAGATAACGCGAGGCTCTATAGGTAGTTGCTGGATAAAGGGAAAAGATAATGACAATAAATTGATTGGCTTAATTACTGATGGAGATTTAAGAAGAGCTTTAAAAAAGTATGAACCAAAAGATTGGGAGAATCTCTTGGCCGAGGAGATAATGACTAAAGATCCCATAGTTATTTCATATGATAAGTTTGCAATTGAAGCACTTGAACTTATGGAAAAAAATAGAAAAAAGCCAATTTCTTTACTTCCTGTTGTGGGTGAAAATTATGAATTTGTTGGAATCCTAAGACTTCATGATCTAATTCAGGCTGGATTAAATAATTGACTATAAATTTTTTATCATTTAAATTCCTTTATAAAGAACTTAGATGGAAGTTACTTTATAAAAAATTAAGGAAAATTGAATTTCTAATATTAGATGTTGATGGAGTTCTAACTGATGGAGGATTATGGTATCAAATCAATGGTGATATTTTGAAAAGATTCGATGTCAAAGATGGTTTGAGTATGAATTTACTTCAAGAGGTTGGTATTAAAATAGTTATAATAAGTGGAGGAGAAAGTGCTGCTGCTGAATTAAGAGCTAATCAATTAGGGATCAAATATACCTTTTTTAAGGTAAAAAATAAATATCAAAAATTAAAAGATTTTCAAAAAAAGAAAAGTATTCCTATTTCAAAATGTGCTTATGTCGGCGATGATATTAATGATATGGTAATCAGACCTTTAGTAAGTCTCTTATTTACCCCAAGAAATGCATCAGGATCTCTAGTATCTATTTCTGATATGAAACTTGAAAAACCTGGGGGTTTTGGAGCTATAAGAGAACTATCAGAAAGGCTTTTAATATCGAAAGGTTTATGGAAAAATTATTCTAAATATGGATGGGTTAAAACATCCATTTAGAGGTTTTAAGATGAAATCTAAAAGTCAAAAATTTATCCCTATATTTATAGGTTACGACTTCAGAGAAAGAGCAGCTACTAATGTTTTAATTGATAGTCTGTATCAATATTCTACTTACCCTTTATCTATTACTCCCTTAGTAACCAGTCAATTGGTTAAACAGGGTTATCATAGTAGGGAAAGAGAAGAAAAACAAAGTACAGATTTCTCTTTTACAAGATTTCTAGTTCCATTTCTAATGAACTATCGAGGATGGGCTATTTTTATGGATTGCGATATGCTTTGCTTCTCTGATATTGGAGAATTATGGGAGCAGAGGAACGAAAAATATTCATTAATGTGTGTTAAACATAATCATAAACCTACTGAAAAAACTAAATTTCTAGGAGAGATTCAGTCTTCTTATCCAAAGAAAAATTGGAGTTCTCTAATGCTTATGAATTGTAAAAAGTGTAAAAAATTAAGTATTGACTATATTAATAATGCTAGTGGTCTAGATCTTCATAGATTTAATTGGCTTGAGAATGAAAATCAAATAGGTGCTTTTAATTCTGATGGATGGAATGAGCTCGTTTTTGATGGAAATACTGCTGATCCTAAAAATGATAGTTCTCCGAAACTAATACATTGGACTCTTGGAGGACCATGGTTTAAAGATCAAAGAAATATGGACAGTGAATTTTCTAAAGAATGGTTTTCTGCCAGAGAAGAAGCAATGAAATTATGGGATTAATGCCAATCAGAAAAAAAATTATAGCTGTACCAGCTAGGCTTAACTCATCAAGATTGCCTCAAAAAGTAATAGCAGATATTGGTGGAAAAATGATGATTTCTAGAGTATTGGAACAGTGTAAAAAAAGTGTACCAGTATCAAATATAGTTCTATGTACAGATTCTGAAGAGTTGTCAACTATAGCTAAAAATTTAGGAATTAATTCATTAATTACTTCTTCATCTTGTACTTCTGGAAGTGAAAGGATTTCCTCTGTAATTGAAGAGTTATTAAAAATAGCTTGGCAAAATGAAGATCTTAATAAAAAAAATTCTAATGATATTAATAAAATTAAAGAATCTACTTTGATTATAAATGTTCAAGGAGATCAACCTTTCCTTGATCCTTATGTTTTAGATAAGATGTCTGATTTTTGTTTAAATTCAGAAAAAATACCAGAAGTTGTTACCCCTATTTTTAAGATATCTAAGAATGATATACATAATCCAGCCGTTGTAAAAACACTAATAAATAAAGAAAAAAAAGCAATATATTTTTCAAGAACCGCTTTACCTTTTATAAGAGATCATAAAAAAGAAGATTGGCATTTATATTGCGACTATTGGGGTCATGTAGGTATTTATGGATATAGAGCAGATATACTTCAAAACTGGAAAAGTTATCCTATTTCATATTTAGAAAAAAATGAAAATTTGGAACAATTGAGATTAATTTATTCAGGGATTGAAATTAGTACATTTCCAGTTGAAGGAGACTTTTTATCTATAGATACATTTGATCAACTTGAAAAAGCAAGAGAAATTTGTTTTAAAAATAAAGAAGAAAAATATTCTTAAATTAAAATGTATGAGTAAAAAAAATAGCGATAAAAAAACATTTCGACTTTTATTTGAGTTATGGATTAATTTCTCTAAGAAAAGAAAAAGACAATTTTTATTTTTAATGATTTTAAATATAATTGGAAGTTTTTCAGAATCATTTTCAATAGCAATGACTTTGCCTCTGATAACTGCTCTTATAGAGCCTAATAGAGTATTGGCTATAGAATGGCTAAGAAATTTATTTTTAATAATTGGTGTAAATACTGAAGGTAAAATTATTATTCCAATAATAATTATTTTTATATCTTTCTCTATTCTTTCAACAACTTTAAGATTAGCTATTTTGTGGATAAATAATTTTTATGCAGCCTTAATTGGAAATGATATAAGTTGTTTGGCTTATAAGAAAACTTTAAATCAATCCTATGAAAAACATATTAATCTTAATAGTAGCCAAGTAATCTCAGCAGCAACTACTTATGTAGATTTTACAGTACGTTCTATTTATAACTGCCTTAATCTTTTATCTTATTTTTCATTTATTATTTTTATAATAGTAACACTGTTATTTATTAATTGGAATATAACAATATTTTCTTTATTATTATTTGGTTCTGCTTATCTTACAATCTCAATCAAGTCAAAATTAAAGCTTGTCAATAATGGAAAGATAATAGCCTATATGACAAAAGAAAGAGTCAAATCTATACAAGAAGGATTAGGTTCAATAAGAGATATGATTTTATTAAACATGCAAAAGGCATTTGAAATTAAATACGCTAATTACGATTTAATATATAGGAAGAAGTTAGCTTTTAATAAATTTCTAACATTTGCACCTAGATATATTATTGAAAATATTGGATTTATATTTATTGCTCTTTTAGCTTATTTAACATCTTCAAAAATCGGCTCTAATCAAAATGAATTATCAATAATAGGAACATTTGCAGTAGCGGCACAAAAATTTTTACCTTCTATGCAGCAATGTTATAACTCAATAAGTGCTTTGAGATCTAATAAAGGAAGCATTATTGAAATTTTAAAAATCTTAGATCAAAAATATTATGAATTTGATTACAAAAATTTAGGTCCTTTAAAATTCAAAGATAAATTGATCTTATCTAATATTTCATTTAAATATAAATCATCAGATCAAAATATTTTAGAAGGTATTAATATCACAATTAAAAAAGGAGAAAAAATTGGTATTGTTGGCAAAACTGGAAGTGGGAAAAGCACTCTTAGCGATATTATTATGGGTTTATTGAAACCTACAGAAGGTAACTTGATTATTGATGGTAAAGAAATTTACAAAAAAAATAAACCACAAAAACTTTTTCAATGGAGATTAGCTATTTCTCATGTTCCTCAAAATATTTTTTTGTCAGACAATTCAATTGCTGAGAATATTGCCTTTGGAATATCACAAAAAGATATTGATATGAAAAGAGTAATTAAAGCAGCTGAAACTGCTCAAATAGCTGATTTTATTGAAGCTTCAAAATTAAAATATGGTACTATAGTAGGCGAAAATGGTATCAAGTTAAGTGGTGGTCAAAGACAGCGAATTGGTATTGCAAGAGCACTTTATCAAAATTCTCAAATTATAGTTTTTGACGAGGCTACCAGTGCATTAGATAGTAAAACAGAGGATAATGTTATTCAAGCTTTAGAAACTTTAAATTCTGATTTGACCATCATTATGATTGCACATAGACTAAGTACAATTGAAAGTTGTGACAAATTATTTGAAGTAAAAAATTCTAAAATAAGAGAAATTTAAAATATTAAAATATTCTCAGAAATTTATATTAAAAATGTTTTATATTATAATGATTGTAATTCTATGAAAGATATATTTAATTACATAATAAATTAATTTAAATTTCTTAAGGATTAAACAATTAATTTTCATTTTATCAATGATGAATAAATTTAATAAATTAAAAAATTTTATCAGAGGTGTTTATCTTTACAGTGGAGAAAAAGCTTTCAGGGAGATCTTAAAATTTTATATTTCAGAAAAAAAAGAATGTTTTAATTATTTCCATATCCCCAAAACTGGCGGTAAATATATAAAGAAAATTCTTAAAAATAATTTAGATCATAACCAATTTAAGGCATACGAACATATTGTTAAACTTAAATGGATTAATCCTAATTCTAAGGTAATTATCTCTATCAGAGATCCAATAGACAGAATTATTTCATGCTATTATAGTGATATAAGAAATTTTGAAATTAATAATGTTCAATTAGGAAAATTTGGTACCACTTTATATAAAAAGTTTCCGACCTTAGAAATGGCTGTCAAAGGTTTCATTAATAATGATAAAGATATTGGATTACTTACTCAGTTAGGTTTACTTTCGAGTATTAGTTATTGGGGAGAAGAAAAGCACTTTTCAAAAATAAAAAATCTAACTGTAATACGAACTGAATTTCTAAAAGAAGATGTTTTTGCTTTTTTGCAAAAAGAATTTCCCAATTTAAAAAATTGGAATAATGTAATAAATACTTTTGAAGGAGAGAAACTTAGACAAACTTCTAAAAATGATTATGATATTGACCCTATTTTGAAAAATGATTTGAAATTATTTTTAAATAAAGAGTATGAATTATATAATTATTTATTAGATAGGAGAAATTAAAATATTCGAGAGAGGCATTTATCTTGAAGGAAAATTATTTATTATAAACTTGTTTAATTTTGATGCTTTAAGATTTTCAAAATATCTTGCAAATCCGTAAATCAAAAGTATATTTTTATATTTCTTAAAATGTTTTCTATATATAAACCCTTTTCTTTTTAAGAAAAGTAGCTCTATTTGATTAAGAAAGCTTTTATTATTACTAAAACAATTTTTACCTGATAAATCAGTCCACTGGTAATTAAAATTTTTAAGAAAAGGTATTTTAAGGAGAATTTTATACAAAAATTTGAAAAAGGAGTTTTTAAAATTGGAAGAATTGAATGTTTGAGAATTATGGTATCTAATTGAGGCTAGAAAAAAGTTATTTTTTTCAAGTAAAGAAATAATTTCTGATAGATTATTATTTCTCTCATCTAGAGTGCATTCAACTTCAACTCCTAATAGCGATGTAGATCTTAAATTCATACCTTTTATGACTTTAAGTTCATGGCCTTCTGCGTCAATTTTAATTAAGTTAGCATATCCTTTATTAAATTTTTTTTGTAGTATTGATGTCTTTATTAAATTTATCTCTAAAGTTTTCTTATTTTTTTTCTTCTTTGTTATTTTGCTGCTAGTTCTTTTTTTTGCGAGTTCAATATATGATTTTCCTGAACTTTCCGATGCTCCAATATTTAAGAATAAAGTAGAGTTGAAATTTCTTATATAATTTTTTTTTCTTAATTTTTTTATACCTATCAAATCAGGATCGCATCCAATAAGGTTAAGCACCTTTGCATTTTTTACAAAATGAGGAGGTATAAAAGAAGAACATCCTATATCAAGTAAATTTATGATTCCATCTCTATCAATAGATAGGTTCCTTTTAACAATATAGTTTGAAATAATATTTAGCAAACTTTGCATAAAATTTATTTTTCTCTTTGATATTTATTAATATAAATCATAACAATAGTAAATATTGCTATTTTAAAATAAATCAATTTAAATAAGAAATATTATTTTACTATGGTAAATTAATTTATTATTTTAAAAAAAAATTTATCTTAAACGATGCAGGATAGAATTAAAAGGAGTTAAATAATAATGATCTTTTTTTTAAAAGAACCTTTTTATAAAATAATTAATTTATCAGGTGAATCAATGAAAAATCTGATTAAAGATCTTCCTTATATAAAAAAAAATAAATTTATTAAAAAATTTATCATTAAAAATAATTATGACTATAGGAAATTAATTGAAGAAAATTGGGAAAGATCGATATATAGCTTTAATAAAAAAGAATTAAAAAAACTCTCAATTAATACTACATTGGAATTGATTAAAAAAAAACTTATACAATTACATCATTTAAATAGTTCTAAATTAGTACTTACTAGTGGTTGTATTTTTCTTCCTGATAGATGCAAATATTTATTTGAAATTAATAATCAAAGATATCTTTACCATAAGTATCATCAAGATAGTGGATATAAAATTAAGGCCTTAATTTCCTTAGTCAATAGTGAAGATGAAGATCAGCAATTTTCCTACATAGAGCGATTGCCAGAATCGAAATTTACTTATTTTGTTAAAAGAATATTATTTGGCCAAATTGTTGTTTTTATTCATAGACTTTTTTATCTTATAAGTTTTAGGAAAATACATTTTTCAGGGCAACCACCTGAGCTGCCTGCTAAATATCAGGATCAATCTTTATATAAGAAATTTAACTCTTTAAATAGAGGTGATATGATTACATTTCATAATCTTTATCCACATTCTTCGCATAATGGATATTCAAGGCATAAAAGTCCATTGTTGCAGTTAGTGTTTGAAAAGATTTGAAGATTTTAAAAATAATGTTTTATAAATTACTTAAAAAGATATATTTTTATATTTTAGATGAAATAATTTTTTTATTTAACCTAAACAATAAAAATAACAAATTTAATAATAGAAATATTGTTATCTGGATTGCTGAGACAGGTTCAAGAGATTTTCTGCCAAGGCTGGCACAAGCAGTTTCCCTATGGAGGGAGTATTCTATCCCTTCTGTGGTTATACACAAACATATGCTTAGAAAGATGGACAAAAAAATATTTAAAAGTGCAGTTCTAATTGATAAATCAGCTACTTTTAATTGTATGAGAAGATTAAGATTTTCAAAAATGAATGGCTCATTAAATGTTGTTATTCCAGAGGAGTTGCTAATTATTGATGAATCTGAAAGTCAAATCAAAGGATCATTAAATCAAAAAACTCTTAATTATGTTGATTATGTCTTAACAAATTCTAAAACTATTAATAACTATATTTTGAATTTAAATAAAGGTACAAAATTAATAAATGCTACTAATCCAAGGTTGTCAGCATGCCTTATTAAAAAAAATTGTAGTCCTCTTTTAATTAATGGGATTTCTGTTTTTAAAAATATAGATCAAGATTTCATATTAATTAATGATAAATTATCTTTAAAATTTACAAGCTTAGAAAAAGAAATGGAAATTATAAAAAATAGTGTCTTCAAATCTACTGATATTGATCCAAATAGTTTTATAAAAAACTATATGCTTGAAGAAGAAGAGAATGAGAGACTTCTTATTAAACTAATAATTCAATTAAGAAAAAATAAAATTTTTAATAAGTTTAAAATTATTATTAGGCCACATCCTTCTGTAGATATAAATAAATATGAGAAATATTTTATGGATAAATTAGATCCTTCTCTTAATTATTTAATATTGAGAAATGGTACTGCCTTAGATTGGATGAATAAGGCAAAATTTACTTTTCATAATAATTGCACTACGGCAATTGAAGGATTCTCAAATGGATTAGAAAATATATTTAATTATGCAAGTAAACTTAGATTGGGTACATCAGAAAATTTTAAAACTATACTCAAACCACTAGGAATTGAGAACTCAATCTCTATTGCTAAAGACTTATTAAAAAATGAACTTAATATAAATTATTCTCTTGAAAAAAATAAAATAAAAGAAAAAGAATTTAATTTGTACCAGTATTTAGGTGATAAGATTATTAAAGATGGTAATAATAAAATTAAAAATAAGTTTCTAACTAGTAATCTAAAAAAAGCTTTTATTACTGAATTATCTCCTTTACAAAGGTGGGAATATGCCTTAATTAAGATTAGATATATTGAAGAAAATAAAGAAATTTTTGACAAGATGAACATTTATCCAATTGGTAATGTAGGAGTACAAGTAGGGACTTTGTTTTATTAAATTATTTATGATGATTTCTTTAATAAATTACTTTAAAAAGTCAATTTTATTATTAGATCTGGTAGGAGCTTTTTTAGTTAACTTCCTTTATCTTTTTTTTAATAGAGAGAAGAACAATGAAAGTAAGAACATACTTGCTTATGCGCCTTTCAAGAATAAACCATGGATACTTAATAAAATTTTTAATGATTTAAAGGCTAGTTCCACAAAAAAGGAAAATTATCATTCTTTTAAATATTTACTATCTTTAGCTATTTTTAGATTTAAAAAAGGAGGAAGTATTTTGTCAATGCATCAATCTAATTTAAATAAGTTATTTTTTGCAGGTTTCAAATTATCTGATATTTCAACAGTCTATACTCATACAAGAATAAAACAAAGAGGAATAAAGCAAATTGGAAAAGTAAAAAAAATATTTTGTCAAAATAATTATGAGTATGCTTTGCTAAAATCTTCAAATATTAAAGAAGAAAAAATTGTTAATTTTCCAATTGGTTTACATCCTAACTTTTTAATTGAAATTAATAATTTAAAAAGATTAAATGATAGAGAATTTGACGTTATGTTCAGTCTTAGATACCAAAATGATAATTATCATTATTCATTAAGAAAAAGATATGATTTTATAATTAAACTTTCAAATTTACTGTCTGAATCTAAATTAAGAGTTTTAATTTTAGGAGAAGGATGGAATCAAATTAAAAGTTCTTTATCTAATAATGTCTTTATTCTTAATCCTAGTTTTAAAGATTTTCCGAATATTTATCAAAATTGTAAAATTTATTGCAATCCATCATTAGTTGAGGGTGGGCCTATTTCTCTACCAGAGGCTTTTTCATCTGGTTGCATAATTTGTACTACACCAGTTGGGCTTTCATTCAATCTTTGCCTTAATGATGATTTATCTTTTTTAATACCATTTAATGTAAATGAAGAAGTTTGGCATCAGAAGATATTAGAGTTAATAAAAAATAAAAATATTAATGAAAATTATAAATGTTTTTTAGATTCAAGATTAGCAAATATAGGTAAAGTTTCTTTTAAAAATTTGTCAAATAATCTAGAAAAAAATATTCTAGATTTTAATTAGATTTTTTATTTTGTCTTTAAAAAACTAAAAAATGAAAATTGATTTATAAAATTTCATTTTTTTAATTTTTTGATCTTAATTCTTCAAATATATTAATCACTTATAATATTAAAATAATTAATATAGTTATAAATAATTAGAAAGCTAATAAAAATTATTATGAATTATAAAAATTTAGATAAAAAAGTTTTTTTATGGATGCATTCTAGAAAACTTTTAAATCAATATTTTTTTATAAATGATGATTTTATTAAATTGGAATCAAATTTACAGTTATTAAAAGGAACTTTTTATCTATCCTATATGTATATTTTTGAAAGATATAGATTGAGCAAATTTTATGCCTCTTTACCAAAAGAAAATAGCTTGAAAATTTTTATAACAAGAATTTATGCCCTGATTTTCTTCTCATTATTTAAAAAGAATTTTAGAAATTCAATCTTTATTATAGGCGATATAAACTATCCTATATACCAAGCGTTACTTTTGTCTTCTAGTTATTTTAGGGATATAGATTTATGGGTAATATTTCAAGGAACAGGCTCAATAGAAAAAAAAATAAATAATAAATACCCAAAAAACGTGAAAAAGGTTTTTTTTCCATTTTCTAGGGAGTCTTTTATTGAAAATAAACTTTTAAAAAAAGCTGCTAATCTTAACCAAATTGAATTTATTAATATTGATACGTCATTAAATATATATTTATCAAACCTTAATAATAATCTCGCAATTTTTCAAGGTTATGACAAGAAAAGAAATTTATATCCTTTTTACATCTTTAAACTTGTTAGTTCTATTTTTGGGGTAATTCTAATTAAAGAAATGAATAATTTTGACTCAGTAAGTTTATACCTTCATCCAAGAATAAAATTTTTAATGTTTCTAAATCTTTTTATTTTTAAAACTAATGTGAGATGTAAAATTTATAATAAAAAAATAAATAACTTTTATAAATATGTGATTTCTTATTCTCCAACAATAAATTCCTCATTTAATTTAAAACTCAAGTCTAGTAGTAATGTTTTAATGGAATTGGGTATAAATTTTAATAAAAAAGAGATAAAAAAAAAGTTAAGGATTTTTTTGAAAGAAAACTAGAAAATTATTATCTCTTTAAAATTAATAATTAATATCTAAAAATTGGCAAAATATTTTTTAATTAATTTATTATTATTAGGAAAAAATAAATTTAAATTATATATAGATTTTTAGAAGAAGAAAATTAAAAATAAACCATCAATCTAACTATAATTCCTAAAAATAAATTAGGATATACTATTAATCTTTTATATAACCAATAAAATTTTATTTGATTTTAAGTGATGACACCATTTATAATAGTTCCTGAAAAACTTAAAGTTAGCTTTAAATTATCAAGCTATTTGTAAGATTTTATTTTAAAGTTTTTATCTAATTTAATGAAGAAATTTGAGAATTGTTTAATATTTTTTTCTTTAATATTTTGCCTTTTATTTGCTGAGTTTGGTTTACGAATATTTGAACAACAAAACCATTCAGTTTATCCTAAAGGTTTATTTATTAAAGATAAAAAAAATGGCTATAAGTTAGCAAAAAATTTTAAGGGTAAACATGTTTTTCAAGACTTTTCTTATAGTGTAAAAACAAATAATTACGGTTGTTTCGAAAATGATATTAATAAGATAAATGCTGAAATTTTGATTCTAGGAGATTCTCATGTATGGGGTTATGTAAAATCAGACGATAGATACTCTAATATTTTAAGAAATAGATATAATTTCAAAACCTATAACTGCGCCATTACTGGATCAGGAACCTTTCAACAAAAAAATATATACCTTAATCTTCTAGAAAATGGATTTAAACCAAAAATAATTGTTTTGGGATATACAGTTTTTAATGACGTTGAAGATGATACATTATTTCCAGAATATGCAGTATGGAACGGAATTCTTTTCAAAAGTAGAGATTTCTTTATAGAAAATAATGGCTCTGCTAATTTTAATAGAATAGAAGAATTACCAATTAGTTTTTTTAGAAAAATAAAATCAGTATTACATAGAAATTCCTCTATCTATAGGTATACATATATATTAAAAAATAAACTATTTAATAAATCTAATAAAAATAATATAGATTCCCCTATTATGAATCATTTGTCTGAAACTCGTCTAATTTTTAATTATAAAAAAGAAAATAAATACCTTTTTGATCGAAATATTACCAACATTAAGGAATTAGCGAATATTGCTAGAGAAAATAATGCAAATTTAATAATTGCTCCAACTCCAACTAATAATAAATACTGCTCAGATTCATTTAAAAAATCTATTTCATACATCTATAACAATTTAAAATTGGATAATTTAGATATAGTTAGTAGTAAAAATTGTATAGAAGAATCATATTTTTATCCTATAAATGGTCACCTTAATGAAAAAGGCCATAAATATATGGCTAAAAAAATATCAGAATTTTTGTCTAGATTATAAATTATCATTGTCATTATATAATTTATGTGTTCTCTTTTAATTATTATTAGTTTATAAATGTATAAAATTGATTGTAATTTATCTTCTAATTCTAAAATAAATATATTAGGAATTTCATGTTTTTATCATGATAGTGCTGCCACATTAATTAGTAATGGAGAAATTATTAGTGCAGTGCAAGAAGAGAGATTTACTAGAATAAAACATGACTCAGAATTCCCTTTAAATGCAATTAATTTTTGTCTTCAATCTAATAATATTGATTTAAGAGAAATTTCTTACATAGTCTACTATGAAAAACCACTATTAACTTTTGAGAGATTATTAGAAACCTATTTAGGATCTGCTCCAAGAGGAGGAAGATCATTTATCTCTGCTATGCAAGTTTGGTTAAAAGAAAAAATTTTTTTAAAGTCCGAAATTAAAAATAAATTTAAGGATTTGCAATTAAAATTGGTACCTAATGAAGACCCTATACTTCCTGAAATCCTTTTTACTGAGCATCATCAATCACACGCGGCATCAGCTTTTTTCCCAAGTCCTTTTGAGGAAGCAGTTATTCTCTGCATGGATGGAGTTGGGGAGTGGGCAACTACTTCAACTTGGATAGGGCATAAAAATAAAATATCTCCTATTTGGGAAATAAGTTTCCCACATTCAATTGGTTTGCTGTATTCCTCTTTCACTTATTACTGTGGATTTAAAGTAAATTCTGGTGAATATAAGTTAATGGGTTTAGCTCCTTATGGTACTCCAAAATATGTATCTTTAATAAAAGATAATCTTGTACAAATTAAGGATGATGGAACCTTTAGACTGGATATGAGTTATTTTAAATTCCACAGAGGATTTAGAATGATAAGTAAAAAATTTGAAAATCTATTTGGTAACCCACCTAGAAAAAAGGAATCAGAGTTAACCCAATTTCATATGGACTTAGCAGCATCTATTCAAAGTGTTACTGAAGAAATAGTTTTAAAGTTAGCTAAAACATTAAGAAAAGAAACAGGTAAAAAAAACATTTGTCTTTCGGGCGGGGTGGCTTTAAACTGTGTAGCTAATGGAAAGTTAGTATCAGAGAGAATTTTTGATAATGTTTGGATCCAACCTGCAAGCGGAGATGCAGGTTCCTCATTAGGAGCAGCGATGATTGCTTGGTATGAATATTTAAATAAACCCCGTAAAGTAAATAATAGTGATTCAATGAAGGGTACTTATTTGGGCTGTGAGTTCTCCAATGAAGAAATCATAAATTATTTAAAGGGAATCGATGTACCATTTGAATCTTTGGAAGATGAAAAACTTTTTGAAAAACTAGCTCATATGTTAGATGCAGGTAAAGTTATTGGATGGTTCAATGGGCCTATGGAGTTTGGACCAAGAGCATTAGGAGGGAGATCAATTATTGGTGATCCTCGTAACCAGGAAATGCAGAGTTTGATGAATCTTAAAATTAAGTTTAGAGAAAGTTTTCGTCCTTTTGCTCCTTCAGTACTTGAAGAAGATGCTTCAAGCCAATTCGAGATCGATATAAAAAGTCCTTATATGTTGTTAGTTTCCCCTTTGAAAAAAGAAATTTGCAAGGAAATGTCAGAAGAGCAAAAAGGACTTTTTGGAATTGAGAAACTTTCTATTCCAAGATCTTCCCTACCTGCAATTACCCATGTTGATTATTCTGCAAGAGTTCAAACAGTTAATAAGTTGACTAACCCGCGTTATTACAAACTAATCAAGGCCTTCAAGAAAAAAACTGGATGTTCTAGTATTGTTAATACTTCATTTAATGTAAGGGGCGAACCAATAGTTTGTAATCCTCAAGATGCATATCGTTGCTTCATGAGAACTGAAATGGATGTCCTTGTTCTCCAAAATCAGATTCTTTTGAAAACTGAGCAACCAATTTCAGAAAAAGATGAAATTTGGAAGGAGCAATTTGAATTAGATTGATGAAGAAATTAAATCTTTCTGAAACACAATTACGAAAGTTTGGAATACTTATTGGAATAATCTTCCCAATCCTTATTGGATGGTTAATACCTGCCATCAACGGCCATCTTTTTAAGTATTGGTCTTTATGGGTAGGAATTCCTTTTTTTATTTTAGGAATTGTTAGACCTACATTATTACTTTATCCATATAAAACATGGATGAAACTTGGAAATCTTCTTGGATGGATTAATAGTCATATTATTCTTGGGTTTGTATATGTCTTAATTCTTCTGCCAATAGCCTTAATAATGAGAATCTCAGGTTATGATCCTTTAAAAAGAAATAAAAATATTTATAAAAAATCATACAGAGAATTAAGAAAAGTAAATAGTATAGATTTAAGAAAAATTTTTTAAAATGGAAGCCTTTTTTGAACTAATTAATGATATTTGGGATTTTCTAATGATTAGAAAAAAATACTGGTTAGCCCCTTTAATTATTACACTTATATTGATGAGTGCACTTATTATTTTTACACAAGGATCAATAGTCGCACCATTTATTTACTCTATTTTCTAAAAAGCTACTCAATTTATAATTTTTGTATTCTTTAACAAAATACCGTACCAATAGTTTTTATAATTGATTAACAATAAATCTGTATTTTGAAATTTAAATGATTCAGAAATTTTAAAATCATCCCAATTCAAAGTAAAATTTAAAATTAATAAAAAGATAAATTTTAATTTCAAAGTAAATTACTTTTTATGAAGATTAAAATTTAAAATATTAATAAAAGTAGAAATAATTATTACCTTTTTGTTTAAGAAACGAAAAATAATAACTGAGGACTATAAACAAAATAAAAAATAATTTAAAAGGCCAATTTATATTAAGACTTTAGATACGAAAAAGAAGAATATAATTGTTAGTATTTTATTTAATTCTTGATTATAGATTATCTCCTGAAAAAAAATTCTTAGGCATAGTATAAACTATCTCTTCAAAATAGGTTTTAAATTCAATAAAAATAATATCCCAAAATGCATTAAAATGTATGAATCATATTAATAATATTAGACCAATTTTATGGTAGTTTATTTTATATAGAGATATTGATAATTTGAAGATAACTAAAGAAAACATTATTATTGTCGGTAAATTCAGAGGATTTGGAGGCGTTCAGACCAT
The DNA here is from genome assembly GCA_003280575.1 of Prochlorococcus sp. AG-355-P07. Taxonomy (GTDB): domain Bacteria; phylum Cyanobacteriota; class Cyanobacteriia; order PCC-6307; family Cyanobiaceae; genus Prochlorococcus_A. The sequence goes on along the minus strand of QCEN01000001.1, from coordinate 159,487 downwards.
ACATAAAAACCTTTTTAATATTTATAAAAGTTTAGGTTATGAAGTTTTTTTATTAGACTCTATCAAAGAATATTTAAGTTATTTATTAACTAATAAATCAAATTCAATTACCAAAATTGTTTTCTTCTCTGGATTATCTCTTATTTTCTCCCCTTTGTTTATTGGAAGAGGTAAACACGTTTTTTTTACACACGGATTTTATATCTTTGAAGGAATTTCGAGACCAAAAAGGTTTTTCAAAAAGTATATTTATGAACTTACTATCAAATTCTTGTTAAATATTTACAAGTGGGTATTTTGTATATCACCTACACCTACTTCTAGTATGGTGAATGCAATTTCTTTTTCTAAAAAAGTTGAAACTGTACCATGGGGAGTGAGTGAAGAGTATTTAAAATTTCCTATTAAGAGTAATAACTATAAATATCATCTAGTATTTTTGGGGAGACCAAATTCTCAAAAATTACAGCTATCAACTATCAGAGAAGTAATAAATCTTTTTAATAGTCAGAAAATTGTACCTAAAACTGAAAATTTAGTTTTTGCATTTATTGTCCCAAATTTGAATAATCACCTTAAAAATATTCAAAAATCAATTAAGGAGGATTATGGTTGTTCAATAAAAACATTCATAAGTTTAGACGATTATAGTGTCGCAGAAGTTTTATCAAAATCACTTTATTCTTTTAATTGTTTTGAGTGGGAAGCCTATGGTTTAAGTTATGTTGAGTCTTTATGTATGGGCTGCAATGTTCTTTTGCCAAATACCTCGCCAATTATCCCAGTAATTGATTTTATGAAAGACTCTCCTGTTTTTAAATTAAATTATCCAAGAACTATAAATCATCCACTTATAAAATATGAATTAAAACTTACAAAAGAAAGAATGTCGCTTAATAATATAAATCTTTTTAGATCAATATTTAAATGGGAAAACACTATAAATCAGATAAATAATAGAATAAATAAAAAACATATTAATGATTAATTTTAGAATAATAATCTTAATTTTTTTATTTAGGTATTTAAATCTATGAATAGAGGATACGATATAATTTACAAAAGAAAAGATGAAAAAAATTTTTGGAAACTTTTTGACGTTCTCAAAATAAAACATCCTAATATAGGATCAATATATCATCCCAAAATATTAGATTATTATTTTACAAGAGCAGAAGATTCAGGATATGAAATACAAGATTTTTCTTGTATCTTTACATATGATAATTTTCCATTTTCAGCTTTTCTAGGGGCGAAGTTTACCAAAGGATTATTTTCTGAACTGAATTTATTCGAATTACCATGTTTAGCTATTGATTCAACAAATATTTCTTTAAGTAAAAAGAAACAGATTAAATCTTTCTTAGAAATTTTATTGAAACTTGATTTAAATAAAATCCAACTAAAAGGTCCCGATTTAGAAAGCAAGATTCCAATTTTATGCGAATTTTTATTATCTCAAAGTAATTTCCGATTAAACCCATCTACTACTAGGGTTATAGAACTTGCACAGAGCGAAGATGATTTAAAAAGAGGGATTAGGAAAAGTTATCATTCTTTAATAAATTGGGGTTTAAAAACAATGAAAATTGAAATATATGATAAATCAAATATAAAATGGGATATAGTTGAAAATTTTCGAAATTTACATATAAAAGAGGCAAGAAGAGAAACAAGATCGATTAATACTTGGCAGAAACAGTTCGAAGCTATTTCTCTTGGTTTAGCTTTTTGTATAACAGCAAGACTTGATGAAGAATTAGTTTCTGCAGCTTATTTTTTATGTCCTGATAAGATTTGCTATTATGGATCGTCGGCATCCAAAAGAGACTTATTTGATAAACCCTTAAATCATGCAATTATTTGGAAGGCAATCTTAGAAAGCAAGCGAAGGGGAATTTATTTTTTTAATATTGGTTCAACTTATGAATATAAATTTAATAAATTAGCTACAGATAAAGAAAAAAATATTGCATATTTCAAAAAAGGATTTGGTGGTAACTTGGTATTGAATTACATTATTGAAAATAAAACTCAAATTTAAAGTTTTTATTTAAAGATGATTTCTATTTTGAATAAATCCAATAAATATAGTTGGTTAAAAGCTAGAAAATTAATTGCTATATTACTTTATTATGATTTTATTGGTATTTTTATTTCATTAGTTATTACAAATATTGCCTATGATTTTTATTTTATAGAAATTAAAGAAGCTTTTATTTTGTTTATTTTTTATTCAAGTCTTAGTTATATTTTCGGAAGATATAATCTTCAGAACAGTTTTGGATCAAAGATAAATAAAAAAATTATTATCAAAGACTTGATTTACATATTCATTCTTATCATTATCTATTTATTAGTTATAAATTTATTATATGAAAATCAGGAGAACAATCTTCTCTACATGAGAAAATTGCCATTTTTAATTCTTTCATTTATTTTATCGACACTGTCTTCAATAAAAATTAAAAGAAATTTTAAAAAATATTATATAAATCAGAATAATTTATTTTTTTATGGATCTTCATCTGAATATAAAAGTTTAAAAAAAATACTAGAAAATAATAATACAGAACTTTCTTACAATATTAAATTAATAAGCTTAGATTCTAAGTTGGAAAATGATTTTAATGGGATATTATTTAGCAAAAAAAGAATTAATGATTCAGATTATAAATACTTGATTAGTCAAAGTTTGCAATTTAACTTAAATCTATATTTATTGGATGATTGGCTTGAAACAAATTTAAACAGGATTCCAAATGAATATATTAATTTTGAGAAGTTCATAAAAAAATATAACTTTATTAAGCTAAATAATTTTCAAAGTAGGATGAAAAGATTTGGTGATGTTTTATTATCTATTTCTTTACTCTTAGTAACCCTACCAATTTTATTTTTATCAGGAATAATTATTTGGATTACTGATAAGGGTCCTATTATTTATAAACAAAAAAGAGTTGGTAAAAATGGTAAGGAATTTTATATATATAAATTACGAACGATGGTTATTGATGCAGAAAAAACTGGTCCAAAATGGGTCGCTATTAAGGATGAACGTATTACATTTATAGGTAAATTTCTAAGAAGAACAAGAATTGATGAAATCCCTCAACTTATATGTGTTTTAAATGGTGATATGAGTCTAATTGGACCAAGGCCTGAAAGGCCTGAAATAGAAGTTGATTTAAAGTCATCTATTGATAATTATGAACTTAGATATTTAGTTAAACCAGGGTTAAGTGGCTGGGCTCAAGTTAATGCAAATTATGCTGCAAGTTTAGATGGGGTAAAACTTAAGCTTAGTTATGATTTATATTATATTTCTAATCAATCAATTTGGATTGATCTATTGATTATGATTAAAACTATTAAGGTGGTTTTTAATTGTCAAGGTAGTGAACCTCTAGTTTGATTTATCTATTTTTTTATTTATTAAAAGTTAAAAAATCTATAAAAATTAATGATAAATTTTTGGATCTTAATCAGAAACATAATATAAATTAAATTTTTTATACAAAAGTGTTTATACATTAATGATTAATGTAGGAATTATGAATGGCATTAAAAAAAGATATTTATCAGGATAAGAATTAGTAAGGATTTTCTTAAAAGACAATTAAATTTTGTCTTCAATCCAATAATATTGAATAGAGAAATTCTAATTTTTCTTTGTCTTTATAATTTTTTGAAAAAATTCTTTGAAGTGAGTTATGAATAATCCAGTTGAAAGTATTTAAATATTTATTGAAAAAATTTGTATTTGGTAAATCACTAAAAACTTTATAGATTCTTTTTAAACTTTTCAATTTATTTTTTGAACGTTGGTTTTTGGAGATTCTATAAAAACCTAATGTTTTTTTTATAGAGATAGATTGAAATTTATTTATATATATTAATTTAATCCAAAGTCGATAATCCTCTGGCCTTTTATTCTCAAAATATAGTTCCTTAATTAAATTTCTATCTATTAAAACTGTTAATAAAGGGATGAAATTTTTTTTTAAAATATTTCTACTATTTATTACTAGTGGGGGTTCTACAAGATAGGAATTTATTTTATTACCTTTAATCTTAAACCTAAAATAAGAAGCATGAGTAATTGCAATTGGCCTATTATTTTTTTTTCGAATATTTATAGATTCTCTTAGAAAGTCTAAATCCCAAATATCATCAGCATCTAAAAAAGCTATGAATCGATTATTACTTTTTTTAATTCCTAAATTTCTTGCTGAAACTACTCCTTTTTTATTTTGTTTGAAAACTTTGAATCTTTTATCTCTAGAAATATATTTTTTTACAATAAGGTATGAATTATCAGTTGATCCGTCATCTATTAAGATGCATTCAAAATCCCTAAATGTTTGCTCTTTGACTGATTTCAAAGTAGATAAAATAGTTTTTGATGCATTAAAAAAAGGTATGATTATACTAACTTTGTTCATTTTCTCTTTAATTTATTTTAAATAATACATTAAAAAAATTTTTATAAATACACATAAAATATAAAACAAATAATTGAATAGATTTAGTTAAAAATTTTTCTCAATTTTTTATAAATTTTTTGCCGCTAATGTTATTGATCTTAATCCAGATAGAAGTATCCAAATTAATATACTTATTTTCCCATCATAATAAGTAATATCTGTAATATGACTAACCACTATAATTAAAGTAGAAGTTATCCAAGCTTTATTATGAAAATATACTTCTTTTGATAGAGAAAATTTTTTATTATATTTAGCAGATTGAAAAAGAAGTAATAATACAAATATTATTAATAATAAAGCAAGTGGTATGCCATAATTAAATGCTATTTCAAGGGGCATTGAGTGAGTATGTGAAAGATTAAACTCGTTCCCAAATATCTTAAATTTCTCATAAAATAATGGTTTACTCCATCCACTAAATGGCCTTTGAGAAATTAAAAAAATAGTATTTTTATAACCTTCATACCTATTGGAATCAAAGAAATTAAAATTCAGAAATTTCTCTATCGCAATTTTTGGGATCGAAGTGGTATTTAAGTCCGAGAAATACAAAATTATTTTATTAATAACATTTAATAAAGCAATTAAAGAACCAAATATTAATGAAATTTTAAGAAGATTCTTCTTTCTCCATTCAAATAAAAATATAAATATTAAAAATAACCCCAAAATAGCATTTTTTGATGTTGTGAGAAAAGTGAAATAAATGCTTAGAAAAATAAGAATTCCAGTAAATATTTTATTCTTATTCGATAACTTGTACTCGGCTATCAAAAATGGAATAGTTGAAGTTATCCATAATCCAGTATAATTTTGGTTACTAAAAAGACCTGTAACCCCCCCATGATTAAGTGTTATAGGCTTTTGAAACCAAACAATAAGGCCATTAAGAGTTTGAAATGGACCATATAAATTAAACCAATGTTGTAAAATACAAGAAAATAAAACGGGAACTAAACTTAATATCAATATTTTTGCAATTAATCTTCTTTGATTTATTGTTTTAACATAATTCTGAAAATAAATATAAAGGATAAAAAAAGGTATCCAATTAATTAAATCTACCCAAGCATCTGATTTTATACTCTGGAAGATTGGATCTTGAGAAAATGCTATATTAATATTTTTAAATAACATAATTCCTGAAGATAAATAAAGAAAATAATTATATCTATCTTTCAAGAAAGTATTACTTTTTAAAGCTGATAAAATAATTGAAATTAAAAAAAATACCCCACTTATTGCTAGAGCTGTTGATAAGAAAAAAACTCCTAAATTAAAAAATCTCTCTCCAACTTCAATATTATTTTTTATGTTTAAACTATTAATTTTTCCCAAATTAATTTAAAAGTTATAACGCTTCCTGCAGGATTCGAACCTGCGACCCACTGCTTAGAAGGCAGTTGCTCTATCCAGCTGAGCTAAGGAAGCTAAATTTTATTGGGGTTTTGCTCAAAGAGATGAAATATCAAATAGTTTTAACAGCTCTCAGGATAAACAACCAAATAACATATTTATTTTAAAACAGCCTTGCACACTCAACAAGTAAATTTCCAAATAAAAATACTCTATATATTATTTCAAGATTTACTTTTCCTTAAAGTCTATTTTTATTTTCTTTTTCTTTTAAGAGCTTGATAAAAAAATTTAGTCAATGTTAATTAAAATAATTCTTTTTTTAGTAATTTAGTAATTATGGTATCTAGATCAAATTTATTTTCCCAGCCCAAAATTTCTTTTGCTTTTTTTGGATTTAAATAAGTTGAATTAATTTCATTTGGTCTTATTTCATTATCTTTAATTTTTACATATTTTGAAGATGAACCAAGGCCAGAAAGAAAAAAAGCTCTTTCTATAAAATGATTTAAAGTATAAGATTTGCCTGTGGCAATAATAAAATCATCCGGTTTATCTAGTGAAATTATTTTATATATGGCTTCAACGTAAAGAGGTGCCCAACCCCAATCTCTAATGATAGATGTATTACCAAATGTGACTACATTTATTTCATCATTTTTTATTTTATCTATTGAATTTATTAATTTTGAAGTTACAAAATGGCATCCTCTTAAAGGTGATTCATGATTAGATAAAAAACCAACACAAACAAACATTCCATAAGAATCTCTGTAATTTCTTGCAAGATAGTATGAAGATGATTTCGCGATTCCATATGGACTAATCGGATTATGAGGAGAGTGTTCAACTCCAGGATTAGATTCAGTGGTTGAACCAAAACATTCAGAACTACATGGAATAAAGATTCTAATTTTTTTATTAAAAAATTTTACTGCTTCTAGCAAATTCAAGGTTGATATTGCAATCGAATCTACCGCTTCAAAAGGAAGTTTAAATGATAATCCAACACTTGTCTGACCCGCTAAATGAAATACTAATGAGGGATTTGAATGCTCTAAACTAAAAATTAAACTTCTTAAATCATTAATAGATGTTGTTAATAAAGTAATTTTTTCTTTTATACCAAGTCTTTCTAAATTAGATTTATTAATATTTAGAGGATCTCTAGAAGTACCATAAACATCATAACCTTTTTGTAAAAGTAAATTTGCCAAATAACTTCCATCTTGACCAGTTATTCCAATTATTAAAGCTCTTTTCTTACCCAAAATTTGTAGAATAGATGTAATATTTTTGAAAAAGCAAATATAATTACGGTAGCTTAGATTTATCTTGAAAACTACTTTTAATACTTGCCCAAACTATTCAATTATAAAGGAGTTTAAACCTAAAAAAAAGATTTCCTAACTTCTCCCATACATATCTTTGAATCTTATTATGTCATCCTCACCAAGATAAGAACCACTTTGAATCTCAATAATGATTAAGGATTCTTTACTTAAATTGGAAAGCCTATGTTTACATCCTTTTGGAACATAGATACTTTCATTTTCTTTTATTTCAGATGAATTATCATCAATTTCTACACTAGCAATTCCTCTTACTACTATCCAATGTTCTGATCTATATTTATGTAATTGTAGTGAGATTCTTGATCCAGGCTTAATTTCTATTTTTTTGACTTTCCAATTTTCATTTTCTTCGATTGTTATAAAGTTGCCCCAAGGCCTATAAATCATATTATGCATTTTCCCTTCATTAAAGTCCTTTTTTTCAAGTTCATTAACTAAATTTTTTACATTTTGAATATGATTCATATTTGCAACTAAAATTGCATCTCTAGTTTCAATCACCGCTAAATTTTCTAATCCTAATCCAACTGTTAGTCTACTCTCGCTGCGCACATAACAATTATTACTATCTTTCATCAAAGTTCTTCCAGATAAACTGTTACCGTATTTATCTTTTTTTGATTTTTCCCATATAGTTTTCCAGTTACCAATATCGCTCCATCCAGAATGGAGACGGGTTACTGTCCCAATAGTTGTTTTTTCCATCACCGCATTATCAATCGATATATTAGGACATTTGTTAAAGGAATCTTCATTTATTCTTTGAAAATCGAGATCATTAATTTCTTCTTTTATAGATTCTTTACATAAATTTAGTAATTTTGGATTGTACAAATTTAACTCTTTTATAATCGTTGATGATTTAAACAAGAATATACCGCTATTCCAAGTGTAAAGTTTATTTTTTATAAGTTGTTGAGCTAATTTTTTGTTAGGTTTTTCAATGAATTTTTTGATATTGCTTGTGTTATTAATATTTGAAAGTTCTTCACAAGCTTCAATATACCCATATCCTGTCTCTGGATAATAAGGTGTTACTCCAAAAGTAATTAATCTACCCTCTTTTGCATATTTGTAAGCATTTATAATTGAATTTCTCAAACTTTTAGAATTTTCAATTAAGTGGTCTGCAGAGAGAATTAAAAGTATTGAATCATTTTTATTTATCTTTTGTGCTTTTAAAGCTGCTAAAGCTATAGCAGGAGCAGTATTCCTGCTTGATGGTTCCAAGATAATGGATTGAGGTTTTATTTTTATTTCTCTCATTTGTTCAGCAACAATAAATCGATGCACTTCATTGCATATTATTATTGGTTCGGTTAGATTTTTTATTCCTTTTAGTCTTAAATATGTATTTTGAAGAAGTGTAAAGTTATTTTTTTCATTTAATCTAAGAAACTGTTTTGGATAAGATTTTCGTGATAATGGCCATAATCTGGAACCTTTCCCTCCTGCAAGAATTACTGGAATAATATTATTTTTAATGCTTAAATTACCCTTAATGACTTCCAAAATATAAATACTATTTTTAATATACTATAAGAGTCTTGAAGGAATTCATTATTTAAATAACATTCATTAGGAATTCAATGATTTAAAAAATATTTAATAATTTAATAACTGAATAGAAATTTATATTACTATGTTATTAATATTAAAAAAATTTGTGTCTAGAAAAGTCAATGAATCAGAGAAAAAAGAAATTTTAAATTTATTTAAAAAAGGTACAAATATAAAAGAAATCTCTAAAATATATAATTTCACAATTCCTACCATTACAAGACAATTAAAAACTTTAATGGGAGACCAAGAGTTTCTTAAATTTAAAAACTCTAATCTAATAGGTACTGATTCTGAGAAAAAGAAATTTAAAAGTTTAAATAGAAAAAAATTAGATTCAAATATTAATTTAGAAATAAATAATTTTCTAGAAGATAAAAATTCAAAAATAGAAAATAACAACTATAAACTTATTAATAATAAAGAAAATTCTTCTGAAAATTCATTATTTGTAGAATTACCACCCATTGAATGTGAAATAGAAAACTCAAAACAAAAAGACTTGACATCTGTTTCTATCTCAGAAATTAACTTCCCAAAATTAGTTTATATGATTGTAGATCATAAAATTGAATTAGAGATAAAGTTATTGAAAGAGTATCCAGAATGGCATTTTCTTTCTCCGGAGGATTTGAATAGAAAAACTATCAAAATATACGATGATTTGAAATTAGCTAAAAGAGATTGCAATAAAGATCAAAAAGTAATAAGAGTTCCTAACACAAATGTTTTTAAAATTGTTTCTTCAATATTAATATCAAGAGGAATTTCTAGAATAGTAACTTCTGATAAATTAATAGCTCTAGTTTAATATTAAAATTTTTTTCCTAAAGAATTAATTTTAAATATATTCCCAATGATTGATCCGCTAATAAAACTTACTCCAATAATAAAACTTATCGGTAATGGAACCGAATAAGCTGATATTAAATTCACTTTGATTTTGTTAGTACTGTTTTGTATCCCAATCATTAAAAGTAAAAACAATGAAAGATTATATGTAGTTGCAAAAAATAATTTTCTTAAAGTACTAAACATTATCAAAATCTCATTAATATAATTCAATATAAATTATAAATAAAATTCTTTGTAAGAGAATTCTTTTTTGCTAAATATTTTGAGGCCGATGATAAACTTAATCCTGCATTGATTAATTCATTAAGTTCTCTCTTTAATTCTATTTTTTCAAATTCGATATTTTTAATGTTTTTGTTTATCCCTTTAATAACAATCGTTATTTCCCCATATATCTCTTTACCTTCATAAAAAGCTAAGGCTTCGTTGATATTTTCACCAACATGTTCTTCATATCTTTTAGTTAATTCTCGAGAAACTTGAATTTCTCTTTCTCCACCACAAAATTCTTTTAATTCCTTTAGTAAGTTTATTAAGCGATGTGGAGATTCAAATATTATTGTTGTTTTATTACTTTTACTAATTTCCAAAAGGTGCTTCTTTCTCTCAGATTTTTTTTTAGTTAGAAATCCTTCAAATATAAATTTCGAAGAAGGAAGACCACTTGCTACAAGTGCTGTTAGTGCTGCACATGGCCCAGGTATACAAATTATATTTATTCCATTATTTTTAGCATTTTTGATAAGGTCTTCTCCTGGATCGCAAATACTTGGTAATCCTGCATCGCTTACTAAAGCTATTGATTTGCCACTATTAAGATTGTTAATTATTGTTGGAATTTTTTTAAAAGAATTATGTTTATTAAAACTAATTAAATTATTTCTAAACTCAAATTTATTTAATATTTTTGTTGTTTGCCTAGTATCCTCACACGCAATCATCGAAACATTCTTGAGAACATTTAACGCCCTGAATGAAAGATCATTCAAATTTCCTATAGGAGTTCCTACAACATACAAAACACTGGCTTCTGGTTCTGAGTTATTATGAAATGAAGAAATTTCTATATTCATTTTTGATCAAATTACCCTCTGGAATAGATAATCAAAATCTCATTAATGACTTGAGGGCCATTAGTTGGGAAGCGGCTGAAGTTTTGCTTTTGTACTCCAGAATATTAAAAGATTCAAATAATAAAAGCAACTTTTTGCAAAATAAGGATATCAATGATCCAGTTACTTTAGCTGATTTGAAAGTTAATGAATTAATTATCCGTAGAATTAATGAAAAATACAGGAATATTAATTGGGGGATCTTAAGTGAGGAAAATGTTAAGGTGTCCCCAGAAAGTAGTAATTTAGATTCTGATTCTGATTCTGATTGGATTTGGGTTCTTGATCCTCTTGATGGAACCAAGGATTTTATCCAAGATACCGGTAATTACGCTATGCATTTAGCGCTAAATTTTAGAAAAAGACCAATTTTAGGTCTTGTGTTAATCCCAGAAAGAGATGAATTATGGATATCAGATGGAAAAAATACGTGGTGTGAAAAAAGTGATGGATCAAAACTACTGCCAAATCTATCAAAAAATAAAAGACTTCAAGAAATGGTTTTAGTGACTAGTAAAAATCATAGAAATGAAACTTTAAGAAAGTTAATAAAAAAAATTGATTTTAGCAAGGTATTAATAATGGGAAGTATAGGTTGTAAAATTGCATCTATTGTTAGAGGTGAGAGTGATATATACATATGTTTGAGCTTGCCTGATTCAAGCTCTCCAAAAGATTGGGACTTTGCATCCCCTCAGGCTATTTTAAAAGCAGCGGGAGGATCAATAACAAATTTGGATAATCAAGAATTAGTATATGGATCTTCTGGTTACAAACAGGGGGGTATTATAGTCGCATCAAACAACGTTGAAAATCATGAAAAATTATGCTCAGATATAAAAGATATTATTATTGAGAATCAACTATATCCTTTTTAACTTAATTAAGAGGAGCTACTGGCGTTGGGGTTGGCTCTGGATAAGACATTCCTCCGTTTTGAGAAACACCTCTTAATGTCAAGTTAATTCTACCTCTGCTATCAATTTCACGAACTCTTACAGTTACATCGTCGCCTTGTCTTACAACATCTTCCACTCTTTCAACTCTGGCCTCTGAAAGTTGAGAGATGTGAACCATACCCTCTTTACCAGGTAGTATTTCGACAAAAGCTCCAATTGGAATTATGCGAGTGACTACCCCAGAGAAAATTTCTCCTTCATGCACTTTTCTTGTTAGCCCTTCTATGATTTTTTGAGCTTCCTCAGCGGCAGCTCCATCATGAGAGGCAATAGTTACGATTCCTCCATCTTCAATATCTATTTTTGTATTGGTTCTCTCGGTAATCCCTTTTATTGTTCTTCCTCCTGGTCCAATGACTGTTCCTATGAGTTCTGGATCAATTCTAAAACTCAAGAGACGTGGAGCATGCGGGGATAGGGATTCTTGCGGTTTATCTATTGCTTCTTGCATTTTTTCTAAAATATGTAATCTTGCAGGACGAGCCTTTTTGATGGCATCTGAAATAATAGAGACTGGCAAACCTGTAATTTTCATATCCATTTGTAATGCCGTGATCCCTTTTTCTGTTCCTGCTACTTTAAAATCCATGTCTCCAAGAAAATCCTCTATTCCTTGAATATCGGTGAGGATTCTAACTTCTTCACCTTCTTTTATTAAACCCATAGCAGTACCACTCACAGGGGACTTCAAGGGCACTCCCGCATCTAATAATGAAAGGGTGCTACCACATACAGATCCCATTGAGGTAGATCCATTGGAGCTAAGGACTTCACTAACTACTCTTAATACATATGGAAATGTCTCTTTTCCTGGAAGAACAGGGATTATAGCTCTTTCTGCTAAAGCCCCATGACCAATTTCTCTTCTACCAGGAGTTCTCATTGGTCTAGTTTCTCCTACCGAATATGGAGGGAAATTATAGTGATGTAAATAAGTTTTCTCAGTGCTTGGGTTTAGATCATCCATTTCTTGAGCATCACTAGGGGTACCTAAGGTAGTCGTAGATAAAACTTGGGTCAATCCTCTTTGAAATAATGCAGATCCATGCACTCTTTTTGGAAGGATTCCAGCAGCTGCTGATATCTTTCTGACTTCATCTAAATCTCGCCCATCAACTCTTTTCCCATCGTTAATTATCTGTGATCTCATTAATTTTTTTGTAAGTTTCTTAAAGTCTGAACTTAGTAATTTTTCATTTTCTGAAAGAAGAACTTTTAATTGATTGTCATCTTTTAGAGATTCAATTTTAGTTTGAATTTCAAGCTTTACTTTTTCAAGTTCAATATCTCTTTCATCTTTTGATTGATCAAATCTCTTAAGAAGAACTTCAATAGGTTTTGAACAGTGTTTTTCCAAATATGAAGATAGTGTTTTGTCCTCTTCTGGCTTAGAGGGTTTTATCTGTTTTATTCCTAGCTCTTTTAACAAATCTTCTTGAGATTTAATAAGTTCAGTAACCGCCTCATAACCAAAATCTATAGCTTCGATAGTATCTTGCTCAGATAATTGATTAGCACCTGCTTCGATCATTACAATTCCGTCGGGTGATCCTGCGACAACAATATCTAAATCTCCTTTCTCTATCTCTCTATAGCTTGGATTTAAGATGAAATCATCACCAATTAGTCCCACTCTTACTGCGGCCATAGGCCCGAAAAATGGTATCTCTCCAAGTAAAGTTGCCAATGAAGCCCCAGTTACAGCTAGAACATCTGCTGGAACCCTCTCATCTAGAGAAAGACAAGATGCCACTATTTGTATCTCATCTCTCATCCAGGGCGGAAAAAGTGGCCTCATTGGCCTATCAATCAATCTAGAGATTAAAGTTGCTCTTTCAGGTGGTCTACCCTCTCTTCTCATGAACCCACCAGGAATTCTACCTGCTGCATAAAGTTTTTCCTCGTAATCGCAAATTAGAGGTAGAAAGTCGGAAACTTCTTTTTTAGTAGTTTTTGTTGCTGTAACTAATAGAGAAGTGTCTCCACACTCAATCATTACTGATCCATTTGCTTGAGGAGCATATAGTCCTGTAGTTAGTCGTATCTCTCGTCCGTCAAACGTGATCGACTTATTTTTTACTTCCACTTTTTAAATTATAAATCTATACATAATTTATTCTTACATTTAATAGGTACATATTGAGGATTTATTGAAATATGATTTAATTTTTTAGATTGAAAAGAAAGAATATTATTCATAAGTCATTCCATGAGCTTTAGTTTTAGAAAAATTTGATTTTTGAGGATAATGATGTATTACCAACTTGATTTTACAACGCCTGGTAAATCTCCATTATGAGCTCTTTGCCTTAATTGGTTCCGGCATAATCCAAAATCTCTATAAACTCCTCTAGGTTTCCCAGTTGCCCAACATCTATTTCTTACTCTGTTTGGAGCTGAGTTTCTTGGTAATCCTTGGATCTTTCTGTGAATTTCTAACCTTTCCATAGGGTCTTTAGCTGCATTAAATTCAGCTAATAATGATTTCCTTTTTACAGCATATTTCTTTACTAGCTTTTTGCGTTTGACCTCTCTAGCAATCATGGACTTTTTAGCCATATAAGAAAATTTGAAAGTATTTAATATATTAACAGCTTGACTGGCTTTTTTAAAAGTTCATTTATTGGTTTAATAATCTTTGTACAATTAAAAGTTGGCTTGTATCTCTTATTATGAGAAGCACACTTAGTCCAACTAAAAGAAAAAAACTGGATTGAGTAACAACCATTTGTATCTTAACCGGGACAGGTTTCCCTCTAAATCCTTCAATTAAAGTGAAAACAAGTTGTCCCCCATCTAATAATGGTAAGGGTAATGAATTAAGGACAGCTAAATTGATTGAAATCAAAGCCGCAAATAATAATATCCCGGTACCTCCTTGTTGGGATAGTTGAGCTCCAATTTCAACAATTTTGACTGGCCCACTTAATTGTTGAGCCGTTGATGAGAAATTTGTTATTAATCCTTTATAACCTTGGATTGTTTTTACTAAAAGTGAGGAAAACTGATTATTAGTATATTTAAAAAGTTCATAAACGTTTTTTGTCTTTTTTGTCTCTTTCTTTATATTAGGCTGTAATTGAGCACCTATTGTGCCTTTGCCATCAACAATTTTTGGTATTAAAGTTAAATCTTTTAGAATGCCATCTCTTTCAATAGTTATTAAAATTGGATTTTCTGATGAGCTTTGAATCTTTTTAACTAAATTATAAACAGCTTTATCACCAACCCCTAAAGTGCTGCTTTCTATTTTTAGGATTTTATCTCCTGTTTCTAATCCAGCAAGAGAAGCTGCTTTGTTTGGTTGAGTCGCTAAAACTAATATTCCTGGATCGGGATCAAATGGAATCCCAATAGTAGTTACATTAATAATTAATATAGTATACGCAAGAATTAAGTTTGCAAATACTCCAGCTGAGATTACAATAACTTTTTGAATTATAGGCCTGTTTTTTAAAAGATTAGGGTCTTTAGGGTCAATATTGTTTAGTTCTTCATCAGGGAATGAAACAAATCCTCCTAAAGGGAAGGCTCTAAATGAATATGTGATATCTCTATATTTTTTCTGAATTATTGATGGCCCAAAACCGATTGAAAATCCATCAACATAAATACCTTGTAAAATTGCTGCAAGAAAATGACCCATTTCATGAAAAAAAATGAGAAATCCTAGAACCGTTATAGATGTTAAAACATTCATTTTTATATATTAAGCAGGTTTTAAGAAATTTGATCCAAAATATGGAACTAGAGCATCTGGAATTTTAACGCTCCCATTTGATTGTTGGCCATTCTCAAGGATAGCAGCCATTGTTCTTCCAATAGCAAGGCCACTTCCATTTAAGGTATGAAGATATGTATTTTTTTTATCTATTTTTGTCCTTATAGATGATCTGCGTGCTTGAAAGTCTAGACAATTGCTGCAACTTGAAATTTCTCTATAACATTTGCTACTAGGTAACCAAACTTCTAGGTCAAAAGTTCTACTAGAAGAAAAGCCTAAATCTCCGGTACAAATATCTACTAACCTATAGGGTAAGTTGAGCTTTTTTAAAATACTTTCTGCATCAGAAGTAATTTTTTGATGAGCTTCTAAAGATTTACTTGGATCACAAAACCAATATAGTTCTACTTTATTAAATTGATGAAGCCTTATCAAACCTTTTGTATCCCTTCCATAACTTCCTGCTTCTCTTCTAAAGCATGGGCTATATGCGACGTATTTGATAGGCAACTGTTTAGGATCAATAATCTCATTTCTATGGAAAGAAGTTATTGGAACTTCAGCTGTTGGAGAAAGCCATAGATCGTCATTAGAACACTTAAAACTTTCATTTGCAAACTTAGGTAGTTGACCAGATCCTGTAAGACTTTCAGAATTTACTAAGGCTGGAGGCATTAACTCTAAATAACCATTATTAACATGTATATCGAGCATGAAGTTAATCAATGCCCTCTCTAACTTGGCACCATTACCAATAAGTGAAATAAAACGACTTTTTGATATTTTTGTTGATTTTATAGAATCGAAAAGATTAAGACTTTCGCCTATTTCCCAGTGCGATTTAAGATTGTCCCTTATCAAGGGATCTCCCCAAGTTTTTAATTCGACATTATTATTTTGATCTTTACCAATAGGTGCATCATTGCTAGGAAAATTTGGTAAATTACAAATCTCATTTTGTATTTGCTTGTCTAATATTCTTTGTTTTTCTTCAGATTCAGAAATTTTGATTCTGTATTCGTTTCCCTTTTTCTTTAAATTATCTAGTTCTAGGGAATTATTGTTTTGTGATTTGCCAATTTCTTTTCCAATTAATTTACTTAATTTTTTACTCTCAGATTGTAAGCTACAAATTTCGATATCAATTTCTTTTTTTTTGATAGTTAATTCGTTTATCTGGGAAATATTAAAAACCTTTCCTCTGAGAGATAACCTTTCTTCAACAGAAGTTGGATTTTCTCTTATTAATTTTTGATCTAACACTCTTTTTTTTTATACCTTAATTAAGATAGTTAATTTAAATTCATTATTAGGGATTTTTGACTAAAAATTAACTTAATTAATGATTCCTAACTTCTGGAATTTTTTAAATAAATAAAATTTTAGTTACGATGCCGAACGAGCTCTTCCTGTAGATGACCATTCTTTTAGTAAATCAATTTGTTCTTTAGCTGTTCTGGATAATGGAACTAATTCAGAAACTGCCATTATTAAATCTTTTTCCATAAGTTCTCTATTTTCAGAGAATGAAATGTGCATCCCCTCTATCACTGCTTGCTCGAGTTCTGCTCCCGAGAATCCATCTGTCCTATCGATTATTGTAGAAAGAGGAAAACGGTAATTAGGTCTTCTTTTTTTTAAATGCAAATCAAGAATGCTCATTCTTTCTTCTGAATTTGGTAAATCAAGAAAAAATATTTCATCAAAACGACCTTTCCTTAATAATTCTGCAGGTAGCTTATCTATTGCATTAGCTGTAGCAATTACAAATACTGCTGATTCTTTTTCAGCCATCCATGTTAGCAAACTTGCCAAAACCCTTTGACTTGTTCCTCCATCACTTCTGGCATCGCCACCAAAGCCTTTATCAATTTCATCGATCCATAGGATGCAAGGTGACATTGCCTCAGCTCTTGATATTGTTTCTCTTGTTCTTGCCTCGCTTGAACCAACAAGACTAGAAAATAGTCTTCCAACATCTAACCTAAGAAGTGGCATTGACCAACTCTTGGAAATTGATTTTGCAGTAAGTGATTTCCCCGTCCCTTGAGCTCCTACAAGTAAGACCCCCTTGGGGATTGGAAGTCCATAATCTCTAGCTTCTTTAGAAAAGGCCCTATATCTTTGATTAAGCCAAACTTTCAAAACATCTAAACCTCCAATATCGTCTTGACTTGAGTTGGCTTCAAAAAATTCTAAAATTTCACTTCTTGCAATGACTTGTTTTTTCTCTTCAAGAATATCTCTTATATCTTCTTTGCTTATTTTTCCTCTTTGAGCTAGGGCCTTTGCAGTGACTTGCTTTACTTTTATTTCGGTTAATCCACTTGAAGCTATAGAAAGTTCGTTTAGGTCTTGCTCTTCAAGATTTGAATTTGTATTAATAGCAATTTTTTTTATTAGATTTTTTAATTCTTTTTGATTGGGTAAAGGTAAGTTTATAGTTGTCATTAATTCATCAAGCTCTTCTGATGATGGGAATAGATGAGAACTTATAATTAAATTATGACTAGTCTCCTTCAGCGCTGAAGATAGTTTTTTTATAGTTCTACTAATAGTTGGATCATCATAAAATTTATGAAAATCTTTTACTAATAAAACAGTTGAAACTTCAGAACTTTGCCCCTTAAGCCAATTAAGAATTCCTAGAGGATTATTAGGAAATTTACCGTCCTCATTTACTAATCCTTTAATACCGCTAACACAATCCCAACAAACGAATCTTTTTATATTTAATCTTTCACAAGATAAATTAACTAATTTTTCTAATCTTTCTTCTTCTTTAGTCCTTATCCAAATTAATGAGGTCCTCGATTTTATTAGTAATTCTAAATTTTCAGACCAAGAATTCATTATTCAATTTTTATTCTATTTTTTACTATTAGGTTCAAAAGGTAATCTTTTATCTGAAATAGTTGAAGCAGAAGTTGTTATAACTTCATTTTTGGCTAGTAATTGTTGATCCAGAATTTTTTGTAGATTCTCCGGAAGAGCTTCTTTATTAAGAAGAAAAGTCTGGAATGCTTGAAATATATTAGCAACAACCATATAGAGCAATACTCCTGCTGGGAGCGGGAAAAATAGAAACATACCAGTAATCATTACTGGGGTAATTTTGTTCGCTGTTGCTTGCTGTGGATTTGCAGGCATTCCCTGACTAGACAATATCTGAGAGAGTAGTAAAGTTAATCCAAAGGCACCAACTAGTATGGCAATATCCCAATTTATGGCCCCATCTACGTAAAATCCAACTTGACCGAGTGCTTTAATGAAGAGGAATCCGCTTTTAGCCGCTAGACCTGGAATTTTAGCTTCAATTGTTGCATCACCGGGTTTTATTGCAGTTACTGTTCCGTCTTGAGAAACTTTTAAATTTTCAGATCCTTTTGAAACTGTCCAAGTAGGTTGGAATTTTGAGCCATTATCGTACTTAGATAAAATTTCAGAATAGCTATTCCCATTAGTTGTTTGCAAATTTATTTTTATTGATTCTTCTGTTCCTAATTTTGTTCCATTAGGGATAGTTGCTATTACAGGAAAATGAGATTTTTCTGTAATAAATATAGAATGTCTAGGAGATTTATAAGGTTTTGGATCAATAGCGGCAATTTGATCTTGGGGAACAACTTTAAGATTTATATTGTAAGGAACATCAGCAAATGGTGATCCTCTTAGGGTCGCAAATAAAGCAAAGAGTACAGGCATTTGCACAATTAATGGAAGGCAACCAGCCAATGGACTGCCAAATTCATTCATTAATTTTCCTAATTCTTCTTGCTGTCTTTTTGGATCACTTGAAAATTTAGACTTAATTTCTGCTTGTCTTTTTTGCATTACTGGTTGAGCAATCTTCATTCTCCTTGCACTTCTTATAGAACCTGCGCTTAAAGGGAAAAGTGCAATTCTAATTACTACTGTTAATGCAACAATTGCTAAACCATAACTTGGAACTAAACCGTAGAAAAAATCTAGGATCGGGATAAGTAGCTTTTCTGAGATGAACCCTATCACGATATTAAAAAGAGTGAAAATTTAGTAGACATTTATTTTACAAGAAAAAAAGGTTTTTGTAATTAATTGATTTAGGATTTAGTAGCAAATCCCTCTACCTCGTTAAGATTTGGGACTTGTGATTTTTTATTTATATTTTCTTCAATAAATTTTTGTTTTTCTCTAAAAAGAGGTAAGGATTTCATTTCAACTTTTGATCCATCATTCAGAATAAGAACCATATCACCATATGATCCAAACCCCCTCGGAATAGATCTGATTTCATCAATATTACTTAAGGAAACTTGTGTTTTGTTTTTACCAAACCACCCTCCGTCTATCGTAATTCTCTTGTTTGTGATTTTATACCTCAACCATAAAGCTCTAACTATTGCTGCAAAGGTAAATGGCAAACCAAGGATGGTTATTCCAGCCAAGAGATTTATGATTAAATCACTTTTTGCTGGACCGCCTTCGTAAAAGGTTTCTTCTTTCATATTAATCATTTGATTAGATGAGATTTGAACATTAAGTTTTGAAATTCCTCCAAAAGTGTACTTTTATCATTGTAGAAATCTCCAATTTTAAGGTTAACAAGTAACCAGTAAGGTTTGTGGTAATTAATTTTTTGAATGTTTTTTAACAACCACTCTTGCAGGGTTCTTCTAATTTTATTTCTAACTACAGCTTTTTTTGAAACTTTTTTGCTGATAGCAATTGCAACCTTAAGTTTGTCTGGAGAATTTGTGACTTTATGAGACAAGAGGATCTTTGGATTTGACTTTGCCACTTTTAATGTCATTAATTTTCCATCATATTTTATGGAATTTTTATGAATATAATTAAAAGTCCTATAACCTTTTAAACGCATATTTTTAGGTAAGGCCATTTTAATTTAGGTTAGACAGCTATTTTTTCTCTACCTTTTTGTCTTCTACTTTTAATAACTCTCCTACCAGTATGAGAACGCATCCTTACTCTAAATCCTGATACACGTTTTCTTTTTCTTGAAGTTCCGCCAAAAGTTCTCTTAGTCATTTTTTTAATTCAATACTATTTAATTTATCATCTAATCGATCACAATAGTCCAGCTTCCTAAATATCTCGAAGTAGATTTACCTATAGGTTGTCCAAATGAATGAAATTGATAAAGGCCTGATCTTTTTGGATTTAGTGCTTTTAAGACAACTGCATAAGTATCTTTATTGTTTGGTATTGGGCTGTAGGGGTAAAAAATTAATTTCTTAATGGATGATTTATCATCATTAGATGATTCTTCATAATTAATCTCTACATCTGCTGGAATCTTCTCTAAGCATTTTGTTCTACCTTCAAAACCACCTACTTTTACCTTGCAAAGAGTTATATTCTTTGTTTTTAGTGTAGATTTGAATGTTTTAGGCAATATTAAATCAACTCTTATGAGGCTAGTTTGTCTATCATTTGGCCTCAAAAAAAAGTAAGTTGTATTTCTGACTCTTTTTCTATTGTCTTTATGAAACCATTTTAATCGTCTATGGCTAGAATCCTGGTCCCACTGAAATTCCAACCCTGCCTTAGCAACCTGCGTTTTATTGAAAAATGTAGTGGAGACTAATAAAAGAGGGAAAAGAAAAAATCCTAAAATTTTAAATTTCAAATCAAGTTTCATTGTTTTTTTTAACATTTATGAAATAAATCTTTAGAGTTTAACAAGGATGCCCAAACTTGAAGTGGGAATAGTTTTTCATAGGTTAACATCTATCTGTCCTTAATTTTGCAGCGCCCCTCAAATAAGGATGCTTGACTGGACTATTTGGAGGCAATAAAACCTGTGCCATTATCCTTATACAAAAATCAATATCGTTTGATACATACATTTGTTGGCAGTCTAAAAAAGCAACAGAATCAAGTTCATTACATTTCCTTGCGATTGAAGCTGGGAAACATGCATCTAAATCTTTTGTCGCTGTGAATGTAATGGATAATATGTTCTTCTTAATCAGATTGTTCCGTGAAATTAATTCATCAATTAATTCTACTACGGCAGCTTCTATTCCCCTAACGGAATTACAAGATGCTGTAGTAGCACCACGAATAAATGTTATTTTATAATCATCTTTAATTTTTTTTTGCATATCGATTTAAGGCTTGTATAACCAAAGTATTTTATTAGAAGAGTCAAACTCAAAAAAGATATTTTTGATAAATTTCTCGATCATTCTACTTCCAGGAATTAGTCCAAGAATCTTTTTCTTTTTCTTCCCAAATGTTAAGGGCTGAATTTTAGGATCAATATTAACCATATCTGCAGCTAGTTCCCTCGCAACAAATTCATCTCCAACCTCATCTACAAGTCCTAATTCTTTTGCTTGAGTACCAGTGAATATCCTTCCATCGGCAAATTTTCTTACTTCTTCAACAGGTAAGTTTCTTCCCTCAGCAACAGCTTCAGTAAATTGTTTGTAGCTCTCGTCAATAAGGCCTTGAAGCAAACTCCTTCCTTCCTCACTTAAAGGTTTATCAGGAGATAGTATATCCTTGAACACACCGCTTTTAACTGTCTCAAATTTAATACCAATTTTATCTAATAATTCAGATAAATTATTTCCTCTTATAATCACACCAATAGAACCTGTAATTGTTCCAGGATTAGCAACTATTTTGTCAGATGCAACACCAATGTAAACACCTCCGGATGCTGAGATATTCCCAAAGCTAGCAATGACTTTACATCCTTTTTCTTTCAGTCTTTTAATAGCAGAATATATTTCTTGGCTATCCCCAACAGTACCTCCAGGTGAATCAATTCTCACGATTAAAGCAGGAAATTCTCTATCCTCAATTTGTTTAAGAGCTTTAAGGACTGAAACTCTTGTTGAACTTGTAATGGGCTCATCAATTACTATACGAGCCATTCTTTTTTTTGACTTTCGTCTAAAAGGCCAAATCATTCTTTTAAGGTAAATTTATAAAACTACTTTAAAAAGATTATCAGCAGACCTAATGAATTCAATCCTAAATTGGTTTTTAATGATTCTCCCCTTTGCACTTTGGGGCACTTCAATGGCGGCTATGACTCCCTTAGTATCTAGTGCTGGGCCGGAGTTTGTGGCTTCTTTAAGATTACTTCCTGCAGGGATGCTTGTTCTAATAACAACATATTTGTTTAAAAGAGATTTAAAAATTTATAAATGCGATTTGAAGTGGTTTTTGGTTTTTACGATTGTCGATGCCACTTTTTTTCAGTTGTTTTTAACCTACGGTATCGAAAAAACTGGAGCAGGTTTAGGCTCTGTTTTAATTGATTCTCAACCGCTTTTGGTTGCTATTTTAGCAAGGGGAATTTTTGGAAATTTAATCAATCCAATAGGTTGGTTAGGACTTATTTTCGGATTAGGAGGTATTGTATTTTTAGGCGTTCCGCAAGAATTTTTAGGAAATTGGTGGTTGATGTCTGATAAGTCTATGAATGATGTTGCTTTTAATTTCGGAGAGATCTGGATGCTTGCTGCTTCTCTAGCTATGGCATTAGGAACAATTTTAATTAGATTTACTTGTACTAAAAGCGATCCAGTTGCAATTACAGGCTGGCATATGGTTTTAGGAAGTTTGCCCTTAATTATTAAGCACTGCTTACAATCAAGTTACAAAATTATCCCAGATTGGTCATTATTGGATTGGGGACTTATGTCATTTGCAAGTATATTTGGAGGAGCAATAGCTTATGGATTGTTTTTCTATTTTGCTAATAATAAAGAAATAACTGGATTTAGTACTCTTGCATTTTTAACTCCTGTATTTGCTCTTCTTAGTGGAGGCGTTTGGTTAGATGAAAGACTCACTGTTGTTCAGTGGATAGGAGTAGTGTTTGTTCTTATCTCGGTATTCTTTGTTAGCCAGAGAAAGAGTTTATGGGAAAATAAATTTTCTGATACTACTATTTAATTAGTGTGTTTTTGTAAAAAGTCTAATAATGCGAATAGTTTTGATTAGTACTCCAATAGGGTTCTTGGGAAGTGGTAAAGGTGGTGGGGTTGAATTAACTTTAAATTCTTTAGTGTCAGGTTTACTTTCTTTAGGTCATTCTGTTGAGGTTGTTGCTCCTAAATATTCTAAGTTGCAAAAAAGTAATGTAAAAGCAAAATTACATTTTGTGGAAGGTGAAGATCAAATTAGTTGGCAACATCAAAACTATAATTCTCCTGTGTGTATCCCAGACAATTCTCTCTTAGTAGGAATGCTTGAAAAGGGATTAGATATCGCTAAACATGCAGATGTATTGTTAAACATGTCCTACGATTGGTTGCCTATTTGGATGACTCAAAATTTAGAGATACCCATTGCACATATTATTAGTATGGGTTCTGAAAGTTCAGTAATAACTAATTTAATCTCTAAAGTATATGCAAAATATCCAAATAATTTTGCTTTTCATTCGAGAGTGCAAGCTGATGATTATCCATTCATAAAAAAACCAACAATTATTGGGAATGGTTTTAATTTAGACAATTATGTTTTTCAAGATTCAGTGGAGGGACCCTTGGCATGGGTTGGAAGAGTGGCTCCGGAGAAAGGTTTGGAGGATGCAGTTTATGTGGCAAATGAACTTGGCGAAAAATTAAAAGTTTGGGGACTTATAGAAGACAAGATCTATGCGTCAAAGATAGAAAAATCTTTCCCTCAAGGGACAATAGATTGGATGGGCTTTTTATCAACTGATGAATTACAAAAAGAACTTGGTAAATGCCGAGGGCTGCTAAATACTCCCAAATGGAATGAGGCATATGGAAACGTTATTGTTGAAGCTTTAGCCTGTGGGGTTCCAGTTATAGCTTATAAAAGAGGAGGACCTTGTGAAATTATTCAGCATGGCCAAACGGGTTATCTTGCTGATCCTGATGATAAAAAAAATATGCTTTCCTATGTAGAGATTATTGAAAAAATAAAGCGTCAGAAATGTAGAGAATGGGTAGAAAAAAATGCTTCCGTAGATATATTTGCTAACAAGGTTGTGAACTGGCTTAATAAGGTAATGAACGAATATAAATAAAATAAATAATATTAAATGATTCTTTTTAACTCAAAAAAAAGGCTCATAACCTTATTGATAATTTTAGTTTGTGGATTCATTACTTTTATCTTAGATTTAGGTAATACAGGTTTGGTGGATGAAACTCCCCCTTTATTTGCCTCTGCTGCAAGGGCAATGAGTGAATCTGGTGATTGGTTAACTCCAAAAGTCAATGGAATATTCCGTTTTGATAAGCCTCCATTAATTTATTGGCTAATGGGTTTTTTTTACTCATTACCGAAAAACGAGATTTGGGATAGTTTCGGGACACTTTCAGCAAGACTTCCTTCAGCTTTAGCATCATTATTCTTAATGTTGATGATTGGAGATACGTTATTTTGTTGGCCACAAAAGGACGATAGGCAATTCCTCACTCCAATAGTTGCGTCATTAGGCTTTGCTCTTTCTCCGTTAATAATTATTTGGAGTAGAACTGCAGTGAGTGATGCTCTTTTAACCGGAACATTGGGAATTAGCTTGCTTTTGTTTTGGAGAAGAATGGCAAGTGATAAGACTGATCAATGCATCTCGGCGTGGGTATTTTTAGGGTTAGCAATTTTAACTAAAGGACCTGTTGCATTTGTTTTGGCATTTTTGACTGTGACATCTTTCTTGTTTAGTCAGAAGAATTGGAAAACGTTGCTCAGTAAGATAAATCCTAAGAAAGGTTTTTTGATAACAATATTAATTAGTGTTCCATGGTATATATTAGAACTCATAAAAGAGGGAAAGCCTTTTTTGGACAGCTTTTTTGGTTATCATAATTTCCAAAGATATACATCAGTTGTTAATAATCATTCAGAACCATTCTGGTTTTTTCTTTACATAATGATACTGGCTTCATTACCGTTCACCCCTTTTTTGTATCACGGTATATTTACAGCTCTTAAAGATTTTTTAAAAAGTTCAAAAGGAAGTCGAAATGTCTCTGAAACCCTTTATACATTTTCTCTATGTTGGTTAACATCAGTTTTAGTATTCTTCAGTATTTCTTCAACGAAACTACCTAGTTATTGGTTGCCAGCAATTCCAGCGGCGGCAGTATTAATAAGTAATAGCTTCATAAGCTTAAAAAATCTAAATAAAAGTTATTTATTTTTCTGGATTTTTAATATTTTAATTTTGTTTGGCGTCTCACTGGCATTCTTTTTCTCAAATATTTGGTTGAGTTCAATTAATGATCCCGAAATGCCTAATCTTGCATCTGAACTTTTAAGCTCTGGGATTATTTTCAAAGCTAAATTGTTCTTCTCTTCATTTACTCTTATTGCAGTAATTTTATTTTCTTTAAAATCTAGAAATATTCTTCTTTATCTTCAAATTTTACTTTTAATTGGACAATCTTTTTTGATGAATCCAATTAGAAAATTAGCAGATACTTCAAGGCAATTACCTTTAAGGAATATCTCAAAATTAATTTTAGATATTCGGGAGGAGAGAGAAACTTTAGCAATGATCGGGATAAGAAAACCTTCATTACATTATTATTCGAGGCAAATAGTTTTTTATGAACCAAACACCGAAGAGGGATTAATTAATCTATCAGATAGGTTAAAAAATGATAGGAGAAAAAATTATGAAGATCAACCAGATTATGAACGCAAATCTCTCTTGCTCGTAATCGATGAATACTCTTCTCGTCTAAGGCAATGGTCAAAAATTAATCATCAAAAATTGGGTAAATTTGGCATTTATAATTTATGGCGAATTCAAAAAAGTGATTTAAATAAGTATTCGGAATTTTTAGTGAAAAGCGGTTACAAATCTGACTGGGAAAATAAAAAAGTTGAGAAATTTTAACAAAGTCTTTTTTTTAGAAGAGCATTTTTTAGATCATCAATGCTGCACTTGCTGGGGATGTTTATTTTATTAAAATCTTCCATTAATTCGAGATCGATGACAGAATCTTCTGCTAAAAAACTAAAAACTTCATTGATGCTTATTCCCATATCTTGAGCCATCTCTGAGATAAGCCTTAGAGTATCTCTTCTCACAGAAATCCTTAGATCGATAGGGATATATTCATTTTCAGGGTTTGCTGACTTCATAACATAAATCTTAAGACATTATGTGTTTATCAGGATATATTCTTTACATAATTCATTAATCATGCATCGTATTGTTACATTTGATTTAAATAATTAAGTTCATAAATATTTTGTATAGTGGAATTGTAATTATTGAAATTAAAGTTGTAGTAAAAAGAATTTTTGAAGCTACTTTTTGTTTCACAGAATAAGCCTCTGCCATTAATATTGTAGATATTGCCGTTGGGGTTCCTGCCTGAAGAATTACTGCAGATGATTGATAGAAGTTGAAATTTATAAATTTGCTTATTAAAAAAATAATAAAAGGAAGAATAAATAACTTTAATAAAATTGAAAATTTAATTTCTTCATTTAAATCCAGGATCCTCTCATTTTGATTTGTGATTATTCCAAGTCTGGTTCCCACAATTATTATTGCCAAGGCAATAACTATTCTTGCAGGAATCCAAAGGTAATTACCTAAAATTTCATCTATTTGGCAAAGATAGGCAAGAAGTACTCCAATAATCCCTCTTGATGCAGGACTATTTATCAATGCATTTAATAATCCCTTGATGTTTGGGAAATTCTTGTTATTGGATTTTTCTCGAAGAAAAAAAGGTCCAAATATCCAAGCAAAAAGTGTTGTCCCTAAATCAAATCCTATAGTAAAATTTATTGTTGTTGAAGGTAGAAGTGCTATCGCAATGGGTATTCCAAGAAATGATGTATTACCTATTAGGCCTGCTAGCTGCAATGTGTAATTTGGAAGCCTCTTCTTTAATGTAGGGATTACATTTATTGAAGTTATTAAAAATCCAATTACAGAAAATGCTAAACATGCACTTTTAATAAGGTTTATATCTATACCTTCCTTTAAAAGGAGACCCATTACACTTAAAGGAATGCCAAATCTTATTAGAGGTCTTGCAATATATTTTGAAATCTTTGGATTTCTTTTCCCAAGAAGAAACCCAAAGATTAAGAAAGGGACAATATTTATGAATAGAGAGAAAATGGGATTATGAAAAATATATTAAAGCAATATTAACTTGCCGTAGTGCAGTCAGAAAGTTTTTATTATTTATTGGGATTTAAATTATTTTCCAGATTGCTTTGTCAGGGATTAGGGGAGATTCATATAAATTTTCTGGTTCTTTAGTCAAAACTCTCCATGTAGGAACCCGACAAGTTACATAAGCAGGACTTTCTATTAAAACTCCTGGTTTCTCATCAAAAGTACAAGTGAACCCTTCTTTCCAATATCCACTATTATTGAGGCTACCTTTAAACCAAACCCAGCATTTTGATGTTTTCAAGATCAGGAAATTTTTTTTTATCTTAATAAAGATTTAAATAATAAATCGAAAAATTATTAATTTTAAGAATATATTCTACTAATTTGTGTTTTTCGAAAAATATACTTTAGAAATTAATATCAATAGATTTAAGATCAGTGTAATTAAATTTGCTATCAATATTGGTGTAGATGAAATTTCATAACCATAAATAATCCAAGATAAAACACCGACACAAAACATTATTAATGTTGTCAAAGAGACATCATCTGCACTTTTGGTTTTTATAGTTTTTATCAATTGAGGTAGAAATGCCGCTGTTGTTAGAATCGCTGCAAAATATCCGAATATATCTACATTCATAAAAATATCTTAAAAAACTATTCTTTAATTAATTCAGTCAAAAATCCTAGGGGATCCTTCATATTAGATGAATATCCAAGTACATCATTTGAAAAAAATTTATAAATAACTTGATTTTTATTGTTCAAGAGAAAAGAAGCTCCTCTTTGAGGAAGATATTTTTCATTAAGTATATAATCACTCCAATTTTGAATTATTTCATTCATGTTATTCAATCTAAATGTTGCCAATTCAAATGGTCTCAAATAACCATCTCCAAAAGCCTGTTTGAATGAATTTCCTGAAAATTTAAAAAATTTAAAAACTTCAATTTTCTCAAATTCTGAATAGATTTGCTGTGCTTTTCGGTCTCCGAGATAACCTCTAATAACTTCTTTGATTGTTTTAAAAGAATTTATTCCGGATAACATCAAAAGCATATTAATCCAACCTCCTAAACCAATATCTAAACCTTTAGAGACTTTAAGATTGTTATGAATTTGGTTATTAGAAACGACCATTAAATTTTCTTTACGAAAGCCAGTAAAGTTGCAAAATTTTTCTTTTCCTTTTTGGTTCCCAATGGCGATTGCAAAAATATCTAAATTTTTATCTTGTTTATTATCGATAAAATTTTTCAAATTTATAGCATATTCAAAGCTATCAAAATCTCCCAATAAACCAAATAAAACTATTAATTTGAACTTTTTCTGCCCATTAAAGTTAAATTCTTCAACAAGGTTTTCTATATTATTCTGAAATTTGTCAGTCACGATGTTTTAAATGTTTTATAAATTGTTTTCAAAAAATTTTTTCTTACCTTGATTAGTATAAAATCTTACATGAAAAAGTTTTTAAATAGATTTATTTGTCGGTTTTAGATTTTATCATTTTAATGTAAACATTTTGAAGTTATGACTGTAGGAATTTATTACGCAACTACAACTGGAAAAACTGAAGACGTGGCAGATCGTCTTCACAACTTTATCTCTTCAGCAGAAGCGCCTAAAGATGTATCTGATGTGGATGATCTTTCAGAATTCGAAGATCTTGATGGAATTATCTGTGGCATACCAACTTGGAATACTGGAGCAGATGAAGAAAGATCAGGAACCGCATGGGATTCAATTTTAGAAGATATTGGTGAACTAAGTTTATCTGGAAAAAAGGTTGCAATTTTTGGTTTAGGGGATTCTTCTACCTATACAGAAAATTATTGTGATGCTATGGAAGAACTTCATAGCTATTTCTTGAAAGCAGGTGCTGAAATGGTTGGTTACGTAGATAAATCATCCTATACATTTGATGAGTCTAAAAGCGTCATCGGAGAGAGCTTTTGTGGATTACCTCTTGATGAAGATAGTGAATCTGATTTGACTGATTCACGTCTAGAAACATGGGCTTCTCAACTAAAGGGTGAAATACCCTCATTGGAGTAAGCTTTCTCAGATATTAATCCCCCAATTTGTAACATTTGTTCTCTCTTAATATGTTTTTTTTACATAAGTAATTAATTCTGTAAAGAACATGAAAAAAACAAACTGAATAGCAATATGTTTAACATGCTGTTTACTTAAATCAAGTGTTACAAACTTACGGAAAATCTGATGTCACCTATGACTGGTACGCAGGGAATTCTGGTATTGTTGGCCGTTCAGGTAAATTCATAGCAGCTCACGCAGCCCATGCAGGATTAATGATGTTCTGGGCAGGAGCTTTTGGATTATTCGAATTAGCACGTTACGACGCCACTATTCCAATGGGTGCGCAGAAAGCAATTGTTTTACCTCACCTGGCTGGTATTGGAATTGGTGGTATTGAAAATGGTGTTATTACAGAACTATATGGTGTTGTTGTTATTTGCACATTGCATCTAATTTTCTCAGCCGTATTAGGTGCTGGTGGATTATTACACTCCAATAAATTTGCAGGTGATCTTGGAGACTATCCAGAGAATAGTAAGCCACAAAAATTTGATTTTGAGTGGGATGATCCAGATAAATTAACTTTTATTCTTGGCCATCATCTTATCTTTCTTGGTCTTGGGGCCATAATGTTTGTTGAATGGGCTCGCATTCATGGAATTTACGACCCAGCTATAGGATCTAAAAGGCAAGTTGTTTACAATTTAGATATTGCTGCTATTTGGAATCATCAATTTGATTTTTTAAAAATAGATAGTTTAGAGGATGTTATGGGGGACACGCTTTCCTAGCTTTCCTCGAAATAATTGGTGGAGTTTTCCATATTTGTACTAAACAATTTGGAGAATATACGGAATTTAAAGGAAAAGGATTACTTGGTGCTGAGGCTATTTTGTCATATTCAGTAGTTGGTGTTTCTTATATGGCATTTGTAGCGGCTTTTTGGTGTGCTTCAAATACAACCATATATCCAGTAGATCTATATGGAGAACCGTTAAAACTTCAATTTGAATTCGCACCTTATTTTAGTGATACGGTAGATTTAGGTTCAGGGGTTTATAGCTCAAGAGCTTGGCTTGCTAATACTCATTTTTACTTAGGTTTCTTTTTCTTACAGGGTCATCTTTGGCACGCATTAAGAGCTATGGGATTTGACTTTAAGAAAATTGGTCAAGCATTTGACAATATAGAAAATACAAAAATCACTCAAAACTAGTTTAATTTATTAAAAAACCTCTCTTGAATAAAAGAGAGGTTTTTTTGTAGAATAATTTCCACAATCTTAAAAAATTAATGGAGAATCTTAAAGAAATAAATTGTAAGGATATTTTTCGAAAGGCATATGAAAATAGGTATACATGGAAGAACGACTTCAATGGTT
This sequence comes from Prochlorococcus sp. AG-355-P07, assembly GCA_003280575.1. Taxonomy (GTDB): domain Bacteria; phylum Cyanobacteriota; class Cyanobacteriia; order PCC-6307; family Cyanobiaceae; genus Prochlorococcus_A. Next base: position 128,561 of record QCEN01000001.1, on the reverse strand, counting down.
ACCAAGGTAAATGTATTTTTTTTATTAATCACAATATTCATAAAGGTAATTTTTTATTAGACAAAGACTTTAAACCACATATTCAAGATTTAGATGATGAGGGAATTATTAAAAGTATTTCCTCTCAGTTATTTGAAGTATGTATACACAGGGTAAAAAGGGAATTCGAAGCTGTTCATTCAGAAAATAATTTTAATTTTCTTAAAAGTTCTGAAAGCGGTATTGAAATGAGTATAACTGGCAAAAATGAAGGAGATAAATATAGAGTTAAAAATGATTGCATTAATATGGTGTATAGAAGAATTCATGGAACGATAATTGAAATATTTGTTGAAGAATTCTTAGATACAGGCATTGGTTCTCTTAGTAAAAAATATACTAGTCAACAAATTGATCCAAATTCATTAAAGCCAAATTCACAAAAATTAGAATACGAGGATGAATTTATAAATATAGGAACTGGGGATTATTGGATTTTAAATTCGAGAACAATAAAATACTTAAACAAAAATCAAGAAAAGGAAATACAAAAGTTTGTTTTCAAGGAAATATCTTTATTGTAATATGTTTTTTTATTGGACTAATCTAAACCCTTTATCAAGTAATTTTTGATAAAGGAGTCTAGCTCTAAAGGCTAAAATTTGCTCTTCATTTTCATTGCTAATTACGTGAAAATAATTATTGTCTAGTTTATTTTTACTAAAACATACGTTTGCTTCTCCTAATCTTAGTGTCCAATTTTCATTATTGGCTAAATGTTGATTAGGCCCGAGATCCCAAGGACATTTTTCAGGATATTTTTCTCTTCTAGAACCCATATGATTAATTTGATCTATCCAACTTTAGTAAAAATTTAAAAGTTTGGCTATGGATTCTAAAATTTGATTTCATCACCATTTTGGTAAAAGTATTATTTACTCTTTAGTAGCAATTAAGCAATAAAAAGGATCTTTATTTAAAAAATTAATAATATTAAGGGTTGGCTTATTAAACTTTTTAATAATTTTTGGTTCATTAAATCCGTTTGTTACAAGTACTTTTCTTACATATTTGATTCTTTCTTCTTCAGTAGATGAAGTCCATATGTTGGGAGCCTTGTGCCAAAATGCTCTATTTGAAAAAGCAATTATGAACTTACCGTTATTGCTCAAAATTCTCACGATTTCTCTAGTTAACTTTTCTGGATATTGTAAATATTGCCAGGCTGCGACCATTAAACAATAATCAACACTTTCATTATCTAGAGGTATCTCTTGGTTTAAATTGAAATTTTGTATCCAAAAAGTATCAAAAATTTTGTTTGTCTCAAGTTCTCGTCTGTTTAATCCATGCCCAACAACCTTTTTGTATTTTTTATCTTTAGGTAAATAACTATCCCAACTCGACATTAAATCAAGGACTGTTGAATCATCTGAAATTTCTTTTTTATAAATATTAGAAAGATATTGCCTGAAGTTTGCATCTAAATGATAAACAAATTTTGGATCAGAATAAAATTCTTCATCATTGCTCTCATCAAGTTTTTTTCTTTGATAATTACTTAAGACTTCCAAAATGATCGTAAATATATGTTCTTTAAATTTAGTAAATAGATATTCATATTGCGTTATAAAAATTTATTTTGCGTTCTATGAATTGAAGATTTTAAATAAAACTAGACATCCATTGAAAAAAAGTTAAATTACTAAATAATAATCTAATTAAAAATGATTGAATTCAAAAGGAGTAAAAAAAGTAGATCTAAAAATGCCCTTTTCAATCCCTATAAAAACGGAATAAGTCAATACGATATGGCATATCTTTCATCAAAAAAAGTTTTAAAAAATAAATCTTTTAATTTACAAAATGATTTTCAAAAAGATAATTTAGCTGCATAAATATGCCTTATATTAATGTTTCTACTTCAGCCAAAATAGAGGATAAGAAAAAATTACTTGAAGAAATTTCAATATTAGTCGCGTCTTTAACAAATAAATCTAAAAGATTTGTAATGGCTAAGTTAGATGATAATTTAGAAATGTATTTTGATGATGAAAGACCTTGTTGCTTTTTAGAAATTAAGTCAATAGGCTCTTTAAATCCTTCAGAGATGGCAATGCAAATATCTAATTTTGTTTATGAAAAAATTGGAATTCCAATAGATAGAATTTATATTTCTTTCGAGGATGTGCCTGCTTCACTATGGGCTTGGAATGGAAGAACCTTTGGTTAATAATTTATTTTTTTAGGTACTAATTTAATGGAAATAAATAAATTAGCTGATTTAAATAGTCTTAGAACTGCTCCTCATTTAAGCAGTAGTCAAGAAAAAAAACTATTAGTAGAACTAGAAACTAATATTTATAATGCCGATTGGATAACAATAGGGATAATGGCACCTTCTGATACCAAAGCTATTGAAGCACTGAAATCAATTTCTAATAAATATTCCTCAATAAAATTTAGTAATTTAGATTCACTTCATGCTGATGGATGTGTTTTTTTAAAAGGAAACCAAAAAACTGGTAATGTTTTTGTTAGATCTGAGAATGGTCTGGGAGAAGGAATTTTAATAACTTGCCAATATGATGATGATGTAGAAGAATCTAATACTTTTGGACCTTTTCCATTAGATTTTTTCATGATAAATTTCTAATTTATTTTTATATTGGATTAAGTTTTATGCTATCCAAATACCAGATAATGCTACTCAGAAATTAGAGTTAAAATATTTTTTGTTTTAAGCTTTGTTATTATGTTTAATGGCATTGATCTAAATTCTAAACTTCTTAAAATTTGATGTTTTTTCAGGATATAATTCAAAATTTAAATAATTTTTGGTCCAAAGAGGGTTGTTTAATTATGCAGCCTTACGATACTGAAAAGGGAGCTGGTACAATGAGTCCTCATACTTTTTTGAGGGCAATAGGACCCGAACCTTGGTCTGTTGCATATGCTGAGCCATGTAGAAGACCCACAGACGGAAGATTTGGTGATAATCCTAATCGTGCACAACATTATTTTCAATATCAAGTAATAATTAAGCCTTCCCCAGATGGGATTCAAGAAAAATATTTGAAATCTCTGGAATCTCTTGGAATAGAGCCTAAAAATCATGACATAAGATTTGTTGAAGATAATTGGGAGTCGCCAACTCTTGGAGCTTGGGGCGTAGGTTGGGAAGTATGGCTAGATGGAATGGAAGTTACTCAATTTACTTATTTTCAACAATGCGGGGGAGTTGATTGTCAACCAATACCAATTGAAATTACATATGGTTTAGAGAGAATTGCAATGTTTTTGCAGGATAAAGAAAGTATATGGGACTTAAATTGGAACAAAGATCTGAAATATAGCGATATTTGGCTTCAATTTGAAAAAGGTCAATGTTCATATAATTTCTCTGAATCTAATCCTGAAAATCTCAGGAAATTATTTGAGATATATCAAAATGAAGCAAATTCATTAATTGAAAAGAGGCTAATTTACCCCGCGCTTGATTATGTTTTAAAATGTAGTCATACCTTTAATTTGCTTGATGCTAGAGGCGTAATATCAGTAACTGATCGTGCCCAGTACATAGAAAAAATCAGAAAGTTAGCTAGAGAAGTCGCGTTTTCATGGATACTAGAGAGGGAACTCATGGGCTTTCCCTTAGTAAAGTAAGATTTATATCCCGAAAATAACAGAATGTTATTTCCTAAGGTAAAGAAATATACATGACACAGTGATTTTTTATTTTTGGGTTATTTCTACCATATTTTTTGTTGTAATGTAACGATAATAACAATTTTAAAAAATGAAATTAAACAATTATTTAAAAAAGCTATTTTTTACTGCAGCGACATTATCGCTACTTCTAAATAATCAGCCTGTAAATTCTGCAGAGAAGGAGGTTAGGTTATTTTCTGGGAGACATTACAATACAGATAAAGAGGTTTATCAAAAATTTCAAGAACAAACTGGCATCAAAGTTAGATATATAGAAACAGATGGAAAAGCTATAATTGAGCGCTTAAAAAGAGAGGGTAAAAATTCTCAGGCTGATTTAGTAATTCTTGTTGATGCAGCAAGAATTCAAAATGCATCAAAGGCAAATTTATTTCAAAAAATTAATTCAAATATTCTAGAAAATAGTGTTCCAAATAATTTGAGAGATCCTAGAAATAAATGGTTTGGCCTTACTAGGCGATTAAGGGTAATCATCGCAAATCCGGATATTGTGGATATTACAAAAATCAAAAATTTTGAGGATCTAACCAATCCTTCTTTTAAAGGAAAAGTATGTCTAAGAAATAGAAAAAGTCCTTATAATCAATCTTTGGTTTCTAATCAAATAGCAAAGAAAGGCGTTGGCCAAACAAAAATTTGGCTTAAGGATTTGATATCAAATGTCTCCACTCCCTATTTTTCTGGAGATTCTTCATTAATAAGAGCTGTAGGGCAGGGAACTTGCGGTATTGGTATCGTTAATCATTATTATGTCGCAAGGATGCTTGATGGAGTTAAAGGTCCAAGAGATGCTTCTTTAGCAGAAAAAATAAAATTAATAATACCCAATCCTGCTCATGTAAATATAACTGCTGGGGGAGTATATAAATATGCAGAAAATAAGACCGAGGCTATTAAACTACTTGAATATTTAGCTTCTAGTGAAGGGAGTCAAGGTTTAGCTAATAAAACTTATGAGCACCCCTTAAAGGAATCAAGTCAAAATAGAATTGTTAGTAAATTTGGAGATTTCACTCCAGATAATGTGACTATAAAAGAAATTGGCAAATTCAATAATAAGGCAATAAAAATAATGAAAGAAACTGGTTGGAATTAACAAAAATCTAAATATATTTTTAGTATAAATTTTTTAATTTATATTTTAAATATGGGAGAGGTGGCTGAGTGGTCGAAAGCGAACGACTCGAAATCGTTTAATAGGTAACTATTCGTGGGTTCGAATCCCACCCTCTCCGTATTTTCATATAGACAGAGTGTAGTCAGGGATAGTCAAATCGTCCAAGATGACTGGTATGACTGAGAAAAATCGTGAATAACTGAAGTCAAACACATCTAAACGATATCACAAATAATCTGGTGGTGTTAGGGTTTTTGTTAGGGTAATTTTATAAATGTGTTAGGGTTTTTATGAACTTTTAGGTCTTAAAATCTTTGATTTGAGTTTTGGAAATATTGAGTAAAGTATTTTGTTTAATTTGGCATATTTCTACACCAAGAACCTTCTTCGCTTGCGAGATATCCTTCCCTTTCCTTATATCCATTAGAGATGGCATTTTTGTAGTCACTACATGCTCCCTCCTTATCTCCAAGTGCAAATTTAACATCTCCACGTGAATCATATGCATATGAATCTTTGGGATTTAATAACAGTGCTTGATCGCAATCAATTAATGCTTTTTTGAATTTACCCAATTTATACTTTGCCCAACATCGGTTGTTATAAAGACCTTCTATTTGAGGGTCTATTTTTATTGCTCTAGTCAGGTCAGTAATTGCACCGTTGTAGTCCTCAAGATCAATTTTTAATGATCCACGTAAAGAATATGGATAAGCATCTTTAGGGTAAAAATTTATTAACTTCGTAATATCATTTTTTGCACCTTCGTAATCATTTATTTGCCTTTTTGCGACAGAACTTCCTAGATAGATATATGGGTCTTCAGGATTCAATAAAATAGCATTATTGAAATCAGAAACTGCATTTTTAGGTTCATCGAGATAATAATTTATAAAACCACGCACTCTATAAAACCATGACTGTTGAGAATCCAGATTTATCGCTTTGTTCAAATCGAAAAGTGCATCCTTGTAGTTTTCTTGTGAATACTTTGCATCTCCTCTTTTTGCATATGCAAAAGCATTTTTTGAATTAATATCAATTGATTTAGTAAAGTCTTTTATTCCTCCCTTAAAATCGCTCAAATAAACTTTCGACTCGCCTCTTTTTTCATACAAATAGTAATTATTTGGATTATCTTTATCGATATCAATTCCCTTGGAATAATTCTCAATAGCACCCTTATAATCCTTTAATGCCATTTTTGACCAACCAATTTGAGAATATATTGCCTGATTAACTTCCTTTAACTCAATCGCTTTATTAAAATCTTCAATTGCACCGTTATGGTCTTCTAAATATTGCTTAGTCGATGCACGCCTAGCATAAGAGTAACCATCCATTGGATCTATATTTATTGCTTTGGTGAAGTATTTAGAGGCATTTTTATATTCTTCCAGACCAATTTTGGCGGAACCTATCCATAGATAAATATTAATATTTTGAGGATCAATTTTTTTTGCTTTTCTTAAAGGATTTAGTGCTCCTTTGTAATCTCCTAAAAGTACTTTTGCAACCCCAAGTGCAAAAAGAGCATCAATATTATTAGAGTCTATTTTTATTGATTTCTCTGCATCTGAAATTGCTTCTATGTTTTTTAATAATGCATTATTTGCTCGTGCTCTATAAGCATAAGCATTTGCGTTCTCGGGGGAAATTTCAATAACATAATTCATCATTTTTAAAATCTTAATCGCTTTAGGATTGTTTTCTTTAACGTCTAATCCCTCATCAATAAGTGCCTTTGATTCCTCAAAATAATTTCCAATATTTTTATTGCTTTCTCTTTGATTTGCTATTTTAACTTGATCTATTTGACTGCTAAATGCACTTAGTGTAGGAGTAGTTAATGCTAGTAAAGATATGATAATTGCAGTTGAACGAATTCTCATATATTGCAAATTTTTATTATTGATAGTCTAAATAGATTAATAATATATTTTATATGTTTTTAAAAAAGTGTTGTAATAAGGGACTAATTTTTTTTTGAAAAATTTCCCAAAAGTTCAGTCTTTTAAAATTATGGTGTTAGGGTAGTGTTAGGGTTTTCGGTATATTTTTGACTTTTCTTAGGACAAATCAGGACATTACTGGACAATTGGAGAAGTCCCTATGAACACCCTCTCCGTTTAATTATCTTCCTGTAAAGTGCTATGTGGGCAATAATGTAGTCAAAATCGGTTTTTAAAGAAGTTGCTTGTCCTACATAGTCCAATATTCACCAGTTTATGCCTGAATGTGTTGGTGGATGTGTTGGTGGATATTTGCCTCTACATCCCTTTAACCATCCAAGATGTTCCTTTATCTGCCGTTATAACACGAAAGTTAATTTCACCCTCTCCGTTTTAATTAGTTGTACGAAAAATAGTAAGTAGAGGTGTGTTTAGAATTTTTTAATTTGATGACATCAACCCTATAAGGTTTAAAGTTATAAATGAGTTACAAACTTTAAAAAATTGAACTATTTAAATACCTTTTTGTTGTTACTTTTAGTTATCGCGAATTATTCAAACTTATATTTAACTCATTTAAAAAAGCGGAGATAATGCAAAAAGTATTTTTTTGTCTAATTCATTGGCAGGGCTTTTTTCGATATGAAGGAATTTCAAAGGTTATGAATTTTCTGATCGACCAAATTCTTTAAATTTAAAGGTTCTTAACTTTTATTTAAAATTAATGTATTGGTTTGAGAAATATCTAGACATTATTTTTTGATAATCATTATTCTATTTTTTATTTGATCAAAATTACTTGAAGAGAAATAAATAAAATTGAACAGACTTCTTATCAAATCAATAAAATTTTAGACTTCCCAGAAAGGGTCTGTAGTAAGTGAAACGTTTAAATTATTTCCTTTTACTCCTTTAATGCAACTAATGCAAGCTCTTACTGTTTCTCCATTAACATCAATTTCACAAGCTCCGCAACTTCCCGTTAAACATCCAGTAGGAATTTCTAGGCCTGCTTTTTCTGCTGTTGAGAACCAGTTATCTCCCTCGGAGGCAAATGTATCTATGTTATTTGGCCATGAAATTTTAATGAGTGATTTTTTCAATTTAAAAATGAAGTAAGATTTAAATTCTCATCAAATGCATTTGCAAGATTATCAATAATTGATTCTCTTTTTATTTTATAAGATTTTGTTTTTTTATCTGGTATTGCTAAATTTTTCCCTTTCCTAATTATATTCAAATATTGACACCTCCATTTATCATTTTCAAAAATTCCATGAATATATGTGCCAGCTATAGTCCCTCCATAATTATTTTCTGCATACCATCCAAGATCTAAATCTTCGAAAATAGGCTTAATTTTTAAATTAGCTTGATTACTATCTTGTTTAGTTATCCCATTATGGATCTCAAATCCATTAATTTCTTCAAAAGATGGCCAAATTGACTTTGAGGTTATTTGTCTTGTTATTTTATTTTTGTGAAAAATAGTGCTTAATGGCATTAATCCAATCCCTTTAATTATTTGATTTTCATTTTTTCTTGAACCTTCCTTAAAAAATGGGTCTTCAAGATATGTACCCAACATTTGTAGCCCTCCGCAGATTCCGAAAATATTCCCATTAGTTTTTGAATATTCTTTTATATTTTTTAAAAGTCCTGAATCCTCAAGGAATATTTGATCTTTTATTGTTTGTTTACTTCCAGGAATAATAAGTAAATCAAAATGTTTCAAGCTGTTTGGCTCCTTTATCCACTCAATTAAGATTGATTCTTCATTTTCTAATGGATCAAAATCTGAAAAGTTACTTATAGATGGCAATTTAATAATGCCTACTTTGATATCAGGATTCTTGAAACGAGATTTTCTTTCTAATAGATCTAAAGAATCTTCTGGAGGGAATGTATCATTAAGCCACGGAACAATCCCAATAACAGGAATTTGGGTTCTACTTTCTATCCATTTTTTCCCTTCTTCGAATAATGATAGATCTCCTCTAAATCTATTGATAATAATTCCTTTGATTAATTTTTTTTCTTCTGGTTTCATTAATTCAATAGTTCCGATTATTTGTGCAAATACCCCTCCTCTTTCAATATCAGTAACCAAAATGCAATTAGCATTTAAATACTTAGCAACTCTTAAATTAGTAAGATCTCTATGAATCAAATTCATCTCTACAGGACTTCCAGCTCCTTCGATGATTAAACGGCAATTAGGATTCCGTTCGTAAATAGACTCTAAACTTTTTTTAATTACTTCCCAACCTGGTATAAACCAATCTTTGTAGTAATTTTTGGCAGTTGTTGTTCCAATACTTTTGCCAAGATGAATCACCTCGCTTATAGAATTTCCTTGTGGTTTTAATAAAATGGGATTCATCTCTGAGGAAGGAGTAATACCACATGCAAAAGCCTGAAGTGCTTGTGAATAGGCCATCTCACCACCTTCACAATCAACCCAAGCATTGTTACTCATATTTTGTCCTTTAAAAGGTATTGGATTTTCTCCTAAATTTTTAAGAATCCTGCAAATAGCAGTAACTGTTAATGATTTTCCAGCTCCACTTGAAGTACCTAAGACCATTATTGGTTTCTTTATTGTATGAAACTTTTCTTCCAATTCCATTAGTAAATTAAATATAGTATGAAATTAATTTTATTTAGAAAATTGAATTATAATTTGAAAAAAATTTGTGTTAATTCTAGCCTCTGCTTCTCAATCTAGAAAGAAATTACTAGAAAATTGTCAAATTGAATTTATCCAAATATCAAGTGACTTTGATGAAACTACTATTCAAGAGAAGAATATATGTAATTTAGCCTTGGAATTATCTTTTCAAAAGGCTAATAGTTTATCTGAAAATATTCAAAACATATCATTGCCTGAAGCATTTAATAATGGTCCTTTGGAAATACTTGGGTGCGATTCAATTTTTGAATTTAAAGGAGAAGCTTATGGAAAACCATCTAACAAAGAGGAGGCATTTATTAGATGGAAAAAAATGTCTGGAGAGTTTGGATTTTTACATACTGGTCATACTCTAATAATTGGGAATTTTGAATCAACTTCCAAAATTTTTAAAATCACTGAAGTAATAAAAAAAATAGTAAGTTCAAGAGTTTATTTTTCTAAGTTGGAAGATTGGGAAATCAAGAGTTATGTAGATACAAATGAACCTTTATATTGCGCCGGAGGATTCGCCTTGGAAGGTATAGGCGGAAAATATATAGAAAAAATAGAGGGTTGTTTCAGTAATGTAATGGGTTTAAGTTTGCCATGGCTCAGAAAAAATTTATATAGATTAGAAAATTGAGCAAAAAAAAACCCTATCTTTTGATAGGGCTTTTTTTTTTAAGTGAGGTAGAGATTAATCTAGATCAGGCATTTCTAGCGCTGGTTCACTCTTTCTGTCGATTCCTTTTTCGAAACCTGCAGCGGCTGCTCTGGCACGTCCAGCATGCCAAAGGTGACCGATAAATGTAAACCATCCTAGGAAGAATTGAGCTGCAGCTAACCATTGTCTTAAATTAACAAAGTTAACAGCATTAGGCTCTGTAATGATTCCACCAACAGAGTTAATAGAAGCATTAGGAGCATGAGTCATATATTCAGCAGCTCTTCTAACCTGCCAAGGCTGAATATCATTTTGGATTTTTTCAAGGCTCAATCCGTTAGGTCCTCTTAGAGGCTCTAACCATGGTCCTCTGAAATCCCAAAATCTCATAGTTTCACCACCAAATATAATTTCACCAGTAGGAGATCTCATGAGATACTTACCTAGACCTGTTGGTCCCATTGTTGAACCTACATTAGCTCCAATTCTTTGATCTCTCACAAGGAAAGTAAAGCTTTGAGCCTGTGAAGCTTCTGCATTTGTTGGGCCATAAAATTCTGAAGGATAAGCAGTATTGTTAAACCAGATGAATGTTGAAGCAATAAAACTAGCTACACAAATTCCACCAAGTGCATAACTTAGTAGCCCTTCGCCGTTCCATATGAATGCTCTTCTTGCCCATCCAAAAGGTTTGGTAAAGATATGGAATATTCCTCCAATTATTGCAGTAATACCCACGTAAACATGTCCACCAACAATATCTTCAATGGAGTTGACTCCGATTATTGATCCAGCTCCTCCCCAGGGAGATCTAAATAAATAACCAAGTATAACTCTTGGATCTAAAGTTGGATTAACAAGTCTGACTTCACCACCACCAGGAGCCCATGTGTCATATGCACCGCCAATAAAACACCAGTTAATTGACCATGCTAACGCACCTACACCTAGAACAATCAAATGATATCCAAGAATGTTTGTCATTTGATTCTTATCTCTCCAATCAGTTGAGAAAAATGGAAAATCTTCTTCAAGTTTTTCTGGACCTGCTAATGAATGGTAAATACCACCAAAGCCAAGTACAGCAGAAGCTATCAAGTGAACCACGCCTGCCTGGAAGAAAGGCATGATATCAGTAACTTCACCACCAGGGCCAATTCCATAACCAAACATAGCTACGTGTGGCATACAGATTAGACCTTGCTCCCACATTGGTTTATCAAAAGTAAAATGATTAACCTCGAAGAGCATCATTGCTCCCGCCCAAAAGACTATTAGTCCAGAGTGAGCAATGTGAGCACCTAATAAACGTCCAGATAAGTTGATTAATCTAGCGTTGCCTACGTACCAGGCATAACCAGTTTCCTCAATACTTTGGTTTGGAGCTCTTAATAAATTATTAAAGGGCGTTTCCACGTGGAAGAACCTCCTCAGGGAATACAAAATTTTCGTGTGGTTGATCCACAGAAGACATCCATGCTCTCATACCTTCGTTCAAAAGTATATTTTTTGTATAGAAAGTTTCAAATTCTGGATCTTCTGCTGCACGAATTTCTTGGCTTACGAAATCATAAGCTCTTAAGTTTAGTGCTAAGCCGACAATACCAATTGAAGATGTCCACATACCAATAACAGGTACAAATAGCATTAAGAAATGTAAGAAACGCTTGTTTGAGAAAGCAATACCGAAGATTTGACTCCAGAATCTATTCGCTGTAATCATTGAATAAGTTTCTTCTTCTTGAGTTGGATCAAAAGCTCTAAATGTTGAACTCTGAACCTTACCGTCTGTATAAATACTTGTATCTTCATACAAAGTATTCTGTACTGTAGCTCCATGAATAGCGCAGAGTAGAGCACCACCAAGAATTCCAGCAACTCCCATCATGTGGAATGGATTTAAAGTGATATTGTGAAAACCTTGAATGAACAGGATGTAACGGAAGATTGCCGCAACACCAAATGAAGGTGCAAAGAACCAGCTATGCTGTCCTAAAGGATAAATAAGAAAAATACTTGTAAATACTGCAATTACTGCTGAGAAAGCTAGTGCATTGTAAGGTCTAATTCCAACAAGGCCAGCAATTTCAAACTGACGAAGCATAAAACCAATTAGGCCAAATACTCCATGTAATGCAACGAAGTTCCAAAGACCACCAAGTTGTAGCCATCTTACGAAACTACCTTGGGCTTCAGGACCCCATAAAAATAGAAGACTGTGTCCCATAGCATCGCCAGGGGTACTTACAGCTGCTGTTAAAAAGTTACAACCTTCAAGGTATGAGCTTGCAACTCCGTGTGTGTACCAAGAGGTAACAAATGTTGTTCCGACAAACCAACCACCTATAGCAAGATATGCACAAGGAAGTAAAAGTAGTCCGGACCAACCAATAAATACAAAGCGGTCACGCTTCAACCAATCATCGAGGACATCAAACCATCCTCTTTGTGGGGCGCTACCAACTGCGATCGTCATGAGAAATCGTTTTTTAGCTTCGGGATACGCAGTGACTGTAACAAAGATTGAGAGTAATGTGGGGAAATATTTGTATATCTGAAATGCCTTGTAAAGCTTTCCTGACTTTTTTATTAAAAATTAGGTAAGAATACTCCCTAAGTTTGTTAAATTATCTGAATTAGGCTCTAAAAAAAGATAAAAATGAATTCAGACCTCACGCCTTTCGATAAAATCGAACAAAAAATTGGTGGATCAAGAAAAATTTCAAATTACATTATTGGAGGAATGCTAACGATAGGGGGTATTGGTTTTCTTTTAGCTTCTATATCTAGCTACACAGGAAGGGATTTATTACCTTTAGGAAATCCTTCAACTTTATTGTTTATCCCTCAGGGAATAATAATGGGAGCATACGGAATAATAGCTAATTTATTAAATTTTTACTTGTGGTATTTGGTTTACATAAACTTTGGTTCAGGAAGTAACTATTTTGATAAATCATCAAAATCTGTCGAAATAAAAAGAAAAGGATTATTTAAAGATATTGAGGTTAAATTGAATTTCGATGAAATCAAATCGGTAAAGTTGGATATTAGTGAAGGATTTAATCCTAGAAGAAGAATAGCTCTTGTACTCAAAGGTAGAAAAAAACCTCTTCCTTTAAGCGGTGCAGGTGAACTTAAACCACTGCTTCAAGTTGAAGAAGAAGGAGCTCGACTGGCTAAATTTTTGAATGTTAATTTGGAGGGTTTAAAATAAAAAAAAAATATCTTATTAGAACACTATCTTTTTTACAGGTTTTGTTTTTGTTTCAAGCTTGTGGTTATAAAAATAAGTTTGGTACAAATTATTATTGTCAAAAACTTAATTTTAGTTGTATTCAGAGTAATAAAATAGTTTATTTTAAAACTACAAAAGGTAATTTTGAGGTTGAATTATTTGGTAAAGATAACCCAGTAACAGTATCGAACTTTTTGGAAAATATAGATAATAATATTTACGTAAATCAAAAATTTTATAAAGTAATAAACCATACTCAAATAAGTTTTATACACGGTGGCGTTAATCCAGAAAATAAACTTTATATTGAACGAAAAAAAAACCTGAATAAGACAAATTCATCAATACCTTTAGAACTAAAATTCAAAGAAGAAATTAAACCAAGATATAACTATCAAATAAAAAATCCTAATGAAACTGAAAATTTAGTTAATACTTTTGAAAGTGGCTCTATCGCTATGGTTAAGAGCGGTAAGTATAAGTCTTCATCTACTGAATTTTTTTTTGTAACTAATAAGATTCCTGAACTAGATGGAAGATATTCGATTTTTGGAAAGGTTATTAAAGGAGTAGATGTACTCAAAAAGATCAATAGAGAAGACTATATCGAGGCAGTCCAAATATCTAATTAAATTTCCAAAGAATATTTGTTTATTTTCAACATTTCTGTATTAACTCCTGAAGAGCGTTTTAGAGCTACTTTACCAGTCCTTGCTATTTCAAGGATGCCGTATGGCTCGAGTAATTTCTCCAAAGCAACTAACTTCCCAGGATCTCCAACTACCTCGAGAGTCAAGGCTATGTCTGATACGTCAACAACTTTTGCACGGAAGATCTGCACTATATCAAGGATATTACTCCTGGTATCTTCTTTTGATGAAACTTTTAGTAACATCAATTCCCTCTCAACAGCAGCAAGATTAGTGAAATCTACAACTCCCAGAACATTAAATAACTTATTAAGTTGCTTTGTCATTTGTTGAAGAGTTTCCTCATCGCCTTCTACTACCATCGTTAACCTTGAAATCCCTTTAGATTCTGCGGGTCCTACTGCAAGGCTATCTATGTTAAATCCTCTTCTAGCAAAGAGGCCTGAGATTCTACTCAAAGCTCCAGATTCGTCCTCTACAAGAACTGATAATGTATGTTTCATACTTTTTAAAAGGTTTTTAAATCACTAATCCACTCATAAGAGATTCTATTGAATATTGAAGGATCTTCATCATGGATACAATGCCCTGAATTGGATACTATTTTTAATTTTACCCATCTATGAAAATTTGCAATCTTTTTACCAACAAACAAAGGTATGAAATTATCTTTTTCTCCCCAAATTAGTAAAAAAGGAACTTTTTTTGTGTCACTAAGTTTTCTCAAAAGGTAAGAAGCTTGAAATCTTTCATCTCTTAATGACATCCCAATACACATCGCCCTTAATGATCTAGCTGAAGTTCTCCTTAAGACTGGTTTTGTTACCAAATCTATTAGTTCGCGATCAACATTATCTTTTTTGAAATAGGCAGAATTTAATCCCAGTTTTATAATCCCTAATTTGGTTATTAAAAATAAAAAAATCTCCAAAGGGAAAAATATAAAAAATATTCTTATGAATCTTTCTTGTAATTTTTTAAATGATGATTTTTTTGTTATCGAATTTTTATTTTCTTGAATTTGATCTGGCAGAGGAGATGCAATAACTGTTGCAATCTGATCCTCTAATGAAACAGCACATGTTAAAGCAACTAGTGATCCGAGGGAATTGCCAATGAGAATTACTTTCCCAGAATTCTTTGGTCTTATCACCTCTGCAATGAAGTCTTTCACTTGATTAGACCAAATTTCATTATTTAGTTTTCCAATTTGGCTAATTCCAGGTTGATCTGAATCCCCAAATCCTATTAAATCCAAACAATAAGAGGCACAATTCCTCTTCGCAAAATATTCTAGATTGTTTCTCCAATGTTTTCGACTGGCTCCAAATCCATGGAGAAAGATAATTGGAATTTCATTATCTTCACCAGTAACATTCCAACAAATTTTAAAACCTTTCCAATTCCAGTAATTAGGAAAGTTTATATTTTCTTTAAAATTATTATTCATATATTTAAAATTTTCAAGATATTTGCATTATCTACTTTTTTAACAAATAAATGTATTTTGAATGTAGATTATAGTAATAAGTTTATTTTACTATGGCAAAAGAAATTTTTAGTATTGCAGCAGTTTTTTGGATACTGATACCAATAGGATTGATTGGTGGTGCTTTGCTATTGAAATTTCAGGGAGATTGATTCTCACGAATACATCACAATTTGAGTTATGTTCTAAAAGTTAAGTAAATCTTAAATATGAAGATTCTTTTAGTAGGAGCAACAGGGACACTTGGTAGACAAATAGCAAAACAAGCTATAGAGGAGGGACATGAAGTAAGGTGCTTTGTAAGAAACCCAAGAAAAGCTTCCTTTCTACAAGAGTGGGGTTGTGAACTAACAAAAGGCAATTTATTAAATTCTTTTGATATTGAATATGCATTGCAAGATATTGAGGTAGTTATAGATGCAGCGACAAGCAGGCCAGATGATCCTAAAAGTATTTATGAAATAGATTGGGATGGAAAACTTAATCTTTTTAATGCTTGTGAGTCTTTAAATGTAAAAAGGGTGATATTCCTCTCTATCCTATTGACAGAAAAGTTTAGAAATGTCCCCTTAATGGACATTAAATTTTGCACTGAAAAACTTCTTGAGAAATCTGATTTAGACTATACGATCTTTAAATGTGCAGCTTTCATGCAAGGAGTTATTGGTCAATTCGCTATCCCAATCTTGGACAGTCAAGCAGTATGGATGAGTGGTAATCCAACTAAAATTGCTTATATGAATACTCAAGATATGGCAAAAGTTGTTGTAGCAGCAGTAAATAATCCAAAAACGCATAGAACCTCATTGCCATTAGTAGGTCCCAAAGCATGGGATTCAAACGAAGTTATAACTTTATGTGAAAAATTTAGTGAAAAAAAAGCCAAAATTTTTAGAGTTTCCCCCTTCCTTATTAGTGTCACCCAAAAAGTAGTTTCCTTTTTCAAAGATTCTTTAAATGTTGCTGAAAGATTAGCTTTTGCTGAAGTAACTAGTAGCGGAGAACCATTAGATGCTGATATGAGCAAAACTTACGAAATATTGGAACTTAAAAAGGAAGATATGACGTCACTAGAGAGTTATATAAAAGATTACTACCAACAAATACTCAAAAGATTAAGGGAGATGGAAGCAGATTTAAATATTGAAGAAAAAAAGAGGCTACCTTTTTAATATTGCAATTTTAGACTTACGTAGTATATTTGTACTATATTAATACTATCTATTATGTCTATTTCTAAATCTAAAAATCTTGAAAGAAAACTAGATAATTTTGCAAAAGAAGCAAAAGATGAATTGAATAATGTTTGTGGATCCTCATTATGGGAAAGCCTTGGTTTCGTATTTTTTGATCAATTAGAAGATTCTGAAAAAATCGCGAAAGCAAATTTTTACTATGGTCAACTTCAAATTATTAATGAAATTAAATTTTCAATTTGAATCGTATTTCATATTTTTACGTATGTAATTTTTCTTAAATCAATTTTGGCCAATCTTTTTCTGATAATATGAACTTAGTAAAAGATTAATTAATGATTGAAACTTCAGGTGTAATAGAAAAAGAGCAGGGTAATGGATTTTATTTGGTTACCTTAGAACAACCTGAAGGACATCAATGTTTATGTAGAGCTGCAGGTAAATTGACTAAATTTAGAATTAAATTATTAGCTGGAGATAAAGTCTTAGTTGAGATAAGTCCTTATGATCTCTCAAGAGGGAGGATAACTTATCGAGAGAGGAATGCAGGTAATGCTAGACCTACTACTAATAAAAATAATCCTAAGAGAAATAATAAATAAAAAGTTACTTTAGATAATGTTTTTTATCGCTTCCTTAAACTCACTTCTTTGTTTAACACCTTGCCATTGTTTTTTTAATAATTTTTCTTTAAAAAGTTGAACTGTTGGTGTGCCGTTAATACCTGCTTGTTTTGCAATATCTTGATCTTTATCAATATCTATTTCAACGCCAAGAACTGCACCACCAAGTTCTTTAATTACCCTTTTTAACTGAGGTTTCAAAACATGACATGGGCCGCAGCTTGGGGAACTAAAAATTACTAAGATTGGTTTTTTACTCTCGTGATAAAGTTTCCTTAATGCATAACTACCTTTTTGCCATTCAGAATTTGAATCAAAAGTATCTTCATTGACTTCTTCTTCATTAAAATCTGATGAATTAAGTTTTTTTTCTGGTTCTGGTGTTTCTCTGACTATAGTTTTTGCTAAGTTTTTCTCAGCTAGCCATCTTTCGGTAGCTAATGCTGCCATGCATCCTGTTCCTGCAGCAGTAACTCCTTGTCTCCACTCAGAATCAACGACATCACCTGCTGCAAAAATGCCTTCAATAGATGTTTCTGGTCTTCCTGATTTGCAAGCAATATATCCTTTATTATCTAAATCAATTTTATTGCCTAAGAACTTTGTATTTGGCGTATGCCCTATCGCGTAAAAAAGACCTTTTATATTGATTTCTCCTTTACCTTCTTTGGAGCTAATAGTTTCTATTCTCTCAAGCCATTCAGAACCATCGGCTTTATCAACTTTTGTGTTCCAATGAATTTCTATCTTTGGATTAGCTTTCACTCTGTCAACCATTGCTGCGCTAGCCCTTAATTTTTCTGATCTAACAATCAAATGCACTTTGCTTCCATATTTTGTGAGATATGCTGCTTCTTCACATGCAGAGTCACCTCCTCCAATAACAGCTAATTCTTCATCTCTAAATTGTGGGGTCGCTCCATCACATATTGCACAAGCACTTATTCCTTTGCTCCAGAATTTATCTTCATTTATCACGCCTAATCTATTTGCACTTGCTCCAGTTGCAATAATTATTGAGTTAGATTTTATAGTTCCTTCTAAAGTTTTTAATTCAAAGGGATGTGAATTAGTATTTATTGAGACAACATCACTTTCGTATAAATTAGTGCCCCATCTTTCTGCTTGAGCTTTCATTAGATCCATTAATTCAGGACCTAGTACTCCATCTGGAAAACCTGGATAATTTTCAACAAATGTTGTAGTCATTAATTGCCCACCAGGAATTCCACCAGAATTAAAACCTGTAACGAGCAATGGTTGAAGATTTGCTCTTGCGGCATAGATTGCTGCTGTATAACCAGCAGGACCTGAACCAATAATTACAACATTTTCTACATTTGAATTTTTTTCTTTATTTTCCATTTATTTGCAAATTTCACACTTATAATAATAAACTAACCCAAATAATGTAGGGCGGATTTCACTCGATCGATTTAAATTTAATCATTGACTTTTTGGTCAAATAATTTTTCTAATTCCTTTGGGTAATTTAAAACTGAATCTTTTAAATTTTCGTTCTTTTCTCCAATATGTAATATCCACTCTCTAAATTCTTCTGCGATTGCATAACTGTCTTCATATCTTTCTAAAGTATCCATTGCAGAAATTCTGTTGGTAGCCCAACAGGAAGCAATATCGATCCTTTTTCTAATGAAATTGTCCATATAAACTTATAAGTTCTTTATAGGTAAACACAAAAAAGGAGATATGTATTGTCTAATAAGTTACAACTTTGTACTTCCAAACAATAATTTAATCTTTAATTTATATTTGAGCCGCTTTTTGAAGGAATCAAAAAAAAATATAAAGAAATAGGATTAAACTGCCTCGCTATGATTTGCAAGTAGCCTTTCAACTTCCTCAAAACCCTCTTTTGCTGAATTTATTGCTAATTCCTCGCTAACTTTATCTTCTGATACTAATTTTGCAGATATTTTCTTTAGAAGTATCTCTTTCTTCTCTCTGAGTGAACTAACAATTTCCTCTTCAATAATAGATTTAATAGCTTTAGAAATTATTTTTTTGTCATTTGCCTCCTCAAATGTGCCCTGAACTAATTCCTGAATAAATAATCGATGCACCTCACTACTTCTTAAAAAACTTTCTGTCGCATTAATAATTCCTTCAACAAGAGCTTCATCAGGTTCAGAACCATTTTCTGCCAGCTTAAATTCCCAATCTAAATGTCTTCTCTGCCAACCTGCAGAGTGAAGACTGGGCATGACTGTCTGTGAATAAGTATCAACTGACATTTCATAAATTCTTTCTGCTAATTTCTCGCACCAGTCTTTACCATGCTTTTCTAGATTCTTCTGCATAGCTTGCCTTGGTACAGCATGACCACCATGATGACTGTGACATACTCCATCAGGACATTCGATTGCTTTTATACTCATTGGATTGATTAGTGCCTATACATATCCTTGATAGCTATTTTTTATAGAAAAGAAAATATATTTTTAACAAAAATCCAAGACTTTTGACTTTCTTCAATTTATATTTAGTATGTTAAAAAACAAATAAATTGACAAAGATACTTATTCCTTCAGAAACAACCTCTGGTGAAAGGAGAGTTTCAGCTACACCAGAAGCTGTTAAGAAATTAAAAAGTCTTGGATGCGATGTTTATATTGAATGTTCAGCAGGAAAATTATCAGGATTTAGTGACTTATCATATGAAGAATCGGGCGGAACAATGATAAGTGACCTAGACCAAAAAATTTGGAGTGAAGCGGACTTAATATTTTGTGTTCAAACTCCATCAGAGGATAAATTAACAAAATTAAAGAAAGGGGCTGTTCTTCTTGGCCTTCTTAACCCATATGGCAATAAGGAGCTTCTTAGGATTATTAATAGTAATAAGATTTCAGCTTTATCACTAGAATTGCTTCCTAGGATTAGTAGAGCTCAATCTTCTGATGTTCTTTCTTCACAGGCTAATATTGCGGGATACAAAGCAGTGCTTCTAGCTGCAAGCGAGTTAGATAGATACTTCCCAATGCTTATGACTGCAGCAGGCACAGTCCAACCTGCCAAAGTAGTGGTTCTTGGTGGAGGGGTTGCAGGATTGCAGGCAGTAGCGACAGCAAAAAGACTTGGCGCCATAGTATTTGTATCTGATATAAGACCTGCTGTTAAAGAACAAGTAGAGTCCCTTGGAGCAAGATTTATAGAACTTCCTGAAGTGGACGAAAAACCAGGAGAAGCTGGAGGTTATGCAAAAGCTGCAACACCAGAATTCCTCTCAAAACAGAAGGCTACTTTAACTAAATATTTATCTGAAGCTGATGTTGCTATTTGTACGGCACAAGTTCTCGGTAAAAGGGCTCCTGTTTTAATAGACACTTCAATGATTGAAAAAATGAGGCCTGGTTCGGTAGTTATTGATTTGGCAGTTTCTCAGGGAGGTAATTGCGAAGGAACAAAATCAAATGAAACTACTATCAAAGATGGGGTAAAACTTATAGGAGCGGGCGAATTACCCTCATCAGTTCCTTATGATGCAAGTTCACTATATGCTAAGAACTTGACATCTTTAATTACACCTTTCATAAAAGATGGTCTAATTAAACTAGATAAAGAGGATGAACTCATTTCTGGATGTTTATTAAGCGATGAAGGAGTTGTTCTTCAAAATAAAGTTTTTGAAAATTGAGGTTTCAAAATTATGTCTTTTATAAGTCTTCTTTGGGTTCTTTTACTTGGTAGTTTATTAGGCCTTGAATTAATTGGAAAAGTTCCTCCTACGCTTCACACCCCTCTAATGAGTGGAGCAAATGCAATTTCTGGAATAACAATGCTGGCAGCATTGACTTTAATTGTAAAAGCAGAAGGTAATGTACCACTTTTAATCATTGGTTCAGTTTCTCTTGGATTCGCTCTTTTCAACGTTGTAGGCGGTTTCTTTGTGACTGATCGAATGCTCGCAATGTTTAGCCGTAAACCATCAAATAAGAAGTAATTTTTAACATGAATCTACCTGTAATAATTAAGTTCGTTATTGACCTTCTAGCCGTACTTTTACTGGCTTTGGGCATAAAAGGATTGTCAAAAGTAAAGTCAGCAAGAGATGCAAATAGATTAGCTGCATTCGCAATGTCGCTATCAGTAATAGGATTACTGTCTTATTATTTGGGTACATCTGGAATTGTAATTCAGTCTTGGATTTGGATAATAATTGGATCAATCATAGGTAGTTTGTTCGGAGCAATACTTGCAAAAAAAGTACCGATGACCTCCATGCCTGAAACAGTTGCATTGTTTAACGGTTGTGGAGGAATGTCATCCCTTTTAGTCGCTTTGGGAGTAGCTATTTTTCCTATATCTGGTGGCCAAGAAAATTTTGATTTTTTTAAGTCACTTATTAACGAAGTTTCAATATCTGTTTCTATATTTGTTGGTGCTATAACTTTCACAGGTTCAATTGTGGCAATGGCAAAGTTACAGGGTTGGTTGTCAACTCCAGGATGGACTCAGAGTAAAGTTAGACATTTTGTAAATATTGTTTTTGCAGTTGCTTCCTTGATAGCCTTTTTTGATTTGATAAACGGCAATTCAAGTTCTATTTGGCTTTTAGTTATAGTTTCTTCTTTATTAGGAATTGGAGTTACTTTGCCAATTGGTGGAGCTGATATGCCAGTCGTTATATCTTTATTAAATAGCTATTCAGGGATTGCAGCAGCAGCAGCAGGTTTCGTTGTAGATAGTCAACTTTTGATAGTAGCAGGCGCAATGGTTGGAGCGGCAGGTCTAATTCTTACTCAAGTAATGTGCAAGGGTATGAATAGATCATTAGTCTCAGTTCTTTTTGGAGGATCTTTATCTGCACAAAGTACAGCCTCTCCTGGTTCAGGAGAATATACAAATATAACTTCTTGCAGTGTTGAAGAATGTGCATTGACTTTAGAGGCAGCCAACAAGGTAATTATTGTTCCTGGTTATGGTTTAGCAGTAGCACAAGCTCAACATACTTTAAGGGAAGTAACAAAAAAACTAGAGCAAAATGGTATTGAGGTTGTTTACGCAATACATCCTGTAGCAGGGAGGATGCCTGGACATATGAATGTACTTTTAGCAGAAGCAGATGTTCCTTACGAACAACTTAAAGAGATGGACGTTGTAAATCCTGATTTTCCAGCAACGGATGTAGTTTTAGTTTTAGGAGCAAATGATGTGGTTAATCCTCAAGCTAAAAATGATAGCTCTTCACCTTTATATGGAATGCCAGTTCTTGATGTGCAGGAAGCAAGAACGGTATTTGTAATTAAACGAGGTATGAGTGCAGGTTACTCCGGAATAAAAAATGATTTATTTGATCTACCAAATACCTCAATGGTCTTTGGTGATGCAAAAAAGGTACTGAATGATTTGATTGGAGAATTAAAGGATCTTGGAGTTGGGGAGAAATAGTAGTATATCTTCTAGTTTTTCAGATTACTTAAAAAATAAGCCATTTCGAGAAGTCTTACCTTGGTTAGGTGGCGACTTACAAACTTTGAGAGATACTTTTGTTATTGATTTTGGTAAATCAAAAAAAAATAAAAAAATATTCTTTCCGATTAATAAAATTCTTTCAAAAAAATTTGAATGTGATTATCTTCTAGGATTTCTAGAATTACCTGAAAACCTAAACTCTCTTCGGGGTTTTGTAATCGTTACACATGGTTTAGGGGGCTCAACTAAACGGTTTGGTTTAAGAAGAATCTCTAGGAAATTAGCAAATAATGGTTTTGGAGTTCTTAAATTAAATCTAAGAGGATCTGGATCTGCGAGATATTTAGCTAAGGGAAATTATTGTGCTAGATGCTCCAGTGATGTTATTTCAGCAATTAATTATTTTAAAAAATTCATTAATTTAGAGTTTAAAGATCTCATTAAGATGAATAATCTTCCAATTTACGGAGTTGGATTATCTTTAGGCGGAACAATTCTTTTAAATGCCTGCTTAGATTACGATGAAAACAAAGCAGAAAAACTTTTAGATGGCCTAGCCTGCGTGAGTAGCCCTTTAGATTTATCATCGTGCAGTGTCCGTATTGAAAAATCTAGAAATTATATCTACCAAAAATGGTTACTTCACCGCTTAAAAAATCAGTTATGGGAGGGATTTAATAATGAAGGCAAAATTCTTAATAACGAGAAATTAAGAAAAAAAATTAGAAGTTTAAAAAGTATAAGGGAATTTGATCAGAAATTTACAGCTCCTAGTTGGGGATTTAATTCTTTAGAAGATTATTATGTTAAAGCTTCTCCAATACTTAGAATCCAAAACTCAATAAAAAAATTACCTCAAATGCTTTTTATTCATGCCAAGGATGATCCTTGGGTTCCATATAAGGATACTTTGGATTTAAGAAAAAAATCTATTGATAAATTTACTATTTTTATAACTGAAAAAGGAGGTCATAATGGTTTTCACTCGATTAATGGCTGCTGGTCAGACGAAGTGGTAAAGAACTGGTTTATTAGTATCTAGGACTATTTAAAAATGGCGTTTTTTTGAAAATCCATTTTTCTATTGGCTTACCGTTAATAATATGTGAGGTAAAAATTTCTGAAATTTTTTCTGGAGAAACTTTCTCGTACCAAATACCATCAGGCCAAACAAGAAGAATTGGGCCGTTCTTACATATCCTTAAACAGTCAGCTTTTGACCTTAATATATGAACGTTTTCTGTACTGGGATCATTCTCGAATTTTTTTAAAGTCTTTTTTAGACATTCCCATGTTTTTTGACCTTCATTGCCTTTAAAGCATTTCTGTTTTGTGGGTGTTGCGCATAGTAGAAGATGCTTTTTAATATTCACTTTTATCCAATACTTACGTATTTTTTCCCTTTTTTAATTTCTTGCTTAACAAAAATTCTGGCCCAATTGTCTACTTCAAGAATATCCTCCAATTCGGGACTCAAATTCAAATTATCCATATGTGATTCACAAGCTTTACTTATAAATGTTGGAATTTCTTGAAAAGAAATTTTTTCTTTTAGGAATTGTTCAACAGCCATTTCATTAGCAGCATTTAAGACTGCAGGCATAGTCCCAGAAGATTTTCCTGCGGCATAGGCAAGTCCCATGCATGGATATTTAAACTCGTCTGGCTCTTTAAAAGTTAATTTTCCAATTTCACTTAGGTTTAATCTTTTCCAATTTGTTTTAAATCTTTCAGGCCAACTCATCGCATATAAAATGGGTAGTTTCATATCTGGCCAACCTAATTGAGCTAATACTGAAGAATCTTCCATCTCAATCATTGAATGAATAATACTTTGAGGGTGGATAACTATTTCGATATTTTCATAAGAAGTCCCAAATAAATAATGAGCTTCTATAACTTCTAATCCTTTATTCATAAGAGTTGCAGAATCTACAGTTATTTTTTTTCCCATATCCCAATTAGGATGTGAAGTTGCATCTTCCACTGTGACATGTTTTAAATCCTCAACGGCCCAATCTCTGAAAGCACCACCAGAAGCTGTTAAATGTATGGCTTTTAAACCTTTAGGCATATCTCCTGTTGAAAAATCTGCATTTTCATAATTGGGTAATCCTTGTAAACATTGAAAGATAGCAGAGTGTTCTGAATCAGCAGGTAAAAGCCTACTATTATTTTTCTTTAATGCAGGAATAACAATTGGCCCTGCCGCAATTAAAGTTTCTTTGTTAGCAAGTGCAATATTTTTTCCCGCATTAATTGCTGACATTGTTGGAATTAAGCCTGCACATCCTACTATCCCTGTAACCACAGTATCTGCCTTATCCCATGCTGCAACAGCGTTAATCCCCTCCTTGCCACTCAAAACCAAGGGAGCACTATCCAAATCTAAGTTATTAATATTATCTTTTAAATCTTCTATGAGATTTTCATCCTCAATCGCAACTACTTCTGGTT
The DNA here is from genome assembly GCA_003280575.1 of Prochlorococcus sp. AG-355-P07. GTDB lineage: Bacteria > Cyanobacteriota > Cyanobacteriia > PCC-6307 > Cyanobiaceae > Prochlorococcus_A. The sequence continues at coordinate 103,354 of QCEN01000001.1, read as the reverse complement.
TATGTGTTTTAACTTGTTCTGTTAATAGATTAATATTTCTTCCTGCCGAAAGAGCTACGGCTTTAAACTTATCAGGCTGCTCACTTGCTATTTCGAGAGTTTGAGTCCCAATTGAACCAGTAGAACCGAGCACAGTAATGTATTTCAATTTTCTCTGATATTTTTAATATCTTCCCATTTAAAGGTGTATTTAAAAAACAAAAATTTCAAATTGGTTTTTTTCTTAAAATTTAGACCCTTATCCATTTTGTTATTTCCTTTGATTGATCAATAAGTTCAATACCTTTTTCTTTTAACAAATTCCTAATTTCATCAGCCTTCGTATAATTCTTTTCTTTTTTTGCTTTTAATCTTTCATTAATAAGCATTGATATTTCTTCTTCTTTTATTTTACTTTCTTTTACTAAAACCTCTTTTTTAAGACCAAGTACCTCAGTCAACTTTTCAAGAGTTTTAAAATTCTCAAGTAGAAAGAATTTTTCATTAAGGTCTATTTTAAAACCTTCGACCCTTTGAAATTGGTTTAAAAAGTTTTTTAATGGTTTTGCTAAATCGTAAATAATTGCAATAGCACCTGCTGTATTAAGGTCATTTCCAAGAGCCTCAGAAAATTTAAGCTTTTTTTGAGATAATTCAAAGCTTATTTTCTCTTTATATTCGTCTTCGATAGATTCATTCTTATCAATAGATTTAAAAGCATCTTTTGTAAGGTCCAAAAAAGAAAGGGCTACATTAATGTTTTTCCAAGCTTCTGAAGCACTTCTTAAAGCTTCTTCAGTAAAATCAAGTGGTTTTCTATAATTCACAGTCATAACAAAATATCGCAAAGTCATAGGGCTTATACCTGACTTAATTAGCTCTCTGATAGTTTTAAAATTTTTGAGGGATTTACTCATCTTTTGTCCATTTACATTGACCATCCCATTGTGTAACCAATAGTTCGCTAGCTTTTTGCCATTGGCTGCTTCTGATTGGGCGATTTCATTCTCATGATGTGGAAAAATCAAATCAGAACCACCTAAATGGATATCGATAGTATCGCCTAATTCATCTTTAACCATCGCCGAACATTCAATATGCCATCCTGGCCTACCTTTACCCCATGGCGAATCAAAAAATGGTTCATCATCTTTGGCTTTTTTCCATAGCGCAAAATCTTGCGGATTAAGTTTTTTACTATTTTCTTCATTAACCATTCTTCCTTGCTGATTGATATTTTGTTCTTTTAAATTTTGATTACTTAGCTTTCCATAATTTTTATTTTTGAAAACAGAATAATAAACATCTCCATCCCTAGAGTATGCATAACCTTTGTCCTCAAGGATTGTTATGAAGGAGCAGATATTGCATATATGATTCGTTGCTCTTGGCATGCTATCCGGACGCATTATCCCTAAAGAATCCATATCTTTATGAAATTCAATGATATTTTTTTCAGATACTTCCTTCATTGAACTGCTTTCTTCTTTCGCTCTTTTTAAGATCTTGTCATCAATGTCCGTAAAATTTTGAACATACTTCACTTTGAAATCACTGTAAATTAAAAATCTTCTCAATACATCCCAAGCGATATAACTTCTGGCATGACCAAGATGACATAAATCATAAACAGTTACCCCACAACAATAAATTTTTACTACATCGTCAATAGGCTTAAAAACCTCAACTTTTTTGCTTAAAGTATTAAAAAGTTTGATCATCTTAAAATAAGTATTTCATAAGGTTTATTTTGTCTCCATCCAATTGTCTCCAATTCCAATATCAACTAAAAGAGGCACATTTAATTTTACACAATCTTCCATAGTCTTCTTTACTAATTTCGTCGTAATTGCCAAAGAATCTGGTTCAACTTCAAACAATAATTCATCATGTACTTGTAAAAGCATTTTTGCTGGAACATTCATTTCTATGAATTTTTTATTTAGTTGAACCATTGCAATTTTAATAATATCTGCACTTGAACCCTGAATTGGGGCATTGGCTGCGGCTCTTAGTGATTGAGCTTCCATGCCAGCTCTTCTTGCGGATTGCAGGTCAATTTCGTAAGGATCTTTTCCTATTAGTCTTCCAAGTCCATTTTTATCAAACTTAAATTCCCTTTTTCGACCAAAAATTGTTTTTACATAACCTTTTGATAAGGCAAGCCTTTCTTGAAGTTCAAGAAATTTGAAAATTTTGGAATATCTTTCTTTGTATTTTATTAGGAATTCTTTTGCTTCTGGAGTACTTACTCCTGTTGAACGGGCAAACTTTTTTATCCCCATACCATAGATAACTCCGAAATTTATTGTTTTTCCAACTCTCCTCTCATCAGAAGAAATTTCTTCTTTCTCAAAAATTAATCTTGCAGTCAAAGAATGAATGTCATCATTTTTATGAAATGCATTTATTAGTATTTCTTCATCCGCTAAGTGAGCCAGTATTCTTAATTCAATCTGAGAATAATCAGCTGATAAAAGTTTCCAATTTTTTTCAGGCAAGAATGCTTTTCTGATTCTCCTACTAAATTCAGTCCTAACCGGGATATTTTGAAGATTAGGATTGCTACTACTTAGTCTCCCAGTCGCTGTAGCGGCTTGATTAAAGTTTGTATGAACTCTTCCTGTCTTTTCGTTAATAAGATTTGGAAGAGCATCAATATAGGTGCTAAGTAATTTGCTAAGAGTTCTATGTTTTATTAAATGTTGGATTATTTCATGTTCGTCGACTAATCTTTCCAGAACTACTGCATCTGTACTCCATCCTGTTTTTGTTTTACGTGATTTTTTCTTATCCAAATTTAATTTTTCAAACAAGATCTCACCAAGTTGTTTTGGTGAAGATAGATTGAAACTCTCCTCTGCTAACTCATAAACTTTACTTTCAATATCTTCTAAGGTACTTTTTAATTCTTTTGAGAGTTTATCCAAATAAGGGATGTCGATGGTTATGCCATTCATTTCCATTTGGGACAATACCGGCTCTAAAGGCAGCTCGATTTCTTCGAACAATTTTATTAATTCATCTTTTTCCTTTGAAAAACTTTCTTTAAAAATTTTGACAATCTTAAAAGTTAGAAAAACATCATAACCGCAGTAAATACTTGCTTCATCAATATCAACAAATGAAAAGTCTTTATTTTTTCCAACTGTCTCCTTAAATGAAGGAGGCTTAAATCCAAATAATCTAAAACTAATTTCACTTAACCCATGTTTCTCCTGATTATTAAGAAGGTAGTCTGCTAACAAGGTGTCAAAGGTTACGCCTTTAAGATCAAGTCCATGATTAAAAAATATTTGCCTATCAAATTTTGAATTTTGGAGTGCCTTTTCTTTTTTTGGATCTTCTATCCAATTTCTTAGCTTTGAGAAAACATCTTCTATTGATAATTGATTGGAGGTCTCCTTTTTTGTTTGATGACCAAGAGGTATATAAAATAAATCATCATTTTCTTCTCCAAGACATAACCCTATCCCAACAAGTTCCGCATCGATTGGATTCAAACTATTGGTCTCTGTATCTAAAGAAACTATTTGATTAGTTTTGTCTAATCTTTGAATTAATTTATCAAGTAATTCGAAATCATTTACAACAGTTACGTTGATTTTAGGGATTTTATTTTCACTATTTTCTAATTCATTATTACTTGAGACTTTTGGTGCCTTCTCCTCCTCTTTAGCTACATTATTTTTGTCAAAACCACCTTTGCTGAAAGTTGAATTGAAAATATCAATTTGTCTAAGTAGTGTTGATAGTTCTAATTTTTTCAGTGACTCTGAAAGCAGTTCTTGATTTATATTTTTTAATTCATAACCGTTACTTAAAATTAAAGGGACCTCAGTATTTATTTTTGCTAAATCCCTGGAAAGAAAAGCATTATGTTTATCGTTTCTTAGCTTTTCTATAACTGAACCTTTGATGAATCCTTTATATTTCTTGTCGTTGTTCTGCTGAATCTTTTCCAAAGCCTGATAGATTCCATCAAGCGTGTCGTTCTCTTTTAGTAAATTAATTGCAGTTTTTGGACCTACTCCTTTTATACCTGGAATATTATCAGAACTATCACCAGTTAGGGCTTTAAGATCAACTACTCTTTCTGGCGCAACACCTAATTTTTCTTTTACTCCATTTTCATTCATAAGAGTTGGATTTCCACTTTTCGCATATGGACCACCACCCATATAAAGTACATAAATATCTTTTTGATCATCTACTAATTGAAATAAGTCCCTATCTCCAGAAAGAATATTCACGCACCATCCTTTAGAAGAAGCATCATTTGCAATTGTGCCTAGGAGATCATCTGCTTCGTATCCTGGAGATTTGAAAATTGGTAAATTAAGGCTTTCTTCTAAAATGATTTCTAGTTGTTCAATATCCTGAAAAAAAACATCTGGTGCTACATCTCTATTGGCCTTATAATTTGGATCTAATTCATGTCTGAAAGTAGGTTTTTCGGTATCAAACGTAATACAAACACCCTCAGGACTAATATTTTTACAATTATCCAGAAGGCTTTTTAGAAATCCATAAGTGACACTTGTTGGAAATCCCTCTCTGGTAGTTAAACCCCCATCAATCCCTTTGCTAAATGCATAGAAGCTTCTAAAAGCAAGTGAGTGGCCATCGACTAAAAGTAAAATTGGTTTTTTAGAGTTTTCAGATTTTAAACTCATTTTCTCTTCTTAGCCCAAGGTGGAATATCAATAAAGATTTGCTCTCCAGGTTCTAATCCATCAATTACTGAAGTTTTATTTCCACTACTAATACCAATTTCGATTTTTTCAAATTTGGGAGAATTGTTTTTATCAACTTTCAAAATTCCTTTTTCACCTTTTTCAGTGACAATAGAGACTGTTGGTACTAAGATTTTTTCTTCATTACCTTCGACTCTAAATTCAAGATCTGCAGTCATTCCAATTTTAATTTCTTCAGAAATATCTTTAAAATTTAAAGTTACTTCGAATGAGGTTACATTATTATCTTTTACAGCTCTTGTAGCTATTTTTTTAACTATGGCACTATATTTTTTTGAGGGATAAGCCTCAATTCTTACTGAGGCTTCTTGACCTATTTTTATTCTGCCAATGTCACTCTCAGGAACTTTAGCAACAATTTCTAGGCCCTCTGATAGTTCAAAAATAAAGTTTTTGGTTTTAGGGTCTGAACTTAAGTTTGTACTTGGTGTGACATAAGATCCTATCTCAGCATATTTTGCAGTTATCTTTCCTCCATAAGGAGCTTTAATTAGATAGAAACTTTTTTCAGCTTTTGCATCATTAAGTTTTGCGCTACTAATGTTGTAGTTATTTTTATAACTTTCATAGTCTTCTTTACTTACTGCGCCTTCTTGATATAAATATTCCCTTCTTAAAAATTCAGATTTTTGTTTTTCTACATTTAATTCAAGTTCTTCAATTTTATAGATAAAATCTTCATCATCAAGAGAAGCTAAAACCTGATCTTTTTTTACAAGATCGCCCTCATCTACTTTGATTTCTTTTATTACGCCTTGCTTCCGAGGCCCAATATTGCTTGTCCTTATTGCTTTTACTTCACCACTAGTATTAATTGAATCTGAGAGAATTCCTTTTTCGACTTGAACTACAAAATCAGAAATATCTTTTGATTTATTTTTCTTGAAGGAATTGGTTATAAAAACGAAAAATATAGCTAGAGAAAGCAATATAATTCCACTTCTTAGATTTATATTTTTTTTTATTAAATCAAACATTTCTTTTTAAAAGCAGAATTAGAGAATATTTAGGAACTAAATAAATAATCAAGACGATTATAATTAACTTATCCAAGATTGGTTAAGTAAATACTATATTACTAGAAGATGTTTTCTTGATAATTTTCCCATAAGTTTTTTCAAATGTTAAAAGCAGGTATTATTGGATTACCAAATGTTGGAAAATCAACTCTATTTAATGCACTTGTAGAAAATGCTAAGGCCCAAGCGGCTAATTTTCCCTTTTGTACTATAGAACCTAATAAAGGCATTGTTTCAGTCCCAGATCAAAGGTTGCAAGAGTTAGGTAATTTAAGTTCTAGCCAAAATATTATCCCAACAAAAATTGAATTTGTAGATATCGCAGGACTAGTAAAAGGAGCTAGTAAAGGCGAAGGTTTGGGAAATAAATTTTTATCAAATATTAGGGAGGTTGATGCAATAGTTCATGTTGTAAGGTGCTTTGAAGATAGTGATGTAATTCATGTTTCTGGAAAGGTAGATCCCCTGGATGACATTGAGATAATTAATCTGGAATTGAATTTAGCTGATTTATCTCAACTCCAAAAAAGAAGAGAAAGAATTAAAAAACAGGTTAGAACTAGTAAAGAGGCAGCTAAAGAAGATACCTTACTAGAAAAAATTGAAGAAGAGCTAGAGAAAGGCCTTTCAGTTAGATCAATATCTTTGAGTGAAGAAGAAAATTTAATAATTAAGCAATTAGGCTTCCTTACTGCTAAACCAATTATTTACGCAACTAATTTGAATGAAAATGACTTAGCTGAAGGTAATGATTTTTCATCAACAGTTCAGAGTTTTGCAAGCAATGAAAATACAGAATGTATAAAAATATCAGCGCAAGTCGAATCTGAATTAATAGAGTTAGAACCAGAAGATAAAAAAGACTACCTTATTGGCTTAGGAGTAGAAGAAGGGGGATTAAGTTCATTAATAAGATCAACATATAAATTATTGGGATTAAAAACTTATTTCACTACCGGAGAAAAGGAGACAAAAGCTTGGACAATAAAAGATGGGATGACTGCGCCACAGGCAGCAGGAGTAATTCATACTGATTTTGAAAAAGGATTTATAAGAGCTCAGACTATTTCATATCAAAATTTAATTGATTCAGGTTCAATTGCCAATGCAAAAACTAAAGGTCTTTTAAGAAGTGAAGGTAAGGAATATGTTGTTAACGAAGGTGATGTAATGGAGTTCTTATTTAACGTTTAGTAAGTCTCTTAAGGCTTACTATTTTGCTTTTTGAATTTAAATTCAAAAAATGAAATTAATAAAATTAAGATACATCCTAAGCAACTTCCTATTAACCCAAAAACAATGGTTGTAAAGCCATCATCGTAGCCATATTGTAGTTGTGGTAAGTGAGGAGGTATTGGCATTATTTTTCAACAGAATTTTCAATATCTTCCAGTAAATGTTTAGTTGATCTACTAAAACCATTTGTTTTTAAATAGTTTTGAGCCTCTCTAAATTTTTCAGCTACTCTTTTTGCATAAGGAGTATTCATGGAATTTTGAGTCATGATGAAAATGCGAGTCATTTTATAATCTGATTTAGGTAACCCCTTGATAAGTATTCAAAAATACAAGAATATAAAAATAGGATTTTTTACTTACTAAGAAATTTATTGTGAAAAGTTCCTTATTCTACAAATTGAAATTTTTTTAATTAGAAAAATTGACAATGACAAATATATTATTAATTCTTTTTTTTGTACTTTTATTTTTATTACTTTTTTATTCAAAACGAAATAGAGGGTTAGCCCAAAAAACAACAATTAGTCCAACTTATGTACCTTTCTTAAAAGAACAAGAATTTAATCCTGACATAAGTACTGATAATTGGGATTTACACAAACTTAGATTAGATAAATTTAAAAGATCACAATATAAGGGATTAACTTTCTTCGTAAGTTCAGAAAATAAAATTTACTATCTTTCTGAAGAAGGGGATAAGGTTTATTGCTAACAGGTGAAATTAATTTTATAAATAAGAAAAGCCGATAGAAATTAATAATATTAATGAAGTATTTATTTTTATTATCAGAAAAGTTCTACAGGCTTATTCAATGGGAGTGGAATACCTTAAAAAATCTAAGAAGAACAAAAAGAAAGAATTATTTTTTAAGAGGATCATTTGCTTTATTTAGTTTATTCTCTATTCTTTTTTTAATATTTTCGCCTCCTATTACTTTCGGAATATTATTTGGAGAGGGATTAAAATTTAGTATTTTTTTTATTTGGATATGGATTTTAAATTTAAAGTTTTTTTGAAAATGTATAATTTATTTCCCAAGGTTATTTAAAATTAAGAATATAAAAAATTTATTTTATGCCAAAAATATTCAAACAAAATAAGTTCGCTTTGTTGGGAGCAAATATATTAATAATTTTACTTTGGGTAACTATATCTTCCTTTTTGATGAATTTATTTCAAAGTGAAAATGCCCCATTTTATATGTATAAAATTTCTTTTTTAATAAGATTCCTCCCTCCTATTTGGGTTACATGGTTCCTTTGGATAAAAAGAGGTGGTTTAAAAAGATAAATTTCAAAAGCATTTTTACGGATTTACTATAAAAACAAATCAGTTAAAATCTGAAAGCTTACTTGAAATTTTCATGTAAGAATTAGGTAATTGAGAGATTGTTTTTAGCTAAGAAACAATCTCTTTTTTTTACAAATATTTTTTCTCATAAAAAAGTGTTTGTCAGTATCCCTATTGACAAACACTCATGACGATCATTTTTTGAAAATTAAACAGGCAATCTATTATCAATTTCTACCACTCCAGAATCCATAAGACGGCCGATCTTAATAACTAAAGACATATCTAACCTTGAAAATTCAGATTGATGGTTAGTTATCCAATCAAGTTCAGAAAGAGTTATGACTCCCAAAGTATTTACTTTAAGAAAAAGTAAGCCTAAATTCATTTTAAAAAATTCCTGGGATTATCCATCCGAATAAGCCATAATTTACAACTAATGCAAATAAGCCCATCATTGCCATTCTTCCATTAGTTCTCTCGGCGTTCTGCCAATAAGTTGTTTTTGAATTTTCCATTTTTCTGATTTGTAGAAATGTTAAATAGTAGGTTTTTAAACGAAACCAGGAATTATTTGACCTGTTGTTAGGTATGCTCCAACAGCAGCAATTAATCCAAGCATTGCGAATCTGCCGTTAAGAGTTTCAGCAATAACTTTTTCTTTTTCGATTGTTTTGACTTTTGTGTTTGTGTTTTTCATTTGATAAGAAGATGAATAGTTTAAATTTTCGTTTTGAAATTGCTTGGTTAAATAAGCAACGAGGATGGCTGTAAAGAATACAATTACGGCTAAGAAACCTGAAAGTGGACTCATTAAAAAATGCCAGGAATAATTTGTCCGGTTGAAACGTAAGCACCTACTAAGGCAACAAGGCCAATCATTGCCCAACGACCGTTAACTTTTTCTGCATTTTGTGGGTAGCTGTCGTACGAAACAGACTCATCTATGTAAGGACGTGTCTCAGTAGGAAACATATTCTGTCTGCCACCTGATTCAGTAGTAACGTTTGAATTAGCCATTAAAGTTTTGTAATTGTTAATTAATGTAACACTAATATTAACAAATGTAAAGTATTAAGCCGAAATTAAGTTATTTTCAAGATATTTACTACATAAATGTCACAGTTACGTAACACATATATTTAAATAGTTGTATTTTAGGCTTGCTACGCTTTACAGGTTGGCTCGAAAACTATTGAGAGTTCAATTTGTTGTTTAAGTATTTATTTTTAAATCCTTAGAAAGATATCAATTTGGTAGAAAAAACTACATCATTCTGAAATTTGAATAATTAGTTTTTAGATATAATTTATTTCACTTTATTATGGAATTCGCAAAAAAAATCATGACCGAAAAAGCTGAAAAGCTTAATGGCAAAGCAGCAATGCTTGGAATGTTTGCTCTTTTGGGAGCTTATTATTTTACTGGTCAAATTCTCCCAGGAATTTTCTAGTAAAAATCCTTTTTAAATTTTTTCAGGGGCTTTATCAAGCCCTTTTTTGCTGGATGATTATTCCCTTTTTAATTATCTAAAATTTCAAATAGTTTGCTTATTAAAAGCTCTCTTTTTAAAAACGTTTTATTAATGTATTTTTTATTCTCTTCATACAAAATTTCCTGACCATTAGAGCCCAACCCTTTAAGGACAAATTCTTTATCTTCTTTGATCCACTTATTTATCATTCCCTCCGTTGCTTCTATATGAAATTGCAAACCGTAAGCAAAATTACCAATCTTAAAAAACTGTTCCTTACAACGTGCACTACTAGCAATGAGTACTGCTTTTTTAGGTAATAAAATCCTATCTCCATGCCAATGAAGTACATGAAAAGGGCTTTTTAGCAGTGATTTAAAGTCTTTATTTGATTTGTCTATAAAAATCTGAGACCATCCAATTTCTGGTAATGCTTTTGGAGGTGATCCACATTTAATAATTTCTACATCTCCTCCAGAAGCACTCGCAAGCAGCTGAGCACCTAAGCAAACACCGATTATAGGTCTCTCATTTTCTATTTCTTTTTTTATAAAATCTCTTTCTAACTTAAGCCATGGATATCTGTCGCTTCCAATATCTTTAACCCCCATTGGCCCGCCCATAATTAAAATTAAGTCACCTTTTTTTGTGTGCGGAAGAGCATTTTTATAATCTAAACGAATTATTTCAATTTCTAAATCTCTTTCTTTAGCAAATTCTTCAAAAAGACCTGGCCCCTCTATTTCTAAATGCTGCAAAACTAATAGGCGTTTTATTTTCTTCATTCACTTTCCATTATTTCAGCTGATTCAGAACAGACATTAACGCTAAACCACTTCATTGCCAACCAAGTATCTTCTTGGTATGTACCTGCAGCAATACTTACAAAACAATCATTTTCATACCAACTTCGATAACTGGGAGTTACTCCCGTTCCCTTTAATCTATTTTCTAAGCCTTTTCCATATTTTTTAATAACAAGGTTTATAGCTTCATTCTCAATTTCTCTTTGCTTTTCATCAGCAAAACTTTTTAGTGGTATAAAAAAAAGAATTGATGCAATAAGTAAACGTATCATTGAGTCTTTTTTTATATGTAGCTAATTTCATATTGATTAATTAATTTTTTCAAATCATCAACTCTATTTTGTCCATTTTTTAATGGTCTTGAGGAGTCAAGAACGGCTGCACAGCATAATTGCCAACAAGATTTTTCATCTAGTCCTAATTTCTTACATATATTTTTAGGAGCTTTGATAATTGTATTTATTTCTGCGATGTGTTGAATAGTCTCCCATAATTCTCCTTCAAGAAAGTCAAGTTCGACACTTGATAATAATTCTGTAGCAAAGTAATCCTTAATTAGCTCAGTTAATTCCACGATTTTTTTTGAAGCAGAAGAAGTTAAATCATCTCATAGTATTTGTATAGCAAGATAAAAAAAAAAGAGCTAGTTTGCAACTTATACAAAGGCTTTTTCTTGGCAGGAGTCCTTATCCATATTTGTGAGCAACTTCAGTCCACCCTTTTTGGTGGAGTTCGTGCCACTTTTCCCAGGCTAAATCTATGTTTAGTTTTTCAGATGATTTGTACCCTCCAGGTTCTCCAAGATGATTTGTATAGAAAAGATGAGTATCAATTTTAAAATTAGGTTTAGCAGAATTTTTGCATTCTTCGAAAAAGATCATTCTGCTGCCTTCGGGATTTAGTAGACATCCGCTTGGTTTGCTAGTGCTACATCCAAATGAGTACTTAGGCTCCATGCTCTTCGCTAAAAAGGCTAGATGATGTATAGTATATTTGTACCATAAATTATATCCTACTTGTTTAGCTGTCAATCCTTTTAAGGTTAATTACTTATTTACTAATAATTATTTTGTTTTTTAATAAAAAAGGTAATTTCTTCTAGCTTATGAATTACAGGGAAGATTTGGAAATCAAACTACAAAAAGTAACTCTTGCAATGCAGGAAGTTGTAGAGGATATCAATAAAACTAATCCAGAAAAGCAAAGAATAATTTCTAAACTTATTGAATTTAAAGAAGCAATTATTTCAAGGGGTATTGAACTTAATATTGAACTAGGGGCAGCTTAGAAATATTAAATATCTAATGAGTGTTAATAACTTTTAGAATAATGTTATTAACAATGAGGTTTTTTTTATCAAATGCAGCCTGGTACTTTTGAATTATTGTTTCTAGTATTTATCTTTTTAGGTCTTCAAGCTTGGTGGATTATCCCAATAATAAATAAAAATAATCAATTGAATAAGAAAGGTAAGGATTTAAGAGAGGAAATTAAGCAGTTAGAAAAGTTATATAAAAAATAACTAAGATTTTTCTCAAAGTTGTTAAATCTGCATGAGGATTAAACTTTTATGAAGAACAGCTGTAGTGAGATACGCCTCCATAATTAAAATAATAGCTTGGCTTTAGTCGATTATATTTTTGATCTATTTCTAAGGATTGTTCTACATATGGATTGCTAAAGACATCCTGTAACTCTTTTATTTTTTTGTAATTTCCTTTTTCAGCTTCTTCATATGCGGGAACGACCATCCATTCGCGCCAAGTATAGACTGGATTAAGGGATTTCATTGATGCCGATTTCGCTTTAATATTTCCCTCTTTCTTCAACACTGATTGCCAGTTTTTAAGCCATACTTCCCACCTATTATTGAGTTCATCATTAATTGGAAAATAGAAACTGTCTTTTAAATAATCTAAGTTTTTAGGAATTTCACAGAGTTTACGGAACAAAATTGTGTAGTCTGCTTTTGAAATGAAAATGAGATTAAAAAATTCATTTATTAGAGTTTCGTTGTAATGTTCTAAACCAAGCTTGTTTGCCCACATTTTCATCAATTCCTTATTCATTAATTCAGAAAATTCCTTTTCGATTTGATCTAATTTTTCTTGATCTTTTTTGCTTTCTGAAAGTAACGGACTAAGAGAGGAACAGAATGTTTTAAAGTTGATTGCCGCAGCAGAAGGTTGGTTGAAAAATGAGAAATGTTCACCTCCACCTGTCCATGGTTGAAATCTTGGATCAAATAATTCACAGAATCCAAAGGGGCCATAATCCAAGGTATAACCTCCAGCAGCACAATTATCACTATTGAAGTTTCCCTGGCAATAACCAACACGCATCCAGTTAGCTACAAGTGATATAAGTCTTGATCTGTATAAATAAGCCAGTTTTATTACCTTACTTTCTATCGAAATCTCATATCCAATTTCATCTTTATAATTTCTATCAATAAGATGTTGAACTATCATCTTTAGTTCATTGAGGGCCTCATAATGAGCATTATTACGAGCTCGTCTTGCAAAAAGTTCAATCTGGCCTACACGTAAAAAAGATGGAGCGACTCTCGTAGTAATTGCTGCTTGATTATCAATCATTATGTCGGGTTCAAAATATCTGGACCCTTTGGAATACCATGGCCTTCTAACTATTTCTGAACGTGAGACATAAAGTGTTAAAGATCTTGAGGTAGGGATTCCCAAGGAATCCATTAATTCCTGTGCGAGAAATTCTCGTACGCTAGATCTTAATACAGCTCTACCATCTGCTCCACGACAGTAGGGAGTTGGACCTCCTCCTTTAAGTTGCATTTCCATTCTTTTCCCATTGAATAAACCTTCAAAAACAGAAATTGCTCTGCCATCGCCATAACCATTGCCAGTGCCAAAGGGACATTGTTGGGTATATTCAGTTCCGTAAATTGATAATGCATAACCCGTTGCCCAACCAACAGGACTCATTGGATAATTAGCAACAGAAATATCACCTGAGAAAAAACGACAAAAATTCTTGTCTTTAGTGAGATTTGAGCTCAGCCTTAGTTCTTTAAAAAGTTTGTTGCTATGGGAAATATATTCTGGTTCTGGAATGGCAGTTGGAACAACTGGTACGTAATGACCTGAATATACTGCACGCGGTTTATGATCATTTCCATCTTTCGTTGATTGAGGATCTGCTTTAAGACAATTCATAAAAGAATAGTCAGATAGTTGAGAAAATTCATAAAAATTTTCAGTAAGCTTTTCTTTTAATAATTCAGACTTAGTTGACATTAAATTTGTAATCTATTCTTGATTGCGTTGTAATTTCTTTAAATTCAACACCTATATATATCTTATATATTTTCTTATAAGGGATGCATTGCTTTATAAAAACTAATCTTTATTCAATTATTTTTTTTGCAAAAAGATTTAAAATCTTAGAAATATCTTATTAATGCTATGACTATTGAAACAACTATTCTAGATTTTCAACTAAGTAATACGTTTGAAAAATATGAATCTCATATGAATGCTAAGGAACAGCAGTCAATGTTTAAAGAAATGGGAGTTAAAACATTTTATATTGGTAAATCACTAGATGATCCTCAAAGGGCAACTGTAATTTTCCAAGGACCAGAAAATGTTCTATACGATATTTTTATGAATCCTGAAACAAAACCTATTGTTGAAGCTTCAGGGCATATTTATGAGGGTACAAAAATAACTCGATGGATTTCTTGAAAAAATAAATTTTTTATGAATTATCAACTTTTAATTGAATCATATTCTTTTGGGACATCTCTTTCTAATCAAGAAATAGAACTTTTAAGTCTGGAACTTGAAACTCAAATCATGAACATTAATATATCAACAGAATTTGGCTTTTTTAAATCAGCCCCTACCCATATTTGCGAGGCTCTAAATTTAAAAAAAGATACTTATTGGATTATGTGCCTTGCTGAAATATTAGATTTACATAAGCCACCCAAAATTGGGAAAACGAAAAGTGTGGAGGTTTTCGATTTACTTGTTGAAAAAGGACTTGTTATTGGTTAATTATTTAATTATTTGAGTACAAAAATAATGAAAGGGTTGATTTTTTTTCAGAATTCGTTTCTCTAGAGATATATCATTTTTAGTACTAGTCATGGTTATGCCCCAATCTACCTTGGAAAGCTTATTATTTTTTTTGATACTATCACTTATTGCAACTTACATTGTTAATTTAAAATATTCCTCAAAGTTAAAAATTCAGAAGTAGATTTTTTATTTATCTTTTTCTGCATTTGATTTATTTCTTTGGATCACTCCAAGTCTCTTTGTATAACCAGCTCAAAAATGTAAGAGTAAGTATATTCCCAAATGCATAAATTATTCCTAATAATGGGTCATAAATATTGGCAATAATCGTAGACATTATAAAGATTATTAACCCCGAAACGACCAAATCCTTAATAGGCAAATGGTATAAATTTACCGAATTTATCATTTGATAATTGTTTATAATAAATTAAATTTATTATAAAACCAAAAAGTAAATTATTTATTTATTAGGAAATATCATCTAAAATATGAATAACTTTAAAATTGCTAAAGTAATTATAGTTTTTTCACTATTATTGTATTTGAGTGTAACTTTTTTAAAAAACTATAATTCTCCAGAAAATATAGAAAAAAGATGTATTCTTAAATTCGAAAAAGATTTTAAAAATAATTTGGAAACATCTCATGAAGAATGGAATCAAATTTTAGATTTAGCTGATAACAATTATTTAAAATGTATGGGAATACCTCAGTATTAATTATGGGAGAGGCGAAGAGAAGAAAAAATTTAGGTATTCCGCCTAGAGAAAAAACTGAAGATATAAAGTTACCTCAACTTGATAAAAAAGCCATACAACAAAAAGTAAGGTCAACATTATATAAATATCCAATTATCCCTTTTCTTTTTTATGGAGTTGCAATATTGATCCTAATCGGAGGTTTATTTTATGTTTACAAATCCTTTGATTTTACCTAATTATGATGGTTGTTAATTTTGATATTTATGAATCTTTTGCATCATCAATTAAAAAAATTTAAGGATAATAAATGAGAAATTTTAATCCTGCAAAAAAATCAAAGAAATAATATATGAGACTTATTTACGATTGACACCATCTTATTGTGCTGTAATTTTGGATTAAATTAAAACTATTTATGAAAAACATAAATAAAAAATATGCTGAATTAATGCGTCAAGCTGATAATGCAGTTGGAAGAAAAGAAGTAGTTAGTTTATTAAAAAAAGCTGCAATTATTATGTCTAAATCAGAGGAAAACTTAGCTGCTTAAATTAGAAAGTTATTTTATTAGAATAAGTAAAACACAATAGAGCATGATAGATGAGGATGCAGCCATAAAGATAAATGGTAATATCATTCCTGAGTTTAACCATCTTAAAAGTCTAATTTTTTTGTTAATTACTCTTGTCATTTTCCCTAAATCTCTTAATTGCAACCTAACAAGTAAATAATTTCTGTAAATGATTAATTAATCTTTTTAAATAAAATTTTTTAAAGAAAAATATTTAAAATTTATACGAATTTTTTATTTTGAAAGAAATTATTAGGTAATTAATACCTTGTATTCTTCAAATTTCTCAAGCAAAATTTAGAAACATTTGATTTCTAAATGATGATTGAAAATTTAAAAGAGAGCCCTGAAAAATTTAAATATTATGATTCAGAACTGTTACTTAAGATTCTAAATAAGACATCATTCGAGAATAAAAAAGGTGATGACAAAGAACTTTTTGTAGATGAAAATTGGAAAATTAATTCAAAAAATATGAATAATATAATTTCTTCAGATAATTCAAATTTGAAAAGAATATTATCAGATAATTTTCCGAATAAAAAAAATAGTGATTCAGGATAATAATGATGGGTCGCAAACAATTTTCTTATCCTTATTTACAAGTAGCAAAAGATTATTTATCCCATTTATTCAATATTTAATTTTTTGAGAAAAATTAGTAAAAATTTCTCTCGCGGAATTTTTTTGAAGGTGTTATCGTTCAATGACGTTCATCCAAGTTTATATCTCTGGACGCATGACATGGGAGTAGGGAACGGGATTCTCATTAACTGCAAAAGACAATGAATAACCTCTTACAAATAAGAGAAAAAATCAAAAGAGCCAATAGGCTATACGAAGCGCAACTCTTGGCAACTAAAAGTGGAGAAGTTACTCCATATAGAAGATCCGTCTTTGAAGAGAGAATCAGGAAAACACAAAAAGGAATGAAATTGAAAGACTAAAAAAATTAAATTCTTTTTTGAAACTGATCAATAAGAGGGGGTAATCCCTCTTTTTTTTTATTTTTATAAAAAAAACCTTAAATATTAATTTATTTTTCCGATTATCGATTATTAAAAAAGAACATAATTTTGATGTTTTTACTATTGCTTCAAGGTATATAAATGGCACATTTAACTAATTATTTATGATGTAAATAAAAATGTTTAAAAAGAAATATAAAAAATTTAATAACTCACACCATAAATCAAAGTTAGATCAAGTCTTATGGTTTATAGAAAATTATTTACCACAAAAGAAAGATCGAGGTGTTCAAAAAAAATTGTATATCGATAATCTAGAAGCAGAGACTATTAAAAAATTCTCTAAATTAGTTTCTATACGTTCTAGAACATTATTCCCAACTACAAAAAATACGACAATCTCTTTTACCTTTGGTAATTGTGCCTTGCCTTACCTCAAATTTCTTAAGAAAATAGGAATAGCTAAATAAGAAAAAAGTTATGGACTAAGACAAGATTTATCCAAAAAAAAGAATTAATTGAGGATAATAAAGTATCACGAATTTCTTTTAGAAATTTAGGGAGGAATACTTACTTTACATAAAAAATACAATTGCTAAATTTAAATTAAGAGATCTATTCATTATGTTTCTAAATTATCTGCCTAGTGAGATGGTTGAGGTTGTTGGTTTAACAATGATTTTTTCATTTCTAGTTGGAACTATATTAATTTTGCTATTTACATCAGATCAGGCAAATACAAAAAATTTATATTTAAAGAAGGCTAAATAAATTTTTAATAATTTGTTTAGCCATAAAGAACTATTTTTTAAATTAAATTAACTCGCAGGTACAGGACATAATTTTTAATATTTGTATATAGATAAACTTAAGAATTATGGGCGAAGCCAAAAGAAGAGAGGAATTAGGTTTGCCACCTAGAATTAGGAAGGTTGAATTAAATAAATCTGATAGATATCTTTCATGGCTTCCAATTACCAAATCAAGAATTAAGAAATACCCTTATATGGGTGTAGCAACAATGGCACTAGGAGCGATAATTTTCTTAGTAAGTGGCGGAGCAAATAGTATTAATTAGTTAAATTTTTAGTTAAGTCTAAAATATAACTAAGTTTTTTTTTGTAATAGTCTAATGCCAGATATTACAGAGATTATTGATGCTATGCCAAGAAATATCGAGTAAAAAGGTTGAAAATTAAAAATGCCAAAATTACCTGTATGCCATTTGATTAGCCAAAAGGCATCTACTCCTAATGGTTGAAGAATACTATAGAAAGTTCCAGATACAATAGTAATAAGTAAAGGGATTGCTGAAATTGTGGTAATTTTTCTGTGAATTTTTCTTTTATTGGATTTTAACTTTTCCATCTATTTCCTCAAATATATATGTAATTCTTTTTCGTTTTTGCATGGCATCCATTTATCTTGGTTCTTATGAATTCCTTCGCAACCAAGTTCAAAAGATCTATTTTTAGCTTCTTCTTCAGAAACATACGTACCTCTAATATGTGCATATAAATAACTATTGCAATTTAGAGATAAGAAAAATAAAAAAACAAAAAATTTAAAATTTTTAAGAATAATATGCATTTTTTCAAATTTAGTTTTTGTATTATGGAGAGATTTTATCAAATAATTTTGTTTTGCCAGTTTTACTAAATGAAACTACTTTATAGTTTTCATAATCATGAGAGTGCGATTCGTGAGAATGCATTTCCATGCCAGGAGAGCCAAGCGGCATGTCCTGAACTGCTATACCTTTGATACTTGGTTGGTCTCTAAAAAGTTTTTTAATTGATTCTATAGGAACGTGTCCTTCAATCAAATAGTTAGCTATTTGAGCAGAGTGACATGACCTCAGATTATTGGGAATTTGATATTGATTTTTTATTGCTGAAACATCTTCAACTTTATTATCAACTACTTCTAATCCATTATCTCTTAGATAATTGATCCATTTTTTGCAACAATCACATGATGCTGATCTAAAAGAAACAACTTTCGGGATATCTATATTTTCTTGAGTTAAAGCAATACTCTTATTTGGATAAACCATATTTGTAAAAAAAATTCCTGAAAAAATTAGAATATTTAAAAATCTTTTTTTACTAGATTTTTTATTAAATGCCATAACAATTAAGACATTATTTTTGGAACTTTGAATCTACCATAATTGAAAATTTATAAAAATTCTATTTAATCAAAATTAAGAAACTCATAATTGCCATTAAAAGATTTTCGACAAAACTAATAATTCCCAAAGGAGTTTTTGTATATCCACCAATACATTCACAATTTAATTTTAATTTATCCAAATATATAGCCTTAAATACTGAAATCATTCCAGAAATTCCTAAAACTAGAGCAATAACAATAATTAAAGCCGGTGGAGAAGAATTGAGAAAACTTATCCCAATCAATAATTCGCAAAAAGGATAAATGTATACCCAGTTATCAAATTAAGAAGATATTAAATCATATTTCTTATAACTTGTTCCAAAAGCTTTAATATCCATATGCTTAAGCATTGCTAAAAGACAAGTTGATATAGCCATATAAATTTGGAAACTTTTAAGCAATGTAATGGTTATTAAAAATGAAGTACCAAAGCCCGCAATTAAGGGGGTAAATGACTTAATCTTCATTTTTAACTTTTAAGGATAGAATCACAAATACTAGATGGATTTGCTTGTTTAACTATTTTTAGTCTTTTGATAAGTTTGTCTCTATTTATTTGATGTTTTAAATATTTAATACATAAATTTTTTTTCCTGATATAACTCTGCTATTGGAGCAATCTTTAAAGCTAATGCAAAAGTACCAATAACTAAAAAAATGTTTGTAGCTTGTCGAATATTTGGTCGAAAATTAGATCTCATTCGTATTCTTTATTTCTGTCAATAACTTCCCTTAAATATATATATCTTTTAGCTCATCATTGTATCCATTTTCTTTTGCAAATTTCTCTAATCCCTTTAACTCTTTTTCTTTCATTAAGTAGATTTGGATATATTGTTTTTCATCTCTTCAATTTGATTGATTAATTCATCTAACCATTCTGTATTATTTTTGGATCTTTTCTGAAAATATGTAATATTATGTTGATTGATTTCTAGTGTCTCATAATCTCCACTCATAAATTACCCCTAAATTTATACTCTGCATAATTTATCTAGATAAATTATGCCCATCAATAGGCTCTAATACTTATTTACATTTGACATAGTTAACAAGTTATTTTTTTTAAATATTATAAATATCAAGGAATTTATCTCCCAAAAATATGACAACTAATAAAGAACTAGAAAAAAGAATTGAGACATTAGAAAAAGAAGTAAAACACCTAAAAGCTATTCTGCAGTATCAAATGAGAAATAAGAAAAAGTGATTTCTCTTATTGCATATTATTAACTATTGGATACATAAGCATTGCCCCTTAGGGGTTTTTGTCCACTAATGTCGAAGCTAAATATTAAAAATTAGCTTAAAGCTATAGTATTTAAAAAAAAATAATTATAGATCATTGATATTTGGAACATATTTGTTTTTATATATATAAAAGTACTTGATATGATTAATTCAGTAGCCATTCCATTATTAGTTTTGGGATTTTTATTCGTTTATAAAAGAATCAAGAGAAAGAGAAGGCGATTTCAAGCACCTCCTACAAATCAGCTTCCTAGTTGAAGATTAAATTCCGTCTTCGTCTTTTCCAAAAGGGTTGTATCTAATATCCCAGACTAAAACTACTGCTATAGATAAAAACAATAGACCAAAAACAACTTGAGGAGGAGGAAATATCATAATAATAATCTAACAACAATCGATTAGCTTCGTTTATGAAAATAGCAAAGGGTAGTGAATATTGTTTGGTTCTAGATGTTTTACATAGCAAGCTGTGGTGCAATCCACTCCTTCACTATTGATACTACAAGAAGTTATGCATTCAAAAAAACTTTCCAAAGCATCTGAATCTTTAATATTTGAATAAATTTTTTTTTTCATAATTAAGCCTCCGCTTTAAAGCTTATCTAGCAATTATTTTTTAAAAGTGTCAAATTTTAGGTAAAGTACCTATCCACACTCTTATAAAAAAACTTTTGAATACATAAGTTTTTACCTTTCGATAAAGTAATGGTTTTAAATTCTTTTCTTGATTCCTTGAAAGAGGCGCCCCTTTAGCTTTTCATTATTGGCTTAATTTATCCTTTATGAAATATGCTAAAAGAAATCCAAATCATAATAATGATGAAAGAGTGCTTGTACTATATCCAAGAGCTTCAAATACTTATGATTTAGATCTATCATTATTGATTAAGGTGAATCTTAAAATGATAAAAAGGGGCTT
This sequence comes from Prochlorococcus sp. AG-355-P07, assembly GCA_003280575.1. Taxonomy (GTDB): domain Bacteria; phylum Cyanobacteriota; class Cyanobacteriia; order PCC-6307; family Cyanobiaceae; genus Prochlorococcus_A. Next base: position 82,138 of record QCEN01000001.1, on the reverse strand, counting down.
TAGATGGCCCCAACAAAAAAGGCGGGTAACCCCCATTACTCAACTTTTAAAGTCCTAACACTACATATGGTGTTTGCAATTAATAAAAATTACCTATTGATGGGGTTGTTTGTTTCCCTTTATTTTGTCATTATAGGAGTCCCCATCACCTAGGCTCGTAAGAGTCTTTTTTTTTGTTAATTTACAATTAGTTTATAAGTCTTTAATTAGTGTTTAAAGACTTTTTATTTAATTTTTAAATTTGATAATTAATAATTAAAAAAATAATTTTATTAATGCAAACTTACATAATACATTGGCAATTCCCAGATCAAGAAAGCCATATGCAAGGGGCCGAAGCTTTTGCGGGTTTTGTAGAAGGAGGATGCGAAGGTGATGAATTTGATGGGTTTAAAGTTCTTAATCGAGTAGTAAATCCTGAGGGAGCTAATGGTTGGGCAATAGTTGAATCTTCAAACCATCAGAACATTTGGAAATGGAGTAGTATCTGGGTCGACAATTTTGGAGTCGAAATTGAAGTTACACCAGTTTTAACAGATAAAGAATTTCTCTCCGTCCATAAAGAAATTGCAGCATCCTCAAATTAATAGTTAATCTTTTAATAAATTTAAAGTTGATATAAAATATAATGTAAGAACCTATTTTTTATGGGAAAATTTTCTCCTCAAGAAATTGAAATTCAATACAATTTAATAAAAAAGCTTTTGCTGAACCTGGAAATTATATAGATGCTATAAACGCAATAAAGAATGATATCGCTTATGTGCCTATAGAGCTTAAAAAAAGCTTGATGAAGAAAATATTATCTTATGAATGAAACACAAACGAAAATTATAACAATGCATAATTTTAAGAATTAGTAACTTACTATCTTAGTAACGTTATCCGAGAGAGTCTAAATCTCTTCTATAGTGGACTGTACTTACCTCATCTGTTGAGATATTTTGGTCTCTCATTAAATCTTTAAGAGTTGGGTAATCTGTTGTATTATCAAGATCTCTTGATGTTTCATCTTGAATTGAGAATGGTGATTTTTTTAAGTTCATAATGAATAATCTCAAATTTTTTGTTGGATTCTGATCCTAGAATCTGGATGATTATGTAAGTAAAAGTTAAATTCTCTAACAATCATTGGGCAGTCATATGCATCGCGAGCATAAAACCCAATTTGATGATTATAGTTTGAGGAATCTTTGTAACTGAGTACATGATCATTTAAATATTTGATCGATGTTTAAGACTTTTAAACTTTTTATTTCTTCTATTAAGTTCTAACTAGCCGCAGTCATTATCCGACCAAGAATAATGTACGGTTTGATGTACAAAAATATACGGATATAGGATCAACGATTGACTTTTAAAATGGATACAATCATCGAAGTAATCATCAAGATTTAAAATTTAAAATAAGGTATTTATTGCAATTGCGATATTATCTCCTTTCTTCAATCAGATCAAAATAAATTACTAAATTTCTTAATAATAATCCCAAATTAAAGCTTTAACTATAGCTACGATGAAACCTTTATTTTTAAAAAAGTCGTCCAGCCTCAAATATTAGTACTGCCAACTAAGTCAAAAAACCCTCCTATAAATAATACATATTTATTAAGAGGCATAATTAGCTCCTTCTCACCCAATCTGGAGATCCGCCAAACCAATCGGCAAGATCATCGTTCTTTGGATCAAAATGATTTTCAGTTTCCAAACCATTAAGACCAAGTGATTGGATCAGTCCATTTATTCCATCTGAATTTTGTTTGCCGTATCTTCTTAAGCTGTTAGCTTTCTTAAGCCATGTCCATATAGTGGAATTATGTTTTGCAAACTTTTCTACATAAATTCTCTCTTCCAGTGAAACTTCCTCATCTACTGAAATTCTCTTAACAATATCCTTAATTTTTAAACGAGTTTTGTTTGTGAGGAACATATGTATAAATGAAGTTAATATTTTATAGAAGTTTTTTTAATGAATGTCTTGTCAATCTTTATTTCAAGAAAAAGTACTTTTTAGATGGGTTTCAATGGCAAAAATATTCATTTAAAAACACTCAAGCTCATTTGGTAAAATATATTACCTAAGTCGATTTGAATAACTTATGTATGAGTAATACCCTTATAAGATTATCTACTAAATTAAAGAATTAATATTTACGAAAGGCTTAACAAAATTTATATTGACCATCGAATTAAAATAAAAATTAATTGATTGCTTTTGCATAAAGTTAAAAAATATTTTTAGAATACCTGGGCACTTCATATTCTTTTAGCATTATTAATTATTTATAGTTCCATAAAAGATGAGGTTTCTTAAAGAAAAGTTTTATAAGGTGAATGAGTTTTGATGTTTTGCTTTTAAGCAGTAGCTCTATTTAATACTTTTTATTGCCATGTCAATCGTTGATTGGATACCACCACCTCAATTTTGTATTGTTTTAATAGTCAATCTACTTTGATTTATTTATGAATTAGTAAACAATAAAAATTCAACCTCCAACTAATATTTCTGCAAGTTATTAAGGCTTTACTAATTAATTACCTTGCAAAGTAAATATTTCTGAGCTTATAAAAAATCTGTCTCCATCGTCATCGTCATCATCATCATTGAAAGAAGAAATTAAAACATATACTCCACCGAGTCCTAAAAACATAGATAAATAAAGGATAGGATCAGTCATAAATTAATTTTCGAACATTGAAATTAAATTTGAGGAAGCTTTTCAATATCTACATGTTCTCTTAAACATTAAATGAATAAATTCCTATGATCAAAAAATAGGAATTTGATTATTATTGACAGCCAATCTAAAATAATAAAATTAGTTAGTTTTTTGATCTTTTGAAGGATTTATAAGATAAATGTGTGGAAGATTTGAGCTTAAAACTAAGTTTGAGAAGTTACCAGATGTTTTGAAACAGGATTATCCTATGGGACTTGATTCTAAATACGAGACTCAAAGTTTAATAAGACCAACTGATCCTGTTCTTGTAATTAAAAACGAAGGAAGAATTAAAACTACTTTTATGACATGGGGCTTTATTTCTCCTTGGGCTAAAGATCCATTTGATAAAAAGAGACCAAGACCATTTAATGCAAGATCAGAAACTTTAGAAGAAAAAAAATTATTTAGTGGGAGTTGGAAACATAAAAGGTGTTTAATACCAGCAAGTGGTTTTTTTGAAAAAAAATATCGTATTCGAAAGGAGAATTATGAGACTTTTTGGTTGGGAGGAATCTGGAGTAAGTGGACCTCGCCTGATAGTACTGAACTTGAAAGTTGCTGCGTTTTAACAACTAAACCAAATGCTTTAGTAAAAACTCTTCATCACCGTATGCCTGTTGTAGTCCCCAATGGCTATGAGGAACTATGGACCGAACAAGTTAAAGATTCTGATAAATTAAAGGGGTTATTCCCAATTTTGATGGGTTGGTCACCCCATGGATGGCTAGTAGAAGATGTAAAGAAAAAAGAAACTGATCAAATGAGTTTGTTTTAAATGAAAACCATAATACTTTCAGTAAATTTCACAATAGGAATTATTTATGGCTGTGGATTATTTTGGTTACTTTGGCATTACTAAAGGAGTAAATTCAATGCCTATTAAATCACAGGGGTAGAGCTTTAATTTTAATATTGAGACAATATTTAGTTATTTTTTTGATTTGACTAAAGAAATTTTCAACAGCTTAGCTGATTGGATTATCGATAAAGATCCAAATATCCAAAATTTGGAGAATGTTAATTATGGTTTAAGAGACAAAATCCTCGATTTGTTATTTCTAGAAATGATAATAAAAAAAATCTAATATTCTTGACTTATTTTCCTATAAGACAAAGCATCAATAACGTTTTATATGCTAAATACTTTGACCAAATACTTTCTAAATAAATGAAAGAGCGTGATTTATGCAATAAAATGAATCTAGTCCGTTATAGGGTGAAAACTATAAGCTACAAAAATTGGTTTTTTTGCTGTAAACATTTTTGGTAACCTCTTTCAAGAAAAAGCCAATATTCTTCTTGAGGAACCAGAAAATCAAAAGGTAAGGGCAAATTTAAAATTATGGCTAAATCTCATTGGTTGATTAATTCTAAAAGAACAGAAGTGAAAAGATTTATGAAAAATGATAAGAGTATTGCGGGAGTCTTCGAGTATATGTTTGTAGATACGGGAAAAATAGTTGGCGAATTTGGGAAAGAACCTCCTTTAATCACAACAACTGTTTCTGTAGATATAGATTTAGCTAGAGAAATTTATGAAAGATTACTTTCTCAGGGTTGGAGGAAAACTGAAGAAGTTTGGGAAAAAGATATCTAGGCCCTAAATTTCAGTTCTAAATTGACAATCGATCTAAAATAAGGAGGCATAAATTATCAGTGCAAAAAAATATTTAAAATGGCTACTAGAATAAATAAATACTTAAGCGAAGTCGGGTTTTGTTCTAGAAGAGCAGCAGATAGATTAATTGAAGGAGGAAAAGTAACAATTAATGGTGAAATTACAGAAATTGGCTCCAAGGTAGAGGAAGGTGATCAAGTAGAAGTTGAAGGTCAAAAAATCATTAAATCAACAAAACAAAAAAATATTTACTTAGCCTTTAATAAACCAATTGGAATTGTTTGCACAACTGATAGAAGATTAGAACCCGACAATGTCATAGATTTTATTAAGTACCCTAAAAGAATTTTTCCCGTTGGAAGATTAGATAAGCCAAGTGAAGGATTAATTTTTTTAACTAACGATGGAGACATCGTAAATAAAATACTCAGAGCAAGAAATAATCATGAAAAAGAATATATCGTAAGCGTTAATCGTCCGATTAATAAAGACTTTGTTCAAAGCATGCGTAATGGAGTTGAAATTTTAGATACCATAACTAAAAAATGTTTCGTAAAACAATTGGGTCAAAAAACATTCAAAATCATACTCACTCAAGGACTTAACCGTCAGATTAGGAGAATGTGTGAATCCCTAGGCTATACGGTAATGTCATTAAAGCGTGTAAGAATTATGAATATTAAGTTAGACGTTCCAACCGGAAAATATCGCGAATTTACCAAAGAAGAACTTATAGAATTAAATCGATTACTCGAAAATTCTTCGAAAACATATTTCTGATAAAAAACTCCCTCTTTTTAGCTAAATCCCGCTAGATACCTTCCAAAGTTATTAAAACTATAATCTCACCAACTTTCCTTCTTAGGAGATATTTTAAAAAATATATCCAAAAAAAAGAATCGCCAGAAAAACTTTCTATTAAAAGATTATTAGTTTTTGGTGGGATTTTTCTAAATTACTTTATATCTAGTGTTAAGTATGGAGGTATTTAATTTTATAAATAAGGAAAGAATTAGGGTAAAAGTCTTTGAACCATTTGAAGATGTCTATAAGCCTTCATTAAGCATTGATGCAATGATGATTCCCTATAGGTGTGTTTGTGAGAGAAGTAGTGAGCTAGTGATGAAAGGTTCAAGAGTTAAGATTATAGAAAATGCAATAAAAGAATATATACAGCTACTAAAAGATAGTTAAAAGAAGACAAGTATTTTTAGAAATTTTTTTAAGGGTAAAAGTCCACTTTCCAACGCATTACGCAATAACTTAAAGGGTTATATCCATTGCAATTCCAGAACTTGAATATTTTTATAGCGAAATGTTGAAAATTATCATCATTGAAAAAAGCCCATCCAAAATAAATAACAAATGCAGTTACAACGAATGCAGCATATTGAAGGCGATGCGTCCCAGACTTATCTAATCCATTTTTGTCAAAATTTGAATTACTCATTTATAGGATTGGATATGCTATCCATCCAAATAATGTGTAGTTAATAATGACAGCCATGAAGCCTATCATTGCAAGTCTTCCATTTGTTCTTTCCGCAATAAACCAGTAGGTATTTGGCCATTCAAAATTTTCTCCCATATTGGATATTTGATCTTCTGAAACTTGGGTCTCTTTAGGATCTTTTCCTTGTTCTGCATAAAAGTTACTATCTGGGTAAAAGCTTTCGCTTGAAAAATTATCTTTAGATTTATTCATTTATAAAAATTTATTTTTCAACATCCTAAAAAGTTTTTTTTAATTATGTTGTTATTTCTGCTTTCTAATATTTAATTACCATTGCCCAGTGGGGTAAATACCATGAGATTTTTTACCCTCTAAATTTAGATCGACTCTTAATCATGATATCCAACTTTAGAAACAATATTTCCTGAAACAGGATCAGTAACTCCAAGTTCAGGAGACAACTCTTCCATAAATCCTCTAACCTCATCAAGATGAGCAATCATTGCAGGTCTTTGAGCTGAAATTGCTTCTGCACTTTGCCAGATCCCTACAAAACAGTAATCATTTTCTCCAGTTTTAGCGATATATCTTTGAGTCATGCCCTCAAAACTTGTTTTATCTATTACTTCAAAATACTTATTTACACAATCTGACTTCAACTTAAATCGGACAACATTCATAAAATTTTGAGCAGTCATAAAATAATGAGCAAATTGATCTTATTCTAGTTCAACTGTCAATAAATTAGACCCATATCTGACCACAATTAGGGTGATCATATTTAAAGCAAGAATGCGAGTCTGGGACACTCGCCAGTATAAATTTTTTTAAATGGTCGGAGCGGCTTGATTCGAACCTTAAAGCTCGTGCTCCTAAAGCATATTTATACTTATAAATTATTTAATAGGCTTTAGAAATTGACTTTCTCACATATTTATTATTAACACAATTTGCTCCCTTATTAGGAATAGATTCTATACACATAAAACCATTTTCATTCAGAAATTTATTTATGATAGGTATCTTAGAAGTAGTTATTTCACAGTAAATTAATTTGATCTCTTTTATCTCAGATATAGATTTTTCTCCTGAAAATATCACATTTTCCTCTAATCCCTCTACGTCGATTTTTAAAGCTATATTTTTATTTTTAGGAATTTTACTCACTACCTCATCTAATTTTAATGGGATTACTTTAATGCCATTTGAATTATTAAATTCCACAAAATTTTGATCTGCTGAATTTAGATTTGTAATAGTTACATTATGATTATTTGAACATATCGCTGCATTAATAACAGTAACTCTATGAGATAAATTATTAATTTTTATATTTGTCAATAAGGTAATAAATGTATTTGGATTAGGTTCAATACTAAAAACGTGGCATTTTGATGATTTTGCAGCGCAAAGTGAATACCATCCAATATTGGCACCGATATCTATGAAGTAATCAATTTCTTTTAAATCTTGAATGAATTTATTAATTAGTCCTGACTTGAAAGAGGTAAAAAAACACATATAGGAAAAATTATCAGGCCCTAAACAAATTTTTAAACCATTACGTCTTTTCCTATTAAATAGTCTTAAATTAGGTAGATTATTTTTTAATAAATTTAAAAATCCTTTAATTACAAATGTTTTTAAAAAGCTCATTTTCTTAAAAATAATTACTTAAAAACTTGATATTTTGGACAATAAAGCATAATGATTTAAAAAAGAAGAAAAAATAAAGCATTTTTCATGTTTTTAAAACTAAACAACTTATTTGATACTTTTTAAAAGTAATAAGGACTTTTTGGGAATTTTTCTTATAGATAAATTATATATTAGCTGAGACTTGCTGCTATTACTGATCGGAGCCACAGGATTCGATCCTAAGAACTATTGCTCCTAATGCACCATGATATATGAAAATCCTATTGGGGTATATTATTCTTTTATTGTTGAAGTAATTATGAATTTGATAATGACTAGGAAGTTTTTTTTGATTGCGCTATTAATTTTAATTTTTCCGCATTATCTAACTTCAGTTCAATCATCTGCTTTTAATGAATCTCAATTAAATAAACTTTCAGATGAATTATTAATTTCTGGTTGGAAACCATTATCAGATAAAAAAGCTAGTAATAAGACTATAAAGGCTTTAAATAAGTTTAAAAAAATATCTTCTTTGGAACCCTACTTTAAAAAAGCTAGTGGTTATGCTGTTTTTCCAAATATAGGAAAAGGAGGTATTGGTATCGGCGGTGCTAGAGGTAGTGGTGAGGTTTTTGAAAAAGGGAATGTTATTGGAAAAACAACTTTAACTCAAGTATCAATAGGCTTCCAATTAGGTGGACAAGCATTTAGCCAAATTATCTTTTTCAAAGATAAGAAATCACTTGAGAGATTTACTGAAGGTAATTTTGAATTTGGGGCATCAGCTAGTGCTGCATTAATTTCGGAGGGAGCCAACGCATCTGCTGATTACAGTGACGGAGTTGCAGTTCTTACATATTCAAAAGGAGGTCTTATGTATGAGGCAAGCATAGGAGGGCAAAAGTTTAGCTATGAAGAATACTAAAATTTAATAAATATCTTAATTTCATTATTAAAACAAGCCTAATGAAAAGCTATTTGAAGGAAGATTAAGGGAAATCAAAATAAAGTAAGTTTTATGAATTCTTTTGGACTAAATTTAAGTTGTTTAAATTATTTTTATATTGTATACGTTTAAAAAATTAATCAAATTAGATCAGGGCTTTAGTTTAATTGAGTTGATAACAATTGTTGGAGTATTTTCTATCCTTGGAATTATCGCTCTACCTAGATTTCAAGAAGTTATTCAAAGAGCAGAGATAGTAATAGCCGCAAATTCAATCTCAAGTATAAAAATCGAATGTGAGAGTAATAATTCTCAGGGAAAAAATTTAATATTCACTCCATCTAATTTAATTGGTTATGAATTTGATAATGAAGGCAGTAATAAATGTACTGGTAATGAAAATTTTTCTCTTGTATCAATAATCCCGGAAGATTTAAAAAAACAACCATCTTTCTTTTATAACTTTATAAGTGGTGAAATATCATGTAGCTATGAAGGGTCTGAGGCTACTCAATTTCCAGAATGTAAAAAAATATCTTTATCAAAAAGAGAGAAGCTAAGATGTGGTGATATTGGTGATTGGGCAAAAGCTCAAAAATTTCTCCAAGCAGGATATTCATATCTTGATAGAGATAATGATGGAGAAGCATGTGAAGCTCTTAATAGAAAATCAAATAAACCTGAAATTGGAGAAATTACAATCAAAGATTGTTATGACGGAGATACTTGTACTTCTAGTGACGGAGAAAAAATAAGACTAGCTTGTATTGATACCCCTGAATTAAAAGGGAAAAGAGCAAAACCAAAAGAAGCAATTGCCGCTAAAAATTTTTTAAATGAAATGATTAAGGGTGAAAAAGTATCTATTCGAAGAGTAACTGAGGATAAATATGGAAGAACAGTTGGTGAATTAAGTCTTAATGGAGAAAACTTACAACAAATGTTAGTCAAAGAAGGTCATGCTGAAATTTATAAAAAATACTCTAAACCTTGCGAATGGGCATCTTAAATAAATTGAAGATTATGCATTTGAGGGAAATACGAGGGAACCCTTATTTGAGAAAAAAAAATTTTTCAGCTGAGACTAAGTGCTAAAACTGATTGGGATGCCGGGAATCGAACCCGACCTAGTACTCCTAAAAATGGACTTGATTACAATTAATCCAATAGGATCACTGTGGTAATTTTGGATAATGGGAAAACTAATTTAGAAAAGTTCTCCTAATGAAATTAGAATTTTTATCTAGTATTGCATTAAAAATTAAAAGTAAATTTTTTTACATTTGACCACTTTTTAAGGAGTGCAGCGTTTCATTAACAATAAAGAGCAATTGTTTGATCTAAATCTGCACAAGGTTCAATAGTAAATTCTAATAATTCTCTCCAAGGACTCCACTGTTTCCAAATAGTTTCTAAAGAATCAGCATCTACAACAGAGTAACCGTTGCCATGTTGAGGTAAGAAAATCCAAGATTTAACATCATAACCCTTTGGTCTATTTTGTGGCCCTCCTTTGTCGTACCATTCTTTTAACATTTTGGATCCCTTGTCTTGGGAGTTTGCATCAGTAAATTTATAAGAAATTAGAAAGAGCATAAAAAGGAACTTATTGCTCCTTATTCTAGATCAAGTGTCAATCAAGTTAATTATAGGCCGAGGGTAGAACATAAAATGCGTTTGAACAAACTCAAGGAAATCTAACAGTAAGAATAAGGAGGGGTGTTTTATTGGTAAATAATTAATTTAAGCAAGTCTATTGTTTGTTCACAATAATATAATTTGTAAAAGCATATCATTTATGTTGGTTAAATTTTTTATTGAGTCGAAATTATTATTGTTATTAGTTCTCCCTCCACCCCCTCAAAATTCTTTAAGTGCTTCTGATTGCAGCTTCATGCAGAATTTAACTATTCCAAAATTTTGCCCCACTTTCTAAAACTATATGAGCGAACATCAGCATTTACAGCATTAGGTAAAGCTAGTGCTGCTAGTAGTAGGAGTAGTTAGCGTTTCATCTACTCAATAAGTTCAAGATTATAAACAGTATCTACACAGTTGTTATCAATATCCCATTGCTTTAATTCTGGTTGTCCAAGCATTGCCCCAAACTTTTCTAAATCAGAACAGTTCATAAGAATCAATGCTTTATGTTCATTTACTTTAATAATTTCTAGCTCAGAACAAAAAACGTATCCTTGTTCTTTATCAACCTTTTTTACCATCATTTCAAATTCAGAATAAGGACAACCAAAGGTCGAAACAACTAACGTATTAGGCATTGTGAATAATTTGCTAATTGCTACCTATTGTAGATCGACTGTCAATCGAATTATTTTGTTTTAACTTAAGGTTTGTAAAAAGCACCATTGCAAATTGCTACTGCAATACTTTTTTTTGATGCTTTATTCCAATTTTTTAAGTCCATTTCATATTTATCAATCCATTGAAAAGTTTTTTAAAGCATTGACTCCAATAAAATGCCTTTTTTGAAATAGGTATCAAAGAAATAAAAATAAGTAATATTGCAGTTGTAGATGTAATTACAAAGTATCTGATATTTTTCATGCCATTATCAGGTGACATAAAAAAGAGGGGTCTTATTTCTCTCAGTTTAAATCAACTGTCAATCATAGAGAATTTTTTTTGAATCTAATAGCTCTTACAAAGTGGCACTACGTTTTAATCTATATCAAATTTATTGCTTAGTTCTGTGAGGTTTGTCGTGATTAATAGAATAATATTTGTCCGCAATTTGTCCGCAATCATTGAGGACAGAATCTAAGTAATAAAAAAGATAGGCTAGGAAAACTTTCAGTGAATTGGATTATAAAATTCGGTGCAACAGGATTCGAACCTGCAACTTAGTGCTCTAAAAGAACCAGTAGTAAAGTTAATTTTATAGACTTAAGTGTTGACAATGTATTTGCTTTAGCTGTTCATTGCTGTATATGCTCTGTTATGAGTTATTTGCGTGGGTTTAGTAAGTTTTAATTTGACAGTAGATCTACAATAAGGGTAACTATCACATTTATTATGTCTTGCTCTGTTACCTCAGTATTTACTTTTAAGATTGAAAGTACTTTCGATGAATGGGCTTCGATATTTGATAGTGCAGAGGCAGACAAAAGACATGCTGAATTTAATATAAAGCCGCTTTTTAGAGGAGTAAGCAAGGAAGATCCTCAAAAAATTATTGTTATTCATCAGGCTCCAGAAGGTAATGTTCAGAAGTTTGTGGAAGCGAACGGTGAATGGATGGCTACTCATAGAGTTGACTTATCAACGATGGAGGAATCCTCTTGGACTTTTTCATTAACTAAAGACAGTTGTTGTGATTAACAAATTAAATAAGATGAGCAGTCTTAGCTTTCGTAGAAGATCCTGATGGATATAAGATAAAACTAATAGAGAATAACTAATGAAGGAATTAGAAGAAAATACTATTGAACAAATAAGAACTCTTCTTAATTATTTGGAGCATACAGATCTTTTAAAAAATAAAGATATTCTTAGATGTTTAGATGTAATAGCAAGAGAGTATGGAGGGAAGATAATGGATGAGAATTAAAAAATATTTATTGACAGTCGATCTAAAATAATTTTTTGGTTGAAATATCCATTTCAAGATCTTTAACGCAATTTTAAATTTTATATCCTAGAAAAGTTTTAGATTAATTAATTAAATGAATACTTACTTAGTAACTGCAACTTTTAAAAATGTTGCTCTTATGGGCGCAGCGTATGATCTTTTTTTAAAGGTCATTGAGGATGGCACTTTGAATGATGAGTTTGAAGGATTTAAAGTTTTGGGTAGGTATCATGCCTCTTACTCAAATAACGTTTATATTATTGTCCAAGCTTCAGCAGGCATAAAAATGACAGAACACTTTGCTCCTTGGAAAGTTAAGTTTGATATAGATTTTGATATTAAGCCAGTTATGACTGATTATGAAAAGGTTGCTGAGCATAAGCTTGTTGGTTCATTAATGGCAGCAGAACAGAAAATGGGATTCACAGGTTAATTATTTTTTAAAAATTTAAATATAAATATATTTTTTATATTGAAAAAAGCATAAATATTAGAAATATTACTTATATATATCGAGTAATTTTATATAAATTCCAAATAAAACTAATATTGCTAAACCTACACCAATAACTGTATTTGGTTGATTATGCCAAAGCGCTTTAGTAAATCCTATAAATTCTTCCATATGTAAATTATATACAAATAGGAAAAGCTTATTTTTTGCTTGGAGTAAGGCTATAAAATCTGTTTTGGGAGAAGCAATTATTTGTTGGAATATATTATTAGCTTAGTTTTACTGCTATAACTTAATGCAGTGACAGGATAAGAACCTGCTACCAAGTCCCACCAACCGAAAAGATAGATAGTAAGATTTTTTTTCAAAATTCTTTTAAAGGTTATTTTTAAAACATTTTACTTAAAAGAGCTTGCTTATAATTTTTAAAAAATTATCATAAACTGAAAACAAGGTTGAATTTCCTTTTTAACGTCAAATATTAGATTAATTTCTAATATTTGAAAAATTTTTACATTAACAAATAATGGAAATTTCAAAAACAATTAAATTTGTTGGTCCTTTTAACCAACAACTCATAAAAAAACTTTTCCCAATATTTTTATATTTTAATGTTTTATTATTACCATTAAAAATTTTCTTTTTATCTTCTTTTCTAACCCAAATAATTTCAGCCTTTATAGAGGGAATTATTTTTATATTGATAATTGAAGCTTTGAAGAAAATTTATAATAATGAGAAATACTTAAGCCCAAGATTTTCTAATATTAAAATAACTCTTCAGAAACTTTTAAGGATTTTTATAGCAAGCATTATTCCAATTATTTTTATTTTACTTGGTTTGGTTTGTTTAATTTTTCCAGGCTTCATTCTTGCGAAAAGATATATGTATGTTCAAGTTATTTCGGAGGAAGAATCAATAGGCCCTTTAGATGCCATGAAAAAGAGTAAGCTTATTTCAAAAAATCAAACTTGGGAATTTTTTAGCTCCATTTTTTGGCTGTCTGTTGGTTATGGCATTATTGGATTTCTGATTGTAAGTATTTTGGGATCTTTAATAAGCGCATTCACAGATAGTGCTTTTAATCCCCTTGGTTTGGTTTCTTGGATTGTAAGTATATCTTTAGGTTGGGTTTCAACGGTTCATATTTTGTCTTTAATAGTCAAAGGCTATCAACAAGGGAAATTATCGATTACTAAAAATTAAATAATTGTTTGGTACATTTTAGATCAAATTACCTCAAAGGAATGCCCCTTCTTAAAAGAACCATGAAATATTAAATTGATAGGAATTAATATGAGAAGAAGAACTAGCTCTTTCATACTCATAACTAATACTTCCTGACCAATCATTATCCCTGAAAAACTCAAAACCAATATTTGCGTTCCAATTATTTGAACTTAGTTCATCAAGAATAATTCTGTGATTTTGAGAGTCGCCAACATAATTCATATCTACAATCGAATCTCCGGTGAAATCATAACCATAAGATATTCCTAAAAATGGTTTAAATCTCCAATTCTCAAATATAAAATCCTTATCTAAATTTAGACCTAAAGAGACCATCTTTCTATTAACGGTTTGATCTTTAAATGTGAGAGCGAGACTACTTCCAGATTCTGAATAGGCCTTTAAATTAATATGAGCCAAATCTAATCTTCCATAAGGAGTTAATTCAAAATTGTTAATTTTCAAAGGCTCTGCCAAAATCTTTGCAGATCCGAAAATCATGTAAACATCTCTATTCCCTTTGTGAGAAGTAGAATTATCAATTCTTTTCGTATTCATATCCATCTTTCCAAAACCGATTTGGGATTCTAAGGGAAATTTATTTTTTAGAAGATTTGAAGAATAAAAATTTAAGCCTAAGTTTGTTGAATCAATACCACTTCCTGCATTGCCTACACTGATTTCATCTTTCCCAAAATTGAAAGCAACTCCAAACAAACCATTCTCTTTATAGGGTTTATCAATCCCCAAGGTTAAAAATAAGCTATTGACATCTTGTTCTGATGCTTTTGAACTAGTACTTTTATTTTCAAAAAGAATCTCACCATTACTCCAAAGTGACCAATCGCCAAATACCTGACCCCCTCTTGGATTCAGATTTGGGGCAAATGTTTTTTCTCTTAATTCGGCAAAAGCAAGATTTAAAGAGTTATCAATAAGATCATTAAATACCTGAGCTGATTCATTTTTTAGTCTCTCATTAGACCAATTAGATCTAGCCCAACTCTCTAAATCATTTTCATCGAGGTCTTTGAACCTTTTTGTAGAACTATTAAAAGCCATTTCTAATAATGGATTTTCAAATGAAATATTTATACCTTGATGAGATTTCTTTTTCGAATTTTGATTGTTTCTTAACCAATCAAATCTTTTATTAATGGCTTTAACACTTGATGTGTTAAAACGAATAGCCGCATTTGTCCATGCCTCTGCTAAACCATTAACATCTGCTTTGGTCGTGGGATCCACAGCAGGATCAACAGGAATATGATTATTAATTACTCCATTTGAAGTAGTCGCAGCTTCATTAGTAAATACGAATGAAAATGATAAATAATAAGTTGTATCTTGATCTGATGCAGGAGCTTCTTCCTGATCTTGAATCTCTTCTACTGATCCTCCTAATTGGGATGAATATGTATCAACCTCGACTGGAATTTGAGAACTTTGAAATTTATAAGCAGTTGGAGGTAGAACTTCTATTGTGTATGTACCGTCTGCAGCTGAGTCTGCTTTGAAAACGAAACTGTATTGTCCATCTGAACTAGTTATTTGTGAATTTTCACCACCACTGTCATCAAGCCAGTCATTATTAACTAATTCTCCATTATATAAAAGTCTGACAGTAGCTCCAGAGACTGGTTGGCGCGTAGTTGCATCATAGATAACACCTGCAGGATCAATTAAAAGTCCATCTATTTCTGTATGAAACTCGCATGCAGTAGTAATTTCTATATTTCTTACCCATCTCCCAGAGTTAACTGGAACAATATCATCTGAATTTACTTGTACTTGTGGTATTGATAAAGCTGCCCTTGTTAATTTATTTGCATTAGTATTACTAGTTGGCTTTACAAACTCAACATGGTAAGTTCCTGTTTGAGTGGGATAAAAATAATAAAAGCCTAGATCATCTGTGGTTTTTGTATCTACAAGAGAATTATCTCTATATATCTTGACACTGCTACTAGCTACTCCTCTACCTTTCCAATATTTTGCCTGACCAGTTATTGCACCGCAGTTACTAGCAGAAATGGTTGTGTATGAATATTCATCTTTATTACTAATTCCTGCGAATGATTTAGAAAGTCCAGCATTATCAATTGCAGTTGCATCTACTTGCAAATAATATTTGGTGGAACCAATAACTAATGAATCACCATCAGTATCTACTAATTTTATGGTTAGATCAGTGTTATTTATTTGTATATCTTCCTGATCTGTTGAATTGGCAACATTAAAAGCTCTGACAACAGAATCATCAGAATATTTTTTTAGGGTTATATTACCTGTTCCAAGGACAATATCTTCACTGAATCTGATTATTAGGTGAGGATTTTCAGTCTCTAATGAATTTGATCCACTTGATGGAGTGGTACCTTCGATTTCAAGTACTTGATCGTTACTACCTGTAGAGAACCATATACTTCCTGATTTTTGATATTCAGGTTCGATCCCTTGGAAATATGCCCCTGAAGAAGAAGATTTGATACTTCCAGGTCTTATCCTAACAACATATTTAGTATCGTCTGTAATTTTAGGTCCAATATTGATCGTAATCTTTGTTTTGTCATCTGAGAAACTAACTTTCTTTGATTTGAGTAGATTATATGTCGCAATTTTTTTTTGGTTGCCTTCATTAATTTCATAAAGGATAATGTTACTTTGTCTATTAACTAGTTCAACTGCCATATTAAAATTCAACTCCAAATCAAGATTGCTTCCATGAGAAACATCAAAATTATTTGGTGAATAGGAACTTAAAACTGGAATTAAATCTGCAGATGAGCATCCATTTAATCCCCAACATGGTTTTACTCCTCCTGCAGTTAATAAATTTGGAGCAAAATGTTTAGGCTCAGAGCGAAATTTGCGCACATCCCAGCTAGATAGATCCTTATTGAAAACAGCATTATTCCTTAGGAAATGATTCATTCTTGTTCCAGAGCTGACATCCCAATTACTTATGTCTTGATTAAAACTTTTTGCACCATCAAAAACTGCTATGAAATTTTTTACTTTTGAGGTGTTCCAAGCAGAAATATTGCCATTAAATGCTTTTGCACCCCTAAAGATATGAGCCATTTGTGTCACATTACCTACATCCCAACTATTCAAAGATTGATTGAACCTATGCGCATTCCTAAACATGAGATTTATTTGCTCAACATTACTTACATCCCAACCGTTAATGTCTTGATTAAAATATCTTGCGTTTATGAACATTCTGTTCATTTTAGTTACTTTACTTACATCCCAATTACTAATGTCTTGATTGAATCTCCTGGCATTAGAAAACATTTCAGACATATTTGTAGCACTGCTTGTATCCCAATATCCAATATCTTGATTGAAAGTTTTTTTACCTTTAAATAATGAAGAGAAATTATTTATGTTTCCTGTATAAATATCACCAGTACCACCCTCAGCAAATGTGTAACTAACATTGTCTGGACCAATAACGGTATAGCTTCCATCCGATACTGCGTCAAGAAGATTTTGTCTGCTTACAATTAGTTTTCCATCGCAACTGCCAGAGGTTCCAATTTCACCAATGTTCTGGCAATTATTTGCTAGTGATTTATTGACATTAAATAGAATCAATAAAAAAAAGCTTCTTAGTGAATTTTTACAAATGAACGATAATATCTTCCTTCTATTTTTAAAATTCATCTAGCTATTAATATTTTTTGCTTTTTAATTTTCCTTGCTAGAAAAAGTTTATCGTTTTCTTTATTTAATTGCTAAAGATGTTTTTCAAATACTTAAAGTTACTATGTGTGCAATTTGCTTGCTCACTTTTTTTGTGTTTTATATTATTAGCTGAGACTTACTGCTATAACTGATCGGGGAGACAGGATTCGAACCTGCTACCTAGTGCTCCCAAAGCACTTGATCGATCAAAGACCATTTACTAAATACCCTTGTTATAGCCTTAATTATTTGTGGAAGGTGGAAGGAGCTTGAGACTCAATGATAAGGACATCTTCGAAGATCTTATAAGGTGTTTATAGACTCTAACTACCCCTACAGCTAACCCTCTTTGACTTATTGTATTTGCATAATTTCTTACCTCTGTTAATTTTAGTGGGCTTTAATAATTTCAAATGCAAGATCAAAGAATTGAAAAAGTAATAACTATTGCAATAAATATAATTAAGGTGCTGGTAATAATTTATCTAGGTTTTGTAGAAGTATTTAAAATTGGCAAATTACTTAGAGAGATGTTAGATCTTGAATTGGATATTTCTCGAAAATGGGCTATACAAAATTATTCAATTCTAAAAAAACGACTAGAGGAACAAAAAGTAGCGGGAGTTTAAAATTTTTTGCTATAAATCAAATGAGGCCAAACCTCGTCAGCAGAATCTAGGTTTGCTGCAAGACATAGATTGATTCAATATAGTTTGCGAGTCGATTTAATAACCCTTCCAGTAGTTGGAATTTCTGGGAGGGTTTCTTGTTTAATACCCAATATCATTTTTGGGGCCTATTATAAAAATAATCAATTTAAGGACTAGGTTTGCAGGTAAATTTAAAGGCTTCAATAGTGATAAAGCCATACCTTGAATTACATTAAAACCTTTCTCTTCCAATTAACTTAGTAGTTGATGGGTGGGTGGTTCATGAAACTTTCTTCTCTTTCTTTTTGATTTCCCATAAACAACAAATACTCCTAAACCTAATAAAGGCATCAATAGACCTTCTACAAAAATTGGGAAGTTAAACATCATATTCTTTTACGCTGTCTAATAGCTCTCTTATGTAGGTATATACAAGCTCTTGGTCGTATCCGCTTTCTCTAATTTCTTTGATGATTTCGTCTGTAATTTCCATAATCGTCAACCCCTATGTGACAGTTTTTTAGTGCCATTTAAGTCAAAATAACACTTCTATGGTTTGCAGTCGATCTACAATAAGGGATAATTAGCTCCTTTTTTTATTTGGAATTTGTAAGAAAATACAAAAAATATATAAGTTATAGTCTTTGGGCTATTTTTCTTGTTCTTGCATTTAAGGGTCTAGCAAATAATATTC
The DNA here is from genome assembly GCA_003280575.1 of Prochlorococcus sp. AG-355-P07. Classification (GTDB taxonomy): domain Bacteria; phylum Cyanobacteriota; class Cyanobacteriia; order PCC-6307; family Cyanobiaceae; genus Prochlorococcus_A. Next base: position 63,446 of record QCEN01000001.1, on the reverse strand, counting down.
TCGTATTTTTCATGGCCATAGCTCAGATTAGTCTTAATCTAATTTGTGGCGACTTTGAATTTAAAGAAGTGAATAAAAGATTAAGGGATAACTTCGGGGATAGTAGTGAAGGTGGTACTCGAGGTGGTAGCGCTTCAAATATTAGTAGTTTAGAAAGTAATGGTTTGAAAAAAGGTCAAAATTGGAATGATGAAGATTAATTTATTAATATCTTTGGACATATTTAATAATTTTTTATATTTTAAATATAAAGATAATAAATCTAATCTCAATAAGACTTGTGGAATTTCTGATCTTTTTAATTTGTTTAATTATCCTTATTTTTTTTATTTATTGGGGGATTTATAATTATCTTGTAGAAGTTAAAAATAATGTATCTACAGCATATGCAAATATAGATGTTCAATTAAAAAAAAGATATGACCTAATTCCCAACCTTGTAAATTCAGTTCGAGAATATATGAAATATGAAAAGGAAACTCTTGAAAAACTCATATCTTTAAGAACAAAAGCAGTTTCTAATAAAACTCAAAGTGGAGAAAGATTGGCCCTTGATAAAGAAATTTCTCAAACAATAGGTTCGCTTATGGTTTCAGTTGAAAATTATCCAGATTTAAAAGCTAATAAGAATTTTCTTCACCTACAAGAAACATTAAATGAAGTTGAATTAAATATTTCTGCATCAAGAAGAACTTTTAATAGTTATGTTAAGCAATACAATAACGCCATAGAAATGTTCCCGAATGTATACGTGGCACAAACTTTAAATTTGCAAAAAGCAAAGTTTTTTGAGGCTTTAATTGAAGAAAAAAAAGTACCAAATATTGAAGAATTATTTAATAAAAATTAATGTCCGAATTTAAAACTTATTTAAAAACAGATCTTTCAAGACAAATAGAAATATTGAAGGATAAAAAAGTTAATTTAAAAAATTATCTTAGAAAAGAAATTTTAAGAATATTCATCATTTATTTAGCAATAAATGCAATTTATATTTTAGTAGCTTTATCCTTTATGAATGACTTTTTGTTTGTTTTTTGGTTTATAGGGAATGCCTTTTTTACAATAATTTTTTCTTTTAAATTGTTTAATACTTCAGGACGTATGAAATCTATTAGAAAAGTATCAATAAATTCTAAAGATGATTATTATTTTGAGTTCCCTAAGATAACAAAAAATATAGATCAAAAAGTAAATGCATATATTTTAGATTGTAAAAAATTACTTTTTAAACCTATTATTGAATTATTCGTAGTTAATGTTGACTACTATCCTCAGAAATTTTTTAAATACGAAAAAGTATTTGAAAGTAATCTTTTCCCAGGCTTACCAGTAGATATAAATTTATATAATAAAAATAAAAAAGATAAAAGAAATTCTTATTCAAAATTTCACTTTGAAGGAAGGGATGCGGTACAAGGTTATTTGGGAGACAATTATATTGAATTCTGTGAGTTAGATATTAGTGAAGAGACAAACAGTGGAGCAGAATCTGGAACGACCCATAGAGAAATTTTTCATGGACTGTTTCTTATTTCAGATTACAAAAATATTCAATTTAAAACTATCCTTCAGTCTGATTTTCTTGGAAGTTTAATAAGCGAATTTGAGATGAGTACTTTGAACTCTAGAAAGGGAATTAAATTGAGGAAAATTAAAGTTCAGAATTTTAAATTTAATAAACATTTTTCAGTTTATAGTGAAGATGATATTGAAGCAAGAAAAATATTATCGCCAGTTATACTTGAAAATCTTGGAAATTTTGCAGAAGTAAATAATATGGCTATAAAATTATCTTTTATAAATAATCAAGTTTTTATTGCGTTAGGTATAGGACAAATCTTTGAGCCAGATTTAAGAGACGTTTTACCTCTAAGGAAAATTAACTTAGATTTAATAGAAAAGGATGCTGAGAGAATTTACAATGAGATTTCATTGGTATCTGACATTATTAAGGATCTAAGATTAAATTCTTCTATTCAAAGTAATTAATTTTCTTAATTGCTAGTAAAAATTTTAATTAGTGAAAAAAGAAAGATAGAAGCACTTTTATTCCCATACTGTTTCATAGCCATTTTTTAAAAATAATTAAAGGCACTAAAAAAAGTAAGTGATGATCACTTTGGCTGTATCTTAGCTCCCCCTCTACCTCCCCTTTCGCAATATGAGAAAAGCTATATTATTTCTAATCCATTGGTATGAGTGATCGGGGCAACAGGATTCGAACCTGCGACCTAGTGCTCCCAAAGAATCCGCAAGAATAAGGCTATTAGCTATTTTTTAAATCTCAAATTAAATGTTGCCTTGCAAAAAAAATAATAATAATTTAAGGGATATAAGTAGAACACTTTAAAAATGGAAATTAATTTTTTTTTAAAGATATTTAAGTTTCACAGAACTAATATCTTTTTATTCTCTCTTCTATTAACACAAATAGTATTGCCTACATTTGAGTTATTTAAACCAAATAGTGCATATGGTACTGAACTTGGAACTGGTGCACAAGCTACGGGAATTTCTTCTACTGCGATTGGAGAAACTGCAGATTCTTCGGGAGCTAGATCTACTGCGATTGGAGATAGTTCAAGTGCTACGGCAGATCGATCTACTGCGCTTGGAATGGGTGCAGATGCTACGGCAGCTAGATCTACTGCGATTGGAGAGGATTCAGAAGCTTCGGGAGATCGATCTACTGCCCTTGGAAGTGGTGCAATTGCTTCGGGAATTAGATCTACTGCGATTGGAGAGGATACAAGGGCTACACATAATTATTCTATTGCGATTGGAGAGGGCGTAGAAACTGATAAGGATAATCAAATTGTTCTTGGGACATCCACTGAAACTGTCACTGTTAAAGGAAGTTTAGTTGTTGGGGTTGATGGTGATTATACGTTGATAACAAGAGAGGGTCTTACTGTTGATGGTAAAAATATTATAAAAAAAGAAAATGATGGATCAATACATATTGGTGAAAACTCACTTATCACAATTGAAGAAGATGGTAAGCAAAAATTATATGGTCAGGATGCATCAGGTAATGCTATTCCCATTGATATAACTAATGGTTCTAAATTACTTATTAATGGGAGAGATGTAGAACAATCAATCAATAATGTCGGTGCATTAAGTGCTGCTTTAACAGGATTACCAACACTTCCAACTGATACAACTCTTGCCTGTGGTTTAGGAACTGGAACTCATGGTGGAGAGTTTGCTTTTTCTGGAGGTTGTGCTTCTAAGGTAAATGAAAAATTATCATTGAATTATGCAGCATCCATGACTATGCCTGGGCAAGATTATGCTGGGGATTTTACAGACCAGTTTTCTGCAAGAGCAGGATTTGTTTGGAAATTAGGTAAATCAAATGAGCCAACTAAAATTAGTCTTAATGAATCAAAAGAGTTAAAAAAAGAAGTACAAGATTTAAAAGCAAAAAATGATGCAATCATTTCTCAAAATGCAAAGCTTCTTGCGAGATTAGAAAAGCTAGAAAATATTGCTTTTACATTACAAAAGAATGAAGGACTTAAATTATCCAAAGGGCTTTAAAAAAGGGCTAAACGATCTTTGGCACTTTCGCTGTGGGTCGTTCTTTCGGCTTTTTTTGTATGGCGTCAGGCTATAAAAATCATCTTTGCGTGAGTTTTGCGTGAAGCAATAATTTGCGTGAATTAGGTATTAGCTGAGACTTACTGCTATAACTGATCGGGGCGACAGGATTCGAACCTGCGACCTAGTGCTCCCAAAGCACTTATTTGCTCTAGTGCAGCACTAGGTTTTCGAGCTATAGCAAATTTTTTGCTTAATTCTGCGTGATTTGTCCGGACAATTTAAGTAACATTTGACCACTATTTGACCACATTTCGAGTGGTCTTATTTTGTAATAAAAAAGCGCGTCTGGGGAACTCGCTAGTTTTTAAACAAGTCGGTTTTTTGTAATCCTTCTCCAAGCATTTTAAAAAGATCTAGATCTGATTCCGATTCTGATTCATTTCCTGTAATCTCACTCCAATAATAAATTTTTTTATCAAGATCATACGTGCGTCTTTTACATGTTCCTTTATGTACTAATCCAGTGCGCGATTCTGGTGAATAACTTAATACAGCTTTGGCAGTTTTTTCGTCATAAAAATCACTGCCTGGTTTAAATTTTAAATTTTTTACTGTTCTTTTAAATTCTCCTCCTGAACCATCAAAATCGCCAATCTCATAAATTACTTCAAAGGGATTGTTTTCATATTCATAAGTTCTTGAATAGAAAAATCTATCATCATCATTCAAATCCCCTTTATATTTATATTTATTCTTATTTTCATCTAGGATGTATATAAAACCCTTCTTCAATTTTTCACCATCCTCATCAAGCCTATTAGTTGAAGTAAATGCAATGATATTAAATTGTTCATATTCTTTTAATTTTCTACTTTTGCCCCAGACAACTTCGTCGATTGTGCAAAGATAATTAGCATTGACAGGAGTAGGTAATGCGAGAGCAGCTAATAAAGGTATTAAAAATCTTTTCATAATAAAAGGAAATAATAACGCTTATTTTAGATCGACTGTCAACAAATTTGACCACTATTTGACCACATTTCGAGTGGTCATATTTTGCATTAAAAAAGCGAGTCTGGGAAACTCGCTAGTATAACTTGGGTTTAAATGGTCGGGGCGACAGGATTCGAACCTGCGACCTAGTGCTCCCAAAGGACTCGATCTATCAAAGCCATTTCCCTTGAAATCTTAGTAATAGTAATAAATGTTTGCGGAGTGTGGAACAAGTCTGAGACTCAATATGGGTATATCTTCGAAGATTTTGTAAGGTCTTTATAGATCCTAGATCCCCCTACAGATCCCTCTTGCAACCGAGTGCTTACTTTTTATATGGATAAAAAGAAACTATTGACAGTCGATCTAAAAAAAATTCCTTTAGCAGAAGTATTCATATCAAGACCCTTAACTCAATTTTAAATAATATGTCCTAGAAATAATTCTAGATTTATTTTACAAATGAATACTTATTTAGTAACTGCAACTTTTAAAAATGTTGCTCTTATGGGTGCAGCTTATGATCTTTTTTTAAAGGTTATTGAAGATGGAACTTTGAATGATGAGTTTGAAGGATTTAAAGTTTTGGGAAGGTATCATGCCTCTTACTCAAATAATGTTTATATTATTGTCCAAGCTTCAGCAGGTATAAAAATGACAGAACACTTTGCTCCTTGGAAAGTTAAGTTTGATATAGATTTTGATATCAAACCAGTTATGACTGACGATGAAAAAGTTGCTGAGCATAAGCTTGTTGGTTCATTAATGGCAGCAGAATAAAAAATGGGATTCACAGGTTAATTATTTTTCAACTATGGAAGAATCTTCTTGGACTTATGCAGAATCATAGAAAACTTATTGAGATTAAGAAATGAAACGTGGAATTTTCTACATCCCTTTGACTATTTTCATTTGGGGTTGTTCCAAGACTTCAATGACAGATTCGATCTCAATTTCAGAAACCCAAAGGCAGAGAGAAGTTTGTCTAGATTGGTATGGCTACAGAATTGATACCAAGAAGGCAATTAACGATTTAAATCTTAAAATCGAAACCGAGTCAGAATTGATGGCTTATTGCGATTTCTTTAAGAATGTAGCTGATACAAAAAAATAAAGATTCAATATCTACAATTATTTAGTTATTTAATTTCTAACTTCTCCGCCTTCCTCAATATTTGATTCTTTAAAAAAACAAGCGCATCTAATTTTTCTTCTTTTTCTTCAATATTTACAAATTTCATTTCTGCAATTTCAATAATTGCTTTATTAACATTTTTAAGCTGTTTCTTAATAATTCTTTTTGGATTTTTAATTGATTCCATTGGAATTATCATTTTCTTTATATTCCCTTTATTTTCTGAAAATGCAAGTCTCTCACTCAAAAGATCTTCTAATTATTTAATTTGTAATTTGTTTTTATAGTTTTTATTATTGAATCTTGTGGTTCTTCACTTGGGAAACAATTAATAATTCTATATTTTCCTCCTTTCTTATCAGTCTCTACAACTGTAAATTCCACATACTTACCTATTCCATCTGTTAAATCCTTGACTTCTGTATTAATTATCTCTTCATTTTCATTTTCTATAATACGAGATATCCCACCGCAACTAATTAATGCATTTTCTTTGGTAAGAAAAAAATCTTTATCATTACTGCATGAGGACAGAAAAGATAAAGAAAATACTATTAAAAGAATTTTTTTCATAGTCAAAAGTTTTTATACATTATTAACTTATAAGGTAATTTTATTAAGTAGAAGTTAAACATTTTTTTGATTAAAATAATTAAAAAAATTTGAATGTCAATAAATTATTAAAAAAATTTTAGCTACGTATCTTTATTTACTAATGCTAATCAAAATTTATACATTACTTAAATTCAATTTAACCCTAATAAAAAATCTTTAATTTGTGACAAACAAATTGTTACCACACCTAAATTATAGAATTCGCAAATTACAAAATGAAAAGAAAACTCTTTTCTGCGATATTAACAGGCACGATGCTAGTAGCTCCTGCCAGTACTCTTGCAGAAACAAAACGTATTGGTGAGACCAGAGCTCTAATTCCTGAAGCAGGTCTTGCTTTGAACCCAGTCCTGGATGGTAGTAACGGAAACGTTAACTTCCCATATGGAAACTTTAAAGCACTCGCTACTGTTGGCGAAGTAGGAGACAACGGACTTGCACTGACTGGATATCCAGATGGACAGGCAGCATATCTGCTTGATAACGATACTATTCGAGTTGTTTATCAGTCCGAATCTTATGCGACCATGGGTAAAGCACCAGTCCCTGAGACTTATAACTGGGAAATGAAAAATGGTGTAACTTTCAGTGGTTCTCACATTCACACGATTGATTATGATCGTGCAAAATTTGCTAAATTCATGAAAAATGGTTCTTCTGCAGAAGGAATGGTCAAGGATTCTGGTAAATTATTCAACACAATCTACAACGTATTTGGTGATGAAGTAACGAAGGAGAATTTAGTCTGGGGTAACCAAGCACTTCCTAGTCAACGCATTGTTCCTTTCCTAGATAAATACAAACTTTCTGAAGCCGACTTCTTCCTACAGTCCTTTTGTGGTGCATGGTATGAACAAGCAAATAAATATGGTAATGGCATAGGGCTTGAGGATGATGTATGGTTTACTGCTGAAGAGTGGGAAATCGGTCGTATGTTCACTGGCTCTAAAAAGACTGGTAGAACAGAATCTGATAAAACGATGGGTCTTGCATCAATAGCTGTTGATGTTAAGAACGAAGTTGCCTACACTGCACCTGCTTTAGGTCAGACTGGTTATGAAAAACTCATGCCAATCAACCCTCAACACAAAGACTATGTTGTTATTGTTGGTGCTGGTTATAATCACAATCAAGAACCAGCTCCTCTTAAGGTTTATGTCGGCATGAAGGATCGTCTTCCTGATGGTTCTGAGATTGATTACTCTACTGCTAATGAGCGCGATGCCTTCCTTGGACGAAATGGTTTGCTCTACGGTCGCATCTACGGATTTGCAATGCCTACAAAATCTTATGCTGCACTAGGTCTTGAAGCAAATCCTGCCGCAAAGATGATGGATGAGTATCTGCAGAATGCTGATGCGCCTAATTCCTTTGAGGGTCGTTTCTATCCTACTTCCTATCAATGGGGTGGCTGGGATAATCCAGTCGCAGTAAAAAATACTGAGATGATGTTGTGGGAGCAAGCAGATGAACAACCTGAGGGTTACACCTTCTTTAACGGAGATTCAAAAGCCGAACATCCTGCAGTAGATCCTGATATCAACCGTACTCGTTATGTTCAGAACATGACTAACAAAGGAGGGATTCTTGGTTTCGATTTTGGTTTCATTGGAGCTACTCTAGACGCTGCTGATGGTGATCTCCCTGAATTCCTTCCTGCTACTGGTATTCGTGTTGTTCCTGCTATTGATGGTGCCCTTACTCTCAAGACTGGTGGTGAAGGTGTTGTGAAGGATGGCTCTGCCGCAATTCATGTTGAGAAAAATAAGGCAGCAATGGTTGCTCCAGATGGACTTTATTGGACTAAACACGCTGATGGTTCTTTCCTTATCGTTGATGAGGATTCTGGAAACGACTTTGGAGAGCGTAAGTATGTACTTCCCATCAAAGAGTCAGATATGACTTTAAGTGAACCGAACACTGGCTACCTATTAGGTCTTGCTGGTGGTAAGCACTCTTCACGTTATGAAGCAGGTGTATCTGCTCTTGGTGGTGCATTTTCCAAAGCAACTACTTCCGAGTTCTCTGGTTCTTGGAACGTAACTGCTCTGACAGCTAAGAAGTCAAATGGTTTATTCGGAAGCAAATTCTACTCTATGGATGAACTTGCAGGAACTGGTGAACAAGAGATCATTCAGGGTATTGACACTGATGATCAACTCTTTATCGGTGTTGTTCAAGCCCGTGGTGAGTCAGGTGGTGCAGTTGCTGAAGAAGGTGGTGATGCTGGTGGACAAGTCTTCCAATTCACTTTTAACTTGCCTGAAAAACCACAGGAAGAGAAAATTGCTAAGTTCTGATTCTAAAACTAAAGTAAGCAATTAAAAATTGCGACTTTATGAGACCTATAAACTGATTTATACAATTAGTTTATAGGTTTTTTATATTTCAAAAAAAGAGTTTAACAAATTCAAGTATTGAAGATGAGGATGATGAGGATGATTAATAATCAAGAGGTTTTTTAAGATCTAGTTCCCCCAGGAAAATGTTTTTTATTGAGTGTAGGTAAAAAATCTTAAAAAGTAGTTCTTAAGTGAAAGGATTTCAAATAGAAATTTTATCTATAGGTAAAATTTCTTGGACCATGATTGTGTCTGGATATACTTCATTCTCTAATGTTTTGTATAGTCTCCTTGATTGAGGGGATTTTAGGGCGTTATTGTAATTTTCAATAAATTCTGAATCATTTAAGAAAAATTTATCTTTATTCCCAAAGCTTCCTTTATAATAATCTCTTGAAAATTCTGTGCCGATTTTTTTTGGGTTATTCTTTTGTGAAGATAAGTTTTTTAAAGACATTTCAATATTTTATACATTACAAATTTAGGTTTCTTGGATTAAGTAATGATTAATTAAAAAATAAATTTTTTTTAAATGGCTTAAATTACTAAAATAGATATTTGTTGTTATTCCTAGCTTAATCAAGATTTAATTATGATTTAACAATAGGGATTTAGAAAATATGTATCGATAAAAAACAACTTGTTAACTTCATCACTCTTTCGATTCTTCAAACTAAAAGAGTTGAAGATAGATTATTTAGAAAGGAAATCCAAAACTATCTTATTAAACTAAATAAAAGTCAATTAGAAGAAATTATTAGTGAATTTATCATTTAAAAAATCATGAAAAAGCTATTAGTTTTATCTATCATTATTATTACTGCCTGTAGTCCAAAAGATGAATTACCCATTACCCAAGATGAAATATCCATTACACAAAATTCAATTTCGATTAAGAAAGATAAATCATCCATTAAAGATGAAAAAAAAATATTTTATTTAACTAAAGAAACTGCTGTTCTTCTTTGTGGAGGTAAATCCAGAATAATTGATAGTAAAAATGAAGAAATCATCAAAATAGAAGTCAAAGATTTTTCAAGTGCTGAAAAAGAAAAATTTGTTCAATTTACTCTTGTTGAGACAGATAGAAAAGGCGGAAAATATAGAATTGTTAATTGTTATCCAAATAAAGATCCGAAAAAATCGGTAATTAAAACAATCAAGACTAACTACAAGTTAAATTAGTCTTAGATTAAATAGATCAAATGAAAATATTTAAATGAGATTTAAAGCTACTTTAAACTAAATAATCTATAAAAAAAGAGTAGAAATAATTTTTATTATGCATCCAAGCAAAGTAGTTAAAGATCCAAAAATCAACGATACTTATTACGATCCAGATTTTGATAAGCTTTATCAATATGTAAAAATTGGTGACTTTCCACCAGAATGGGTAATAACAAATATAGATGAAGATGACGATTATTATTACTCTTCGATGGGATATTAGTTTTAATATCTATTATTAAATTCAATAAATTTGTCTCTTTAAAATTTTGTGTGAGGAAGATTAAAGAGACAATCTAAATATAGATAAAAGGGTTTTAGGGGAAATTAAAAAGGAAATAAGATTAAATGAAAAAAATAATAATTCAATGTAAATTAATTATGAAATAATTAGATCAGATAATTTTGATTATATAAAATAAAATTGTTGGAACTTTCAATGGCTATTAAAGATCATAAAAGTTTGCAAGACTCAAGAATTCTTCTTGTAGAGGATGATAAGAGTATTAGGCTTACAGTCAGTGAAACCTTGAGCAGCGAAGGTTTTAGAGTATCAAGTTTCAAAGATGGTTTAAGTGCCTTAGATTTTATTAATAATGATAATAAAAAAGATGTTGACCTAATAATTCTAGATTTAATGTTGCCAGGGTTAAATGGATTAGAGTTATGTAGAAAAATAAGAAATGATGAAGACTATACACCCATACTAATTTTGAGTGCTAAAGATAATGAATCAGACAGGGTTCTTGGATTAGAGGTTGGTGCAGATGATTATTTAACAAAACCTTTTGGTTTAAATGAATTAATTGCTAGATCTAGAGCGTTAATAAGAAGATCTAAACGTAATAGAAAATATATAGAAAAATCAAAAACTGTTCTCGAATTTAATCATATAAAAATGTTTTTGGAAGAATGTAGGGTAACTTCTTTTGATAGAGAAATAACATTATCTCCAAAAGAATTTAAATTATTAGAGTTATTTATGAAAAATCCAAAAAGGGTATGGTCAAGAGATTTAATACTTGAAAAAATTTGGGAAATTGACTTTATTGGTGATACTAAAACTGTAGATGTTCATGTTAGGTGGCTCAGAGAGAAATTAGAAGAAGATCCCTCAGCTCCAAAGTTTCTTAAAACTGTAAGAGGTTTTGGATATAAGTTTGGATGAAAATGAAAACACTACAAGAAGTATTATTTTTTTTACATCAGAAGTGGAAAATAAAAGTCAAGCATTTTTCTCAATCCAAAGAAAAAAAATTTGAAGTTGATAAAAATAAGTATAAAAAAACCATTGATTTCCCATTTGATAAAATTAGACCTCAAGAAGTGTTGTCTTGGTTAGATTATTCATCGCAAGGGTGGATAATCTTATCATCTGATCTAACAATAAAATTTATTAATCAGAAAGCTTTATCTCTTATTAGGGTTATCAAATATAAAGATGTTATTGGAAAAGCAATTAATGATATTAATGAGCTTGAAGTACTTAGTAATAAAATTCTATATTTAAGAAAAAAAGATTTCCCATTCAACCTTGATTTCACAATTGCGGGAGTACCCATTTCGGTAAATATTGTTAGAGGAAGGAAAAAGAATTATTTAATATTATTGGAAAGTAAATTATCAATTGAATCGATAAAAAAACGACAAAATCAATTAATTAATGATGTGTCTCATGAACTGAAAACTCCTCTTACATCACTTATCTTAATTGGGGAAAGACTTGAATCAGTAGTATCAAAAAAGGATAGGTATCTTGTTAAAAGACTTAAGAAAGAGTCAAAAAGACTTAGAAAAATGGCCGAAGAGACCTTAGAGCTTTCTAAGCTAGAAAGTAGCGAAGATTTTAATAAAAACAAAAAAATATCTATTTCAGATTTGATTATGGAATCTTGGCAAACACTAAAACCGCTTGCAGAAAAAAAGGATATAAAAATAAATTTATTTTCTCCAACAAAATATTATATATCTGGGGATATTGAAAATTTAAAAAGAGCATTTATAAATATTTTAGATAACGCTATTCGTTATTCCCCAACAAAAGAGGGCATACAAATTGAAGTTTTTAAGAGAGATAGCTCTGTTGTTATAAGAGTTAGAGATAAAGGTATTGGATTAGAAGAAGATGAATCAAATGACATTTTTTCTCGTTTTTATCGTGGTGATCCATCAAGGACTAAATTTAAGAAAAGTGGTAGTGGTTTAGGTCTTTCAATTACAAAAAAAATAATTAATAACAATAAAGGTTTTATAAAGGCATTTAATCATAAAGATGGTGGAGCGATTATTGAAACTATCTTTCCGTGTCTTAATACAGATTTATAGGGAAAATTTAAAAAATATTAGGACATGATTTTTCTGCAATAAATTTTTTTAAATTCAAAACCCCTTCTCTTGTAAAAAGAATGCTTCCTTCTTTGGAGTCATCTGCCCAATAAGAATCTCTTTTGCCAATAGCTAACCAAAGCCTATCAGGTAATGTTGGCATGTACATACTCTCAAAAGCAGATGTTCCAATATCATTTTCTTCTTTCATATCTTTGCATGCTTCTATCATTAGTTTGGGTCGATTTAAATAATGCCTGACACCCTGCCAATAATATTTTGTTTCAGCTTTAACTGGAGCGATGAATAAAATAAAAAATATTAGGTATTTCATGATTTAACTTTTTTTAATTATAAGAACTGCAAAAAAAGCCACCTTATGTAAAAGGTGGCTTTCATTAGTAGTTTTAACTAGATTTTTCCAATATTTAGGAAAAGAGTTTCACCAGTTGATTTCTTTCCAGTCCCGTCGTTGTCAGTTGAAATCCATGCTTGCCCGTCGCTTGTTATTGCTAAGCCTTCAACCTTTTCAAGGATAAAACCACCCGTAGATTTCATTACTGGTTTTAGATCAGTAACTAACTCTTTTTCAACTAAAGGATAAAGTCTGGGAGGAATATTACTCTGAAGACCTTCGAAAATAACATCATCTAAATCTATTTTATATATAGCTTTCAATTTTGCTTTCTTTCCATAGAAACTATCTCTTTCGATTACATAAAGTGCCCCTTCATGGTAAGTCAATTCTGAAATGCCAACTCCACCTTTTTTGATCCTATCTAATTGATAATTTACGGCCCCCCACTGTTTGGTTTTTAAATTATAGGAAAGGATCTTAGTAGTATTGAAAGTATCATCACCCCAAGGCTTCTGTTGAGCAATATAAAGAATTTCCCCATTCCTTGTTATGCCTTCAAAACCAGGATTTTTAGCATAATTAAGATATGAAGCTGGTGGAGTTATCTTCTCTAAAATTTCACCATCTGAGCTTACATGGTAGATTGCAGGAGGATGTTCATCTAGCTTTTTCTTGATTCCTTCAGTAGAAATGTAGAATCCACCATTACCATCAGTAGTAATACCCTCTTGATCCATAAATAATGCAGTCTTACCATCTAGCTTTATGTCTATAGCTCTTTCTAATAGTGCTGGCGAAGATGAAGGATCAATAACGTAAATTCTTGGCTGAGTTTTAAAAGTCCCATCATTTACAGCATAAATCTTACCGTCATCACCAGCCACCATTCCGCTTATCGCACCCCAAGATACAAATTCAAGGCCATTTTCATTTGTTAAATGTGGGTATGAAGCAGGAGCATCTTGTAGTTGATAAATAGTCACATGAGAAGATAAACCAGGTTCTTTTTTGTTGTAGTCTTTTTCATTTGCTGAGGCAATTAATCCCCTCTCTGGAATTGCGACAAATCCCTCTGGTCCAATGCCTGATGGAAGTAATTGAGTAAGCAAAGGTTGATTTAGTTCTGTGATATCGTAAACAGCTACTATTCCTGCTCTTTCTGCTCCAACAAATAAATATGGTGTTCCATTAATTTTAGAAAATGTAACTGATTCAGGTTCTACACCTTTTTTACCAGCTCTCCCATCTTGGAAATGGCCAATTTGAGCAATTGCTCTTTCTAATCTATTTGCATCTTCATAAACTACTGTTCCATCTTTTTTAAAAATAGTCCAGGATCTTGAACCACCTCTTTTTGCCTGATTTGGATCAATATGCTTGTAATCGCCTTCATTTGCTGTAGCGAAATGATCATTATCAATCCAAGTAAGGCCATCGGGTTCTCTTCTTACGTTCTTTAGTTTGCTCTTAAATTTATGAGCGCCATCTTTCTTTGTATCCATTCCTGCCATTTGTTTTACAATCCCTGCCGAGAAATGTGATATTACATTTCCATCTTTATCAATAACTGCAAGATGGTTGTTTTCTTGAAGAGAGACAACTGTTTCACCAAGATCATTAATAGCAACGAATTCTGGTTCAGGATCAAAAGGAGCTATTTTGGATAAGCCTGTTAAATCTACTTTTTTAATTGAGTTACATTGTATTTTTCCTCTTTTGTTTAATTTCACAAGAGAAACATAACCTGCAGGATTAATTTGAATACCATTGTCATCAATTTGAGGGATAAATCCATTTTTATATTCTTCATCCCTCTCATTCTCTATAGCGACAGCTAGAAATGTTCCGTCTGGTGAAACAAAAACGCTATCAGGTTGCCCACCTAAATCACATGCTTTTACTGGTTTTCTTGTTTCTAAATTGTATTGAACTAATGCTCCTGAAGGGTTTGTATAACTTTCGGATGTATTTGAACCTATATAAGCATTGTTTCCAAGTGCTGCAATTCCAGTTGGTTCTGCCTCAAGTTCAACAACTCCCAATGCTTTAGGGTTTGCAGGGTCTGAGATATCAACTAAACCTACTACTCCTAGATCGCTATCTGTATACATCAAAGTCTTTCCATCTTCTGAAGCTGTAACAACTTCTGAAGAAGTTTTGGTTGTAGATTTTGATCCCTTTGGTAAATTGTCACTTACATTAAAAGAAGAAATTCTGTTGAAGTTTTTTTCATTTGCCCAATATTTTGTATTCCAATTTGCAAATCCGCTACTTGTAGAGGAAGCGACAATTGCAAGTAATGCAGAAAAACTTGCAGCAGCTAATGTTTTTTTCATTTAGTGTGTGAAGAAACAATATTAATAATGCCTTTAAAAAGTTAAGAATAAAAAATAAAAATATTAAGGTTTGGTTAATTTAAACAAGATTTATAAAAAAAGACCTGCTTATTGCAGGTTTTTATAGTTTTAAAGATTTTAAATTAAATGAATAAACTTAGTAACTAAAACTAATCGTGGAAGCTTTCATAAATTTTTTTTAAATCAGAGTTAAAAATTGACACATATTTATTTTCAAATATCTTCAAAGCTTAACGAAATAATGCCCAGCTTTTATATTGTTTAAGAAGAGTTTAAGGAATAATTAATTAAAGAATAAACTTTTAATTAAAGAGTATTTGTGTATAAATTCAATGCTATATATATGGAGTCTTTAAATTGATTATGACATCCATGAACTTAGCTAAGAAAGCTTTGGTTTTCACTTCCGCACTAGCCGTTGTTGCTGGTACAAGTGTTCCTGGCACAAGTGTTTCTGCTAGAACAAGATTAAGTGGTGCTGGAGCATCATTTCCTGCCAAAATCTATACTCGTTGGTTTAAAGATTTAGCCTCCTCGGGCGGGCCAAGAGTTAATTACCAAGCTGTTGGTTCTGGTTCTGGAAGAAAAGCATTTATTGATCAAACTGTTAACTTCGGTGCATCAGATGATCCTATGAAAGATAAGGATATAGCAAAGGTAACAAGAGGATTAGTACAGATTCCTATGGTTGGAGGTACTATCGCTTTTGGTTACAACTATGATTGCGATTTGAAACTCACTCAAGAGCAAGCAGTAAGGGTTGCTATGGGTATGGTTAAAAACTGGAAAGAATTAGGCTGTAAATCAGGTAAATTAACTTGGGCGCATCGTTCTGATGGATCAGGTACAACTAAAGCTTTCACAAACTCTATGGAAGCTTTTTCAAAAACCTGGACATTAGGAACTGGTAAATCAGTTAAGTGGCCAGCAGGCGTTGGAGCAAAAGGTAATTCTGGTGTTGCAGGTGTTATTCAAAATACTCCTGGTGCAATTGGTTATGTTAACCAGTCTTACATAAAAGGTAATGTCAAAGCTGCTGCTCTTCAAAATCTTTCAGGTGAATTTCTAAAACCATCTGTAGAAGCAGGAGCTAAGGCTCTTAATGGTATTACTCTAGATGAAAATCTTGCGGGTAAAAATCCTAATCCAACGGCAAAAGGAGCTTACCCTATAGCTTCATTAACATGGATACTTGCTTATGAAGAGGGTAATGGTAGAAACACTAAAGCTATCAAACAAGCCTTTAATACATTGTTAAGTGATGAGTATCAAGATAAAGCTCCATCACTTGGATTTGTCCCCTTAAAAGGAGATATTCTTGAGAAGTCAAGAGCTGCTGTAAAAAGAATCGGTAAATAAACCGTAAGACAATATTTAAAAGGAGGAATTTATTTCCTCCTTTTTTTATGCAAACAAATATTTTGACAAACCCAATATTAAAGAAAAAAGAATGAGTATGTATGTTGGAACTATTTTTAAAAAAGATAGTAGTGTGGAGATTAAAACTATAAAAATAGAGCTTATTAAAAAGAATTTTGATGAAAAACTATCTTCAATTAAATTAAATCCAGAGAAAATAACTGCTCCAGGAATTGTATTGACCA
Organism: Prochlorococcus sp. AG-355-P07; assembly: GCA_003280575.1. Lineage (GTDB taxonomy): Bacteria > Cyanobacteriota > Cyanobacteriia > PCC-6307 > Cyanobiaceae > Prochlorococcus_A. The sequence continues at coordinate 46,938 of QCEN01000001.1, read as the reverse complement.
CTCCTTCGATAAAGTAATTTAATAATTTACTTCTATTTTTTAAAAGGCCTTTTCCAAAAACAAAAATCAAAATAAAACTTGGTAAAAATATTGCAAAAGTTGATATAAATGAATATTTTAAAGCCTCATTTATACCTCCAATTGAAAAACCTGCTTTATATCCAATAAAACTTGTAGTTAATAAGACAGGACCAGGCGTTATTTGGCCAATCATTATCCCATCTATAAATTCATTATTGGTTAACCATCCTTGCGAGATAACATAATCACTCATAAGAGGAATGATTACTAATCCACCTCCAAAAATAAAAAGTCCCGATTTGAAAAAGAATAAAAACAGATTAAGATAATTTATTAAAAACTTTGAGTTTAAAGAATCCTTCAAAAAATTATAGAACTTAAAAATATCTAAAAAGAGTGTAGTACTCAAAAATGATGTTATTGAAAATATAGATAAAGGGATCAAGCTATAAAAATTATCTTTGAATTTCCTTAAAAATATATTTATCAATCCTGCAATAGTAAGAATTGTTATGAGAGGAAATTGAATACTATTATATTTTGCAAATATAAGTAGAAATAAGATTGAGCTAGAGAATAATACTCGATCTAACTTTAATCTTTTTTTTAAAAGAACTAATGAAAATGAAAAAATTATTCCTGCAATAATAGGAGGATTAAAATAAATTAAATCATTGAGAAATTTTGATCCAGAATAAATTTGCCAAAAAAAGCTAAGAACTAATACCGAAATGAATCCTGGGATAATGAAACTTATACCTGATATCAATCCACCAAGATAACCATTTAATTTAAGACCTATATATATTGCCAATTGAGTAGATACTGGTCCTGGAAGTATTTGACATAATCCAATACCTTTTTCAAAAGATTGATTTGATATCAATTTTTTATTATTTATAAGTTCATCTTCGAATAAAGAAATATGAGCATAGGGTCCTCCAAAACTTAAAATGCCAATTTTTAGGAAAGTTTTTGCGAGTTCAATTAAGGATATTTTTGCCATTAAAATATTCTAATTCCTAAAAATTAGTCTTTATGGAGCTGATAGGCTTTGTTTGAACGAGGGTAATTTAAGACTCGAAATCCAAGATAAGAATATTAAAAGTGATGAAAAATAAAGACAATATTGAAGACCAATACTTGCATTTCTTCCAATCATAAATAATAAGCCAGATAGTAATGTTCCAATTAGTCTTCCAGCAGCATTTGCCATGTAATAGAAGCCAACATTTAAACTGACTTTTTCATTATCAGAGTAGGCCAAAATCATATATGAATGTGTGGAGGAATTCATTGCAAAAACAAATCCAAAAATAGTAAGTCCTAAAATTATTGCTATCGATGGAGAACTTTCTCTCCATAATGCGATTCCTATCAAAGATGGTATGACCATTAATAAGGCACTCCAAAATTGGATAGCTTTACGATCTGGACTTTCTTTTTGTCCCAACATCTTTCTAATTGCTGGAGCCGAAGCCTGAACAATTCCATAACCTATTACCCAGGCCCCAAGAAATAATCCTATTTCCATGTAGTCCCAACCAAATGCCATATCGAGGAATACTGGAAGAGCTACAACAAACCAAACATCTCTTGCTCCAAAAAGAAAGAATCTTGCTGCTGAAAGAATATTTATGGCATATGATTTTGAAAAAAGATCATTAAAAGCTGGTTTGGTTTTCATCTTGCCAATTTCTCCAGGTAAAATTAACGTCAATAAAAAGGCTAAGCAGAGTCCAAAACCCATAATTCCTACAGCATTATTGAATCCAAATAACTTATATAAAAGTCCACCCAAGAAAAAACCGACTCCTTTAAGAGCATTTTTAGATCCAGTTAAAATAGCAACCCATTTAAAAAGTTGTTTTTGGCTAGTATCATTGCCATTATTTGTCTTTGGAACTACTGTCTTAACAGCACTTTTAGCACTCATTTTATTTAAATCTTTTGCTATTCCACTTACTGCTTGAGCAACCATAACGTATACGACACTAAATATTACTGGCCAATCCTCCTTAACTGGTATAAGCATAAAAAGAGCAATGATTTGAAGGATAGTACCAATCCATAAAGTAAGCCTTAAACCATATCTTGCTCCTATCCAACCACCATATAGATTAGTAATTATTCCAAAAAACTCATAAAAAAGGAAAAGTAAAGCAATTTGTAGAGTTGTGTAACCTAGATCATGAAAGTGACCAACAACTAATAATCTTAATGCGCCGTCAGTAAGCGTGAAGGCCCAATAGTTTGCTGTTACAACACTATATTGTTGAACATTAGATAACTTCATAAAGACATAAATTAAATCTCTTTTTTGATTACATATTCAGTAAGATCTGCAAGTCTGCAGCTGTAACCCCACTCGTTGTCATACCAAGCGTATATCTTTAATAAATTTGAATTAACAACCATCGTTGATAAACTATCAACTATTGAACTTCTTGAGTCATTTACATAATCTGCAGAAACTAAAGGTCTTTCTTCGTAGCCAAGAATTCCTTTTAGATAAGTTTCTGAAGCTTCCTTAAGTGCCAAATTTACTTGTTCAACTGTCACTTTATTATTTAATTCAAAAACTGCATCTGTTAAAGAACCATTAAGTAGAGGAACTCTAACTGCATGGCCATTTAATTTTCCTTTTAACTCTGGGAAGATCTCAGCTATTGCTTTGGCAGATCCAGTAGTAGTAGGTATTAAACTTTGCATACACCCTCTTGCTCTCCTCAAATCACTTTTATAAAAATCTACAGGAACTTGAGTGTTCGTGACATCGTGAATAGTTGTAATAGCGCCATGTTTAATTGAAAAATTTTCATTAATTACCTTTACTATCGGAGCTAAACAATTTGTAGTGCAGGATGCTGCAGTTACTAATTTATGTTTGGAGGGGTCATAAAGACTTTGATTTATACCGTAAACAATATTAAGTGATTCCTCTCCAGCTACAATCCCCTTTACTGGACAAGCTACTATTACTCTTTTCATCCCAAGAGAATCAAAATAGGGATTTAGTTTGTCTGGCTTTTTATTCTTTCCTGTACATTCCAATATAATATCTACAGAAGATTTTTCCCAAGGAACATCTAGGTAATTTTTAAAAGATGTGTAGGCTAATTTCTTTCCATCAATTATTATTTCTTCTTCATTAACCTTTATATCTTTCGCCCATCTACCATGGACTGAATCAAATTCGAGTAGATGTGCAGCAGCATTCGAATCTCCCGCTATCTCATTTATATGAGTTATTTCTATATCAGCTCTATCCCATAATGCTCTGAAAACTAATCTGCCAATTCTTCCAAAACCGGTAATTCCAATTTTCATAACTTTGAAATTTTCTATATAAATTATACATCAAAATATTTTGATGTATCAAGATGTTTTGATTAATGAAATCTTTTTTATTTAAGCTATATTAAAGAATATTTTATTTCCTCATTAGTGTTAAAAGAGATTAGCAAAATAAAAAAAGAAAATATATCTAAGTTGATGGTTTCATTTTCTGATCCTTTTAGGCTAGAAATAATTGACCTAATGATGGATGGAGAAGTTTGTGTATGCGATATTATGAAATTAACTAAGTTATCTCAATCAAGAATTTCATACCACATAAAAATTTTAAAGGAAGCTGGTCTTATCTCAGACAGACAAGAAGGTAGATGGGTCTACTACAGCCTAAATAAAGAATCTCTCTTTTTGATCAAGAAATGGATAACTTCTTTGACAGATTATTCTTCAAATAGAAAACGTTGCTGCGAATAAATTATATTTTAGATTTTATTAATTAACTTCTGATTCCCTGTCATAAGTCATTCCTGATTGTTCCATCCACTCAGCTTTAGTTTTGCAATTTTGTTTGTGATTAAAGATGTGAAACCCTTCAATAATAATCATTATGGATAAAAGCAAAACAGGAATAAAATATACAGGTGAAGATATTACTTCTTTATATTTGATTTGAGCAATGAATTCCCTGAATTTAAACATCCCCACAATTTCTATTTAATAAATAATATTTACCTATGGTTAAGTAAAGTTAAAGAAAAATTTTTTTTAAAAAAATTAAGTTTAAGGATGTTTACTTAGAAAAAGAAGAAAATAAAACTTTAACCAATAAAAGCGAAAAGGACTAAATCTAAAATTAGAGAATTATTTAAATCAATAGAAGCACTAGAGGGCAATCCAACTAGATTTGTAGATATTTAAATTCTTTCCTTGTATATAGAAAAATAGGCACAAAGTAGATCAAAGTACTTCGTATGAGCTACCCCTAGAGCTACCCTTTCGCAATATGAGACAGTAAGCAATAAAAAAGCGAGTTGGGAGACTCGCTAGTATGACTTGGTTTTAAATGGTCGGGGCGACAGGATTCGAACCTGCGACCTAGTGCTCCCAAAGCACCCGCACAAACGAAGCTATAACTGAGACTTATGTTGCTATCAGTACTTTTAGAGAAATAGGTGTGTCCTAATTAAAACTAGAATCATATGTTTTAGGTGCGTTTTGGGTGCTTTATTATTTTGAGAATTCTTAAGGCATATAATTTTGCTTCTTTTCTAAATCTAGACGCGTTTCATCTGCTTTCTTCAAGGGTTCCATTCTTATTTCTTCTTCCTCTGGCTCTTCTTTTAAAGAAGAATCAAATCCCTCGCTTTCTAGCTTTCTTATTTTTTCAATACTTCTCTTTTCACCCATAGTTAGACCTGTGATTAATAGTAATTCTTGAGTAAGTCTTTCTATATCTGGTTTTTTAAAAAGATCAATTTGAACTGTTGCTTGTTTGCCATCGGCGTCAAACCCCTTAACAATAAAACTATACCTGTGTTTTTTACTTAGAAAGCCTAATGCTCCTAAAGGTCCAAAAAGAATTGTTGTTGTCACCCCAGTATTTACTCTCCTATTTGAATAACCGCTTTTTACCCATGAGGTCACTCTTGTAACTGGTATTGATACGTCAGGTGAACTTATTTCTTCTCCAGTTATTTCAATGGGAACTCTGCATTTTTTAAAAGCTTTTTTTATTCTTCTTTCCACAGTATCAGGAGGTCCATTCTCCTTTTTTCTTCTTGGCTTGAAGTTTTTTCTTATTTCGGCTTCTATTTTTGCAAATTTCTTTGCAGGACAGGTTGATTGATAAGTGCCAGCATATACTGCTGACAGTTCTAATAATGATGCAAATAGGAGGATAAAAGTAAAAATGGCAGATTTTTTTCTCATTCAGCTAGGCAAAAACTTCTTCACATATTAGTTTCATATTCTTTTATCACAATAAATTATTTCAAATAGTTGATAATTAGCATGGTAAATCTTAATTATGGGTGCATTTTGGGTGCAAGCTTTTTTGGGTGCAATTTATTTATTATTAGCTGAGACTTACTGCTATAACTGATCGGGGCGACAGGATTCGAACCTGCGACCTAGTGCTCCCAAAGCACCCGCAACATTAATAAGTTTTTTAGACTCAAGTATTCACAATAAATTTGCTTAACTTATTTTTATTAAATAATCCATTAATTAGTTGTTTTGCGTGAATATTGCGTGAGTTTTTAATTGACAGTCGATTTAAAATAATTTTGAAAAGCTTCCTTACCAATGAAAAAATATTTATTTCTATTTTCAGCTGTCTTTCTATTACCTTTTTCGGTTAATGCTTCTACCGATAGGGAAATTGCGGAGTTTTGTTTAAAAGCCAAAGATTTTTCTGGATGTGTTAAGGAAATGTCAACAAAGAAAAAGGTGATTAATTCAAAGAAAATTAATAAAAAAAATAAAAATTCTTCAGAATTATTAGATATCGCGAAATCTAAATACTTAGATGAAAATGACTATGTTATTGCAATAAATTATTTAGATGATGCCATAAGAGCTAACCCAAATGAATCAGATCCTTATTTTTTTCGAGGCATTCTGAAAATTCTTGAGATGCAAGATTATAAAAATGCATTACTGGATCTTCAAAAATCAGTTTTATTAGATAATCAAGATTCTGATAAATATATGACACTCGGTTATTTGAAGTCTTTTTATCTCGACCAAGTTGAATCAGGTCTTGAAGATTTGAATAAATCAATAAAATTAAATCCTGAAAATTCATTGGCTTACCTTTTTAGAGGAAAAGCAAATAATTTTTTATCGGGTAAATACTATGAAGATTCTGATTTCCAAAAAGTGATTCAATTTAATAATGCTTCTATTAATGATTTTTCGCAATCAATTGAATCTTACAAAGATACTTTCAACCCTTTTTACAAAAGACTATTTCCTTTTGGATATTTGCACTATTTATATGGATCTAGAGGAAGGGTTAAATATAATCTAGGAGCAGATTACAAAAATATTAGGGCAATAAAAAATAAAGTATTATCTAAAGAATTTCTAAATTCATCTCTATCTGATTTTGATTTACTTATAGAAAATGCACCAACTCTTGAGGAAGTAGAAAATTTGAAGAATCCATCAAAGAATTTTGAACTGGATTTTGTAAAACTTACGGGTCATACCTGGAAAGGGGATACCTACAGCTGGCTTAATAAATTTGCGACTGCCTGCAAAAATTGGAAAAAAGCTGATAAAGCTTGGAAATCTTTAGATTATGACGTAATGACCAAATATGCATCTATCACTGATGGCTGGTCGATGTACGGAACAAATTGTTCAAAAAGCTGGTAATTATTCACTATTTTAAGTTGATTTAATATCGTGAATTGTAGTTATAAAAATATATGGATATTAGTTTTGCGTGAGTTTTGCGTGAAGCAATTATTTGTGTGAATTAGGTATTAGCTGAGACTTACTGCTATAACTGATCGGGGCGACAGGATTCGAACCTGCGACCTAGTGCTCCCAAAGCACCCGCAAGAAGAAGCCTATAACTTAGACTTACGTTGCTATCAACTAATTCTGTGTGTTTAAGAATGCTTATGTAGAACTCAAAAATTGTTTATGGGCACATTATGGGCACTAATTAAAATTATTCTTCGAAGGTTAGATCAAGATATTTTTCAGATGGCCAAAGATGCTCAAATTCGCCGCATTTTTTTGAACCTTTCTGAAGCATCTCAGTTGTGTAGTATGTCTCTGCTATTAATTCGATAATCTGGACGATGATAAACCTAGAAAACCATATGGCTGGCACTGGGCTTGGGATATAAAGATAAAGAAGGTTTTGTATTTCACTATCAATTACGAGATTAGACATTAACATGTTTCTTAAAATTAGGCATTGCTTCAGATTTTCACTGTAATTTGTGGTTTCTAGATATTTCTTGTATTTGTCAATATCTCCATTTTTATCAAGGTATGAACTTATTAAAGCCATAACATTTCCAGAATCGGGCTTATTTTTTATTTGATCAGTGTTTGAGGTATTACTTTCTTTCTCTGAAGTATCTAACATCCTAAAATCTGAAAGTCTTAAGTAGAAGTTATTTTCTTTTGCCTCAAATCCCATTACAGAAATTAATTGCCCATCTTTTTTCTCATAAGGAAGGATAGGCAAGAAGGCCAAGACAAGAATTATAAAAGGAAGAAGTTTTACTGTATCTATTTCCCAGCTCCACCATTTAAGTTTGAATTTTGAAAGAATTTTTTTCATAATTTAAAATTATTTTTCATTTATTATTGAATAACCCTCTCTAATTCTGAAAAAGTTGTTAGACCCTCTTTAATTAATTCAAGACCATATTTTCTTAGAGTAAGCATATTATTTTTATTAACTGCAATATTTTCAATTTCTTCAAGAGGTTTCTTTTCAGCAATCGCGATTTGGATATCTCTATTTACTTCTAGTAATTCATAAACTCCAATTCTTCCCTCATAACCTATGCCGGAACACTTTGGACATAATGTATTCTCTCTCTTTCTTTTTGATTTTTCTTCAGCGGATAAAGCATTGGAGTACATTACAGGAGTACCTTCCTCAATTTCAAAACGAATAGATTCACTCTCAGAAACTCCTCTTTTAATTCCACATCCTGTGCAAACTTTTCTTATCAATCTTTGTGCTAATACACCCTTTAAACTTGCGTTTAATTTATATTTTGGGACTTCCATATCAAGTAATCTAGTTAATGAACTAGTAGATGAATTGGCATGCAGTGTTGTGAAAACTAAATGACCAGTTTCAGCTGCATCCATAGCTGATTCCGCTGTCTCAGGATCTCGAGTCTCACCAATAAGTATTACATCAGGATCTTGCCTTAAAAATGTTCTGAGAAGCATGGCAAATGTTTGCCCTTTTGCTCTATTAACCTGTGATTGTGATATACCACCGCCTAACTTATACTCCACGGGATCTTCTGCGGTAACTATATTAGTATCGCCACTATCCATTTCTCTCAAGGTAGCTGCTAATGTAGTTGATTTCCCAGATCCTGTAGGTCCCGAGACAATAATAATTCCATTAATGGAACTCATCATTTTTCTAAAGTTTTCACGAACACTTTCAATATGAATTAAGAAATCAAGACTTAATGTTGATGCATCACTATTTAAAAGTCTTAGAACCATCTTCTCTCCATTTGAATTTGGAACTGTTGAACATCTCAATTCAATTTTATTACCCTCAAATTTTCTAATAATTTTCCCATCTTGACTTGCCCTTCTTTCGGCAATATCCATCATTGCCATATTTTTTAAACAAGCCACTAATTGTACTCCAGCCTTTCTGGGTAAGCTCATAAAATTATGCATAACTCCATCTTTCCTAACTCTTACTAAGTAATTATTTTCCATTGGTTCAATATGAATATCTGAAATATTCCTTTTTCTTGAATTTATAAGAATTGTGCCTGCTGCTTTTTGTATTTTGCTCTCGCACATTTCAACTGCTAAATCTAGAGTCTCATCTTCGTAAAGCTCTCCCTCATTATCATCATCAAATTCAAATATAAAACTTTCATCTGAGTTGTCAGAAGTTTCTTTAATAGCTTCTAACACTGCATCATCATCAAATTGCAATTGTTCTATTGAGTCTCCACTTATAAATCTTTCCTCAGAGGCTAAATCTAGAATTTTTTGTACCTCTTCTATTGTTTTTTGAATAAAAATGCACTCTTTACCTGACTGATTTAGTCTTTCTTGAATAGGAGAAGCAATTGTCCCAAGATAAGAATAATTTGCTATTGCAATAATTACTTGGTTACTGCTTTGCTCTTCATATAGTGGAACGACCAAATTATCTCTACACCATTGCAAAGAGAAAAAAGTATCTACTAATTTTCTTACACTTTTTGCTGAGTATTCATCAAACATTTTCGTGGCTTGTCTTTTAATAATTTAGTTCGTACAAGAAATAATCACAATATATATATGTCTTTGGGCACTTTTTGGGCACTCTACTTTTTATGGTAAATATATTATTAGCTGAGACTTACTGGTATGACTGATCGGGGCGACAGGATTCGAACCTGCGACCTAGTGCTCCCAAAGCACTAAATAGCTCTAATGCAGCACTGGGTTTTCAAGCTATAGCTAATTTATTGCCTGATTCTTCGTGATTTGTCCAGACAATATAAGCAACATTTGTCCACTATTTGTCCACTTTTTAAAATCCTTTTTGGTTCTCCCAATCTTCACCACTATAGGTATCCCCTGGAGTGGACTTTCCTCCATCAACAAAGAAATTATAAAGATTTCCACCACTTTTACTTACTTCGGAATTATTCCAAGGTGGTTTGCCCATGTCCATATTAGTTTTATCAACATGTCTTAAAGTATTGATACTGCCCTTAAAGTTTGAAAATTTATCGTTTGCAGATCCTAAACCATAACCCTTATTATATTGAGCTTGGATTTTTTCTTTGGTACTTTGATCAAATTTACCTATTGTGGTTTGATTAGAATTACCTGTTCCAGGAGCAAAGCCACCAGCTCCAGACATACTACCTCCAGAATAATTTACATCATAACTTCCATTGGAATAGCTAATACCAATACTATTCGCAATCTCAGTTGGTAAAATCCGAGAACAAACTGTTGGAGATTGCCTTCCATTAACCCAGCTACTTGAGCCTCCAGACATACATATTTTGAAATTACCCTTATTTAGTTGATCTGTATATTCTTGATTCTTATCGATTGTCCCTGGGGCTAATTTTTCGTTGGTCCCAACAATAAAAAGCTCTAGGTCATGCTCACCTCCCGGTATTAAAAGAGCCATTTTTTCACCAGTTTCTAATTTATCAGGAGTAATATCCATGTAATAAAATCCTCTTTCGGTGGTTTCTAGGCCAGTAAATTCTCCGGACAAAGATTTATTCCCATCAAAAGTAGTCGCATTTTTTTTCTGGGAATTTTGGGAATTATCATTTCTGTTTGATGCGAAATTGGAAGATGCTGCACAAGAATCATAGGAATTACTCCAACCGACTTTTTCTCCTGTAGCCATATTCATAGAGATTGTACATTTATTATCAATATTGGCTGACATCAATCCAGAACAGTTACTTGAATTGAAGGTTACTCCAGGTATAAATGGATTATTTATTGAGCGACTTGGATTATTAATACATCCAATGTAGTTTTCATTAAGAGTTGATTTTGAACTTACAAATCGAGCCATATTTACAAGTCTTAAAAAAAATGGAAGCCCAAAAACAATAATTATTATCAAAATTGCAATAACTACTATCAATTCAATTAACGAGAAGCCTTCATTTTTTATTTGCTTTATAGATCCTTTCACAGAAAAAATTCATTTATATTTTTATATTCTCAATATTTCAAAAAGTCTACACAGTATTAATTTAGTGAAATGATGATTTGTCCACTATCTGTCCACTTTATGCGTGGACAAATATTTTCAATAAAAAAGCGAGTCTGGGAAACTCGCTACTATGACTTGGTTTTGATTGAGTCGGGGCGACAGGATTCGAACCTGCGACCTAGTGCTCCCAAAGCACTCGACACCCCAAAGCGAGCACTACGTCTTTAGTATTATCAATACTTCTTAAGTTATTAATTAAAAGTAATTCTAAATTTTTAAGAGAATGACATCAATTTGACATCACTAACAATAAGGAACCTGCGCATTCTTTCCCCAACCAGTTTCTTCACAAAAAGTTTTTAATGTCTCGTTAATTTCTTCCTGAGTACCACAAGCATATAGTTGCCCATATTGATCACAAGGTCTATCACAGCTGCAATATGTGAAATTATAATTTTTTACATTTGTTATTCCTCCATAACCAACACAATTTTGGCCAATTGCTGAAGGGTCTTTATAAAACCCATCTTTGGTTACGTTTGGATTCCCATTGCAAGTATCATCATTTTCATTTCCTTTCCCACCCCCACTACTTTCACTATTACCACTACTTTCACTATTACCACTAATTTCACTTTTAGATATCGTTTCGCAAGAAGTCAAATCACAAGCTGAATAATTGCTTGGCCATATATTATTTGCATTCTTTTTCAAGGTTTCTAAATTTATCGAGATACAACATTCTTCATTAATAGTTGCCTTTGCTATTGATTTGCAATCTTTTCCACCTTCAAAGATTACTCCTGGAATCGATCCTAATTCAGGTTTCTTATTTGAATCATAAATACATTCTTTTGCACAATTAGATAAATTCTGTTTAGAACCTTGTAATCTTGCATTATTTATAATCCCCATAAAACGAGGAATTGCAATAGCAGACAATGTGGCTAACACTGCAGTAACCACAACTAATTCGATTAATGAAAACCCTTCTTGAGATTTATTTGATTTTTTTAAATTCAAGAAATTAAGAATTTAAATCTTATTATTTTCTATAATCCTTGTGTGTGCAATATAATTTTTTCATTTGACATTAAAAATATAATTAAGAATAAAGTTCAAAAATGGTCAACGCCTCCCTTAATTGGGCATCAATAACGGGAATAGTTCTCGCTATCTTTGGAGTAATTTCTGCACCGGCATCAATTGCTCAAATAATTTTTTTGCTTGATAGAAGAACAAAAAATAATAAAGCTTCTATTAAACGTTTGATTTGTATATTATTGATGGGAATTGGAAGATTTATTGGTTCTCTTTTGGTTGGAGGAATATTATTTTTTCAAGGCTGGAGACTAGACCCTATACTTCAATTTGCTAATTTTCTACTTGTTATGGGATTAATTCTTGAAACATCTTCAAATGTTGTAAGAGATAGAAAAGAATGGTTAGCCAGAAGAAAATTTAAAATTGCCAAATTAAACAAATAAGTTTGAGGAATATTGAAAATTGACATCAAACTGATATCAAGAGAGTGATGTCAATTTTTCCATTAAAAAAGCGAGTCTGGGTAACTCGCTAGTATGACTTGGTTTTAAGAGTCGGGGCGACAGGATTCGAACCTGCGACCTAGTGCTCCCAAAGCACTGGGCGTTATTTTTAAGAAAACCTTGAGACTTTAGTTATAGCCTAGACTAACTGTAGATGGTGGAACGAGTTTGAGACAGCTTATTGCTAAATCTTCGAAGATTATGCAATATGTTTATAGAACTTAGAGCCCCCCTTAGCGCCCCCTCTACGACCTAGTGCCCTCTGTTAAACAGGTCGGAGATTTGATAGTTTTTTAGGAAAGTCGAATTAGAATAAAGGTCAATTAGCTCCTTTTTTTGTGAAAAGATTTTTAATACCTTTAATAGCTGCCCTCGCTTTACCTACTGCTGTTAATGCAGGAGTGGATCCTGCAGTTCATAACCTTTGCAAAGATGTTTCTGATTATATGGGTTGTGTGAAAGCTAATAGTAAAAATGAAAAGAAAAATAAAAAGGGATTTTGGCTCAAATTGGCAGAGGGTCTTGAAGCCGCTGCAGAATATAGGGAGGAAGAATCCAGAAGAGAAGAAGATAGGTTGGATAGAGAAGCCAGAAGACATGAATTATTAAATCGAAATAATCCAAAAGTAATTTATAGGGATTCAACTCCTACTTCAACAATTATTCAACAACCTACGTATGATTCTCAAAGACCAGCAAACTGTCAAGGTTATTCTGGTAGGCATGTTAGTAGTTTTTCATGCTTTTAAAGTTTCAATTTCTTAGAATCACTTCTTAACTATCATTAAAAGAAATACGTTTTAAAAATCGTTTAAATATGAAGCTATTATTTGTCTTGTTGACTTTTTTTATTTTTCCAGTTCATTCTGGTTATCTCGAACAGCTAGAGGATGAATGTATAGCAGACTTCATAGATGATTCATCAAATAGAAGACTTTTTGTAGAGGCAAGAGGTATTGAAAGAACTTGTGCGTGTATCGTAAACAATAATTCCCAAGGCTTAAGTGAAAATAGTTGTCCAGACTTTAAAACTGTTACTGAAAGTCAAATCAAAGAGTTTTTTCGCTAACAAGAACTTTTTATAGTTATTAGATGAAACGCTTACTACTTGCACCGATTTAAGTACACTTTTATTTCTTATTTCAATCTTGCAAATTAAGCACCTTTTCAGAATCTTCGAAGATGCTAGCGCCCCCTCTAGCGCCCCTTTCTCATGTGAGAATGTAAACAATAAAAAAGAGAGTCTGGGAAACTCTCTAGTATGACTTGGTTTTTAAGAGTCGGGGCGACAGGATTCGAACCTGCGACCTAGTGCTCCCAAAGGACTCGATCTATCAAAGGCAATTTCCTCAAAATCGTAGTTATAGCCTTAATTATTTGCAGAGGGTGGAACAAGTTTGAGACTCAAAATGGGAATATCTTCGAAGATTTTATAAGGTCTTTATAGATCCTAGATCCCCCTACAGATCCCCCCTGAGAGATCTAGTACCTTGTGTTAACCAAGTCAGTAAATTTGATGGTTTTTTAAGAAGGCAGATCTAAACTTAGTGGAATAAAACTCTCTTTTTTTATGTCTAAGAAAAACAAAGATAAAGATAGCGAATGGAAATTATATACAAAGGCATACGAATTAGCTTCAAGAAAAGGGCAGATAAAAACTGGTACATATGGTGATCCTGAACAAAGTGGAATCTTAGATAATTATTATCACTTAATTTCTACTGAAGGAAAACTTCTTGCTCGTTACTCGTTAGATCAAATGAGGGGAGAGACAATTAGAAATGGTTGTTTAAAAGGTTGTGCGGTATTTTTAGGAGGCTTCGGAGTTTTATTCTTTGCGTTACTCTTAGTGCCACCAGTGGTTGATATTAGACCAAAAGCTAAGGCTAGTGCTGCTGCAAATACACTTGCAACAATGGTAAAAGAATGTGCTGCAAAAATTGCAGATCAAGGACAAGGTTTAATAACTGTTCCAGAAGTTGATGGTTATAAATCAAGGAAAAAGAATGTTGCTGGATTCTATATAGGAAACGATAGAAAAGTACATGGTGCGACTATTCTTTGTCCAACGAATGGAGAAATGAAGCTTGTATCTGAAGATGAGAGCGAGTTGCCTACATTCTCATATAACATCGACACAGGTAAAAAAGCTTGTTTTGTAGACCCAGGCTCGGGTGCTGAATATCTTTGTCGAAATGGCGAATGGTAAAAACTTCATAAGACACCTACACTAATGCCATACAAAACATATGAACAAGTCTATAAAAAAATTTTTAGGTATTTAGAGAAAAACGTAATCCTTATGGGTGTAAATTTTTCAGGTGATATTTCTGATGATAATGAGAGTTCCTCTATAGAAAATAGTCTTTCTTGTCCAAACTTTGTATTGGCTGGAGGCAAGAAATATTGTTTATAAAAAATTTTGTAAGGGTATGAACCCCGCACCATTTAGGGAATCTTCGAAGATCCTAGAGCCTCCCCTAGAGCCCCTTTCTCATGTGAGAATGTAAACAATAAAAAAAGAGAGTTTGGGAAACTCTCTAGTATGACTTGGTTTTTAAGAGTCGGGGCGACAGGATTCGAACCTGCGACCTAGTGCTCCCAAAGCACTCGAAATAATAATGAAGCACCCGCTCAATAGTATTTGCAATGTTTTTAAAAGAATATTTTATTTTTTAATATTTGTTTTTATAGCAAATGACATCAATTTGACATCAAGCCATTTTTGGAATCAAGAAAATATTCAATCATTGATATAGTCTAATTTTTCATAGTCAACATATTTAGTGAATTCATTAAGAGAATTTTGAACATTTTCATCATTCAATAATTGCTGACCAGCAACTTCTCCTAACGTTCTGAAAGCAGTAAAGAGGACCATATCCCCCTCGAGCTCTATGGCCTTTATTGCTTTATCTCTGCATTTTTCAGCTAATAAACTTGTGAATACTTCCCCTATCTCTTTATCTACCATTAACTTTTTGTTAGAGCTTATTTTAGATATATCGCTAAGACTAGGATGATCTGAATAGACTTTTACTATCCACCTTATAAGTTTTTGTTTATCTTTTTCGGTCGTAGACAAAACTAAGCATTTAGAAAATTCGTCAGTAAAAGGACCAGCTAATGCAATGCCATTTGTCAGCCCAAATATGCAACACAGAGTTGAAATTAAAAATAAAATTTTTCTCAAAACAGATTTAAAATAATTTTTTTTTAATCCTATATGTTTTTTTTAATTAAACCATAGTGATAAGCATATATATTGACATCAAACTGACATCAAGAGAGTGATGTCAATTTATTCATTAAAAAAGCGAGTCTGGGTAACTCGCTAGTATGACTTGGTTTTTAAGAGTCGGGGCGACAGGATTCGAACCTGCGACCTAGTGCTCCCAAAGCACCCGCGCTACCAAGCTGCGCCACGCCCCGCTTATAAGATATTAGTCCATAACATGTATCTATAAAAGACTTGATTTGTGAATAATTTATAAAAACATACTTTATTGGCTAATAAAGAGTTTTTGGTCCCTTTTTCTAGACAATGGACTTGGTTAAGATATAAAGAAAATAAAGTTGAATTGTTGAAATTAATTTGAATCATTAATTTATGGAAGAACTAAGAGACTTGATATTTACCTATAAAGACTTTCCAAAAAAAGGAATAGATTTTAAAGATGTTATGGGCATAATTCAAAGTCCTGAAATCTTTCGCAAACTAATTTCTAAAATGTCTTTAAGTGAAATTGTAAAAAGTTCAGAAGCAATCATTTCAATAGACGCTAGAGGTTTTATTTTTGGTTCGGCGATTGCTTTGAATACTTCTATGCCAATGATAGTAGCCAGAAAACCTGGAAAACTTCCTGGGAAAATTATTGAACAAAAATATAATTTAGAGTACGGAAAAAATACACTTTCCATTCAAGAGAAAGCTATTGAAAAATTTAATTCCTTTGTGATTGTAGATGATCTCTTAGCTACAGGTGGTACAGTTGAATGTGTTGCAAGTATGGTAAGGTCTAATTGTAAGGAAATAAAAGGTTTAATAACTGTAGTGGAATTAAATAGTTTAGAGGGCAGGAAAAAATTTAATTTTCCTGTTGAATCAATGATTTCTTATTAAGAACAATATTCAATAAAGTTTTCTGTTTAAGTCAATTAAAAACGTTCGAGAATATTAGAGAATTATATTCAAATTTTGTCTTTTTAAACTATGCCAAGTGAACCCGCTGTAAATCCAACTAATAAAAAAAATGCAAATTCTAAAAGATCTCTCGGGAGAGAATTTATCATTAAATTGATTTGAGTCATTTAACCTTGTGCTCCTCAGGTTTATAAAATTTTGATAAATCTAACTAAAAAATTTTTAGGTTGAGTAGAAATATTGGTATTTTTCTTTTTTCTAAAGATTTACTTTTGATTTATTGTAAAGGTATTCGATAGGAAAGTAAAATTTTTTTTGTTTAATTAAAATTTAAGTGCTATATTTTTTAAATCTTCATATAAATATGGATTATTTAAAGAAATCGTTGAATAAACTTGACTTGAAATCGGATTACGAAGAGATAGATACAAGGTTGGCTTCTGGGTGGTTTGTTGAATCAATAAGTAAAAATAAAAAGAAAAAATATAAAACAAAAGAAGTTACTTATAAGATTTCAAAAAAATTAAATACTAGATTGAAGTAACTCACTAAAAAAAGATTTATAAAAGTCACATTTTTATTAACTATTACACTTGTGTGAAAATATTTAAACTGTCACACAAATTTTAGAATTGTATACGTTGTTACTTGAATTTGTATACATACGTGTTCTATGATGAAGTGTACTTTAAATTCGTGTGAGGAATTTATGAAGCTTTTTAAAAGCTTGCTTGTAGCTCCTGCAACACTAGGCTTACTAGCCCCTGTTGCAGCTACTGCTAACGAAGTTACTATTAATGACTTCAACGCTGCAGAAGAAATTGCAGTAACAAATAGCCGTGTAGACGGTTTAGAAGCTAGGCTCAATGACTTTGAAGCTGGTAGTTTCTCTGAAACAACAACAGCATCATTCGGTACTACTTTCTATGTAGGTACTGTTGATGCTGGAGATGAGAATGGAGTTACTACTTTTACATATGACTTCGGCCTTGATCTTGAAACATCATTTACTGGTGAGGATTCTTTAGAAATAGCAATCGTCGGTGGTAACGCCATGGGTGGTGACAATGCAGTTGACGATTACATGGATGGTGATGGTACAGGTGATGTACTAACACTTGACGGTATTGCTTACACATTCCCACTTGGTGGATTTACAATTTCTACTGGAGACGATGTTGGAGCTGATGCACTATTCTCAGGAGCTTGTGCTTACAGTTCTTTCACAGATCTATTAGGTGATTGTGGTACTGGCGAAGTTGGTGGAAGTGGTGATTCAGGAGTAGCTGCATCATATGACTTCGGTAATGGACTTACTTTCGCTGCTGGTATCGCTGGTGGCGGTCAATCTGCTGCTGCAGATGCCGTAGATGCAACAGTTACTGTTTCTGGTGTTCAAGCTGGATCAATCGTTGCTGAAGGAGATTTAGAAATTGCTATTGCTGGTGATGGTGACGCTACAGCACTTACTGTTACTGAAACAACTGCTGCTGTAGATGCTGCTCCTCTAGGTCTTTTATCTGACCAAGATGAGAGTACTGTCGCTTTCGAACTTGCATATACAGCTGACACTTTCGCTTTATCAGCTGCTTATACAGATGATGACAATGGCGGTGGTAATACAGAGGCAACTTTCTACAGTTTCCAAGCTGCATTCACTCCTGACGCACCTTATTCAATAAGTGCTGGATTTGAGTTTGATGATGATGAGGATTCTGGCTACTTTGTTGGTGTAACAAGTGAAGTTGGTGTTGGAGAGCTAAGCGTTGGTATGGCAACTCAAGGATTGGCTGCAGATCATGCAGACAACTTACAGTATGAATTAGCTTATTCATATCCTGTAAATGATGGGATGACTATCACACCTGGTGTCTTCATCGCTGAAGACGCAGTTGAAGATGAATTCGGTTTCGTTGTAACAACAAGCTTTAGTTTCTAAGTTTATCTAAATAGTTTTTAAATAAACTTTTAAATTAGACAAAAAGACCTGCCTTTGAGCAGGTCTTTTTTTATTGGACAGCAAAATTTTTGTCTACTTATTGTTGTCTATTATTAATATTTGCTGTATTTTGTGATTGATAGTAAAAATTTGTGAGGAATTTTTTATGAAGCTTTTTAAAAGCTTGCTTGTAGCTCCGGCGACACTAGGTTTACTAGCACCTATAGCAGCTACAGCTAATGAGATAAATCTCAATGATATTTC
The DNA here is from genome assembly GCA_003280575.1 of Prochlorococcus sp. AG-355-P07. GTDB lineage: Bacteria > Cyanobacteriota > Cyanobacteriia > PCC-6307 > Cyanobiaceae > Prochlorococcus_A. The sequence goes on along the minus strand of QCEN01000001.1, from coordinate 28,312 downwards.
CAATTATTCAAAGAGTAATACTGAATTAAATTCAAACTCTTTTGATTTTATTTCAACACAAGATTCACAGTTAATTTCAGGCGGTGAAGGTCTTGTGGAAACTTCAGAAGATTCAACTTCAGAAGATTCATTTTCTTCGACAACAACAGCATCATTCGGTACTACTTTCTACGTAGGTACTGTTGATGCAGGAGATGAAAATGGAGTTACTACTTTTACATATGACTTCGGCCTTGATCTTGAAACATCATTTACTGGTGAGGATTCTTTAGAAATAGCAATCGTCGGTGGTAACGCCATGGGTGGTGACAATGCAGTTGACGATTACATGGATGGTGATGGTACAGGTGATGTACTAACACTTGACGGTATTGCTTACACATTCCCACTTGGTGGATTTACAATTTCTACTGGAGACGATGTTGGAGCTGATGCACTATTCTCAGGAGCTTGTGCTTACAGTTCTTTCACAGATCTATTAGGTGATTGTGGTACTGGCGAAGTTGGTGGAAGTGGTGATTCAGGAGTAGCTGCATCATATGACTTCGGTAATGGACTTACTTTCGCTGCTGGTATCGCTGGTGGCGGTCAATCTGCTGCTGCAGATGCCGTAGATGCAACAGTTACTGTTTCTGGTGTTCAAGCTGGATCAATCGTTGCTGAAGGAGATTTAGAAATTGCTATTGCTGGTGATGGTGACGCTACAGCACTTACTGTTACTGAAACAACTGCTGCTGTAGATGCTGCTCCTCTAGGTCTTTTATCTGACCAAGATGAGAGTACTGTCGCTTTCGAACTTGCATATACAGCTGACACTTTCGCTTTATCAGCTGCTTATACAGATGATGACAATGGCGGTGGTAATACAGAGGCAACTTTCTACAGTTTCCAAGCTGCATTCACTCCTGACGCACCTTATTCAATAAGTGCTGGATTTGAGTTTGATGATGATGAGGATTCTGGCTACTTTGTTGGTGTAACAAGTGAAGTTGGTGTTGGAGAGCTAAGCGTTGGTATGGCAACTCAAGGATTGGCTGCAGATCATGCAGACAACTTACAGTATGAATTAGCTTATTCATATCCTGTAAATGATGGGATGACTATCACACCTGGTGTCTTCATCGCTGAAGACGCAGTTGAAGATGAATTCGGTTTCGTTGTAACAACAAGCTTTAGTTTCTAAGTTTATCTAAATAGTTTTTAAATAAACTTTTAAATTAGACAAAAAGACCTGCCTTTGAGCAGGTCTTTTTGTGGGAATAAATAATCTTTAAAAATTTGAGCTAAATTACAAATATGATTATTGAATCTCATGACACCAATATTTAGATGTTTAATTTGCAAGAATAATATTGAAAGATCAACTAAAACTTTTTGGGCAAAAAAAGGGCATTTACTATGTTCTAAATGTTTAGATGAGATTGAAAAAAATAAAAAAAAACCTTGATTAATTTAATCAAGGTTTAAAAAAGAGATTACCAGAGAAATTAAGTAGTTTAGTTTAAAACCAACCTGGAATAATCTGGCCTGTTGTTACATATGCACCAACAGCTGCTACAAAACCGAGCATTGCTGCCCAACCATTAAAACGTTCTGCTTCAGGAGTCATGATCAATAAATTTAGATGTTATGTTAAATATTGTAACAGCAAATATGAAGGTTTGTAAAGCGTTTTGATATCTAATTTCTAAAAAAAAATATAAATGGCCCTAATTAAGGGGTGGCCTAGCTATAACAGCTTTAAACTTTAGAACTAAGAAATTTTATTGAAAGTCTTTGAAACCATTCAAAACAAATGTTTCAATTTTTAGAACGCTTTTTATTTAATTTTATACGGTAAACCTTCTCCACTTTTTAAAACTTTTGGGTATGGATAATTTTTGAGTCTTGCATATAATTACCAGCAATTTTTGCCGTTTGCGCTAATTATTTAAAATCATAACCTTCAATAAATGATTGATTTTTAATTTTAAATATTTAAAAGTTTAATAGTAGCAAAATTAATTTTCACTATTTTTTAACGACTATTCAAAGAGATACCACTGCCTAATCAAATAATGTTTTAAAAAGGTGAAAGGTTTGATCTATTCTTATATATCATCTCTAAAGAATGATCTCAATTTAATTATATGGGTCGCCTGAGATTCGAACTCAGGACCAGCCGGTTAAAAGCCGGATGCTCTACCGCTGAGCTAGCGACCCGTTTTGTGTAATAGAGTACATATGAAATTATCCCTTTTTAAGGTGAAAAAAACAACTTTTTATTTCAAGTTGAACAATAGAAAAACAATTCTTAACTTATGAAATAAAAAATTAAAATTTCTCTCTTTATTTACAGTTAAAAGGTAAAATGTTCTTTAAATAATAGAATTTTTAAAATGCTTAGAACAATCGTAGTTTTCGCTCCAATTATCGCAGCTTTAGCTTGGGTGATATTCAATATACAAAAACCAGCAAGAGAGCAATTTAATAGAGACTTTTTGGGAAAGGATTAACCGAGTTTGATAGAGAAAGAAGTAATAGTAATTGGAGCTGGTCTTGCAGGGACAGAAGCCGCTTGGCAGATAGCTAATTCTGGTGTACCGGTTAAATTAGTTGAAATGAGACCTCTCAAATCAACTCCAGCTCATCATACCAGTGAATTTGGAGAACTTGTCTGTAGCAACAGTTTTGGGGCATTAAGTCCAGATAGAGCTGCAGGTTTATTACAAAAAGAACTAAGAGTTTTTAATTCATTGATAGTTAGTACTGCAGATAAATTTGCTGTTCCAGCTGGAGGTGCTCTAGCAGTTGATAGATCTAAATTTAGTAACGCTTTGACTGATACTTTATCTAATCATCCTTTAATAGATATTAAGAAGTTTGAGCAGCTTGATCTGCCAAGCGAAGAAAATATAACTGTCCTAGCTACTGGTCCATTAACTTCAGATGATTTGTCATATAAGATACAAGATTTTACAGGTATTGGCACCTGTCATTTTTTTGATGCGGCTAGTCCAATAATTTATGGTGATACTATTGATCTAGACATTATCTTTAAAGCTAGTAGATATGACAAAGGAGATCCAGCATATTTTAATTGCCCTATGAATAAAAATGATTATATAAATTTTAGAAACGAACTTGTAAAGGGAGAACAAGCTAATTTAAAAGACTTTGAGAAAGAATCTGGTAATTTCTTTGAAGCTTGCTTACCAATCGAAGAAATCGCTAGAAGGGGTCTTGATACAATGAGATTCGGCCCTTTGAAGTCTATTGGTTTGTGGAATCCAAAATGGGGTGATTTATTTGACAAGGAAAATAGAATAAAAAAAAGGCCTCATGCAATTGTCCAATTGAGGAAGGAAGATTTAGAAGGTAAATTACTAAATATGGTTGGTTTTCAAACTAACCTCAAATGGTCAGAGCAAAAAAGAATATTTAGAATGATACCTGGTTTAGAGAGGGCTGAGTTTGTACGTTTTGGAGTAATGCATAGAAATACTTTTTTAGAGTCCCCAAAATTACTTTTGCCGACATTGCAATTCATGAAAAGAGAAAATCTTTTTGCTGCTGGTCAAATAACAGGTACGGAAGGTTATGCAGCAGCTGCTGCTGGAGGATTGCTTTCAGGAATAAATGCATCCTTATTAGCTAAGGGAAAAAAAACAGTAAGTTTTCCCAATGAATCAATGATTGGTTCTCTAATGAATTTCATTAGTAATAAAAATAAAATAATGTCTAATCAGACTAAAAATAAATTTCAGCCAATGCCTGCATCATTTGGTTTAGTTCCAGAACTAACTCACAGAATCAAAGATAAAAAATTAAGGTATAAAGCTTATCATGAAAGATCTATGGAAGCATTGAATGGGTTTAAAAAAATATTAGATCCTCATTTTGAGAAAGATCACTTGCTTATCAAAAGTAATTAGAATGAATTCTTTAAAAGACCCAAAAATGAAATCTAATAGTGGGAATTTCGATGCAATTATTATTGGCTCAGGAATAGGAGGGTTAGTTACAGCATCACAGTTGGCATCCAAGGGTGCACAAGTTTTAGTTCTTGAAAAATATATCATCCCAGGAGGAAGTGGGGGCTCTTTTAAGAGAAAAGGTTACACTTTTGATGTTGGAGCTTCAATGATATTTGGATTTGGCGATGAAGGGTATACCAATTTATTAACTCGTGCTCTAAAAGATGTAAATGAGAAATGCGAAACCATCCCTGATCCTGTACAACTTGAATATCATCTTCCAAATAACTTTAGTATTTCTGTAGATAAAAATTATGATCAATTTATAAGTAAATTGTCAGAATGTTTCCCCAAGGAAAAAGAGGGTATCAAAAAATTTTACGATACTTGCGTAAGTGTATTTAAATGTCTAGATTCAATGCCTCTTTTATCAATAGAGGATCCAAGTTATCTTTTAAAAGTTTTCTTCAAATCTCCATTATCCTGCTTAGGATTAGCAAGGTGGTTACCTGTAAATGCGGGAGATGTTGCTAGGAAGTTTATAAAGGATCCTGAACTTTTGAAATTTATCGATATTGAATGTTTTTGTTGGTCTGTAATGCCTGCTTACAAAACTCCTATGATAAATGCGGGGATGGTTTTTACTGATAGACATGCTGGAGGTATAAATTATCCAAAAGGGGGAGTGGGAACTATAGCAGAGAAATTAGTTTCTGGTATCGAAAAATTAGGTAGTAAAATTCGCTATAAAGCTAATGTTACTGAAATCCTTTTAAAGGATGGGAGGGCAATTGGAGTTAAACTTTCAAATGGGGAGGAAATTTTCTCAAATATCATCGTATCCAATTCCACTCGATGGGATACATTTGGACTGAAAGATAAAAAGAAAGGATTAATATCAAGTAAAAATGTACCAAAAAGTGAATATAGGTGGTCTGAAACCTACAAACCCTCTCCTTCTTTTGTCTCAATTCACCTTGGCGTAGAAAAAAATTTAATAGGCGATAACTTTAATTGTCATCATATTATTGTTGAGGATTGGGATGAACTTGAAAGTGAAAAAGGTGTGATTTTTATTTCTATTCCTACTTTACTTGACTCGTCTTTAGCTCCAGAGGGTAAACATATCGTCCATGCATTTACACCATCAGCAATGAGTGAATGGGAAGGCCTATCAAGGAAAGAATATCTACAAAAGAAAGAAAAATACTTTTCTTTTCTTATTGAAAGGATTTCCAAAATTTTACCTAAACTTGAAGAGAGTATTGATCACAAGGAAATTGGAACTCCTAAAACCCATAAAAAGTTTCTTGGAAGATATGAAGGTAGCTATGGACCGATTCCTAGTCAAAAGTTGCGTGGTCTTTTGCCAATGCCTTTTAATACTACAAAAATTAAAAACCTTTATTGCGTTGGGGACTCATGCTTTCCAGGACAAGGCCTTAATGCAGTAGCTTTTAGTGGATACGCTTGCGCTCATAAAATAGGTTCAAAATTAAATATAAATAGTTTCAACTTGCCAGATTAAACAGTTCTAAGAAGATGATAGAAAAGTTTAAAACTCTTTTTTTTGTGAAAAGTTCTTTAATTGCTTTATATTTAGCTCTCACAATCCCTATGCCGTTTATATCAAACCAAAATTTAAAAATCCCTTCTATAGTGGCATTTGTCCTAGGCCTTTATTTAATAATAAATATCACAAATGATTACGTAGAAACAAGTAATGAAAAAATTTCATACAATACTAGTCTTATTTCTAAAGCTTTAGGCAAAAAAAATTGGGAGATTTTTTGGAAAGATATTGCCTTAATCAAATCATTACCTACTAGTCAGGGTAGTAGAGTTTATTACTTTAATACAAAAAAGGGTGATAATTTTCTTATGCCACAAAGGGTGGAAAATTTCGAAAAATTCTTGATAATAGTTTCCAGAAACACTGGTATTAAAACTAATGAAGTATCTTATATATCACCTCCTTGGACTTATAAATTATTGACTTTTTTATCGGTTTTAATGATTTTTGGTGAAATTTTTGCATTCCTAAATTAAATATTATCAATACTAAATCTATAACCTTGTTGTCTTACAGTGGTAATACCGCCTCCTTCTCCTAATCCTGCTTGTTCTAGTTTTCTCCGTAATGTTAAGACTTGAGTGTCAACAGATCGTGGGCCGCCACTAAATGGAGGCCAAGCCATCCTCAGTAGCTCCTGTCTGCTTCTGACCATACCTGGAGGCATCAGTAGAGCACAAAGTAATGCGAACTCTCTAGGGCTTAATTCTACAGGCTTCTCACTAAGAGTTACTTGTCTTAAAAGAAGATGAACCTCAAGAGGTCCAACCTCCACTTTTTCTTGTAATCCTATTCTTCCTCTTTTTAAGAGCGTTCTACATCTTGCGGCTAACTCTTCTAATCCAAATGGTTTTCTGAGGACATCATCAGCCCCTTCGTCTAATAAATTTACTAATGCTTCAACTCCTGATCTAGCGGTCAAAACAATAACTGATGAACCTAATTGTTGAGCCAATCTCATTGCAGTATTATGCTCAAGAATCTCTGCACTTACCAATAGGTCAGGTGACTGTTCCCTACACAAGTCAACTGCTTCTGCAGCCGATCCAACTGCAGCAGCTAGATGACCATCTTGACGAAGTCTTTGAACAAGAACAGTTCTAAGGGTGGGGTGAGGTTCAACAACAAGAACTCTTGAGGGAGTTTGAGAGCTTGTAGGCAATTGTGAACTGCCAGGAGTTGAAGCTAAGATTTGCTCAGTTGATTGCATTCTTAATTACTGTTTGGCCAGCCAATTTTTTATCATCCTTAATAAGGTATAACAAATGCTAAATAAAAATCAGAATCTATCGAATTATGACATCATTTGAAAATCCTAAAGCAATTCGTCATTTTCAATCAATTTGCGATAGTTGCCAAGACTTAGTTACCCGTTTTCATACGCCATCTGATCTTAAATTATATAGTGATGGTTATCTCCAAGCTTTAAGAAATTGCAATAGTTTAGAGCAAAAAGATCAAGTGAAATTAGAGAGATTAATGGAAAGATGGATTTTAGATCCATCAAGTTTTATTGACCCAGAGATGGACGAAAATAAAGGCTTTTTTGATAAAAAATAATTTTTAAAATATTAATTTTTATTAACTAAATCAGTATTTATACTTACGAATTGTTTCAAGACGCTAATTCAATTTCTATTTTTTCTTTTAAAGATCCTGAATTATACATTTCTATAAGAATGTCTGATCCACCAAGAAATTCTCCTTTTAAATAAACTTGAGGTATTGTAGGCCAATCTGAATATTCTTTTATACCTTCTCTAACTTCGAAATCGCTTAAAACGTCAAAAGTATAAAATTCTACGCCCAGAGAATTTAGTATTTGAACTACATTGTTAGAAAAACCACATTGAGGCATTAATTTTGTCCCTTTCATGAATACCATTACTGGATTAGAGTCAATGAGTTTTTGTATTTTTTCTTTTGTTAAGTTGTCCATAATTCAATTTGGAGTTTCTGTTTTTAAGGCCAGTGCATGAATCGCCTCAGAAGCTAATTCATCCTTTAATGCAGAATAGATTAACTGATGCTGTTTAACTAATGATAATCCATTGAATTCGGATGCAATTACTGTTACTTGCAAATGATCATTTCCTTTAATGTTTTCAACCAAAACTTGGGAATTTGGTAATTTTTTTGTAATTAAATTAATAACTTCTTTTTTTGTAATCATAATTAATTTTTATTAACCCTTATAGTCTGTCTCTACGAATCCAAGTTGCATTAGTGTTTTATAAGCTTCTTTCCCTTCAGAACTATTAGGAGTCAATATTCTTATATTTTCAATGAGAAGTGGCACGGCCACATCAGGCTTTTTATTTTGTATATAAAGAGATGCTAGTCTTTTATTAGATTCTGCCAAAATTTGTAATGATGCTTTACCTTTCTTTCGCATTTCAATTGGTATTCTCGCATCCACTCCTTTAAATACTTTATTTATGTCTGAATAGAATGATGCAAGATTTGTTGCTAATTCTCTCGCATCAATATAAAAAGCTTTAGCTTTATCATAATCCCCGCTTTTAATAAATTTGTCGCCTTTTTTTAGATAATCTTTTACATTCGCAATAGTAAGTGTTTTATTCGTAGTTGAAAGTACTTTAAAATCATTTGGGTTTTTAACTTCTGCTCGAACTAAATTTTCGTATGAAAAAATTCCAGTGAATATAAATAAAATTGGTATTAACTTTAAGAACTTCATATTCTCGGTAAATTATTTAGTCTTATATTAACTTATTGAAGATTCATCTACCGACATTTTTTAATGCTATTTTTTCCTCTATGATCATTTTTTCATGAAGGAATTTATTAAATTCTTTAATGGTAATGTTTAAATAATTATTTATTGCGATTGGTTGTCCAAATGATAAACAAAATTCGCTCCTAAATTTCGGAGATACTTTGCTGTAAGCAATACCAATTGGAATTATAGTTATGGTTTCTGTTTTTTTTGTTGCTAATCGCGCTAATCTGTATAGTCCTTCTTTGAGAACTAATTTTCTACCATATTTATTAATTTTACCTTCAGGGAATACAACTAGTTGTTCCCCTTTTTCTATAAGATCAATAGCGTATCTTAAAGTTGAGAGAGATGGCGATAATTGATTTATCGAAAAACATCCAAGTCTTCTTAAAAACCAACCTTGTATTCCTTTCATTTCTGATTTAGTAACCATAAACCTGCAATCCTTATTTGTTACCCTTCTACCCATTGCCATAGTGAGAACTAAACCATCCCATCTTGATCTATGGGTTGGAGCTAGAATAATAGATGAATTAATTGGTAAAGGAAAAATATTATTAATTATTTTCTTTCTACTAAAAAAAAATCTCAGAATAATATCCTGAGTAACAAACATTGCAATGAATCCCAATACAGGGTTGATTTTATGCCAAATATCAAAAGATTTCTTCAAGTTCTATAAACTATATATTAATAATTTAAGTGTTTGTCTTTTTTTATTAGCTATTATTGGGCGGTTACTAGATTGTCTAGAGATTAAAATTTCCAAAATTATGGCAACATTAGGTGTAAACATCGATCATATTGCAAATGTAAGGCAAGCAAGGAAAACTGTCGAGCCTGACCCTGTGCAATTTGCTTTTTTAGCTGAATTAGGAGGGGCAGACTCCATAACAGTGCATCTAAGAGAAGATAGGAGACATATACAAGATAGAGACGTGTTTCTTCTGAAAGATACTATAAAAACAAAACTCAATTTAGAAATGGCTGCTACAGAAGAAATGTTAGAAATTGCCAAAAAAACTCTTCCCGATTATGTAACGCTTGTACCCGAGAAAAGAGAGGAAGTTACTACTGAAGGCGGGTTAGATTTAAAAAGTAATTTGCAATACCTTAAGAATTTTGTTGGTAATTTAAAGGATTCAAATATAGAAGTAAGTGCATTTATTGATCCTGTTGGTGAACAGATACATTATTCCAAAGAAATAGGGTTTGATTTTATAGAATTACATACTGGAAAATATGCTGAACTATCAGGATCTGAGCAATATAAAGAGCTCCAAAGGATTATAGAGTCTACACATTTAGCAAATGACCTTGGATTAGTTGTTAATGCTGGTCATGGACTTAACTTCAATAATGTTAAAAAAATTGCATCAATTGACAATATTAACGAGTTAAACATAGGTCATAGTATTGTTGCAAGGGCATTAGCTATAGGATTAGAAAAGTCTGTACGAGAAATGAAGTCCCTTCTTACATCAATTTAAATTTCTAATGACAACATATTTTTTCGTCGCGGCAAGTGAAAAGTTTTTAACAGTTGAAGAACCTCTTGAAGAGATATTGAAAGAGAGGTTGAGGAACTATAAAGAAAACAATAAAGAAATAGATTTTTGGCTCTTAAAGAATCCATCTTTTTTGCAAACCAATCAATTTGATGATCTGAAAGCAAAGATTCCATCCCCTCCAGCAGCTGTTTTATCGACTGATAAAAAATTTATAACTTTTTTAAAGCTTCGATTAGAGTTTGTTGTTGTGGGGGAATTCGAATGTCCTAATGCAGAAATAACTGATCCATTTAAAGTTGAGTAATATAACCAACTAATAAATTGCTCAATCTATATAAGTCAAACAAAATTGAAGTGATTAGTGAGCTGTTGGCAGAAGAATTAAAAATATGTCCTCCTCTAATAACTGATAATTTAGAAATAGCGGTACCTAATTATTTTTTTGGGAAGTGGTTAAGTGAACAAATAACTATAAAAAACAAAATAAGTGCTCTCTGTGAATTTAAGACAATATCTAGTTACACCGAATCATTATTGACAAATTTTTTTCCAGGAATTGATATGGGGTTATGGAATTTTGATTCAATTAAATGGGGCATTATTGATTCATTAGAAGAATTAAGTAGCTTTAAAGAATCATTTCCGCTTAGAAATTGGATTAATAAATATTTGGATAATGAAAAAACAATTGATGGTGACCTCTATAATCTTACAAAAAAGATCGCGAATAATTTTATTGATTATCTAATTTTTAGACCTGAAATGATTTCTGAATGGAATAAATATGAAATTAATTCACTTAATCTGTTTAAGAATTTAAATTATGATCAATTTTGGCAACCTATTTTATTTAAATTATTAGAGAAGAAGATATCTGAGAAGCCTTCATGTTTATATATGATTGAATTAATAAAGAATTTAAGAAAAGTCAAAAAAGTACAAATTAAAGTGCCAAATCAAATTTATATTATTTCAGATAATAACTTATCTAAATTACATATAAACTTTTATTCGGAACTTTCAAAAGTTACAAAGGTAAATTTATATTTACTATCCGCAGGAGATGATTTATGGAATAGAATTAATTATTTTGAAGGTGAGTTGGAATTTAATAATTATGAAAGCAAATTGAATTTAAACAAAACAAATATAGAGCAAATATTTGGTAGATTCGGTGCAAACTTTCAAAAATTAATTGAGGAAAATATTTATAAAGAAGGTATAAATTTAAAAAATAATTTAATATATGTTGATCCAACAACTAATTTTTTTGAGAAGAAAGATATTCCTCTTCTTAATCAAATACAAAAAAGACTAATTGATAATAATAGCAATGATTTTATAGTAAATGATAGGGATGATTCATTATTACTTTGTGAGCATTTTAATCAAAATACTCAATTAGAATTCATAAGAAATAAAATTTTAGAAATAATAAATACTTGCGACGATATTAAATATAGTGATATTGCTATTGTATCTCCGCAAACTAATCAAATTAAACCTTATTTAAGGTATATCTTTAATAATGAGTTAATTAATGGTGGAAAGATACCTTATTTTTTTATTGATGATGAAAATTATGATTCTCCAGATATTTATAAATTTTTAATTGATATCATTGAAATAGCAAATGAGAAAATTACACTTGAAAAAATAGATTACATTCTTTCAAAAAAAGTAACTCAGAACATTTTTAATTTTGATATTACTGAGAAGGATGAAATTATTTTTTTACTTACTAAAGTTGGTTTTCATTGGGGATTAGATGCTAATGAAAGATTTGGCGAAGAAAAAAATACTTTAGAGTGGTGCATAAATAGAATTACTTTAGGCTTAATTTATGACAAAGAAGTCAAATTGACTCCTTATAATTTAAAACCATTTAGCTTAAAAAATATAAGTTTGGATTTGAATAAATGGGTTAAATTATTATTTGATTTTAAAAAATATATTAATTTGCTGAGAGGTTCTTTTTCTTACTCAATTTGGCTTGAAAAGATAAAGTTTATACTAAAAAGTATTTCTGATTCTAATACAAATTTTAATTTAGAAATAAGTGAAATAAATAGAATTCTTGATAATCACTCAGTACCTTTTATACCTGATGATCTTATTTTGTTAAATGTTTTTAGGGAGATATTAATTTCTTGCATAAATAAAGCTAAATATCAAAGCAAAACACGTATTAACAAGATCCTCGTAAGTAATATTGAAAGTGCAAGGCATATTCCACATAAGGTTATCTTCTTAATAGATATGAATAGCGTTTATTATCCAAAATTATCAAAGAATGAAAATATCAATTTATTAAATAATATATATCACCTGGGTGATCCATCAGTCTTTGAGAGAGATAAATATTCATTTCTAGAGTTGTTAATTGCCTGCAGAGATAAATTTATAGTTAGTTGGATAAAGAATGACAAAAACAATAAAAAATTAGATGTTTCTTTTCCTATTAAAGAGTTAATTTCTTTTTTTAATAGTTTTTTAAACCAAGGCCAAAGAGAACTAATAATTAAAGATTTTGATTTAAATAAAAAATCAATCATTGATCTTGAGAGTTCTAAGATAATTAAAAGTAATTATTCTTTAGTAGAAGAAATAGATTGGAATGAAAAAAAATTTGATATTAAAAATTACAAATTATCAGAACTGATTTATTGGTTCAAGACTCCACAAAAATATTGGCTAAATAAAAAAAATATTTCTCCCAAGGAAATATTTATTCATCATCCAGATGAGGAGTATATAAGTAATCTGCAGAAGTCTCAACTTATTACAAAAATAATTCAGGAATTAGAGATTGATAACCATAATGTTATTGATGATTTAAAAAATTTGAATATCAATGCTCAATTGGTTGAAAATGGTATTATTATGCCCAAAAATAGTATTTTTATAAAAGAAAAAGAAATTAAAGATTTATTAGAAAGTTTATCTATAATTTTGAGTCAACATAATCAGATTAATAGAATTTATGTTAAATCAAATGCAAATAAAGAAGAATATTTTATCGCTGATGACACCGTAATTGAATTAATTCATTCGAAACTAACTTTAAGTCGTTTGACAGAAGCCTGGATAAAATCACTCTTTATTTTTTCTTTAAAGAAGAATATAAAAAAGACTAAATTAATTTTTAGAACAGAGAATTATTATAAATTCCAAATTATTCAATCTCCCGAAGCAATTGCTTCAAATTTAATTTTGGAGGAATATATAAATATTTTTAAAAATTATTCTGAAAAATGTTTTCCTCTACCTCCAGAAAGTTCTTATAAATATGTAGAAGCAAAAATAAAAACAAAAAATGAGAAAAAAGCTTTTACGGACACATGGATTGGTAATAAATCTTTTTCTAAAGGAGAAAGAGATAACATCGAAATGAAATTATGTTTTGGAAATGAAAAAGAACCTGATTTCTTTTTAAGAAATAATAATTTTGATAAATTATCGTTCAGATTATATGGTCCTCTTGTAAATGCATTAAAGAAATAAATGATGAATAAATTTCACTTGAAAAATTTTTTAAAGGCTGCTTATGAGATAAGCCTTGTTTTTTTTCAGTTCTTTATTATTAGTCTTCATTTTTTTCAATTGGAATTTATTCCGCAAAAACAAATAATTCAAGTTAATACTTTATCTTATTTAGTGGGTTTTCTAATTATCATAATCGCTTTAATAATATTGTTAGTTGCAATTAAAGACTTAGGTAGAAATTTATCTCCTTTCCCAAGACCTATAAACAATAGCAATCTTGTAACTACAGGTATTTATCGATTTATGCGTCATCCTATGTACTATTCTTTAATATTAATTTCCTTTGGCGTTTTCATAACCAAGCTATCTATTTATTATTTATTTTTGTTAATAAGTCTAGGTTTAATAATTAAATTTAAGATTGATTTAGAAGAGCAATATTTAAATAATAAATTTAAGAATTACTTACTTTATAAAAATGAGGTCAAATATTAATTCTTTAAAGATATGGATATTAATCAAATTAATTTAAATAACAAATTTAAATTAGTAGAAGCAAGTGCAGGAACTGGTAAAAGTTTCACTCTGGCTCATCTAGTTTTAAGAAATGTTTTGGAGAAAAAAATAAAACCTGAAGAGATACTCTTATTAAGTTTTACAAAAAATACGTGTTCTGAATTACGAGATAAAATACTTTTGAGATTTCAGGATTTAAAATTATATTTGCAAAATCATAATGAAAATAAGATAGATAATACTCTAAAAGATTGGTATCTAAAATTTAAGGAGAAGGAAAAATCTAAGAAAAAAACTATATCCCAAATTGATAATTTTGTTAATGAAATTTATAAGTTACAAGTAACTACATTCCATTCTTTTTGCAATAATATTATTGATGAATACAGTATTGAAATAGGTGTAACTCAAGATCCATACATTGAGAATAATATAGATAAATTGTATAAAGATGTAGTAGATAATTTGTGGATTGATGATTTTCTGAATCTTAATCATGGGCTTATTTCAGCAGTCAACAAAAAAAAAATAAGTTCTAGATTTGGAAGTAGGATCAATAAGTCATTTTTTGTAGAAATTTTAAAAAATATAGATCAAGAAAATATCTGTAAATTTCAAATAAATAATAAATATAATATTACCGATTTAAATAACTATTTTAATGAATTTTTTTATTTAAATTGGATCGAGTTTTGTGTTGAATGGGATAAGAAAGGTAAGGAATTATTTTTACAACTTATCGAGTTGGGAAAATTAATTAAGGAGAGTGGTGGAAAAAGTCAAATATATGCAGCAAAACCAAGAAATGATAAGTTTAATCAAATAGTTTGTTGGATTAAAGAGATTAATAAAAGGCTTAATTCTAAAAATGTGATTGATTTTATATATGATATTTCTAAAGATGATCTTTTATCTAAATATTTTTACAATGAAAATATATCTAAAGAAATTAATAAACATAATATAAAACTAGATTTCACTAAATTTAATTTATTACAAGATAAAATTTATAAAATAAAAGAAGGTTTCTATACTGAATTTGTACGAATATTTACCCAATTAGCTTATATAAAATTAATTGAATTAAAGAAAAGTTTTTCTATTTTCAACTTCAATGATCTTATAAAGACTGTAGAAAATACTTTTCTAGATTCAGAAATTAGTAATAGCATTACTCTATCTAAAATTCAAAAAAGATTTAAATGTGTGTTGGTAGATGAGTTTCAAGATACAGATATTACTCAGTGGAATTTAATAAAAAAGTTCTTTAATACTAAAAATCATTTTTTACTTTGTGTAGGTGATCCAAAACAAGCGATCTACAAATTTAGAGGCGGAGATATTGAAACTTACTTGGATGCGAGATCTAATGCAATAGAAGTTCTTAGTCTTAAAGATAACTATAGATCCTCGAAAAAGTTAATTGATGTTCTTAATAAACTTTATATGAATGGACTTAAACAATCAAAAATAAAATATACGGAATTAACCTCAAGAATTAATGAAAATATTAATTCTGAATTTAAATTTAAGGATGTATTTGAAATTGTAGAATTTTCAAAAAAAGAGACTGATATAGAGGATCTTGTAACGCATTATATTGTTAACTTTATTTTTAATAATCAAGAAATTGATATTAATAAAATTGCGATTCTTACATTAAATAATTCGCAATGCTTAGATTTAAAAAAAAAATTAAATCAGTTTAACCTCCCATGCAAAATTCAAAACAAACAAAATATATTTGATACAGAAGCAAGTTCTCTAATATTTTTATTCATTGAATGTTTATTAAATCCAAGGTTTCTAAAAAATATTACTGTGCTTGCTACTTCAAAGTTTATAGAAATAGAATTAGAAGAATTACTTGATGATGGAATTAGTAATAATTTAGAAATTTTAATTAATAAATGCATTACTTGGTCCCAGGAACTAAAAGAAAAAGGTTTTTTAAATATTGTTAATGAACTTCTTATAAATTACAAGTCATCCTCGATTATTAAAGATTTAGATTTAAATTCAAATTTATTTCAACTTTCAGAAATTGTTGAAATAGAATTAATGAATAATGATTTTAATCTCTATAAAGTTTTCAACTGGTATAAAAATCAGTTAGATCATATTTCAAGAATTTGTACTGGAGAAGATTTTTTGACAAAAGATTACAATCTTCAAAATGGAATAAATCTTTCTACTATTCATAGTAGTAAAGGCCTCGAATTTGAAATGGTCCTATGTCCATACCTCTCAACTATTTCAAATAAGTCAAATAAGATTAAAGGCCCTCTTTGGAAATCAAATTTTGATAGAAACATATACATTAATATTTCTAATAATTACGCAAAGGTTGAAAAATTTAAATTAATAGAAGAAGAAGATTTATTTAAAGAGAGTGAAAGGTTAATTTATGTAGCACTTACGAGGAGCAAATATAAACTTGTTGTTTTTAATGATTTAGAAGATACAAATAATATTTTAAATAATGATTTACTTAATAATTTGGAAAATATCAATATTTATAAGTCAAATTTTGAAGTCAGGATGGAAAAAGAGAAAATAAAAGAAATTTTTGTTAAGTTCCAAACCAAACGATTGAATAAAAATCTTTGGAAAATCGATAAAGTTAATAAAAAAATATCCAATGAATTTAATTCTGATCAATTTATTTCTTATTCAAGTTATTCTTCTTGGATACGTAAAGATAAAAATATTGATGCAGTCATTAATCAATATAAGGATTATGAAGATAATATATCAATTATCAAAGAGTCTAATACTAGGAAATCAAAGAATTACCCTAATTATTTTTCTTATCCTAATCCCTTAAGTGAATTTCCAAAAGGAACCATTGCTGGGACTTGCCTGCACAAAATAATAGAAAGATTTGAATTTAGAAACGATAATAATCAAGAATTAATTGATTTAATTATTGAGGAATTGAACTTTCATCAAATCGATACTTCTTTGGCTTTTAAAGTAAAAGATGCGATTTTAAGAATTATAAATATATCTTTAGGAAGTGAATTACAAAATAAGAAACTAGTTGATATTCCAAATGAAAACTTTATTAAGGAGCTTAAATATGATTTAACTCTATCTTATGAAGGTAAAAATATTAATTCTTATGATATATCAAAATGCTTTTTTTTAGATAAGGAATATGAATTTGGTGAAGAATATGCAAACAAAATAAATGATCTTCTAATTATGAATAAAGGCTTTCATTCAGGATGTATTGATTGTTTATTCCCTATAGGCAATAAATTAGAAGATAGTAAATGGTGGGTAATTGATTGGAAAAGTAATTTTATTTCTGACAGTGATAATAGTGATTGTTTACCAAGAAACTATAACTATGAAAATATGAGAAATGAAATGATTAAACATCATTATCCATTGCAATCACATCTTTATTTATTAGCATTGCATAGATTATTAAAGTGGAGACTTAAAAATTATCAGCCACGTAAACATCTAGGAGGATATATTTATTTGTTTTTAAAGGGATTACCAAATTTTGAATTATTTGAAAAATCTAAGTCGAAAGATATATCTCCAGGTATTTTTATTGGCAAAGCACCTTTAAAGAGAATAAATTATTTAGATAACCTTTTTTAGAATGACTAAAACTCCTGATATTGAAAAGTTCCAGTATGATCATATATTCAATTTAATCTTAGTTATTTACAAATTCAATGAAAAAAAATATGGAAATTACGTAAAAGATGCAATAAGAATTTTATTAGAGTTTGAAAAAAATGGTGAAACTATTATTGATTTAGATAGTAGTTTTATAATTTTTGAATTATTAGAAGCTGGCTGGCCCAATAAACATATAGAAGTTCTAAAAAATATCGGTTTGATAGGTTCCCCTAATTCTCCATTCGTATTATTAAATAGAAAATTATCTCTATCAAAATGGTCAAAAAAGATTGAAAGAGTTATTAATTTATTTTTAAAAAAAATAGATACCGATAATTTAATGAATTCGATAATTTATAAAGATGATAATAAAATTGATCAAATAAAAAATATACTTAAATATTCAAACTTAGTTTTCCTTCAAGGAGGACCAGGTACGGGTAAAACCACTTTAATAATAAAGTTAATAATAGAACTCCTTCGAGTTGATAACTTTTTAAATATTGGTTTGTCTTCTCCAACGGGTAAAGCTACAGCACGTCTAAAAGAAACTCTCAATGATAAAAAAAATATTCCTAGTAGCGAATTTCTAGACCGAATAGAATTTCAAACTTTACATAGATGGATTTTAAATTCTCAAAATAAAACTCTTAAGTTGAAATTTAAACTAAAAGAGCTTGATATTTTCATAATTGATGAAATGTCGATGGTTAATATCGATTTGATTGAATCAGTTTTAAATTTGTTAGCAAAGGACTGTAAAATAATTTTAGTTGGAGATAAAAATCAATTGTCTCCAGTAAATAATTGTTCTATTTGGAATTACTTGTTTGAATATAATGATAATAGTTCAATTAAATCTTGTGTAGTAAATTTAGAAAAAACTTATAGAAATATTGGAGATATATCATTAATTAGTAGTTTAATATTTAAAAATGATTCTTCTTTACTTAATCAAAAGATAAAAGAATTAGAAAAAGATAATAATTCAAAAGAAATTACTATTTCAAAAAGTAGAGGAAAAGATATTCCAAAAGATCTATTTTTTTCTATTACAAGTCATCTAAAACAGTTAAATCTCTCAACTTCAAATTTAAGTAAAAAAAAATATATATTTGATGAGGGTATTGATAATTTATTGCTAAATGAAAAAGATTTATTAGATAAGATATTTCTGGATTTAAAAAGTCACTTAATTTTATGTGAAAAAAATTCTGGAATATGGAGCGTTGAATATTTGAATGAAATTGTTTTTGGTCAAAAAAAACCCTATGACCTTAAAACTCTTAACGAGGGTGTTCCGATAATGTGTACAAAAAATAATAATGAACTTGGATTGTCAAATGGGGATATCGGAGTACTCATAGGTTTAAAAAATCAAAGAAAATATCTTTTTAGAAAATTTAACGAAAATAACGAACAAATTGTTGCATTAATTGATCCATCTAATTTAGAAAATGTTGTGCCAGCAATAGCCATTACTATACATAAATCTCAGGGAAGCGAATCTGAAAAAGTAAGCATTTTGTGGTCCCAAAAGTATAGAATAAATCAAAATTCTTCAAAAGAAAAAAAAGATAATGAAAATATCTTTTGCAGAGATAATTTTGAAAGAAGGTTATTTTATACTGCGGTTACAAGAGCGAAAAAATTTCTAGATATATATTATTTAAATTAAATTTTATTTTTGAGAAATTAGTAAGATCTTAACCCCAAGGTGTTAGATTAATAATTCGGCTCTGTAAGGCTAGTCAACATTTTAAGTCAATTTAGATATTTGTTGAATGCCTAATCAGAAGATTATTAGGCATTTTAAATGACTTTAAAAAAAGATAGCAACTCTCTTAGTAATGAGAAGAAAAAATCTCAGAATGATGCTTCCCTGTTGAAATTAAATAACTTAGAGAACAAAAAAGAAATTGAAACTCAACTACTCGAAGTATCGAAAGAAAATGAGAATGAGAATGAGAATGAGAATGAGAATGAGAATGGATTTATCGATTTTGGGTTTAATCAATCGATCTTAAATTCGTTAAGAAATAAAGGATATAAAAATCCAACTCCCATCCAAAAAGCTGCAATTCCAGAACTAATGTTAGGCAGAGATTTACTAGGCCAAGCACAGACAGGGACTGGAAAGACTGCAGCTTTCGCATTACCATTAATAGAAAAACTTGCAGATAATAAAGAATTAAATGCCAAAGTTTTAGTTATGACTCCCACAAGAGAATTAGCAACTCAAGTGGCAGAATCTTTTAAAAGTTATAGTTCTGAATCCAGTAATTTTAAGACTGTTGCAATATATGGAGGTACCGACTATCGAAATCAAATTTCTGCATTAAAAAGAAAAGTTGACGTAGTAGTTGGGACCCCAGGCCGAATAATGGATCATATAAGGCAGGGGACTTTTAAAATTAAAGATATAAATTGTCTTGTTTTAGATGAGGCAGATGAAATGTTAAATATGGGTTTTCTTGAAGATATTGAATGGATAATAGATCAACTTCCGCAAAATAAGCAGATGGTATTGTTTTCAGCAACAATGCCAAGTGAAATAAGAAATATAGCAAAAAAATATCTAAATGATCCCGCTGAAATATTAATCAAAAGTGTCAAAAAAGAAACTCAATTAATTTCGCAAAAATTTCTATATGTTCAAAGGCATCATAAGTTAGATGCTTTAAAAAGAATATTAGAACTTAATAACGAGGGAGTGATTATTTTTGTGAGGACAAAACTACTTACTACGTCAATAGCTGAAGCTTTAGAGAACTCAGGTCACACTGTGGCAGTACTTAATGGAGATATACCTCAAAATCAAAGAGAAAATACTGTAGATAGATTAAAAAAAGGATTTATTAATATCCTTGTTGCAACAGATGTGGCAGCTAGAGGATTAGATGTTGAGAGGATAAAACTTGTTGTTAATTACGATTTTCCTTTTGACAAGGAAACATATACTCATAGAATTGGAAGAACTGGAAGGGCAGGCAGATCAGGGGAAGCAATTTTATTTGTTAATCAAAGAGAAAAACATTTTCTAAGAAACTTAGAAAACTCAACAAGAACTAAGATTGAAGAAATTAATATTCCAAGTAATAAAATAATAAATGAAAAAAGGATGGAAAAACTTATAGATAATGTTAATGAGAGTTCATTAGCTAAAGATGAAAATGAAGAAAATAAAGCTTTGATTATTGATCTACTAGATAATCTAAAAGAAAAATATTCTATGGATGACTCAAATATTGCTATGGCGGCGATTAATTTAGTAATAGGTAATAAATCATTTTTTGTTAATGAGGATGATTCTTGGATTCACAAACAAAATAATACTGATCGAAATAGATCAAATAGGAATATAAATAATCGTATGAGAAATTCAAATAGGAAAAATAATTATCAAAATGATTCTTTTGAAACATACAAATTTAACTTTGGTAAATTTGATGGGGTTAGAGTTGCAAATATTATATCTTCAATCTGCAATTCAACTAATATAAATGGTAGATCCATAGGTAAGATACAGATTTTTAATGATTACAGTTTGGTAGATTTACCCAGAGATCTGCATAGAGAAACTAAAAATAAATTAAAAAAAATTAAAGTCAGAAACTAGTAATAGAGAATGAAAGCTAGCAAATATAAATTCTTTATTTTTGTAAATCTGATGATACTATTCAACTCTTTTAATAGTTATTTTTTAGCTCAAACGAAACAAAATTCAATTATAAAATTATTTTGTCTTCAGAGTGTCAAAGAGGAAATGGAGAAAGCAGAAATGGTATATAGTGAAGAAATTGCGAATGAAACTTGTCATTGTTACTACGAAGAATTTACGCAAACTGCAAGTCATCAAGAAGCAAAAACAAAATGTAAATTAGAAATTAAAGAAAATTTAAATCATAATAAAAAAAATTAATTGTTATTTTATGAGGTCTAAGAGCAATCAAAATCCAATAATTAGACTTTATTTAAATCTGATTGAAGAAAGAAGGTTACTATTTTTTGCTTTTATTAGTTCCATAATTAATAAAATATTAGATTTAGCTCCCCCTGTAATAATTGGTCTCGCGGTTGATATCGTTGTAAAGGAACAGAATTCATGGATTGCTGGTTTTGGGATAAAAGAAGTACCAGCACAATTGATTTTTCTTGCATTTGTTTCAGGAATAGTTTGGTCTGGTGAATCCTCCTTTGAATATTTATATTCGATTTTATGGAGAAATTTGGCTCAGCTATCGCAACATAAATTAAGGATAAAAGCTTATGAGCATATCCAGGAATTAGATATGGATTTTTTTGAAAATGATAATACTGGAAGGCTATTATCTATTTTGAATGATGATATAAATCAACTCGAGAGATTTCTAGACCAAGGGGCTAATCAGATTATTCAGTTATTTATAACTGTCTTAATAATTGGGGGTACTATGATTTTTGTCGCTCCAAAAATTGCTTTATTTGCTTTTTTGCCTATTCCAATTATATTTTTAGGGTCAATTAAATTTCAAAGGAAGCTTGCTCCAAAATATAGAGATGTTAGAAATAAAGCTGGACTGTTGGCATCAAGACTTAATAACAATCTAAGTGGAATACTAACCATAAAAAGTTTTACTAAAGAAAAATGGGAACTAAATAGATTAAATAAAGAAAGTCTCGATTATCAAAGAAGTAATAAGGCTGCAATAAAATTATCTTCTGCTTTTATTCCTCTTATAAGGTTTGCAATCTTATTTGCTTTTATAGCGATTCTATTAATTGGAGGTTTCCAAACTTGGAATAAGACGCTTGATGTAGGAACTTATAGTTTTTTAGTTTTTATTACACAAAGACTATTATGGCCTTTAACTACTTTGGGGCATGTTTTAGATGATTTTCAGAGATCTATGGCTTCAATAGATAGAGTAATTGATCTCATAGATACACCTATAAAAATAAAAGATGGAAAAATAAAAATTGAACCTAAAGATATTAAAGGAGAAATCATTTTTAATAATATAAATTTTAATTATCCTGGGAGAGATTTAACTTTAAAAAATATAAATTTCAAAATTGAAAATTACTCAACATTAGGAATTGTTGGTTTAACAGGTTCTGGGAAAAGTACAATAATAAAATTACTCCTTAGAATTTATGATAGTAATAATGGGTCAATAACCTTGGATGGTATTTCTATTAAAGAAATAAATTTAAGGGATTTAAGAAAGTGTATTTCTTTAGTAAGTCAAGAAACTTATTTATTTCATGGTAGTGTACAAGAAAATATTGCTTATGGCTCAATCAACCCAAGTCTTAAAGATATAATCAAAGCTTCAAAGATTGCGGAAGCTCATAAATTTATCGAAAAATTACCAGATGGTTATAAAACTATAGTGGGGGAAAGGGGCCAAAGACTCTCAGGCGGACAACGTCAAAGAATTGCCTTGGCGAGAGCTGTTTTAAAAGATGCACCAATATTAATTTTAGATGAAGCTACAGCCTCAGTTGATAATGAAACAGAGGCTTTAATTCAAAAATCATTATCTAAAATCACCGAAGAAAGAACAACGATAGTAATAGCTCATAGATTAAGCACTATAAAAAATGCGGATAATATTGTTGTTATTGATAAAGGCAAAATAGTTGAAAGCGGAAAACATGAAAGACTATTAGATCAGAACAAAATTTATGCTGATTTATGGAATGTTCAAGTAGGAATCTAGGATAGAATTTCTAAATTATATTAAGAAGTTAAATGATTCAATTACATTACTAAACATACCGTCAACTTTATTCCATCTCTCTTCATTTGTTCCCACAGCGAAAGTGTAAAGTGTTCCTCTGTCAATTACGACAGTAGCTAATTCGTGTCTGGCTTGTTCATTTAAATTTAATTCATACTCCAAATCATAGAAAATATGATTGGATGCCTCCCTCTTATTGGCATTTATAAGTTTTACCTCTCTACCTGAACCTTCGGGAGCAATGACTTTATCAATTAATGTTTGACCTACTTCAACTGGGCTTCCTAATTGCTCTAATTGAACCTCTTTTTTAACATCAGAAATAACTAAACTTAAGGTCTCATTACTATTGATTAAATCATGATAAATAATTTCAGGTCCTCCATCGACTTTTACTCTAGTCCATCCTGTTGGATACAAAAAGGCATATCTTCCATCTGGACTTTGATAAGCTTCTAATCCCGCATTTAGTCCGCCACTACAAGCACTCAATGTTAAACACAAAAAAATCAAAAATAAATATTTGAAAGGGTTAAATTTAATATTTTTCATTTTGTTTGAAATTACTAACTAAAAACATAATAAGACATTAAAAGCAAACAATTATGGCAATTCAGAATTTTGCGTCTAAATTATTCCTAGAAATAGTTTAATTTTGATTACTTATACGAAACCGCTTTCAAAATTAATTGGTCATTTTGAGAAATTCCCTGGGATAGGTCCAAGAACAGCGCAACGATTAGCACTGTTTATTCTAAAACAGCCTGAAAGCACAATAAGAGATTTTTCAAAGGCTCTTTTAGAAGCGCGTAGTAATGTTGGTCGTTGCAAAAAATGCTTCAATTTGACTTCAGAAGATGAATGTGAAATTTGTAAAAATACTGAAAGAAATCAAAAACTAATCTGTGTAGTAGCAGAAGCAAAAGATTTGCTTGCTTTGGAGCGTGCCAGAGAATTTAAAGGTGTTTACCATGTTATTGGTGGTTTAATATCTCCAATGGATTCTGTTGGCCCCGAACTCTTAGAAATAAGAAGCTTGGTAGAGAGAGTTAGTAAGTCTGAAATAGATGAGATCATATTGGCATTGACCCCTAGTGTAGAGGGAGATACAACAAGTCTTTATATTGGAAAACTTTTAGCCCCTTTTACTAAAGTTACGAGGATTGCATATGGACTTCCAATGGGCAGTGAACTTGAATACGTGGATGAAGTTACACTCGCTAGGGCCTTAGAAGGGAGAACAAAACTAAATTAGACAATGAGAGACAATAATCTAATCAAGAAAGAAAATATCTTAAGACTTCCATCTTGGATAAAATTTCCTATTAGTAAAGCTTCAGAGTTCGAAAAAATACAAACGCTCATCAAAAAATCAAATATTCATACTATTTGTGAAGAAGCAAGATGTCCGAATAGAGCAGAATGTTATGCCTCAGGAACAGCCACTTTCTTATTGGGTGGATCGATATGTTCTCGTTCTTGTGCTTTTTGTCAGGTAAATAAAGGTAGACCTAGTTCTATCAATATTAATGAATGTAAACAAGTCGCTGAAGCAGTGAAAGTGCTAGATTTAAAATATGTTGTTTTGACATCTGTAGCTAGAGACGATCTCCCTGATCATGGTGCGAATTTATTTATATCTACAATTGATGAGATTAGAAAAATTGATTCGACAATTAAAATAGAGGTTTTAACTCCTGATTTATGGGGTGGGGGCAAAAATTTTGATGAAAATAATAACCTTCAGACTGAGAGATTAAAGATGATTTTAGAAAAAGATCCAATATGTTTTAATCATAATCTTGAAACTGTTGAAAGATTGCAAAAAGAAGTTAGGAGAGGTGCAAATTACAAAAAATCTCTTTGTTTACTAAAAAAGTCAAAAGATCTTGCTCCTCATATTCAAACTAAATCAGGCATTATGTTAGGTCTTGGGGAAACATTGGATGAAATAAAAAATACAATTTATGATCTTAAAAAAATAGATTGTGATCAAATTACAATTGGCCAATATTTAAGACCTTCATTCAATCATTTGGAAGTTAAAAAATATTGGGATCCATCAGAGTTTGAATATTTATATCGCTTCTCTAAGGAATTAGGATTCAAAAAAGTATCTTCTGGTCCCTTAGTTAGAAGTAGTTATCATGCAGGTTAACTTCCTTCAATTAAAGAAAGTTTCTTCTCAAGTTTTTTCAATATGGAATTACATTCTCCGTTCATAAGAGTACCTGCACCTCCCCAAACCAATCTTAATAAAAGATCTACAGGGCTAGAACCAACTTCTTTCACAATTTTGAAGCCTATTAACTTGAAATATCTTACAAGTTTTTTACTATACCCTTCACTGTCAAAAATAGCTAAAAGTCTTGCTTTGTTGCTTGATTTTTTTTCGATTGCCCAAGCCATTGTTGTTGCCCATATTAATTCCGAAACAAAAGCAGGAGCTTTACTAAGGATTCTTAACGTATCAAGTTGAATACCTTTTTTATTTAAATAAGTCCAACCTTTCATTTCGGCCCAAATCTTAATGATGTTATCTTTCTGTTCTGCTATAACGATTCTAAAGAAACATAATCCGAGAGTTTCTCTTACCTGAATTTTAATTAATAATCCAATGGTACCTGCTAATTTTTCCAATTCTTTAACTTGCATGATTTTAAAAATTAGTCCTGATAGATTTTATGATTTTCCACTTTCAATCTGTCGATCTGTTTCTGCCTTTCTTTAAATCTTTTCCTATCATTATCACTGAATTGATCTATGCAAAAATGACATTGGATACCCTTTATATATTCTTTTCTTTTTTGATCTTGAATTGAAACTGGCATTCCACATGCATGGCAAATCATGTAGGAGCCTTTTTCTAATTCTTGATCTAAAGCAACTCTTTTATCAAAAACATAACATTCACCTTCAAATAAGTTTTCTTCTTTTGGTATATCATCAAGGTATTTAAGGATGCCCCCTTTTAGTTGATAAATATTTTTATAACCTTTCTTTTTCAGAAAACTAGTAGCTTTTTCACATCTTATTCCTCCAGTACAAAACATTGCTATATTTGTAGACTCTTTATTCTCTAAATGAGTATCTAAATGATCATCAACCCACTTTGGGAATTCTCTAAAGTTTCTTGTATTTGGGTTTATAGAATTCTGAAATGTTCCTATAGAAACCTCATAATGATTTCTAGTATCAATTACTATTGTATTTTGATTTTTAATTAACTTATTCCAATCAGCTGAGTCAACATAAGTCCCATTATTTTCTGAAGGGTTTATTTCAGGGACTCCCATTGTAACTATTTCTTTCTTAATTTTTATTTTTAATTTTTTGAAGACTTTCTTTTTTGAAAAGTTTGCCTTAATATTCAAATTTTTATTACCTGTATATTTGCTAAGTAAATTAATAACAATATCAATTACATTATTCTCAGCACAAATAGTTCCATTAATGCCCTCACTTGCAAAAATTAACAAACCTGAAAGATCGTTTTCATTTTCGATTTCATGTAGTTTATTTTTTAGATTAAGAATTAATTTTTCTTGAAATGGGAAGAAAGAGTAAAGAGAAACTATTTTATAATTTTTGCTTTTCATAAAGAAGATAATGTTTTTTCACAAGTTTCAAAATTTTTATTAAATGATACTCCAACCTCTTTAAGGAGCTCTCTGTCTGATTGAAAAGATGGATTTGAAGTTGTGAGTAGCTCATCTCCATAAAAAATTGAATTTGCCCCGCATTGAAAACATAAAATTTGGGCTTCTTTTGAAAGCTTTTCTCGCCCTGCACTTAATCTTATTTTACTTTTAGGCATAAGAATTCTAGCTGTAGCTATCATCCTTATCATTTCAATAGAATCAATTTCTTGATTATCTTCTAAGCTAGTACCTTCAATAGCTACTAATGAATTGATAGGAACACTTTCGGGGTGTGGATTCATGTTTGAAAGGACCTCTAAAAGAGATGCTCTATCACCATTGCTTTCCCCTAAACCTATTATCCCTCCGCAACATACATTTATTCCTGCATTTCTTACTCTTCTAATAGTATCTAATCTGTCTTGATAAGTTCTAGTAGTAATGATATTTTCATAATATTCTGGACTAGTATCAAGATTGTGATTATAAGCTGTTAAACCTGCCTCAGCAAGCCTTGAGGCTTGTTCTTCAGTAAGCATTCCTGCAGTAACGCATGCTTCCATTCCAAGATCTCTCACACCACTTACCATCTTTAACATTGCATTAAAATATTTTCCATCCCTGATTTCTCTCCATGCCCAACCCATACAAAACCTATCAGCACCCTCATTTTTTGCAGCTTGGGCTCTTGCTAAAACCTCTTCAACCTGAAATTGTGGGTGACTTTTTATTTGACTAGTACTGTAAATTGATTGGCTACAATATGAACAATTTTCTTCACATCCGCCTGTCTTTACGCTGAATAATGATGCTAATTGAACTATGTATTTATTAAATTTTCTATGTACAATTTGCGATTTCCACATTAAATCAATAAGGGGCATATTAAGTATTTCTAATATCTCATTTCTATCCCAATCGAATCTAATTTCTTTATAAAGTTGGTTACTCGACTTAGTCATTTTTTGTTAAGAAGAATATTAAGAATCTTCAAAAGATTCATTTGGTAATGATTCTATACCGCCGAAACGTCTATTCCTTGATTGGTAATCAATTATTGCTTTTAGAAATTCAAACTCATTAAAATCTGGCCAAAGTACGTCAGATATATAAATTTCAGAATAAGCTAATTGCCATAAAAGAAAGTTACTTATCCTTTTTTCTCCACTAGTTCTTATTAGTAATTCAGGATCCTTGATTCCTCGAGTTAATAGTTCTGAATTAAATAGTTCTTCATTAACTTCACTTGGTTTTATTTCCCCTGACGAGGATTTTAATGCTAGTTCTTTTGCAACATTTACTATTTCTTGTCTACCTCCGTAATTCGCACAAACATTTAATAAAAAGGAATTATTATTTTTAGTTAGGGATTCCGAACTATAGATCAATTGTTTTAGATCCTTCGGGAAAGGGGATAGATCTCCGATGAATTTTATTTTAATTAATTCTTGATGTATCTCCTCGATTTCGTTTCTCAAGACTTCTCTAAAAAGATTTATAAGGAAATCAACCTCCTTT